>NZ_CP108455.1:5935000-7135000 GCF_036241575.1 Streptomyces sp. NBC_01267 | reverse complement strand
CACCATGGTGGAGCGGACCGCGGGAACGGTGACGGCGAAGAAGCGGCGTACGGCGCCCGCTCCGTCGACCGAGGCGGCTTCGTGCAGTTCGCGGGGGACGTTCGACAGCGCGGCGAGATAAATGATCATGTAGTAGCCGAGCCCCTTCCAGACCGTGACCGCCATCGCGCTGCCGAGCAGCAGCCACTGGTCGCTGAGGAAGCCGACCTTGCCGATCCCCACCGCTTCGAGGAGCGCGTTGATCAGTCCGCGGTCGTCGAGCATCCACACCCAGATCAGGCCGACGACGACGATGGACGCGACGACCGGGGTGTAGAACGCCGCGCGGAAGAAGGCGATTCCGGGGATGTGCCGCTGCACCAGCATCGCGAGGAGCAGCGGCAGGATCACCAGTGCGGGGACGACACCGACCATGTACAGGACGCTGTTGCGCAGCCCGATCCAGAACATGTCGTCGTGCAGCAGTTCCTGGAAGTTCGCGAGCCCCACGAAGTGGCCGGGCACGAGGGTCCGGCGGTCGGTGAAGGCGTTGACCAGGGTGCTGAAGAACGGATAGAGGATGAACACGCCGACGACCAGCAGTCCAGGCGCGGCGAACAGCCAGGGACTGAAGGGAAGTTGGCGCCTGATGCCACTGCGGGCCGCACGGCCGCCGGAGCCGTGGCTCCGGTCGGCCGGGCCCGCCGGCGTACTGACCGAGGAGATCACCTCGGGGGCGGTGGAGGAGTTCATCGCGGGCTCGGCTCAGCTCTGCTGCAGGAGGCGGTCACAGGCCTTGACAGCGTTGTCAAGGGCTTCCTTCGGGCTCTCCTTGCCCTGCAGCGCCCGCGCCACCGCGTTGCGCAGCTCGGTCTTCATCTGGTCACTGAACAGGACCGGCGTGTAATTGACCGCCGTCTTCAGCGACTTGGCGGCGGCGACGCGCACCCGGGTCACGTCGGTGCCGTCCTCCTTGGTGAAGTACGGGTCGTCCAGGGAGCCCTCGGTGCTCGGGAAGATGGCCACCTTCTTGGCGAACTCCATCTGCCGGGTCGCGTCGGTCACGAAGTGGGCGAAGGCGACGGCGGCGGGCTTCTTCTTGGTCCTGGAGTTCACCATCACGCCCATGACGTACATGTTGGCGTGGCCCGTGCTGCTGACCTGGTCGGTGATCCCGATGTTCTTGTAGAGGCTCGGGGCCTGCTTCTTGAAGTTGTCCAGGTCGAGCGCGCTGCCCGGGTTCATCGCGACGGACCCGGTCTGGAACTTGTGGCCCGTCGACTCGGGGGTAGCGGTCAGCGCCTCCGGGTCGAGCGCCTTCGCGTCGTACAACTCCTTGTAGTGGGTGAGGAGTTCGACACCCTTGGCGTCGTTGAAGGCGAAGCCGGTGCCCGCCTTGTTCATGAGCTGCCCGCCGTAGCGGCCGAAGTCCTCGATGGTGGGGATGTTCGCCAGGGTCGCGATCTTGCCCTTGCTGTTCTTGGCCATCTTCAGCCCTGCGGCGAAGACCTCGTCGTACGTCTTCGGCGGGTTCGCGGGGTCGAGGCCCGCCTCCTCGAAGAGGGTCTTGTTGTAGAAGAGCGGCCCGGTGTTGAGGTACCAGGGGAAGGCGTAGGTGCCCTGCATGCCCGGTATCTGATGGCTCTTCCAGGCGCCGGGCAGGTACTCCTTGGCGTACTTCGCCGCCGTCTTGTCCTTGTCGAGGTCCATCGCGATGCCGGCCTTGGCCAGCGGGGCCACCAGGTCGGGCGAGACGTTGACGACATCGGGGAGCGTGCCGCCCGCGGCGTCGGCGCTGATCTTGTCGGGGTACCCCTCGGCCGGACGGTCGACCCACTTCACATGGGTGCCCGGGTACTTCTTCTCGAAGTCCGCGACGACGCCGTTGAAGTAGTCCTTGAAGTTGGCCTGCAGGTTCCAGGTCTGGAAGGTGATGTTGCCCTCGATCTTGCCCGAGGAGTCGGCGGAGCCGGAGTCGGCCCCACCGCCACAGGCGCTGAGCGGCAGGACGGTGGCAAGAACGACGGCAGCGGCGACTGCTCTGCGGGAGATACGCACGGTGAACGGCTCCTTTGCTCGGACCAGGCGTGAAGGCGCAGGCCGACGCTGCGAGGCCGCCGGACGTCTACACCCAGCAGACATTGCAATGCCTGCTGCGGAAAAGTCAATACATTCGCCCGACCGAACTCGCTCCCGGGTCCAACTGTGCAGGTCAGGCAGGTGCACATCAAGGGTTGCGCTGAACTACTAATGCGCTTTAGGTTGCTTGCACTCAAGCGCATTAGTCCACGGAACGAACAGCGTCGGCCGACGCGTGCCAGGGGCCGTATGATGCGCGACAGAGCGCACACGCGGAGTAATCGGAACGCTGGGAAGGCGAGTACGGGTGACAACGAACCTCCCGTCGGGCGACGGCACTCCGCCGGCCAGACGCAGCGCGGCACGCCGTCCGACGATGAAGGACATCGCCCGCCGCGCCGGTGTCTCGGAGAGCGCCGTCTCGTTCGCGCTGAACGACCGGCCGGGCGTCTCGGAGATCACCCGCGACCGGGTGCGCCGGGTCGCCGAACAGCTGGGCTGGCGCCCGAACACCGCGGCCCGCGCGCTCTCCGGCGAGGGCTCCGCGACCGTGGGTCTGGTGCTGGCCAGGCCCGCGGCGATGCTGGGCGTCGACTCGTTCTTCCTTCAGCTGATCTCCGGCATCCAGGAAGTTCTGGCGGAGCGTCACCTGGGCCTGCTGTTCCAGGTGGTGGAGGACACGGCAGCCGAGTGCGCGGTCTACCGGCGCTGGTGGGCCGAGCGCCGCGTCGACGGCGTCCTGGTCGTCGATCTGCGGGTCGACGACCCCCGCCCGGAGTTGCTGGACGAACTCGGGCTGCCCGGGGTGGTCATCGGCGGACTGCCCGGTTCCCACCCGAATCTGTCGCAGATCCGGGCCGACGACGCAGGCGCGATGGCCTCCGTCGTCGGCCGTCTGCACGCACTCGGCCACCGGCGCATCGTGCACATCGCGGGCCTGCCCTCACTCGCCCACACCGAGCGCCGCATCCGCTCGCTGCGCGCCGAGGCCGACCGCCGGGGCCTGGCCGAGGTCCGCTCGGTACCGACGGACTACTCCGACACGGAGGGCGCTGCGGTCACCCGCCGGGTCCTGCTGGGCGACGCACCGCCCACCGCTCTCGTCTACGACAACGACGTGATGGCGGCGGCCGGGGCCGCGGTCACGACCGGCCTCGGCTTCGGCGTTCCCCGTGACGTGTCCATCGTCTCCTTCGAGGACTCGGCACTGTGCCGCATGGTCCATCCGTGGCTGACGGCGCTCTCCCGGGACACGGTCGCCTTCGGCCGGGCCGCGGCCCGGGAACTGACCGCACTGGTCGACGGGGGGCCCGCCCGCGCCGTGCAGGTACCGCTCCCCCAGTTACTGGAACGGGAGAGTACGGCCGTCGCATCGCGGTGAAGGCGCCCCCGGACCGCGGGCGGTGAAGGCGCCCCCCGGACCGCGCTTCCCGCCGGGGGCGTTCCTCAGCCGCCCGGAGTACCCGGACCGCCCGTCACTCGGTGGCGCCGGCGGTCCGCCGGGAGGTACCGGTGGGCCGGGGCCGCCCCGTCTCCGCCGGGGGCCAGGTGGGCCAGCCGTGCTCGGGCAGCGCGGCGACCGACCGCCACCACGGCGTCACCTCCGGCCGGTCCGCCGGTTCGAACGGCTCGCCCGGCCGTGGCGCGGCCGTGGCGACACCGGCCTTGTGTCCGGCCAGCATCGTCCGCTCGGCAGGTTCCGCCCACGGGTGGAACGCCAGATTGAACGTCCCCCAGTGGATCGGCATCATCACCCCGTGCGGGCCGCCCTGCAGGTCCAGGTGGGTACGGATGCCCTCATCAGGGGTCATGTGGATGTCGGGCCAGTACTCGCTGTACGCCCCGACCTGGATCATCGTGGCGTCGAACGGCCCGTGCTCCGCGCCGATGTCCTTGAAGCCGGGGAAATACCCCGTGTCGCCGCTGTGGTAGATCCGGTGGTCCGGACCCGCGACGGCCCAGGACGCCCAGAGCGTGTGCTGCTGATTGCGCAGGCCACGTCCGCAGAAGTGCCTGGCGGGGGTGGCGGTGAGCCGGAGCCCGGCCACCTCGGCGGTCTCGTTCCAGTCCAGCTCGTGCATCCGGTCCGGGGTCACGCCCCAGCGCTCCAGATGGGCGCCGACACCGAGCGGCACCACGAAGACCGTGTCCGTACGTGCCAGGGCCTTGATGGTGGGGAGGTCGAGATGGTCGTAGTGGTCGTGGGAGATCACCACGACGTCGACGGACCCGACCGTGGCGAGCGGCACCGGAACGGGGTGCAGCCGCTTCGGCCCGGCGAAGGAGAACGGGGAGCAGCGCTCGCCCCAGACCGGGTCGAACAGCACCCGCCGCCCGTCGATCTCGGCGAGCACGGTGGAGTGCCCCATCCAGGTGAGCCGCAGCCCCGAAACGGGCGGCTTGGCGAGGTCGGCGAGGGTCGTGGCGTGTACGGGCACGGTCCCGCCGGGAGACCTGAGGACCCGCTCCTCCTTGCGGAAGTAGACCTTCGCGAACTCCCCCATGGATCCGGCCGGTCGCGTCCTGGCCCCCACCGGGTTCTGGAACACCCCGTCGGCGAAGTTGGGCGAGCGGCGGATGCGCGCCATTCGCTCCCCGGCCGGGTCCGCACCGAAGCCCTCCGGCCGCAGTGCGCGGAGCCGTGGCCGCAGAGAACGGGAATCGGGCACAGGGACCTCCTGGTGTTCGATGTCGATCCATTATGTGCGGACGACGCGACGGAGGAGGGACGGGCCCGTGAACGATCCCCGAACCGGACGGCCCGTCGGCGCCCCGGCGCGGCCCCTCGGAGGCTGTCGGGTGACCTCTCGGCCGGGACCGCGCCGGAGGCCGGTCACAGCGGCAGCAGGTCGGGGCGCTTCGCCTCGACATGGTCCCCGGAGGACTCGCCGCGCAGCCGGCGGCCGATCCACGGGACGAGGTGCTCGCGCGCCCAGTGGATGTTGTCGCGGCGCACCTCGGCCGAGCCGCGCGGCGGCTCCGGCGGCCACGGCTGGTCCGGGTCCGCCGGTACGTCGAGTCCCAGCACCTGGGCGGCGCGGAGCGCGACCCGGGTGTGCCCCTCGGGCGAGAGGTGCAGCCGGTCGTCGTCCCAGGCCCGCCTGTCCTGGATGGTCTTGAGCGACCAGAGGTCGAGCACCGGGGCGCCGTGCCGTGCGGCGATGACCCGGACGTGTTCGTTGTACGTCGCTATCTTGCCGCGCAGATGGCGCAGGACCGGAACGCCCCGGGTGTCGAAGCCGGTGGTCACCATGACGGTGCGGACCGAACCGCACAGGTCGGCGAGGGCCCGCTCGAAGCGCTCGGCCGCGTCGTCCGGGTCGGAGCCCGGACGGATGATGTCGTTGCCGCCCGCGGAGAAACTGACCAGGTCGGGGGCGAGCTCCTTGGCGCGCGGGACCTGCTCCTCGACGATCTGGTCGAGGAGGCGTCCGCGCACGGCGAGGTTCGCGTACCGGAAGGTGTGCTCGGGGACGCGGTCGTCGAGAAGCACGGCGAGCCGGTCGGCCCAGCCCACGAAGGTTCCGTCGGGGCCGGGGTCGCCGACGCCCTCGGTGAAACTGTCGCCGATCGCCGCGTACGACCCGATGATGTCGCTGTTTTCTGTTGCCGAATCGTCTGCCACAACGGCTCATCCTGCACCGCGCGATGTGACCTACGCGACCGTAATAGGGGGGTGACAGGCCGTGAGATAGACCACCCGGTCAGTTTTGGTAAAGCTGGAATAAGACCGCCGCCCCCGCGGCACCGGGCGAGATGGTTGCATGAGGAACCGATGTCGTATCGTCGGAAATCGCAGGGCCGTAGGACGCGGCCCGGATCAGCAGGTCCATACCGCGCCGACGGCGGCCACCGGCCCTCGTCGGCAGACACGGAGGAGCCCCCGTGACACAGCAGCTGCCGCAGGTCCCGTCGACAGAACCCGAGCTGGCCGGGGTACGCAACTTCCGTGACGTGGGCGGGCTGCCGACCGTGGACGGGCGTCGGGTGCGGCAGGGAAGGCTGTTCCGCAGCGGTCACCTCGCGCACGCCACGGAGCAGGACGCGGCCTTCCTGTCCTCGCTCGGGCTGCACACGATCTTCGACTTCCGCAACGCGGCGGATCTGGCGCTCGACGGCCGGGACGTGGAGCTGCCCGGGGTGCGCCACGTGAACATCCCGCTGACCGACCCGGCGGACGGCTCCGAGTTCTGGAAGATGGTCCGCGACGGCAAGCTCGACAAGCTGCGGGAGGCCCTCGGGGACGGCCGCGCCGCGGACGGGATGGCCGACTCGTACCGGACCATCATCACCACCCGTACCGCCGAGCACAGCCAGGTTCTGCACGCCCTCGCCGAGGACAGTGTCCCCGCCCTGCTGCACTGTGCGGCGGGCAAGGACCGGGCCGGGCTGTCCATAGCGGTCTCGCTGCTCGCGGTGGGCGTGGAGCGGGACGCCATCAAGGCCGACTACCTCAAGTCGAACGAACCGCACCGGCGGTACAAGGTCAAGCGCGGCGACCAGTCGGCCGCCGCACGGTCCCCCGAAGTGATGAGCCTGCTGAGCCCGCTCTTCGAGGCCCGCGCCGAGTACCTGGACAGGGCATTCGCCACCATCGACGAGGTGTGGGGCACCACCGACCGCTATATCGCCGAGGGGCTGAAGGTCACCCCGCAGACGCGGGAGAAGCTGCGCGCCCGGCTGCTGGACGACGCGTCCTGAGCCGACCGCGCCCCGTTCCCCGCCTCCGCCCGCCGGGTGCGCCTACTGCTGGCCGCCCAGCGTGAACAGCAGGTAGATGAACCCGGCGAAGAGATGGCCCGCCACCAGGTAGGCGAACAGCCTTATGACGAGTCCCCGCGGGAACTTCTTCTCCTCGTTGTTCATGGCGGACATGGCAGGCCTCTCGTCGGAACTGATCTGGTTGCGGGGCATCAGTGCAGATCCGGGCTCTGCAACAGGGTGTGCACGAAGAGCAGTTCGGCCCCTTCGCGGGTGGCCGCGGCGATGCGGTGCGGGGTGAGCGAGTCGAAATGGGCGCTGTCCCCGGGGGCGAGTTCGTGCACGGCGTCCCCGAGGCTCAGCCGCAGCCTCCCGGTGAGGACGTACAGCCACTCCTCGCCGGGATGGACGCGGACGAGCTCGCCCTGCGCCCCGTACGGGACCTGCACCCGCAGGGCCTGCATCGCTCGCCCGGAGCCGCCCGCCGTGTGGTACGTCCAGCCGTCGGCCTCGACCGGCTCGCTCCTCCCGCCGCGGATGACGGGCTCCCGCTCGGGCGGCATTTCACCGAGCAGCTCGGAGACGGTGGTGCCGTAGATCCGGGCGAGGGAGAGCAGCATCGGCAGTGAAGGCTGCCGCGCGCCCGTCTCCAGCCTGGAGAGGTGCGCCGGGGAGAGACCGGCCCGGTGGGAGGCGGCCTCCAGCGTGAGACGTCCGCGGCGGCGCAGTTCACGCAGGCGCGGCGCGACGTCGGGGAGTTCCTCGGCGGGAGTGCTCATGTACCCATTGGGACAGCAAAATGCCTCAGAGGCAAATTTCTTGCCTCTGAGGCAAAATCCATGGGTCCAGCAGGACGGGTCAGCGGTTGGCTACGGCCTGCTTCACCAGTGTCCTCCCGAAGTCCCACATCAGACCGCCCCCGCCGTGTGCGTCTTCCATCACAGCGGTGAAGGCCTCGACGAAGCGGTCCACCTCGGGTTCACCGATGGTCAGCGGCGGGATGAGCTTGATCACTTCCAGATGGTCGCCGGAGACCTGGGTGAGGATGCGGTGCTTCTGCAGCAGCGGTACGACGACCATCTGCGCGAAGAGTCCCTTGCGGGCGGCCTGGAGCATCGTCCACCTGCTGCGGAGCTTCAGCGACGAAGGACGGCCGAACTCGATACCGATCATCAGCCCGCGCCCGCGGACGTCGTGCAGCAGCTCGTACTTCGGAATCAGCGCCGCCAGCCGCGACTTCAGCAGCTCCCCCGTCACCCGGGCGTTGGCGACGGTCTGCTCGTCCTCCATGACCGAGAGGACCGCGAGCCCGGCGGCCATCGCCTGGGCGTTGGATCCGAAGCTGGCCGAGTGCACGAGCACCCGGTCCATGGACGAGTAGACCTTCTTGAAGATCCAGTCCTTGCCGAGGGTCGCGCTGACGGGGACGTATCCGCCGGAGAGGGCCTTGGCCACACAGACCAGGTCCGGCTCGACGCCCTCCTCGTGCTGGTAGGCGTAGAAGTCCCCGGTCCGGCCGAGCCCCGTCTGCACCTCGTCGGCGATCAGCAGCGCCTTGCGACGGTGCAGCAGCTCCTGGGCGGCCCGCAGGAATCCGGGCGGCGACGCCAGGACGCCCTTGCCCTGGATCGGCTCGACGACGAAACCGGCCACGTCCCCGCGCTTCAACTCCCGCTCCAGCGCGGCGAGATCGCCCATCGCGATCGCGGTGTCGGGCAGCAGCGGCGCGAATCCGTCCCGGAAGCCGTCCTCCCCGTTGACCGAGAGCGAGCCGGTCGTCAGCCCGTGGAAGGCGTGGGAGCAGTAAAGGATCCTGGGCTTCCCGGTGGCGTACCGGGCGAACTTCAGCGCGGTCTCCACCGCTTCCGTGCCGCTGTTGCCGAAGAACACCCGGTCCAGGTGCGGCGAGTGCTCCAGCAGTTTCTCGGCGAGCAGGCCGGGCAGCGGCTGGCAGTCGAAGCGCGTCAGATCGGCGAGCGAGGCGTCCAGCACGTCGTGCAGTGCCTTGCGTACGACGGGGTGGTGGCGGCCGAGCCCCATCACGCCGAAGCCCGCGAGCATGTCCAGGTAGTCGTTGCCGTCCGCGTCCCAGAAGTGGGCTCCCTCGGCCCGTTCGTAGACACGGTCGAAGCCGATGGTGTGCAGCATCCGCGGCAGCTGGTGGTTCAGGTACCGCGCGTGCAGCTCGTAACGCTCACCGCCCCGCTCGGCCAGCAGGGTCGCCAGGTCGAACCCCTTGGGCGCGCCTTCCGTCATTCCGTCTTCTCCTTGGCTTTCAGGGCGGCGCTGATCCGTCCTGCGATCTCGACGGGCGTGAGCCCGATGTCGGCCAGTACCTCGCCTCGCTTGGCGTGCGGGAGGAACTGCTCGGGGATTCCGAAGGTCCGCAGCGGTACGTCCACGCCCGCGTCGCGCAGCGCCTGCCCGACGGCCGAACCCACACCGCCGCTGCGGCTGTTGTCCTCGACGACCGCGACCAGCCGGTGCCCGGCGGCGAGCGGGGGCAGCTGCTCGTCCACCGGCTTGACCCAGCGGGGGTCGACGACCGTACAGCCGATCCCCCGGCCCTCCAGGAGTTCGGCGGCCTGCAGGCAGACCGGCGCGAGTACGCCGACGGCCACCAGAAGCACCTGGGGGCGGTCGGCGCGGTGCAGTACGTCCATCCCGCCCACCCGGTCGATCGCCGGAACCGGCTCGCCCACGGATTCCTTGGGGAAGCGCAGCACGGTCGGCGCGTCGTCGACGTCGACGGCTTCCCGCAGCTGGGCCCGGAGCTGGTCGGCGTCGCGGGGCGCGGCTATCCGGAGGCCGGGCACGACCTGGAGGAGGGACATGTCCCACATGCCGTTGTGCGAGGCCCCGTCGACCCCGGTCACACCTGCCCGGTCGAGTACGAACGTCACCCCGCACCTGTGCAGCGCCACGTCCATCAGCAGCTGGTCGAAGGCCCGGTTGAGGAAGGTCGCGTACACCGCGACCACCGGATGGAGTCCGCCGGTGGCGAGTCCGGCGGCGGAGACCGTCGCATGCTGTTCGGCGATGCCCACGTCCCAGACCCGGTCGGGGAACCGTTCGGCGAATTCGGTGAGCCCGACCGGGTGCAGCATCGCCGCGGTGACCGCCACGACGTCGGGGCGTTCGGCGCCGATCTCGGCGATCTCCGCGCCGAACACCGAGGTCCAGGACGGGCCGCTGGACGCGGCGAGCGGCTCGCAGGTCAGCGGGTCCATGACGCCGACGGTGTGGAAACGGTCCGCGTCGTCCTCCAGGGCGGGCCGGTATCCGCGGCCCTTCTCGGTCAGACAGTGCACGAGCACCGGACCGTGGAAGCGTTTCGCGCGGACCAGCGCCGTCTGGACGGCTTCCAGGTCGTGCCCGTCGATCGGCCCGACGTACTTGAGCCCCAGGTCCTCGAACATCCCCTGGGGTGCGAAGGCGTCCTTGAACCCCTTCTTCGCGCCGTGCAGCGACTCGTAGAGCGGCTGCCCCACGACGGGGGTGTGGTGGAGCACGTCCTTGCCCCAGGCCAGGAAGCGCTCGTAGCCGTCGGTGGTCCGGAGCGTGGCGAAGTGGTGGGACAGGCCGCCGATCGTGGGCCCGTACGACCGTCCGTTGTCGTTGACGACGATGATCAGCGGGCGGTCACCGGCCGCCGCGATGTTGTTCAGCGCCTCCCACGCCATCCCGCCGGTGAGCGCTCCGTCGCCGGTCACCGCGATCACATGGCCGGTCCTGCCCCGCACCTCGTTGGCCTTGGCGAGGCCGTCGGCCCAGCCCAGGACCGTGGAGGCGTGCGAGTTCTCGATGACGTCGTGTTCCGACTCCGCGCGGGCGGGGTAGCCGGAGAGGCCCCCCTTGCTGCGCAGTTTGGAGAAGTCCTGCCGCCCGGTGAGCAGCTTGTGCACGTAGCTCTGGTGGCCGGTGTCCCACAGGATGCGGTCGGCGGGCGAGTCGAACACCCGGTGCAGGGCGATGGTGAGTTCGACGACCCCCAGGTTCGGTCCCAGATGTCCGCCGGTCCTGGCCACCGCCTGGATCAGGAACTCCCTTATTTCCTCGGCCAGTTCACCGAGTTCAGTGTCTTCCAGCGCCTTCAGGTCGCGCGGCCCCCGGATATTTTCCAAGATCGACACGCTTGGGCCCCCTCTCGGATTTCTTGTCGCTCACAGCGGCGTCGGGAACCCCGGCGCGACCGCCACCGGCCCGGCCTGGATGCGCCGCGAGGGGCGGCGCACCGCGACAGGCCGGGCCGGCGGCGCGGGGAGAGCCGGTGTCACCGGCTCCCCACCGGTCATCACGTCACCCGCGGTTTCCGGAGACCGTCTCGCGGGCGGCACGGATGGTCTCCTTGAGCGAGCCCATCGTGGCGAGTACGGCGGTCGGCTCGTAGCCGCAGTGCGCCATGCAGTTGGCGCAGCGGTCGTCCTTGCCGCGTCCGTACTTGTCCCAGTCGGTCTTCTCGACGAGCTCCTTGTACGTGGGGACGTACCCGTCGTTCATCAGGTAGCAGGGGCGCTGCCAGCCGAAGAGCGAGTAGTTGGGGATCGCCCACGCGGTGCACGGGAAGTCGACCTTGCCTTCCAGGAAATCCAGGAAGAGCGGCGAGTGGTTGAGACGCCACCGTCCCCTGTTCCCGCCGGCGAACGACTTCTTGAAGAGTTCCCGGGTCTGCTCGACACCCAGGAAGTGTTCCTGGTCCGGTGCCTTCTCGTAGGCGTAGGCGGGCGAGATCATCATCTCGTCCACTTCGAGATCGTCATTGAGGTAATTGAGTACCTCGATGATGTTCTGCGGAGTGTCGGTGTTGAAGAACGTGGAGTTGGTGGTGACCCGGAATCCGCGCTTCTTGGCTTCCTTGATGGCCTCCACGGCCTCGTCGAACACCCCCTCCTTCGCCACGGATTCGTCGTGCCGCTCGCGCAGCCCGTCGATGTGCACCGTGAACGCGAAATAGGGCGAGGGGGTGAACTTGTCCATCTTCTTGCGCATCAGCATCGCGTTGGTGCAGAGGAAGACGTACTTCTTCTTCGCCACCAGCTGCCGCACGATCTCATGGATCTGCGGGTGCATCAGGGGCTCGCCACCTGCGATGGAAACCATCGGGGCGCCCGATTCGAGCACCGCGCCCACGGCCTGTGCCACCGGCATGCGCTGCTTGAGAACTCCCGCCGGGTGCTGGATCTTCCCGCAGCCCTCGCACGCGAGGTTGCAGGCGAAGAGAGGCTCCAGCTCGACGATCAATGGGAACTTCTCGCGCTTGCGGAGTTTCTGTTCGAAGAGATACGTCCCGACCCTGATGGTCTGACGGAGCGGCATGGCCATCTAGCTCACCTCCTGGGGAGCAGCAAAGAACGGTGCCATTCATAGAAAGCTGGAAGGACGGCACGGAGAACGCGGAAGGCCGATATTCCACCGCGTACCGTCCCGATTCGGACGAGTTCATGTTCTGGAGCGTCCACGACCACTCGTACGGCCGCAACCGGGCGGGGCCCGGCCCTTACGGCGCTCCAGAGCGTCGCCGCGGATTCCATGTCCACGGCGATCGCCCCTGTGGCACGCAGCTCGGCCCTTTCGTGGCCGCGTACTACATGGTCTGAGCCGGTCATCGGACCGGTGTGCACGGTTCGGCCGGGCAGGGTGGCGGCCAACGCCTTGGCGAGGAGTTCGGTGCCCACACAGGGGGTGACCCCCGCGGCGTGCCTGGTCTCGTCCGCGACGATCACGTCGCCCGGGTTCATCCCGGGCAGCAGACCGGCGCAGAAGCCGGAGGCGATCACGGCGGAGTCCCGCGCGGGGGCCTCGCCGAGCGTGCGGGTGACGGCGTGTGCCGCCGCCTCGGGCCCCATGCCCGTACGGAGTACGGTCACCGGACCCGGTGCGCCGCCGCGCCCGCCGGTGCGCAGGGCGAACTTCTCGATGCCGAGCGCACAGGCGATCAGCAGCGGCGCACTGTCAGGGGCCTCCGCCATCAGCTCCCCTGCCGGGTCGCGGCGAAGGGCTCACCGTGGACGTACCGTCCCAGTGCGGTGAGCGGGAAGACCTGCCGGTAGAGGTTGTAGTTGATCGAGAAGTCCCAGGGGAAGCCGGTGCCGGTGAAGAACGGCTCGTCCCAGGCGCCGTCCGGACGCTGTGTCTCGGCGAGCCAGCTGACGCCCCGCTCCACGGCCTTGTTCTCCCGCTCCCCCGCCGCGAGCAGCGCCAGCAGTGCCCAGGCGGTCTGCGACGCGGTCGAGGCGCCGTGCCCGATCCACTCCTCCTCCTTGTAGGAGCGGAGGTCCTCGCCCCAGCCGCCGTCCTCGTTCTGTACGGACTCCAGCCAGGAGACCGCACGGCGGATGGCCGGATGGGAGGTGGGCAGCCCGGCCGCGGTGAGTGCCGGGATCACCGACCCGGTGCCGTAGATGTAGTTGACGCCCCAGCGCCCGAACCAGGCCCCGGTCGCCTCCTGTTCGGCGAGGAGCCACTCGATCCCGCGCCGGGTGCGCGGGTCGTGGGCCTTCCCCTCGATGGCGAGCATCTCCACGACGTGCCCGGTGACGTCGGCCGACGGCGGGTCGATGACCTCACCGAAGTCGCAGAACGGCAGCCGGTTCGGGAACGGACTGTCGTTGTCGGCGTCGAAGGCTCCCCAGGCGCCGTCCTTGGACTGCATACCGAGATTCCAGCGCACGCCCCGCGCGATGGCACCTTCCAGGCGCCCCCGGTCCGGCACCTGAACGCGACGCAGGGCCAGGACGACCTCGGCGGTGTCGTCGATGTCGGGGTAGTTGTCGTTGTGGAACTCGAACGCCCAGCCGCCGGGGGCCAGTTCGGGACGGCGTACGGACCAGTCGCCGGGCCGGTCGATCTCTTCGCCGAGCATCCACTCGGCGGCCTTGACGAGCGCCGGGTGATCGGGGCTCAGCCCCGCGTCCGCCAGCGCGATGGTGGCCAGGCAGGTGTCCCAGACCGGGGACTGGCACGCCTCGATCATGCGGGCGCCGTCCTCGCGCCAGATGGCGAACCGGTCCAGCGACGCGAGGCCCGCCCGCATCACGGGGTGGTCGATGTCGTATCCCAGCAGGTGCAGGGCGATCACCGAGTACACGGCGGGCGGCTGGATACCGCCCCAGCAGCCGTCGTTCTCCTGCCGCTCGATGATCCAGCGGGCCGCCGCGTTCATCGCCGCCTTGCGGAATCTTCGCGGTGCGATGCGGTGGTAGACGTGCAGCGCCTTGTCGAGACGCTGGAACGCCCCGTCCCAACTGGACACGGATGCAAGCGGTTTGGCCGGATTGGGGTCGCCGGGGTCGATGTGCAGCTCGTCCAGGGCGAAGGGGGCCGGGCGTACCGGGCGTTTCGCCGAGACGACGGTGAGCGGCACGATCGTCTGCCGGGCCCAGCAGCCGAAATCGTAGATGTTGAGCGGGAACCACTTCGGCAGGAAAATCATCTCAGGTGGTAGCTCGGGGAGGTCGTCCCATTTCCACCAGCCGAAGAGCGCGAGCCAGATCCTGGTGAACACCCGGCTCGCGGCGACCCCGCCGTGGGCGCGGATCCAGGAGGAGGCGAGTGCCATGTGCGGTGCGTCGGGTGCGTCCCCGGCGAGCCGCAGGGCCACGTACGCCTCGATGGTGGTGGAGAGTTCACCGGGGCCCTTGAAGAAGGTGGCCCAGGTGCCGTCCTCGCGCTGCTCGCCCCGGATGAACCGGCCCGCGGCCTCGGTGGTCCGCGCGTCCTGGATTCCGAGGAACTGTCTCAGCAGCAGATCCTCGGCGTCCATGGTGACGTTGGTTTCCAGATCGCCCTTCCACCAGCCTTGGGCGTCCTGGGCTCGGAGCAGGTACTCGACGGAGTTCGCTGCGGCCCGCTCGGCGGCGTCACGTACCGGATCGCCGACGGGGATAGTTTCGGTTGTTTCACTGGCCGAGGCTGCGCGGGGCTCCATGGCTCCGGGGCTTCCGTCGGTCGTCGCTGTCATGGCTTCCCCTTCGTGCAGTACTTCCTCTGCTGTGCTGGGGTCTCCGTCGGCCGGCGTCCACGGACGCCGGCCGGCGACTGCGAATTATGTGGCGATGGTGATCATCTCTTCCGTACTACGACGAAGTCGGCGAGCGCGATGAGCTGCGCCCGTACCCTTTCCGGCATTTCGACACCGGTGAGCGCGTCGATGGCGATCGCGTGCTGCCTGCGGGCTTCCTGGGAGGTCCACTCCCGGCCGCCCGCCTCTTCGATGAGAGCCGCCCGTGCGGCGAACTCCTCCTCGGAGAAGGTGTCGAAGTCATTGCTCTTGGCGTCGGCAGCGAGCAGTTCGCCCAGCTGTTCCGACGCCGGTCCGCCGGCCGCGAGTGCCGCGACGACCGGCAGGGACTTCTTGCGCTGGCGCAGGTCGCTCCAGGTCTGCTTGCCGGTCGCCTCCGGGTCGCCCCAGATGCCGAGCAGGTCGTCGACGGCCTGGAACGCCAGGCCGAGGTGGTAGCCGTACGCCTCCAGCGTGTCGGCCGTCCGGTCGTCGGCGCCGCCGAGCACCGCGCCGATGGAGACGGCGCAGGCGAGCAGGGCGCCCGTCTTGTTGCCCTCCATCTCCAGGCACTCCTCGACGGTGACCCGTTCGCGGTGCTCGTAGGAGATGTCCTGGGCCTGACCGTCGATCAGCTTGCGGGTGGCGGTGGTGAGCCGGCGCGTGGCGCGCCCGGCCTCCACGGTGCCGAGCTCCAGCAGGATCTCGTTCGCCAGTGCGAAGAGCGCGTCGCCGACGAGGATCGCCTGGGCGGGGCCGTGCACCTTCCAGACGGTGTCCCGGTGGCGGCGCTGCTCGTCCCCGTCCATCAGGTCGTCGTGCAGCAGCGAGAAGTTGTGGACGAGTTCCACGGCGACGGCGCCGGGAATGCCGACCTCCGCCGCGGCGCCCGCGGCCTCCGCCGAGAGCAGCGCGAGTGCCGGGCGCACGGCCTTGCCGCCGTCCCCGTCGGAGGGGCGGCCCTCGGCGTCGATCCAGCCGAAGTGGTAGGCGGCGACGGTGTCCATGGGTGGTGCGAGCCGGTCAACGGCAGCGCGCAGCACCGGTGAGGACAGGGCCCGTCCGCGCTCCAGAAGCGCGACGATGTCGACGGTGTCTGCGGCCGGGGTCACAGGCTCTCCTCTTGTTCCAGTAACAGTGCTCATGCCGCCTCCTGAAGCGGATGATCGTGGGGGCGGCCGAGTCCGGAGAGCGCGGCACCAGCGGCGCTGAAGCCGCTGCGCACTGCGCCTTCCATGGTCGCCGGCCAGCCGGTGGCGGTCCACGCACCCGCCAGATAGAGCCCGGGTGTCCTGGTACGTGCACCCGGGCGCAGTCGCCCGACACCCGGGGCGGGCGCGAACGTCGCGGTCCGTTCCCTGGTGACGAAGAAGTCCCGTACACCCGCGCCGCGCGCGGCGGGGAGCAGCCGTTCCAGCTCGGGAAGATAACGCTGCCGCAGCACGGACACAGGCTGGTCGATGTCGTCGTCCGCGACGGACTGGGAGAGCGCCAGGTACTGCCCGCCGCCCTTCAGCCCCGAGGCGTCCGTGCGGTCGAAGACCCACTGCACGGGGGTGCCGAGCGCGGCGAAGAAGGGCTTCCGGAGTACTTTGCGGTCGTACACGACATGGACGTTGAGGATCGGTGAGGTTCCGATCTCCAGCAGATTCCCAGGGGTTTCGAGCGCGCCTTCGGGGAGCAGGGCATGGGTCTCACGCTGCGGCACCGCGAGCACGACGGCGTCGGCCGTGAGCGTCCCGCCGTCCACCTCGACGCGCCAACTCTCCTCGCCCGCACCGGAGTTGTCGTCACGGGAGATGTCCGTGACACGGGTACGCAGTTCGGTGCGCACCCCCGCGGAGTCGAGCGCCTTGCGGGCGAGTGTGTCGTGCAGTTCGCCGAGCGGTACGTGGGCCCAGCCGATGTCGGCGGCCCCCGCCTCGGAGAGCAGCCCGGTCTTGAAGACCATCGCGGCGAGTCCCAGCGAGGCGTGGGGCGCGGTGGCGTTGAGCGTGGCGACGCCCACCAGGTCCCAGAGGGCCTCGATGGTGCGGTCCGACTGGCCGTGGCGGCGCAGCCAGCTCGCGAAGTCGACGGCATCGAGGGCCGGGTCGGCCAGGTCGAGTCCCTTGAGAGCCAGCGCGGCGCGGCCGACGCTCGCCCGCTCGGCGAGCGAGAGATGCGGATAGGTCGCGAGGCTCCTGGCGAGGTGCAGCGGCACGGGCAGCGCGCTGCGGCGCAACCGGCCCAGCCGCGGGCCACCGGCCGGTGCGACGTCGAGTACGGGAACGTCGAGCCGGTCCTGCAGCGGAGCCAGGGCCGTTCCGTCGACCCGGTCGAGGAACCAGCGGTAGGCGGTGCAGCAACGCAGGTAGACGTGCTGGCCGTTGTCCACGGTGAGCTCGCCGCGCTGGAAGGAGAAGGCGAGGCCGCCCAGCCGCGGCCGGCCTTCGAGCAGGGTCACCCGCACTCCGGCGTCGGCGAGTTCGAGCGCGGCCGTGACCCCGGCGAGGCCTCCGCCGATCACCACCGCGTGCGCGGAGCGCGTTCCTCCGGCTGTCATACGCCCTCCTTCTCGGCCCCGGCGGCCGGGTCCGGACAGCAGGGCATCGCAGTCAGGGACGCGCCGGTCCCCCGGGAGGTTGAGTGCCGCCGGACCGCGGTTCGCGGAGCGGGTCTGTCGAGGGGCATCAGGCGCGCCTCCGGGCGCTCTGCCGCGAGATGTGCCTGGTGTCGAGGCCGGAGAGGCCGCGCACCGCGACGTACGCCTTCTCCCGGCCGGGGAGCGAGACACGTCCGCGCAGGACCGCCTCGGGGTCCCTTTCGATGCGGTCCAGGAGACGGCGGTAGATGCCCGCCATCGCGGCGACACAGGCTCCGCTGCGGCGGTCGAGGTAGGGCAGCAGCCGGTACCCCTCGGCGAAGAGCGCGCGGGCGCGCCGCACTTCGAAGTGCACCAGACCCGCGAAGTCGGAGCCCTCGGGCGGCGTCGCGCTGTGGAAGCCCGCGGAGCAGCCGAACTTGGCGAGGTCGTCGGCAGGCAGGTACGTGCGTCCGTTGCCCGCGTCCTCCCGGACGTCGCGCAGGATGTTGGTGAGCTGGAGGGCGAGACCGAGCGTGTCGGCGTACTCGGAGGCCCGCTCGGCGTCGGCCGTGCCGGTGCCGCTGCCGAAGACGCCGAGCGAGAGCCGGCCGATCGCACCGGCCACACAACGGCAGTAGACCTCCAGGTCGTCCCAGGTCTCGTAGGTCTCGCCGCGCACGTCCATCAGTACGCCGTCGATGAGCTCGTCGAGCCCGCCGAGCGGAATCGGGAACCGTCGTGCCGCGTCGGCGAGGGCCACCGCGACCGGGTCGGTGTCGTCCTCGTCGACGGCTCCTTCACGGATCCGTCCGAGCAGTTCGCGGGTCGACTCCAGCCGCTCCTGCTTGACGTCGGGTGCCAGTTCGCCGTCGCCGATGTCGTCGACGCGGCGCGAGAAGGCGTACAGCGCGGACATCGCCTGCCGCTTGTCTGCGGGCAGCAGCCTGATGCCGTACGCGAAATTACGCGCCTGCTGCCCCGTGACTGCCTCGCAGTACGTGTATGCAGCCATTACGGGCCCGGAGACCAGCGTGTGTCCCTCCACTGTCCGGCTCACCCCTCTCTACGCGTTCCTCGCAAGACGGCTCCCACTTCGCGCAACAGCGTGAGCTTCGTGGGCTTGGGCGGTCCGGGAAGCACGTCGAATCCGGCGGCGGAGACCGCCTGGAGAGCGGCGCTTCCACCGGCGACGAACCCGGCGAGCAGCAGCTTGAGCCTGCCGTGGACGCTACCCACCAGCGGGGTGCCTTCATTCAGCAGACCCCGGGCGCGTTGGGCTTCGTAGGCGATGAGCGCCCGCACGGAAGCACCCGCGCTCGGCACGGCCAGATCCGCTTCCCGGACGTGGAATCGCTTCATGTCCAGGGCGGGGAGATAGATGCGGTCGCGGCCGAGGTCCTCGGCGACGTCCTGGAGGTGTTCGACGATCTGCAGCGCGGTGCAGATGGCGTCGGAGCGCCGGATGCGTTCCGGGCTGGCGGTACCGGTGATCTGCAGGACGAGGCGGCCGACGGGATTGGCCGAGAGTTCGCAGTACGCGAGGAGGTCCTCGTACGTCTCGTAGCGCCGCACCGTCTGGTCCTGGCGGTTGGCCCGGATCAGCCCGAGGAACGGCTCGGGTGTCAGGGCGCAGCGGCGGACGGTCGGCCGGAGCGTGCGCAGGATGGGGTGGCGCGGCTGTTCCTGCGCGTCCCCGAACACCCGGTGGAGGTCGGCCTCGAAGGCGTCGAGCATCGCGAGCCGGTCGTCGGCCAGCGCGGGATCGAGGCCCAGGAGGCGGGCGTCGGTGGCGGGTGAGGCGAGGTCGCCGTCGCCGATGTCGTCGACGAGGCGGGCGTACCCGTACACGGCCATCAGGTCGTCGCGCCAGGCACGTGGCAGGAAGAACGGGGCCACCGGGAAGTTCTCGCCGGAGGCCTTGTCGAGCGTGGTGCGCGCATGGCTGTCGGTGCCCGCGTCCCGGACGCCCGTCACCGCATGCTGCCAGGCGCGGGAACGGCGAGAACATCTCGGAGCTGGGACACGTCCGTTGCCATTGCCGTCACATCTCCCGTTCTACACTGCTGACTCAATACATCCCATTTCGGACACGCCGCGCGGACCTTCAGGCAAGGCGACGCCGGGATGGCGACGCGGGGTTATGGCCCCACTTGCCGTGAATCAGCACCGGTACAGCTTACGTTGTACAACGCCTGGCACGTCGGCGGGGTGCAGCGCACATCACAAGAACACTTCAATCGCCGACAACCTTCCCTGCGCGCACAGTACTTGACGATCACTTGACTCATCAGGAGCAGTGCGTGACGCGCCGCCGGACGCCCGGATCCCGCCGCGGCCGGCGGGTCCGTCCGGCGATCCGCAGACGAGAAGCCCCCCGCCGGAAAATCCGGCGGGGGGCTTCTGCGGTGGACCGGTTACTTGCCGGTCTCCTTCTCGTACGCCTTGACGACCTCTTCGGTCGGACCGTCCATCAGCAGCTCGCCCTTCTCCAGCCACAGGACGCGGTCGCAGGTGTCCCTGATCGACTTGTTGCTGTGGCTGACGAGGAAGACCGTGCCGGCCTCCTTGCGGAGTTCGCGGATGCGCTGTTCCGAACGGATCTGGAACTTGCGGTCGCCGGTCGCCAGCGCCTCGTCGATCATGAGGACGTCGTGGTTCTTGGCCGCCGCGATGGAGAACCTGAGCCTGGCCGCCATGCCGGAGGAGTACGTCCGCATCGGCAGGGTGATGAAGTCGCCCTTCTCGTTGATGCCGGAGAAGTCGACGATCCCCTGGTACCGCTCGCGGATCTCCTCGCGCGACATGCCCATGGCCAGGCCACCGAGGATGACGTTGCGCTCGCCGGTGAGGTCGTTCATCAGCGCGGCGTTGACCCCCAGCAGGGAGGGCTGGCCGTCGGTGTAGACCTTGCCGCTCTCGGTCGGCAGCAGTCCGGCGATGGCCCGCAGCAGGGTCGACTTGCCGGACCCGTTGGATCCGATGAGACCGATGGCCTCGCCCCGGTACGCCGTGAAGGTCACCCCGCGTACGGCGTGGACCTTGCGGACTCCGCGCGACGCGCTCTTGTCCTTGCCCACGATCCGGCTGAGCGCCGCGGTGGCCGCGCCCTTGCCGCCGCCACCGGCGTTGACGCGGTACACGATGTGCACATCGTCGGCGATGACCGTGGGGATGCGCGCCTGGTTCATTTCCTCAGCCACGGCCGTACCGCTCCTCAGCCTTCCAGAAGTACACGAAGCCCACGACGCCCAGCAGAACCGCCCAGCCCGCTGCGGCCACCCAGACGTGCGGAGGCAGATTCTCGGATCCGTACCCGTCGATCATGGCGAACCGGACCAGGTCCATGTAGACCGTGGCCGGATTCCACTGGAGCACGTGCGCGATCCACGGCGGCTTGCCCTTGAGCATCACCGAGATGGAGAACATCACGCCGGACGCGTACATCCAGGTGCGCATCACGAACGGCATCAGCTGCGCCAGGTCGGGGGTCTTGCTGCCGAGCCTCGCCATGATCAGCGCGAGTCCCGTGTTGAACACGAACTGGAGCGCGAGCACGGGGATGACGAGCAGCCAGGACAGCGACGGATAGCTGTGGAAGCCGACGGCCACCACCACGAGCACGATCATCGAGTACAGCAGCTGCTGGAGCTGCTGCAGGGCGAACGAGACGGGCAGCGAGGCGCGCGGGAAGTGCAGCGCCCTCACCAGCCCGAGGTTGCCCGAGATCGCGCGGACGCCGGCCATCACCGAACTCTGCGTGAAGGTGAAGACGAACACCCCGGTCACCAGGAAGGGGATGAAGACGTCGTGCGACAGCCCCCTCTTGGTGTTGAGGAGCAGGCCGAAGATGAAGTAGTAGACCGCCGCGTTGAGCAGGGGGGTGGCCACCTGCCACAGCTGCCCCAGCTTGGCCTGGCTGTACTGGGCCGACAGCTTCGCGGAGGAGAAGGCCAGGATGAAGTGGCGTCGGCCCCAGATCTGGCGGACGTACTCCAGGAGCCCAGGCCTGGCACCGCTCACCGACAGGCCGTACTTTCCGGCCAGCTCGGCCGAGGACAGACCGTCGTCGGGAGACGGGCGGTCGCTCAGCGCGACCGCACCGCCATGGGTTGTGTCACTCACAAGTTGAAACTTTCGTGTTCAAGATGCGCTGCCGGAATCGGGTGCAGGCGAGGCGCAGGGGCCAGGTCCCAAAAATACGCCCGATGCTCTCAGGGTGGAGCTTCTCAGATCACCGGGGGCCGACCCAGTCGGGTCAGCCGCCAGACGGTACGCCATTTCATGGGACGACGGGGTCCGCAGGGCGTCGTCCAGCCCTCCTTGAACCCCCCGAACCAGGCCTTGAGCGCGGCCCCGGAGGGCCGGCGGAGCAGCGTGAGCAGCATCCAGACGCCCAGATAGACCGGCACCAGTGGTGCGGGAAGGTTCCGGCGGGCCAGCCAGACCCGGTTGCGGGCCACCATGCGGTGGTAGACCGCGTGCCGGGAGGGGGCGGTCGTCGGGTGGTGGAGGACCATGTCGGCGCGGTAGTCGATCATCCAGCCCGCGTCGAGGGCCCGCCAGGCCAGGTCGGTCTCCTCGTGCGCGTAGAAGAACTCGCCGGGGAGCGGGCCGACCTCGCCGATGACCTTCGACCGTACCGCGTTGGCCCCGCCGAGGAACGTCGTCACGCGAGAGGAGTGCATCGGGTCGGAGGCGCGCAGCCGCGGGACGTGGCGGCGCTGGGTGACTCCGGTGTCCGGGTCGGCGATCCGGAAGCTGATGATGCCCAGCTCGGGGTCGGCGGTGAAGGCCTGGCGGCACAGCTCGGCCGTGTCGGTGTTCGGCAGCAGACCGTCGTCGTCGAGGAAGAGCAGGACGTCCATGTCACTGCCGCCCGGCCCGAAGGCCTCGATGCCGACGTTCCGGCCGCCGGGGATGCCCAAATTCTCGGGCAGCTCCACGGTGCGTACGCCGTCGGGGACGTCCGGCACCGGGGCGCCGTTGCCGACCACGACGACCTCGACGTGGTCGCCGTCCTGCTTGGCGACCGAGTCGAGCAGGGCGCGCAGCTCGTCGGGGCGGTTGCCCATGGTGATGATCACCGCGCCGACCTTCATCGGGGCGCTCACTTGAGCCTGCTCGAAGCCAGGATGGACACGAGGTGGAGCACGCTCTGCAGCAGCGCGATGCCGGCCAGTACCGCGACACCGAGCCGGGTGAAGAACAGGTCTCCCCTGATCTGGTCCACGATCGCCAGGACCAGGATCAGCAGGGACGCCTCGATCCCGAGGACGAGCCGGTGGAACTTCAGCGCCCCGGCCGCCCGGCGGGCCAGTGCCATGCCGGAGGAGCGCGGTTCGGACGCCGTCTCCTTGACCGGCGGCATCCCCTGCTGGTGACGGGCGACGCCGACGAGGTCGGTCTCGGACTTGATCATGACGGCGCCGAGGGCGGCGAGGGTGCCGAGGAAGGCCCACAGCCAGTCGATCCGCCCGGAGCCCCAGAGGTCGGCGGCGCGCAGACCGAAGCCGACCAGCACCGCGGCGTCGAGCACATAGGCGGCTACGCGGTCCACGTAGACGCCCACCATCGAGTACTGCTTCTTCCAGCGGGCGACCTCGCCGTCGACGCAGTCGAGAAGCAGATAGAGCTGAGCCATCAGCACGCCGAGCACCGCGCCCCAGATCCCCGGTACGAGGAGGGCGGGGGCGGCGAAGGCGGCGGCGACGGTCATCACATAGGTCAGCTGGTTGGGCGTGATGCGCGTGTTCACCAGGTGGCGGTCGATGCGCAGCGATACCTCGCGCATGTAGAACCGGCCGCCCCAGTGCTCGCCGCTCCGCCGGTCCTTGACGCCCGGAGGGTGAACGACCGGGCGGAGTTCAGCTACCGATGGCTTTTGCATAGTCGGCGTAAGCGTCCTTGATCTGGTCTGTGGACAGGTTGAGGTGTTCGAGGATGGTGAAGCGCCCGGGGCGGGTCTGCGGGGCGTACTCGACGGCCTGGACGAACTCGTCCACGCTGAAGCCGAGCTCCCCGGGCAGTACGGGCAGGGCGTGCCTGCGCAGGACGTCCGCGAAGAGTCCGGCCTCGTCGGCCGCGCCGCGCAGGTGCATCGCGAAGGCGGCACCGAGGCCCACCTGTTCGCCGTGGCTGCCCGCACGCTGGGGGAAGAGCAGGTCGAAGGCGTGGCTGATCTCGTGGCAGGCGCCGGACGAGGGCCTGGTGTCGCCGCTGATCGAGATCGCGATGCCGGAGAGGACGAGCCCCTCGGCGAGCACCATCAGGAACTCGTCGTCGCCGACCCCGCCGGGGTGGCGCAGGACCGCCTCGCCCGCGGTGCGGGCCATGGCCGCCGCAAGTCCGTCGACCGCTTCGCCGTTGACCTGGTGGGACAGTTCCCAGTCGGCGATGGCCGAGATGTTGGAGATCGCGTCGCCGACGCCGGAGCGGATGAAGCGGGGCGGCGCCTCCCGGATCACGTCGAGGTCGACGACGATCGCGATGGGGGTCGGTACCCCGTAGGAGCCGCGTCCGTTGTCGTTGTCCAGAGTCGATACCGGCGAGCAGATGCCGTCGTGCGAGAGGTTCGTCGCGACGGCCACCATCGGCAGACCTACCCGTGCCGCCGCGTACTTCGCCACATCGATGATCTTGCCGCCGCCGAGGCCGACCACCGCGTCGTACCGCTTGCCCTTGATGCCGTCGGCCAGCCGCACCGCCGAGTCGATGGTGCCGTCGGCGACCGAGTACCAGTCGGCGCCGGGCAGCACCGGCGCGAGCTTCTCGCGCAGCGCCTGGCCCGAGCCCTCGCTTATGGCGAAGGCGAGCTTCCCCGACGCGGAGATCCGCTGGTCGGCGAGGAGCCCGGCCAGCCCGTCCAGGGCGCCGCCGCTGATGTCGACGACGACCGGGGACGGGATGAGCCTCGTCAGTACTGGCACGCGATCTCACGGCCCTTCGCCAGGTCCTCGTGGTTGTCGATCTCGACCCACTTCAGGTCACCGATCGGGGCCACGTCGACGCGGAAGCCGCGGTTCACCAGCTCCTGGTAGCCGTCCTCGTAGTACAGGTCGGGGTCGCGCTCGAAGGTGACCTTGAGGGCGTCGGCGAGCTCGTCGGCCGCCTCGGGCTCGATGAGGGTGACGCCGATGTACTCGCCGGTGGCGGACGCCGGGTCCATCAGCTTGGTGATCTTCGAGACGGCGTCGTCGCCGTCCGTGATGACCTTCATCTCCTCGTCGGCGAGGTGCTTCACCGTGTCGAGGGCGAGGATGATCTTCTGGCCCTGTCCACGGGCGGCGAGCAGGGTCTTCTCGACGGAGACCGGGTGCACGGTGTCGCCGTTGGCGAGTATGACGCCCTGCTTCAGGACCTCACGGGCGCACCAGAGGGAGTAGGCGTTGTTCCACTCCTCGGCCTTGTCGTTGTCGATCAGGGTGATCGTGACGCCGTACGTGGCTTCGAGCTCCGCCCGGCGCGCGTACACGGCCTCCTTGCGGTAGCCGACCACGACCGCGACCTCGGTGAGTCCGACCTCCGCGAAGTTGCCCAGGGCGATGTCGAGGACGGTCTTCGCGCCGCCGTCCTGCTCGGGGCCGACGGGCACCAGGGCCTTGGGAAGCGTGTCGGTGTAGGGGCGCAGACGCCGGCCGGCGCCGGCCGCCAGTACGAGGCCGATCATGCGGGTTCTCCTTCGTCATGTACAGCGGGTGCTCCGGAGGACACCCAGAAACGGATGCTCTCCGCGAGCACCACCAGCGCTACGGCCACGGCGAGCACCGTGAGCGCGACGGTGAAGCGGGTGTTGTCGGTGTGCTGCGTCGTCAGTACGGCGGCGAGTACGGTCACCACCAGCGTCCGGCCCTCGTGGCCGCCGACCGTACGCACCAGCCACCGGGGCGGCGCGCCGGTGCCGCCGCGAATGCGGTACACCGTGTCGTAGTGATGGTAGGCGACGGCCGCCACCAGGCCGAAGGCCGCGGGCAGGGCCCCGGGTACGCCGGAGCGGTCGGCGAGAACGAGGACCGTGAGGTACTCGGCCGCCCGGAACACCGGCGGCACCAGCCAGTCGAGCGCGCCCTTGAGGGGGCGGGAGACGGCGATACCGGAGAGGACGCAGTACACGGCGGCGCCCACGACGGGCCACCAGCTGCCGACGGGGGCGAACAGCGAGGTACCCACGACCACCGCGCCGCCGACGAACGCGATCACCGGCAGGGCGTTGCGGGGGCCCTTCAGGACCTGGCCGAAGAACTGGGCGAGCGGGCCGGAGTCGGCGAGGTCGGCCAGTGCCTGGGCCGCGCGGTCGGTACGGGTGGCCTTGCGGGTCAGCGAGCGCAGGACCCGGCCCGCCGTGGTGTAGCAGGCGGCGAGTGCGCAGCCGATGAGCAGTGCGTAGAAGACGATGCGGGGGGTGGTCACCGCGGTGAGCACGGCGATCATCGCCCAGCGTTCACCGATCGGCAGCACGATCATGCGGCGGACCCAGACCGTCCAGCCGACGCTGTCGAGCTTGTCGGAGAGGGCCGCGGTGGGACTCGTGTTGGCAGAGGCGTCGTGGTTGGCCTCGTTGAAGGAGAAGTCCACGACATGGCGGCAGGTCTGGAGCACCATCGCGCCGAGCGCGAGGACCCAGATGTCGTCGCCGTTGCGGGCGGCTCCCAGGGCGAGGCCCGCGTAGTAGGCGTACTCCTTGGCCCGGTCGAAGGTCGCGTCCAGCCAGGCGCCGAGCGTGGAGTACTGGAGCGAGTAGCGGGCGAGCTGCCCGTCGGTGCAGTCGAGGACGAAGGAGCAGAGCAGCAGCAGGCCCGCGGCGATGTAGCCGCCGCGGGTGCCGGTCGCCGCGCAGGTCGCCGCTATGAGCGCGGTGATCAGCGAGGCGGTGGTGACCTGGTTGGGGGTCAGTCCCCGGCGGGCGCACCAGCGTGCGATGTACCGCGAGTAGGGGCTGATGCAGTACGTCGTGAAGAAGCCGTCGCGGGACTTCACCGCCGTACGCAGCCGTACCGCCTCGTCGTCGACCGCGGCGACGGCGGCCCTGGCTTCGTGCCGGGTCTGCGGGTCGGTGGGGACGGCGGCGACGAGCGTGCCCAGTTCGGGGCGCTGTACGGCGGTCCCCGCGTCGTCCAGTGCCGCGGCGAGGGTGTCGGGGCCCGGCTCGGCGGTGGCCAGCGCGCGGGTGAGCGCGGGGCGGGCCTCGGGCTGGACGGTGAGCGCCCCGGGGACGGCGGCAGCGGCGAAGCGCGGGTCGGTCAGCGCCAGGCGCAGCGCGTGGAGGTGACCGACGAAACGGGTGTCGACCACCGCCACCCGCTCGTCGGCGGGGGCCGCGGTGAGCAGCTTCACGGTTTCTTCGGCGTCGGCTGCGGTGCATACGTCAAAGCCCAGCGACCGCAGATCGCCGTCGAGCGACGATCCGGGTACCGGCACACCGGCGAGGATGGCGGTCGACAGACGAACTCACTCCTTGGAGCTGGCGTGACACACGCGGAGACGGCCCGTTCCCAGCAGGGGCGGGCGGCATGTCGGCAGAGGCTATCGGATGGACGGAAGCAGGAGTTCACGGGCCGTTTACGTCCCGAAAAGACCGGGCCGGGCTGTGCGCAACCTGCCGCGGTCATCATGATCGATCGATGCCTCGCCCCACAAACCGCGGCCCCCGGGGATCTATAGGGTGGCCGGTATGACATGGCTGATCACAGGTGGGGCGGGGTACATCGGGGCGCACGTGGTGCGCGCGATGGCGGCGGCCGGCGAGCGGGTGGTCGTCCTCGACGATCTCTCCAGCGGCCTGGCCGAGCGGCTCCCGGACGGTGTCCCCCTCGTCCGCGGATCGGTGCTGGACCGCGGCCTCCTCGATGCGGCGCTGGCCGGGTACGAGGTCAGTGGTGTGGTGCATCTCGCGGGCAGGAAGCAGGTCGGTGAGTCCGTCGAGCAGCCGCTGGGTTACTACCGGGACAATGTGTACGGCCTGACGGTGCTGCTGGAAGCCGTGGCCGCGGCGGGGGTACGGCGGTTCCTGTTCTCCTCCTCGGCCGCCGTCTACGGCGTGCCGGACGCGGAGCTGATCCCCGAGTCGACCGCCTGCGCCCCGATCAATCCGTACGGCGAGACGAAGCTGGCCGGCGAGTGGCTGGTCCGGGCGGCGGGCCGGGCGCACGGGCTGTCCACGGCCTGCCTCCGCTACTTCAACGTGGCGGGAGCGGCGGCTCCGGAGCTGGCCGACCTCGGGGTGTACAACGTCATCCCGATGTTCTTCGACCGGCTGACCCGCGGTGAGCACCCGCTGATCTTCGGCGACGACTACGCGACCCCCGACGGCACCTGCGTGCGTGACTACATCCATGTCGCCGATCTCGCCGACGCCCATCTCGCCGTGGCCCGCAAGCTGTCCGCCGACAGCCACTCCGGGGACCTGACGGTCAACATCGGCAGCGGCGAGGGCGTATCGGTACGCGAGCTGGCCGACCTGGTGGGCGAGGTCAGCGGGCGGGCGCTGCCCCCCGTGATCGGGCCGCGCCGCCCCGGCGACGCCGCGAAGGCCGTCGCGTCGGCCGAGCTGATCGGCGGCGAGCTGGGCTGGTCGGCGTCGCGCGGGGTGCGCGAGATGGTCGAGTCGGCCTGGCAGGGCTGGTGTCTGCGACACCCCGACGCGCGGGGCGAGCTGCCGGTCGCAAGGCTCTGACCTGCAATCATTTCCGCAGGTCAGAGCAGCTGACAACGGTGTTCAGTCCCGTGTTGCCCGATACCCCTACCCCGTAGTTAGCTGACCTCTCGGACAGGAACGCTCACGATCCGGAAGGTGGTTCCTCATGGGGGCTGGGCACGACCACGGGCATACGCACGGAGGGCCGCCCCTGACGGGCACCGCGGGGGCCGCCCACCGGGGGCGGCTGCGTATCGCGCTCTGCATCACGCTGGTCGTGATGGTGGTGGAGATCACCGGCGGCCTGCTGGCCGACTCGCTGGCACTGATCGCGGACGCCACGCACATGGCGACGGACGCCCTCGGGCTCGCCATGGCGCTCCTGGCGATCCACTTCGCCAACCGCCCGGCCGGCGGGAACCGCACCTTCGGCTACGCACGGGCGGAGATCCTCGCGGCGCTCGCCAACTGTCTGCTGCTACTGGGCGTCGGGGGGTACGTCCTCTACGAGGCGATCCAGCGGTTCATCACCCCGGCCGACACCGCGGGCGGCCTGACGATCGTCTTCGGTCTCATCGGGCTGGTCGCCAACATGATCTCGCTGTCCATTCTCGTCAGGGGGCAGAGCGAGAGCATCAATGTCCGGGGCGCCTATCTGGAGGTGCTGGCGGACGCGCTCGGTTCGGTCGCGGTACTGATCGCGGCCGGGCTGATCCTCACCACCGGCTGGCAGGCGGCCGACCCGGTCGCCTCGATCGTGATCGGTCTCATGATCGTCCCGCGTACGGTCAAGCTGCTGCGCGAGACGCTCGACGTCCTGCTGGAAGCGGCACCCAAGGACGTCGACATGGCAGAGGTACGGGCCCACATCCTGGCCCTGCCCGGTGTGGCCGACGTACATGATCTCCATGTGTGGACGATCACTTCGGGAATGCCGGTCCTGTCCGCGCACGTGGTGGTCAGTCCCGATGTCCTCGACTCGATCGGGCACGAGAAGATGCTCCACGAGCTGCAGGGCTGTCTCGGCCATCATTTCGATGTCGAGCACTGCACGTTCCAACTGGAGCCGGGCGGCCACGCGGAGCACGAGGCGAAGCTCTGTCACTGAGAGTGCACGGGTGAAACCCCTTGCGCGACAGGCTCGTTGCACCTGGTGGAAACGGCGGGGAATGTGGTTGCGCCGCTCCCGCACGGTGCTCCCGCAGCCGGACCGGTTTCCCGGCGACCGGCGAATTCTGATAGTCCGGTCGGTGCCCCTGCCGCACGGTGCGGCGGGGGCACCGACACGTCTTGCGCTCCGAAGTGCGGACAAGCCGCTTTTGTACGGCAGACTGAGGAGCCGGTGACGCCCGATGCGAAGGATGGTTATGTCGAACGGCGCAGCAGAAGCGATCATGCTCGAACTGGTCGATGAGAGCGGCAGGACCATCGGGACGGCGGAGAAACTCTCCGCCCACCAGGCCCCGGGTCAGCTGCACCGGGCTTTCTCGGTGTTCCTCTTCGACGAGTCGGGGCGGCTGCTGATCCAGCGTCGGGCGCTCGGCAAGTACCACTCCCCCGGAGTGTGGTCCAACACCTGTTGCGGGCACCCGTATCCGGGCGAGTCCCCCTTCGCGGCGGCGGCCCGTCGTACGTACGAGGAGCTGGGCATCTCGCCCGCGCTGCTCGCCGAGGCGGGCACGGTCCGCTACAACCACCCGGACCCCGATTCGGGCCTGGTGGAGCAGGAGTTCAACCACCTCTTCGTCGGGCTGGCGCAGGCGGCGCTGCGTCCGGACCCCGAGGAGGTCGACGACACGGCCTTCGTCACCGCCGCGGAGTTGGCCGAGCGGCACGCCTCGGCGCCGTTCTCCTCGTGGTTCATGACGGTGCTGGACGCGGCGCGCCCCGCGGTCAGAGAGCTGACGGGGTCGAACGGGGGCTGGTGACGGTGACGACGAGCGGCAGGGCGGCCCAGACGACCTTGCCGCCGTTCGCCGTCTGCTCGACCCCGCAGGTCCCGCCCGCTTCCCCGGTGATCTCCCGTACGAGCATCAGCCCCCGGCCGCCCGTCTGACCGTGGTCCGCCTCCAGCGCCTTCGGCCGGTAGGGGTGGTTGTCCTCGACGGACACCCGGATCCACGACGTCCCGACGGCCACCTCCACGGCGATCTCCGGTGAGAGCAGCGCGGCATGCCGTACGGCGTTGGTGACGAGTTCGGAGACGATCAGCAGCAGGCCCTGGACGGTGTCGCCGCCGACCGGGACCTGCTGGCGTTCCAGCAGATCGCGTACGGCGTGCCTCGCCTGCGGTACGGAGACGTCCACCGCGGGGGCGGTGAACCGCCAGACACCCTCGTACGGCAGGGGGCCGGCGACTGCCGGGTCGGGCGGGCTGTTGCTCCCGCGGCTCTCCATGTCCCGGCTCCCGCCCTCGCGCTCGATGGTGACCACACGACGAGTGTTGGGAATGACCGGGTCGGTGCCGGGCAGCTGAACAGAAGTCAGCGCCTATCGACGCAATTCGACTGGATTTGCTGCATCGTAGCGCGCGCATGACCGATGCCGGCCTCTCTCTGACGTCTACGGAGACGTCTACGGACAGCATCCAAGGACGACATCCACGAACGGCATCCTCGGGCGCTGCCTGCGGACAGCAGATGCCTGCGGACAGCATCCGCCGATGACGTCCGCGGATTCGGCCCCGATAGCATCCGGCCATGGAACCGCAGCTGGAGCACACCGTCGCCGACGGGGTCGCCACCGTCGTGATCAGCCACCCCGCCAAGCGCAACGCCATGACGGCCGGGATGTGGCGGGCCCTCCCCGGGCTGCTGGACACACTGGCCGCCGACCCGGCCGTACGGATGATGGTACTGACCGGCGCGGGGAACACGTTCTGCGCGGGCGCCGACATATCGACACTGCGTGGTCCCGGTGCGGCCGGGGAAGAACCTCAGCGGCTCGCGGTCGGAGCCGAGGAGGCACTCGCCGGATTCCCCAAGCCCACGATCGCCGCCGTGCGCGGGTACTGCGTGGGCGGCGGCTGCCAGTTGGCGGCTGCCTGCGATCTCCGGTTCGCGGAGGAGGGAGCCTCCTTCGGGGTGACCCCCGCGAAGCTCGGGATCGTCTACCCCGCTCCGTCCACCGCCCGGCTGGTGTCGCTGGTGGGCCCGGCGACCGCCAAGTACCTGCTGTTCTCGGCCGAGTTGATCGGAACCGACCGGGCGCTGCGCACCGGGCTGGTGGACGAGGTACTGCCTCCCGGTCAACTCGACCGGCGCATCGCCGAGTTCAGCCGGGTGCTGGTGTCCCGCTCGCAGCTGACCCAGACCGCGGCCAAGGAGTTCGCCGACGGGCGGGGCGACCGGGACGCGTACTGGCGGGCGCGGGCCCGCGCCGCCGACGACCCCGTGGAGGGGGTCACCGCCTTCCTGGAGCGGCGCGAGCCCCGGTTCACCTGGAGTCCGGCCGTCACTGAAGGATGAAACGGCTTCTGTTCCGGAGCTTCTCGACCAGCGCGGCGGGGGCCTTCTGCGGCGAGCCCGCGTCGTACGGGGGCTGCGGGTCGTACTCGGTGAGCAGCTGGACGGCCTGGGCGTGTTCGTCACCGGCGATCCGGCCGACCAGGGAGAGCCCCATGTCGATGCCGGACGACACCCCGGCCGCGGTGATGAACTTGCCGTCGGTGACGACGCGTTCGCCGGTCGGCTCGGCTCCGAACGTGCTGAGCGTGGGGAGCGCCAGCCAGTGCGAGGTGGCGCGGCGCCCCTTGAGCAGACCCGCCGCCGCCAGCAGCAGTGAGCCGGTGCACACCGAGGTCGTCCAGGTGCTGGTGCTGTCCGCCGTCCGCAGCCAGCCGAGCAGCGCCTCGTTCTCCATCTGGGCGGACTGCCCGGGGCCGCCCGGCACCACGACGATGTCGGGGTGCGGCACCTCGTCGAGCCTCTTGTCCGCGACGAGCGCGAGGGCGCCCCTCTCGTTGCGTACCGGCCCGGTCCGCTCGGCGACGAAGACCGTCTCGGCGCCCGGGATGCTGCTGAGCATTTCATAGGGGCCGACCGCGTCGAGTGCGGTGAAGCGGTCGAAGAGGACGATGGCGATCTGCACGGGGTGCCTTTCAGCCGACGGGACAGGGGACGACGGGTGGGGTGCTGCCGGACGGCGCGGCGCGGAAGCGGCGACGGTATTCGGCGGGTGCGGTGGCGAGCGCCCTGACGAAGGCGCGGCGCATGGCCTCGGGGGTGCCGTAGCCACAGGCGCGGGAGATCTCCGTGACGCCGGCCGCCGTGTCCTCCAGAAGGCGTCTGGCCTGTTCCAGGCGGACGCGTTCCACGTACCGGCCCGGCGTCGTGCCGGTCTCCGCGTGGAAGGCGCGGGCGAAGTGCCGGGGTGAGAGGCGTGCGCGGGCGGCGAGGGACTCGACCGACAGATCGCCGCCCGGGTGTTCGCTGATCCACTGCTGGACCTCACGGAGCGGTTCGCTCCGGGCTGTCTGGGCGGCCAGCTGCGCGCTGAACTGGGCCTGGTTGCCGGGGCGTCGGAGAAAGACGACGAGGTGCCGGGCGACGGTCAGTGCCGTGTCCCGGCCGTGGTCCTCCTCGACCAGGGCGAGCGCGAGATCGATGCCCGCGGTGACTCCGGCGGAGGTGGCGAGCTTCCCGTCCCGCACAAAGATCGGATCCGGGTCGACGTCCACGGAGGGGTACGACCTGGACAGGTGGTCGCAGACGGACCAGTGCGTGGTGACCCGATGGCCGTCCAGCAGTCCGGCCGCGGCGAGCAGCAGTGCCCCCGTGCAGACGGAGACGATGCGCTCGGCGCGCGGGGCGTGCTCGCGCAGCCAGTCGGTCAGCCGGGGGTCGGGGTGGCGGGTGCCCCGGCCGCCGGGGACCAGCAGGGTGTGCGGGTCGTCGGCATCGGCCAGGGAGCCGTCCGGGACGAGGGTGAGGCCGCTGGAGGTACGGACGGCGGAACCGTCGACGGAGGCCGTACGGATCCGGTACGGCTCCCCCCGCACCTGTCCGGCACCCGAGAACACTTCCACCGGGCCGGTCACATCCAGGCTCTGCAGATCGTCGAAGAGGACGACCAGCACGGATCGCTGAGGCATGCCTCTCATCATTCGCGGCCTTGGTGGTGGCCGCAATGACGAACTTCCCACCTTTCCTGCCATCGGCTCTCCACCCCGCGTACCGGCCCGACCCTTCCCCGTGCATCAACCCGTCAGTAACATGCGGCTCATGACCTCTCTCCCGCCCCGTGCCGGCCGTCGCTGCCACAACGTGCTCAACCCCCTGCACTCGACGGTGTTCTTCTCCCCCGAATTCACCGAGGAGCTCGCCGGAATCGGGGTCGACGACGCGGGCTCCGCCTACTTCGGCGCGCGGGGCGCCGCCATGGGGGCCGTGGGGCCCGGCACGATCGCCGCCGCGTTCTACAACTTCAACCCCGAGCTGATCGCCCGGTACGTCCCCGCGGTGTGGGAGACGGCCTCGCCCGAGGCCGTGCTCGGCGCCCGGCTGCGCGCCGCGGACCGCACGCTGCGCCGGGTGCTCGGCGAGGAGGCCGTAGCCTCCGCCGAAATGGCGGAGGCCGCGCGGCTCGCGCAGCGGGCCACCGAGGCCTGTACCCGACACGCCCGGCCGCTGTACTCCGCCCATGCCGATCTGCCGGTGCCCGAGCAGCCGCATCTGGCGCTCTGGCACGCGGCGACACTGCTGCGCGAACACCGCGGCGACGGGCATCTCGCGGTGCTGCTCACTGCCGGAATGGGCCCGCTGGAGGCGCTCGTGAGCCACACCGCGACCGGCAAGGGCATGGCCCGCAGCTGGCTCCTCACCACCCGGGGCTGGGGCCAGGAGGACTGGGACTCCGCCGCGGAACGACTGCGCGGACGTGGGCTCATGGACGCCGGGGACGGGCTCACCGAGGCGGGGATCCAGCTCCGCAAGGACATCGAGTCGCAGACGGACCGGCTCGACCTGGCACCGTACGCGCACCTGGGCGCCGAGGGCGTGGAACGGCTCACCGAGCTCGTCCACGACTTCGTGGTCACCGCGGCGGGCGCGGGGGCCTTCCCGTCGTACCTGCGAGACTGACGGACTCGCCGCGACCGGCCGCCGGACCGGCGCTCCGCCGCCTCCGCGGAGCGTGGCCCCCGGCCTGTCGGTGCCGCCTGCCACAATGCTGGTGCACTGTTTTCCCTCTCGTGACGGCGGTCCGGCCAGGACCGGCGGGCCGCCCGTCCGAAGGGGTTCCGGGGACTTCCCCGGAGGAATGCGGCAAGCCCAGCGAGAAGGCGGTACGGGATCGTGACCACGACCACCCCAGGTTCCATCGAAGGCAGGATCGCCGACGAACTCGGCGTCCGGGAACGGCAGGTGAAGGCCGCCGTCGAGCTGCTCGACGGCGGCTCGACCGTGCCGTTCATCGCTCGCTACCGCAAGGAAGCGACCGAGATGCTCGACGACGCGCAGCTGCGCACGCTGGAGGAGCGGCTGCGCTACCTGCGGGAGCTGGAGGATCGGCGGACGGCAGTTCTGGACTCCGTACGGGAGCAGGGCAAGCTCGATGCCGCGCTGGAGGCGCAGATCCGGGCAGCGGAGACCAAGGCGCGGCTGGAGGACATCTACCTGCCGTTCAAGCCGAAGCGCCGGACCAAGGCGCAGATCGCCCGCGAGGCCGGTCTCGAACCGCTCGCCGACGGGCTGCTGGGCGACCCCTCGGTGGAACCGCTCGTGGCCGCCGCCGCGTTCGTCGACGCGGACAGGGGCGTGGCGGATCCCGCCGCCGCTCTGGAGGGCGCGCGTTCCGTCCTCACCGAGCGGTTCGGCGAGGACGCCGACCTCATCGGTGAGCTGCGTGAACGCATGTGGTCGCGCGGGCGGCTGACGGCGAAGGTGCGGGAGGCCAAGGAAGAGGCCGGTGCCAAGTTCGCCGACTACTTCGACTTCGCGGAGCCGTTCACCGCGCTGCCCTCGCACCGGGTGCTGGCGATGCTCCGGGGCGAGAAGGAGGACGTACTCGACCTGGTCCTCGAACCGGAGGAGCCCGGGGACACCGCGGGACCGTCGACGTACGAGGCGATGATCGCCCGGCGCTTCGGAGTGGCCGACCGGGGCAGGCCAGGCGACAAGTGGCTTGCGGAGACGGTGCGTTGGTCGTGGCGCACCCGGATCCTGGTACATCTGGGGATCGACCTGAGGCTTCGGCTGCGGACCGCCGCGGAGGACGAGGCGGTGAAGGTCTTCGCCTCGAACCTGCGCGACCTGCTGCTGGCCGCACCGGCCGGGACCCGCGCCACGCTCGGCCTGGACCCCGGGTTCCGTACGGGCGTGAAGGTGGCCGTCGTCGACGCGACCGGCAAGGTCGTGGCGACCGATGTGATCCACCCGCACGTCCCGGCCAACCGGTGGGACGAGGCGCTCGCCAAGCTGGCCCGGCTGGCGAAGGAGCACGCGGTGGACCTGATCGCGATCGGCAACGGTACGGCGTCCCGGGAGACCGACAAGCTGGCGGGCGAACTGTGCGCCAAGCACCCCGAGTTGAACCTGACGAAGGTGATGGTCTCGGAGGCGGGCGCTTCCGTCTACTCGGCTTCCGCGTTCGCCTCGCAGGAGCTGCCGGACATGGATGTGACGCTGCGCGGCGCGGTGTCGATCGCCCGCAGGCTCCAGGACCCGCTCGCCGAGCTGGTCAAGATCGACCCCAAGTCGATCGGCGTGGGCCAGTACCAGCACGACCTGTCCGAGGTGAAGCTCTCCCGCTCGCTCGACGCGGTCGTCGAGGACTGTGTGAACGGCGTGGGGGTGGACGTCAACACCGCCTCGGCGCCGCTGCTCTCCCGGGTCTCGGGCATCGGGTCGGGGCTCGCCGAGAACATCGTGGCGCACCGCGACGCCAACGGCCCCTTCCGGTCCCGCAAGGCGCTCAAGGACGTGGCGAGGCTGGGCCCCAAGGCGTACGAGCAGTGCGCGGGCTTCCTGCGCATCAGGGACGGCGACGACCCGCTGGACGCGTCGAGCGTGCACCCGGAGTCCTATCCGGTGGTGCGGGCCATGACCAGGTCGGCGGGCGGAAGTTCACTGGTGGGCAACGCGCCGCTGCTGCGTTCGCTGGATCCGGCCGACTTCGTGAACGACAAGTTCGGGCTGCCGACGGTGTCGGACATTCTGCGCGAGCTGGAGAAACCGGGACGCGACCCGCGGCCCGCGTTCAAGACGGCCACCTTCAAGGAAGGTGTCGAGAAGCTGGGCGACCTGACGTCCGGGATGGTCCTGGAGGGCGTCGTCACGAATGTCGCGGCGTTCGGCGCGTTCGTCGACATCGGTGTCCATCAGGACGGGCTCGTGCATGTGTCCGCGCTGTCCAAGACCTTCGTCAAGGACCCGCGTGACGTGGTCAAGCCCGGCGACATCGTCAAGGTGAAGGTGATGGACGTCGACATCCCGCGCAAGCGCATCTCGCTGACGCTGCGGCTGGACGACGAGGCGGCGTCCAAGCCGGCCAGGTCGGGTGGTGGCGGGGAGCGCCGGGAGCGCGGGCAGGACGGCCGGCCCCCGCAGCAACGGCAGGGAGGCCGCGCGCAGCGTGGTGGTGGCGGCAGCGGCGGACGGCAGTCCTCGGCCCCGGCTCCCGCCAACAGCGCGATGGCTGACGCACTGCGGCGGGCCGGACTGAGCGGGCCGGAGCGCGGGCGCCGCTGAGCGGTGTCCCGGCCGGCGGACGGGACGGTGCGCGCGGGTAGCAGCGCGTACCGTCCCGTCCCGTCCGGCGGAGCGTTCGGCACCCCGCCCTCAGCACATCCGTCGGCCCGTCCGACGGGCCGACCGTCCGTCGGCCGGGGCTAGCGGGGCGTCCGCTCAGAGTTCGGTGAGCTTGCCCTCCGCCACCTCGATGCGACGCGTCGTGCGGACCGCGTCGAGCATCCGGCGGTCGTGGGTGACCAGCAGCAGCGTGCCCTCGTACGAGTCGAGGGCCGACTCCAGCTGCTCGATGGCCTCCAGGTCGAGGTGGTTCGTCGGCTCGTCCAGGACGAGGAGATTGACGCCACGACCCTGGAGCAGCGCGAGCGCGGCACGGGTGCGTTCGCCCGGCGACAGGGTGTTCGCGGGGCGCAGGACGTGGGCCGCCTTCAGGCCGAACTTGGCCAGGAGCGTGCGGACTTCGGCCGGCTCCGTGTCGGGGACGGCCGCGCAGAAAGCCTCCAGGAGCGTCTGCGTACCGTAGAAGAGGCCGCGCGCCTGGTCGACCTCGCCGACCACGACCCCCGGGCCGAGCGCCGCATGGCCTGTGTCGAGGGGGACCCGGCCGAGCAGCGCGCCGAGCAGGGTGGACTTGCCCGCGCCGTTGGCGCCGGTGATGGCGACCCGGTCCGCCCAGTCGATCTGGAGGTGCGCCGGCCCGAAGGAGAAGGCGCCCCGGGCGACCCTCGCGTCGCGCAGCGTGGCCACGACCGCGCCGGAGCGGGGGGCCGCCGCGATCTCCATGCGGAGTTCCCACTCCTTGCGGGGTTCCTCCACGACGTCGAGGCGCTCGATCATGCGCTGCGTCTGGCGGGCCTTCGCCGCCTGCTTCTCGCTCGCCTCGCTGCGGAACTTACGGCCGATCTTGTCGTTGTCGGTCGCCTTGCGGCGGGCGTTCTTGACGCCCTTGTCCATCCAGCCCCGCTGCATCTGGGCCCGCCCTTCGAGCGCCGACCGCTTGTCCGCGTACTCGTCGAAGTCCTCGCGGGCGTGCCGGCGGGCCGTCTCCCGCTCCTCCAGGTACCCGGCGTAGCCGCCGCCGTACAGCGTGATCTGCTGCTGGGCAAGATCCAGTTCGAGGACCTTGGTGACCGTGCGGGTCAGGAACTCACGGTCGTGGCTGATGACGACCGTGCCGGCGCGCAGCCCTGCGACGAATCGCTCCAGCCGTTCCAGGCCGTCCAGGTCGAGGTCGTTCGTCGGCTCGTCGAGCAGGAAGACGTCGTACCGGGAGAGCAGCAGCGAAGCGAGACCGGCGCGGGCCGCCTGGCCTCCGGAGAGGGAGGTCATCGGCTGGTCGAGCCCGACGGTCAGACCGAGGGATCCGGCCACTTCGTCGGCGCGCTCGTCCAGGTCGGCGCCGCCGAGATCGAGCCAGCGTTCGAGCGTGGTGGCGTACGCGTCGTCCGCGCCGGGGGTCCCGTCGACGAGGCCCTGGGTGGCTTCCTCCATGGCGCTCTGGGCGGCGGCGACGCCCGTACGGCGGGCCAGGAAGGCCCGTACGGTCTCGCCGTCGCGCCGCTCCGGCTCCTGCGGGAGATGGCCGACGGAGGCGGTGGGCGGCGACAGCTTCAGCTCGCCGTCCTCGGGGGTGTCGAGCCCGGCGAGGAGGCGCAGCAGCGTGGATTTTCCGGCGCCGTTGACTCCGACGAGACCGATCACGTCCCCCGGCGCGACGACGAGATCGAGGCCGGAGAAGAGCGAGCGGTCACCGTGGCCCGCGGCGAGGTCTTTGGCGACAAGGGTTGCAGTCATGAGGGGACCGATCTTAGACCGACCGGCAATTGGAGGGTGGGAGAGGAGGACGGCGCAGCGGGGACTCGGCTACGGTCCGCAGGATGAGCAGCGAAGTGATCGTGGTGGGCGGCGGGGTCATCGGTCTGACGACGGCCATCGTCCTCGCGGAGGGCGGCCACCCGGTGCGGGTGTGGAGCCGGGACCCGGCCGGGCGGACGACGTCGGCGGTCGCGGGGGCCCTGTGGTGGCCGTACCGCATCGAGCCCGAGGAGCTGGTGGGCCGCTGGTCGCTGGAGTCACTGCGGGAGTACGAAGCGCTGGCCGCGGACCCGCGACGGACCGGGGTCCGGCTGGTCGACGGGGTGCACGTCGGGGCGGGGATCGCCGAACTGGGCCCCTGGGCCGCGCAGCTGACCGGGCTGCGGGAGGTCGCGGAGGGCCTGCGGGCCCGGCTTCCGCTGATCGACATGCCGGCCCATCTGGGGTGGCTGCGCCGCAGGCTGGAAGCGGCGGGCGGCCGGGTGGAGGAGCGGACGGTGACGGAGCTCGCGGAGGTGCCGTCCCCGGTGGTGGTCAACTGCACCGGGCTCGGCGCGCACGGCCTGGTGCCGGACCCCGAGGTGCGGCCGGTGCGCGGGCAGCTGGTACTCGTCGAGAATCCGGGGATCGACGAGTGGTGCACGGTCGTCGACCACACGTCGAGCGATACGACGTACTACTTCCCGCAACCCGGCGGCCTGCTCCTGGGCGGCACGGCGCAGGAGGACGACTGGAACCTCCGGCCGGACCCGGCGACGGCGGAGGCGATCGTCGCCCGGTGCGCGCGGCTCAGGCCGGAGATCGCGGACGCGAAGGTCCTGGCCCACCGGGTCGGCCTCCGGCCTTCCCGGTCCGCGGTGCGTCTGGAGGCCGAGCGGCCGGCCCGTTCACTGCCGGGACGTGTCCGGCCGGTCCCCGCCGGGCCCGGAACGCCCGGCACGGCGCCTGACGACCCACCGCACCGGACGCCCCGGACCGATCCGACGGGACCGTCCGGCCAGGTCCTGGTGCACAACTACGGCCACGGCGGCGCGGGCGTCACCGTGGCCTGGGGCTGCGCCAGGGAGGCGGCCCGGCTGGTGGACGCGGGGGCAGCCGCGTAGGACCTGTCCGTTGCGGGCGCACGAGGGGACGGGTACCCGGCGGGCGGCACATGACGGCCGGATGGCGATCCTGTGACAGCAGTGACCGTGGACATGACCAGTGGTTCATGGGCTGAATAGGGTCGAAGGGATCCACGACTCCCACGACTTGGAGCATCCGTGCACCGCAGACTCATCGTCCCGAGCGTGCTCGCGGCCTCACTCATGCTGGCGATCCCGGCATCGGCCGCTGCCCGAGGGTCCGCGCCCAGCGACGCCACGCCCGGCGCCCCCGGCATCGGCGACCCCTACTACCCGGCGTACGGCAACGGCGGCTACGACGTCTCGCACTACGACCTGAAGCTGAAGTACGAGCCGTCGACCGACCGGCTGGACGGCACGGCGACGATCCTCGCCACCGCCACCCAGGACCTCTCGCGGTTCGATCTGGACTTCCTGCTCGATGTGAGCGAAGTACGGGTCAACGGCGCGAAGGCCACCTTCGCCACGTCCGGGCAGCACGAACTGGAGGTCACTCCGGCCCGGTCGCTGGCCAAGGGTTCCTCCGTCACCGTCGTCGTGCGCTACAGCGGCGTGCCGTCCACGAAATCGGCGTACGGCTTCTCGACCTGGCACCGGACCCCGGACGGCGCGGTCGCGGCGGACGAACCCGAGTCGGCCTGGTGGTGGTTCCCGAGCAACGACCACCCGCTCGACAAGGCCACCTTCGATGTGTCGGTCTCCGTGCCGGACGGTACCCAGGCCATCAGCAACGGTGTGCTCCAGTCGCAGCGCTCGAAGCTCGGCAGGACCACGTTCAACTGGCGGTCCAACAAGCCGCAGGCGACGTACCTGACCACGCTCGCGGTCGGCAAGTTCGACATCACCACGGACACGACGGCGGCGGGCGTGCCGATCGTCAACGCGTACAGCAAGGACCTGGGCGACAACTACGGGGCGGCCCGCGCCAGCGTGGAGCGGACCGGTGAGGTCGCCGACTGGCTGAGCGGCTACTTCGGCCCGTACCCGTTCAGCGCGCTGGGCGGCTACGTCCCCAACACCACCACGGGCTACGCGCTGGAGACCCAGACCCGGCCGTTCTACAGTCCCAAGCAGTTCGCGAACGGCGCCAACACCTCGGTGATCGTCCATGAGTTGGCGCACCAGTGGTACGGGGACAGTGTGTCCCTCAAGGGCTGGAAGGACATCTGGATCAACGAGGGTTTCGCCAGCTACGCCGAGTGGCTGTGGTCGGAGAGCGAGGGCCAGGGCACCACACAGCAGCTCGCGGACTACGTGTACGACTCGCACCCGGCCGACGACGCCTTCTGGACGGTGAAGCCGGGCGACCCGGGCGCGGACAACCAGTTCGACGCCGCCGTGTACGACCGGGGCGCGCTCGCCATTCAGGCACTGCGCAACAAGATCGGTGACACCGCGTTCTTCCGGATCCTGAAGGGGTGGCCCACCGAGCACGCCTACGGCAATGCCTCGGTGGCCGACTTCGAGAAGTACGCCGAGCGGATCTCGGGCAAGCCGCTGGCCGAGTTCTTCGACACCTGGCTGTTCACCACCGCCAAGCCGGCCGCGCCGGCGGCGGCGAAGGCGCGGATCGCCCGCCCGGACGCGAAGCCGGTCCGGCCCAGGTCCTGGGAGCAGATCGAGCGCACGCACCGCACCGTGCACGCGCACTGACCTGCTTGCAGCCCCTGCCGCGCCGCCCGTTCCCGAGGGCGGCGCGGCTTTCCGCGTCCGGCGACAGGTGGTGACAGTCTGATCAACCGCCTATCGTGCACCAGGTCGTTACGCTGCTCCCACCGCGAGCACCACCCGACCAGCAACTACGCCGACGAGGAGCTCCCGTGCCCGATCCGATCCCCGGCTCCCGTCCGACCCTGGAGGCCGTAGCGGCCCGCGCGGGTGTGTCCCGGGCGACCGCGTCGCGCGTCGTCAACGGCGGCGCCGGGGTGCGGCAGTTGCTGGTCGAACGGGTCCAGGAGGCCGTCGACGAGCTGGGCTACATCCCCAATCACGCGGCCAGGACACTGGTCACCCGGCGCAACGGCGCGGTGGCCGTGATCATCGCGGAGCCCGAGATCCGGATCTTCTCGGACCCGTTCTTCTCCCAGCAGCTGCGCGGCATAAGCCGCGAACTGACGGCGCACGACTCGCAGTTGGTTCTGCTCCTCGTGGAGGGAAGCGGCGACTACGACCGGGTCGCCCGCTATCTCGCCGGCGGCCATGTGGACGGCGCGCTGGCGTTCTCGCTGCACACCGAGGATCCGCTGCCCGCCGTCATCCACAAGGCCGGGATCCCGGCGGTGTTCGGCGGCCGTCCGGTGTGGAAGGGCCCGGAGTCGGACCTCGCCCTGCCGTACGCCGACTGCGACAACCGGGGCGGCGCCCGCCAGGCCGTACAGCACCTGGTCGGGCTCGGGCGCCGCAGCATCGCGCACATCGCGGGCCCCCAGGACCAGACCTCCGGCATCGACCGGCTGGACGGGTACCGGGACGTGCTGCTGGACGTCGATCCGGGGCTCACCGCCCAGGGCGCCTTCACCGAGGAGAGCGGAGCCGCGGCCATGGCCGAACTGCTGGCGCGCCGGCCGGAGCTGGACGCCGTGTTCGCGGCCAACGACCTGATGGCGTCCGGCGCGCTCCAGGTGCTGCGGAACCACGGCCGGCGGGTGCCGGAGGACGTGGCGGTGGTCGGCTTCGACAACATGGAGAAGGTCGCGGAACTCACCGACCCTCCGCTGACGACGATCCGTCAGGACATCGAGGGGATGGGGCAGTTGATGGTGCGGATGCTGATCCGCGGCCTGGACCGGGAGACCGTCACCCCGCCGGATTCAGTGATCATGCCGACGGATCTGGTGCGCCGGGCGTCCGCCTGACCCGGTGGCGGGCCCGCGCCGCGCGGGCCAGGGGGAGGTAGCGCAGCCGCTCGGGAAGCACCGGCACCACGGCTCCCACGAACCGGCCGAAGCGGCGCAGTGCGCGCTCCTGGGAGTCCGTCCATTCCAGCCCCATGGCCTCGCGGGCGTCCGGCGGCATCAGCCCGACGGTGACGAAGCGCCGGAAGCGCGCCAGGGGCGGCAGCAGTACGGGCCACAGCGCCCGTACGAGCAGCCGGACCACCCGGGGCCCCCGGTCGGGGGCGGGTACCGGGCTGCGGACATCGGTCAGTTCCCGCACCAGGGGGGTGGCCTCGATCTCGTCGGCCAGCATCCTGCGGTAGTACGGCCAGAACGCCTCGACGGTCTGCGGCATGTCCCGGTCGTCGATGCCGAGGACCCGGCCGACCTGGAGCCACTCCCCGTAGAGCTGCCGCTGCTGCGCCTCGGTGTAGGGGCGGCCGAGGTACGTCCGGCGCCGCAGGAAGACCGGGAAGCCGGTGGCGTGCACCCAGGCGTAGGTGTGCGGAGCGAGCGCGCGGTAGTGGCGGCCCCGGGTGTCGGTGCCCTCGATACCCCGGTGCAGCGCCCGGAGGCGGCTCCCCTCCTCGACGGCCGCGTCACCGCCGTACACCCAGAGCTGCAGCGACCACAGCGAGCGCTCGGCGCGGCCCCACGGGTCCGTACGGAAGTCGGAGAACTCGTCGACCCCGGCGCCGACGGCCGGGTGCGCGACCTGCATGGCCAGCGCCGCGGGCAGGGTGAGCAGCGTCCTGATGTCGCCGACCTCGCTCCACAGCACGCCGCCCGGCGGGGGCGGCGCCGGTTCGGCGGGCCTGCTGGGGCTGCTCATGGTGATGCTCCTGAAGGTCGTGGGACGGAGGCGTGCCGTCGGACCAGGCCCCGTCCCCCGGGCCACCGGGAAACAGTTCGCTATATGTCCGGTTTGTGCATTTTCCAGTATGCAGCCGGGCCGACCGCTCCGCCAGGACATCCACGAGCACCCGGCCGCACCACCTCAGCAGACCGATTCAGCCACATCCCTGAAGGTCCGTCAGGGGCGTTGACGTGCGCTGTGAAACAAGTCGATAGTTTCTGTAACATTGACTCTCCGGCATCGGGGGGGCTCGTCAACACGCTGCGTACCAGGGCAGGTTGAGCAGCGCGGGCCTTCACGCACCCTCCGTTCCGGGCACCCGAGGAGGCGAAGCCATGGGCCGCTACAGTCGCCTGCGCGAGATCCGCGCCATGGACCCCGCGCGGGATTTCGAACACATCCACCGGCTGATCTCGCAGTACGAGTTCCCCTGGGACTACGCCCAGGGGGTGAGCGTCGCCTTCCTGCGCGACTACGGCGTCCCCCGGATATCTCAACTGCTCGACCGCACACAGGAGTTCGAGAAGGCCGGGCAGAAGCGGTACGACGACACCGTGCTCATCGGCTACGAGATGGTCCGGGACGGGTTCGACAGCGCGCGCGGCCGGGCCGCCGCCCGCCATCTCAACCGCATCCACGGCAGGTACCGCATCCCCAACGAGGACTTCCTGTACGTCCTCGCCACGACCGTCGTCGGCCCGAAGCGCTGGATCGACCGCTTCGGCTGGCGAAAACTCTGCGCCAACGAGGCCGAGGCCCTGGCCCTGGTCGGCCACCGGACGGCGCTGATGATGGGCATCGACGGCGCCCCTTCCAGCTACGCCGGTTTCGAGAGATTCCTCGACGCCTACGAGGCGGAGATGTTCGCGTACCACCCGGCCAACCGCCGGGTCGCGAACGCCACCTTCCGGGTGATGGCGGGCTGGTATCCACGCTTCATGAGCCCCCTGGTGGCCCGGCTGGCGCTGGCGCTGCTCGACGAGCCACTGCTGCGGGCGCTCGGTTTCCGCCCGCAGCCGCAGTGGGTACGGTCGGCCGCCGTCCGGGCCGTGCGGGCCAGGTCGTACGTCGTACGGGCTCTGCCCGCGCGGCCGGGGCGGCGGCCCGCGCTGCCCAAGCCGCGCTCCTACCCCTTCGGCTGGACGCTGGACGACCTCGGTCCGCACTGGACGCAGAACCGCCCGCTGCATCCGCTCCCCGACGAGCAGGAGACGGACGGCCAGGAGACGGACGGCCAGGAGACGGACGGACGGCGGACGGGCGACGGTCCGCACGCGGTACGCCGGGTCAGCGCCCCAGCAGCGGAATGAGGTACCGGCGGGCGAAGTCCCGTACCTGGTCGTCGTCGTCGAGCTCGAAGCAGCTGACCGGGTTGAGCAGGAACGAGACGGTGATCCGCACCATCAGTTCGGCGACCGGCGTCGGATCGGTCACCGGCCTGCCCTCCAGCCGTTGCGCGTGCCGCAGCCGGTCGGCGAGATACGACCGGACGGCCAGGAAACCAGGGCCGCTCTCCACCGTCAGAAAGGGCAGCAGCGTCTCGGGCTCCAGCCGCAGCAGCCCGCCGATCAGCGGGTGTTGCCGGATGTGCTGGAGCACCACGAGGAACCCCTCGACCAGCCGGTCCTCCACGGTGGGCAGGCCGGCCACGGTCGCGTCGACGTCCATGACGAACCTGCGGTACTCGCGGATCAGGCAGGCGGAGACCAGCCCGTCCTTGTTGCCGAACCGCCGGTACACGGTGACGCGTGAGACCCCGGCCCGTTTCGCCACGTCGTCGACGGTCGACCGGCGCAGACCGAAGGTGGTGAACTGCTCACGTGCCGCGTCGAGTATCTGCTCGGTGAGCGGGTCCGCGGGCGCCGGCTCACCGTCCAGCGCGTGGGTCAGCAGCGCCGCATCGGCGGTACTCCGTGGAGCCATCAGGCCCTCCCCGTCCGTCCTTCGGCCACCCGGCCACAGCCCGACGACAGTAGCCCAACCAGGGCACTTTCACAGGAGTGGTGAGACAGCAATACTGTTGCACCGGACCGACCGCGTACCGGTCCGGGGAAGAGAGGCACCGCCATGTCGACGGAGACCGGGGAGACGGCCCTCACGGTCGACGAACTGGCCGCGCGTGCCGGGGTCACGGTGCGTACGGTCCGCTTCTACAGCACCCGCGGTCTGCTGCATCCACCGGTGATCGGTCCCCGCCGCGTCGGTCTGTACGGCCCCGCCCATCTCTCCCGCCTCGCGCTGATCGAGGAGCTTCAGCACCACGGGCTGACGCTGGCCGCGATCGAGCGCTACCTCCAGCAGCTGCCGGAGGACCTGAGCGCGCACGACCTCGCCATCCACCGTGCCGTGGTGGCCTCGTGGGCGCCGGAGGGCGCGGACGACGCCACCCGGGCCGAGCTGGAGCGGCGGGCCGGGCGGGCGTTGTCGGGAGGGGACATCGACCGGCTGGCCGCGATGAACGTGCTGGAGAGGGTGACCGGCGACCCGGATGCCTTCCGGGTCGACCCCGGGTTGCTCGCGCTCGGTGTCCAGCTGCTCGACGTGCCGATCGAGCACGAGACGATCCTGGCCGCCCGTACGGTGGTGCTGGAACACACCCGGGCCGCGGCGAAGGAACTGACCCGGCTCTTCCAGGACGAGGTGTGGGGGCCCTACCGGGAGCGCGAGCGCGATCCGGCGGCCGTGGAGGCGATGAAGTCGCTCTCCGCCTCCATGCAGCCGATGGTCGTGCAGGCGCTGGTGACCGCGTTCCAGCGGTCACTGAAGGAGGAGCTGCGGGCCCGTTACGTGGACGGACCCGCAGCGACCGGCGCCCCCCGCTGACCGGTCCGACCGGCGGCACGGCGGGCCGAGCGGGTCAGCTGTCGCTGAACTGCTCGCCCTTCTCGGCCTTCTCGACCAGCAGGGCGGGCGGGGCGAACCGCTCCCCGTACCGCTCGGCGAGCGCACGCGCCCGTGCCACGAAGCCGGGCAGACCGCCCGGGTATCCGTTGATGTACTGGATGACGCCCCCCGTCCAGCCCGGGAACCCGATGCCGAAGATCGAGCCGATGTTGGCGTCGGCGACCGAGGTCAGTACGCCTTCCTCGAAGCAGCGGACGGTGTCCAGCGCCTCCGAGAAGAGCATCCGCTCCTTCATGTCGGTGAACGGGATGTCCACCCCGGCCTCGGTGAAGTGCTCGCGCAGACCGGGCCAGAGACCGTCCCGCTTCCCGTCGGTGTACTCGTAGAAGCCCGCTCCCCCGCTGCGGCCCGTGCGGCCGAACTCGTCGACCATCCGGTCGATGACCTCGTCCGACGGGTGCCCGGCCCAGGTGCCGCCCGCCTCCTCGACGGCCCGCTTCGCCTCGTTGCGGATCTTGCGCGGCAGGGTGAGTGTCAGCTCGTCCATCAGGGAGAGCACCTTGGCCGGGTAGCCGGCCTGCGCCGCCGCCTGCTCCACCGACGCGGGGTCGACGCCCTCGCCGACCATCGCCACGCCCTCGTTGATGAACTGTCCGATGACCCGCGACGTGAAGAAGCCGCGTGAGTCGTTGACGACGATCGGGGTCTTCCTGATCTGGCGTACCAGGTCGAAGGCGCGTGCCAGGGCCTCGTCGCCGGTCCGCTCGCCCTTGATGATCTCGACGAGCGGCATCTTGTCGACGGGCGAGAAGAAGTGCAGACCGATGAAGTCGGCGGGCCGTGTCACGCCCTCGGCGAGCAGCGTGATGGGCAGGGTCGAGGTGTTGGAACAGAGCAGCGCGCCGGGCTCGATGATGCCTTCGATCTCCTGGAACACCTTGCTCTTCAGCGCCGGGTCCTCGAAGACCGCTTCGATCACCGCGTCGCAGCCCGCCAGGTCGGCGGGGTCACCGGTCGGGGTGATGAGAGCGAGCAGCGCGTCGCGCTTCGACTCGGTGGTGCGGCCCCGGGAGAGCGCCTTCGCGAGGAGCTTCTCCGCGTACGCCTTGCCCTGCTGCGCCGCCTCGGACGACACGTCCTTGAGGACGACCTCGATGCCTGCGCGGGCGCACGCGTACGCGATGCCCGCCCCCATCATTCCGGCGCCGAGGACGGCGACCTTGCGGACCGGGCGTGGCTCGATGTCCCGGGGGCGGTTGGCGCCGGAGTTGACGGCCTGGAGGTCGAAGAAGAACGCCTGGGTCATGTTCTTCGAGATCTGGCCGGTGACCAGCTCCACGAAGTACCGCGCCTCGATGGTCTGCGCGGTCTCGAAGTCGACCTGGGAGCCCTCTACGGCCGCCGCGAGGATGTTGCGCGGGGCGGGGTAGGGGGCGCCGTTGATCTGCTTCTTCAGATTGGCGGGAAAGGCGGGGAGGTTGGCGGCGAAGCGCGGGTCGGACGGGGTACCGCCGGGGATCTTGTAGCCCTTGACGTCCCACGGCTGCTGCGACTCGGGGTTCGCGTCGATGAACGCGTGGGCCTTGGCGAGCATCTCGTCGGGGGTGGCGGCGATCTCGTGGACCAGGCCGTTGTCCAGGGCGCGCCGGGGGGTGTACCGGGTGCCCTGGAGCAGCACCTTGAGCAGCGCGTCGGCGATGCCCAGCAGCCGTACGGTACGGGTGACGCCGCCACCGGCGGGCAGCAGGCCCAGGGTGACCTCGGGCAGGCCGATCCTGGAGCCGGGGGCGTCGAGGGCGACCCGGTGGTGGCAGGCCAGCGCGATCTCGTAACCGCCGCCCAGGGCGGCGCCGTTGACGGCCGCGACGACCGGTTTGCCGAGGGTTTCGATCCGGCGCAGGGCGTGCTTGATGTCCATGCCCGTGTCGAAGGCCTGCTGGGCCTGTGCGGGCCCGATCCTGATCAGGTCCTTGAGGTCGCCGCCCGCGAAGAAGGTCTTCTTGGCGGAGGTGACGATGATGCCGCGGATGCTGTCGCGCTCGGCCTCGGCACGGTCGGCGACGGCCGCGATCGACTCCTTGAACGCCTGGTTCATGGTGTTCGCGGACTGGTGGGGGTCGTCGAGTACCAGGGTGACCACGCCGGTCCCGTCCTGTTCCCAGCGGATGGTGGTGTTCTCGCTCATGGTGTGGCTGCTCCGTTTGCGGGCCGTGAGGGAAGGGACGCGGTCAGAGACGCTCGATGACGGTGGCGACGCCCATGCCGCCGCCGACGCAGAGCGTGACCAGGCCGTACCGCTGGTCGCGGCGCTCCAGTTCGTCGATGAGAGTGCCGAGGATCATCGCGCCGGTGGCGCCGAGCGGGTGGCCCAGCGCGATGGCCCCGCCATTGACGTTGATCTTGTCGAGCGGGAGCTCCATGTCCCTGGCGAAGCGCAGGACGACGCCCGCGAACGCTTCGTTGATCTCCACGAGGTCGATGTCGGCGATGGTCAGACCCGCCTTGGCGAGGGCCTTGCGGGTGGCGGGCGCGGGCCCGGTCAGCATGATGGTCGGCTCGGACCCCGACACGGCGGCCGAGACGATACGGGCCCGTGGGGTCAGCCCGTAGCGCTCGCCGATCTGGCCGGAGCCGATGGCGACCAGTGAGGCCCCGTCCACGATGCCGGAGGAATTGCCCGCGTGGTGGACGTGGTCGATCTTCTCGACCCAGTGGTACTTCTGCAGTGCGACCGCGTCGAAGCCGCCCATCTCGCCGATCGTGGCGAAGGAGGGCTTGAGCGCGGCGAGCGACTCCGCGGTCGTGCCGGGGCGCAGATGTTCGTCGTGGTCCAGGACTACCAGGCCGTTGCGGTCCGTGACGGGAACGACGGAGCGCGCGAAGCGGCCGTCCTTCCATGCCTCGGCCGCCCGCTCCTGGGACAGCGCGGCGTAGGAGTCGACGTCGTGCCGGGTGAATCCCCCGATGGTCGCGATGAGGTCGGCGCCGACGCCCTGGGGGGCGAAGCCGGTGTCCCAGTTGGTCATCGGGTCCATGGCCCAGGCCCCGCCGTCGGAGGCCATCGGGACCCGGGACATCGACTCGACCCCACCGGCCAGGACCAGGTCCTCCCAGCCGGAACGGACCTTGGCGGCGGCGAGGTTGACGGCTTCGAGGCCCGAGGCGCAGAAGCGGTTCTCCTGCACCCCGGCGACGGTGTCGGGCAGTCCGGCGGCGACGGCCGCGATACGGGCGATGTCGGAGCCCTGGTCGCCCACCGGGCTGACCACGCCGAGCACGATGTCGTCGATGGCGGCCGGGTCGAGGCCGGGGAACCTGCGGCGCATTTCGTGGATCAGGCCGACGACCAGGTCGATCGGCTTGGTGCCGTGCAGGGCGCCATTGGCCTTGCCGCGCCCGCGCGGGGTGCGGATCGCGTCGTAGACGAATGCTTCGGTACTCAAGACAGCAGCCTTTCGAGGAGGGTCAGGCAAGGAAGGGGCGGCCGGTGTTCTCCATCATGATCTCGGTCGTGCCGCCGCAGATCGTCCGTATACGGCCGCCGGTGCACGCCTTCGATATCTGACACTCAGTCACGTACGCATATTCATGAAGCAGTTGGTCAGGAACGTCGGCCATCCGCTTCTGGAGTCGTCGCTTCAACGGTCTCCCGCCCCCGCTGTCCGCCGCGCGTCCCGTTCCGGCGGGCCGGTCTCCGCCGCGATACCGGGCACGCCCCAGTCGCGGGCCACCTCCACGGTGTCGGCGCCCGGCCTCGCGGGCCCCCTGCGTACGGAACCGGGCGTCACGGAGAAGCGCGGGGCGGGCGCGGGCTGGGTCATGCCGCTGTGTTCGACGAACGTTCCGCGCGCGGCGACGTGCGGGTGCGCGGGGGCCTCGCGCAGCGAGAGGACCGGCGCCACGCAGGCGTCCGAGTCCTCGAAGACCGCTGTCCACTCCGCGCGCGTCCGGGTCAGGAAACGGGCGGCGATGGTGTCGCGCAGCGCGTCCCACCGGGCGACGTCCTTGCGTGCGGGCGCTTCGGCGGCGATCCCGAGCAGCCGGACGAACTCGTCGTAGAACTGCGGCTCCAGGGCTCCCACAGCCATGTACTCGCCGTCCGATGTGGCGTAGCTGCCGTAGAACGGGCAGCCGCCGTCGAGCAGATTGGCGCCGCGCCGGTCCTGCCAGCCGCCGGCCGCGAGCATGCCGTGGATCATCGTGGTCAGATGCGCGGTGCCGTCCACGATCGCGGCGTCGACGACCTGGCCCGCTCCCCCGTCCGTACGGGCGTGCTGGAGCGCGGCGAGGACGCCGACGACCAGGTAGAGCGAGCCTCCCGCGTAGTCGCCGACCAGGTTCGCCGGAACGGCGGGCGGCTCGCCGGGGTTGCCGATCATGCCGAGCGTGCCGGTGACGGCGATGTACGCGATGTCGTGCCCGGCGCGCCGGGCGAGCGGTCCGTCCTGTCCCCAGCCGGTCATCCGCCCGTACACCAGCTTCGGGTTGCGGGCGTGGCACTGCTCGGGGCCGACGCCGAGCCGCTCGGCGACGCCCGGCCGGTAGCCCTCGATGAGGATGTCGGCGCGCTCCACGAGGTCGAGGACCCGGGCGGGGCCGTCCTCGGCCTTGAGGTCGACGAGCACCGAGCGTTTGTTGCGGTTGGTGAGGTCGTACTCCGGGTTGACCGCGAGCCCCGCACCGCCGGGCCGGTCGACGCGTACGACATCGGCTCCGAGGTCCGCGAGGAGCATCGCGGCGAACGGGCCCGGCCCGATGCCCGCCAGCTCGACCACGCGCACCCCGGCCAGCGGGCCGTTCCCTGTCGCTGCCATCAAGCCCCCAGCACTGTGACACAACTGATGTGACATCGATGATGTTAAGAACGTGTTCCACTCCGCACAAGGCTTCGGACCGAGCGGTCACCCGGACCCCGTCACCGGCCGCTCCCGGTCGGCGCTCGCCTGCGGGGTCCGTACGGATCAGCGGTTCCCACGCTAACCTCGGCCACCGGCAACGGCGCGGTACCCACGACGGCGCCCGCCGGGGCCGGCGGGCGGAACCCCGGCGAACGGGGCCGGGAAGTAGGCTCGCGGCGATATGGAGAAGAACCTGACCCCGCTCGGGCCCAAGGCCGACAAGGACACCGTGCGGCGGCACAATCTCAGCCTCGTGCTGCGGGCCGTCCGGGACCAGGGCGAGGCGACCCGGGCCGGAGTCGCCGGACGGGTGGGCCTGACGCGGGCGGCCGTGTCCTCGCTGGTGGAACAGCTGCTGGAGAGCGGGTTCCTCGCCGAGTCGGGAAAGACGTTCAGCGGGCAGGCGGGACGCCCCGGCACGGTGCTCAAGCCCGCCAGGACCGGGGCCGCGGGGGTGGGCGTCGAGGTCAACATCGACTACGTGTCGGTGTGTGTGGTGGATCTGGCGGGCGCCGACCGGGTGCGTGTGACCGAGCACCTCGACAACCGGGGCGCGCCGCCCGCCGATGTGCTGGTCCGCGCCGCCCGGGTCGCCGCCCGCGCGCTGGAGTCGGCCGCGGAGCAGGAACTGGGACCGGTCGGCGTACAGCTGGCGCTGCCCGGCCTGGTTTCCGGGGGGACCGTCCGCCAGGCGCCCAACCTCGGCTGGAACGGGGTCGCCGCCGAGGAACTGTTCGCGCAGGCGCTCGCCGCGGTGCGCCCCGCCCACCGGGCCCTGCCGGTGAGTTCGGAGAACGAGGCCAATCTGGCCGCGCTGGCCGAGCTGTGGTTCGGCGGTCTCGGCGAGGTCCGCAGCTTCCTCTATCTGACGGGCGAGATCGGCGTCGGCGGCGCCCTGGTGCTCGACGGTGAACTGTTGCGCGGCGCCCATGGGTTCGCCGGTGAGATCGGCCATGTGGTGGCGGACGTGGCGGGTCCCGCGTGCCGTTGCGGCGCACGAGGCTGTCTGGAGCAGTACGCGGGCCAGTCCGCGCTGCTGCGGGCCGCCGGTATCGACGAGAGCACCGGGGTGTCCGGGGTCGCGGAGCTGGAGCGGCGGGCCCGCTCCGGTGACGAGCGCGCGGTGGCGGCCGTCGGGGAGGCCGGACTGATGCTCGGGCGGGTGCTGTCCGGCGCGGTCAATCTCTTCGATCCGGACGCGGTGGTGCTCGGCGGTATCTACCGGGGTCTGATGCCGTGGCTGTCGCCGGGCGCCGACCGGGAGCTGACCGGCCGGGTGGTGTCGGGGCTCTGGTCGCACGGGAGTGGCCGGCTGCGCGCCTCGTCGGTCGCGGGTGACGCGGCCCGGGGAGCTGCCGCGCAGATCGTCCAGGAGGTACTCGCCGATCCGGTGGCGTACGCGGAACTCGGGACGGCGTGAACCCCGTACGGCGTGACACCCAATACCGCGTGACACCCCGCACGGCGTGACGGAGCGGCCGGGAACCGTTCGGGACCGCGAGGACAACTCCCCCACGGTCCCGGACAGTTGAGAGGGGCCGAGCGGCTCGTGGCCGCCCGGCCCCCATCAGTACGCGGTGTTCCCGCGGTTATCGCACGACCACTTCGCTGATCTGCGGAGCCGCCGAGCCGTCGGCCCACAGCAGACGGACCGCGTCGGCCGCGTCGGCACTCACCTTGATCTGGGTGAACGCGCCGGCCGTCGTTCCGACCGTCCGCCACGTTCCGCCCGACCGTACCTGCACGGACGCCTTGACGCCCGTCACCCCGTCAGGGGCCAGGACGGTCACGGTGTGCACCGGCTGCGCCTGCGGCAGGGTCACGTCCAGCGACTCTCCGGCCTTCGGGGCGCGCGATGCCCGGTAGACACTCTCCGCGTTCCCGTCCGCCGCGCCGGCCAGGGTGCTGCCGTCCGCCGCGGGCGGGTTGCCCGTCACGGCCGGTGCTTCGGCGCCGCCCACGTGGAACTCCCGTACGACCACCCAGTTGGTCTGGTCGGCCGTCGAACGGGCGCGGACGTAGCGGGCCGTGGTGCCGGCCGGGGCCTTCGCCGTGGCGGTCGGCTCGTCCTTGAACGAACCGAGCTCGTGCCACGTCTTGTTGTCCGACGAGTACTCCAGAACACCCTGGTGGATGTAGTCGCTGTCGCTGCCGGACTTCGCCATCGCGACGCTGACGTCACTGATGCTCCGCTCGGAGCCGAGGTCGACGCCGACCCAGTCCCCGTTGTTCGCGGCCTCGCTGCTCCAGAAGTACGTGGAGTCGTCACCGTCGGTCATCCGGTCCGCGGCGTTCCCGGAGTAGACACCGAGATTTGTCTGGCCCACCGCCTTCGACGGCAGTCCGAGCAGCTTCCCCTGCTCGGTGAGCGCCCGGGTCACGAAGGTGTCGAGCACCCCGTCGCCCACCACGACCGGGATCTTCCCGCCGTTCATGTCGACGTACACCGGCGCCTTGGCCTTGGCGACCAGCCCGGCCAGCTTCTGCCGGGCGGTCCACGCGGCTGCGCCGTGGCCTGCCTTCGCGTCCTCGATCATGGTCAGCGCCGTCTGCGTCGCGGTGCCCCAGGCCCCGGCCGAGTCCAGCCACGGCGCGGCGTCGGTGAGGAAACCCTTGTCGGACAGCTTCGCCCGCAGTACGGCGGGGGCGTCCTGCAGCTCCCGCAGCGCCGCCGACAGCGTGCGGGCCGACACCTTGCCGTCCCAGTAGCCGGAGATCGCGGCGGACAGCTCGGGCGCCTGCTGCTTGTTCAGCGAGGAGCTGTAGTTGACGTCGGTGAACGCCCGCAGCGCGCGCTCCACGTCGGCCTTCCCGCCCGCCATCTCGTCGACCGCTTCCCCGTACGACCGGTCCGGGTCGTACGCGGTGTCGTTCCACGTGTAGTCGGCGACCGTGGACAGCGCGAGCTTCGAGGCGTACGGCTGGATCATCGGGTTGGCGGTGATGCCCGCGAGCTGGTCGGCGAGCCCCTTCTCGCGCCCGCTGAACGGCCCGAGCAGCAGCCGGTTGGTGACGTAGTCGTTGACCGGGTAGTTGTCCCAGGTCAGGATCGAGTGGCCGAACACCTTCTTGGCGGACTGCGCCTGAGCGACCGTCATGGTCGGGGCGACGACGCCGACTCCGGTCCACTCGACCAGTACGTCCTTGTCCAGCTGCTCGGCGATGGCCGTCTTGTACGGCGACGGGGTGACGTCGTAGTACTCCGTCGGCACCATTTCGAGCGGCTGCGCGCCCTCGTGGGTCTTGATGAACTGCTCGTTGACCCGGTTGAGGAGGTAGGCCTGAGCGGCGCCCGCCGCCCCGCCGCCGGTGCCGAACTTGGTCTTGTCGGCGTCACAGTTCCAGTTGGTGTAACTGATGTCGTCCAGCGGGATGGCGAACTGCCGCACGCCGATGTCCCAGATGGTCTGGAGCTTGTCCATCAGCGCCTTGAGGTCCGCGTCGGAGCTGTAGCAGGCGCTCAGACCCGGGGAGAGGGCGTAGGTGAACTGCACGTGATCGGCGCGGGCCCGGTCCACCAGGGCCTTGATCTGGGCCAGTTGGTCCGCCGGGTAGGGGTCGCGCCACTTGTCCCGGAGGTAGGCGTCGTCCTTCGGCGAGTAGACGTAGATGTTCATCTTGTGCGCGCCGTAGAAGTCCAGCTGGTCCAGGCGCGCGGCCTGCGACCACGGGGTTCCGTAGAAACCCTCGATGGTGCCGCGGATGGGTGTGGACGGCCAGTCCCGTACGTTCAGGCCGTGTACGGACCCGCCGGGGTGGCTGCTCTGCGGGAGCACCTGCCTGAGCGACTGCGCGGCGTAGTACGTGCCGGTCGCGTCGACGCCGGAGAGCACGATCCGGCCCGCGCCGTCGCCGTGGGCCCGGCCGGCCGCGAGCACATAGCCCTCGGCGGCGAGCCCCTGCGTGCCCTTGACGCCGAGGGCGTCGAGGGCCTTGGTGGCGGACGCGTTCTCGCCGGGGCCACCGACGTAGACCGCCAGCCTGCCGGGATCACTGCTCTTCGTGCCGACGGCCAGCCGGGTGGCTCCGGCCGCCTTCAGGGACTTCTCCACCAGGGCGAGCGCGGCGGCGTCGGTCGTGCTGCCGGTGACGACGTCGACGGTCGGGGTGATCCGGACGCTGTCGGAGCGGACGGTCTCCGCCTGCGGGGTGGGGGTGATGACGGGGGCGACCGGTTTCGGGGCCGCGCTCGCGGTCCCGGCCGCGACCGCCGCGGTGAGCGGGGCTGCTGCGAGTGCCAGCGCGAGCCCGGAAGCCAGTGGTCTGAGAAGAGGCCTGGGCGGCCTGTGGTGTGGTCCGTCGGGCTGCTTGCGGAACATCAACGATCCTCCACGGTTCGGCACCGCCCCCGGAACGGGGCTCTGGAGGACTAGACCACTTGACCCTTTCCGTGTCAACGATGCGTGCAGGAAGGCTTTTCCGAGCAGATATGCGCACGCATACTTCCGTTCAGTGGCGCAGTGCATTCTCCGGAGCACAGCACGGATGTGATCGAAGCCGAACCGTAGCGAGAGGCCAGGACACAGATGAGCAGGCACTTGGACGGGCACACGGGCGAGCCACCGCGCGCATACGGAGGCGGCTGCGGGAAAGTGGACCAATCGCGGCGCACGGCACGGCGTACGGCACGGCTCAGCACCGCCGCGGCCACCGCGGCGCTGACGGCCGCTGCGGCCCTGGGCGTCATGTCTCCGGCCCAGGCAGCCACGGCGTCCCGGCCGGCGTCCCACTCGCGGTCCGGCACGTCGGCGAGCCGCGTCTCCCCCGCGCCACCGGCCGTCCAGGTACGGCGGGGCGGCCCCGCCAGAAGCGTCGCGTTCTCCACGGCCCGCACCGGGGAGGCGGTCCTGACCCTGGACTCCTCGGCGCCCGGGGTCTCCTGGCAGACCAGGGGCAGCGAGTCCGCCGTGGTGTCCGTGTCCACCGACGGCCGGTACACCACCGATGTCGTGATCCCCTCGGGCGAGCCCCTCACCCGTTCCTTCACGCTCGGACATCTGCGCGCCGGGCACCACACCCTGCGTCTCGCCTTCGCGGCCGACCGCTCCCCGGCCGGTGCCACGCGCGCGCTGCTGGGTTCCCTCGCGGTCTCCGTCACCCCCGAGGACACCGACGCCGGTACGGTCCTGCGCAACGCGCCCGTCCTGTACGGCCGGAACATTCCCGCGCTCGGCACGGAGTTCCAGAGCGCCACCACCGACACCCCCCTGGTCATGTGGCACGAGTTCCTTCCCTCGGCCGTGCCCGGCCACCGCGTGCTCCAGTACTCGGTGATCTGGAGCAACGAGGACGGCGGCACCGACTCCCCCGCCCTGATGGCCCGTTGGGGCCGTACCACCGACATCGAGTGGGTCTACCGCACCGAGATCGACGCGCACGGCCGCCGGGTGCCCGGCACCGGCGTCTACCAGGCCCCCGACCATCAAACGCTGCGGTTCGCAGGCGAGTTCGACGGGGGCCGCCCGCTGCTGGAGACCTGTACCTCCAACAACAACATGTGCGACAGCGTCGACGACCCCATGCGGTTCTCGCTCTCCCCGGCGCAGGACCTGCCCGCCGGGCAGCCGCGCGAGCACCTGATGGACACCAACGCCTGGACCTACCCGGTGATGGCCCAGGAGATGGTCCGCGAGGGCAGGACGGAATCGCCCACCGACCCGTCCACCCCCGAGGTCGGCGACCAGCGCGACTACCTCTACATCGCGGTCGCCCACACCGCGGCCCCGGCGGGCGCCACCGGCGACGTCGGCCTCACCGTCGGTGTCCGGCTGCGCGGCGGCGACACGGTGTACCGCTCCGACCACGCCGTACCGACGTCCTCGGTGAACCGCGACGGTACGGCCGCCACCACGGTCGAACTCCCGCCCGGCACCACGGCCGCCGACATCGCGGAGATCACCGCGATCCGCACCCCGGTCGGCGCGAGCGAGGCCACCCTCGACGTCACGGCTGTCACCCGTGCCTTCTTCCTCGGCCGCGACTACCTGCCGACGGCGTCGTTCGCCGACTGGAGCGGGAAGGTCTCCCTGTCGCCCGCCGAGCCGAGCGCGGTGCTGTGGAGGCCGGCCGGAGGGTGACGCACGCCCTCCCCCGGGGTGACGGACGCGGGGTGACGGACGTCACGGCGGCGGCCGGTGCACGGATCGCCGCCGCCGAACGTCTGACTCTTCGAGAGCATCGTCAGCCGAACCCCGAGGAGGGAGCGAGACCTTGCCGTACGTCGTCGAACAAGCCGTCCAGGCTCGCCTGGTCACATCCGCGCCCCGGATGGAGACCGTCCCCACCACTCTGCGCTACGACCGCGAGGACCCCTTCGCCGTCAGCGTGGGCTTCCCTCCGCAGGCCACCCTGGCCGGCATCGAGGTCTGCTGGGCCTTCGCCCGTGAGCTGCTGGCCGCCGGGGTGTCCGGACCGGCCGGTCTCGGAGACGTACGGATCAGGCCGTACGGCTACGACCGGACGGTGCTGGAGTTCCATGCCCGCGAGGGCATCGCGATGGTGCACGTCCACACCGCCGAGCTGCGCCGCTTCCTGGAGAAGACCGAGGCGCTGGTCCCCGCGGGGCGCGAGCACAGCTATCTCGACGTCGACCAGGACGTCGCGGAGCTGCTGCGCGACGCCTGCTGACAGCGGCCTCGTCCCCGGCGGGCGGCACGTGCCGTTTAATCGCTGGCGACGGCCCGGCGCAGGCCGTATCGTGGGCGACGGCCCTGTTGTCGTCGATCGGAGTAGGACGTTGCTCTACTGAGGTCTTGAGACACCGTGACGTGCAGTGATCACACCTGCGCGCACCGCGTGTGACCTCGGTATCCGAGCTGTCCTGCCGGACCAGGGCCTTCTTCATGCCCCGGCGGTGTCTCCACCCGTTGCCCTCCGTTACTTCCAGCAACCGGGAGACCCATGTCTACCCTCCCCACCACCCATATCTCCTGCACCTCCCTCTCCTTCTCCTGGCCGGACGGAACCCCCGTCCTGGACGGATTCCAGCTGGCCGTCGGCCCCGGACGTACCGGCCTCATCGGCCTCAACGGGTCAGGGAAGTCAACCCTGTTGAAACTGATCGCCGGTGAACTCGCCCCGACCGGAGGGGCCGTACGCACCTCCGGCGAGGTCGGATACCTCCCGCAGAATCTGACGCTCGACACCGCCCTGCGCGTGGACCAGGCCCTGGGCATCGCCGGGACACGGGCCGCGCTGCACGCCATCGAGGCGGGCGACGTGGCCGAGGAGCACTTCACGGCGGTCGGCGACGACTGGGACGTGGAGGAGCGCGCGTACGCCGTACTCGGCCAGCTCGGGCTCGGCTCCATCGGCCTGGACCGGACCGTCGGCGAGGTCTCGGGCGGGGAGTCCGTCCTGCTCAGGCTGGCGGCGCTGCTGCTGAACAGGCCGGACGTCCTGCTGCTCGACGAGCCGACCAACAACCTCGATCTGCACGCCCGCCGACGGCTGTACGGGGCGGTCGACGCCTGGTCGGGCCTCATGGTCGTCGTCAGTCACGACCGTGAACTCCTCGAACGCGTCGACCAGATCGCCGATCTGCGCGACGGGGAGGTCCACTGGTACGGCGGAGCCCTGTCCGCGTACGAGGAGGCCCTCGCCGTGGAACAGGAGGCCGCCGAGCGCATGGTCCGGGTCGCCGAGGCCGACGTGCAGAAGCAGAAGCGCGAACTGGCCGAGGCCCAGGTGAAGTTGGCCCGGCGCAAGCGGTACGGGCAGAAGATGTGGGACAGCAAGCGTGAGCCCAAGATCGTGATGGGCGCGCGCAAACGCGCCGCGCAGGAATCCGCGGGCAAGCACCGCATCATGCACGCCGAGAAGCTCGACGAGGCGAAGGAGCGCCTCAACGACGCCGCGGACGCGGTGCGGGACGACGACGAGATCCGGATCGAGCTGCCGCACACGGTCGTGCATCCCGGCCGGGGCGTGCTGACTCTGCGTGATCTCCGGCTGCCTTACGGGAGCGGGATCGACGGCGAGTTCACCGTGCACGGCCCGGAGCGGATCGCCCTGACCGGGCGCAACGGATCGGGGAAGACGACGCTGCTGCGGACCCTGGCCGGGCAGCTGGAGCCGGTCTCCGGCGAGGCGGTGACACATGTCCCGATGCGGTTCCTGCCGCAGCGCCTCGACGTGCTCGACGACGGGCTGAGCGTCGTGGAGAACGTGGCACGCAACGCGCCGGAGGCGACCAACAATCTGATCCGGGCGCGGCTCGCCCGCTTCCTGTTCAAGGGGGCCCGCGCCGATCAGCCGGCCGGAACACTGTCGGGCGGCGAGCGCTTCCGCGCGGCACTGGCCGCGCTGCTGCTCGCGGAGCCCGCGCCGCAGCTGCTGATGCTGGACGAGCCGACGAACAATCTGGACATGGCGAGCGTGCGCCAGCTGACGGCCGCCCTGGACGCGTACGAGGGGGCACTGATCGTGGCCAGTCACGACCTGCCGTTCCTGGAGTCGATCGGGATCACCCGGTGGCTCACGCTCGGCGGGAGCGGGGAGGACGGGGAGGGCGCCGTGGGGCCTTTCCGGTGAACATCACAGGAGCCGGAACGTGCGAACGCTGAGTGACCTGGCTCTCCGTGTGCCCGCATGACCTGCGCACATAGCGGTCTGTACGGGCGCATATCGGAAGCGGGGGTTGGCGGGGCCTTACTGCCGCCTTAACCTACGGATACGTAACCTACGAATCCGTAGGTACCACTCCCGTCCCCAGGAGCACCCGTGACGATCACCTCTCCCCACCTCGGCAGTTCGGACGCGTGGACCGACGCCCGACTGCTGTATGCGCTGGAAGAGGTGGTGGAGAAGGAACTCAACCGCCATCTCAAGGTCGCCAAGGACTGGATGCCGCACGAGTACGTTCCGTTCAGCGACGGCCGTAACTTCCCGGGCCTGTTCGAGGACGGAAAGGCCTGGGAGCCGGAGCAGTCCAAGGTCACGGACATCGGCAAGGTCGCACTGGTCGTCAATCTGCTGACCGAGGACAATCTCCCCAGCTACCACCACGAGATCGCTTCGCTCTTCGGGCGCGACGGCGCCTGGGGCACCTGGGTGCACCGCTGGACCGCGGAGGAGGGGCGGCACGGCATCGTGATGCGCGACTACCTGCTGACCTCGCGCGCCGTGGACCCGGACAAGCTGGAGCAGTTCCGGATGGCGCACATGGCGGAGGGCTTCGAGTCGGACAACCGTCACTCGATGCTGCACTCGGTCGCGTACGTCGCCTTCCAGGAGCTGGCCACCCGGGTCTCGCACCGCAACACCGGCCACCAGTCGGGCGACCCGGTGTGCGACCGGATGCTGGCGCGGATCGCGACCGACGAGAACCTGCACATGGTCTTCTACCGCAACCTGCTGGGCGCGGCCTTCGAGATCGCTCCCGATCTCACCATGCAGGCGGTGCGCGACGTCGTCGTCAATTTCCGGATGCCCGGTCACGGGATGCCCGGCTTCGAGCGGGCCGCCGCGCAGATGGCGATCGGCGAGATCTACAACATGCGGATCCACCACGACGACGTGCTCCAGCCCGTGCTGCGCTACCTGAAGGTCCTGGACATCGACGGGCTCGGCCCGGAGGGGCTCAAGGCGCAGGAAGAGCTGGGGATGTACATGGGGGGCCTGGACTCCGAGGCCGCCAAGTTCGACGAGAAGCTCGCGGCCCGCAAGGCGCGGATGGCGGCGCGCGCCGCCGCCGCGTCGTAGCCGCGCCGGTCTCGTCACCGCTCCCGTTTCGCAGCCGCCGCCCGGTGGCCGGTGCCGTTGTCGGCGCCGGCCACCGGGCGGCGGCGTCGGGTGTCCGCGGGCGCCGGGTCAGCTCGCCTCGCGTCTGAGGCGGAGCCGCTCCTTCTCGGAGAGGCCGCCCCAGACGCCGAACCGCTCGTCGTTGTCGAGTGCGTATTCCAGGCAGGCCACGCGCTCCTCGCAGATGCCGCAGAGCCGCTTGGCGTCGCGGGTCGAGCTTCCGGGGTCGGGGAAGAAGAACTCCGGCCCCGTCTGGGCGCACAGCGCCCGCTCCTGCCAAGCGAGCTCAGGGGCGTTGCTGATGGTGATCGACATGGGTGACACAGTGCCCGGCAGCGATCAATATCCGTTCAACAAACGATGAACGAGGCTCGCGCCGTGCTCACGCGCCCGCGTCGGCGTCCTTGATCAGCGCGAACTGCGCGCCGTACGGGTCGGTGGCCTTGGCCAGTCGGCCCACGCCCGGCAGGTCGACCGGCTCCATCACCACCGAGCCGCCGAGCTGCTTCGCCCTGGCCACGGTCGCGTCGACATCGTCGACCTCGAAGTACGGCAGCCAGTAACAGCCGTCGGGCGAGTCGGCCCCGGTCTGGACGAAGCCCGCGAAGTTCGCCTCGGGGCCGGTGCCCGCGGGGCTCGCCATCGTGTACGTACCTCCCGGGTACGGCGCCGAGTTGGTGTCCCAGCCGAACACCGCGCGGTAGAACGCCGCCGACGCGGGCACGTCGGTGGTGTACAGCTCGGCCCAGCAGAACGTGCCGGGGGCGTTCACCTCGTCCAGCCCCTTGTGCTCCTCGGGCTGCCAGGTCGAGAAGCGCGCACCTGTCACGTCCGTGAACCCGGACATCCGCCCCAGCGCGGCCACGTCGTGCGGCCCGAACATCGACGCACCGCCCGCGGCCTCCACGGCCTTGACGGTCGCCTCGGAGTCCACGGCGTGGAAGTAGACGGACCAGGAGGGCTTCGCCTGCTCGGCGGGCATCTCCATGGCGGCCCCGACCGCCTTCCCGTCCTGCATGTACATCCCGTAGCCGCCGAACTGGGGCCCTGCCGACCGGAACGTCCAGCCGAACAGCCCGCCGTAGAAGGTGTTGGCCCCCGCGAGATCGGGGGTGGCGAGGTCGATCCAGTTGGGTGAGCCCGCGACGAACGGGATGCTGAGCATGAGTGCTCCTCTGTTGGGGTGCCCGCTGACCTGCTTCCCGAGTCTGGCGGGGCCCGGACGGGGCGGCCCGGCGCGGGCCGCCCGGTGCGTCCGGCCGGGTAGCGCGACGACCCCATTGGCGTACGTGCGGACACTCCGCCCCGACCGCCGGGCCTCCTTACGGTCCGGTGCGCGGGTCAGGCAGGGTGGTGCGGTTCGTAGCCGGGGATCGTTCCGTCCGGTTTGGCCACCAGGAAGAGACCGGCCATCCCCATGTCGGAGTGGCTCTGGACATGGCAGTGGTACATCCAGGCACCCGCGCCGACATGCTCCCCCGCCAGGATCTGGAACCCGAAGGAGTCCGCGGGCCCGACGATCTTCGTATCCACCACCCGGCTCGGATCGTCGGGCCCGGCCAGCATCCCGGTCCGGTTGTCCGCCCAGCGATGACCGTGCATGTGGAACGTGTGGTAGTACTCGCCGTGCGTGATCATGACGATCTCCACCCGGTCACCGACGGTCGCCTTCAGGTCCGGACCGGAGTGCGGCGGCTGGTTGTTGATCGTCATGTCGTTGAAGACGATCGTGAACGTCCGGTCGGGCAGCAGGTCCCCCTTCCTGCGGACCACCACCCCGCCGTAGAGCCCGTTGCGGATGCCGCCGGTGCCGTGATCCGTCCCGACGACATGGTCGTGGTAGTGCCAGTACCCGGCGCTGCCCGCCTGGTAGGTGCCGTCCTTGCGCCTGCCAGGGGCGTGGGTGCGCCAGGTGTACGTACGGGTGCCGCCGGGCTCGACATGGCTCTTGTTGAGCCGGGTGCCGTCGCTCGCCACGTCGTAGTCCACCCCGTGCACATGGAGGCTCGCGTCCACGTCCATGGTGTTCTCGAACTCGATGTGGAGGGTGTCGCCCTCGGTCAGTTCGATCAGCGGCCCCGGGACCGAAGCCTTCCCCTTCTCCAGGCCGTACCCCATCTTCCCGTCCGCCAGCTTCTCGGCGTACAGCTTGACCGTGCGGACCGCCCCGCCGGCCGGGGCCGTCCTCGGAGCGGTCTCCGCCGCGCTCGCGGGTCCGGTGGCCGTGGCGAGGGACAACGATGTCGCGCCCGTCGCGGCGACCGCGCCACCCGCCAGGAGACGCCGGTTGAAGGTACGTCGGTCCATGCCGAACTCCCCACTGCTGTACGGAGATTGACGGGGCACAGGCCGCCCCGGGACGTCCGTACGGTAGCCGGAGGATCCCCGTTTATCCACACCCAGGACAAAGTTCGTGCGATTGCGGTCATAGCTCTTGGCGTGCCGCGCAAAGAGGTCTAGCTTCATCCGCGTTTGCAGTGACCACAGAGGGGTGGGTGAACACATGCAGCACACACCACAGCGACGCGGCTCCGGATCGCGGCGTGGTCTGGTGGCGGCTCTCGCGGCCGGCGCTCTGGGCGCGTCGTTACTCGGCGGACCCTCGGCGGCGGCCCGGCCGATTCCACCGGCCGACGGAGCGCAGGCACGGACCGGCCCGAGGACAACGTTGTCCCTGCCGTCGCCACCCGGCGGCAGCAACGTCAAGGTGCTGGTCTTCCACGGCTCGGCGACCGCGGAGTCGCCGACGGTGGACGCCGGGATCGCGGCCATCGAGAAGATCGGGCAGAGCGGCCCGGCGAACCAGCGGTTCAAGACCGTGGCCTCCGACGACGCCTCCGTCTTCACCTCCGCCAAGAAGCTCGGCACCTACAACGCGGTGGTCTTCCTGACCGGCGGCGGCGACATCCTCGACCCGGAGCAGGAGGCGGGTCTGGAGTCGTACATGGAGGCGGGAGGCGGGTTCCTCGGCATCCACGACGCGGCGCGCACCGAGCCGTACTCGGACTGGTTCACCGGACTGATCGGCGCCCGGCCCGCCGACGGCAGCCCGGCCGCCGTCCAGCGCGCCACGGTCGAGGTCGGCGACCGGGTGCATCCGGCCACCAAGGACCTTCCGCTGGAGTGGAAGCGGCCCGACACCTGGCTGAACTGGAAGACCAATCCGTCCGGCGCCGTCCACACCGTGGCCCGGGTGCGGGAGATCTCGTACAAGCCGGGCGCGAGCGCCAACGGCTGGGACCACCCGGTCTCCTGGTGCCGCGACTACGACGGCGGGCGTTCCTTCTACACCGGGATGGGCGGCACCGCGGACTCCTACAGCGAAGCCGACTTCCGCGACCATCTGCGTGGCGCGCTGCTGTGGACGACCCGGCTGGTGCGGGCCGACTGCAAGGCCACCATCGACGCCAACTACCAGGCGGAACGCGTCACCCGGCCCAACAAGCCGGGCCAGTCCGACCAGATCGGCGAGCCGCACGGGCTGGTCACCGCCCCCGACGGGCGGGTGCTCTACATCGGTCGCGGCGGCGCGGACTCCGATCAGCCCGTGGTCACCGACTGGAACGACCCCGATGTCGGCAAGGGCCAGGGCCAGATCCATGTGTACGACCCGAAGACCAAGAAGGTGACACTCGCCGGCGCGCTGACGGTCTTCGGCAACAAGGGTGGCGGCGACGAGCTGGTCAAGGTCGAGGAGGGACTGCTCGGGATCGAGCTGGACCCGGGGTTCGAGCGGAACGGCTGGGTGTATCTGCACTACACACCCCACTCGCAGCTCGACCGCGACAAGCAGGTCGCCGAACGCCGCGTCTCCCGCTTCACCCTGGACCTGGCGACCGACAAGCTCGACCTGGCGTCGGAGAAGGTACTGCTGAAGTGGCCGGTCCAGGTGCACAGCTGCTGCCACGCGGGCGGTGGGATGGCCTGGGACAGCAAGGGCAATCTCTACATCGCCACCGGTGACAACAACTCCTCCGGATTCAGCGACGGTTACTCCGGCAACAACCCGGAGCCCCACTACAAGGGCCTCTCCTTCGCCGACGCCCGCCGCACCGCGGGCAACACCAACAACCTCAACGGCAAGATCCTGCGCATCCACCCCGAGGCCGACGGGACGTACACCCTGCCCGCCGGCAATCTCTTCACCGGCAAGGAGCAGGACGAGGGCGGTGGCAGGACCCGGGGCGAGATCTACGTCATGGGGGTGCGCAACCCGGCCAGGATCGCCGTCGACCGGAAGACCGACGTGCTGTACGCGGGCTGGGTCGGCCCCGACGCCGGTGAGCCGTCGACGACCTGGGGCCCCGCCAAGTACGACACGTTCGCCGCGATCACCGAGGCGGGCAACCGCGGCTGGCCGTACTGCATGGGCAACAAGCAGCCCTACCGCGACCGCAATCTGCCGGACCCGGACAAGCCGCTGGGCTGGTACGACTGCGATCACCCGAAGAACGAGTCGCCCAACAACGACGGCCTGGTGAACCTGCCGCCCGTCACCGGCAACAACATCTGGTACTCCCCGCAGGGCGGCGGCATCGACTACCCGCGTGACGCCGACGGCATCCCCAGCTACCGGACGGAGGAGGGCAAGCAGCTGATGCCGTGGCTCAAGGGCGGTGGCCAGGCGACCATGAACGGACCGGTCTACCGGTACGACGCCACCAGCACCAGCGAGGGCAAGTGGCCCGCGTACTGGGACGGCAAGTGGTTCGTCGGTGACTTCTACGACGGCGACCAGCCGCGGCACGCGGTGCTCACCGACCCCAGGACCGTCGGCCGGGGCGGCATTCCCACCCATGCCGAGTCCCTGAAGAAGATCATTCCGGTGGGCGAGGGCGGTATCCGCAACCTCATGGACTGGAAGTTCGCACCGGACGGTTCGCTGTACGTCCTCGACTACGGGCGCGGCTTCTTCACCTCGGACGCCGAATCGGCGCTGTGGCGCGTCACTTACAAGGGCGGCGGGCCGACACCGGCCGCCACGGATCTGGCCAGGAAGGCGGAGTGACGGTGAGGCGACGAATTCCCCGGCCGCGCAGCGGGGCGGTGCTGCTGACGGCGCTGCTGATGATCCTCGGGCTGACGTCCACGGCCGCGTACGGCCGTACCGGTGATCAGCGGCGGGCCGCCGCCCAGGTACTCGCCTGGACCGCCGGTGACAGCATCACGGCGTACGCCTCCGCTCCGGCCACCGCGGTGGCGGGACCGGCGACGATCGTCTTCGAGAACAGTGCGGCGACCGGCAACACCACGGGCATGCCGCACACGCTGACCTTCGATGTGTCCGACCCCGCCTACAACCACGACGTCCCGCTGAACATCCTGGCCAACCCGGGTGACGCACAGGGCGGCAAGCACACCGCCGAGGTCACGCTGACCCCCGGCACGTACCGCTACCACTGCACCATTCCGGGCCATACGTCGATGACGGGCCTCCTGGTCGTCACGGACGGCGGGGGCGGTGCGGACACCACGGCGCCGGAGACCTCGGCCACCGTCGAAGGGGAGAAGAACGCCGCGGGCGCGTACATCGGGCAGGCGAAGGTGACGCTCGCCGCGACCGACGCGGACTCCGGTGTCGCCACGGTCGAGTACGCGGACGGCGACGACGCCTGGCAGCCGTACACCACACCGGTCGTGATCAGCACGGTCGGCGACCACACGGTCCGCTACCGGGCCACCGACAAGGCGGGCAACGTGTCCGCCGAGAAGACGGAGAGCTTCACGGTCGCCGCGCCGCCGACGGACGACACGACACCCCCGGAGACCTCGGCAACGGTCAGCGGCGAGCAGGACGCCGACGGCAACTACCTGGGCATGGCCACGGTGACGGTGACCGCGTCCGACACCGGTTCGGGCGTCAACTCCATCGAGTACGCGGTGGATCAGGCCGACTGGACCGCGTACACCGGGCCGGTGATGGTCCATGGGGCCGGCGCCCGGAAGGTGCGGTACCGGGCCACCGACAAGGCCGGAAACGTCGCGGCGGAGAAGGCGGCCGAGTTCACCGTGGTCGCCCCGCCCACCGAGGACACGACCCCGCCGGTGACCACGGCGGTGGTCGGCGGGAGGACCAACTCCGACGGCGCGTACGTCACCAGCGCCGAGGTGACGGTCACCGCGACGGACACCGGGTCGGGGGTGGACAGGGTCGAGTACTCCCTCGACGGCGGCCCCTACCTCGCGTACACCGCGCCCGTCCTCGTCGACCGGGTGGGCCGGCACACCTTCGCGCACCGGGCCACCGACAGGGCGGGCAACACCTCGGACGCCGGGCAGCAGGTGTTCACCGTCGCCGAGGGCGGCGGCGTCCCCGCCCCCAACTGCCCGGAGTACGACGAGCGGTTGACGGTCATCGTGGGCACGGTCGACACCGGCGTGCCGAACCGGATGACCCGCAGCCGCTGCACCGTCAACGAACTGATCGAGGACGAGAAGGAGTGGACGTCCCAGGCCCTCTTCCTCAAGCACGTCGACAAGGTGCTCGGCGCTCTCCTCGGTGAAGGGGTGATCGACGCACGCGAGCAGAAGAGGATCGCCAGGGCGGCCAGGCAGTCGGGCATCGGCAAGCCGGGACAGACCGCGGGTTACCACACCATCCTCGACGGCACCCGGAAGTCCTTCGACCAGTGGGAGCAGGTGGGCGGCGGGAAGTTCGCCCTGAACGCCGACGGGTCGATCACCAGCTCCACCACCGTGGAGGGCATGGGGATGCTCTGGTACCCGCAGCGGAAGTACGACAACTTCTCGCTGAAGCTGCAGTGGCGCGACGACGCCCCGGACGCGGGCAACGCCAACGGCGGGGTCTTCGTACGGTTCCCCTGGGTGCACGACAACCCGGAGGAGCCGCGGCCCGAGTGGGCTGCCATCAAGTACGGGCACGAGATCCAGATCCTCGACAAGCCCGACGGCGACATGTACAAGACGGGCTCGGTCTACGGTTTCGACCGGGTGGGCCTGGGCGGTGCGGGCGTCACACCGAAGGGCACCTGGAACGACTACGAGATCCGGGTGGTGGACCAGCACTACTCGATCCTGCGCAACGGTGTCCTGATCAATGAGTTCGACAACGTGGGCGGGCAGGAGTTCTCCCCGGCCCGCGCGGACGACCCGGGGACCGACGGCCGGCGCTTCGCCTCCGGCTACGTCGGGCTCCAGGTCCACTCCACGTCGGACGTGATCTCGTACCGCGACATCCGCGTCAAGGAGCTGTAGCTCCCTCCACCGGTGTGTCCCCCTCTCCCGGGAGGGGGACACAGCCGTCCCCGGGGGATCCGCTCCGGGACGGGTCGGCGGAGGGCGACGCGGACCCGGAGGGCGTCGGGCAGTCCGGCGGGGTGCTGCTGGGATCGGGGGACGGGGAGTCGGACGGCGGGCCCGACGAGGGGTCGGAGGTGGGAGGCCCGCCCGGTTCGTCCGACGGACTGCCGGACGGCGTCGGCGTGGTGCCGCCCGTGGGCGTGCCACCACCGGAAGCACCGCCGGACGGGCTGGGCGACGCGCTGTGGGACGGCGCGGGACCGATGACGATCCCGCCACCGCCCTTGCCGTGGCCGTTCTTGTCCGGTCCGCCCTTGCCCGGCTTCCCTCCGGGGTCCGACTCACTGCCCGCACCCGGGCTGGTGGGCAGCACCCCTTCGCCGTCGGGTACCTCGTGCGTCCCGTTCCGGTAGAAGGACAGCCAGGAGCGCACCAGCCGCAGATAGGCGTCCGAGTGGTTGTAGCTGAGGACCGCACTGTCCAGCCCCGCCCCCGTCGCCAGGTCCCTGCCGCCCGCGCAGAGGTAGCGTCCGGCGGCGAGCGCCGCGTCGAAGACGTTGTTGGGGTCCTTCTTGCCGTCGCCGTTCCCGTCCTGGTCCCAGGTGGCCCAGGTCGACGGGATGAACTGCATCGGGCCGACCGCACGGTCGTACCTGGTGTCCCCGTCGTACGCGCCGTGGTCGGTGTCGGGGATGTGCGCGAAGCCCGCGCCGTTCAGCACCGGGCCGAGGATCGGGGAGAGCGTGGTGCCGTGCGCGTCGACCGCACCACCCCGGGCCTGCCCGGATTCGACCTTGCCGATCGCGGCGAGCAGTTCCCACGGCAGATGGCAGCCGGGGTCGCTGCGGTGCAGCCGCGCCTCGGCCGAGCGGTAGGCGGCGAGGACGGTGGCCGGGATCCCCGACTGCTGCTGGACAGCCCCCGCGCCGGCGGCGTCGACCGGGTTGCCCGGCGGCGGCGGAGTGATCAGCGGCGGAATCTCGGTGTGGTACGAGTTGTCCGTGGGTCCGTCCACCTGCGCGGTGGTCTCGCCCACGGGTAACGGTCCCTTCGGGTGCGGAACCTGGTGGTGGACGAATCCGGGCGCCTGGGAGGCGGTGAGCGCTGCCATGGCCACCGCCGCGACGGCCGTACCGCCGAGTCCCCGCCGCATCCGCCGTACGTGCCTCATACGCCGCTCCCTCATCGAATTGTCCGGGTCGTCGGGCCCACCTGACGCAACGGGCTCATCGCGTGAAGGTGTCGATGTTCGAGATCTTCCAACTGCCGCCCCCACGCACCGCGTCGACGGCGAACATCGCGGCGGCGTACGTCGTCCGGTCCTTCTTCGCCGCGGTGTCGGTGTTGCTCTGATCGGCGAAGAGCAGCACCCGCGCGCGGGAGCCGTCGATCAGTTCCACTCCGCTCGCGGTCACGGTGGTGGTGAGCACGAGTTTCTGTTTCGCCGCCTGCGCGCGCACGGCAGCCAGCATGGTCTTGTGCTGCTGGACCGCCTTGCCGGTGAGGAGGGTCGCCGCGGCCCGGTCGGCCTTGCCGGTATCGGCGTAGTTGTAGGAGAAGAGCGCGTCGACCGCGCTGGTGACCTGGCCCTTCACCTCGGTCGTACGGGCGACGTCGGTCAGCGCGGAGTTGCCGGCCGCGGAGTCGTCGTGCAGGTCGGACGCCTGGGTTCCCGCGTACGCCGCGAATCCGCCGAGCAGCACGGTGAGGACGCCGAGCACGGCGGGCAGCCAGGTGCTCCTGCGGGAGGTCTTCGGGGAGTGCGCCTTCTCGGCGTCCGGCCCGCCCGAGTCCGGCCCGTCGGCGTCCAGTTCGTCGGCGTGCGACTCGTCGGCGTCCAGCACGTCGGCGTGCGACTCGTCGGCTTCCAGTGCGTCGGCGTCCGGCTCGTCGGGCAGCGGTTCCTCCCCCGACGGCCTCTTCGTGGGCGGGTCCTGCGCGGACGGATCCTGCGCGGGCCGCTCCTCTTCCCCCCGGGGCTTGACGCGCACCGGCGTCACAGCTGCCAGCCGCCGCTGCCTGTTGATGAGGTGACGGGTCGTCGACATGTCGTTCTCAGCTCCTGTCCGAGATCAGCCGGCGGTGTTGCCGACGGGCGCCTGGCCGAGTGCGCTGAGCTTCCAGCCCCCGGAGGTACGGGTGAGCTCCCCGAGCAGTCGGCTCTCCTTCTCCGAAGGCTTGCCCTTCGGAGCGGTCACGGTGATCCGCAGCGCCACCATCACGCTGGCCTTCCCCGTGCGGGCGTCCAGTTCGGTGACCGCACCGGACAGCACCTTCGCCGTGGAGACCGTCCGGGCCTCCTTGATCTGCTTCTCGAACTCCGTTCGCCCATTGGTCAGTTGCTGGTGGAGATCCCCGGTGGTCGAGTTCTCCCACGCGTCCAGCCCGCTCGCCACCTTCCGGTGGTCCAGGGTGTTCATGTTCTGTACGGCCTGCTCCCCCGCCGCGAGGACACTGTCCCGGGTCCGCGCGTAGGCGGCGGAGTCGTCGTGTGCCGCCGCGTACCAGGACCAGCCGCCCCAGGCCGCCGCGCCCGCGGCCAGCAGCGCCAGCGCCAGCGCCACTGCGGTCAGCGGGTTTCTTACCGTGCTCAGCATGTGCGTCTCCCTCAGCGGGTCCCTCAACGGGCCGTGATGTCGGTGATCAGCCAGTTGCCGCCGCGGAGTTCGGCGGTCACCGACAGCTGTGCGGCCACTACCTCGGCCGGTTTGCCCTTGCGCTGCGCGGTCTGGTCGAGGAAGACCAGCAGGTGCGCCTCACTGCCGGTCAGCCGGGTGACACCGGCCCGTACGACCTGCGTGGTGAGCGTCAGTTTCTGCTCCTGGGCGCGCTTGCCGACCTGCCCGAAGAGCGCGCCGTACTGCCTCGCCGCCTTTCCCGCGAGCAGTTCGCGGGCTGCCTGCTCCGTGACGCCGGTGGCCTGCGGCGTGTACGACAGGACCTTGCCGAGCGCGTCGCTGACATCCCCGGTGACCTGAGCGGTGGCCTCGGTGTCGGTGAGCGCCTGGTTCGCCGCGGCCGGGGTGCTTCTCAACTGGTGGGCGCGGAAGAGCAGTCCGGCGCCGCCGAGCACCAGCAGCAGGACGGCGACGGCGACCACCAGCGGGCCCCGGCCGCGCGGCGGGGCGGCCGGGGCCTCCGCCGGGGTCTCCGAACTCTTCAGAGTCTCCGGGGTCTCCGGGGTCTCCTCTGCCGCCTGCAACACTCCGGTCCCGGGCGACTCACCGGCTTCCTGCGCCGCTTCGGCCTCCTGCGTCTCTTCGACGGTGCCGCTCATGCGCCCTCCTTCCCCACCGGCACTGCGGTGAGTGCGGTGACCTTCCAGCCGTCCGGGGTCCGGGCGAGCGAGGCCGCGAAGCGTTTGCGGTCGGTGGTGGCCGTACCGCCCTTGGCCGTGATGGCGACGTCGACGGTCGCGATCAGCGAAGCCGTTCCCGCCCGGTCGTCGAGAGCGGTGAGCGCCGCGTCCGTGACGGTGCCCCGTGCGGAGGTCCCGGCGTCGGTGAGTGTGGTGCGGTCGGTGGTCCGGGTGGCGGCCAGCTTGTCGTGCAGCGCGCCGGTCGAGGCGTCCAGCCACTGCTTGAGCCCGGCATCGGTGTGCCGCACGTCGAGCGTGTTGAGCTGGGCGACACGCTCACGCCCGGCAGTCAGCGCCCGGTCGCGTGAGGCGGAGTACGCGAGTGAGCCGTCGTCGTGCGCCTGCCAGTACACCCACCCGGAGAATCCGCAGAAGAGCACGGCCACCAGGACCGCGGCCCCGCACATCATGCGCGTACGCCTGTTCACCGAGTGCCTCCCGGTGCGAGCAGACCGCCGAGGCCGGTGGGACCGCCGGCGGGCAGCGCGGGCATGCCGAGCGCTCCGGGGAGCGGGCCTCCCGCGTCGGTTCCCAGCAGCAGGGATCCCGGCTTCGCGGGTGGCAGCACGGGTCCCCCACGAGGGGCGTTCGCCGACCCGCGCACCTCCTTGCCGCTGCTGGGCGGCGAAGTGCAGCGCGCGTCGGTGTTGAGGGCCGAAGTGGCGCTGGTGTCCAGGCCGTTGCGGTACTTCGTCCCGCCGTACCCGGCGGTGCACGGCAGCGGTGAGAAGAAGGTGACGGCCATGCCGAAGCGGGCCCCCTTGCCATTGATCGCGGTCGAACCCGCGGCAGCCACGGCGGGCAGTTTCACCAGCAGTTCCTCCGTGCCCCGCTGACGGGTCACCGCCACGTCCGAGGTGGTCAGCAAATTGGCGAGCACCACGCTCAGATCAGGGTCGAGGTCCCGGAGCAGTCCGCTGACCTGGGTCGCCGCATCAGGCGCGACCGCGATCAGGGAACGCAGATCGGCGTCGGAGTCGACGAGCTGTCCGGCCAGCCCCTTGGCACCCGTGGCGAAGGACTTGAGGGCGTCGCCCTCCTCGGACTGGGTGCGGAGCACGGTCTCACCGTCCACCATCAGCTTGGTGTCCGTGGGGAGGGCCTTGTCCGCCGCCTTGAGGAAGTCGCTGCTGCTGTCCATCAGGACCTGGAGGTCCTCCCCGCGGCCGTTCAGCGCGGCGCCGAACTCGTCGACCACGGTGCGCAGGGAGTCCAGGTCCACCGAGGACGACAGATCGTTGACGCTGGTGAGGACCTGTGTCACGGGCGCCGGGATGCTGGCGTCGGCCTGCGCGATGGTCGAGCCGTCCTCCAGATAGGGGCTGCCGCTGTCGACGGGCCGCAGATCGATGTACTCCTCGCCGACGGCGGAGAGGTTCGCGACGACCGCCTTGAGGTCGGCCGGGATGGCGGGCGCGGAATTGTTGATCCGCAGCTCCGCCTCCACGCCGTCGGCGGTCAGCCGGATCGGTCCTACCCGCCCCACCGAGACACCCCGGTAGGTGACGTTGGAGTGGGTGAAGAGGCCGCCGGTCTCCGGGAGTTCGACCTTGACGACGTAGTAGCCGCGCAGCCCGATCAGATGGCCGAGGTCCGCGTACCGGGCCCCGAGGTAGCCCAGGACGAGCACCGCGATCAGCAGGAAGGAGATGTTCTTCAGCCGGGTGGCCGTGGTGATCATCAGTGGCCGCCTTTCGTGGACGGCGCTGTGACGGAGGGCAGCGGCAGGGGCGGCGCACCGGATTTCGCCGTCGCCGCCCCGATGGTGGTGGGGGCGACCGGGGGGATGATCTGCGTCCCGGGCACGGCCGTCACGTCCAGGTAGAGGTTGAGGTAGTCCCCCTTCACCCCGCGCATCACCTCGTCCGTGAAGGGATAGGTGAAGAGCACCTGGAGGGAGTCGGGCAGATCCTTGCCGGAGTCGGCCAGCTCCTTCAGCGTCGGTGCCAGTGCCTTGAGATCGGCGACCATGTCGTCCTTGCTCCTGTTCACCGTGTCCACGGCGACGCCGGACAGGGTGTCGAGCGCCTTGAGCATGGTGAGCAGTGAGCCGCGCTGCTTCTCCAGCACCTTCAGTCCGGGGCTGACTCCCGTGAGGACCTTCCCGATGTCCTGCTTACGGGTGGCGAGTGTCGCGGAGAGCCGGTTGACCCCGTCCAGGGCGTCCGTGATGTCACTCCTGTGGTCGTCCAGGCTGGTCACCAGCGTGTCGACGTCGTGGAGCATCGACCGGATCTGTGGCTCCCGGCCGCCGAGTGTCTTGTTGAGTTCGGTGCTGATGGTCTTCAGCTGCTGGATGCCGCCGCCGTTGAGGAGCAGCGACAGCGCGCCGAAGACCTCTTCGACCTCCGGGTTGCGGTTGGTGCGGGAGATCGGAATGGTCTGGCCGTTGCCCAGCGAGGCGGTCGACGCGCCCTTCTCGGGGGCGACGAGCTGGATGAACTTCTCGCCGAGCAGACTGGACTGTTCGAGATGGGCGTACGCGTTCTCCGGCAGCCGTACCTTGCCGTTGACCCGCATGGTGACCCGGGCCGACCAGTCGTCGGGCGACAGCGTGATTTTCGTGACCCGGCCGACGGCGACGTCGTTCACCTTCACGGCGGCCTGCGGTACCAGGTTCAGCACATCGCCGAAGTCCGCGGTGATCTCGTACGGATGGGAGCCGAGGTCGGCGCCGCCGGGCAGCGGAAGGTTCTCGATTCCGGAGAACGACGGGGCGGCGCAGCCGCCGAGGGTGACGACGCAGCCGACGGCCAGGGCGACCGTGGCCGCCAGGCCGGTACGGGATCGGGTGCGCCCGGTGACCCGGCTCATCGGGTGGCCCCCTTCTGTGACGGTGCCCCGGAAGAGGTCTTCGGTGCGGACTGCGACGGCGAGCCGTACACGTCCCCGACCGTGGGCAGCGGCAGCGCGGGGAGCGCCTTCTGTTCCGACGGCCGCACGGGCACCAGACCGCTCAGCGCCGAACCGCCCGCCGATGGTGTGCTCGCACCGTTGAGGGCGCTGTTCATGCTCAGTTCGTTGAGGTTGCCCCGGCCGTCGATGGTGCGGTGCACCGGGTCGTAGGCGTTGACCAGGTTCCCGGCGGCCAGTGGAGCGGTGTCCAGCATCTCGGCGAGCGAGGCCCGTTGCTTGACCAGGGTCTCGGTGATCGGCCTCAGCTGGCTGACGCTCTTCTTCAGCGAACCGCGGTTCTTCTCGATGAAGGTCTTCACCTGGCCGAGCGCCGTGCCGAGCTCCCGCAGGGCGCTCCCCAGGTCCTTCTTGTCGGCGTCGAGGAAGCTGGTGACGGTGGAGAGCTGCTGCTCCGCGGTGTGCACCTTCCCGTCGTTGCCCTTGAGCATCGTGGTGAAGGACTGGAGGTAGGCGAGCGTGTCGAAGAGGTTGCCGCTGCTCTTGTCGAGCGTCTTGGTGGCCTTTCCGAACTGCTCGATGGAGTCGCCGATCGCCTTGCCGTTGCCGTCGAGGTTGGCCGCCCCGGTGTTCAGCAGATCGGACAGCGCGCCCTGGGAGTTGGCTCCCTTCGGTCCCAGCGCGTCGGCGAGCTGGGTGACGCTCGCGTACAGCTGGTCGACCTCGACGGGCGTGGCGTTGCGGTCGGCGGCGAGCGTGGCCCGGTCCTTCAGCTGCGGGCCGCCCGCGTACGCCGGTGAGAGCTGGACGTAGCGGTCGGCGACGACGCTGGACGCGACGATGACGGCGTGGGCGTCGGCCGGCACCTTCACCCCTTTGTCGAGGATCAGCACCACCTTCACCTCCTTGCCCTGGGGTCTGACGGAGTCGACCTTTCCGACCTTCACCCCGAGGATCCGCAGGTCGGACCCCGCGTAGATGCCGGTGGCCTGGTCGAAGTAGGCGGTGACCCGGTTGCCTTCCGCGTCGTCGAGCGCGACGACGCCGGTGGTGGCCACGCCCGCGACGAGCGCGAGTCCGACGCCGGTGGTGACGACGCGTCTGGTGGTGTGGTTCATCGGCTGCCGCCTGAGGTCTGCTGGGGCGACATGCATCCGGTGTCCGGAGGCGTGCCGGCGGGCAGGTAGTTCTTCGGGACGAGACCGCAGATGTAGCTGTCGAACCAGCGGCCGTTGCCGAGGGTGTTGCCGACGAGCCGGTAGTACGGTCCGGCCAGTGACAGGGCCTTGTCGAGGCTCTTGCGGTTCTTCAGCAGGACGGTCGTGACGTTGTTCAGCGCGGTCAGGGTCGGTTGCAGTTGCTTGTTGTTGTCCTTGACCAGGCCGGTCAGTTCGGTGCCCAGGTCGGTGGTCCCGGTGAGCAGCAGGTGGATGGAGTCCCGCCGGTTCTGGATCTCGCCGAGCAGCAGGTTCCCGTCCTTGAGCAGGGCGTCGAAGCTGCTGTTCTGCCCGGACAGCGTCTTGGTGAGCTGTTTGCTGCCCTTGAGGAGCTTGGCCAGTTCGGTGTCCCGTTCGGAGACCGTTTTCGACAGCGCGGAGAGGCCGTCGGCGGCGGTCTTCACATCGGGGGGCGAGTTCTTGAAGGTCGCGGAGATCGTCTCGAAGCTCTTGGCGAGCTGCTTGGTGTCGATCTCGCCGATGGTGTCGCTGAGCCCGCTGAACGCCTGGGTGACGTCGTACGGGGAGGTGGTGCGGCTCAGCGGTATGCGGCTCGACGGGTCCTGCGGGCCGGTGCCGACCGGGTCGAGCGCCAGGTACTTGTCACCGAGCAGGGTCTTGATCGCGATGGCCGCCGTGCTGGAGTTGCCGACCCAGGCGTCCTTGACCTTGAACGTCACCTTCACCTTGGGGCCGTCGAGTCCGACGCCCGTCACCTTCCCGACCTTGACGCCGGCGATCCGTACCTCGTCACCGTTGCTGAGCCCCGCGGACTCGCTGAAGTCCGCGGTGTAGGTCGTACCGCCGCCGATGAAGGGCAGTGAGTCGGCGCGGTAGGCGGCGAGCCCGATGAGTGCGAGGACCAGCAGGCCTACCAGGCTCACCGCGACCGGGTTGCGGTCCCGTACGGGCTTGAGCCTCGGTATCCGGCCACGGGGTGCCTTCATCCCTGGCACCTCGATTCGGTGATCCCGATGCCGGTGGGCGGCGTGCTGCCGTCCGAGGTGGTCACGCCCGTCACCTTGGCCTCGCAGAGATAGAGGTTGAGCCACGATCCGTACGAGGCGAGCCGGGTGATGGCCTGCATCTTGGCGGGTGTGTTCTGCAGGAAGTCCTGAAGTTTCGGCTTGCCGGCGTCCAACTGCCGGGAAAGCCGCCCGAGTTCGCTGATGTCCTGCTTGAGGGGTGCCCGGCCGTCCTGGAGCAGGCCGGCGGTCGTGGTGGTGAGCGCGCCCATGGCGGTGATCGCGTCGCCGAGGGGTTTACGGTCTCCGGCGAAGCCCGAGACGAGCTGCTGGAGGGTGACGACGAGGTCGTTGAAGTCCGACTCCCGGTCGTTGACGGTCGTCAGTACGGTGTTGAGGTTCTTGATGACCTGGCCGATCACCTTGTCCTTGGCCGCGACCGTGGTGGTCAGCGATCCGACGTGCTGGAGCAGGCTGTCGACGGTCCCGCCCTCACCCTGCAGGACCTGCACGATGGAGTTGGCGAGCTGGTTCATCTCGTCCGGTGCCAGCCCCTGCAGCAGCGGCTGGAATCCGTTGAAGAGCTGGGTGAGATCGAGCGCGGGCGTGGTGCGCGAGAGGGGGATGGTGGCCCCGTGCGCGAAGTGCTGCCCGACGGGACCGCTGCCCTGCTCCAGGTCGACGTACCGCTGGCCGACCATGTTGAGGTACTTGATCGACGCGGTCACCGACGCGGGCAGGGTCCGGCCCTTCTTCACCGCGAAGCTCACCTCGGCGAGCCGCCGGTCCGCGACCCGGACCGACTCGACCTGGCCGACCTTCACCCCGGCGATCCGCACGCTGTCGCCCGCGATCAGTCCGGTGGCGTCGGTGAAGCGGGCCTTGTACGAGATGGTGTCGCCGACGTCCGTATTGGCGATGCTGAGCCCGAGGACCACGGTGGCCAGCGAGGTCACCACGGTGAAGACCAGGGATTTGACGACCGGTCCGGTCATGCTGCGGCGTTTCACTTCAGCTTCACCTCCGCACCGCGGAAGACGGGACCGGCCAGCAGGCTGCTCCAGTCGGGCAAGGACTTCGCCCCGGCCTTCGCGCCGGGCGACAGCAGTTCGTTGACGAGCTGGTTCTCCTGGGGCGAGTTGGGCAGCCCCAGGCTGTCCTTCTTGCTCGCACCGGTCGCCGCTGTCGGGACGGTCTTGCCGATGTAGGGAACCGAGTAGCAGTTCGGCCCGCCGCTCGCGTGGTAGGCCGGGGTGTCCCGGCCCGCCGTGTACTTCCCGAGCGAGGGGACGGAGACGAGGCTGACGTGCAGCCCCGGTTGGTCCGTGCCCTTGCCGAGCGCCTTGTCCATGGCGGGGACGAAGCCCGCGAGGGTGCTCAGCGTGCAGGGGAACTCGGGCGCGTACTTGGCGAGGAGTTCCAGGGTGGGCCTGCTGGTCGCCGAGAGCCGGATGATGTTGTCCTTGTTCTGCTGGAGGAAGGCCGTGACGTCCTGGGCGGTCCGGGTGGTCGAGCCGTAGAGCCCCGCCAGTTCGGCCTGCTTCTGCGCGAGGGTGGAGCTGGTGGTGGTGAAGTCGGTGAGCGCCGTGAGGATGTCGGGCGACGCGTCCGAGTACACCTGGGTGACCTTCACCAGCTGCGCTATGTCCCGGTTGAGCGTGGGGAGTTGGGGGTTGAGCTTCTTCAGGTAGGTGTCGAGGGTGACGAGGGTGTCGCCCAGCTTCTGGCCGCGCCCGTTCAGGGCCTGCGAGACCGCGGTGAGGGTCGCGGACAGCTTCTCCGGCTGCACCGCGGTGAGCAGGGGCAGCACGTTGTCCAGGACCTGTTCCAGCTCGATGGCGTTGCGCGACCGGTCCTGCGGGATGGTGACACCCGCCTTCAGCGGCTGCGCCGAGGCGTTCGCGGGCGGCACCAGGGCGACGTACCGCTCGCCGAAGAGTGTCGTCGGCAGCATCTGCGCGGTGACGTCCGACGGCACCTGCCCGAGCTTGTCGGGCTGGATGGCCAGGGTGAGCTGCGCCCCGTCGCCGTGCGACGTGATGTCACGGACCTGTCCGATGACCACTCCGCGCAGTTTCACGTCGGCGTTGAGGTGCATCTCGCTGCCGACCGTGTCGGCGTCCACCCTGATGGTCGCGGAGTCGGTGAAGTCCTTCTGGTACACGGCGACCGACAGCCAGATCAGCAGCGCGGGGACCACGATGAAGACCACTCCGGCGAGTCTGCGTTGCACCGTACGCGCGCTCATCCCGCCACCTTCACGGTCGTCGTGGCACCCCAGATGGCGAGCGAGAGGAAGAAGTCGGTGACGCTGATCAGCACGATGGCGTTACGGACGGACCGTCCGACCGCGATCCCGACCCCGGCCGGGCCGCCGCTGGCCCGGAAGCCGTAGTAGCAGTGGGCCAGGATCACCATCACGCTGAAGATCAGCACCTTGAGCACCGACAGGAGCACGTCGTCCGGCGAGAGGAAGAGATTGAAGTAGTGGTCGTAGGTGCCGGAGGACTGCCCGTTGAAGAGGACCGTCACATAGCGCGACGCGACATAGGAGCTGAGCAGCCCCATGGCGTACAGCGGGATGATCGCCACGACGCCGGCGATGATCCGGGTGGTGACGAGGTACGGCATGGACCGCACGCCCATCGCTTCGAGGGCGTCGACCTCCTCGTTGATGCGCATCGCGCCGAGCTGCGCGGTGAATCCGGCGCCGACGGTCGCGGACAGGGCGAGACCGGCGACCAGCGGGGCGATCTCGCGGGTGTTGAAGTACGCGGAGATGAAGCCGGTGAAGGCCGCGGTGCCGATCTGGTTGAGCGCGGCGTACCCCTGGAGGCCGACGACCGTGCCGGTGAACAGGGTCATGGCGATCATCACGCCGATCGTGCCGCCGATGACACCGAGTCCGCCGCTGCCGAACGCCACTTCGGCGAGGAGCCGCTGCACCTCTCTCAGGTATCTGCGCAGGGTGCGCGGGATCCAGAGCAAGGCCCTGATGTAGAAAGCGAGTTGATCGCCGGAGCGATCGAGCCAGCCGAGCATGGACATCTCTCAGCTCCCCTTCGCGGGGACGATCTGGAGATAGACCGCCGTGAGGACCATGTTCACGAAGAACAGCAGCATGAAGGTGATGACGACGGACTGGTTGACCGCGTCGCCGACCCCCTTGGGGCCGCCCCGGGGGTTCAGGCCCCGGTAGGCGGCGACGATTCCGGCCAGGAACCCGAAGATCAGCGCCTTGAACTCACTGATGTAGAGGTCGGGGAGCTGGGCGAGTGCGGAGAAGCTGGAGAGGTACGCGCCGGGCGTGCCGTGCTGCATGATCACGTTGAAGAAGTAGCCGCCCAGCGTGCCGACGACGGAGACCAGGCCGTTCAGCAGCACGGCCACGAACATGGTGGCCAGCACCCGGGGAACGACCAGCCGCTGGACCGGTGACACCCCCATGACCTCCATCGCGTCCAGCTCCTCGCGGATCTTGCGCGATCCGAGATCGGCGCAGATGGCGGAGCCGCCCGCGCCCGCGATCAGCAGGGCGACGATCAGCGGGCTCGCCTGCTGGATGACGGCGAGTACGCTCGCGCCTCCGGTGAAGGACTGGGCGCCGAGCTGCTGGGTGAGCGAGCCCACCTGGAGCGCGATGACCGCGCCGAAGGGAATGGAGACGAGCGCGGCCGGGAGGATGGTCACGCTCGCGACGAACCAGAACTGCTCGATGAACTCCCTTACCTGGAAGGGTCTTCGGAAGATCGCCCGGGTCACCGTGGCCCCGAGCGCGAAGAGCTTCCCGGTCTCGCGCAGCGGCGCGAGAGCACGCAGCGGCGGTCTGGGCGCCGAGCGGGTACCGGCCTTCTCGCCGGGCGCGTCCGACGGCTCGGACGGCCGGACCGGCAGCTGCGCCGTCATGTCCGCGCCTCGCCGGCCGACGGGGCGGCGTAGCTCTTGGCGATGGCCGAGCGAGCCGCTTCGGGCAACTGCGCCATCATGCCGAGCACCCGCTCGCGGCGCCGCAGGACAGCCCTGCGCTCCGGCATCCCCGGCGACGGCTCCAGCTGCGGCACCAGTGACCGGGGGCCGTCCGGGGTGAGGCTGCCGCCGTTGACGCTCAGCTGCTCCCGCGCGATGGTCGCGGCGTCCTTCTCCTCGGACATCCCGATGGGCCCCTCGCGGCGACCGCTGAGGAACTGCGCGACGACCGGCTCCTCGCTGGTGAGCAGCACTTCACGCGGACCGAAGGTGACCAGGTTGCGGCGGAAGAGCATGCCCATGTTGTCGGGCACGGTGGCCGCGATGTCGAGGTTGTGCGTGACGATCAGCATGGTGGCGTCGATCTGGGCGTTGAGGTCGATCAGGAGCTGCGAGATGTACGCGGTCCGGACCGGGTCGAGGCCGGAGTCGGGCTCGTCGCAGAGAATGATCTGGGGATCGAGCACCAATGCCCGTGCGAGGCCTGCCCTCTTGCGCATGCCGCCGGAGATCTCACCGGGCAGCTTGTCCTCGTCGCCCACGAGCCCGACCATGTCCATCCGCTCCATGACGATGCGGCGAATTTCGGACTCTTTCTTCCTGGTGTGCTCGCGGAGCGGGAAGGCGATGTTGTCGAAGAGAGTCATCGAGCCGAAGAGCGCACCGTCCTGGAACATCAGGCCGAAGAGCTTGCGCGTCTCGTAGATGTCGCGCTCTGGGCTGCTGACCATGTCGACGCCGTCGATGAGGACACTGCCGCGCTCCGGCTTGAGCAACCCGATGACGGACTTCAGGAATACGGTCTTTCCCGTTCCGGAAGGCCCGAGCATGACGCTCACTTCACCGGCGGGAAGCGTGAGTGTCACGTCCTGCCAGATGTTCTGCTTGCCGAAAGACTTCGTGAGCCCTTCAACGACTACTTCGATTCCCATCCCACCCCCTGCATACACTCACGAAGTGACAGAAGCGCACCGAGAGGCGCACGTTAAGTTCACCGACACCGCCGGGACAAGCCCTTGAACAGGGAATTCAGCAAGATCCCGGACACTTGTCATCCGATGACAAGTCCGTCCGCCGATCTTGTCGAAAACTGCGTACGGAGAACGGGGCCCCCGGCCGGAGTCCTGCGGCCCCGGAGGCCGGGACCGCGGTGCCCGGCGGCCGGAACGCCCGCCCTCAGGAGGGACCGGAGCGCCGGCTCCCGTCCGATGAATCCCAGGTGACGGGCCACTGCGGGAACCCCCCTTTCCACATACGCGCAATCCCCGGACCAACAGGCCGAGTTGCTTACGGTGCGACGTTACGGCCGGGTAACCTGGCCCGCAATACTAGTTCTTCAAGATTTCACGAGTAACCGCGCGAACACCCCGTTCTTGGCGACAACTGAGCAGTGCCGAAGCGAAACCTGTCCTCTGATGACAATTCATGCCGTGCGTCGTCCCGTCGCGGAAGAAAGGGACAAGTTCCTCGAACGGCGGGATTGTGCCGTGGTGTTTCCCGCCAGTAACGTCACAGCTCGGCGATTCCGGAGACTGAACCGTCCCGTATGCCTGGATTCACCTTTCACGCCCTCTGTTCTTCCACAACTCCCCGTGCGTCGCTCACGCACGGACCGCTGCTCCAGTAGAAAAAAGGGGAACTCATGAGATCCGCTTCGACCCGGGTACGAGTGGGGCTGCTCGCCACCAGCACGGCGCTCGCCTCGTTCATATCGGTGGGCACGGCCACCGCGGCCGGCGCCCCCACCGAACTGAACGGGAGCTGGGCCTCGTTCACGCGCTGCCCGGTGGACGATCCCACCATGCTGGCCGCCGACGGCCAGGACAACACCGCTCTGTGCGTCTCGTCCCACTCGGCCGGCGGGTCCATCAAGCTCGGCAGCTCCGTCGTGCCGACCGGGGCCAGCGATCTCCAGCTCGGTGTGGTCACCCATGCCAACGGCACCTCGACCCTGGTCTCCCCGGCCGGCGGTGCGCTCGTCGCCGACCCGGCCCAACTCCCGGGCGGACTGCTCGGGTTGATGTGTCCCAGTGGCATCCCGGTCGTCAGCTCCATCTGCCAGCAGATCACCGACAGCACCCTGAACAAGGTCACCGCCACCATTCAGTCGGTCAACTCACCGAGCGACTTCCAGCTGCTGGCAGGCACGACGACGGGCAAACCGATCGTCTCGCTGCCGGTGCGCATCCACCTGGAGAACCCGTTCCTGGGCAGCAACTGCTACATCGGCAGCGCCTCGAACCCGATCGTGCTGCGTCCGCAGAACCTGACCCGTCCGACCGCCGGGGCCGAACAGTTCGCGGGTGACGGCACCCCCGACCCGGCCGGCCCGCTGGGCCGGATCAACCTGGTGGGCGCGGACCAGGGCGACTCCACCTACTCGGTGCCCGGCGCGAACGGCTGCGGTGCGGGGCTGCTCGACTGGGCGGTCAACCTCAAGACGGGCCTGCCGTCCGCGTCCGGCAACAACAGCGTGGTCCTCAACAACGCCTCGACCTACGTCGCCACGGTCAACGACCCCAGCGCGGTCGCTCCTGACGAGGGCAAGGTGCTCGCGCAGTACTGGCACTCGGCGGTGAAGTAACCACCACCCCGCACACCGGCCGATGGGGCCGCCCTCCCAAGTGGAGGGCGGCCCCATCGGCGTACGGAGACGGTGTCCGTTCCGCCGCTCAGTTCTTCTCGGGTGCGGCGGACGGCAGTTCGGGCATGGTCGGCGGACAAGGTGTGGAGGTGTCCTCGGGAATGCACGTCGTGCCCTGATTCAGCGAGACGAGGTTCCCGGGGCCCGAGATCGACGCGGTGAACAAGGAGTCGAGATTCTCGTCGGCCGTTCCGCAGCCGGAGAAGGGCGGAATGGTGACCTCACCTTCCATCGGTCCGCCGAACAGCACGTTCATGTATTTGGGGAATTTCCCGTTGAGAACCACCTTGAACGGTGCGGCCGTCCGGCAGTTCTTACCGACGTCCAGAGGCGTTCCGTTGACCTTCACGTCGTACAGACGCAGCGACTGCTTGAAGGAGGCCGTGGCGAAGTAGACGACGTTGGTCAGAATGCCGATGTTTCCGGTCGAGATGGTGACGGGCCCGTTCTCGAATTCCACCTTCGCCGACACCGGCTCGAACCCGAAGGTCAGGAACGTCGATTCGGCGTCCGGCAGCTTCAGATTCCCGAGTGAATCGAGACGGAGATAGTAGCCGCCCGCGGAGGTCGGCAGGCGCCTCGCCGTATGGGCGTTCGCCAGGACGCTGATGAGCGCGGGTTTCCGCTTCGGATCGTTGATGATCATCGCGCCGTTGAGCTTGCGCACATTGGCCAGCCCGACCGCGTAGGCACAGCCCGGTCGCACCCCGGGCACATCGGACTCGATCAGCGGGTCACCGGCCGGCGCCTGTGGTGCGTCGCTCGCGTCCAGCTTTCCCGTGGGCGGTTCGACCGGGCAGGCGTTGGCCGGGTCGGCGTCCGCGGTCCGGGGTTTCACGGTGATGCCGTCGCTGCCCTTCACGCTCTTCCCGTCGCCCGGTTCACCGGGGTTCCCCGATCCGGACGCACCCGGCGACGGGGTGCCCGGCGCGCCGGGCACCGGGACGGTCGCCAGGTGCCCGGTCCGGCCTGCCGCGAGTTCGCACGTCAGCGCCTCGGGGGCCGCCGCACCGGACGGGTCCGCGGACGGTTCGGCGGTCGGGTCGGTGGCCGTGGCCGAACGCAGTTGCAGCGTCAGCTTTCCGGCGGTGAGGGCGACCTCGCCCGGGGCGCCCACCGTGATCGAGGGCACTTCGCCCACATGGGCGAGGTGGATGTCGTCGCCGTCGGACGGCAGCGGTGTACTCGGGGCGACGAGATTCGCCCACTGCGCCTCGGCCGACTGCCCGTTCTGCCCGACCTCGACGGACAGCGTGGCCGTGCTGACCACGGCGGTGGTGCCCGCGGGAAGCACCGCGTCGAGATCGGACCGCGAGATGCCCACGGTGAGTGTCACCGGACCCGGTTGCATCGGCTCGCCCACCGTGCCCGACGCCGGGTACGCCGACGCGACCTGCACCACGGCGGTGAGGGAGCCGGACGACGGCAGCCCGCACGTGTACGCGAGCGTGTCCGGGTCCGTCCGGGCGTCCGCGGCCGATCCGGGGCCGGACATCACCCCGGCGAGCAGGGCGGCTGCGCAGACAAGTGTCAGCCGTACGGAGTGTCTGCCGCCGGTCACGGGTCTCTGTACGTTCATCCCGGCCCCGCTCCTTCTTCCTGTGGTCCGATGAGGCTGCCCTCCGACGCCTGGTCACGCGTGCCGTCCGAACCGGGCCTTCCGGGCCCGGAAACAGCGAAGTCCGGGCCGACGGCGGCAGTTCCTGCCAGCCGTCGGCCCGTACCCGGCACGCTCGGTCGTTACGGGGTCTTGATCAACGGGTGCGTGTTCACGAGGTACGACGCGGAGAAGCTGGCGACGTCACCGTTGTTGATGAGCCCCAGGCAGCTCGCGTTCGACGCGACCAGGCCGTTGCCCGTTCCGTCGATGACGAGGCTGCCGGTGTCGTTCGCGTAGTGGCCCTTCACCGAACCGGTGAAGTCCGCGTTGCAGCCGGTCCCGGCGATGTGGGCCGAGATCGTGCTCACGGTGGCGTCCACCCACTGCGCGTTGGACGCGTTCGGCTGGATGGCGTTGATCTTCCAGGGGGTGGCCTTCATCGTGACGGTGAAGGGAATGCCGCCCACGTTGCAGTTGGTGAACGAGATGGCGTTGATGTTGCCGATCCCGGCCCCGGTGGCGCTGGTCGCCTGGAGGGTCCCGCTCGACACACTGGAGGAGTCACAGACGAGCGTGGCGAACGGCACGGTCAGCGTGGGAGCCGTGGCAGCCGCGGTGTAGCTCCCGGACGGGGTGACCGTCCACGAGTACGAGGAAGCGGTGGCCGAGGCCGACGTCGCCGCCAGGCCGATGGCCGCGCCGACTGCGAAAGTGACGACAGCGGCTCTTCGTGCAAGCTTGTGCATGGTGTGAATTCCCTTCGTCGCGTCTTGATCCGGTACAGGGAGCTCCGCCCTGTGGGAACGAATCTCCCGAGGGGCTCACGCGGTGGAGAAGAGGCTGCCTTGCCCCGAACGACCGCCCGTTCCGACCGTGCGGCGCTGACGCTACGAGCGAGTAACGTCGGTTTGCAATGCCCCGTACCGAGAAAATCCAAAGGGCATCGGCGCCCTCTCCATTTCCTGTGCCAGGGTGCGCAATCGGCGGATTTCCCTTGTCCGGAAGTGAGCATTTCCGGATCCGCCCGTGAGCGGCGCCGGGACGGTCCCGGCGTGGCCGAATACATGCCCCCTGCATGACTCCCTGTCATAGCTGTGTCCAGCACCCCCTGCCGTGGACTATGTTCAGCAGCCCGAATCGGTTCGCACCTGACGGCCTGCGGGAGCGCTCTCCCGCAGGCCACCCCCCACTGGGCGCCGGAGAGCAAGGGGTAGAGGAATGCCGGGAGTTGCACGACCCTCGGACATCGGAGAACCACTGGGACCGCTGCCACAGGAGTTCGCGGCGGTCATCCGTCCCGAACTTCCGACCCTGATCAAGGAGATCGGCCTGGAGATCACCCGCGCGTACCCGGAGTACGCACGGCTGCTCGACGGGCCGTACGGCCAGGGAATCCGCGTCGGGGTGGAGCAGAGCATCTCCGTCTTCGTCGACCAGGTCGCCGAGCCCGACGCCCCTTCCACCCTGCGCGACGAGATGTGCCGCAGGTTCGGCAGGTTCGAGGCGTACGAGGGCCGGAGTCTGGAACAGCTCCAGGGTGCGTACCGGCTCGGCGCCCGGATCGCACTGCGGCGGGCCAAGACGGTGGGCCGGCGCTACAACCTCTCCCCCACCCTCATGCTGACCTTCGCCGACGCCCTCTTCACCTACGTCGACGAACTCGAATCACTGTCGCGTGAGGGCTACTTGGAGGTGAAGACCGCCGACGGGAACCACAAGGACACGCTCCGCCGCCGACTGCTGCACCTGATACTCGCCGGGTCACCCGTGCCCCGTACCGCCATCGCGGAACTCTCCGAGCAGACCGGCTGGGAGTTACCCGAGCAGGTCACGCTGGTCGCGCTCCGTACGCCCGTCGGCGCGCCGTCGGCCGCCCTGGGCGACGACGTCCTCGCCGATCTCGCCGAACCGCAGCCGCACCTACTCGTCCCCGGCCCTTTCGACGAGCGAAGACAGCTCATGCTGGACGCCGCTCTGCCCGGCGCCCGTACGGCGATCGGCCTGTCCGTCCCCCTGGTGAACGCCTCCGACTCGCTCCGCTGGGCGCGGCAGATCCTCGACCTGGTCGACACCGGCATCGTCGAGGACAACCCGACGACCCGCTGCGAGGACCACATGGTCACGCTCTGGCTCCTCTCCGACCCCCCACTGCTCCGGCAGCTGGCCCGGCGCGAACTGGCGCCCGTCGCCGAACTCACCGCGAACCGCCGCGACCGGCTGACCGAGACCCTGCACGCCTGGCTCGCGACACGTGGCACAGCCGCCCAGATGGGCGAGGCGCTGGGGGTGCACGCGCAGACCGTCCGCTACCGGATGCGGACCCTGGACACCATCTTCGGCGAGCAGCTCGCCGACCCCGAGTGGCGGTTCGCGACCGAGATCGTGCTGCGCGCGATACAGCTGGAGGCGCGCCGGAACTGACCGGACACCCGGGCGGCCCGGCCGGGGAACGCACCCGCCTTGCCCATGGCCCCCATGCGCCCTAGCCTCACTCCCAGTAAGTTTACTTGTGAGTAGGGAAGCGTTCGTGGCAGACAGCATCAGCGAGAGACTTGCGGAACTGGACTTCGCGTCCGTCTCCCCGCAGGAATTCGCGAAGATCATCAAGGGGCTGTCCACGAAGGAGCTCGGCGAGATCGCGCGCGGCGACCTGCGCCACCGCGTACTCGCCGAGGTCTTCGGACGCGTGGAGCGGCAGTTCCGCCCGGAGAACGCCGGATCCCTGGCGGCGGTGATCCGCTGGAAGATCACCGGAGGGAGCGACGTGGTGTACGAGACCGCCATCGCGGACGGGAACTGCACCGTCACCGAGGGACGCTCGGCGGGCGAGCCGCGCCTCACCCTCGTCATGGGCGACGCCGACTTCCTCAGGCTGGTCTCGGGCAACGCCGGCCCGGTGACGCTGTTCGTGCTGCGCAAGGTGAAGATCGCGGGCGATCTGGGGCTGGCCTCCAGGCTCACCCGGTACTTCGACATCCCCAAGGCCTGAGGGGCTGCCGCCCACGACCGGGATTCCGGCGAGATGTCGGCCTGGAGCCCCCGTCAGCCGGCCCCGCTGCGCAGCGACCCGATCCTGCGCCTCCTGGAAACGGGGGGGGAGGGCCTGCGGCTCGCCGCCTCCCTGCGTACGTCGGCGACCGCCGGGCTCGACAGCACCGAGCAGGTCCGCCCCGGCTGAACGCGCCCGGACCGGTGATCACCGGTCCGGGCCACAGCGCATGCGCCGGGGCCAATCGGGTGTGAGGGTGCGACTGTGACGACTGCCAGCAGCACCACGCCCTCCGCGCCGCCCGTGCTCGACGTCCGGCAGCGGAACATCGTGTTCGGCACGATCATGCTCGGTGTGCTGCTGGCCGCCCTCGACCAGACGATCGTCGGTACGGCGCTGCCGACGATCGTGTCCGATCTGGGCGGGGCCGCGCACATGTCCTGGGTGGTCACCGCGTATCTGCTCGCCGAGACGGTCGCCACCGTCCTGGTCGGCAAGTTCGGTGACCTCTTCGGCCGCAAGCTGGTCTTCCAGGTCTCGGCGATCATCTTCATCACCGGATCGTTCCTCTGCGGCCTGGCGACGGACATGACCCTGCTGATCACCTGGCGCGCCGTGCAGGGCATCGGCGCGGGCGGTCTGATGGTGACCTCGATGGCGCTGATCGCGGACGTCATCCCGCTGCGCGAACGCGGCAAGTACCAGGGTGCGATCGGTGCGGTGTTCGGGGTGTCCACGGTGATCGGACCGCTGCTCGGCGGGGTGTTCACGGACAATCTGACCTGGCGCTGGGCGTTCTACGTCAATGTGCCGATCGCGATCCTCGTGGTCATCGCGGCGGCCCGTAACATCCCCGCCGTCAGATCGGTCGGCAGACCCGTCATCGACTACCTGGGCATCGCCCTGGTGGCGGTCGGGGCGAGCGCCCTGATCCTCGCCACCAGTTGGGGCGGCAACCAGTACGCGTGGGGCTCGGGACCCATCATCGGACTGTTCGCGGGCGGGCTGATCGCGCTGGCGCTGTTCTGCGTCGTCGAGACCCGGGCCGCCGAACCGATGCTGCCCATGCGGCTGTTCGCGAATCCGGTGTTCACGGTCTGCTCGATCCTCAGCTTCATCGTCGGCTTCGCGATGCTCGGGGCGATGACCTTCCTGCCGACCTATCTGCAGTACGTCGACGGGGTCTCGGCAACGGTCTCCGGCGTGCGGACCCTGCCGATGGTCGTCGGGCTGCTGATCGCCTCGGTGTTCAGCGGCAACGTCGTCAGCAAGACCGGCAACTACCGGATCTTCCCCATCGTCGGCGCGCTGGTGATGGCGGCCGGACTGTTCCTGATGTCCCGGATGGGACCCACCGCGGGCCTCTGGCGTGAGTCGCTGTACATGTTCGTGCTCGGCCTCGGCATCGGGCTCTGCATGCAGGTGCTGACCATCGCCGTGCAGAACACGGTCGACTACGCCGATCTGGGCACCGCCACCTCGGGCGTGACGTTCTTCCGTACGCTCGGCAGCGCCTTCGGTACCGCCGTGTTCGGCACGATCTACGCCAACACCCTGAAGCCGAAGCTCACTTCGGCCATCGCCGAGGCCAGCCGGGCATCCGGGATCGCCCCGGTCCGGGTGTCCCGGGCGGCCCAGGACCCCATGTCGCTGCACAGGCTGCCCGATTCCGCCGTCGACCCCATCGTGCAGGCCTACTCGCACACCATCCACACCGTCTTCCTGTGGACCGTGCCCGTCGCGCTGATCGGTTTCGTGGTGGCACTGTTCCTGAAGCAGGTGAAGCTCCGCGACTCCGCGCGCGTCGGCTCCACCGACATGGGTGAGGGCTTCGCGGCCCCGGCGTCCGGGGACTCGGCGAAGGTCCTGGAACTCTCCGTCGCGAAGATCCTGCACGGCCAGGGGCCGGACACCGCGCGCCGGATCGTCGCGGACTCCGACACTCGCCTGGACGTCGCGGGTGCCTGGGCGGTGATGCAGGTGGAACTGCTCACCCGGCTCGTCGGACACGCCAGTATCGGCGTGACCGCCACCCGGTACCGGCTGCCTCCCGAGGTGCTGGTGCCGGTCTTCGACCGGATGGTCGACGAGGGCTATCTGACCCGCGACGGCAACCTCTTCTCGCACACCGCCGCGGGCCACCGGGAGGCCGAAGCCATCACGTCCGCCTGGTCGCGGTGGCTGAACACCCGCCTGGAGGAGGACAAGGGCAGGCCGCGCAGCGCCGAACTCCGGGCCGCGGTCGACGCCATCGCGAAGCGGCTGCTCGCCGAGGATCTCGCCGTCGGCATGCCGAGGAGCCGCAGGCCCTCCCCCGTGGGTCCTTGAGCCTGCGGACTCCTGCGGAACCGTCAGGCGTCGGGCGCCGCGTGGACGCGCCTGCCGCCGACGTAGGTGAGCGCGACGCCCGTCCCGCCGATCTCCTCCGGCGGTCCGGCGTACGGGTCACGGTCCAGTACGGTCAGGTCGGCCAGGGCTCCGGCCCGGATGCTGCCGGTGTCGTCCAGGTGGTTCGCATAGGCGGAACCCGCCGTGTACGCGGCGAGTGCGGCGGTCAGTCCGATGCGCTGCTCGGGCAGGAACACGGGATCCGTGCCACCCGGGATCACCCGGTTGACCGCCACATGAATGCCCTGGATCGGGTCCGCGCTGCTCACCGGCCAGTCGCTGCCCGCCGCGAGCGTCGCGCCGGCGCCCAACAGCGCGCCGAAGGGGTACTGCCAGGCCGCGCGTTCCGTGCCCAGGAAGGGAATGGTCAGCTCGTCCATCTGCGGCTCGTGCGCGGCCCACAGCGGCTGGATGTTCGCGACGGCGCCCAGCGCGCGGAAACGGCCGATGTCGTCGGGGTGGACCACCTGGAGGTGGGCGAGGTGCGGGCGGGTGTCGCTGTGCCCGTTGGCGGCGCGGGCGGCCTCGACGGCGTCGAGTGCCTGGCGTACGGCGCGGTCGCCGAGGGCGTGGAAGTGCACCTGGAAGCCGAGGGAGTCCAGCTCGGTCACGTAGGAGGGGAGCAGCTCGGGATCGATGAAGCTGGTGCCGCGGTTGGCGGTGGCGCAGCCGCAGTTGTCCAGATACGGGTCGAGCAGGGCCGCGGTGCCGGTCTCCGCCACCCCGTCGAGCATCATCTTGACGGAGTCCGCGCGGAACCTGCCGTGGCTCAACGCCGCGCGTCGGGCGGCGAGTTCCGGTATCTGCTCGGCGCCGCGTTCCCGGTCCCACCACAGGGCGCCGACCACCCGCGCGGTGAGCGAGCCGTCGCGTGCGGCGGTGAGATAGGCGTCCGACGCGTCGGCCATCCCGAGGTTGGCGCCGACCATGGCGTCCTGCCAGGCGGTGATGCCGTGCGAGTGGAGCAGGCGCTGCGAGTGCAGCAGCGCGGCGAGCCGGTCGGCGGCGGTGGACTGCGGGACCAGGCGGGCGACCTGATCCATCGCGCCTTCCTGGAGCATGCCCGTCGGGGTGCCTGAACTGTCGCGTTCGAAGCGGCCGTCGGCAGGGTCGGGGGTGTCGCGGGTGATCCCGGCGAGCTCCAGCGCGCGGCTGTTGACCCAGGCGCCGTGGTGATCGCAGTTGGGCAGATAGACCGGCCGGTCGGACACGACCGCGTCCAGCAGTTCGCGGGTCGGGGTGCCGCCCTCGAAGGCCTCCATGGTCCAGCCGCCGCCGGTGATCCATTCCCGGTCGGGGTGGGCGAGGGCGTACGCCCCCACGGCTTCCAGCGTCTCCGTCGCGGTCCTCGCCCCGGTGAGGTCGCACTGGGTGAGTTCGAGTCCGGCGGCGACCGGGTGCACATGGGCGTCCTGGAAGCCGGGGATCAGCAGCCGGCCTGCCAGGTCGACGACTTCGGTCTTCGGACCGATCAACTCCCGTACCTCGTCGTGTCCGACCGCGGTGATGCGGTCTCCGGTGACGGCGACGGTGGTGGCCCGGCTGCGGGCGGCGTCCAGAGTGAGGACGGGGCCGCCGGTGAGGACGAGATCGGCGTGCGGGTGCTGCATCGAGGGGTCCGTTCGGTTGTGGTCGGGGGGAAGGCGTTCAGACGGGGGTCAGCTCCGTGGTGAGCTGCTCGGCCGCGGTGGACTCGCCGGTACGGAAGTACGGGGACTTGCGGACCCACTTCGCCCAGGCGGCGACCAGCAGTCCCGAGACGATCATGAGAGCGGGGCAGAGCAGCATGAACCAGCCGTTGTCGGGGTCGACTTCGAGGTGGTCGGTGGAGGTGTAGAAGGCGTAGCAGAGGTAGCCGCCGAGGGCGAGCAGGACGGCCGCGCTGAGCGTCGGCAGGATCACCGCGCGCACACCCTGCCGCCAGTCCTCGCGCAGCAGGGACCGGAACCGTACGGCGGCGGCGAGCGCGGTCAGCGCGTACGACAGCGCGACCACGATGCCGATCGCGTTGACCGCCGCCAGCATCAGGTCGCTGAGCTGGTGGATGACCAGCGACAGGAGGGCGACCACCGCGGCGCAGGAGCCGACCAGCACGGTGCCCACGGCGGGCGTGCCGTACTTCTCGCTGACCTTGCCCCAGACGGGCCCGAGCGTACGGTCGCGGCTCATCGCGAACATGCCGCGCGCGGTCGGGATCACTCCGGACTGGAGCGAGGCGACGGCCGAGAAGAGCAGCGCCACGAGCGGCAGCGCGGCCAGCGGCTGGGAGGCGAGCTTGTCGCCGAAGTACGTCAGGCCCTGCGCGCCGTGGCCCACCAGTTCGTCCGTCGAGAGGACCCGCTGGAAGGCGGTGGCCCCGAGCAGGAACAGCGCGAGCATGGTGAAGAGGGTGACGATTCCGGCGCGGGACGCCTGCGCCGGGTCGCGTACCTCCTCGTTGACGGAGAACGCGGCGTCGAAGCCCCAGTAGCAGAAGACGGAGAGCACCATGCCCTCGGCCAGCGCGTGCATCGAGGGGATGTCGAAGGGGTTGAACCAGTCGAGGCTGAAGGGATGGCTGCCCGCGAAGAGCGCGTAGCCGCAGAAGCCGAGCAGTACGGCGTACTCGAAGACCAGCAGCGCGGTCTGGAACCGGGCGGCGCTGCGGACCCCCGTGACGGCGGTGAAGGTGACTCCGGCCAGGATCACCAGTCCGACGGCCGTGGTCTGCGCGGTGGAGTCCGGGTCGAGGACCAGGCCGCCGACCGAGTGCAGTCCGGCCTCACCCGCGAGTTGCATGACCGCGGACCCGGTCACGGCGGTGGTGTACGAGAGGAAGACCACCGTGCCGACGATGTTGATCCAGCCGGTGAGGAATCCGAGCCAGGGGCTGATGGAACGCCCCACCCACACGTAGCCGCTGCCCGCGTTGGGCTCGACCGCGTTGAGCCGGACGAAGGCGCCCGCGATGCCGAGGATCGGCAGGAAGGCCAGCAGCATGATGGCGGGCAGGTGCAGCCCGACGGCGGCCGCGGTCACACCGAGGCCGATCCCGATACTGGAGGTCGCCGCGGTGCTGGAGGCCGCGATGGCAACCGTGTCCAGGACACCCATGGACCGGCGCAGACTCTCCGGTGGGTCTGTTCCCAGGGGACTTTCCGTTGCTGTCACAGCACGCTCCGCTCTCACCGCGGGGCCGATGTACCGGCCCGGTGGCTGGCCATAAAACGCCGAAGGTCTTAACAGGTCAATGCCGTTGACGTAAGGTTCCCGCAGCACAGGGCGGTGGAGGGAGGCAGTGGGTGGCTGAGCGAGTGGTCCCGGCGCCGGATCGGCGGCGCAGGCGTCCGACCAAGACGGGCGTCGTCCTGTCCGAGGAACTGATCGTCGCGACGGCCCTGCGGCTGCTGCGGGAGCACGGCGCCGCGGCCCTGACCGTACGCCGCCTGGGCGCGGCGCTGGGCGCCGACCCGAGCGCCCTGTACCGCTACTTCCGCGACACCGACGATCTGCTGCTCGCCGTCGCAGACGAGCTCATCGGCCTGGCGATGCGCGCCTGGCAGCCGACCGGCGACTGGCGTGCCGATCTGCGGGACCTGGGTCTCCGCATCCACTCGGGGGCGCTCGCCCACCCACAGGCCGCCGTGCTCAGCTCCTGCCGGGCCACCGGCAGGGCGAACGAGATCCGGTCGGTGGAGGCGATCCTCGGTGTGCTGCGCGGAGCCGGTTTCCCCGAGACCGAGGCGGTGCGGATCTACCACGCGTTCGTCGACCAGACGCTGGCGTTCGCCGCACTGGACGCGGCGGCGGAGGCCCTGCCGCCGGAGGCGCGGGGCGCGGACGACGACGTCTGGCGGGCGACCTACGCCGAGCTGCCCGCCGACAGCCATCCGAACATCGCGGCGGCCTCCCGGCACCTGGTGGCCAGAATGAACCTCAGCGCCTATCCGACGGCCCTGGAACTGCTGCTGTCGGCCGCCGGGGCCCGGCTGGCCGCGCTCCAGCGGTCCGGCGAGTCAGGGGCGGGAACACCCCCGCGGCGCGGTCTCCCATAATGGTGGTCGGGGATGGTGGTCGGGCCACTCACCGCGGACCCCACCCGACCACGGCGACGCAGACCGCCCACGGCAGCGTGGACGGCATTCCGGAGGAAAGATCCCCATGACCGAGGAGCACCCAGAGCGGCGGCCGGCCGGAGAGCTGGAGGCGAGCGTACTGGCGACGCTGTGGGCCGCCGACGGACCGCTGACGCCCGCGGATGTGCAGCGGACCCTCGGCAGTGGGCTCGCCCGCACCACCGTGACCACGATCCTGAGCAGGCTGTACGAAAAGGGGTGGGTGGGCCGGACCCGCTCGGGACGCGGCTTCGCGTACACCCCGACCGAGGACTCCCCCGGCCTCACCGCCCGCCGGATGCACACCGAACTGGAGAAGGAGGAGGACCGCTCCACGGTCCTCGCCCGGTTCGTGTCCCGGCTGAGCTCCGACGACGAGCGGCTGCTGCGCGAGCTGCTGGAGGGTGAGGGCAAGTGATCTACGCCGTGTGGGTGCCCCTGCTGATGCCGCTGCTCGCGGCTCCCGCGGCCCGCCGGCTGGCCGAGCTGCTGTCCCCGCGGCAGGCCGTCCGGCTGCTGACCGCCGCCGCGCTGACGCTCGGCAGCTGCTCCGCGGCGGCGCTGGGTCTGCTGGTCGTGGCGGGCGCCCTGCGGCTGCCACCGGTCGCCGCGCTCGGTGAGCTGATCCACCCACCGGCCGACAGCGGTCCTGCCACCGCCGTGACGGCCGTGGCAGCCGCCCTCGCGCTGGCCGTCTGCACCGCCGCGCTGGTACGGACCGTGCTGCGGCAGCGCGCCGAGCTCCGCGAGGCCCGGCGCCGGCACGGCGGTGCGGGTGAACTGGCCGTGGTGCGCGACGCCGCTCCCGACGCGTACGCACTGCCCGGCAGGCCGGGCCGGATCGTCGTCACGACCGGAATGCTCGACGCCCTCGCACCGGCCGAGCGCGAAGCCCTCTTCGCCCATGAGCGGGCGCACCTCGCGGGCCGCCATCACCTGTTCATCGCGGCGGCCGAACTGGCCGCGCTCTGCCATCCGGCGCTGCGCGCGCTGCGGGCCCCGCTCGGCTACGCCCTGGAGCGCTGCGCGGACGAGTCGGCGGCCGGGGCCGTCGGTGACCGTTCCCTCGCGGCGCGGGCGATCGGCCGTGCCGCGCTGGCCGCGCACCGGGCGCCCGCCGCCCGGCCGAGCGTCGTACTGGCGGCCACCGCGGGCCCGGTCCCGCGCCGGGTCGCCGCGCTGCTGGGGCGCCACCCCACCGGCCGCGCCGGGCACGGGCGGCGCGGCCGGGCCGCCCGGACGGTCGCCGCCGCGCTGCTGGTCTGTCTGTCGCTGTCGGCCGCCGGAGCGCTCGACGCCGCGAAGGATCTGCACGGCGGCATCGAGGCGGCGCAGGGCGGGACCGGGCACCACTGACGGTTCCGCCGCGCCCTCGAACCGGTGGTGAGCGGCCGATAGCATCCCGGGGATGCTGACGAACTGGGCGGGGAACATCGCCTTCACCGCATCCCACATCGACCGGCCCACCACGCTCGGCGGACTGCGCCGGCTCGTCGCCACCGGGGCGCGGGTGCGGGCGCTGGGAAGCGGCCACTCGTTCAACGAGATCGCCGACACCGGGGGCACGCTGGTCTCGGTGGCCGGGCTGCCGTCCGAGATCGACGTGGACACGGCCGCTTCGACGGTCCGGGTCGCGGCGGGCACACGGTACGCCGAACTGGCCCGCGAGGTGCACCGGCACGGCCTCGCCCTGCACAACATGGCCTCCCTCCCGCACATCTCCGTCGCCGGTTCGGTGGCCACCGGCACGCACGGTTCCGGGGTGGCGAACGGCGGGCTCGCCACCGCGGTGAGGGAGTTGGAGCTGGTCACCGCCGAGGGCGACCTGCTGACGCTGAGCCGCGACCGGGACGGTGACCGTTTCGCCGGGGCCGTCGTCTCGCTAGGGGCGCTGGGGGTCGTCACCTCGCTCACCCTGGATCTGGTGCCGGGCTTCGAACTGGCCCAGCGGGTGCACACCGGGCTGCCGCTGTCCGTCCTGGACGAGCACTTCGGCGCGGTGACCTCCGCCGCGTACAGCGTGAGCCTCTTCACCGACTGGCGCGGTCCGCTCTTCGGACAGGTGTGGCTGAAGTACGCCGCGGACCGGGAGCCGGAGTTCCCGTGGGCGCCCGAGGCGCCGGGGCCGCTGCACCCGGTACCCGGGGTGTCGCCCGTGCACTGCACCCGGCAGCAGGGGGTGCCGGGGCCGTGGCACGAGCGACTGCCGCATTTCCGGGCGGAGTTCACGCCGAGTTCCGGCGAGGAGCTCCAGTCGGAGTACCTGGTGGACCGGCGGCACGCGCTCGCCGCGCTGCACGCCGTCGACGCGATCCGTGCGTCGGTCGCGCCGGTGCTCCAGGTCTGCGAGGTGCGCACGGTCGCCGCCGACGGTCTGTGGCTGAGCCCGGCGTACGGGCACGACACCGTCGCGCTGCACTTCACCTGGCTGAAGGACACGGCCGCCGTGCTGCCAGTGCTCGGGCTGCTGGAGGAGGCGCTCGGTCCGTTCGCCGCGCGCCCGCACTGGGGGAAGCTCTTCACCGTCCCCGCCGACCGGCTGCCGGACCTCTACCCGAGACTGGCGGACTTCCGGGGGCTGGCGCGGGAGCTGGACCCGAAGGGCAAGTTCACCAACGCGTTCCTCGCGCCGGTGCTGCGCGGCGTCTGACGCGCACGCGACCCATCCCCTTTTCACAACCCTTTTCAGAACCCCTTGCCGATCGGGTGGCGGGCGCCCTAGCCTGACGCCCGGCCCACGCGACGGAGAGCGCCGCGGGGGCCCGGTATGGGGCCCGCCAAGGGCCTGTGGGCTTTCCGGGGAGGGAGAACTGCCGTGCCACGCACGTCCCGTGACATCCGCACCGCCAACCGTCACGCCGTCCTGCGGCAGATCATCGCCCACTCCCCCGCCTCCCGGCAGGAACTGGCGGCGGCCACCGGGCTCAGCCTGGCGACCGTCGCCACCCTGGTGGGAGAACTGGTCGAGTTCGGTCTGCTCACCGACGTCGGATTCGAGGAATCCGCGGGCGGCCGGCCCCGCGGTCTCGTCGCGGTCGACCCGGCCCGTGGTGCGCTGATCGGCGTCGATGTGGCGGAGACGTACGTCCACGCCGAGATCTTCGACCTGTCCCTGACCGTGCTGGCCCGCGCGGACACCGGGCTGCGCCCCGGTGAGACGGAGCCGGAGCGGGTGGTGGCGCACATCGCCGAGGCGGTGGACTCGGTGGTGGAGCGGTCGGGCGTCGATCCGGCGAGGGTGCTGGGGGCCGGGATCAGCATGCCCGGCCAGGTGGACCGTGAGGCCGGTTCCTCGGTGTACGCGGTCAACTGGGGCTGGCACGACGTGCCGTTGCTGAGCCTGCTGGCCGAACGGCTGCCGTACCCGCTGTACCTGGACAATCCGCTGCACGCCAGCACGGTCGCCGAGCTGTGGTTCGGCGCGGCGCGCGGGCGTTCCGACGCGGTGGTGGTCAATCTCGGTACGGGTGTGGGCGCGGGGATCGCGGTGGGCGGCTCCCTGCACCGGGGGGTGACCAACACGGCGGGCGAGTGGGGCCACACCACGCTCGTGCTCGACGGGCGGCTCTGCCACTGCGGCAACCGGGGCTGCATCGAGGCATACGTCGGAGCACCCGGCATCATGCGGCACCTGCGTGAACTGGCCCCGTCCGGACCGCTGTTGCACCCCGACGACCAGACGGCGACCATCGGCGCGCTCGGGGCGGCCCTGGCGGACGGCGACCGGGTGGCGGTCCAGGTGGTCCGGGAGACGGCCCGCTGCCTCGGCGCGGCCCTCGCCGATCTGGTCGGCCTGCTCAATCCGGAAGTGATCGTGCTCAGCAGCTGGGTCGCCGCCGCACTGGGCGAGCCGCTGCTCGACGAGGTGCGTACGGCGGTGTCCCGGCGGGCACCGGCCCGGCCGCTGGCCGCCACCGAGATCGTGCTGAGTCCGATCCCCACCGACCCCGTCAGTCTCGGCGCCGCGACCTTCGCGCTCGAAGGGGCGCTGGCGTCCGCCGGACGGAAGACCGCCGGACCCAAGACCGCTGGACGCGGGACCGCCGTACCGAAGACCGCGGGACGCGGGACCGCCCTACCGAAGAACGCCGTACCGAAGACCGCCGGGACCGCGGTCCGGCGCTGACGCGCACGCCGATCAGACCTCGACCAGGGAGACCGATGAGCACCACGTACCACGAAGATGTGTCACCCGGCAGCGGCACCCTGCCGCCGCGCGCCGGATATGCGCGCTCCGATGCCATGAGCCTGTCGCTGAACGGCAGTTGGCGTTTCCGGCTCTCCCCGACGGCCGACGGTGCGGACTACTCGTTCGCCGCGCCCGGGTACGACTCCGGCGCCTGGGACGAGGTGGCGGTCCCCGGGCACTGGGTCCTGCAGGGTCACGGGGCGCCCATCTACACCAACCACCTCTACCCCTTCCCCGTCGACCCGCCGCGGGTGCCGACCGAGAACCCCACCGGGGACCATCTGCGTACCTTCGACCTGCCCGCGCGGTGGCCGGGTTCCGGTGAGGCCGTACTGCGTTTCGACGGGGTCGAGTCGTGCGCCAGGGTCTGGCTGAACGGCGAGGAACTGGGCGAGTTCAAGGGGAGCCGGCTGCCTCACGAGTTCGCGGTCGGCGCGCTGCTGCGGGCCGAGGGCAATGTGCTGGCGGTGCGCGTCCACCAGTGGTCGTCCGGTTCGTACCTGGAGGACCAGGACCAGTGGTGGATGCCGGGCATCTTCCGCGATGTCACCCTGCTGCACCGCCCGGACGGCGCGGCCGGGGACTTCTTCGTCCACGCCGCCTACGACCACCGGTCGGGCCGCGGAACGCTGCGCGTCGACAGTGCGGTGCCGGGCCGGGTGACGGTGCCGGAGCTGGGTCTGGACCTGGCGGCGGGCGACGAGGCGGTCGTGGAGGCCGATCCGTGGACCGCCGAGACGCCACGGCTGTACGACGGCGAACTGGCCACGGCCGGGGAGCGGATCCCGCTGCGCATCGGCTTCCGTACGGTCCTCGTCGAGGACGGCGTGATCAAGGTCAACGGGCGGCGGATCCTCTTCCGCGGGGTGAACCGCCACGAGTTCCACCCGGAGACCGGGCGCACCCTGGACCTGGAGACGATGCGCGCGGACGTGGTGCTGATGAAACAGCACAACATCAACGCCGTGCGCACGAGTCACTACCCGCCGCACCCCGCCTTCCTGGATCTCTGCGACGAGTTGGGTCTGTGGGTGGTCGACGAGTGCGATCTGGAGACCCACGGGTTCACCGAGCAGGACTGGCGCGCCAACCCGGTGGACGACGAGCGCTGGACCCCGGCCCTGCTGGACCGGGCGGCCCGCATGGTGGAGCGCGACAAGAACCACCCGTCCGTCGTCGTCTGGTCGCTGGGCAACGAGTGCGGGACCGGCCGCGGGCTCACCGCGATGGCCGACTGGATCCGCGGCCGGGACCCGGAGCGCCTGGTCCACTACGAGGGCGACCTCTCCTGCGCCGACACGGACATGTACTCGCGGATGTACGCCTCCCACGCCGAGGTCGCGGCCATCGGCCGCCGGGAGGACGACGGGCCGCCCGAACGGCTCCAACTGCCCTTCGTCCTCTGCGAGTACGCGCACGCGATGGGCAACGGGCCCGGCGGGCTGAGCGAGTACCAGCAGCTCTTCGAGGCGCACGCGCGCAACCAGGGCGGCTTCGTCTGGGAGTGGATCGACCACGGTCTGGCGCACCCGGAGTTCGGCTACGCCTACGGCGGTGACTTCGGCGAGGAGCTGCACGACGGCAACTTCGTCTGTGACGGGCTGCTCTTCCCCGACCGCACGCCCTCTCCCGGTCTCGTCGAGTACAAGAAGGTCATTCAGCCTGTCGGGATCGAGGGCGTGCGGACCGACGGCGACCGGACCGAGGGCGGCGGTGCAGCCGTCCGGATCACCAACAAGTACGACTTCACCGATCTCTCGCACCTCACGTTCGAGTGGTCCTTCGACGTGGACGGTGAGACGGCCGAAGCAGGCGTGCTCGACGTGCCGGTGCTCGCCCCCGGCGAGCGGGCCGATCTCGAGCTGCCCGCCCCCGCGTACGCCGGGCGGAACGCCGAGACCCGGTGGACCGTGCGGGCCCTGCTGGCCGACGGGACCCGGCACGAGGTCGCCTGGGCGCAGCTCCCCGCCGCCCCCAGGCAGTCCCCGCCGGTGGCCTCGGGAAGCCGTCCGCGCCGCGACGGGCAGTCGGTCGTACTCGGCCCGGCCTCCTTCGACGCCCGGACCGGAGAGCTGCGGACGATCGGCCCGGTCGACATCCGGCAACTGCGCCTGGACGTCTGGCGGGCGCCCACCGACAACGACAACGGCGCGGACTGGCAGAGCGGCGTCCGCTACGGGCAGCGCTGGCGGGAGCTGGGCCTGCATCGCATGCAACACCGCCTGGACGCGGTCGAGTTGAGCGATGACGCACTGACCGTGCGGACCAGGGTGGCGCCCGCGGCGCAGGACATCGCGCTGGTGACGGCGTACCGCTGGACCAGCGACGGGGCGCGGCTGCGGCTCACCGTGTCCGTCGCGCCCGAGGGCGAGTGGACGGCTCCGCTCCCCCGGCTCGGCATCCGCTTCGGCCTCCCGGCCGGGGCCGACTCCGTCAGCTGGTTCGGCGGCGGTCCCGGCGAGGCGTACCCGGACACCCGGTCGGCGTCCAGGCTGGGCAGGTGGCACTCCTCGGTCGACGGGCTCCAGACGCCGTACGTCCGGCCGCAGGAGAACGGCGCCCGCGCGGATGTCCGCTGGGCGGAGGTCGGGGGCGTACGGGTGGAGGGCGATCCGGAGTTCTGGTTCACGGCCCGCCGCTGGACGAGCGAACAGCTCGACGCGGCGGAGCACCGTACGGATCTGCGCCCGGCCGGACCGGTCTGGGTCAATCTCGACCACGCCCAGCAGGGCATCGGCTCGCAGTCCTGCGGCCCCCGCCCGCTGGATCAGCACCAACTCGCCGCCGAACCGGCGGAGTTCACGTTCACCTTCGCACCGGTACCGGACCCCGGCGCCGAGTGAGCAACCGGCGCCCGGCCGGTGACGCGCAACGGACCGGCACGCCGTCGGCAGACGGCGGTGTGCCGGTCCGGGCGTCGGTGACCGGCGTCAGTCGCGCACGGTCAGCCAGTCGAGAGCGGCCACCCGGTGGCCGCCGGAGGCCACGAGGTAGAGGTCGTGCGTCCCGGTGACCGCATGGGGCAGTGTCACGGACTGCTCCTGCCAGGTGTCGGCGCCGCCGGTGTCGCGTACCGGCAGCGCGCCCGCGAGCCGGCCGTGCGGGCCGTCCAGCCGCAGCTGGAGCGAGCAGCCCCGACCGCAGCCGGTGGAGGCGAGGCGCACCGTCAGACGGTTCGCTCCGGCACCGAACCGGACCTGGTGGAAGCCGATCAGGTCCCCCGTGCCAAGCACTCCGGTGGCCGCATCGCCACGTTCAACTCCCTTGATCACACCGGCCTGTTCGGCCTGGAGTGTGGACGCCGCGTCCGGGCCGTCCGCGTAGAGCCTGATCTCGTCGACGGCCCAGGGCGTGTCGCCCGCCGCCGTCAGCTCGATACGGAGGTAGCGGACGGTGGCCTGCGGGAAGACCGCGTCCTGGGTGAAGGAGCGGCCACCGACGCGGGCCACGGGGGCGCCCCAGGTCCTGCCGTCGCCGCTGGTCGAGACCGTGAAGCCGTGCGGGTGGCCGGTGGCGTCCAGCCCCGCGTCGAGCGCGAGGCGGCTGACGCTCTTCGGTGTGCCGAGGTCGAGGGTGAGGTACTGGCCGGGCGTCTGCGCCGTGCCGGCCTTCCACTGGGTGCCCTGGTCACCGTCCACGGCCGCGGTGGCGTCGCTGCCGTCCGAAGCCGTCGCCTTCCAGCCGTCGTTGCGGACCCTGGACGAGCAGCCCGGCAGCGTACAGCCGCTCGACCAGATCGGCGCGCCGTACTCGTACGCCCCCTGGTCGGGAGCCGCGCCGCGGACGCCGGTGGTCACTCCGTCGACCGTCTCCCCCGCGTCGATCGCGGGGGACCCGGCGCGCAGCCAGAGTTCGCCGTTCCGGGCGTCGGTGTAGCGCGGGTCGGTGGGCGGCAGCAGGTTGTCGCGGACGACGGGGGCCGGGTCACCCGGCCCGGAGATCTCGAACGGTGTCAGCGCCACATCGTTGCTGACGTACGTGCCGGTCGCGTCGGTCGCGCCGCTCAGGCGGACCGCCGCGGTCGAGATGCCGGGCCCGTACGAGGAGTTGTGGTCCTGGTTGCCGAGGCTCACATCGCTGTGCCCGTTGAAGAACGTGCCGCGGGTGCCCGTGTTGTACGCCACGTCGTGGTGCAGCAGGAAGTGGCCGGACGAGTTGTCGATGTAGTAGCCCACCTGGCCGTCCGCGTCATGGACGGTGTTGTGGTCGACGCTCGAACCGGACGCGTCCAGGTTGCAGCACACGTAGAAGGGGCTGCCGTCGCGGGAGGTGCGCATCGCCTCGGAGAGGTCGTTGTACGCGATGCGGTTGTCGTGGAACGGGACGCCGTTGAGCTGCCACGACACGTCGATGCTGCCCCGTCCGGTGCGGCGCACGGTGTTGTGCGTGACCGTCTGGCCACTGCCGTTGATCTCGATGCCGGGGGTGTAGCTGCCCATCCAGCCGACGTCGTGGATCAGGGAGTTGGTGACGGTGTTGCCACTGCCGCGCACCAGGACGCCGGTACCGGCCGAGTAGCCGATCTCGCTGTCGCGCAGGGTGTTGCCGGTGCCGAGGATCTGCACCCCCGAGTGGAGGACCTGCGAGTCGACGATGTTGCCCTCGGTGGGCGGGATGGACAGTTCGTCGTCGGCGGGCATCGGAAGCGTGGAGAACTCGGAGACGTACTGGGCGCGCATCCCCTCGACCAGGTCGCCGGTCGAGTCCTTGCCGGTGCGGAGCGAGGTACCCCAGAGGTCGAGGCCGCGCACCGTGACGTACGAGCTGCCCGAGAGGTCGACGCCCCAACTGCGGTGCTTCGCCGTGACGGTGTGCCCGCCGATGCCGCCCTTCGGCGGTACCAGGTAGAGGCGCTCGGCGGCCTTGTCGTAGTACCACTCCCCCGGCTGGTCGAGGGTGGCCTTGGCGCCCACCAGGTAGTAGTTGCGGTAGTTCTGGTCACCCATGCAGAGCGGTGCACAGCGGTTGTTGCCGCCCTTGAAGTCCAGGGCTCCGGCTGTCGTGGCGGTGACGGTGCCGGTCTGCTGGCTCCAGGGGTTGGACCCGGCCCAGAGATGGACCGTCGCTCCGGTGAAGTCCCCTGCGGGCAGGGCAGGGTCGTCGATGTGCTGGTCGGTGGAGGTCTTCTCGGCGACCGCCCAGGACGGATCGAGCGGATCGGAGCCGGAGTTGGGCCAGCGGCCCTCCATCGCCCGGCCGCCGTCGAGGAACAGGGCGTTCTCCGTCGGGTCGAGCGGCAGGGCGGTGTCGGCGGCGACAAGGCCGCCGCCCGCGTCCTTCCACCCGGTGACGACGTCGGTTCCGTCGACGGTGACGGTCCCGTCGCCGTACGCGGCGAAGGTGATCGGCGCGCCCTTGCGGCCGGAAGGCGGGGTGACCTGTTCGCGGTACGTTCCGTGGTGGACCAGGCAGGTGTCTCCCGGCTTCACCAGTTCGGCGCAGCGGGCGACGGTACGCAGCGGCTTCCGGGACGTCCCCGGGGCGTGGTCGGACCCCCAGGTCGCGACCTCGTACGTGCGCCCCGCGCTGTCGTGGGCCGATGCGGCTCCCGGCAGCGCGAACAGGGCCGCCGCTGCTGCGGTCACCAGGGAAATCGATCGGTACGGGACTCTCACGCATGGCCTCCGGTCTTCGGTGGTGCGGGCGGGAGCGGGGTGGTCAGCAGGGGAAGGGCGGTACGGCGGGCGAGGGCGTCGGTGCCCGGCAGGCACCGGAACCACAGGAAGTGAGCAGCTGCGCACCGCACACCGCGACCGCCGCCGCCCCGGGAACCCGTCGCTTCATCAAAGACCGTCTCTGTGCCGGGAGTTGATGTTGCGATAGTTTTCGCAACACCGGGATCGAGTCGAAACGTAGGAGAAACATCGGATGAGGTCAACGGTTGGGGAAGGAATGCCACGGAGCACCTTGGCGGGAATCGCGAAAGAGGCAGGTGTATCGGTCTCCACGGTCTCCAAAGTGCTGCATCACAGGTCGGATGTGTCCTCTACGACGCGGGCCAGGATCCAACGGCTTCTTGAGCAGCACGGATACAGCGAGCGGCACCGGCCCACGGATCCCGCACCGCTGCGCGGCGGGCTGATCGACTTCGTCATCAACGAACTGGACAGCCCCTGGGCGGTCGAGCTGATCCGGGGTGCGGAGGAAGCGCTGCACGGGGTGGGGATGGGCATGGTCGTCTCGGCCACCCACGGGCGTACGAAGCGTGCCCGCCAGTGGCTGGACTCCCTCGCCACCCGGCCCACCCGCGGCGCGATCCTGGTCGTGCCCGAACTCACCACCGCCCAGCACGAGGAGCTGCGCCGCCTCGGCATCCCCTTCGCCCTGGTCGCACCGATCGACGAACCGGCGCCGGGTGTGCCGTGGGTGGGCGCCACCAACTGGCCCGGCGGGCTTGCCGCGACGCGCCATCTGGTCGAACTGGGCCACCGCCGCGTCGCGGTCATCAGCGGGCCCGCACGCCGTCTGACCTCGCGCGCCAGGGTCGACGGATACCGCTCGGCGCTGGACGAGGCGGGCCTGCCGTACGACGGGGAGCTGGTGCGGTACGGGGACTTCACCCACGGTCTGGCGCACCGGCACGCCCTGGAACTGCTCCAGCTCCCCGACCGGCCGACCGCCATCTTCGCGGGCAGTGATCACCAGGCGCTGGGCACCTACCGGGCGGCTGCCACCCTGGGGCTGCGCATCCCCGAGGACGTCAGCGTGGTCGGCTTCGACGACCTGCCGTTCGCCGACTGGGTGACGCCCCGGCTGACGACGGTCCGCACCCCGCTCGCCGAGATGACGGCGCTGGCGGCGCGCATGGTCCTCCAACTGCTCGCCGGGGAACGGCCGGAGACCACCCGGGCCGAGGTCGCCACCGAGCTGATCGTCCGGGAGAGCACGGCGCCCCGGTAGCAGGGTTGCGGTTGCGATTGCGGTTACGGTTGCGCAAGTTTTCGCAAATCTGCCCGGCAGTACGGCGGCGCGGCGGCGCGGGAAATCCAGCAGCCCGGCAGCCCAGCGGTCCGGCGGTCCGGCGGTCCGGCAGCCCAGCAGCCCGGCGGTTCAGCCGGTGGTCAGTCCGGCTGCCGCTTCGGCCAGTGCCTCCAGCAACGGCCGCAGCAGCGGGTGCTGTTCGGCTCCCCGGCGTACGGCGGCGAAGACCTTGCGGGTCGCCGCAGGGCCGGCCACCGGACGTACGACCGTGTCCTTCAGCTCCATCCCGCGCAGCGCCGAGCGCGGCACGAGGGCCACTCCGGCGCCCGCCCCGGCCAGGGCCACCACGGCGTGGAAGTCGTCCGACGAGTGGATCAGTCTCGGCTCGAACCCGGCGAGTTCGCAGGCGAGCAGCATCACGTCGTGGCACGGGTTGCCCGGATACGGGCCGATCCAGTCGCTCGTCGCGAGCTCGGCGAGCTCGACGTGCGGGGCCTGGGCGAGGGGGTGCGAGGCGTGCAGTACGGCGTCGAAGGGCTCGGCGTACAGCGGCACGCGGGCCAGCCGGCGGTCGTCCTCCCGGGGGGCGCCGCGGTACTCGACGGCCAGGGCCAGATCCGCCTCGCCGTCCAGCACCAGGGTCAGGCTCTCGTCGCCCTCGGAGTCCCGCACCCGGACCCGGATGCCGGGGCTGCGGTCCGCCAGGTCGCGGATCGCCGGGGCGAGCACCTCGGCGATGCCCGTCGCGAAGGCCGCGACGGTGACCTCGCCGGACGCGCCGCCCGCGTACGCCGCGAGCTCCGCCTCGGCACGCTCCAGCTGGGCGAGCACGGCGTGCGCGTGGGTGAGCAGGATCTCACCGGCGGCCGTCAGCCGCACCCCTCTTCCGCTGCGGGTCAGCAGGGAGTGTCCGGTCTCCTGTTCCAGCGCGGCGAGCTGCTGGGAGACGGCCGAGGGGGTCAGATAGAGCGCTGCGGCCGCGGCGGTCACCGTTCGGTGGTCCGCCACGGCCCGCAGAATGCGCAGGCGGCGAGGGTCGATCACCCTGCCATTGTCGCCCGTGCGTCGACGAACGCGGCCACGGCCCGCTCCACGTCGGCCGTGGAGTGCGCGGCGGACAGCTGGACCCGGATCCGGGCCTTGCCCATGGGCACCACCGGGTACGAGAACCCGATGACGTACACCCCGCGCTCCAGGAGCAGCTCGGCCATCCGGCCGGCCTCCGCGGCGTCGCCGATCATGACGGGCGCGATGGCGTGCTCGCCGGGCAGGATCTCGAAACCGGCCTCGGTCATCTTCGTGCGGAAGAGGCGCGTGTTCGCGTCGAGACGCTCCCGCAGCTCACCCGCGGACTCGATCAGGTCGAGGACCTTCAGCGAGGCGGCGGCGATCACCGGCGCGAGGGAGTTCGAGAAGAGGTACGGGCGCGAGCGCTGGCGCAGCAGGGCGACGATCTCGGCGCGGGCCGCGACATAGCCGCCGGACGCACCGCCGAGCGCCTTGCCGAGGGTGCCGGTGATGATGTCGACGCGGTCCATCACGCCGTGCAGCTCGGGGGTGCCACGGCCGCCGGCGCCGACGAAGCCGACGGCGTGCGAGTCGTCGACCATGACCATCGCGTCGTAGCGGTCGGCCAGATCGCAGATCTCGGCGAGCGGGGCGATGTAGCCGTCCATCGAGAAGACACCGTCGGTGACGATGAGGCGGCGGCGGGCGTCCTGGGTGTCCTTGAGCTGCTGTTCCAGGTCCGCGAGGTCGCGGTTGGCGTAGCGGTGGCGGCGGGCCTTGGAGAGGCGGATGCCGTCGATGATGGACGCGTGGTTGAGGGCGTCCGAGATGACCGCGTCCTCGGCGCCGAGGAGGGTCTCGAAGACACCGCCGTTGGCGTCGAAGCACGAGGAGTAGAGGATCGTGTCCTCCTGGCCGAGGAAGGCCGCGAGGCGCTGCTCCAGCTCCTTGTGGACGTCCTGGGTGCCGCAGATGAAGCGCACGGACGCCATGCCGTAGCCCCAGCGGTCGAGCGCGTCCTTCGCCGCGGCGACGACGTCGGGGTGGTCGGCGAGGCCGAGGTAGTTGTTGGCGCAGAAGTTCAGCACCTCGCCGGAGGCGACGCCGACGGACGCGCTCTGCGGGGTGGAGATGACGCGCTCCGGCTTGAAGAGACCGGCGTCGCGGATCTCGTCGAGGGTGGCGCGCAGACCGTCGCGGACGGACTCGTACATCAAGGGCTCCTAAAGGGGTGGGGCAGACCGTTCAGAAGGGGTGGCCGGACCGTCCGGAGGGGTGGGCCGGACCGTACTTCGAAGAGGTGGGGCCGGCCCGTCCGGAAGAGGTGGGCCGGCCGTCCAGCAGAGTGGGTCAGACCGTCCAGTCGAGAATGATCTTGCCGCAGTGGCCGCCTGCGGCCTCGTCGAAGGCCGCGTCGAAGTCCTGGTAGCCGTACTTTCCGGTGATCACCGGGGAGAGGTCCAGACCGGCTTCGAGCAGGACGGTCATCGCGTACCAGGTCTCGAACATCTCGCGCCCGTAGATGCCCTTGACGGTGATCATCGAGGTGACGATCTTCGCCCAGTCGACGGCGAACTCCTCGGCGGGCAGCCCCAGCATGGCGATCCGGCCGCCGTGGGTCATGTTGTCCACCATGTCGCGCATGGCCTCGGGCCGCCCGGACATCTCCAGGCCGATGTCGAAGCCCTCCCGGAGGCCGAGGGCGCGCTGCGCCTCGGCGATGGGGCTCTCCGCGACATTGAGCGCCAGGGTCGCTCCGGCCTTGCGGGCCAGGTCGAGGCGGTACGGGCTGACGTCGGTGATGACGACGTTACGCGCGCCGGCGTGCTTGGCCACGGCCGCTGCCATGATCCCGATCGGGCCCGCGCCGGTGATCAGCACGTCCTCGCCGACCAGCGGGAAGGAGAGCGCGGTGTGGACGGCGTTGCCGAACGGGTCGAAGATCGCGGCGACGTCCAGGTCGACCTTCGTCCGGTGCACCCAGACGTTCGACGCGGGCAGCGCGACGTACTCGGCGAAGGCTCCGTTGCGGCCGACGCCCAGACCGACGGTGGAGCGGCACAGATGACGGCGGCCCGCGAGACAGTTGCGGCACTTCCCGCAGACCAGGTGGCCCTCACCGCTCACCAGGTCGCCGACCGCGATGTCGGTCACATCGGCGCCGACCGCGGCGACCTCACCGACGAACTCGTGACCGAGGATCAGCGGCGTCTCCACGGCCTGCTGCGCCCAGCCGTCCCAGGAACGGATGTGGAGGTCGGTGCCGCAGATACCGGTGCGCTTCACCTTGATCAGTACGTCCCCGGGGCCGGTCTCCGGCTCCGGTACGTCCATGAGCCACAGGCCCGGCTCGGCATGCTGCTTGACAAGGGCCTTCATTGCGGCGACTCCAGGCGTAACGGTGACATTCGGTGGACAGGGCACCAATCTGCCCAGCGCGGGGGGTTCCAGTCCATCGAGGATTTCTTAAGCGGGGTCACAGCGGAGCTTCACGCGGTGGCGGAGAAGGCCCAGCTGGGAGCGGGTGGGAGCCGCCGCGGGGACCACGGGCGGGCCCTGATCGGTCATCGGCCGGCAGCCTTTTCACCACTGCTGCCGGGCCGTGCGAGCGGTCCGCCGGCCGGGCCGGCCACCGCGCTCCTGCACAGATCGGCCGGAGCAGGTGCGCTCATCGCGTGAAGGTCGGGTGAGGGTCATCTCCCCCTGGGTAAAACGGAAGTGACGGTTCGACACGTCTCTTCCCCTGAGCTCCCGGCGCCCTCATCCTGGAGCCATGCGAATCACTCTACGCGCGTTGCGCAACCGTGCTGCCGCCGTCGGCGTCGCCACCGCGATCGTCGTCACGCCGACCGTGTTCCTCGCGACCGAAGCCCATGCCACCGTCAGTGGCACCATCTGTTACGGCGCCCTCCCCTCCCAGGCGCACGACACGCTGGATCTCATCAAGACCAACGGCCCGTTCCCGTACAGCCAGGACGGCGTCGTCTTCCAGAACCGGGAAGGCGTCCTGCCGTCGCAGTCCACCGGCTACTACCACGAGTACACGGTCAAGACGCCGGGCAGCTCGACCCGCGGGACCCGTCGCATCATCACCGGCGAGAAGACCGCCGAGGACTACTACACCGCCGACCACTACGTCACGTTCAAGCAGGTGGACTTCACCTGCTGACCCCGCTCGGGGAGCGGATCACTCCTCGACCACACCGTCCACGTACACCCAGGCGCCTTCGTACCGCTCGAAGCGGCTGTGCTCCCGGAGTTCACCGGGCTCGCTCCGGTAGGAGTAGTGGGCGCGGAAGGTGACCGTGCCCGTGGTGTGGAACGCGCTTCCCCCGGTGGCGTCCAGGACCTCCAGGCGCTGCCACCGCTGCCCCGCGTCGAACTCGACGCGGGGCGGCCGGGTGTCCGGGTGCCAGCTGCGCAACAGGTACGCCTCGTCCTCGACGGCGAACGCGCTGAAGCGCGCGCGCATCAGCGCCTCGGCCGTGGGCGCGGCGGCCTGGCCGCTGTGGAAGCGGCCACAGCACGCGCCGTAGGCGGCGGGGAGGCCGCAGGGGCAGGGTGCGTCGGCGGCGACCGGAGCGCGCCGCGTCTCCCGTCGGGGCGACCGGGACTGCTGGGCGTGCGGCTGCGGGGACCTTGACGGCCGGGAAGTGCGTCGGGACATGCCCCACATTGTGCCGTGGGAAGCGGGCCGGGCCGCCCCGCGGGAGGCACGGGCAGCAGCCGGGCGGGGCCGTCCCTCCCGTACGCGCAGCGCCGCCGAAATGGGCTGCGCGTGCCGACCGCCACAAATAACCTGGCAACGGACGAAGCACGACCCGCCACCGTCGCTGGAGCCCCCTTGTCCGTTCGCATCACCGCCCTGACCGACCCCGAGCACCACCCGTCCGGTCGCCGCCTGGTCTGGCTGGCGTCCGACGGCGAGGGCTGCCCGGTCGGATCGGCGCACCTGCGCCTGTTCACCCGGCCAGGCCAGGATCATCTGGCCGAACTGGAACTCCATGTGCACCCGGCGGAACGGCGCGCGGGCGCCGGTTCCCGGCTGCTGGAGGCCGCGTTGGACGCCGCCCGCCACGACGGCCGCCGCTCGGTGATCACGCAGGCCGGATCCGGATCGATCGGCGAACGGTTCCTGGTGAGCCGGGGCTTCCGCGCGGTCCTCGTCCTGATCTTCGCCCGGCTCGCGCTCGTCGACACGGACGTCCCGGCGCTCGACGCGGCCGTCGGACAGCCGCATCCCGGCTACCGGCTGGTGTCGTGGGACGGCACCGTCCCGGACGACCTCGCCGAGACGTTCGCGGTGTCCCACCGCGCCATGGACGACATGCCGATGGGCGAGACCGACTACGGATCGGTGGTCTGGGACGCGGACCGGGTCAGGGAGGCCGCCGAAGCCGTGGCGAAGCGCGGCGGCCTGCTGCACACCGTCGCGGCCGTCGCCGAGTCGGACGGCTCGATCGCCGGATTCACGGAACTCGTGGTGCCCGGGGACGGTACGGGCGACGCGCAGCACTACGGCACCGCCGTACTGCCCGAACACCGTGGCCACGGGCTCGGGCACTGGATGAAGGCCGAGGCGATCCGGCAGGCCCGCGGGCGCTATCCCGGACTCGGCGGGCTGCTCACCGACACGGCGGACAACAACCTGCCCATGCGGGCCGTCAACGACGCACTGGGCTACGTACCGACGCACCGGACGATCGAGTACCAGCTCGCACTGCGGCCGGCCGGGGTGGACTCCTGACGGTCACCGAACGCGCCGGACGAACGGCCGAAGCGGGCCGGCACGCCGGCCGCGCCTGGCGAACGGCGCCGGAGATCTCCCGGCGGGCCCTTCGCCGCTCGGAACCGGTCGGCGTACCGGCCCGGTTCCGAGCGTCGGGGCGCGCCGCCCCCGTCCCCACGGTGCGGCGCAGGCGGCCCGTCGTCATCCGCTCGACGACGGCCCCGCCAGTCTTCAGGTCCGCGCGCTGTCCGTGCGCAGCAGCACGGGCAGGACCGCGCTCTCGACGAAGCGGACCAGGTACTCCGTGTCGCCGTACCGCCCCTCCAGCATCGGCCGGACACGCATGGCGCCCATCAGCTGCGCCGCGACGAACTCCACCGCCGGGTTGTCGGCGGCCACCTCCCCGCGGGCCACGGCACGGGCCACCATCGTGTCGATCGCCGCGGCGGCCGGTTCGACCAGGCCCTCGCGGATCGCTTCGAGGAGTTCGGGGTTCTGCAGCGCGGCGTGACTGAGCGCGTGCATCAGCGGGGTGTCGCGTCCCGACTGCGCCCCCAGCGCCTTCGCTGTCTCCCGCAGATCCCCCGCGAGCGTACCCGTGTCGATGGACACCAGGTGCCCACCGCGGGTGCCGCGCAGGGCGCAGGCGACCAGCTGCGGCTTGTTTCCCCACTGCCGGTACAGGGTGGACTTTCCGCAGCGGGAACGGGAGGCGACGCCTTCCATCGTGAGCGCGTCGTAGCCGCACTCACGGAGAAGTTCGAGCACCGCCGCGTAGAACTCCTGCTCCCGCTCCGGTGTGATCTTGGAGCGCGAGGACGACATCACGGAGTCCTGGGGCGACATGAGCTCTCCCTTTCGGTGTGACGAGCAGCATCGATACTTCATCGTACCGATACGCCAGTGTACCGATACGCTGGTGTACCGATACGGCCACGTATCGGTACACTGTCGTTTCGATGTGCCATGGTCCGGACCACGGCACAGTAATTTCGTTTCGCAACGCAAAGGGGCCGGGGTGATGAATGCCCTCATCGAGCCCGCCGACCGGGAGCCGGACACCTCTGCCCGACCGTCCCCGGTCCGCGAGCTCCTGCTCGTCGTCGGACTCTTCCTCGTCTACAAGCTGGGAAGGCAGGTGGCCGGCGGACATGTCGACGAGGCGTACCGCAACGCCGACCACGTCTGGGACTTCGAGCGTTGGGCGCATCTGCCCGACGAGGGTTCCGTGCAGCGGGCCGTGCTGCACAGCGATTCACTCGTACACATAGCGAATACGTACTACGCGACCGTGCACTTCCCGGCGATCGTCCTCTTCCTGGCCTGGCTGTACTGGCGCCGACCGCGGCACTACGTGTGGACGCGTCGCGTCCTCACCGCGCTGACCGGCGCCGCCCTGGTCCTGCATCTGCTCGTCCCGCTGGCCCCGCCACGGATGCTGGCCGAGGCGCATCTGGTCGACACGGGGCAGCGGTTCGGGCCGACCGTCTACGCAGCCGCTCCCGCCAAGGACACGCTGGCGAACCAGTTCGCCGCGATGCCCTCCCTGCACTTCGGCTGGGCGCTGATGATCGCCATCGGGCTGATCGCCGCCACCCGCTCGCGGTACCGCTGGCTCTGGCTGCTGCACCCGCTGATCACTCTGCTGGTGATAGTCGCCACCGCCAACCACTACTGGCTCGACTCGATCGTGGCCGCGGTGCTGCTCGCGGCGGCGCTGGTCTGCATCAAGCTGCCCGCCCCGAAGGTAGCGTCCACCCCGGAGGAGCCGCCCGCCCCGGCGACGGCCCCCGTCGCGCCCGCGCCTCCCGAAGAAGCCGGCGCCGTCCCCGTATCCGTACATGTCCCGCGCCCGTCCGCCGACGGCGCCCGCCCCGAGCCGGTACGCGCGCTCGCCGACCACGGGGGGTGCCGGTGAACGCCACGCTGCTGGCCGTCGGTCTCTCGCTGCTGTCCGCCGTCGGCTACGCGACGGCCGCGGTGGCGCAGGAACGCCTCGCCTCCCGCACCCGGCCGAAGTCCGGGCTGCTGCGGCTGCTCGGCCGTGGGGCCTGGTGGTGGGCGGTCGGACTGAACGCCGCGGGTGCGGTGCTGCACGTGGTGGCGCTGAAGTACGGTCCGCTCACCCTCGTGCAGCCGCTCGGCGCGCTCACCCTGGTCGCCGCGGTGCCGTTGGGCGCCCGCCTCGCCGGGCGCCGGGTCTCCCGGATCGAGTGGCGCGGCACCGTGCTCACCCTGCTCGGGCTCGGCGCGCTGCTGCTGACCACCGGGGGCACTCCCCCGCACGAAACCCTCTCGCTGCCGGAGGCGCTGGGGATCGCCGCCGCGGTCGTCGTCCTGGTCTCCGTGCTCGTCCGGCGCGCCGGACGGCCCGGCGCACGGCCCGGTCTGCGGTTCGCCACCGCGTCCGGGGTCGTCTCCGGGGTCGCGTCGGCGCTCACCCAGACCGTGACGGTCTCGGTCACCGACCACACCTCGGACGTGCTCGGCCCGCGGACCGTGATCATGGGGCTGCTCGTCGCGGCCTTCGCGGTGGGCGGGCTGCTGCTCTCCCAGACCGCGTACCGCGAAGGCCTCGGCGCACCCCTCGCGATGGTCACCCTCGCCAACCCGGTCGCGGCCTCGGTGATCGGCCTGGCCCTGCTCGGCGAGCGCCTCCAGGGCGGCGCGGTCGGGCTGCTGCTCGCCCTGGTGGGGGCGGCAGCCGCCGCCCGGGGCGTGGTGCTGCTGACCCGGGCGACGGTAACTGTCTCTGCCGCCGCTACCCCTGCCGCACCTCGATCAGCAGTGCCTGCCCCGGATCGAGCGCCGGCATCGGAACCCCTGCTCCGCTGAGGACGGATCCGGGCAGCGCCACCCAGCCCTCCAGGGCGGCGGTGACCCAGGCGGGGCCCAGCCCCTCGCGGAACGAGGGCAGTCCGGCCTCCGTCCTGATCCGCACCCGGTAGCGCCGGGTGCGGTCCAGGCCCGGCAGTGCGATCCGGCCCGACTGGCCCTCCGGCGAAGTCACCAGCCGCGCCCAGCAGTACAGGGCGGCGCTCGCGTCCTGCGCCACCACACCGTGCAGCAGCGCGGCGTCACCGCTCAGATCCGCCCGGACCACCCGGCCGGTGTGCAGCAGCGGACGCAGTTCCTTGTAGAGCGCCGCCCACTCCCGCAGCACCGCGCGTTCCGCCGGCGGGCAGTCGGTGACGTCCCGCTCGATCCCGGCGTGCGCGAACAGCGCGGTCAGCAGCCGGAACGAGCTGTCCGTCAGCCGTCCGGTGGTGTGGCTGCGGGTCTCCCCGACGTGGGAGCCGATCAGCTCGGGCGGCAGCAGCTGGCCGGTCCAGCGCTGGATGGCCTGGCGTTCCACCGGGTCGTTGCAGTCCGACGCCCACACCCGGTCCGTACGGCCGAGAACGCCCAGGTCGATCCGGGCGCCGCCGCTGGAGCAGCTCTCGATCTCCAGCGCCGGATGCCGGGACCTGAGTGCGTCGAGCAGCCGGTACAGGGCCTCGGTCCGGGCGTGGACGCCCGGCCGGTCCCGGCCGTCCGCCGTCCGCCGGACCGCCTCGTGCAGATCCCGGTTGTAGTCCCATTTCAGGTAGTCGACGGAGTACTCCGTGACGATCACGTCCAACGACTCCAGCAGGTACTTCCAGGCGTCGGGATGCGCGATGTCGAGCGGGTACTGATGACGGGAGGCCGGGCCGAGTCCGGCCGCCGGCGCGAGGATCCACTCGGGGTGCGCGCGGGCGAGGTCCGAGTCGGGGTTGACCATTTCGGGTTCGACCCAGAGCCCGAACTCCATGCCGTGCGCGTGCACCCGGTCGGCCAGCGGGGTGAGTCCGTCCGGCCACCTGGTCCTGTCGACGGTCCAGTCACCGAGCCCGGCGGTGTCGTCGCGCCGGCCGGTGAACCATCCGTCGTCGAGGACGAACCGCTCCACCCCGATGTCCGCCGCCGCGTCGGCGAGCGCGAGCAGCCGCTCGGGCCGGTGGTCGAAGTACACGGCCTCCCAGCTGTTGAGGGTCAGCGGGCGGGGCGTCGACGGGTGCGCGGGGCGGGCCCTGAGCAGCGTGTGGAAGCGGTCGGCGAGACCGTCGAGCCCGGCGTCGGACCAGCCGAACCAGCAGAGCGGCGAGGTGTACGACTCCCCCGGTGCCAGCCGTATCTCGCCCGGCGCGAGCAGTTCGCCGCCGCCGAGCACGGAGGCGTGCACGCCCGCGCCTTCCGGCAGTTGCTCGGCCAGCCAGCGCTGGTTGCCGCTCCAGCCGATGTGCAGGCCCCAGACCTCACCGCGGCGGAAGCCGAAGCCGGGGACCCCGACGGTGAGGAGGTACGGGGAGTCCTGACCGGTCCTGCCGCGGCGCAGTTCCCGTACGTGGCTGCCGTGGCCGAGCGGCCTGCGCTGCGGGGAGCGCTCACGGCACCACTTGCCGGTGAAGTCGAGGATCTCCTCGGCCCGGCGCGGCAGCGGCAGCAGCGTGGTGACGCCGCTCAGGTCGTACGGGGCGGGGTCGGCGGCGTCCGTCCGACGGGCGACCTCGGTCCGCACCGCGAGCAGGCCCGAGGGGTCGAGCCGGTAGCTGAGGGTGAGATCGAGACCGGCCGTGTCCTCGGCGAGCCGGATGACCAGTTCGCCGTCGCGCTCCTCGGCGCCGACGAGGTGGGGTTTCGGCGCGGTGGCGGTGCCCGCGAGGTGGCCCTGGTGGGCGGGGGTGCCGGACCAGCCGTCGGCCTCCGTCGGCCAGACGGTGAACTGCCGCGGTGCGTCCAGGGCGTTGATGAGCGCGGCGCCGTCGGCGGTCAGGCCGAGAGCGGCGCAGTCCTCGTCGGTGAGTTCACCCAGGTCCTCGCCCCAGTGCAGGATCCGGGGCACCGGAGCGCACAGCTCGACGACGAGGCTGACTCCGGCTGCGCGCAGCCGGACGGTCCGCGGGGTGGTGCGGGTCATACGGGGGTTCCTCTCTACGGTTCTTCGGTCCTGCGCCTGCGGTCCCGCACTCCGTATCGGAGCGGCCCGGGGCCGAGGGGCAGTCCCGCGAAGGTCATCGGTGCCCCGGCTGTGCCCCGGCTACGCCTCGGAACGGGGCTCCGGCCGCCCCCTTGTTGTACGCCACCCGGTGTGCCATATATGTCTAGACCTTTAGGCACGACCCTTCCGTCGGACGGAGACCGGACCCCGTGCAACACCCTTCCCGATTCGCCCTGCTGGCCGCCACCGCCTGTCTGCTGCTCACCGCCTGCGGCGGGGGCGGGCAGCCGCACGCCCGGGGCCCGTCGACCCCGGCCGGTGTGTCGGTGCAGGCCAGTAGCGCCACCTCCGCCCATGTCATGTGGACGCCGGACGCGACGGCGGACGGGGTCACGGGATACGAGATATTCCGCGCGGGCACCAAGGCCAGGACCGTCGGGGCCGGTACGACCATGGTCGACATCATCGGTCTGCGGCCGTCCACCGCCTATGAGTTCACCGTCCGGGCGAAGAACGCGGCGGGCCGCTTCTCCCCGAGGAGCCGACCGGTCCGCGTCACCCTGCCGGCCCGGGTGCCCGACGACCACCGGGCCCCGTCCCGTCCGGGGGACCTGCGGGTCAGGGCCGGGGGCGCACATGCCGCGACGCTCTCCTGGACCAGGTCGACGGACGACGTCCGCGTCACGTCGTACGACGTGTACCAGGGCCAGTCGAAGATCCACACGGTCGGCGGCGATCTCACCACGGCACGGATCACGGGGCTGCGGCCCGCCACCGTGTACACCTTCACCGTCCGGGCGCGGGACGGCGCCGACAACTCCTCGGCGCCGAGCGGGTCCGTCGATCTGACCACGGCGTCCGCGCCGGGCCAGGGACCCAGCACCGAGCCGACCGGTTTCCGGGCGACCGCCCGCACCGTCAAGGGTGTCCGCTCGGTCGAGCTGAGCTGGGTCCCGCCGGACACCGACGGTGAGGTGACGGGGTATCAGATGTACCTCGACGGCAAGCTCACCACGACGATCGTCTGGGGTGCGGCCGCCCCGCAGCACGCGGCCACGTACACCTTCGCGGTACGCGAGAAGCCGGGCACGACCTACCGTGTGAAGATCCGCGCGAAGCTGCCTGACGGGAACTGGGGAACGTTTTCGGCCGAGCGGACCGTCACTGTCTGAATCCCGCAGGGTCCGGGCCCGCCGACACACCCGGCCAGGCAGCGACAACACAGAATCGCAGGAACGCCAGAGCTGAATCCGGACATCTTTTTGTCAATTGAGGGCGTCCGAAGGCTAGTTGTATGGTGAACAACGATCGGGCGTGGGCATATACGCTCCAGCGCATCATCAGGGGTTCCGCACTTGGAGGCTGATCGTGACCGTCGCCCAGCAACAACGGCTGGTTCAGCAGCTTCCGGCCGTTCCCTTCTACTGCCCGGTCCCGCCCGCCGCACATCCCGCGGCGGCCTCGCTCAACGAGGCGACCGTCCAGTGGATGCTGCGGCAGGACCTCGACACCGACGAACACCAACGCCGTCGACTCACCCTCTGCGACTTCGGTGGTCTCACCGCCTCGACCATGCCGTACGGGCGGCTGGAACGCCTCACACTGATGGCCCGGCTGCACGCCGTGCTGTTCTCGCTCGACGACGGACTGTGCGACGAGTCCGACGTCACCGCGGGCCTGCTCGCCCAGGAGACCGGCCGCATCATGCGGGCCGTAGAGGCCCCGCACGCGGTCCCCACCCCCGGTGAGTCACCACGCACCGCGGTCCTGCGCGCCATCCGTCGGGACCTCGCCCAGTACGCGTCGCCCCGGCAGCTGCGCCGCTTCACCGAGGCCATGCGGGTCTATACGTCAGGCCTCGTCTGGGAGGCGACCTGGCGCAGCAGTTCCGGTCTTCCCTCGCTGGACGACTACGTCACCCTCTGGATGCGGGCCATAGGAATGGCCCCGTCCACCGCGATGATCGAGATCGTCGGCGGCTTCTCCCTCACCGACGAGGAGCTGGAGGATCCCCGGGTACGCGCACTGACCGAGATCACCTGGACGCTGGTCAGCTGGGACAACGACCTCTACTCCCGCAACAAGGAGATCCTCCGCGCGGGCGACGACCTCAACCTGATCGACGTCCTCGCCCAGGAGTTCGGCCTCGACGGGCCCCGCGCGCAGCAGGAGGCCGTGGTCATGCGCGACCGGGTGATGGTGCTCTTCCTGCGGCTGCGCGACCAAGTGCTCAAGGACGCCAGGATCGAACTGCGGGCCTATCTCGACGGGTTGGGCCAGTTCGTGCGGGGCCACCTCGACTGGGCTTCGGTCTGCCCCCGCTACTCCGTACCCGGCACTCCCACCGCCGAGCCGGAGAGCTGGTGGAAGCGGCTCCCGGCCGTACTGGACCAGGACCCGCTCCCGGTGGCCTCACTCTCCTGGTGGTGGGACCAGCTGGACGGTCAGTAGCCGCGCCACCAGCTCGTCAGGACCTGCCACAGCCCCTTCGGGTCCGGATCCCGCTGCGCGGGGAATCCGCTGCCGGGGGGTCCGGCCGGCGGGGCTTGGACCGGCGGGGCCGACTGGGCGGCAGGTGCCGGTCCGTCCGTGGGGTGCGAGGTGACCTCCCAGTCGGTGCGGGGCGCGGGCATCGCTGCGGGCGATGGCGCGACCATGACGTCCTGGGGCGGACGCGGGGCGAACTCCACCGGCAGCTCCACGAGTTGACGGGACATCAGTGAGCCGACCCAGCGGAGCTCGTGCTCCGCGACGGCCAGCTCCACATCGGGGAGCCGCATCAGCAGGGCGTCGACGCCCACGTCCGCGATGGCGCGGCCGATGTCCTGCCCCGGACACTCGTGGGCGCCGCCGCTGAACGCCAGGTGCGCGCGGTTGCCCTGCATGGAGGCGTGCGGGTCGGGACGGACCACCGGGTCGATGTTGGCCGCGGCGATCCCGACCACCAGGGCGTCGCCCGCCTTGATCTGCTGGCCGCCCAGCTCGGTGTCGCCGACCGCCCAGCGGCCGAAGATCGTGGTGAACGGCGGCTCGTCCCAGAGGGTCTGTTCCACCGCCTCGGGCACGGTCATGTGACCGCCGCTCAACTGGGCCCTGAAGCGGGGGTCGGTGAGCACCATGCGCAGCACGTTGGCGATCAGGTTGGTGGTGGTCTCGTAGGCGGCGATGAGCACGAGCCGCAGGTGCTGGGCGACCTCGTCGTCGCTGAGTCCCGCCGGGTGCTCGATCAGCCGGGTGGCGAAGTCCTCCTGCGGTGCGGACCGGCGCTGGGCCACCAGCCGGTTGATCGCGGCCATCACGTAGGCGTTGCTCGCGATGGCGGTCTCGGTGCCCTTGATCATGTCGCGGGCGGCCTGCACCAGCCGTTCGTTGTACTCCTCCGGCATGCCGAGGATCTGGCACATCACCATCATCGGCAGGTGTTCGGCGAAGCGGCTGACCAGGTCGGCTCTGCCGTCCTGGCAGAACTCGTTGACCAGCCGGTTACTGAAGCGGTTGATGAAGCGGCGGGTGCTGCGGGTGTCGATGTACGACATGGCGTCCATGACCGCACCACGCAGACGTTCGTGGTCGGCGCCGTCGGCGAAGACACAGACCGGCTGCCAGGTGAAGATCGGCGCGAGCGGGTGGTCCGGGGTGGCCGAGCCGTCCTGCAGGGCGCGCCAGCGGCGGGAGTCGCGGGAGAAGAGCGAGGGCGTACGGGTCATGTACAGGTTCTCGCTGTGGCCGAGCACCAACCAGGCCGGCACATCGCCGTGCAGCAACACCGGTGCCACCGAACCGTGTTCGGCACGCAGCTTCTCGTACAGACCCATCGGGTCGCTCTCGGCCTCGGCCCCGTACAGCCGGCGCAGCCCACCGGGGCCGTGCCCGTGGGCCGGGCACTCCGGGGGCGGTACTACCGCGCCGTCGGTGCCGGGCCGGTGGTCGAAGGGGGTTGTCACGGTCACTCCAATGCGTACGGACGGGGACGGATCTGGGGGTTCTCGCACAGGCCGGGGCCGGGCGCCGCGAGGCGGGGGACCGTCACGTCCCGCCCTGGGCGCGTCGCATGGCGAGGGCGTGCAGATAGCGCATGAGTGCCATCAGGGTGTCGCGGCTGGAGGCGCGCTGCCTGGCGTCGCAGTCGACGATCGGGACCTCGTCGGGCAGATCCAGCGCGATCCGCAGTGCCTCCAGACCGTGCCGGGGGGCGTCGGGGAAGGTGTTGATGGCGACGATGAACGGCACCCCGCGCTCCTCCAGCCGGCCGATCACGTCGAAGCTGACCTCCAGCCGCCGGGTGTCGACCAGCACGACGGCGCCGAGCGCCCCCTCGAACAGGCCGTTCCACAGGAACCAGAACCGCTCCTGGCCGGGTGTGCCGAAGAGGTACAGCACCAGTTGTTCGCTGATGCTGATACGGCCGAAGTCCATCGCCACCGTGGTGGCGGTCTTGCTCTCCACCCCGGAGTTGTCGTCGACGCCGACCCCGGCCTGGGTCATCGTCTCCTCGGTGGTCAGCGGGCGGATCTCGCTCACCGAACGCACCATCGTCGTCTTGCCGACCCCGAATCCACCCACGATCACGATCTTGACCGCGGCCGTGGCCGTGTCGGGCAGGACGTCTTCCCTCCGGGGGCCTTCGATCGTGTCAGAGCTTCTGGAGTCCATGCATCACCGCTTCGAGAAGGGCCCTGTCCGGCAGCGCGGCACGGACGATGGGCGCGCGCGACTCGACGAGTTCGGCCGCGAGGAGATCGGTCAGCAGCGCGGTCACCACGCTGAACGGCAGGCGCAGATAGGCGGAGATCTCCGCGACGGACAGCGGCGACGTGCACAGCCGTACGATCGCGGCCTGCTCCGGCTGGACGGTCGGGGAGGGTTCGGCCCGGGACACCACGATGGTGACCAGGTCGAGTTCCGCCCGTTCGGTGCCGTCCGGCCCGCCGGTGATCACATAGAGCCGTTCGGGGTCCTCCGCATCCGTATCGGCCGTCCGGCGTTCTCTGCGGGGCGGGGACGTCATCCGGCCTTCCCGTCGTGCCGCGGCGGGCTGGCCAGGTGGGCGCCGATCCGGACCACCATGTCGCGCATCTGGGCACCCACCAGGCCCGCGTCGACGCGCTCGTCGGTGAGTACCGCGAGATACGAGCCGGTGCCCGCGGCCATCAGGTAGAAGAAGCCGCCGGTGATCTCGATGACGACGAGCCGCATCCGGCCGTCGCTTTCGGGAATCTCGGTGGCCACGGCGGCGGCGAGGCTCTGCAGCCCGGCGCAGGCAGCCGCCAGCCGGTCCGCGCCGTCCGGGTCACCGCCGTGCCGGGCGATGCGCAGTCCGTCCGCGGAAAGCACCACGATCTGCTGGATCCCGGGGACGCCGTCGGCGAGCTCCTTGAGCATCCAGTCCATGCTGCCCAGTTGCTGAATCACGTCAGGTCCCCCTTGTCCCACGCGTCGCCGGACTCTCCGACCGCCGAAGGCTCTTGCGGCACTCCGTTGGCCGCCTTGGTGAAGGCTTCGAGCCAGATCCCCGGCTGCGGTTCCTCCTTCTCCGGTTCCTGCGCCACGTACGGGTCGGGTTCAGGCGACGGAGCGGGCACCAGCGGCGCGACCGGCTCGGAGCCGTACGAGGTGCGGAGGCGGCTGCGGCGCTGCGGCAGGCCGTTCGGGGTCCACTCGGTCACCACCGGTACGTCGTCCTCCATCGACAGCGCCGCCGGTGCGGGACGCCGCTTCGGCACGGTGGCCTTGCGCGGCGCCCTCGAAGGGACCCGGTCGGCGAAGGCGCCGATGTCCGTGTCCGCTCCGGTTCGGGGCAGTCCGGCAGCGCCGATACCGTGTGCGATACCGGGCGCGGGGCCCGTGGTGATCATCTCGCGGGGCACGATCAGTACGGCCCGGACACCGCCGTACGCGGACTGCCGCAGCGCGACCTTGAGGTTGTACATCTGGCTGAGCCGGCCGACCACGGCCATTCCGAGCCGGGGCGACTCCCCCAGGTCGTTGAGGTCGACACCCGCCTGGGCCTTGGCGAGCATGCCCTCGGCCCGCTTGCGCGCCTCCTCGCTGAGGCTGACCCCGCCGTCCTCGATCTCGATGGCGATACCGGTCTGCACCTCGACCGCGGTGACATGGACACGGGTCTGCGGGGGCGAGTAACGGGTCGCGTTGTCGAGCAGTTCGGCGACGGCGTGGATGAGCGGCTCGACGGCCGGGCCCACGATCGCGACCTTGGCGATGGAGTGCAGATCGACCCGCGGGTACTCCAGGATGCGCGACATCGCGCCGCGCAACACACTGAACAGCGGTACGGGCTTGGGCCACTGGCGTCCCGGACGGGCGCCGCCGAGCACGGAGATGCTGTCGGCGAGGCGGCCGATCAGCGCGTTGCCGTGGTCGATGCGGAGCAGGTCGTCGAAGACCTCCGGCTGACGGCCGTGGTCCTCCTCCATCTCGCGCAGCTCCGAGGCCTGTTGGTGGACGATGGCCTGCACCCGGCGGGCGATGCCGACGAACGCGAACTGGGCACCCTCACGCTGCGATTCCTCGTCGTCGACGATCTTCAGCAGGGAGGCGAGGATCTCGCGCTGCGCGGACGGCAGGTCGCGGTACATCTCGTTGTTGTCCACCAGGATCCGCATGACCTCCAGCGGCGACTCACCGTGCTTGAGCCGGTGGATCGCTGCGGGCATCAGTTCCTTGGCGAGCCGTACGGTCTCCGCGTCGTGCGCGGCGAGGCGGCGCTCCAGGAAGGCCAGCCGCTCCCCGTACACGTGGTGGAGAGCCCGCGTCGCCGAGGCGCGGCGGACGAGCGCGACGACGAGTACGGCGATGACGACGGTGGCGAGCACGCCGGCCCAGACAAGGGGTATCCGGGCGGCCTGGTCCACCACGACCGCGCCGACGGCCGTGGCTGCCGACGTCGCTACGACGGAGAGCAGCAGCGCACGAACCAGTGGCGCTGTCCGATCGGTTGGAGGCGCCTCAACGCGAACCATGTGATCCCTCTGGCAGTTGACGGTGGGAGAGTCGAACTATCAAGACATGTGGGAACAAGTGCATGAATACATGTCATCTCAACTCACAATGAGCGAGCGTAGCCCGATCAGATCACCGCGGCGGCATATTCTCCCAACCTCGTGCGGCGCACCCTCCGGAGGAATAGACTCGCCGGTTTTGCACGGTCAGCTTCGACCCGCACACGGGGAGTGACCGAACTTGTGTACCAACTACACACGAATGGGGCGGTGTTGACCTCAGCGCCTGACGCGGACCTCAGCGTCCGCCGTGGTAGATGGCCTGCCTGGCGCGGGCCGCGAGGCCGTCGGCGCCGCAGGACTCGGCGAGGGCGAGACCCCGGCTGAGATCGGCCTCGGACCGGGCCACGATGCCGAATTCGACGCGGGCCAGCGCATGTTCGTACGCACAGGGCGAGGCTTCGAGATAGGCGACCGCTCCGCCGAGCAGGTCCATCGCCCGCCCGCCGGTCTCCAGCATCGCCGCGATGCGCAGGGATTCACCGATCGCGGTGTCCGTGCCGAAGCGCTCGGCCCGGTCCCGGACGTACGTCACCAGCTCCGCCGCGCGGGCCGGGTCCTCGGTGGCGAGCGCCCGCACCAGGTCTCCGGCCCACGGCGCCATGATGCTGTTGTGCCTGCCCCGGCTCTTCAACGCCGCGCCCGCGCCTTCGAGTTCGGCGATGGCCTCCTTCGTCCGGCCGCGGGCGAGCAGGAGCCTGCCGCGTACCGAGGGCGCGTCCGGGATGACGATCGTGGACGGGTAGGGAGGCGCGAATCCGTAGCGATCCGCGGCTTCCTGCGCCGCCGTGACATGGCCGCGGGCCAGCAGCGTGTCGATGAGCATGCACGCGGCGTCCCAGTTCATCGGCAGGCCGTTGCCCACCCGGTCCGCGAGGCGCAGGCTCTCGCGCAGATAGCTCTCGGCCTCCGCCAGCCGGCCGCGCCTGCGCTGGAGATAGCCGACGAGTGCGTTGGCGAAGGACAGATGACCACCGCTCCAGCCGGACACCTCGAACGAGCGCAACGCCTCGGAGAAGAGACTCTCGGCCCGGTCGAGCCGGTCCGCGTAGGCGTACGAGAGGCCCAGCAGTGCCGCGGGTTCGAACCCCCACGACGTACCCGTCCAGCCGATGCCCGGCGCGAGGCGCCCGTTGACCAGGGCGCGGTCGCAGAACTCGACGATCTCCTCGGCGCTCTCCCCGCGGGCGGTGCCGTCGAAGGCCCGCAGTATGAGCAGGATCCGTTCGGAGTTGTCCTGGCCGGTGAGGCTGTCGGCCATCGCCGCGAGACGGCGGGAGCGCGCCGGACCGTCGTCCTCGACGGCCTGCACGCCTTCCCAGAGGAAGTGCGCGGTCTGCAGCCGCCGCCGGGCGGGTCCCGGCTCGGTCCGCTCGGCCTCGGCGGCCACCACCTGCGCCGCTTGCCTGGTCTGGTTGTTGTGGGTCAGCGCCTGGGAGAGCCGGAAGACGGCGTCCACCCGAAGTTCGCTGTCGAGACCGGGGAGGGCGAGTGCGGCCCGCAGATGCGCGGCCGTGGTGGCCGGTGAGGTCAGCAGCGTGGCGCAGCCCAGCTCGTACAGGACGCTGGCCCGCACCGTGGGCAACGGCGGTTCCTCCAGGGCCCGTTCCAGACAGCGCCTGGCCGCGTCCGGCGCCCCCACCGCGAGGTGTTCGGCGGCGGCCTCGCGCAACTGCGCGACCAGCTCCGGGTCGTCGTCGGGATGGACCTGGAGCAGATGCGGGGCCGCGGCTGCCGCGCCCCGCCCGTCCATGGTGACCGCCCAGGCCGCCTGGCCGTGGAACGCGGTACGGGTGGCGGGCGGAACCGCGCGGTAGACGGCGCTCGCGATCAGCGGATGGGCGAACTCCATCGGGTCGGTACCGGTCAGGATGCGGGCCGACCGCAGCCGTTCGGCGCACTCGGCGGCCTGCGCCTGTCCCATGCCCGCCAGCGATCCGGCCAGGCTCAGCGAGATGTCCGTGCCCAGGATCGCCGCGGCCCAGGCGAGCCGGGTGGTCGCCGCGCCCAGCTCCTCCAGCCGGGCGATCAGTCCCGACCCGCGCGCCGAGGCGCCGAGCGCGCGCAGCGATCCGGCCGAGTCCTCGACCGGTTCCAGCGCGTCGTCCTGGACTCTGGCCAGCAGTTCCACGGTCTCGTACGCGTTTCCGCCGGTGACCGCCCACACCTCGCGGCAGAACGGGTCGTCCGCGTGCTCACCGAGTGCTCTGCGGGAGAGCTGCGCGGTGGCATCGGGGGTGAGGGCGCGCAGCGACACGTGTTGCTGTGCGGCGTCATCGAGCAGTCCGAGGTATTCGGCGGTGTCGCCGACCGCGTCCCCCGTCCGGTAGGCGAGCAGCACGAGCACCGGCAGTCCGCCCGGCCGGCGGGCGAAGGAGGCCAGCCAGGCGAGCGTCTCCAGATCGCACCACTGCGCGTCGTCGACCACCAGCACGAGCGGACCGCAGATCTCCGCGAGCCGCACGACCACCGCGTCCAGACCGTCCCGGACGCCCTGCGGGTCGGCCTGCTGGGCACTGGGCGGGGTGATACCGAGCGCGGGTCCCACGATGTCGTACCGGTCACCGAGCAGCTCGCGCGGGTCGCCGGTGCCGGGCATCGTCAGTGCGGGCATGAGGAGTTGGCGTACGACGTGGAAGGGGACCGAGGTGAGCGTCTCACCGCCGCGGGCGGACCACACCGTGCAGCGCCCGGCCGCGAGACCGCTCAGCGCGGCGAGCAGCGCGGTCTTGCCGAGACCTGCCTCGCCCCTGCAGATGAGGAGGCCTCCGGCGGACTCCCCGGTGCACAGCGCCTCCACGGCGTGCGCCCCGGCGGCGATCTCTTCCTCGCGCTCCAGCAGCGTTACGGCGAGCGGCCGTTCCTTCCGGGACCCCATCGTTCCTCCCCTGCCAGGCATGCGGATTCCGAGACTATCCCGGCAGGTCGGCGCTGCGGGGCGGTCCCGAGGACCAGTTCACGTTCGGGCAGAAGTTCGCTTGCCCGGAAGGCGTTGGCAGTAATCTTCGAATCTCCTCTGCCCTGAAGGAGCTGCCAACATGACCACTTTCTCCTTCCACGGATGCTTCTCCGGGGCGATCGAGCCGACCCCCGCCGACCCGGCCCTCGAAGGATCGCCGCCCTTCCGCGCCGTGACGCACTGCGAGCCGTTCCGCGCGGCGGCCGGACACGGCTGGTACACCCGTCCGCCACTGGACTGCTCGCTGAAGTGGGACGGAGCTTCGTTCACCTACCGCCCGTCCGGCGGCAGCGAGTGGCTGCCGCTCCAGCATCTCTCCGTCGCCGATGTCTGCCGGTTGCGCGGGGTGAGCCCGCCGCAGGACATCACGGAGCATCTGCCGGTGCTCAGCGCCCTCCCGGAGCCGGGCGTACTGCAGATCTGGACGGGTCTGCTGGCCCGTACGGCGCCGGGCTGGCACCTGCTGGTCCGGGGCATCCCGAACCGGCCCGGCAGCCTGGTCCACGAAGTCCTGGAGGGGGTCGTCGAGTCGGACTGGTGGCACGGCCCGCTGATCGCCAATCTGCGTTTCCGCCGGACGGACGAGGAGGTGCGGCTGTCCCGGCACCTGCCGCTGCTCGCGGTCCAGCCGGTCCGGGCCGAGGCGCTGCGGTCCGGGTTGCGGCGGGAGACGGCGTTCCATCCGTACGGTCCGGGTGAACCCGCCTCCGCGGTCGCCGAGTTCCTCACGGACGCGATGTCCGTACGCAGGGAAGGCGCGCCCGGCGGCTACCGTGCCGAGGTCGCCCGCCGGCGCAGAGCCGGGGACGACGGGCAGGAGTGACCGGAGCACGGCGGGGGGGAGCACGTCGGGGGCGCGGCGGCCTTCGGAGGTCCACCGCGACAGCCCCTCAGCCGTGCTTCAGCGCCCGGAAGGACTCCAGCGCGGCCAGCACGGACCGCGCCCCGGCGGGCAGTTCCCGCGGGGTGAGTGTGCCGCCCGCGTTGAGGACACCGAGCAGGGCGGACAGGTCGGCGGCGGGCAGCGGGGTCTCGGCCACATGTCCTGCCGCGGCGAAGAACCTACGGCCGCCCGCCTCGGCCCACAGCACCGGCTCGGCCGCCCGGACCGCGCCGTCGCCGGGACCGTCCGGTGGTCGGGGACCGGCGGGCGGGGGCACCGGGCGGAAGCCGCCCGCCGTCCCGTGGGCGAGCGATCTGCGGGCCACCTGCCACGCGGCGCCGGTGTCGTCGGCCGCCGTCCTGAAGTGGGCCAGCGCCTGCTCCAGTGCGGCCGGGAGCGCCGTGGGCAGTTCCGTCCCCGCCTCCTCGGGCGGCACGGTCAGCGGGGCGCGGCCGGTGGGGGCCGGCAGCTGCCCGGGGTCGTGGGCGAGTGTCAGCAGGGTGTCCGGCGTCAGGTCGTACAGCAGGTCGTGGATCTCGAAGTCCGCCTGTCTGACCTCGCGCGGGATGCCGACGTTGACGCTGGTCGTCGCGGTGTCCGGGTCGTCGCCGCTCTCCCCCACGTGGTAGTAGCGGGACGGCCAGTACAGCAGGTCGCCGGGGTCGGCCTCGGCGGTGAAGGAGCCCGCCAGGTAAGGCCGGTAGTCCAGGACCGTCGTCACCTCCTCGGTCCACGGGCGCTCGGGCCAGAAGCGCATGCGCTTGTGGCCGCGCAACGCGAACATGAAGGTGGCGTAGCGGTCGCGGTGCACGCCCACCGGGCTGTGCTCGTACGTCCCGTGGAACAGCGCCGTGATCGCACTCTGCAAGGGCTGTCCCACCTCGTTCCACAGCCCTGCGTAGAAGGCGCGTTCGCGGGCCCACTGGGGGTGGTGGAAGGTGTGGAACCCCTGCATCACGAGGGCGTAGCGCTCGCCGTCCAGCAGGCCCGCCACGCGCTTGTGGTAGCCGTCGAAGGTGACGTCGTCCAGCTGCGGGAAGTGGCGTCCGGGCTCGGTCAGTTGATGGCGGCCGACCGTGAACTGCGCGGTGGGCGGCATGCCGTACGGCCCCGGGGGCAGGCTCCCCGCCACGGCGGCCCGGAAGACCTCGGGCTCCACGAAGGGCGGCGCGCCGACGGACTTGATGAGCACCGGCCGCCGGTCCCAGTACTCCGCCGCGAACTTCTCCCAGTCCAGGGTCTCCAGTACAGCGATCTCGGTCATGGGGCTGCGCCTTCCAGCGGTTCGATCGCCCGGGTCCGGTACAGCGCACGCGTCAGTGCGCGCAGTCCTTCGCTGTCAGGGGGCACCTCCAGGACGCGGGCCAGCTCGTCCACCGTGGTCTCCCGGCCGGGCGGCAGAGCGGCCGGGATCCGTTCTCCCGCCGCCCCGGCGACCGGGAGGAGGTGGCCGTTGATCGCCCAGACCGCGGATCCGGGTCCGTCGGCCATCCGGAAGATCTCCGCCGTCACCCGGAACCGCTGACCGGGTCCGAGGTCCCTGGCGGCGCGGGGCGGCGGTACGGGCTCAAGACCGGCCGCGGATCTGCGGGCCGCCCACCGGTTGCGCAGGGTCCGCTCCAACTCCGGTCCGTGGGCCAGCTGTCCGACGAGTCGGGCAGTCGCCGGGAGCGGCTCCGCCGACCGGAACGAGCCGTCGGGAGCCGTCGGAGCGGGGAAGGGCAGGAAGGCCGGTCCGGCGGCGAACTCCGGCTGCCGCTGGGCCCGTTCGGCGAGCAGGTCCTGCACGGTCGCCAGGGCGGCGGTCTGCCGCACCGGGACGGTGATCCGCAGGGTCGTCACACCGTCGCCGTACTGGTCGGCGAACCGGTACCCGTCGGGCAGGTACATCAACTCCCCTGCACGGACGGCGAATTCGCTCCATTCCCGGTCCGGGTCCTGCCACACGCGGACGGTCATGGCGCCGGTCAGCACCCAGGTGAGATGCGCCGCGCCGGCCGGGCCCGGGGCGCCCGAGGTGCGGACGTACCGCTCCCCCACCGTCAGCTCGGCGGCGACCGGCACGACGGGCCAGCCGACCTGCTGCCAGAGGCCCGCGAGCAGTTCCCGCACCCGCGACCAGAGTCCGAAGTCGATGAGCAGGGGATGCCGAACCGTCAACAACGCTCCCTCAGCAGGTAGTTCGGTGCGGAGTCTGGCCAGATAGCTTTCCGTGTCACCGTCCGCGGGGGTCGGCAGCAGGGAGCCCGGAGCGGGAAGCCGCCCCCGGGTGGTGAGGAACCGGACGTCGGGCATGGCGCGTACCCGGGTGCCCGCGTGGAAGGGCGCGCTCGCGGCGGTGATCACCTCGTGCACCCGCTGCGGGTCCACCGACCGGCCCCCGGGCAGGACCACGGGCCCCTTCCCCCAGTGGTACGCGGCGAAGTTCACCCAGTCGACCGGTTCGTCGTTCATGGTGTCGGCCTCCTGGTGGCGGCGTCGAGCGGGAAGCGCTCCCGGATGCGCGCGGTGTACTGCCGCAACGGCTCAAGTCCCATTCCGGCTCTGCGCCGGTCGATCTCCGCGAGGTCCTCGGAGTCCTCGATCGGGAAGGGCCGCAGGACTCCGCCGGCCCGGGTGAACCTGGTGCCGTACAGCTGTGGCCGGTTCTCGGACAGCCGCACCGAGTCGGTCACCCCGGCCACTTCGCGCCAGGGCGTCCGCCCGGCCTCCGCCGACTTCCTCATCAGCTCCAACGCCTCTTTGCGGAAGCCGAGTTCGTCATCGGCGTGCTGGAGCAGCCGGGCGGCGGCGCCCGCCGCGGCGGGGCCCACGAGTGGCCGGTCGGGCCAGCCGTAGCGCTCGACGACACCGCGCAGCCGGCGGATGCCCGCGCGGACCAGCCGTCCCAGCCGTACCTCCAGCGCTCCGTCGGTGAACCCGGTCGCCGTCCAGCGCTCGCGCAGCGCGGCGTCGGCACGGTCGAGTGCGCACATCCACCGGCCGATGTCCGTGTCGGGCGCGGGCGGCAGCGGCGCGAGCGGGGCCGACAGCTCTTCGACGCCGACGCGCACCGTGGCGGCGTCCCAGGTGTACGTGATGCGGCGACCGGTCTCCGCCCAGTCGAAGGCGACCCGGCCGTGCCGGGGCCCCGGCAGGTCGAGCCGTACGCCGGACCGCTCGTCGTGGACGTGGTGTGCGGTGTCCGCGAAGACGTACCGCACCGCGTCGCGCAGCGCGATGCCGAGCGCCGCCAGTGTGAGCCGGTCCGCCGTCGAGGTGCCGCCGGCCGGTGGCCACCAGCTCTCGGCGGATGGGGCCCCGGCCGCGGGCACCGGCCGGAATCCGTCCGGGGAGGGTTCCAGTACGAGCAGCGGGCCGCCGTCGGCGGTGCGGAAGAAGTACGGCGCGTCGCCACGCGCGAGCTGGGCCCGCTCGTCGGGGGTGAAGCCCGCGCGCGCCGCGGGGTCCAGGGACGTGACGGCTTCGGCGTACGCGGAAGTGGTTCGGGCGATCACCCGTACGTAGTGGTGCGCGCGGCGCTCCTCGATGAATCCGGAGACCTCGTCACGGTGGCGGCACAGCAGCGTCCAGGCGTCGAACATGCCCCGCAGCAGCGCGGTCAGATGCGGCCCGTACCCGGTCCTGCCCAGATGGTCACCGACGACGGACCGCGATGCCTGCCGGGTGAACGGCCTTGTCCTGCGCTGGAGTTCCAGCCCGCCCCCCTCCGATGCCCGCCAGCAGAGCGCGGGGCCCTCGGGGCCGCACCACAGCTCCCCGGACTCCAGTCCCACATGGTGCTGGTCGCCCATGGCGGGGTCGTGGACGAGATGGGTGTCGTACAGCCGGGGTGTCGCGGCCAGGAACACTTCCAGGTCGACGGGGTGGAGCAGCGGACCGTCGACCCCGTCCCGCGACCCGGTCAGCAGGTTGTCGCCGATCAGATCCGAGAAGCCGAAGGCGAAGGCCGCCGCGGCCAGCGATCCGGCGCGATGCCAGAAGGGCCCGGTCCGGGCTTCGGTGAGTACGGTGCCGGTCTGCCGCCACCGGCCCGAGCTGCGCAGCACTCCGGCCTGCGGGGGCGGCTCGATCCACTCCTGCCAGCTGTAGGCGTGCCGGTCGCCGCCGTTGCCGGTCCAGCAGCGCAGCGTGGGCAGCAGGATCTCGCCCGAGGCGGCGGGCAGGGCGTTGAGCAGGGCGAATACCGAGCCCTCGGTGGCGAGGAACAGGGCTTCGCCGGAAGCGGGGCGTGGTTTGTACGCAACGGAGCCACCGCCACTGAACCGCGCGCGCAGTACGCGCTGTCCGCCGTTGTGGGTCTCCTCGCCGTACGCGCTCAGGGCGACCAGCGTTCCCCGCCATCGTGGCCCTTCCGGCCAGTCGGGGCCCTGGAGGTCACGGTGGAGGCGGCGGAGGAAGAGGCCGAGGGCGCGCTGGAACTGTGCGCCCCGTTCGGTCGCGAAGCGCCGGGCCGTGTCGGCGGGCGCCGTCGCACAGGCCGTGAAGACCTCCAGGACGAGCGGCCCGAAGAGCGCGGTGTTCTGCGTGCTGAGCAGCCCTCCGGAGGAAGCCGTGGAAGACGGCGCAACGGGAGAGGGCACGGTGGCAGGGGGCGCGGTGGAGGGCGCAGCGGGATGCCCGGAGAGAGCGCCGGTGCAGAGCCCGGAGAGTTCGGGCAGAGCGCCCGCGCAGAGTCCGGAGAGTTCGGGAGCGAGGGACCCGCACCAGCTCTCCAGCCGTTCCAGCAGGTCGAGCAGCGGAGTGAAGGCGGGTCCGGCCAGCAGCTCGCCGAGCCGATGGGCAACGGCCTCCCCGTGGGGGCCCGGGTCCCTGGCCACCGTGCCGTCAGGCCCCGCGGTGACCACGGGCGGAAAGGCCTCCGTGGCCCCTCCCCGCGCCGCCGCGCGGATCAACCGCGCGGCGGCCGGGGGCAGTTCGGGTGACTGGCGCACAGCCTGCCGTCCGCCGGTTACGGAAGGCAGTAGCCGCCGGCCATACAGCTGATGGGGCGGGCGCTCTCGTAGTCCGGGATTTCCGTCTCCAGCTCACCGATGGTGAGATCGAGCACCTGGGAGGCCTCGGTCCGGAGTTCTTCCTGGGCGGTCACGTTCATGTCCATCCTCCGATGTGGGGCGAAGCATGCACTTGCGGCTCACTGCGTCGGGACAATTCCAGAGCGTGATCGCCGGCGTCAAGGGATCGCCTGGGGCGGCTCGCCATCTGGCGCATAACATGCGTTGCTACGGTCCGGGCCGAGGCTGCGCCCAGCACATACGTGCGGGTCCCGGCCGACCGTCCGCAGAACGTACGCACACGACCACTGACTCACGGGGAAACGAATGCTGAAGATCGACTGGGACCGGCGCACCTGCGCACGGCGCGGGCACGTGACCTATGTCCCGCAGGAGCCGGAACTGGCGGAGCGGCTGCGCGCCGAGACGCGGCTGGGCGAGGCCTGGCGCTGTCTGCGGTGCGGGGACTTCGCCCTGGGCGACCCGCACGGATCGGGCCCCGCGGACGAGGCCCCGCTCGTACCGCGCGGCAAGGTGCTGCGCGACCTGTTCATCCTGCGCTTCCTCGCCGTGGAGCGGGCGGTGCGCGGGGTGTTCATCGTGCTGGCGGCGGTGGCCGTATGGAAGTTCAGCAACAGCCAGGACGCGGTGCGCAGGCTCTTCGACGAGAACCTGGACGTGCTGCGTCCGGTGTTCCGGCACTTCCACTACGACCTGGACCACTCGCCGGTGGTCGGCACGATTCAGAAGACCTTCGGCTACAAGCACTCCACGCTGATGCTGGTGGCCGTACTGCTGCTGGCGTACGCGCTGATCGAGATCATCGAAGGTGTCGGGCTGTGGCGGGCCAAGCGCTGGGCCGAGTACCTGACCGTGGTGGCGACCGCCGTCTTCCTGCCCCTGGAGGTCTACGAGCTGACCGAGAAGGTCAGTTGGCTGAAGATCGCCACCCTGACGATCAACATCCTGGCCGTCCTGTACATCCTGCTCGGCAAGCGGCTGTTCGGGTTGCGCGGCGGCCACGCCGCCTTCGAGGCCGAGCGGCAGAGCGCCTCACTGCTCGAAGTGGAGACCACGGCGGGGGTCGGAGCCGTCACGCCGTGACGGCGGGCACCTGATTCCACGCGGCGACGACGGGACGGCCGTGCTCGGTACCGATCCGGCTCACCGACGCGGTGTCCAGCCGGAAGAGCGATCCGCCGGACGCCGGGAGCCCGAGGCGGCGAGCGGTCAGCACCCGCAGGAAATGGGCGTGGCCGACCACCACGACGTCTCCGCCCTGCCCGTCGAGGTCGGCGTCGCGCAGCGCCTTGTCGACGGTGGCCAGCACCCGGTCCGCTCGCGCGCCGACCTGCTCGGGGGTCTCACCGGGGTGCTCGGGCGGGCCCTCGGCCACCCCGTCGGTCCACAGGTCCCAGTCGGGCCGGTCCCGGTGGATCTCCACGGTGGTGATGCCCTCGTACGCCCCGTAGTCCCATTCGTGCAGGTCGGTGTCGGGGTACGCGGGGCTGAGCCCGGCCAGCTCGGCGGTGCGCCTGGCGCGGGCGAGGGGGCTGGTCAGGGTGAGGGCGATCCGGCGCTCGGCCAGCAGCGGGGCGACCGCGCGCGCCTGGTCCTCACCGAACGCCGTCAGCGGAAGATCCGTCCAGCTGGTGTGTTTCATCGTGCGGCTCCAGCTGGTCTCACCGTGCCGCACGAGAATCAGCTCACCCATGTCCGCCCTGTCCTTTGCGTCTGTAGATGTTGATGGTGCACAAGGGGTTCAGCCTGCCATGAACAGCGATCATTCCCTCAGAGGCGGCCCGGCCGTGTGATTCCCGGCGCTCTCCGGCGTCGGTCCCGTGTTGCTGCGCCACGCTGGTGAGACCCACATCACTCGTACTGCCATCCCTGCACCGGTCGCGTTCTCCGGTCCCTCATGAGGCGGGCACATCACGGGGGTTGGGGGGTGCGGGTCCGGGTCACGGTGCGTTGCCGGACCGCCGGTGCGCCGTAGCGGAGTGGACGGGCAGGCGGTACCGTCACGTGGACACGACGAAGGTGTGACGGAAGTCCGGTGAGAATCCGGCACGGTCGCGCCACTGTGAACCCGAAACCCGGGAAGTCAGACCCAGCGCCTTCGTCTCAGGTACCACGATCGGGACGCGTGTTCCCCAGGAGGTTCTGCCATGGCAAACACCCTTGCCCCCACCCCGAGTGCCCCCGCCACTCCGGCGATCGCACCCATCTCCCTCAAGGCCATCGCCCCGTGGGCGGTCTTCTTCGGGATCCTCATGCTCATCCTGCTGTACTTCGTCGGCGCCGAGCAGGGCGCGACCTCGCTCGTCTCCGGTTCGGACGTGCACGAGTGGGTTCACGACGGCCGTCATCTCCTCGGCTTCCCCTGCCACTGACGCCCGGGGGATCCGCTTCCATGAACTCCATATCCGTCCGGGCCCTGCTGGTCCGTGGCATGCTCGCCGGGCTCGTCGCCGGTGTGCTGGCGCTGATCGTCGCCTATCTGCTCGGTGAGCCGCAGGTGGACTCGGCCATCGCCTTCGAGGGCTCGCACAGCCATGAGCACGAAGAGGAACTGGTCAGCCGTTCGCTCCAGTCCACGGCCGGGCTGGCCACCGGGGTGCTCGTCTTCGGTGTCGCGGTCGGTGGCATCGCCGCGCTCGCGTTCTGCGTCGCACTCGGCCGTATCGGCAGGTTCGGCCCGCGTGCCACCGCCGTGCTGATCTCGGTCAGCGCGCTGATCGCCGTGTACCTCGTGCCCTTCCTGAAGTACCCGGCGAACCCGCCGTCCGTCGGCAGCCCCGACACCATCGGCAAACGCACCACCCTGTACTTCCTGATGATCGTGCTCAGCGTGCTGCTCGCCGTCGCCGCCGTGCTGGTGGGCAAGCGGCTGGCGCCCCGTCTGGGCAACTGGAACGCCACGATCACGGCCGGGGCCGCGTTCCTCGTGGCGGTCGGGCTGGCGTACGCGTTCCTGCCGACGATCAACGAGGTGCCGAAGGACTTCCCGGCCACGCTGCTCTGGCGGTTCCGGCTCTCGGCACTCGCCATCCAGTTCACGCTGTGGACCGCCTTCGGGCTGCTCTTCGGCCACCTCGCCGAACGGCATCTCATACCGCGTACGGTCCCGGCCCGCAGCGAGGACAGCACCGCCCTACGCAACACCGCACCGGTGAGCTGACGGCGCAACAGTTGACGGCTGACACACCGGGACAGAACCCGCCGGACCACGGTCCAGGCGGGTTCTGCGCGTCCGGGCCCGTCCGGGGCCCGGACCGATCCGCATGATCCGCACGATCCGCACGATCCGCACGATCCGCACGGGAGGATCGGGGAGCACCGCGGCCACCGGTGTATTGGCCACCTGTTCATCTCCTCCTTCCTCCGCCTCACACCCGGGCCCGGAAGAGTTCCGTCGGGTCCGGAAGCAGGACTCGAACCGAGCTCGATCGAGAAGGGGACGTTCATGGCCGAGTTGACGCGACGCAGACTCCTTGGATCAGCGGCCGGTGCCGTCGGTGGCGCTGCCGCACTCTCACTGCTGCCACCCAGCGTGCAGAAGGCCGTGGCGGCCGGTCCGCCGCGCCACGGCTCCATGCGCGACATCGAACACGTCGTGATGCTGATGCAGGAGAACCGCTCCTTCGACCACTACTTCGGCACGCTCTCCGGCGTACGCGGATTCAGTGACCCGCACGCGCAGAAGCTGGACAACGGCCGCTCGGTCTTCTATCAGCCCGACGCGGTGAACCCCAAGGGCTACCTGCTGCCGTTCCACCTGGACACCCATACCTCCAGCGCCCAGGCCATCCCGTCCACCAGCCACGCCTGGTCCGTGCAGCACGAGGCGTGGAACAACGGCAGGATGGACCAGTGGCTGCCCGCCCACCGCAAGGCCGACGGCGCCAACGGCCCTTATGTCATGGGGTACTACACGCGGGAGGACATCCCGTTCCAGTTCGCGCTCGCGGAGACGTTCACCATCTGCGACAACTACTTCTGTTCCGTGTTCGGCCCCACCTGGCCGAACCGGATGTACTGGATGACCGGCACCATCGACCCGGGCGGCGCTCAGGGCGGCCCGATCATCGACAACACCGTGCCCGAGCCGTACCGGTGGACGACCTACGCCGAGCGCCTCCAGGCGGCAGGCATCAGCTGGAAGGTGTACCAGCAGGAGGACTCCTACGGCTGCAACATGCTGACGAACTTCCGGACGTTCCGGGATGCCCAGCCGGGCGACGAGCTGTACGAGCGCGGTGTGCGTCCGCAGCCCGAGGGCACCTTCGAGGACGACGCCCGCAACGACCGTCTGCCGGCCGTCTCCTGGATCATGCCGACGAGCTACCAGTCCGAGCACCCGGACTATCTCCCGGCGGCGGGCGCGGACTTCGTGGCGCAGAAGATCGAGGCCATCGCCTCCAACCCGAAGGTGTGGGCGAAGACGGCCTTCATCCTCAACTACGACGAGAACGACGGGCTGTTCGACCATGTGGCGCCGCCCACTCCGAAGGCCGGTACCACGGACGAGTTCATCCAGGGTCTGCCCATCGGCGGCGGATTCCGCGTCCCGTCGATCATCATCTCGCCCTGGACCGTGGGTGGTTGGGTAGCGGGCGAGGCGTTCGACCACACCTCGGTGCTGCAGTTCCTGGAGCAGTTCACGGGGGTGCGGGAACCCAACATCACCCAGTGGCGCCGCCGCACCTTCGGTAACCTGACCTCGGCCTTCCGCTTCTCCGACACCCGGCACCGCCCGCCGCACCTGCCGGACGACACGGCGGAACAGCTGGAACAGGCGAAGGAAGAGGTGGCGACGCTGCCGAAGCCGACGCTGCCGGGGGCGGCGCAGAAGTTCCCGAAGCAGGAGCGGGGGCACCGGCCTCGTACGTAGGTGTACCGGCCTGATCGGCGCTCCGGTCGGGGCTGCTCCGGCAACCAGGCGGCCCCGACCGCAACACGACCGGCCCGGTCCGGCTCCGCTCCGGTCCCGGTCCCGGCCTCGGCCTCGGCCCCCATCTGGCTCCGGTCCGCCCGCCGGCGTATGCCGCTCACGCCAGGTCGTCGCGTCCCCACCACGAAGGAAGGTCCGGCACATCCGCGTCCCAGGGCTTCGGGGGCCCGGGGTCGGGCACCGGCCCCGCGGGCTCCTGGACCACGGCGGGCCGACTCTCCCGCACTGCCGCCGACGTCGCCTCGGGTGCGGTGTTCGACGGCTCGGACTCCTCGCTGTCGAAGAGTTGTTCCGCCACCGAGAACCGCACATGAAACGTCTGCCACGCGCCGTCCAGGACCATCAGGAATCCGTCGCCGTCCCGGTAAAGCCTGCGGCGCTTCGGCGTGTTGGGATGCACCGGTTCGAAGCGCTCCGCCCGCTGCCGGAGCTCGGCCAGCGCCTCCTCGCGAGTCCCCTCCACCTGCCCCATCACGCCGACCGACCACATCCGGTTCTTGCTGCCGAACCCGATGTTCTGCTCAACGATCAGCCCCCATCTGGGCATACCTCTCCTGTCCCCTCTCGCCGGTGGCCCCGCTGCCGTCGAACCGGGAACAACACCGGGTGACGCACGCGCCTGGGCCCATTGTTCACCGGTCCTTCCGAGCGGCGCCGTCACGTCCGGCCGCCCAGGGCGATTCCGGTGCCCAGGCCGGCGCAGCCCGAAGTGCACAACAGGACGTGGACACCGACGACATCACTGATGGCGGTGGCGGCGTGACGGCAGTGACGGCAGTGACGGCATATATCGCTAGCCGGTATATGGTTTCTCCATGACCGAGCAATCGCTGCGGGAACCGACCCTCCTGCTTCTCACTGCCCTCGCGGACGCGCCCCGCCATGGCTACGCACTCATCAAGGAGGTGGAGACGATCTCTCGCGGCCGGGTCCGCCTACGAGCAGGCACCCTGTACGGCGCGCTGGAACGATTGCTCAAGCAGGGGCTCATCCGGGTCGAGAGCGAGGAGGTCGTCGACAGCCGGATGCGCCGCACCTACGCCCTCACCGACGCGGGTTCCGTCCTCCTCGCCGCCGAGGCCGAGCGCCTGCGCGCCACCGCCGACGAGGCGGTGCGGCGCCTGGGAATCAACCTCGACCGACCGGACGGAGCCACCGCATGAGCACGCCCGTGCCGCACTGGACCACCCGCGTATACCCGCCCGACTACCGCCGCACATACGCAGCCGAGATCAGCGATCTCATCGCCTGCGTCAGGGCCGACGAAGGGCGGCTGGCAGGCGCCCTCGAAATGGTCGCCGTCCTCGGTCACGCACTGCGCCTGCGCACCGGCCTGAACTCCGCCCGCCCCGGCGGCCGGTTCCTGGCAGGGCTGTTGCCCTTGACCGTCCCCGTCGCCGCCGCACTCAGCCTGACGCTGCTCGTCGTCTGGCGGATCCCCCCGCTGCCCTGGGACGGCGCGCACGCCTACACCCCGCTCGCCTACGTTCCCTGGCTCGCCGTCCTCGGTTTCGCGCTGGCGGGCCGCTGGGCCACCGCCCGAATCGCCGCCGGGGCCGCGCTGTTCGGTGCGGCCGTGTCCCTGCCGCTGGTCAGCTGGACCGACGGCGCGGAAGGGCTCGTACAGAACCGGTCGACGCTCATCGGCCTCGCGCTGGCGGCCGTCCTCGTGCTCGCCGCACCACCCGACCTGCCGCCCGCCACTCGCGGTGCCCGTCAGAAGATGGCACTGATCACCCTGGCCCTGGGAGTGCCGCTACTGGTCGGGTCGGTGACGGCCTTTCAGGCGGCCTCCGGGCCAGGGACCACCACTTCGGCACGGCCCGATCCGCTGCATCTGCTCTTCTTCTTCACCCCGCTGGTCCTCGCCGTGCCCGCCGCCCTGGCAGTAGCCCGCGCCCGCTACGCCCCGGCGCTGGCCGCTGCACTGATCGTGGCACCGGTCCTCGCGCTCCTCCCGCCAGGATTCCTGGCCTCGGTGCCGTACGACACCGGAGGCCTGCTGGCAGACGGCGTGTTCGGGACAGGTGTGATCGCACTCGCCGCATACGTCGTCCGCAGCACCCGCGAGCGACGGCGCGCCGTGGCCCGCTGAACACCGCGCTACGCACCCGGGGTTCGGAGCCCGAACTCCGAGCTCCGGGTTTCGAGTTCCGGGACCGGCCGACTCACTCTTTTGTGGGTACGCAGCCCGTTGTTGCGGTGCCCTCAGCCCGTGACCAGCCCAACGAACCCGACCCACGCCTCGGGTCCAACGGTCAGCATCGGTCCGTCGAGCCGCTTCGAGTCCCGGACGAATACGTGGGTGGATCCGGTGGCAACCTCGACACACTCGCCGCCATTGCCGGTGCTGTAACTGCTCTTGAACCACTCCAACGCAGGCATAGTCGGTTCGATGCGCTGCACGGTCATCTCCCTCCCAGAAGTTTCTCGATGAACTCCGAAGACTCACTCGGGGTGAGTGCCTGAGACCGGATGATGCCATAGCGGGCTTCGAGCTCACGAACCGTCGACTGTGCGGTATAGAGACGGCTGTCACCCTGCACTTCGGCGTACGCGATGCGCTGCCCCTGCGCGGTGTCGATCAGCGTGAATGGTCCCCCCAGAGCACCGTGGTCCTCGCGATCCATCGGCATCACCTGAACCTCGACGTTTCGCTTCCTGCCGATGTGGAGCACCTGCTCCAACTGACCGTACCTAGTCGACGAACCGCCGATCGGCCGATGAAGTACGGACTCCTCGACGATGAAGCTCAACAAAGGAGCGGGGCGTCGGTCATAGATCTCCTGTCTGGCCAGTCGGGCCAGAACGCCCTGTTCAATGACCTCGTCGTCCAGCAGCGGGCGCTCCATCTGGAAACCGGCTCGCGCGTAATCCGCCGTCTGCAACAGACCCGGAATCGCGTAGACCCCGTATACGCACAGCGCCGCAGCTCCGGCTTCCAACCGTGCCGCGTCCCGGAAGAACGCCGGATACTGTGCCCGCACCACCTCTTCCTTCAGCGCCTTCAGTAGCCCCCCGGCATCCAGAATGTCGTCTGCCTTGTCGATGAACCCCGGCTGCGGAATCCGCCTCCCCTGCTCGAACGACGCGACCGACTGCCCCGCGTACCCCACTCGCTTCCCGAACTCCGTCCGGTCCAACCCTGCCCGCGTTCGCAGCAGTTTCAGTTGCCTCCCGAACGCGATCATCACCCCGGACCCGGACTCCCCCGCAACCGCACCCGCACCGTCCTGCGTCATCGCCACCACCTGTCCCACGTACGTACACGCCGAACGCCCGCCGCGTACAACCAACCCGCGACGGCGCGTCACCCCTGGTCACGCTACGCCACCGCGCGTCACCGTGGAGGCATGAACAGCAAGCCACCACTCCCCCTACGCCCCCTCCGCACCACCCAACCCCGCTTCCCCTGGCACCACTTCACGATGCGCTTCACCTCCAGCCCACGCGGCGCCCGCCTCGCCCGCCGCCTCGCCGGGAAACGTCTCCACGCGTGGGGCGTCCCCTACGGAAGCGACGCACACGACGCGTTGACGCTGGTCGTCTCCGAACTCGCCGCCAACGCCGTGAGCCACGGCCTGGTACCCGGACGTGGCTTCCGTCTCCGGCTTTCCGCCGAAGGCACGACCGTACGCGTGGAGGTCACCGACACCCGGGGCGAATGCCTCCCCGCCCTCACCGAACCGTCCGACGAACTGGAGGGAGGCCGCGGCCTGCTTCTGGTGGCCGCGCTCACGGACTGCTGGGGTTGGTATCCGCGCGAGGACGGGCCGGGAAAGACGGTCTGGGCCGTGCTGGACCTGGGGCCCGCGTAGATCCAGCGGCCGGACGCAGGTCGGGGCATGATCGGGCATGCCGAAGTGTCCCGACTGTCGTCACCTCAACCGTCGGACATGTCTCCATGAATGATGCGCCGCGCCGCGGCACCCCGGCGCGGAAGCCGGGTCGCGCAGTGGGGCGGCAGCGGGCGAATTCCCGGTGGATATTCTTCAGCTCCGGGCCCGATGTGCCGGACCAGCCGGTCGGTCGCTCGGCCGGTGTGCCGTGAAGGGGGAGACACAGTGCAGGGAGCAACCTCACGACGTTCGGTCAGGAGAGCCGAGCGTGCCTGGACCCAAGCGGTGGAACTACTGCGCCAGGGACAGCAACAGGCCGCCGCCCAGGCCTTCACGGAGGCCACCGAGCACGACCCGACCGCCGCCGACGCCTGGCTGGGGCTGCATTCCACCGGGACGCTCCAGGCGCAGGCCCTGGACGCGATGGTCGTCAACTCCGGGTCGTTCGGGGCGCTGCGCTCGAAGTTCTCGACGCCTCTCCGGTCGAACTTCCAGATCGGGCACTACGTCACCTTCCGGCTGGAGAACGCGCGCGATCTCTGGCTGGCCGCCATGACCGCGCTCCTCGACGCCGGGCAGCTCGACGAGGCGTGGGCGGCGCTGTGCACCGCTCAACTGGACTGCGACGAGACCCGGTTCGTCTGCGCGCGGCACGCCTTCCTCAAGGAGGAGTGGCCGTCGGTGCTGACGTTCGCCCGGGGGATCCAGGAGCCCTTCCTCCGTGACGAGGCGCAGTTCTGCATCGGTGCGGCGCTCTTCGCCCAGGGCGTCTACCACGAGGCGCTCAACGTACTGGGGCCCCTGCCGCAGAAGCTGGAGGTGGGGAGCCGTTTCGACGGCGAAGTGGCGTACTTCCGTGGGCGGTGCCTGGAGAGTCTCGGCGACACGGAAGCGGCGTTGAAGCAGTATCAGTACGCCTTCCGCTGCGCTCCGGGGATTCACGACGTGGACGTACGGGCTCAGGTACGCCGGACGTCTCCCGTCCCGTCGGACGGCCCGGCGGCCCCGGTGGCGCCCGGGACCGCCCCCGCACCGAGTGCCCCTGCGTCCGCCGCCCCCGGTGGTGGCCGGAACGGGCAGAGCGGTCAACACGGCCAGTCCGACCAGTGCGCGCCGGATCCGGCCGCCCTGCTGGCCGAGGCCCAGGAGGCGCTCGACGCGATGATCGGCCTGGAGCCGGTGAAGCGTCAGGTGCAGACGCTCATCGCCCAGCTGCGCATGGCGGCGGTGCGCGAGGAGCAGGGCCTGCCCAGCAGCGCCCGTCCCCGGCACTTCGTCTTCGCCGGTCCTCCCGGCACCGGGAAGACCACGGTCGCCCGCATCGTCGGCAAGGTCTTCGCTGGTCTCGGGCTGCTGGAGAAGGGGCACGTCATCGAGGCCCAGCGCGTCGATCTCGTCGGCCAGCACCTCGGATCCACCGCCATCAAGACGAGCGGGGTGATCGATTCCGCGATGGACGGCGTGCTGTTCGTGGACGAGGCGTACGCCCTGTCCAACAGCGGGTACTCCGGTGGCGACGCGTTCGGCGACGAGGCGCTCCAGGTGCTGCTCAAGCGGGCCGAGGACGACCGGGACCGGCTGGTCGTGGTGCTGGCGGGGTACCGGGACGAGATGGCCGGGCTGCTCGCCACCAACCCCGGGCTGGCCTCGCGGTTCACCACCCGGGTCGACTTCCCCTCGTACGACTGGGAGCAGTTGCTCCTCATCGCGCGGTCGGTTCTGGCGGCTCAGGGCGACGCGCCGTCGGACGAAGCGGCGGAAGCACTCGGGCAGGCGTTCCGCACCGCTGCGGAACGCGAGCTGACCGACACTCTGGGCAACGGGCGCTTCGCCCGTGAGCTGTGCCTGAAGGCGACCGCCCTGCGGGACCTGCGGCTGCTCCCCGCCCACGCTGCGGGAACGCTGACCCGCGAGGACATCGTCACGGTGCTGCCCGAGGACGTGAACGCCGCGTACCAGGAGCTCATGGAACCGCATGACGGACCGTCATGAACTGACCGTCCGGTCGCCCCCTCCTCGACTACACAAAACGGTGAAACAGGCGCAAAATAGTGGTGGTACGGCTCTGACCAGTGCCGTGCCGTGCGGTCGGACTTGCATCGCAGAAGGAGGCGAGTCGTATGGCCGACGTGTCACACAAAGCAGACGTCTCACAGAAGGCAAGAGGAGATCTGGGAAGTCATCCCGACGTTCCTGAAATGCAGGCCAGGTACGCTCGAGTGCTCGGTGGACGTGATGTGGCGTTCGCGGACGGGCCGGTGTTTCTCGTCGGTCTCTACTGCGCGGTATCGCCGTGGGTGCTCCACTTCAACACCACGCAGCCGGCGCTCACACCGGTCAACATCATCATGGGCATCGCGATCGGTCTGCTGGCCGTCGGATTCGCCGCTGCACCACAGCGCATGTACGGCCTGAGCTGGGCCATGTGCGCCATGGGTGCGTGGTTGATCGCGGCCCCGTGGGTCGCGGGCTCCGGCCCGGACAGAGGCGTGATCTGGAACAACGCGGTCATCGGCGGTCTGACGATCCTGCTCGGACTGATCTGTGCCGGTGTCTCGGCCAGAAGCCGCCGTCACAGGGTGTGATGCAGAGGAAGTGAGAGTGATGGTGCCGGCCTGAAGTGGTCGGCACCATCTCATCTCTGTGTGCGTCAGCCCTCCTGCGTCACCGCGCAGGTGTGGGCTTTCGTGTGTCACCGCGCGGGCGTCACCACGCGGGCGCCGAGACCGAGGTGATCACGCAGGGTGTCGCCCTCGTACTCGCTCCGGAACACCCCTCGTTCCTGGAGCAGCGGTACGACGGTGTCGGCGAACTCGTCGAGTCCGCCGGGGGTCAGATGCGGGGTGAGGATGAACCCGTCGCTCGCGTCCGCCTGGACGAACTCGTTCAGGGACGCAGCGACCCGCGCCGGGGTGCCGATGAACGACTGGCGGCCGGTCACCTCGATGATCAGCTCCCGGATCGAGAGGTCCTTCGCCTCGGCCAGGGCGCGCCAGCGGGCTGCGGTGGCCGTCGGGTCCCGGTGCATCCGTACGCTGGCCCGGCCGCGGGCGACGGTGTTCTCGCCCGCCAGCGGCTCGACGGCGGGCAACGGCCCGTCGGGGTCGTAGGAACTCAGGTCCCGGTTCCACAGCTGTTCGAGCAGCTTGATCGCGGTCTGGCCGCTGACCTGCCGGCGGCGGATCACGTCCGCCTTCTCCTGTGCCTCGGCGTCGGTGTCGCCGAGTACGAAAGTGACGCCGGGCAGGATCTTCAGCTCGTCGTGGGAGCGCCCGTAGGCGGCCAGCCGCCGTTTGACGTCGGCGTAGAAGACCCGGCCGTCCTCCAGGGTGCCGTGCCGGGTGAAGATGGCGTCGGCCGAGGACGCCGCAAACTCCCTGCCCTGTTCGGAGTCGCCCGCCTGGAAGATGACCGGCCTGCCCTGGGGGCTGCGGGGGACGTCGAAGTGGCCCCTGATGTCGAACTCACTGACGTGGTGGTCGAATCCGCCGGGCGCCGGATCGCTCAGGAAGACTCCGGAGTCCTTGTCGGCGACGATCTCGTCGCCTCGCCAGGAGTCGAAGAGTTCCCAGGTCGCGGTGAGGAACTGGCGGGCCCGCTCGTAGCGGTCCTCCTGGGCGAGGTATCCGCCGCGGCGGAAGTTCTGCCCAGTGAACTCGTCCCAGGAAGTGACGACGTTCCATGCCGCGCGACCGTCCGACAGATGGTCCAGGGAGGTGAACTGCCGGGCCACTTCGTACGGTTCGTTGAAGGTGGAGTTGATCGTGCCGGCCAGACCGAGTTTCCCGGTGACCGCGGCGAGGGCGCTCAGGACGGTGAAGGTGTCCGGCCTGCCGACGACGTCGAGGTCGTATATCCGGCCGTTCTGCTCGCGCAGTCGCAGCCCTTCGGCCAGGAAGAGGAAGTCGAACTTGGCGCGTTCCGCGGTCCGGGCGAGATGTGCGAAGGAGCTGAAGTCGATCTGACTTCCGGCGGCCGGGTCGCTCCACACGGTGTTGTTGTTCACGCCGGGGAAGTGGGCGGCGAGATGAATCTGTTTGACGGGCTTGGTCATCCGAGGGCGTCCTTCGTCTCTTCGCGGTGTTCAGGGCATGCGCGGTGTTCAGGGCATACGCAGTGCTCAGGGCATACGCGGTGTTCGACGCGTACGGCGCGGGCTCTCGGGCGTCTCCGCGCGGCGGGCATCAGGCGGTGGCGTAACGGTTCGCAGGGCGCGGCAGGCCGAGGAGGCCGCGCAGGGTCCTGGCCCCGTACGTGGTGCGGAAGGCGCCCCGACGTTGCAGTTCCGGCACCAGGTGGCGGGTGATCTGCGCCAGGTCGTGGGGCAGCGTGCCGGGCCGCAGCCGGAACCCGGTGAGCCCGGCCTGCTGGAGGTCCTGGAGCAGGTCGGCCAGCCCGGCGGGCGTGCCGGTGAAGATGCGGGCATCGCTGGTGTACTCGGCGCCGGCCCGCCCGTCCAGGCGAGCCTTGCGGTCGGCGGCTGCCTCCGGAGTCGCGTCGAGGAAGACGACCAGGTCACCGAAGACGTGCACCGTCTCGTCAGCTCGGCCCGCGGCGGTCTGCGCGGCACGGATCCTGTCGGTGATCGTGCGGGCGTCCGCCGTGTCGTGCGGGGTGACGAATCCGATGTCGGCCGAGGCCGCGACGAGTCGGTACGGCTCGGCCCGGTGCGCGAGCGCGGCGACGACCGGCTGGCCCTGTGGCGGCCGGGGGGTGATCGACGGTCCCTTCACCCGGAACCGGTCGCCCTCGAAGTCGATGTAGTGGAGCTTGTCGCGGTCGATGAAACGGCCGGTGCGCAGATCGCGGATCTCCGCGTCGTCCTCCCAGCTGTCCCAGAGCCGGCGCAGCACCTCTACGTAGTCGCCCGCCTCGTCGAACAGCTCCTTGATCAGCACCTGGCCACCCGGTGATTCCCAGCCCGCCTCGGGCAGCGGGGGCAGTGCACGGCGTCCGAAGTGCGCGGATTCGTCGCTGCGAACGGACACCTTCACCCTGACTCCGGCCCGGCCGGTGCTCACATGGTCGAGGGTGGCCACCGCCTTCGAGAGGTGGAACGGCTCGGTGTGGGTGACCACGGCGGTCGGGACCAGTCCGATGTGCCGGGTCAGCGGCGCCACCCGGGCCGCGATCAGGACGGCGTCCAACCTGCCCCGGACCTGGTCGGTACGCCCGTCGGGTCCGGTGTTACGGGAGGACTGGAGGCTCAGCGCGTCCTCGATGGTCACGAAGTCGAGCAGCCCCCGCTCGGCCTCGGTGACCAGGTCGGTCCAGTAGCGCGCCGTGAACAGTTCGCCGGGGCGGGCGTCGGGTTCCCGCCAGGCGGCGGGGTGCCAGCCCGCTCCGTCGAGGGCCACGGCGAGGTGGAGGGGTGCGGGTGATCGGGACATGGCAGTACCGCTTCCTGCTCGGAAGGTGCTGTACGGAAGGGGCCGTACGGGAAGTCCTGCGCGGAAAGTCCTGTACGGAAGGTCCTGTACGGATGAGGACCCACCCCGCCGAGGTCATGGCCACACTGCGTCGAGTGCGGCCGGTGCGGTGCATGGCGGGGCGGGACGGGCAACGCCGGACCGGCTCCGCACCCGTGCGGGAGCACGGGCCGGGGTCCGGGGTCCGGCAGTGGGGCGCTAGGAAGCGCTGTGCAGCGAAGCTGCGTGCCGCGAGGCGGCGGTCTCGTACGCCGGACACAGCGCGGCGGAGACACGCTGCAGATCGATGTGGCGCCGGGAGTACGTACCGGCAGCGCGGCGGCGGACCTTCAGGGTGCGGACGACGGGCGGCCGGGACACTCCGTGCACGGTCACCGCCCCTCGACATCCCGCTACCGGATCAGGTGCTGAACGGTATCTCCGCAGCGGTGCCGGGCACAATCCCCACCTGCGGCGCGCACTCGCGACCCGGCCCGGAACAGCAGCTGGGACCCCGGACGAACGGGGGTCCCAGCTGCTGGTGTCCGAGGGATTCACGCGGACAACCCGTGTGCTCCCGAGAGCGAGCGCCTCATCCCACGAACCCGCCCAGCCAGTGGGCGGGTTCTACGCTGCGCCCTGCGGCCACCGCCCCACCTTCGTTCGCCCACACACCAACCAGTGATCAGCGGTGGTCGCACCCGGCCGGGAGCGGGGCGGCCGTCAAGCGGTCAGGCCTGGCCGGTGACGGCCTCGTCGCCGTCACCCGGGTGCGTTTCACCGGTCGGCTCCGCGTGCCGGGGCAGCCGCACGGCCGCGTCGTTGGCCAGCAGTTCGCCGGCCGCCCGCCAGGCCCGGTCGGCGAAGCGCGCCGCCTGGGGGTGCGCGCCATGTGAGGGGTGGGCCAGGTGGGTGCGCACCGCGGGGGCACCCACCAGCGGGACGAGGCGGACGGAGGGGTGCGTATTGCGCTGGGCGGCGGAGACCGGCGCGGTTCACGGATCACCGCCGAGCACGGCGCACCCCGTGTGCTCGTCAACAACGCCGGGGGCAACCGCGACCGGCCGTTCCTTTCCGTGACCACCGAGGACTGGGACACGGTCATGGCCACCAACCTCTCGGCCCCTTCCACCTCAGCCGTGCCCTCGCGCCCGGCACCGGACGCGCCGTCGTCCTGGAGGAGTTCGGAAAGCCGCTTCGGCTGCGCGAGTTCGACCTGCCGCAGGCCCCCGACGGCGGCATGGTCGTCGCCTGCGGCTACGGCGGGATCTGCGGCACGGACCTGCACCTCCAGCAAGGGCACCTCGACATCCCCGTCCCGCTGGTCCTGGGTCACGAAGGTCTGGGTGTGGTGAAGGAGTTGAGCCCCGGCCACCACCAGGACGCCACTGGCGCGCCGCTGGCCGCCGGTGACACGGTGATGTGGGCCTCCTCCATCGCCTGCGGCGTCTGCCGGGCTTGCCGGCTGCACCGCGAACCGACCCTGTGCGAGAACCGGCGCACCTACGGCGTCAACCGCTCCCTCACTGACGGCCCGGAGCTGTCCGGCTCCTGGGCCGACCACATCGTGCTGCAGCCCGGCACCACCGTGGTCAAGGTCGACGACGGTACCGACCCGCTCGCCGCCATGTCGCTCGCCTGCGCGGGGCCCACCGTGGCCCACGCACTGTACGAGCGCAGGCCGGTGCGGATCGGTGAGGTCGTGGTGGTGCAAGGCAGCGGCCCGGTCGGCCTGGCGGCAGCGGCCTTCGCCCAGTTGGCCGGCGCGGCCAGGGTCATCGTCGTCGGCGGCCCGGCCGGCCGGCTGGCCCAGGCCGCCGCGGCCGGCATCGGCGATGTGCATCTGAACATCGCCGACGCCACCGATCCCGGCCAGGTGCTGCGGGAGGTGACGGCTGCCACCGGCGGGGCCGGGGCCGACCTGGTGATCGAGTGCGCCGGGGTGCCGGCCGCCGTCGGACAGGGCCTCACCCTGGTCCGACGAGGAGGCACCTACCTGGTCATCGGCCAGTACACCGACGCCGGTGACACCCTCGTCAACCCGCACCAGATCGTCTACCGGCAGCTGGACGTCATCGGGTCGTGGGCCTTCACGGGCGCCCACCTCGTCGAGTACGTCCGCCTGCTCCCGGCGCTCAGCGCGCGGTTCGACCTCGCGAGCCTGGTGACCCCCTTCTCGCTGGAACAGCACGCCGCCGCGCTGGACGCGGTCGCCGACGGCTCAGTGATGAAGGCCGTACTGACGAGCTGACGGACAGCCCGGGAGAGGGGAGCCGACCGTGGGGCGGGCCTCTCCTCCCCCGGGCCCGGGACCGTCACCTGCGGTCCGCGGTACCGGGCTGTCGCCTGCTGCCGGTCGGCTCACTTCTCCCCGGCGAGCGTACCCACCGCCGCCTCTGTCGCCCGGTCGTCGGGCAGGTAGGCCAGGAAGTGATGGCCAGGCTCGTCCACGGCGGCGAGTTTGACGTAGCGCAGCCTCAGATCACCCACCACAGGGTGGCGGAAATGCCGCACAGCGGGATGAAAGGCCGAGGTCTCCCGGCGGTCGTACCACCGAGCCGCGTCGGGGTCGGTCAGCAGCTCTTCGGTGATCTCGGCATACCGGCCGTCCTCGGGGTGGCGGGCCGCCTTCGCACGGAACTGGCCGAGCAGACTCCTGGCCTCCGGCTCCCACTCGGTGAGCAGCGTGCGCGCAGGCTGCCAGCGGAAGACCAACCACAGCAGGTTGCGCTGCTTGGGAGTCAGCCGCGCCGGGTCGGTGAGCAGCGCCGCATAGCCGGTGTTCCAGGCCAGTAGGTCCCAGTGCGGGTCGAGCACCACGGCCGGGTGCGGGGCCAGAGCCTCCACCAGTGACAGCAGGTTCCGCGACACCCAGCCCGGCGCTGACCCGCCCGGCGCGGTCTGTTCCACGAACGACCTGACATGCGCGGTCTCAGCCGCGTCCAGCCGCAGGGCGCGTGCCACTGACCGCAGCACCTGCTCCGACGTACGGACCCGGCCCTGCTCCAGCCACGCGTACCAGGAGCTGCTGATCCCGGCCAGCTCGGCGACCTCACTGCGTCGTAGCCCCGGGGTGCGGCGCCGTGGTGAACCGGGCAGCCCCACCTCACCGGGGGTCAGCCGCTCACGCCTGGAGCGCAGAAAGGCGCCGAGCTCCCTGCGTGGGCCACTCGCCTGCGCACGCCCCGTGGACGTACCCGCCTGTCCGTGCTCTTCCGGTCCGACGCCGTGCATATCGGACACTCCTCCCCGTACGCGCCCACCCGTCGTGCCCTCCGGCGGATCCAGTAGAGCTCCCGGCCGAGCGCGGGAGCCCGCGCCCCCTTGGGACCGCGGCACCCGCGCGCCAGGGTATGAGCAAGGGTAATCGGATGCGGGCCGGCCGGGAGCGACCGCGATGGTGAGCTGGATCTGCCGACCAGAGAGCGTCGGCAGATCAGCAAAGGAGCACCTCGTGGACATCTCTGACTCCGCCGACACCTCGGACTCCGCCCACATCTCCGGCACCGCGACCGACGGCACCGCGACCGACGGCACCGACACGACTGCCACGGACTTCACCGCCCGCCCGGCCTCCGCGTTGCCCGCCGCCTCGCTCCGGCTGCTGCGTGCCGCCGGGTTCGCCAGCAACTTCGACCGCTTCTGCATCACGCCCATGCTGCTGCTGATCGGTTCCCAACTCGGCGTCTCGCTGCCGACCGTGATGCTCGCGGCCAGCGGGTACTTCCTCTTCTACGGCCTGATGCAGCCGGTCTGGGGCCTGGCCAGCGATCGGATGGGCCGGGTGGCGGTCATGCGGTTCTCGCTGGCCGGGGCCGCCGTCGCCGCGCTGTGCTCGGTGATCGCCCCGAACGCCCCGACGCTGATCGTGGCGCGCGCTGCCGCCGGCGCCCTCTTCGCCGCGTCCATCGCCGCGTCCATCACCTACGTCGGCGACACCGTGCCCGCCGCGGTCCGGCAGCGCCCGCTCAGCGAGCTCATGACCGCGTTCGCGCTGGGGACGGCAGTGGCCACGGTCGTCGCCGGGGCCCTGGCGCACTACGTCAGCTGGCGGCTGGTGTTCGCACTCCCCGGCCTGTTCGCCGCGTACCTGGCCATGGCCCTGCGTCGGCTGCCGGAACCCGTACGCGAGCCGGCCGGTTCGATGCTCGCCCCGATCCGGGTGGTGCTGCGCTCACGCTGGCAGTGGTTCGTCATGGCCATCGCGATGCTCGAAGGGGCGGTCCTGCTGGGCTTCTTGACCTATCTGGCCCCCGCGCTGGAGGCCCAGGGGGCCTCGGCCACGCTGGCGGGCGCGGTGTCCGCGCTCTACGGCGTGGGCTCCATGTCAGCGGCGCAGATGGTCAAGCGGCTGGTCGGACGGTGGACGCCGACGTGGCTCATCGTGACCGGCGGGGTCCAGATGGCCCTGGCATTCGGTCTCGCCGCGACGAGCCGGTCGGTGCCGGCGCTGGTGGTGACCGCATTGCTGCTCGGCGGCGGCTGGTCATTCATGCACTCCACGATCCAGTCCTGGGCCACCGGGCTGTCCCCGACGGCCCGCGCCACCGGCGTCGCCATGTTCGGCCTCGCCCTCTACGTCGGCAGCGCCTTGGCCAGCACCCTCGCCGCCGCCCCCGCCGAACACCACGCCTACCACGGGCTCTTCCTGACCGCCGCCGCCCTGACCGTGCCCCTGACCCTCACCGCCGCCGTGGGCCGCGCCCGCTACCGCGGCTGAGCGCCCTTCGCCTACCTTCGCAAGCGCCTGGAGCGGTTCATCACCGGTCAACGCGGGCACCCTCGCCATCCCCAAGGCCTTCAGCGCACCAGCACCGAACAAGACCTCGAACGCAAAAAAGAACTCCCAGCCCGGACGAATCCGTGCTGGGAGTTCCATGAAGCCAACCTGGGCAGTTGCGAGAACTACCTCTGGTTCTGGTGTCCGAGGGGGGACTTGAACCCCCACGCCCGATAAAGGGCACTAGCACCTCAAGCTAGCGCGTCTGCCATTCCGCCACCCGGACAAGGTGTCTGTCGGCCGCGACTTTGTTCCCCGCGGCGACAAGAACAACAATACCAGGGGTTTGAGGTGCCCTTCACCTGCATTTGCCGTGGTCAGCGACCGGCCCAGCAGCGCACGCCGGCCAGTGCGCGAGCCGGCACTGCGGGAAGTTCCCCGGCACGCCCCCCCTCCCCGCCCACTCCCCGCTGCGCCGCCCGTCATCGCGGCGGGAGCAGGTCACCACCGGCGAAGGCGGCGTATGCCCCCCTCCCCCGGCGCGAAGGAAACGCGAAGAAGGGGAGCACGCCCTCTGGGCGCCGCCCACTGGACGGAGAGCCATTCAGTATTCGTCGACTGTATGCAATCTATCGGGCCGAGCTCCACCACCCCTACGAAGGGAATGGATCTTCGCCATGCCTGACCCCGATGTGCTCGACGCGAAGGTGTCCGCCGAGCAGGCCCGGGTGCCCGAGTCGGGCCGCTAGCGGGCGTCGGCCCGCTCGGCCGGTGATCCCGCGGCCGTCGAGAAGCTCGCCGATCTGCTCGTCAAAGCCGAGAGGTCCGCGATCCTGCTCGGCAGTCAGGTGTGGACGACCCGCGCCGCCGACTCGGCCACCGAGCTCGTCCGGACGCTGAACGCGGCCCTCCGCCCGGCTCCGTCCGAGCCGGGCGGAGGGCCACCACGGGGACCCTCAGTTCCGGCCCCGGTGAGCCTCCTCGCGGAGCCCGTGCAGATGCGCCGCCGACTTGCGGGCGAAGGCGAAGGAGTCCACCGGCTGATCGTGCTCCACCTGCCAGTGGTGGCTGCGGCGACCGCCGTGCGTGCGGTTCACCGCCGAGATGAAGGTCTTGTAGTCGATGTCCCCGTCCCCGACATCGGTCATGTCGTAGCCGTCGCGGGCGGCTTCGTCGTGGACACCGTCCTTGACGTGGAAGAGCGGGTAGCGGTCGGGCTGCTTCAGTACGTAGTCGAGCGGCTCGAAGGGGGCGGGCTTCCCCTCGGCGGTCCTGCTGAACCGGAACTGGCCGGTGAACGCCCAGTAGATGTCCATCTCCAGGTAGACCAGATGCGGGTCGGTCTCGGCGAGGAGCACGTCGTAGAGGCGGACGTCGGGCTGATCGGTGGCGAACGAGAACTCGTCGCCGTGGTTGTGCTGGTAGAACTTCATGCCGCGCTTCCTCGCCGCGGCGCCGTAGGTGTTGAAGTCCGCCGCGGCCCGCTTCCAGGCGTCGACGGTGGATCCGTAGCGGAACGGGCCCGACGCGGTCCCGATGTGCTTGAGGCCGAGCGTCTGGGCGTCGTCGAGGACCTTGTCGAGGTTCTGCGCGAAGCTGTAGGCGCCGGGGTTGTTGTCGTCGTAGTAGTTGACGTGACTGCCGATGCCGTTCAGACCGTGGTCGCGGGCGATCCGGTGCAACTGGGACGGGGTGATCGCCCCGGTGCCCTGGGTGTACCCGGCGTACTCGATCTCGTCGTAGCCGAAGCGCTCCAGCTCGTCGAAGACCTTGGCGAAGCCGATCTCCGCGATCTTGTCGCGCAGCGAGTAGAGCTGGATGCCGAGGCGCCCGGGGGTCAGGACCGGTCCGGTTCTGCCGTGCGTGTCGCCGTGTCCGGGGTGGTCGCCGTGGAGCTGCCCCTGCTGGTGCCCCTTGGCACCGGCTGCGGCCGGGGTCGCGGAGAGTCCGAGGAGGGCGGCAGCGCCGGCCCCCGCGGTGACACCGAGCATGTTGCGCCGGCTGAGCCTGTGGACGAGGTCGGGGTCGGTGGCTGCGGAATGACGGCTCATGTGCGGAACTCCTCATGCCTGTCGGGGTGTTGGCCTGTGCGGGTGGTTGGACGGGCGGTCCGGTGGTCAGTGCAGTCCGGCGAGCCGCAGGAGAAGCGACTTCACCTCGGTCGCCGCGACCCGGCCGCGGACCGCGTCGGGGGTGGAGCAGAGGATGAGCGGACCCTCGTCGTCGCTCGCGGGGAGGCGGCCGTGACTGCCGCGGACCGGTGAGGGATCGAGCGGTACGACGGCCATGCGGTAGCGCATGCCGAGCTTCTTGCGCGCCAGTGCCTTGGCCGCCTTGAGCCTGACGTAGGGGTCGAGCGGGTCCATGAACAGCTCGACCGGGTCGTACCCCGGCTTGCGGTGGATCTCCACGAGCTGTGCGAAGTCGGGGGCGCGCGCGTCGTCGAGCCAGTAGTAGTACGTGAACCAGGCGTCGGGCTCGGCCACGGCCACCAGTTCCCCGGAACGCGGATGGTCCAGGCCGTGGCTCTTCTTGCCCTCGTCGTCGAGGAGCTGGCCGATTCCTTCGAGGTCCTGGAGGACTTCGCGGGTGGCTTCGAGGTCCTCCGGGCGGCGTACGTAGACGTGCGCGACCTGGTGGTCGGCGACGGCGAAGGCCCGGGACGTCATCGGGTCGAGGTACTCCATGCCGTCCTGGGTGTGGACCTCGACGAGTCCGGCGCGGCGCAGCGCCCGGTTGATGTCGACGGGGCGGCTGACGCGGGTGATGCCGTACTCGGAGAGCGCGACGACGGTCCGGCCCTCGGCGCGCGCGTCGTCGACGAGCGGGGCGAGGACCCGGTCGAGGTCCGCCGCCGCCCGGTGCGCGCGGGGGTCGTCGGGTCCGTAGCGCTGGAGGTCGTAGTCGAGGTGGGGGAGGTAGCTGAGGGCGAGGTCGGGGTGGCGGGTGGCGAGGAGGTGGCGGGTCGCGTCGACGATCCAGCGGGACGAGACGATGTCCGCGCCCGGTCCCCAGAAGTGGAACAGGGGGAACGTGCCGAGTTTCTCGGTCAGTTCGTCGTGGAGGGACGGGGGCCGGGTGTAGCAGTCGGGTTCCTTGCGGCCGTCCGCGTAGTAGACGGGGCGGGGGGTGACGGTGAAGTCGGTGTCGGCGCCCATCGCGTACCACCAGCAGATGTTGGCGACGGTGTAGCCGGGGTGGGCGCGGCGCGCCGCGTCCCAGATCCGGTCCCCTTCGACGAGCCCGTTGTGCTGGCGCCACAGGAGGACTTCGCCGAGTTCGCGGAAGTACCAGCCGTTGGCGACGATGCCGTGTTCGGCGGGGGTGGTGCCGGTGAGGAAGGTGGACTGGGCGGCGCAGGTGACGGCCGGCAGGACGGTGGACAGCGGCGCCTGCGAACCGGCAGCGGCGAGGGACTTCAGGCGCGGCATGTGGTCGAGCAGCCGGGGGGTGAGGCCCACGACGTCCAGCACGAGCAGGGGGTTCGGTCCGGTCACGGCAGCTCCTTGAGTCCGAGGTCCGTCAGGAGGTCTCGGGCGAGGGTGAGTTCGGCCGCGATGCCGTCCGCGAGCTGGGCGCGGTTGCGGGGGCGCAGCTCGGGCGGCAGCGCCTGCCAGGTGTACGTCTCCACCTCCAGGTGGTGGGTACGGGGCACCGGTCCGCCGACGAGCCGGGTCAGGGCGTCCTGGAGAACGGGGAGGGTGGAGGTGAGTGGGGGCGCCGGTGGGGCGTGCAGCGGCACGTGGAAGTGGGCGCGCCACGGGGTGGTGTCCGGCAGCGCCCCTCCGGCCAGCGCCTCACCCAGGTCGTCGGTGCCGTGCAGCCGCGCGGCGGACCAGCTGTCTCCCGCCCCGCTCCTGCCGTGGGCCGTGCTGAGGGCCCGGGTCTGGTGCAGGAAGCGCGGTTCGGCGAAGGCCGCGAGGGCGGCGCGCACCTCGGGGAGATGCGGGTGTTCGGCGTGCAGGGCTGCGGAGAGCTGGGCCTTGGGGATGGGGATCCGCGCCTGCGCGAGGGCGTCGAGCGCGGTTCTCGGGTCTTCGAAGGAGGTGGCGAGATGGCAGGTGTCGACGCAGATGCCGATACGGTGCGAGCCCGATTCCGAGGCCACCGCGGCGAGCGGGCCAATCGCGTCGGACGTGGTCTCCACGGCGCAGCCGGGTTCGGGCTCCAGGGCGATCAGGACCGACTTGCCGGTCAGTTCCTCCAGTGCGTCGAGGCGCCCGGCGAGCGTGGTCAGCGCGGTGTGGGCCTGCCGGGCCGCGGTCTCGTCGTAGGCGGTCCGCCAGGCGAGCGGCAGGGTGGACACCGACCCCTGGCGCACGTCGTCGGGGAGCAGCGCGGCGAGCAGCCGGGCCAGGTCCGTGGTGTGGGCGAGGCGTTCGGGGTCGGTCCAGTCCGGTCGGTACACCCGGTACTTGACCTCGTCCGCGCCGAATCCCTCGTACGGGAAGCCGTTGAGCGTCACTACTTCGAGGCCGCGCCGGTCCAGTTCGGCGCGCAGGCCGCGCAGCGCCGACGGGTCGGTGGTCAGGGCGCGGGCGGCGTCCCTGGCGAGCCACAGTCCGATGCCCAGCCTGTCCCGGCCGAGGCGTCTGCGTACGGGCTCGCAGTGGTCACGGAGCTGGTCCCGGACCCCGGCGAGGGTCTCGGCGGGGTGGACGTTGGTGCAGTACGAGAGGTGGACGGTCGAGCCGTCGGGGTGCCGGAAGCGCATGGCTCAGTCCCCGGTCCTCGGGGCGCCGCGGAGGACGGAGTTGCCCTCGTGCGTGGCCGGTGCGCCCGCGGCGTCGGGGACATCGAGCTGGAGACGGCCGCTGAGGCCGTAGAACGCGACCGGGTTCCGCCACAGGACCTCGTCGACGTCGTCCTCGGTGAAGCCCGCCTTCAGCATGGCCACGGCAACCCGGCGGGTGGTGAGCGGGTCGCTCTTTCCCCAGTCCGCCGCCGAGTTGACCAGGATCTTCCCGGTTCCGTAGGTCTGCAGGACGCTGACCATCCGGTCCTCGTCCATCTTGGTGTCGGGGTAGATCGAGAAGCCGAGCCAGCAGCCGCTGTCAGTGGCGTCCTCTACGGTCGTCTCATTGAGGTGATCCAGCAGGACACGGTCCGGGGGAAGGTCCGATTCATGGACGACGTCGATGGTGCGGTGCAGGCCCGCGAGTTTGTCGCGGTGCGGGGTGTGGACCAGGGCGGGGAGCCCGTGGTCGGCGGCCAGTTGGAGCTGGGCGGCGAGCGCGGTGTCCTCGGCGGGTGTCATGGAGTCGTAGCCGATCTCACCGACGGCGACGACCTGGTCCTTGCGGAGATAGCGGGGCAGTTCGTCGAGGACCGGGGTGCAGCGGGGGTCGTTGGCCTCTTTGGGGTTGAGGGCGATCGTGCAGTGGTGGGCGATGCCGTACTGCGCGGCGCGGAAGGGCTCCCAGCCGATGAGCGCGTCGAAGTAGTCGTAGAAGCTCTCCGGCGCCGTGCGGGGCTGGCCCAGCCAGAAGGCGGGTTCCACCAGGGCGCGTACGCCTGCTTCGTGCATGGCCTGGTAGTCGTCGGTGGTGCGGGAGGTCATATGGATGTGGGGGTCGAAGATACGCATCAGATCTGCTGCTCCTCTGCGGTCAGGGCCAGTGCGCGGTGGAGATCCACGGGGATGTCGCGGCCCGCTGCGGCGCGCTCGGCGGCGTAGTCGGCGAGCATGCGGGCCAGTTCGGCGTCACCACGGGCGCGGCTGTCCAGGCCGTGCACGGCGCTCACGGGGACCCCGGTGAAGAGGCACTTGAGTACGGCGTGCCGCCAGGCGTGCGGGTCCAGGTGGGCGGTGGCGTACGGACCGACGGCCGCGGCGACCAGCCGGGTGTCGTTGGCGCGCAGCGCGTCCTGGATCAGTGGGGTTCCGTCGCCGGGTGCGAGGCCGAGGTACGGCAGGGCGAGGAGTACGGCGCGGCGTTCGGCTGCCGAGCCCTGCTGGTAGAGGCGGGTGAGGGTGGCGGGGTCGGTGCGGGCCGCGGTGAGGAGGAGGACGCGTACGGCGTCGGCGTGCTCAGGTCCGCACGCGCGCCCTGCTGCGGCGAATCCCACCTCCCATTCCGCCGTGCGCTGTTCGGCATCGGCAACGGCCCCGCCCAGCCAGGCACCGGATGCCGGGGAGAGCTGTGCGAGCAGATCCTGGCGGGTCATCAGAGGGGTCATCAGGGGCGTCGTCAGCATGTGGGGATCTCCTTCCGGCCCCGCGGGCGCGCCTGCGTTTGTGGCTGGCCCTGTGTCCGGGCCTGTGTCTGTGGCTTTGCCTGTGTCTGTGGCTTTGCCTGCGTCTGTGGCTTTGCCTGCGTCCGGGCCGGTGCCTGTGGCCGGGCCGCACGGAGGAAGTCCAGGGAGGTACGGGCCAGTTCGGGGCCCGCGTGGGAGTGGCGGGGCAGTTCGACGACGGTCAGGCCCTGGTAGCCGGAGTCGGCGATCGCTTCGAGCACGGGCGGGAAGTCGATCTCGCCCTCGCCGAACGGAAGGTGTTCGTGGACGCCTCGGCGCATGTCCTCGATCTGGATGTGCCGCAGCCAGGGGCCGGCTTCGCGGACGCAGTCGGCGGGCGGAGCCGGTTCCAGACACTGACAGTGTCCGATGTCGAGGGTGAGCCCGAGGGGTTCCGGGTCGCCGAGGATGCGGCGGAGGTGATGGAAGTCGGCGAGACAGGAGAGGAGATGGCCTGGTTCGGGTTCGACGGCGAGCGGTACGCCGGCGGAGCGCGCGGCGTCCAGGACGGGGGTGAGCGCCTGAGCGAGGCGCTGCCATGCCGCGTCCCGGCCGGTCCCGGGCGGCAGGGTCCCGCTGAAGCAGTGCACGGCGTGGGCGCCCAGGTCGGCGGCGACCTGCACGGCCCGTACCAGCATCCGGACCCGGACGGCACGGTCGTCCGGGTCCGGTTCGAGGAGGGACGGACCGTGTTTGCGTCGCGGATCGAGTACGTAGCGGGCGCCGGTCTCGACGGTGACGCCCAGACCGAGCCGATCGAGGGTGCGCGCCAACTGCCGGGTGCGGACACCGAGACCGGGGGCGACGGGGTCGAGGTGCATGTGGTCGAGAGTCAGCCCGACGCCGTCGTAGCCGAGATCGGCGAGGAGGCCCAGTGCGTCGTCGATCCGCAGGTCGGTGAGGCCGTTGGTGCCGTATCCGAGGCGGAGGCTCATGTGGGGCTCACCTTCCGTGCGAGGGTGCGGGCGAGCGGGGCGAGGGCGAGCAGGGCCGCAGCGGTGCCGGGGGCGCCTGCCCTGGCGGCGAGGGCTGACTGGAGCGGGATCATGGCCCGGATGCCGCCGCCCACCGCCTGCTGGGTGAGCGCCGGGGAGGGGTTGAGGGCGGCGTGGAGGTAGGGCTTGGCGGCGGTGCCGAGATATCCGGCGGCGGTGACGGCCGAGGCTGCGGCGGTGACGGCCGAGGCGGTGGCGGTGGCGGTCGGAGCCGAGGTGCCTCCGCTCCGTACCGCAGCGCAGCCCAGCGCCGCCGTGGCTGCCAGCGCGGCGATCGGCACGGCCGTCGAGCCGCCGTGTGTCTCGTGCCGGGACACCGAGGTCACGGCGTAGGTGTGCGTGGCGAGCAGCGCAGCCGCCCCCCAGGCGTGACGCGCCCGGCGGGTGCCGTGGCCCTCCCCCGGGCGCGCCGGACCCGCCCGACCCGTCGCCGTCGCGCCCAGCATCAGGTCCAGCGCTCGGGCCGCCGCCATGGCCGCGGGACCCGCCGGTGTGTGCTTCAGCTTCAGGTCGTAGGCCCAGACCGTTCCCGCGAGCGCCGTGGCCACAGCCAGCGCGGGGCGGCCCGCACGGGCGGACAGGGCCAGGCCCGCCGCGGTCAGGGCGCCCGCCGTCGCCAGCGCCGCCCGCGGCGTGACGCGACCCGAGGGGATCGGGCGGTGCGGACGGTCGATGGCGTCCTCCGCACGGTCCGCCCAGTCGTTGAGTGCCATCCCCGCCTCGTACAGGCAGAGCGAGGCCCCGACGGCGTACGCCGTGCCACGGCCGGGACGCAGCCCTGCCGCCGCGGCTCCGGCCAGGGCGTCGCCGGGGACCGTGAACAGGGCCGAGATCCGCAGCAGTTCGGCCCAGGCGCCCGGCTTCACCGGCCTTCCCGCGCACCATCGGCAGACAGGTGACCGGCAGACACCCGGTCAGCAGGCAGTCGGTCGCCCCCGAGCGGTTGCTCCACGAGCGCTTGCTCCACGAGGGGATCCTCACCGAGCGAGTCCTCACCGAGCGGTTGCTCCGCGAGCGGGCCCTCCCCGAGCCGCTCGGCAAAGGCAAGGAGTCGCCCGTACTGCTCGGAGAGGGCGGCCGGACCCCCGTCGGGATCCTTGAAGTAGAAGCCGAGTGCGGGCAGCGGCCCGGAGAGGCCCGCCTCGTGGGCGCGGGCCACCAGCCGGGCCAGGTCCAGCACCAGCGGCGCCGCGAGTGCCGAGTCGCAGCCCTGCCAGATCGTCTGGAGGACCATGCGGGTGCCGAGGAAACCGTCGAAGGCGATGTGGTCCCAGGCCGTCTTCCAGTCGCCGAGCACGGGCACGTCGTCGATGTGCACCTCCCCCTCGGGGGCCGCGCCCAGGGTGTCCGTGAGGACCCGTTCCTTGCCCGCGTTCTTCGCGGCGGCGGCAGCCGGATCGGCGAGGGCCGCGCCGTCGCCGCCGCCGAGGAGATTGCTGCCCGACCAGGCGCGTACGGACAGCGCGCGCTGGGCGAACATCGGTGCCAGGACCGAGCGGAGCAGGGTCTGGCCGGTCTTCCCGTCGCGCCCCGCGTACGGCAGTCCGCTCGCTCCGGCGGCGACCGCCAGGGCCGGGGTGCGCAGGCCGGTGGACGGGGTGAAGTTGACGTACGGGCAACCGGCCCGGAGGGCAGCCGCCGCGTAGAGGGAGCTGGCGGGCAGGCGGGGATCGTCCGGACCGGGGGCCGGTTCGGTGGAGGACACGTTGACGACCACCGCGCGGGCCAGGTCCTGGCTCCGCACGAAGGCCGTGAGGTCGGCGGCGAAGGCGGTGACGAGTTCCTCGTCGGTGCGGGTGTCACCGGGGAGCGGGCCGCCGGGCCTGATCTCCCGGTCCGCGGCGGCCAGTTCACTGCGCACGGCCGACGGCAGCCCGTGCGGCAGTACCCCTCCCTCGGCCAGCGCCTCGGCCCGCTTCGGCAGCGGGCAGCTAGCCGTGTCGTGCCCGCCGAAGACCAGGGAGGCGAGCGGCGGAAGCCCCGCCGGGACGAACGGCGGTGTCTCGGTGACCATCCCGGTCGCCGGGTGGAGCCCTGCGGTGACCGCCGCACACCCCGCTACCGCGGTGGTGGCCACTGAGCCACGTGCTCCGATGAACCAGACTCCGGTGCGTGCGGGCCGTGCTGTCACGGACTGCCTCCCTGGCTGGGTGCTGGTGGAGGGCGGCGGGCGGGGATTCGGCGTCTCCCCGCCCGCCGCCGGCTGTTGGCCGCGGCGTCACGCCACCGGCGGCGGCAGCTCCTTGAGCTGGATGTCCCGGAAGGACACGTGGTCGTCGGAGCTGTGGTTCTGGATGCCGATGTAGCCGTCCTTCAGGCTGCGCGCCGGGTCGGTGTTGGTGAAGTCGTTGATCTTCACCCCGTTGAGGAAGACGGTGAGCCGCTCCCCCGCCACCCGGATCTCGTAGGTGTTCCACTGGCCGGGCGGCCTGAGCACCCGGTCACGGGCCTTCAGGTCCGCCGACTTGAACGTGTAGACGGCTCCGGTGGTGCGGTCGGGGGCGTCGGTGGCGTCGATCTGCACCTCGTAGCCGTTGTCGACGGCCGACCAGGGGTCGTCGGACTCGGGGAAGCCCACGAAGACACCCGAGTTGTCGTCGCCGGTCATCTTCCAGTCGAGTTTCAGCGAGTAGGAGCCGAGTTCCTTCGCCTGGTAGGTGAGGAGCCCCATGCCACCGTCGGAGCGCAGTTCACCGTCGACGACGTCGAACTTCCCCGGCCCCGCCTGCTTCCAGCCGTCCAGGGTCTTGCCGTTGAAGATCGTGCGGTAGCCGGATTCCGGCTTGCAGTCCGCCTTGACCTGCCCTGCGGCGTAGCGCAGTCCGCCGAGGAGGTGCTGGCGGAAGGCCGGGTCGGCGTAGGACTCCTTGGTGTGGCCGAGCCCGGTGTAGAAGGACCGCCCGCCCTGGTAGGTCTGGCACCAGGCGATCGGGTGATCGCCCTTCATGGTGCCGCCGGTGTAGGTGGTCTCGTCCAGGGTGGCCAGGACGTGGGTCTGCTTGCGCGGGTTGGTGCGGTAGTTGTACAGCTCGTCGGTGCGCTCCCAGCTGTCACCGAGGTGCGCGGTCGCCGGGTTGGTGCGGTCCTCGACGCGTACCGTCACCGGCTGGATCTGCGGGTGCGAGTCGAAGTAGGCGCCCACGAGCCCGCCGTAGAACGGCCAGTCGTACTCGGTGTCGGCCGCGGCGTGCACGCCCAGGTAGCCGCCGCCGGTGGTGATGTAGTTCTCGAACGCCTTCTGCTGGTCGGCGTCGAGGACGTCACCGGTGGTGGAGAGGAAGACCACCGCGTCGTAGCGGGCGAGGTTGCTGGTGGTGAACTGGCCGGCCTCCTCGGTCGCGTCGACGGTGATGTTGCTGCCCTTGCCGAGTTCCTTGAGCGCCGCGATGCCGTCGGGGATGGCGTCGTGGCGGAACCCGGCGGTCTTGGAGAAGACCAGGACCCGTTTGGCCGTCCGGTCCACCGGGGTGCTGGAGATCTCGAAGTCGTCGACGTCGTAGAGCGCCCCGTCGCCGCCCTTGAAGACCAGGAAGAGTTCGGTGGCCTTCTTCGGTACGCCGCGCAGCGGTACGTCGATGTCCTGGAAGGTGTCCCAGCTGCCGGTCACCGGGACCGGTGCGGAGCCGAGCAGTTGCCCCGTGGCCGAGCCGGTCCGTACTTCGAGGAAGCCGCCCGAGCCGCCGGAGGCGATTCTCGCGGTGAGCTTGGTGGAGCCGTCCAGGATGTACGGCTTGAAGGAGATCCAGTCGCCGTTCTGGATGTCACCGACCGTCTTGCCGCCCTCGGCACCGGCCTTCTCCTGGATCGTGATGCCGGAGGAGCCGGTGAAGTGCTCCGCCTGCCGGTGCCTGGGCTGGAGCTGGGCCTGGTCGTGGCCGGTGAGCGCGGCCTGGCCGCCGCCCCCGCCGTCGGTGTACGAGGCGTCGATGACCCCGAACACATTGGCGTTGGGGTCGTGCCCGCCGTCGATCGCGGTCTTGATGGTGCCGGAGCAGCCGTTGGCGGTGGTGATGGGGTGGCCGTGGCTGTCGTGGCCCAGGATGAACCGCACCTCGACCTTGGCGCAGTCGATCGCGCCGTCCTCCGGGTCGGTGACGGTCACCTTGAACGGGACCTCGTCGCCGAAGGTGAACAGCTGCCCGTCACCGGGCAGGTCCAGCGTCACCTTCGGCGCGGTGTTGCCGACCGTGACGTGGGCGCTCGCCGAACCGGTGCGCCCGGTGGGGTCCTCGGCGGTGACGGTGGCGGTGTAGGTGCCGTTCTGTTTGTACGTGTGGGTGGGATCGGCCTCGGTGGAGGTGCCGCCGTCGCCGAAGTCCCAGCTGTAGGTGAGGGCGTCGCCGTCGGCGTCGGTGGTGCCCGCCGAGGAGAAGGTGGTGCGCAGCGGCGCCGTGCCGGAGGTCTTGCTCGCCGATGCCTCGGCGACGGGCGAGTGGCCGCCGGTGGCGTTCTCGATGCGGTAGAGCCCGGTGTTCTCGTCCCCGCCGAACCAGGAGGTTCCGTAGTCGAGGACGTACAGCGCGCCGTCCGGCCCGAAGGCCATGTCCATCACCTGGGTGCCGGTCCACGGAATGGGGTTGATGGACTGGACGGTGCCGTCGTCGGACGAAGTGATGCGCTTGATCCAGCGGCGGCCGAACTCACCGGCGAAGAAGTCGCCGTCGTAGGCCTGCGGGAATTTGACCGGCGAGTCGAGGTTCGCGTCGTAGTGGTAGACGGGCCCGCCCATCGGGGACTCGGAGCCGTCGCCGAACTCGGGCACGGACCCGCCGTCGTACGGGATCCAGGCCTCCTGCGCGGGCGGCAGGTCGGTCAGTCCGGTGTTGTGCGGCGAGGTGTTCTTCGGGGCCGCGCAGTCGAAGGTGGCACCCGAGGTGCCGGTCGCGAAGTCGTAGTCGACATAGGGGTCGTTCTTGCCGGTGCAGAACGGCCAGCCGAAGTTCCCCGCCTTGGTGACCCGGGCGAACTCGACCTGTCCGGCCGGACCGCGCTTCGGGTCGGCGGCGCCCGCGTCGGGCCCGTAGTCACCGACGTACACGATGCCGGTGGCCTTGTCGACGCTGAACCGGAAGGGGTTGCGGAAGCCCATGGCGTAGATCTCCGGGCGGGTCTTGTCCGTGCCCACGGGGAAGAGGTTCCCGTCCGGGATCGAGTACGACGCGTCGTCCTCGACCTTGATCCGGAGGATCTTGCCCCGCAGGTCGTTGGTGTTGCCCGCGGAGCGCCGTGCGTCGTACGCCGGGTTGCGGTCGGGCCGCTCGTCGATGGGGGTGAAGCCGTCGGAGGCGAAGGGGTTCGAGTCGTCACCGGTCGAGAGGTACAGGTTTCCCTGGGCGTCGAAGTCGATGTCACCGCCGACGTGGCAGCAGATGCCGCGGCTGGTCGGGACGTCGAGGATCTTCTTCTCGCTGGCGCTGTCGAGGGTGCCGTCCGTCTTCAGTACGAAACGGGAGAGCCGGTTCACGCCGTCGAACTTCGCGAAGTCGGCCGCGGTGCCGTTGTCGGGCGCGTCGCCGGCCGGGGTGTCCAGCGGGGGCGCGTAGTAGAGGTAGATGAAGCGGTTCTCGGTGAATCCGGGGTCGATGCCGACGCCCTGGAGTCCTTCCTCGTCGTGGTTGTAGACGGGGAGGGTGCCGGAGATCCGGGTGTTGCCCGCGGCGTCGGTGATCCGTAGTTCGCCGCTGCGTGCGGTGTGCAGCACGCTCCGGTCGGGGAGCACGGCGAGGGACATGGGTTCGCCGGTCTCTTCCCCGCCCTTGGCCAGGGTGACCTGCTGGAAGTCCTCGGCCGCCGGTGCGACGCGGGTGTCGGGGTCGGCAGCCGAGGCGCCGTTCGGGGCGGTGAGGGTGAGCGTTGCCGCGGTGAGCAGTGCGCCGGTGAGGAGTGCGAGTACTTTCCGGGCTCTGAGCCGTTTTCTGTGCACGTGTGTCCTCCGGGTACGAACCGGTTCTACGGGTGGGTGGCCGTGGCTGCCGGTGTGCGCCGTCACTCCGGAGCCCTCATTCATGTCCTGTACACCTCAAGGACGGTAGCCGCGTTCGTCCGGGGCGGATACCCCTTGCGCGGCAACGAAGTCAACTTTCTCCAGCAGCAGGACAAAGATGCTCCGGGGCAGCGGGCACCGACCCGGCGACGGCTCTTCCGCCGCCGGGCTACGGGTTGCCGCACCTCCGGCCGGGTCGGGCTTGCGGGACAGCCCTTACGCGCCGCCCCCGAAGGCGGCGTCGAAGGACGCCGTGGGCGGGTCGAAGTTGAAGGCCTTCAGCCGGGTGAGCGCCTCCGGGGCACCGGCCAGCCGGTCCATCCCCGCGTCCTCCCACTCGACCGAGACCGGCCCCCGGTAGCCGATGGAGTTGAGCATCCGGAAGACGTCCTCCCAGGGGACGTCACCGTGCCCCGCCGAGACGAAGTCCCAGCCGCGTCTCGGGTCGCCCCACGGCAGGTGCGAGCCGAGCCTGCCGTTGCGCCCGTCCAGCCGGGTACGGGCCTCCTTGCAGTCCACGTGGTAGATCCGGTCACGGAAGTCGTGGAGGAAGCCGACCGGGTCGAGGTCCTGCCAGACGAAGTGGCTGGGGTCGAAGTTCAGCCCGAAGGCGGGCCGGTGGCCGACGGCGTCCAGCGCCAGCTGGGTGGTCCAGTAGTCGTACGCGATCTCGCTCGGGTGCACCTCGTGGGCGAAGCGCACCCCCTCGGCGTCGAAGACGTCCAGAATCGGGTTCCAGCGCTCGGCGAAGTCCTGGTAGCCGCGGTCGATCATGTGCGGCGGCACGGGCGGGAACATCGCCAGCAGGTGCCAGATGGACGAACCGGTGAACCCGATGACGGTCCGCACCCCGAAGGCCGCCGCGGCCCGTGCGGTGTCCTTCATCTCCTGCGCCGCCCGTCGGCGTACCCCCTCGCCGTCCCCGTCGCCCCAGATCCGGGCGGGCAGGATCGCCTGATGGCGCTCGTCGATGATGCTGTCGCAGACGGCCTGGCCCACCAGGTGGTTGGAGACCGCCCAGCACGTGAGCCCGTAGCTGTCCAGCAGTTGGCGCCGCGAGTCGAGATAGCCGGGGTCGTGCAGCGCCTTGTCGACCTCGAAGTGGTCTCCCCAGCAGGCGAGTTCGAGACCGTCGTAGCCGAAGTCGCGGGCGAGGCGGCAGACCTCCGCCAGGGGCAGATCGGCCCACTGGCCGGTGAAGAGCGTGAAGGGACGCGGCATACCTGACCTCCTATTCCGGTACGGACTGATCGGGCACGAGCTGATCGGGCACGGGCTGATCGGGCGCGGGGCTCACGGGGGTGTAGACGGCCCGCTTGGCCGCGCTCTCCTCCACCGCCGCCAGCACCCGCTGGACCTGGAGTCCGTCGGCGAAGGACGGCGACGGGTCGGTCCCGGCGGCTATCGCCTCGACCAGGTCGCGGGCCTGGTGGACGAAGGTGTGTTCGTAGCCGATCGCGTGGCCGGGCGGCCACCAGGCGGCCATGTAGGGATGGTCCGGCTCGGTGACGAGGATCCGCCGGAAACCTGCCGAGACAGCCGGTTCCGTGTGGTCGTGGAAGAGCAGTTCGTTGAGCCGTTCCAGTTCGAAGGTGAGAGAGCCGCGCTCACCGTTGAGTTCGATGCGCAGCGCGTTCTTGTGTCCGGCCGCCATCCGGGTCGCCTCGAAGGTGACGAGCGCACCCGAGGCGAACCGTCCGGTGAACACGGCCGCGTCATCGACGGTGACCGGACCGCGTCCGACAGCCTCGGTGCCGTTCCCGGCCCCGGCCCCCTTCCCGTTCCCGGCCCCGGCCCCGGCCCCGGCCCCGGAGAGTCCGCTGGAGGCCCCGTCGAGGAGGGGCCGCTCCCGTACGAAGGTCTCGGTCAGCGCCGACACGCCCGCCAGCCGCTCCCCCGCCAGGTACTGCGCCAGGTCCACGATGTGTGCGCCCAGATCACCGAGCGCCCCCGACCCGGCGCTCTCGCGCTTCAGCCGCCAGGTCAGCGGGAACTCCGGGTCGACGAGCCAGTCCTGGAGGTAGCTGACGCGTACGTGCCGCAGCCTGCCCAGCCGTCCGTCCGCGACGAGCCGACGTCCGTACGCGACGGCGGGAGCGCGCCGGTAGTTGAAGCCGACCATCGCCAACTGGCCGTTCAGGCGCGCCATTTCGGCCGCCCGGACCATGGCCTGCGCCTCGGCGACCGTATTGGCGAGCGGCTTCTCGCACAGCACGTGCTTGCCCGCGGCCAGCGCCGCCGTCGCGATCTCCGCGTGGCTGTCGCCGGGGGTGCAGATGTCGACGAGCTGCACGTCGTCGCGGGCGACGAGGTCCCGCCAGTCGGTCTCGGCCGCCGCCCAGCCGTGCCGGTCCGCCGCCGCCCGTACCGCGGTCGCGTCCCGGCCGCAGACCGCCGCCATGACCGGTCGCATCGGCAGGTCGAAGACCCGGCCCGCGGTGCGCCACCCCTGGGAGTGGGCGGCGCCCATGAACGCGTATCCGACCATGCCGACGCCGAGCGTCGGCACACCGCTCCGGCCCCCTTCTCCGGCCGGGGGTCCGGGGATCGTCCCCCGTGAGACAGCAGCCATACGGAATCCTCCTCATCGGTCTCATACACATCGGTCACCCGGCGGGCCGCCCGGCCGGTCCGGTCAGCTGAAGCCCGTCGGGAGGTACTGGTCGACGTTGTCCTTGGTGACGACCGCCGAGTAGAGCGTGATCGAGGCCGGGATCTCCAGCTCGGAGAGCCCGCCGATGCCCTTGGCCTGGCCGAGCGCACGCGCCAGGTCGATGGCCGAGGCGGCCATGCTCGGCGGGTAGAGGACGGTGGCCTTCAGTACCGAGTTGTCGGCCTTGATCGCGTCCATCGCCGACCGGGAGCCCGCACCGCCGACCATCAGGAAGTCCTTGCGGCCCGCCTGCGCGATGGCGCGCAGGGCGCCCACCCCCTGGTCGTCGTCGTGGTTCCACATCGCGTCGAAGTGCTTCTGCGCCTGGAGCAGTTGTGCCGTCTTCGCCTGGCCGGACTCCACGGTGAAGTCGGCGGACTGCCGGGCCACCTTCTTGATGTTCGGGTAGTTCTTCAGGGCGTCGTCGAAGCCCTGGGTGCGCTGCTTGGTCAGCTCCAGGCCGTCGATCCCGGCCAGTTCGATGACCTTGGCGCCGGGCTTGTCCTTCAGCTGCTCGCCGATGTAGCGGCCCGCGTTGAGACCCATGCCGTAGCTGTCGCCGCCGACCCAGCAGCGGTAGGCCTGCGGTGAGGCGAAGATCCGGTCCAGGTTGATGACGGGGATGCCCGCCTTCATCGCCTGGAGTCCGACCTGGGTGAGCGCCTTGCCGTCGGCCGGCAGGATCACCAGGACATCGACCTTCTTGTTGATCAGGGTCTGCACCTGGCCGATCTGGGCCGCGGTGTCGTTGGCGCCCTCGGTGGCCTCCAGGGTCACGTCGGAGTACTTCTTCGCCTGTGACGTGGCGTTCTCGTTGATGGCGTTGAGCCAGCCGTGGTCGGCCTGCGGGCCCGCGAAGCCGATGGTGACGGCCTTGCCCGGCTTCGCGTCGGCGGCCGGGCGGCTGCTCACCTCCGTGTCCTTGCCCTTCGCCTTCGGCTCGTTGCTGGTGCAGGCGCTGAGGACGGCTGTCGCCGACACGGCTGCGGCGCCGAACAGCATTCCTCTGCGGCTGGTTCCCGGGTCTTGTCGCATGACGGTCGAACCCCTTCGTTCGAGTGGACGTGCAAAGGAGTGGAACGGCGGCACGGGTGCGGGTGTCAGGCCTCGCCGTCGCGCGCGGTACGGCGCTGGACCAGTACGGCGGCCACGATGATCGCGCCCTTGGCGATCTGCTGGACGTCACTCTGCAGGTTGTTGAGCGCGAAGATATTGGTGATCGTCGTGAAGACGAGGACGCCGAGGACCGAGCCGACGACGGTGCCGCGGCCACCGCTCAGCAGGGTGCCGCCGATGATCGCGGCGGCGATGGCGTCGAGTTCGTAGAGATTGCCGTTGGTGTTCTGCCCCGAGCCGGACAGGACGATCAGCATGAAGGCGGCGATGCCGCAGCACAGGCCGGAGAGCAGATAGAGGTAGAGCCGCTGGCGGCGTACGTCGATCCCGGCCAGCCGGGCCGCTTCCGCGTTGCCGCCGACCGCGACGGTCCGCCGCCCGAAGGTCGTACGGTTCAGCACCAGCCAGCCGACGACGGTGACCCCGGCGAAGAACAGCACCAGCGGCGGGATCCCGAGGACGTACGAGTCGGGGACCCCGAGATCGAGGACCTGCCCGACCGTCACGATCTGCGTCTTGCCGTCGGTGATCTGCAGGGCGAGTCCGCGGGCCGAAGCCAGCATCGCCAGGGTGGCGATGAACGGCACCATCCCGCCGTAGGCGATGAGTACGCCGTTGACGAGTCCGCAGCCCAGCCCCACCAGCATCGCGGTGCAGAGGATGCCCACGAAGCCGTACTCCTGGGTGGCCAGGGTCGTGGCCCAGACCGACGCGAGCGCGACGACCGCGCCCACCGACAGATCGATGCCGCCGCTGGTGATCACGAAGGTCATGCCGACGGTGACGACCCCGATGACCGAGGCCTGGGTGAGGACCAGTTGGAGGTTGCTGGTGGCCAGGAACTCGTCGGGTCTGGTGAAGCCGCCGACCGCGACGAGAACGGCGAGGACGCCGAGGAGGGAGAGATTGCGGACGTCGAGCCGCAGCCCCAGGGGCGCCCTGGGTCCACGACTCCCGGGCCGTGCCGTCGCGGTGGCGCCGGGGCTGTCCTGCTGCGCGGGTGAGGCGGGCTGTGTCATGGCGTGGGGCTCCCTTCCAGCACGAGGTCGAGTACGCGGTGCTCGTCCAGCTCCCCGGCGTCCGCCGCATGGACGACGCGCCCTTCGCGGAGCACCAGCACCCGGTCGGCGAGGCCCAGCACTTCGGGGACTTCGCTCGATACGAGGAGGACGGCCAGCCCTTCGTCGGCCAGCCTGCGGATCACGGCGTAGAGCTCGGCGCGGGCGCCGACGTCGACGCCCCTGGTGGGCTCGTCCAGCAGCAGGACCCGGCAGCCGCGCAACAGCCAGCGGGCCAGTACGGCCTTCTGCTGGTTGCCTCCGGAGAGGGTACGGACGCGGGCGTCGGGGTTGTCGGGACGCAGGTGCAGCTCACGGGTCGCGGCCTGTGCCGCCCGGCGCTCGGCGCCGCGGTCCAGCCAGCCCGCGCGGGAGAAGCGGGACATCGAGGAGACCGACACATTGCGGGTGACGGATTCCAGCATCAGCAGCGCCTGTGCCTTGCGCTCCTCGGGGGCCAGTCCGATACCGGCGCGGACGGCGGCGCGGACGCTGCCGGGCCGCAGCGGTTTCCCGTCGACGAGGACCCGGCCCGCGTCCGGCCTGCGCGCGCCGAAGACCGTCTCCAGGACCTCGGAGCGCCCCGATCCGACGAGCCCGGCCAGGCCGACGATCTCGCCGGGCCCGATCTCCAGGTCGAAGGGCGCGAACTCCCCGGCCCTGGTGAGTCCTTCGACGCGCAGCACCGGCGGGCCGGCGGGACTCCCCCTGTCCCGGCGCCGCTCGGGAAAGACGTACTCGACCGTGCGGCCGGTCATCATGGCAACGATGTCGCGGGTCGCGGTCTCCTCGGCGGGCAGCCCGCCCGCTACGGCCCGGCCGTCCTTCAGAACGGTCACCCGGTCACCGATGCGCCGGATCTCCTCCAGCCGGTGGGAGATGTACACGACGGCGACCCCGTCGGCGGTCAGGGTGGCGACGGTACGGAACAGGTTGTCGACCTCGTCCGGGTCGAGGGCGGCGGACGGCTCGTCCATCACGATCAGCCGTACGTCGTGGGAGAGCGCGCGCGCCATGGAGACGATCTGCTGCTGGGCGGCGGAGAGGGAGCCGACGCGGCGGCCCGCGTCGATCTCGGTGTGGCCGAGCCGCTTCAGGAGGGTGGCGGCCCCGGCCCGCTCCCGGCCGCCCCGTACGACGAAGCCCGCGGTGGTCGGCTCGTGACCGAGGAAGATGTTCTCCGCGACGGACAGCCCTTCCACGAGGTCGAGTTCCTGGTAGATGGTGGCGATACCCAGGCGCATCGCGGCGATCGGCGATCGGAGCCCGACCGGCTCGCCCCGCCAGGTGATCTGCCCGCCGTCGGGCTGGTGGACCCCGGCGAGCACCTTGATGAGGGTGGACTTGCCCGCGCCGTTCTGGCCGAGCAGGCAGTGGACTTCACCGGCCAGGACTTCGAGATCGACGCCATCGAGGGCGCGGACGCCGGGAAACGACTTGGTGATGCCGGACATCGTGAGCAGCGGTGGTTCTGGTGCCATGACGGATCCCCTCGGCGGTTCGGCCGGTGAGCGGGTGTTTCAGGGCAGGGCAGAGCTGAGCGCGGTGCGGCGGTGCGGGATGTTCAGGTCGAGCGGACGTGCAGGTGAGCGGGTGTTCCTGTGGTGCGGGCGGTGCGGGGCTGCGGGGCTGCGGGGCTGCGGGGCTGCGCAATCGTGCCGGTGGTGCCGGTGGTGCCGATCGTGCCGGTGGTGCGTCCCGGCGGTCAGGCCGGTGAGAACAGATGGTCGCTGATCAGGCGGGCCGCGCCGATCACTCCGGCAGCCGGGCCCAACTCCCCGAGCACAATGGGCAGATTGCCGGTGGCCAGCGGCAGCGACCGGCGGTAGACCTGGGTCCGTACGCTGGCGAGCAGGGTGTGGCCGAGGCCGGTCACCCCGCCGCCGATCACCACCAGACCCGGGTTGAAGAAGCTGACGAGGCCCGCGATGACCTGGCCGACCCGGTTGCCGCCCTCCCGGATGAGGTCGAGCGAGGTGGCGTCCCCCGCTGACGCGGCAGCCGCGACATCCGCCGCGGTCAGCCGTCCGGAGGCGTCGAGCCGCCTCGCGAGTTCGCTGGACAGTCCGGCGCGCGCCGCGTCCTCGGCGTCCCGCGCGAGCGCGGAGCCGCTGAAGTGGGCTTCCAGACAGCCCCTGTTGCCACAGGCGCAGGGGCGCCCGTCGGGCTCGACCTGGATGTGCCCGATGTCGCCCGCACTGCCCGTCACACCGCGGTGGACCTCGCCGCCGACGACGATCCCGCAGCCGATACCCGTGCCGATCTTGACGCAGAGGAAGTCGCCCACCGAGCGTGCCACGCCCGCGTGCTGCTCCCCCATCGCCATCAGGTTCACATCGTTGTCGACCATGACCGGGCAGCCCAGTTCCTGACTGAGGGCCTCGCGTACGGGGAAGCCGTCCCAGCCGGGCATGATGGGCGGGGCGACCGGTACGCCCTCGGGGAAGCGAACCGGTCCGGGGACCCCGATACCGGCGCCGTCGAACCCCTCGGCCAGCCCCGACGCCCGCAGTTTGGCGGCCATCGCGAGGACCTGCTCGAAGACGGCGACCGGGCCTTCCCGGACGTCCATGGGCTGGTTGAGATGGCCGAGCACCTCCAGTTCCGCGTTGGTGACGGCCACATCGACCGAGGTCGCGCCGATGTCGACGCCGAGGAAACGCAGCGCCGGTGCCAGCCGGATGTTGTGCGAGCGGCGGCCACCGCGCGAGGCGGCGAGCCCGTCCGCGACGACCAGGCCCGTCTCCAGGAGCCGGTCGACCTCCACGGCGAGCTTGGAGCGCGAGAGGTCCACCTGGTCACCCAGCTGGGCACGGGAGTTGGGGCCCCCGTCTCGCAACAGCCGCAGCAGTCGTGCCTGATGCGTGTTGGCGGGTCGTGCAGTCATGCGCCTCACTTGCCCCTCCCGCCTCATCGGCCGTGTGTCCTACGGGCTTTCGAGTGGGAACGTAGCAGCGCTTTCCCCGAGTGGGAAGAAGTTGCGCAGGAATCGCCTCCCACTTTCTCCCCATCGAGGACAAAGGCTCACGCAGCGAGTGCCCCGACCGGTCGAAGTGGTGGGGAGGGCCGCGCGTGAAGGACGATGGCGGTCCTGTACGACGACCGAGGGGAAACCTCATGATTCTGGTCACCGGAGCCACCGGCAATGTCGGCTCCGAGCTGGTCCGCCGGCTCACCGCTTCGGGCGAGAAGGTACGGGAGTTCAGCCGCTCCACCGCGGGCGATCTCAACGACCCGCTCAGTGTGGCGTCCCAGCTCGACGGGGTGCGCGCGGTGTTCCTGCTGCCCGGCTACGACAACATGCCGGAGACCCTGGGGCGGATCCGCGAAGCGGGTGTGGAGCGGGTGGTGCTGCTCTCCAGCAGTTCGGTTCCGGGCGGCGATCTGTCCAACGCCGTCGCCCGCTACATGATCGAGTCGGAGGTCGAGGTACGGGAGTCGGGCCTGCCCTGGACCTTCCTGCGCCCCGTCGGCTTCATGTCCAACACCCTGCGCTGGCGCCCGCAGTTGCGCGACGGCGACACGGTGCGGGACGCGTTCGGCAAGGTGCGGGTCGCGAACATCGACCCGTACGACATCGCCGCGGTGGCCGCCCTCGCGCTGACCTCCGGCGACCACGAGGGACAGGCCTACGCGCTCTCCGGACCGGAGTCGCTGCTCCCCGGGGACCGGATCCGCGTCCTCGGTGAAGTCCTCGGCCGCGAGCTGCGGTTCGACGGCTTCTCCGACGACGAGGCCAGGGCGGAGATGTCGGCGCAGATGCCGCAGGAGTACGTCGACGCGTTCTTCAGCTTCTACGCCGACGGCACGCTCGACGAGTCACCGGTGCTGCCGACGGTGCGGGACCTCACGGGGAGCGAACCGCGCACCTTCCGGCAGTGGGCCGTGGCGCACGCGGACGCCTTCCGCTAGCACCTGCCCGGCCGGACTTCGCCGGATGAGCCCGGGGCACCCGGCGGACCCGGTCCGTCAGTTCCGCTCGCGCTGGTGGTAGGTCGTACGGGTGTGCTCCGTGTGCGCCCGCATGACCGCCGTCGCGGCGTCCTCGTCCCGCGCGGAGATCGCCGCGATCAGTTCCCGGTGCTCGATCCAGGACTGCTTGCCGCGCTGCCGGGCGACGGGCCGGTGGTACCAGCGGACCCGGCGGTCCACCTGCCCGGCCAGTTCGGCCAGGACCACATTGCCCGACAGTTCGATGACTTTGGCATGGAACGCGTCATTGGTCGCCACCGCCAGCTCCACGTCGTCGTCCGCGACGGCCTGCTCACCCTTGGCACACAGCTGCTCCAGCGCGGCGATCCCCGCAGCCCCGGAGTGGGCGGCGGCCAGCCGGGCGGCCTCCGTCTCCAGGAGGGTACGCACCGAGAGCAGCTGGTCCGCCTCCTGCTCGGTGGGTTCGTGGACGAACGCGCCCTGCGCGGGCCGCAGATCGACCCACCCCTCGGTGTCGAGCCGCTGCAGGGCCTCTCGCACCGGCTGCCGGGAGACACCGAGATGGCCCGCGAGTTCACTCTCGACCAGATGCTGCCCCGGTGTCAGGGCCCGGGTCGTGATCAGTTCGAGCAGCGTCTCGTACACCCGCTCACGCAGCGGCCCCGGCCGCTCCAGCTTGGGTACGGTCCCCTTCGGCAGTCCTGTGGACAGCATCTCGGTCCCCCTTCTGGCCTCCGGAGAGGGCAGCGGCGCATCGGCACGGAGCAATTGCCTATCGTCTACAGTCTACCGAGCACAACGAGCCGTGGCCGGACCGCGCCACCTGAGTGACGTACACCTCATCCGGTATTCGCCAGGAGCAGCCGAGGACGCCGGGCGTTCGGCAGCGCAGCCGACGGGACGGTCGGCCGGGCCGTCACGGACAGCGGACCACCTGTCCCGCGTACGAGAGGTTGCCGCCGAAGCCGAAGAGCAGGACCGGGGCGCCGGAGGGGATCTCCCGGCGTTCCACCAGCTTGGAGAGCGCCATCGGGATGCTGGCGGCGGAGGTGTTGCCGGAGTCCACCACATCGCGGGCGATCACCGCGTTCACGGCGCCGATCTTCGCGGCGACGGGCTCGATGATCCGGAGATTCGCCTGGTGCAGGACGACGGCGGCCAGGTCCTCGGGGGTGATGCCCGCCTTCTCGCAGACCTGACGCGCGATCGGCGGCAGCTGGGTGGTGGCCCAGCGGTAGACGGACTGGCCCTCCTGGGCGAAGCGCGGGGGCGTTCCCTCGATGCGCACCGCGTTGCCCATCTCCGGGACCGAGCCCCAGAGCACGGGACCGATTCCGTCCTCGTCGCACGCTTCGACGACGGCCGCGCCGGCCCCGTCGCCCACCAGGACGCAGGTGGAGCGGTCGGTCCAGTCGGCGATCTCGGCCATCTTGTCGGCGCCGATCACCAGGGCGCGTGCGGCGGATCCGGCGCGCACGGCGTGGTCGGCGATGGCGAGGGCGTGCGTGAAGCCCGAGCAGACGACGTTGACGTCCATCGTGGCGGGCGAGCCCATCCCGAGCTTCGCGGCGACCCGCGCCGCCATGTTCGGCGAGCGGTCGATGGCCGTGGAGGTGGCAACGAGGACGAGGTCGATGTCGGCGGGGGCGATGCCTGCCGACGCCAGGGCCTTCGCTCCGGCCTGGGCGGCGAGTTCGTCGACCGGTTCCTCGGGACCCGCGATGTGGCGGGTCTTGATGCCCACCCGGGTCCGGATCCATTCGTCACTGGTCTCGACGAGAGCGGCGACATCGTCGTTGGTGAGCACCTTGGCAGGCTGGTAATGGCCGAGTGCGGCGATGCGTGTACCGGTCATGCCCGGGGCCCCTCTACTGCTGACGTCAGGAGCCCTCCAGTCTCGTCAGCGACTGATGGGTACGACGGCACGTAAAGCACCAAGATTCGGGCGTTCCTGTTGGAGGCTTCACATGAGGCCACGTTCTGTGCCTACGACGCACCGAGTCGTCACGACGGGGCGGGCCGCAACGTCACGCTCCACGTCCGGGAGAATGGGACCGTCGAGGGCACGTCCAGCAGTACTGATCGAGAAGTGGGACCGATTTCTATGGGACGGGTCACCGAACGCCGCCGGGTCATCCGCATCAGGGACGGAGCGGTGACGACCCGTCCCGACACCCTGGTGGCCGAGGAGCCCCTGGAGATCCGGCTGAACGGCAAGCCGCTCGCCATCACCATGCGCACCCCGGGCGACGACTTCGCGCTCGCGGCGGGCTTCCTGGTCAGCGAGGGCGTGCTGGGCTCGGCCGACGAACTGCAGTCGATCGTGTACTGCGCGGGGGCGACGGCGGACGGCTCGAACACGTACAACGTGGTGGATGTGCGGCTGGCCCCGGACGTCGAGCTGCCCGACATCACGCTGGAGCGCAACGTCTACACCACGTCCTCGTGCGGGCTCTGCGGCAAGGCGAGCCTGGACGCCGTCCGGACCACCGCGCGCTTCCCGATCGCCGACACTCCCCCGGTCCGCGTCACACCGGAACTGCTGGCCGTCCTGCCCGACCGGCTGCGGGCGGCCCAGCAGGTGTTCGACCGGACCGGGGGGCTGCACGCGGCGGCGCTGTTCACGCCGGAGGGCGAACTGCTCGACGTCCGTGAGGACGTGGGCCGCCACAACGCGGTGGACAAGCTGGTGGGCCGGGCGCTGCAGGACGACCGGCTCCCGCTCTCGCAGGTCGTCCTGCTGGTCTCGGGCCGGGCCTCCTTCGAACTGGCCCAGAAGGCGGTGATGGCGGGCATCCCGGTGCTCGCGGCGGTCTCCGCACCGTCCTCGCTCGCCGTCGACCTGGCCGCTGAGACCGGCCTCACCCTGGTCGGGTTCCTCCGCGGTTCCTCCATGAACGTGTACGCGGGCGCCGAGCGGGTCGCGCTGCCGTCCGGCATCTGACGCGCCGGGCTCCGCCGTGGTCCGTGCCGCGGGTTTCGCCGTACGACGACGGCTGTCCCCGCACCGCGCCGGCGCAGTACGGTCGGGCTCATGACCCGTCAGCCGTCCGCAGCCCAGCGCCGGGCGATCCGCACCGCAGACGCGGAATCCGGCCTGCTCCACGGTCCCTCGACGGTGCTGGCCGCGCTGGTCGCCCAGGGCCTGGCCCTGCGCCATCCGCGGCCCCCGCACCGGCACTATCTGACACCGGCCGGGCAGCGGGTGCGGGAGCAACTGGCCGCGGATCCCCTGCGGCTGGTGCCACCACCGGCGCCGACGACGCCCCCGGATCCGGCGCCCGGGGTGTTCAGCGCCCGCACCGGAACCGGGAGCGACCCGGCCGACTCCGCGCGGCAGCGGGAGGTGCGCAGCGCCTGGGACGGGCTGCTCGACATGCGGCGGGTCACCGATCCGGACGGATCGGCGCAGCGGCCGTGCGACTGGGAACGCACGCATCTGACACAGGCGTCCGCGCTGGCGCTGGAGGCCGGGGGCTGCCGGGGGTACCTGGTCACCGAGTCGGCGCAGCCGGAGGCGGTCCGGGTGGACGGGCCCGACCCGGCGGCCTACGCCGAGGTGCTGGAACTGGCGGGCTGGCAGACCTCGGCGCACGCGGACCGGCGGGCCGGCTCGCCCTACCTGCTGGCCTCCCCGCGCCGCACCTGACCTCACCTGACCGGCACGGCCACCGGCCACCGGCGACCGGCGAAGTCTGCCGGGGTCACCGCAGGGCGGGCTCCGCGGCGGGCGAGGTCCCGCCCGACCCGCCGTCGTCCGCGACTCCGTCCCCGTCCGCGTCGGTGAGCGGATCGCGCGAGCGCCGTTTGGCGATCACCGCGCACACCATCAGCTGCATCTGGTGGAAGAGCATCAGCGGCAGCACCGCCAGTGAGGCCTGCGCCCCGAACAGCACGCTCGCCATGGGCAGTCCGGCCGCCAGGCTCTTCTTCGACCCGGCGAACTGGATCGCGATCCGGTCGCCGCGCCCGAATCCGAGCCGCTTGGCCCCGTACCAGCTCAGTGCGAGCATCGCGGCCAGCAGCACCGCCTCGGCCGCGAGCAGCGCCAGCAGCCGGGCGACGCTGATCTGGTGCCAGACACCGCGCACCATGCCCTCGCTGAAGGCGGTGTAGACGACCAGCAGGATCGAGCCGCGGTCGACGTAACCGAGGACCTTCTTGTTCCGTACCAGGAAGCCGCTCACCCAGCGCCGCAGCAGCTGTCCGGCCAGGAAGGGCACCAGCAGCTGGAGCACGATCTTCAGCAGGGAGTCGGCGGAGAAGCCGCCCCCGCTGTTGCCGAGCACCAGGGCCGCGAGGACCGGGGTGACAATGATCCCCGCCAGTGAGGAGAACGAGCCCGCGCAGATCGCCGCCGGAACATTGCCGCGGGCGATCGACGTGAAGGCGATCGACGACTGGATCGTCGAGGGCACCAGGCAGAGGAAGAGCAGACCGTTGTACAGCTGGGGTGTCAGGACGAACGGGACGAGTCCCCTGGCCGCCAGACCCAGCAGCGGGAAGGCGACGAACGTGCAGGCCAGCACGGTGAGATGGAGCCGCCAGTGTTTCAGCCCTTCGACGGTCTCGCTGGTGGAGAGCCTGGCGCCGTAGAGGAAGAAGAGCAGGGCCACCGCACCGGTGGACGCTCCCCCCGCCACGTCGGCTGCCGTGCCGCGGGCCGGCACCAGCGCCGCCAGGGCGACCGTGCCGATCAGCGCCAGGATGTACGGATCGATCGGCAGCCAGGACGGAAGCTGCAGCGTGCGGCGGCTCATGTGCTCCACTTGCTCTCTGTGACCGGTGCGTGCCCCCATCGTCCATGCGATGCCCATGATCGGGAATCCTGCATACCACTCTGACTGACATCACGGCACGCGATAACCTCGGGCCCATGTACGACCCGGCGCAGCTCCGTACCTTTCTCACCGTGTCGCAGACCCTGAGTTTCACCCAGGCCGCGCACCGGCTCGGCGTACGCCAGTCGACGGTCAGCCAGCACGTGCGCCGCCTGGAGGACGCGACGGGCCGCACGCTCTTCACCCGGGACACGCACAGCGTCGAACTGACCGAGGACGGCGAGGCGATGCTCGGATTCGCCCGTACGATCCTCCAGGCCCACGAGCGGGCGGCGGCCTTCTTCACCGGGAGCCGGCCGCGCGGGCGGCTGCGGTTCGGCGCGTCGGAGGACTTCGTTCTGACCCGGCTGCCGGAGATCCTGGAGTCGTTCCGAGCCGCGCACCCGGAAGTGGATCTGGAACTGACCGTCGGGCTCTCCGGCATCCTGCACGAGCAGCTCGCGGCGGGCGCGCACGACCTGGTGCTCGCCAAGCGCCGCAGCGGTCACCGGCACGGCGAACTGGTCTGGAGCTCCGCTCTCAACTGGATCGGCGCGCCCCGGCTGCGGATCGACCCGGAGCGCCCGCTCCCGCTGATCCTCTTCCCGCCGCCGGCCATCACCCGGGCCCGCGCCCTGGAGGTACTGGAGGAACACGGCCGGCCCTGGCGCATCGCCTGCACGAGCACCAGCCTGAGCGGGCTGATCGCGGCGGCCCGCGCGGGTCTCGGCGTGATGGCGCACACCCGCGGCCTGATTCCGCCGGGTCTCACCCAGCTGCCGGCGCGGGCCGGGCTGCCCGATCTCGGGGACGTGGACTTCGTGCTGCTGCACGGCCCGGCGGGCGGACGGGCCCAGGAGGCCGCCGACGCACTGGCGTCGGCGATCCTGGCCGGCGCGGACCGGCTGCACCATCGGGTCTGAGCGGCGGGCGACTTCTGCGGCGCCCACCCGCACCGGCATCACACCGGCATCACCGGGCGTCGACGTCACATGACCCCCAGGTCACAAGGGTTGCGGGTCCACCGTGACTGCTGGGTACAGATTCAGTGGAGATTCCACCACCCGGAACTTACCGTTCAGTCAGGGGGGTGCCCGACGCTTCCCCATGTGGGTACATTTCACCTGCCGCGCTACCGCTGAGCCCTGTCATTTCCCTACAACTGCGGGCCCCTGGGCTCTGTGTCGCCGGACCTCGCGTTGGGGTACCGTCACGGCGCTGTGCGGAGCGTCACATAGGAGCAGGTCATTTTGCGCGAGTTCACTGTCCCACCCATGGTGACGGCGCCCCAGGTCGGCGGACTGGCGGACGTCGTGTTCGAGCACGCCGAGGACGACCCCCACCGGCCCGCCCTCGGCCGGAAGCAGGACGGGCACTGGTACGACATGTCGTCCGGCGAGTTCCGGGACCAGGTCCTCGCCCTCGCCAAGGGGCTGCTCGCCGACGGGGTGCGGTTCGGCGACCGCGTGGCGATCATGTGCCGCACCCGCTACGAATGGACCCTCTTCGACTTCGCGCTGTGGACCGTCGGGGCACAGCCCGTGCCGGTCTACCCCACGTCCTCCGCCGAGCAGGTCTTCTGGATGCTGTACGACTCCGAGGTCACCGCCTGCATGGTCGAGAACGAGGACCACGCGATGACCATCGGCTCCGTGATTGACCGGCTGCCCAGCCTGCACCGGCTGTGGCAGCTGGACGCGGGAGTCCTCGACGAGCTGTTCGCGGCGGGCGCGCACATCGACGACGAGGTGGTGCACCGCCACCGTCGGGCCGTGACCCCCGAGTCCGTCGCCACCGTCATCTACACCTCCGGGACCACGGGCCGCCCCAAGGGGTGTGTGATCACCCACGCCAGTCTGATGTTCGAGGCCGACACGATGGTCACCCGCTGGGAGCCGGTGTTCCACTCCAGGCGCGGCGACACCTCCTCGACCCTGCTCTTCCTGCCTCTCGCGCACGTCTTCGGGCGGATGGTCGAGGTCGCGGCGGTTCGCGGCCGGGTGAAGATGGGCCACCAGCCCGAGCTCTCGGCGCGCGCCCTGCTGCCCGATCTGGTGGCCTTCCGGCCGACGTTCATCCTGGCTGTGCCGTACATCTTCGAGAAGGTCTTCCACGCCGCACGGCGCAAGGCCGAGACCGAGGGGAGGACGGGCCCTTTCGACAAGGCCGTGGAAGTGGCGGTGCGCTACGCCGAGGCCCTGGAGCACAAGGCGTTCGGTCTGGGCCCGGGGCCGTCCGCCGGGCTGCGGATGCAGCACCAGTTCTTCGAGAAGGTCGTGTACGCGAAGGTCCGCGAGGCGATGGGCGGCCGGGTGCGGCACGCGATGTCCGGCGGCTCCGGGATGGACCGCCGGCTGGGGCTCTTCTACGACGGCGCGGGCGTCTCGATCTACGAGGGGTACGGACTCACCGAGACGACGGCCGCTGCCACCGCCAACCCTCCCGAGCGCACCCGCTACGGCACGGTCGGCCAGCCGATCCCGGGCACCGGCGTGCACATCGCCGACGACGGCGAGGTGTGGGTGCGCGGGGCCAATCTGTTCTCCGGGTATCTGAACTCCCCCCAGGCCACCGATGCCGTACTCGACGAGGGCTGGCTGGCCACCGGCGATCTGGGGTCGCTCGACGAGGACGGCTATCTCACCATCACCGGGCGCAAGAAGGAGATCCTGGTGACGTCCGGCGGCAAGAGCGTCTCGCCCGCGGGGCTGGAGGAGCGGGTACGGGCCCACCCGCTGGTCGCGCAGTGTCTGGTCGTCGGCAACGACCGGCCGTACATCGCGGCGCTCGTCACGCTCGACCAGGAAGCCGTGGAGCACTGGCTCGCCCTGCACGGCAAAGCGTCGATGGCCCCGGCCGCGCTGGTACGCGACCCGGATCTGGAGACGGAGGTCCGGCGGGCGGTGGTGGCCGCGAACACCCTGGTCTCGCAGGCCGAGTCGATCCGTACATTCCGGATCCTCGCCCATCAGTTCTCCGAGGAACAGGGCCTGCTCACCCCGTCACTGAAGCTGAAGCGCAAGGCGATCGAGACGGCGTACGGCGAAGAGGTCGAAGCGCTCTACCGCTGAGTCCGCTCCGTGCCGGATTCGAACCGGCTCCGGATCGGGACCGGATCGGGACCGGGCCGCCGGTACGACCCGGCCGCAATCGGGGCCGTAGCCGTGGCCGTGGCCGGGGGATTCGAGCCCCCGGCCACGGCCTCCGGCGCGCGCGGCAACCAGGTCGGTCTAGCTGATCGAGACCTTGAAGATCTTGTCCGAGCCTGCCGCCGCGCCTCCGTTGTTGTCACAGTTGGTGGTGGACAGCCACAGTTCGTCCGAGCCCGGCACCTTGGTGACCGTGCGGAGCCGCCCGTAGGACCCGACGTAGTACGCCGTCGGGGTGCCCACGTTCTCGGTGTCCCCGGTGATGGGGATCCGCCACAGCCGCTCCCCCTTGAGAGCCGCCATGTAGATGACGTTCCTGACGATCGCGATACCGCTGGGTGAGGCCTCGGAGACGCCCCAGGTCGCCTTGGGGTTGGTCATTCCGGAGACACTGCAGGTGCCTTCACAGGTCGGCCAGCCGTAGTCGGCGCCCGGCTTGATCAGGTTGAGTTCGTCCTTGGAGCTGTTGCCGAACTCGGCTTCCCACAGCCGCCCCTTGCGGTCGAAGGCCAGCCCCTGCGGGTTGCGGTGTCCGTAGCTGTAGACGTAGTTGCCGAACGGGTTGCCCGGCGCCGCCTTGCCGTCCGTCGTCAGCCGGAGGATCTTGCCGTTGAGGGAGGTCTTGTCCTGGGCCAGGTCGGGTGTCTGTGCCTCACCGGTCGAGGCGTACAGATATCCGTCGGGGCCGAAGGCCAGCCGTCCGCCGTTGTGGTACCTGTTCTTCTTGATTCCCTGGAGCAGGATCTTGTAGTCGGTGAGCGAGCTGCCGTCGTACGTCATCCGCACGATCCGGTTGCCCTCGGAGGCGGTGTGCATGAAGTAGACGTAGTGGTTGGCCGACCACTTCGGATCGACGGCGACGCCGAGCAGACCGCCCTCTCCGTTGGTCGTGACCACGTTGGGCACGGTGCCGACCTGGGTCTGCGTGCCGGTGGGGGTCGTCCTGAAGACCTTGAAGCTGTCCCGCTCGGTGATCAGCGCGGTCTTGCCGTCGGGCATCCAGTAAGTGCCCCACGGGATCGTCCAGTTGCTGGAGAGCGTGGAGATCGCGGACGGTACCCCGCCGTCGGTGGCGCAGGCCGGAGTGGTGAAGGTGACCGCGTTGCTCGCCGCCGACGCGTTGCCGCCCGCGTCCTTGGCGACGACGTCCAGGGTGTACGGGCTGCTGCACGCGAGCCCGCTCACCGTGGCCGTGGTGGCCGGCGGGTCGCCCTTCACCATGGCGTAGACGTTGGAGCCGCTGCGGATCTCGTAGGCGGTGACGCCCTTGTCGTCCGTGGAAGCACCCCATTTCAGGGTGACGCCGTCGGCCGTGAGACCGCTGTACGAGAGAGTGCCGGGCTTCGACGGCGGGGTGGTGTCCGAGCTGGGGGCGGTGGTGCAGTTCGCGACCGGACTGGCCGACGAGACATTGCCCGCCGCGTCCCGCGCGAACACCGTGAGGTTGTACGTCGTGCCGGCGGTCAGCCCGGTGAGCGTCCGGGTGGTGAGGTTGCCCGCCACCTCACTGATCTTGTTGCCGTGCTCGTAGATGTCGTACATCGAGACACCGGTGTTGTCGGTCGACGCCGCCCAGTTCAGGGTGAGCGAGGTGTCGGTCACCGCCGAGCAGGTGAGCGTCGCCGGTGCGCCGGGCGCCTGGGTGTCACCGCCCGCGGAGGTGACGTCGATGTAGTCGAGGTTGGGGAGTCCGTTGGCGGTGGTGGAGGTGAGCCGGATCTTGTTGCTGCCCGCGGTGACGGGCACGGTCACCGAGGCGGTGGCCCAGGTGTCCCAGTCGGTGGTCGAGCCGAAGGTGTGCGCCGCGGCGACCACGGCGCCGTTCACCACGATGTCGCCGGGCCGGTCCACCGTCGTACCGTTCGAGTACCGGACCGCGACCGTGGCGTTCCCGGCAGCCGCCGCGTCGACGGTGAACTCCACATAACTGCCCGCGACATTGTTGCCGTTGACGAAGCCGGTGCCCGAATAGTTCTTGTGGTTGGACTCGACCGCGGCCTTGGAGAGGGCCGCGGACTCGGCCTCGTACCGGGTCGGCGCGGCAGCGGCAGGACTGGCGGACGCGGTGGGCGGCAGTGCCACGACACCCATGACCAGACCCGCGGCAGCCAGCAGGGTGGCACCGAAGTGCCGTGCGCTTCTCGGAGTACGTCTCATCTCGTCCGCCGCCTCAGCCGGTGTACTTGACGGCGATCTTGGTGAACGCGTACGGCGACTGCGAGATCCCGCTGCACGCGTCGCCGTCGCTCCCGGAACCGCACTGCCGGTCCCGGTTGACGGCCCAGAAGGCGAACCGTGCGATGTGGTGCTGCTGCGCGTAGCCCAGGATCGTGTTGAAGTCCCCGGTGGTGACGGTCTCGTCGGACTCGTCCGTCGTGCCGTTCATCGACGAGACGCCGATGTGCTGGTAGGCGGTGGCGTCGTCGTATCCGTAGGCGCTCTTCACAGCGGACTTGAGGCCGTCCATGGCGCTGACCGTGGCCTGCCCCATCGAACCGCTGTGACTGCCGAAGTCGAACGGCATGATCACCCAGCCGTCATTGGCGAGTCCGGCCGCCGCGCCCTTCTTGATGAGGTCCTTGCCCGTGGAGTCGGGACCGCTCGGGGTGGTGCCCATCGTCACGTACGTCACGATGCCCGCGTTCTTCGACTTGACGATCTTCAGCGCGTCGACGACGCGCTGGCGGACCGTGCCGTTGCTGAACTCGGTGTCCTCGATGTCGATGTCGAGCGCCTTGAGGCCGTACGCGTCGATCACCTTCTGGTACGCCCCGGCCAGCGCCGAGGCGCTGGAACACTTCTCGCCCAGTTTGTTCCCGCTCCAGCCGCCGACCGAGACGACGACATCGCCACCCTTGGCCCGGATGGCCTTGATGGCGGACTCGTCGGAGCCGCCCTTCAACGCCCGGTCACCGTCCCACTTGGGGTTGCAGCCCCCGTCGGAGAGGACGAAGGCGAGGGTGAACCACTTCACGCCGGTGGCCGCCATGACATCGGCCGGCTTCTGCGGGTTGCCCCAGCCGAGGTATTCGTACGGGGCTGCCGCCATGGCACCGGGAGCCGCTGCGGGAGCGGCGTTCCCGGTGGCACCGGCCGAAGGGGCGAGGGCGACGAGTGACGCCAGGCCGAGGGCCGCTGCGGGGATCGCGGTTACTCTGCGCATGTGGGGGGCCGTCCTTTCCGAGGACGGTTAGGAAACCTTCCTAACCGACACCGCATATCAGCGTTCCCGAACCTGGCTTGTCAAGAGTTCCGACAGAGTCAACACCCGTCGTGCGCAGTGGTGTTGGCTGCCCGGTCAGCGTGGAGCGGGCCGGGCGAGCTGTTCGTTCATGATCAGGAAAGCGCCGAGGCCGTGGAAGTCATTGGTCGCCCTGGTGCGGCCGGTGTAGTACGCATAGTCACCGACGTTGGTGCCGATCGAGATGTCGGCGAGGTCCGTCAGCCCGTCCGGGCCGACGGACAGCTCGTCGAGGACACCCCGGTAGCCGCGCTGCGCGACCTTCGCGTAGTGCTTGTCGACGTAACCCTGCTGGGCCGCGCGGGACAGGGCGTAGGTGAACATGCTGGAACAGGACGTCTCCGTCCAGTTCCCGGCGTCGGCCCCCTTGTCCATCACCTGGAACCAACGCCCCGTGGCCGGGTCCTGGTAGTGCTCGATCCCGGCCGCGAGCTTGCGCAGAACGGTGAGCAACTGCCCGCGGTGGGGCTGGTCGCGGGGCGTGCCGTCGAGGACGTCGACGGCGGCCATCGTGTACCAGCCGACGGCGCGGCACCAGTGTTCCGGCGCCAGTCCGGTCGACGGGTCGGACCATTCCGCGGTCCGGGATTCGTCGTAGGCGTGCCGGAGCAGCCCGTTGGCCACCTGCAAGTGGCTTCCGTACACGGTGAGTTGTCTGGTCGCCTCGGCGTTCGTGTAGGCCTCGTCGCCGAATTCGTGGCCGTACTCGACGAGGAACGGCGTGATCATGTAGACGCCGTCGCCCCACAGCTGGTGGGCCCGGCTGGCGGTGTCGGCGTGCCAGAACCCGCCGTCGGCCGTGCGCGGGTAGGTGTTCAGCCGGTCGCGGATCTGCTTGGCCGCTGTGGCGTAGCGCGGGTCGCCGGTCTCGTGGTGCAGGACGACCAGGAGACGGCCGGCCTCCATGCTGTCGAGGCTGTTGAAGCTCTGGCCGATGACTCCGTCGCCGTCGACGAAGCGGTCGACGTAGTTCTTGATGTACGTCAGGTACCGGGTGTCGTGCGTGCGCTGGTAGGTGAGGTACTGACCGTAGAGATACAGCCCGACGGGGTAGGACCAGCTGCCGATCGTGGTCGGCGTGTAGCGGGCCATCGTGGATTCGGTCACGGCCACCGACCAGTCGGTGGGCGCGGAGCCGCGGGCCGGTTTCCCGGAGGCCGCGGCGGGAACGGTGAGACCCGTGACGGCGAGGAGCGCGGCGGCGAGCACGGCGAGTAGTCGTGGAGCCCTTGATCTCTTCATGACCACCTCTGTGGGTCGATCAAGATGGGAGGGGAGACATCGGAGCTGTCAAGCAGGAGTGCGACGACTCTGACGGATGACTGGCGACCGATGATGCAACAACTGTTCAGGGATGTGTTCTCTGTTCAGTGGTGCGGTCCAGGGTTGCGTGTTGACGTGTTGCGGTCAATGGGCTGCACTGAAGAGAAACGGGCCGCACCGAAGAGATCGGACTACTTTCCAGCCACCGTGGGGCCGGCGGGGGCGGGAATGGGTCGCAGCGCGTGATCGTTGACCATGGAGTTATCAACCGACGAAGTAACAAAAGGAGTCGACCGCTCGTGAGCAAGGTCCCCTTCATCACGCTCAACAACGGTGCCCGCATGCCGCAGCTCGGTTTCGGTGTCTGGCAGGTCGCCGACGACGAGGCCACGAAGGCCGTCGGCACCGCGCTGGAGGCCGGGTACCGCAGCATCGACACCGCCGCGATCTACGGCAACGAGGAGGGCACGGGCAGGGCACTCGCCGCATCGGGGATCGCGCGTGACGAACTCTTCGTCACCACGAAGCTGTGGAACTCCGAACAGGGCTACGACTCCACCCTGCGCGCCTTCGACACCTCGCTGGCCAAGCTCGGCCTCGACTACGTCGACCTGTACCTGGTCCACTGGCCGGTCCCGTCCAAGGACGCCTACGTGGACACGTACAAGGCCTTCGAGAAGATCCTCGCGGACGGCCGCGCCAAGACCATCGGGGTCTCCAACTTCCTTCCCGACCACCTGAAGCGGCTGATGGGCGAGACCTCCGTGGTCCCGGCCGTCAACCAGATCGAGCTGCACCCGCAGCTCCAGCAGGCCGAGTCGCGCGCCGTCCACGCGGAGCACGGCATCCACACCGAGGCCTGGTCCCCGCTCGGCCAGGGCAAGGGCCTGCTGGAGGTCCCGACGATCGTCGCGATCGCCCAGAAGCACGGCCGCAGCGCCGCCCAGGTAGTGCTGCGCTGGCACCTCCAGACGGGCAACGTGGTGATCCCCAAGTCCGTGACCCCGTCGCGGATCAAGGAGAACATCGACGTCTTCGACTTCGAGCTGGACGCCGACGACCTGGCGGGCATCGCCGCGCTGGACGAAGGCAAGCGCATCGGCCCCGACCCGGCTGCCATGAACATCGGCGCCTGATCGGCCGCGGGGCGGACACGGTGGCGCCGCCCGGCTCCGGGCCGGGCGGCGCCACCGTGTCCGCGGACGTGTTTCGCGGACGTGTTTCGCAGACGTGTGACGAGGAGAGCGTCCCGGCCGGCCGGCCCGGTCAGCCGCGGCGCGCGGTGTGCGCCGTCCGCGCCGTCAGCAGGCAGGAGTCGCCGCGCAGCCGCAGCCCCTGCGGATCCGCGGGGTCCAGCAGCCGGTCGAGCGTCGCCTGATCCTCCGCGGACAGCTTGTCCGCCAGCACTTCGCGCTGCCGGGTGAAGTGCGCGAGAACCTGTTCGCGTACGACGCCGGGCAGCGGCGCCGGGATGTCGAGGAGGAACGACCGGGTGCCGCTCGGCGACAGCCCGGCATCGGCCAACAGCGCACGCCAGTACTCGACTTCACGCTTCGCTCCGGGCAACGCAGCCCGCATCTCGGCGAACCACTCCGCCGCGGCGGCCTCGATGCGCGCCTCCAGGTCCGGCTTGCCGAAACCGATGTCACGCGGCAGATGGCGGGGGGCCAGACCGCCCTCCCACAGGACCACCGTGCCGCCCGGCCGCAGCAACCGCACGAATCCGTCGAGCGCGGCCCGCTGGTCGCCGACATGGTGCAGCGAGTTGCCCGCCCAGACCAGGTCGGCATCGCCCAACTCGGATACACCGTCCGGAAGTTCGGCATGGCGGGTACGGACACGGTCGCCGAGACCCGCGTGCTCGGCCCGCGCACGGGCCCGGTCCAGCAGCCCCGGGGTGGCGTCGACCGCGACCACTTCGGCGTACGGGAACACCTCGGCGAGCAGACAGGAGACGACCCCGGGGCCGCTGCCGATGTCCAGGACCCGGCGGACGGCGGCCACCGGGACCTGCCCGGCGACCCAGGCCGCCGCCCGCTCGTACACGGGGCGGTACAGTTCGGCGCCCCGTTCGAGGAGCGGCGCCATGACGTCCCAGTCCAGGTGCGTGGTGTCGTGATGATGGCTCATGGGGCCACCCTGCCCCGCCCCGGGCCGATTCCGTGCGTGGCGTTGCCGTTACGGCAGAGCTCGGCTCCGGGACACCGGTCGCGGCACGGGTTCACTCCGGCTCTGTTCGCAGCGCTCCCGGCTCCGCTGTCCGCCCGGGTGTCAGCTCGCGCCGTGGCCGGGGGCGATCTCCTCCACCCGCCGGGCCAGGGCGAAGTCCTTCCCGGTCACCGCGCCGCCCGCGTCGTGCGTGTGCACGCGCAGCGCGACGATGTTGTACCCGAGGGTCAGGTCCGAGTGGTGCCCCAGTTCCTCCTGGATCTGGGCGATGTGGACGACCATCGCGGTGGCCGCGAAGTGGTTCGCCAGCCGGTAGGTGCGGGCGATCCTGTCCCCTTCCAGGGACCAGCCGGGCAGCTCCCCCAGCCGGTCCTCGGTCTCCTTCGGTGACAGCGGTTCTGTGGGCATGTTCCAGGACTCCTTCCGGGAAACGGTCCTCGCGACGTTACGGTCTGCGTATGACAACTGTCGCAATCGACACCGGGATGGGGCCACTGCTGCGCGAATGGCGTCAGCAGCGCCGGGTCAGCCAGCTGGAACTGGCCCTGCGGGCCGACTCGTCGGCCCGCCACATCAGCTTCATCGAGACGGGCCGTTCGCGCCCCAGCGAGGAGATGATCCTGCGTCTCGCCGAGCACCTGGACATCCCCGTGCGGGAGCGCAACGCCCTTCTGCTGGCGGCGGGCTACGCGCCCAGGTACGCGGAGACGACACTCGACGATCCCTCGATGGGTGCGCTGCACGAGGGCATCCAGCAGCTGCTCCAGGGGTACGAGCCGTACCCGGCGGTGGTCGTCGACGGCATGTACAACGTCGTCGCCGCCAACCGCGGGATCGAGATGCTCCTCGAAGGACTGCCGGAGCACCTGCTCGTGCCGCCCCTCAACTCGATGCGGCTGTCCCTGCATCCGGCGGGGCTCGCCCCGCGCATCCGCAATCTCCGGGAGTGGCGGGGGCATCTGCTGAACCAGATGGAGCGTCAGATCGCGCTGGCGCGCTCCGGTCCGCTGCGTGAGCTGTACGAGGAGGTCGCCGGGTATCCGTACCCCGGCGCGGACGCCCGGGAAGGGCCGGGGAGCCCGGGTCCCGCATCCCGCTTCGCGCTGCCGCTGGAGATCGAGCACGACGGACAGGTGCTTTCCTTCATCTCGTCCATCTCCACCTTCAACACCCCGATGGATGTGACGGTGGCCGAACTGGCGATCGAGACGTTCCTGCCGGCCGACCCGGCTACGGTCACCTATCTCCAGTCGCTGCCCTCCTGAGCCGCGTGTGGAAAATCCCGCCCGATCCGGACGAGAGGCCCTCAAGGAACCTGTCGCAGATACAGCGCGCCACAGGTGTGGCAGAAAGGCTGGCTCTCCGGGGTCCCCCAGGTGTCCGGCGACTGCTTGGGGGCCGCCGGGTCCAGCTCGCGCCCGCACAGAGCGGTCTCCTCACTGACGTGCACCATGTGCCAGAACCGCACCGTGGGGTGCTCGTCCGTGGGTGAAGAACCGTCTTCCAGATCGGCCTGCATGACGTATTCCATGTCCACCTCCGTTCCTGCAATTCTCCGCTCCGGCACATGGATCGGCATCCGGAGCGAATCCGCTCCTTTTGTGCCGCCGACCCTGCCCACCGTCATTCCAGTTCTTGGTTCCCTGTGCTCAAGAGCCGCGTCGGGCCGGGGCGTCGTCACGCACGAGGACGACCTGTGCCGGAAAGGTCTTCGGGCTGTCGGCTCCGCGTGCGGCCCCGACGAACCGGCGGATCAGGCCGGCACTCTTGACACCCCTCGACGACTCGACCCCGCTGGAGACATCGACGCCGCCGGGGTTCGCCGACCGTACGGCCGCGGCCACGTTCGAGGGGTCCAGACCGCCGGCCAGGAGCCAGAATCCCTGCGGAGGCCGCGTCCGCAGGGACCCGGTGTCGAAGCGGGTACCGCCGCCCGGCAGTGGCGCGTCGATGAGCAGCCGGTCCGCGGGGTCCAGCGACGGGCGCGCGAGGTACGCCGCACTGGTCATCGCACGGATCGTCCGGAACCCGGCGGCGCGCAGCCGCTCGAAGTCCGCGTCTCCCTCGTCCCCGTGGAGCTGGACCGTGGTGAGACCCACGGTCGAAGCCGTCGCCAGGACCTCCTCGACCGGCTGTCGCCGGAACACACCGACGGTCTCGACCGTGTCGGGTACCCGCTCGGACAGCGCACGGGCCGCCTCGGCGTCGATCAGCCGCGGGCTGCCGGGGGCGAAGACGAAGCCCACGGCATCCGCGCCCGCGCCGACCGCGGCATCGAGGGTCTCAGCGGTGCGCAGACCGCAGATCTTGACGTACATCGAGCCTCTTCCCATCTCCCTGATCCCGCACCCCGTTCTCCCTGATCCTGCACCATGTGCGCGCGGCTACCGGTTCGTCAGCCGGAGTTCCAGCTCCTTCTCCTGATCCCCGAAGGCCTCGCCCAGGTCCCGCACGGCGAACGTCCCGTCCAGGGCGGTGCGCAGCTGGTCCACGGCGTGGTAACTGCCCTGCACCGTGGCCTCGACGGACTCCTTCAGGGTGGCGGTTCCCAGTCTTCCCGGGGCGCCGTCCGCCACTTCGAAGGACGCCGTCCACACCGTGGGACGGCCCGGGATCTCCGTCTGCGGCCTGTCCTCGACGGGGCGGTCGCAGGCGAACCCCTTGCGCAGGGCGCCGAAGACGGCCGCCGCGTCCTCTCTCGTGCTCCCGGTGAGCTCCACCGTGACCAGGGTGCTGGAGTGTTCCGCGCTGGAGTGTTCCGTGCCGGGGCTCTTCGTGCCGGGGCTTCGCGTGTCGGCCATGGTGCTCACTTTCCTTGCGGTGTCCGCTGGGTACGGGAGTTCACTCGCCCGGTTCCGCTCCGTGCCAGACCGTGGTGATGTTGCAGAACTCCCGGATGCCGTGGCCGGACAGTTCACGTCCGTAGCCGGAGCGCTTGATGCCACCGAAGGGCAGCGCGGGGTGGGACGCGGTCATGCCGTTGAAGAAGACCCCGCCGGCCTCCAGGTCCCGTGCGAAGAGGTCCACTTCTTCCTCGTCCCGGGTCCATACGTTCGAACTGAGGCCGAAGGGCGTGTCGTTGGCGAGCTCCACCGCCTCGGCCGCGCTCGTCACCCGGTAGATGGACGCCACCGGCCCGAAGGCCTCCTCGTGGTGGATGCGCATGTCGGTGGTGATGCCCATGAGGACGGTGGGGGCGAAGAACCAGCCGCGGTCCTGTCCGGTCGGACGCCCGCCGCCGCAGAGCGCCGTCGCGCCCAGGCGTACGGCATCGGCCACCAGCTCCTCCAGGTCCGTCCGGCCCTGCTCGGTGGCGAGCGGGCCGATGTCGGTGGACTCGTCCAGCGGGTCGCCGACCTTCAGGGCCCCCATCCGGGTGGTGAAGTGCTCCATGAAGGTGTCGTAGACATCGGTGTGGACGAGGAAGCGCTTGGCCGCGATGCAGGACTGTCCGTTGTTCTGCACCCGCGCCGTCACCGCGGTCGCCGCGGCCCGCTCGATGTCGGCCGAGGGCATCACGATGTACGGATCGCTGCCGCCCAGCTCCAGCACGGTCTTCTTGACCTCGTCACCCGCCACGGCGGCCACCGAGCGGCCCGCCGGTTCGCTGCCGGTGAGGGTCGCCGCCACCACCCGCGGGTCGCGCAGGACCGCCTCGACCGCCCGGGAGCCGATCAGCAGGGTCTGGAAACAGCCGTGCGGGAATCCGGCCCGCCGGAAGAGATCCTCCAGGTAGAGCGCGGTCTGCGGGACATTCGACGCGTGCTTGAGCAGGCCCGCGTTCCCGGCCATCAGCGTGGGCGCGGCGAACCGCACGACCTGCCAGAGCGGGAAGTTCCACGGCATGACGGCCAGCACCACGCCCAGCGGCCGGTAACGGGTGTACACACGGGAAGCGCCGGAGTCCGCGGCATCGGCGGCCGAGGGGTGCTCGTCGGCCAGCAGTGCGGCGGCGTTGTCCGCGTACCAGCGCATGGCCTTGGCGCATTTCGCGGCCTCGGCACGGGCGGCGGCGACCGGCTTGCCCATCTCGGTCGTCATGGTGCGGGCGATGTCGTCCTGATCCTTGTCCAGCAGGTCGGCGGCACGGTGCAGCAGTCGCGCCCGCTCGGAGAACTCCGTGGTGCGGTACTGCAGGAACGTCGCGTGGGCCACCGCGATCCGCTGCTCGGTCTCCTCGGCGCTCAGCGCGTCGAAAGTGCGGAGCGTCTCGCCGGTCGCGGGGTTCACCGTGGCAATGGGCATGGGTGGGGCCTCCTCGTACTCCCTTCCGACCCTGCCGCCCCCGGTGCGCGCCCGCAACGCGGGCGGCCCGGCGCCGTGGGCCGCCCGCGATGATTCGCGGCACGAACCATCCCCCTATGCTGGCGGCATGGACATGGCCAAAGGTGAGCAGCCAGCCGGGTTCGCGGCAGCACTGGTACGGACGGCGTTCCTGGTGCAGGCCGTGTACACGGAGGCGAGCCGGGGGTACGGACTGCCGGTGCAGCAGGCCCAGTTGGTCTGCGTACTGATGGCGCAGCCGCGCGGCATGAGCGAGCTGAGCACCATGCTGGGGCTGGAGAAGTCCAGCCTGACCGGGCTGGTGGATCGGGCCGAGCGGCGCGGCCTGGTGCGCCGCGAGCCGGACCCGCAGGACAGACGGGCGGTCCGGGTGGCGCTGACGGTGGACGGCAGTACCGTCGCCGGGGATTTCTACGCGGACACGACCGCGCGGATGGAGGCGCTGGCCGACGGCATCGGTCCGGCGGAGCGCGACCGGCTGGCGGCCGTGCTCGGACGGGTGGTGCGCGCCAACGAGGTGCCCGTGGTCTTCATGGAGCCGAAGTCAGCCTGATGCGGCGGTACATGACGGGAAGCAGTGTGTCCAGGGGCTGAAATCAGCCAGGTTGCCCGTACTGAGTGCCTCATACATCCACTCGACGGTCGCTGCCTCTTCCTTTTCTCCCCCTCCTCTGGAAACACTCAGCTGGCCCCTTCCCCTCACACCGCGAGAGGCTCCTCACTCATGCCACAGCTCAATCGGCGCCGCTTCCTCCAGATCGCGGGCGCGACCGCAGGTTTCTCGGCCCTCTCGAACAGCATCGACCGTGCCGCCGCCATTCCCGCGAAGCGCCGCTCGGGCACCATCAAGGACATCGAGCACATAGTCGTCCTGATGCAGGAGAACCGTTCGTTCGACCACTACTTCGGCTCGATGAAGGGCGTCCGCGGCTTCGGCGACCCGCGCCCGGTGACACCCGTCGGCGGCAAGCCGGTCTGGAACCAGTCGAACCTCTTCACGGACGTCCTGCCGTACCACCCGGACGCCGACGACCTCGGGATGCAGTTCATCGCGGGCCTCGACCACGACTGGACAACCGCCCACTGGGCCTGGAACCAGGGCAAGTACGACCAGTGGATTCCGGCCAAGACCGCGGGCACCATGGCCCATCTGACCCGCAAGGACATTCCGTTCCATTACGCGCTCGCCGACGCGTTCACGGTGTGCGACGCCTACCACTGCTCGTTCATGGGGGCGACCGACCCCAACCGCTACTACATGTGGTCCGGCCATGTCGGCAACGACGGCAAGGGCGGCGGCCCGGTGCTCGGCAACGCCGAGGCGGGATACGACTGGACGACGTACCCCGAGCGCCTGGAGGAGTCCGGCGTTTCGTGGAAGATCTACCAGGACACCGGCGACGGGCTGGACGCCGCGGGCGGGTGGGGCTGGATCGACGACGCCTACCGCGGCAACTACGGTGACAACTCGCTGCTGTACTTCAACTCGTACCGCAACGCCAAGCCCGGCGATCCGCTCTACGAGAAGGCGCGCACCGGCACGAACGCCAAGAACGGCGACGACTTCTTCGACCACCTCCGGGCGGACGTCAAGGACGGCACGCTGCCGCAGGTCTCCTGGGTCGTCGCCCCGGAAGCCTTCTCCGAACACCCCAACTGGCCCGCCAACTACGGCGCCTGGTACGTCTCGCAGGTGCTGGACGCACTCACCTCCAACCCCGAGGTGTGGAGCAGGACCGCGCTGTTCGTCACCTACGACGAGAACGACGGCTACTTCGACCACGCGGTCCCGCCGTTCCCCCCGTCCTCCGCCGACCGCGGCGCCTCCACCGTGGACACCTCGCTCGACTGGTACCCGGGCGACATCAGCCACATCGCCGGACCGTACGGGCTCGGCATGCGCGTTCCGATGACCGTCGTGTCGCCGTGGAGCACCGGCGGCTACGTCTGTTCCGAGGTCTTCGACCACACCTCGATCATCCGGTTCATGGAGCGGCGCTTCGGCGTGCACGAGCCGAACATCTCGCCGTGGCGGCGGGCCATCTGCGGTGACCTCACCTCCGCCTTCGACTTCGGGCTGAACGACTCCGGCCCCGCCGCCCTTCCCGACACCGACGGCTTCCGGCCGCCGGACCAGAAGCGGCACGACAGTTACGTACCGAAGGCGCCCTCCGACCCGGCTCTGCCGAAGCAGGAAGCGGGCTCCCGTCCCACCAGGCCGCTGCCGTACGCCCCGCTGGTGGACGGATCGGCGACACCGTCCACCGGGAAGTTCACCCTCACCTTCAGCGGGGGCGCGTCGGCCGGGGCGTGCTTCACGGTCACGTCCGCGAACCGCGGGGACGGCCCGTGGTCGTACACCACCGAGGCCGGCAAGCAGATCTCCGACACCTGGAACGCGGCCTACTCACAGGGCTCCTACGACCTGTCGGTGTTCGGCCCCAACGGGTTCCTGCGCACCTTCCGCGGCCCCGGCTCCACCGCCGGGCCGGAGGTGACCGCCCGCCACCGCGCGTCCGACGGTTCCGTGGAGCTGACGATGACCAACGCGGGCAGCGGCGACTGCCACGTGACGGTCACCAACGCGTACGGCGGGCAGGGCCAGACCTTCACGGTGCGCGCGGGGAGCAGCGTGGTGCACACGGTGGATCTGCGCTCCACCCGGCGCTGGTACGACCTGTCGGTGGTGTCCGACACCGACAGCGCCTTCCTGCGCCGGTTCGCCGGGCACGTCGAGAACGGCAGGCCCGGGGTGAGCGACCCGGCGATCATCACCGGCTGACCGCCGACAGGGGTGACGGGGTACCGGCGCCGGCAGACGTTCCGGCGCCGGTACGGTCCCCGTTCAGGCGGACTCGCCGGAGGGGGCGCCGTCCGTCGCGGGGCCCAGCGGAACCTGCGGGCCCTGGTCCTCGGCCAGCCAGCGCCGCAGGACGCGGTGCACCTGCTCGGCTCCGACCAGGTCGCCGCCCTCGGGTACCGGCGCGGAGAGGGCGAGCGGCGACAGCAGGAAGGGAGCCGACTGCTCGCCGCCCAGGCCGCCGTGCGAGCCGATCTGGCCCTCGAAGGCATGCACGGCGCCGGTCCCCGGGTCGTACATCGAATTGACCATGATGTCGGCGACGTGCGGGAAGGCGTCGGTCCGCCGCACGGCGTCCGCCGCGCCGGGGCCGAACGGCGCGAGCGGCCCCTCGCCGTCGGTCAGCTCCACGACCGGCACCTCGACGCCGCCCGCCCCGAGCACCACCGAACCGTGCTCGGCGCTGCCCATCAGCAGGAACCCGATCCCCGGGTGGTTGGCCAGCGTCGGCAGCAGCGCCGGGTGGCGGCGGTCCAACTGCTCGCGGGTCATCCGTCCCGGCGCGTCAGGGAAGGAGATCAGCCCCAGATTGCCGGAAGCCAGCACGACCGGGTCGGACCCCGGCTCCGGCGACGGCTCGCCATCGGCCGGCACCGGCCGGTGCAGCGCCACGCGCACCGCGGCCCGTGCCTCCGAACCGCTCTCGGTGCGCTGCGCCCTGCGCGGTACCGGCAGCCCGCAGCCCGCCCGCACCAGATCCTTCAGGGTGAGGCCGTACGCCCCCTCGAAGGTCTGGCCGGGGCTCTGCCCGTGGTCGGAGAGGAGCACGATCCGGTACGGCCTGGGGGCGTGCTCCTCGACCTTCGCGATCATCGCCAGCGAACGGTCCAGACGGGCCAGCACCTTCGCCGCGTCCCGGCTGCGCGGCCCGCTGTGGTGCGCCACCTCGTCGTACGCGACGAGATCGGCGTAGACCGCGGTGCGTCCGGCGAACATGTCGCCGATCACCGCGGTGACCACCACGTCGCGCTCCACCACGGTCGCGAAGGCCCGGATGAACGGGTAGAGACCGCCGCGCTTGATCCGTGGCTGCTCCTGACGCGCGCGGGCCCGTGTCGACTGGCCCATCTCCCGGCCGACCTCGGCGAAGAACGACATCGCGGTGCGTACCGCGTTGGCCGGGTCCGAGAAGTACGCGAAGTAGCCGGCGCGGGAGCGGTGGTGCCGGTCCCGCCGCGCGGCGACCGAGAGCACCAGGGCCAGCTCGTCGGCGCCACCGCTGAAGAGATTGCCCCGGCTCGCGCCGTCCACCATGAGCAGGCCGGCGTCGCCGGAGTGCTCCACCGCCCGCCGCTGCAGTTCGGCGGCGCTGGCCGGCCGGTTGCAGACCATGACGTCGCCGGTGTCCTTCTCGTACCAGCGGAAGGCCGGGACGTCGTGGTTGGAGCCGTGCAGGATGCCGAGCTGGCTGGCGCCGGTCTGGCTCGACCAGTCGGTGCGCCAGGCGTCGAGCCGGTGGGTGGAGCCGATCCATCCGGCGAGCGTGGGCATCAGCCCGTCCTCGACCGCGCGCAGCAGCGCCGCGTGGCCGACGCCGTCGAGCTGGAGGAAGACCGTGCCGTGCGGCCCGCCGCGGCTCATGCCCTCGCCCTGTCTGCGCCGCCGCCGGGAAGCCAGCCGGGAGAGCCGTCGCCGGTACGCCTCGTCGTCGCGCACCGCGAGCGAGGTGGAGGTGGCGGAGGCGACGGCGGACATCACGGCCGCGACGACCACCGCGGTCTCCGGGTTGGAGGCGCCGCGCCCGTTCGGGATGAGGCTGAGGGCGACCAGCAGCAGCGAGCCGTTCAGGAAGAAGACCAGCAGGCCGAGCACGAGCGCCGGGACGAGCAGCAGTGCCCGTACGACCAGTGGCCAGACCAGCGCGCTCAGCAGTCCGAACGCACCGGCGCCCCACCCGGCGGTGATCGCCACCGTGGTGGCGCTGTCGCCGTTGTCGGACTCCAGCTTGAAGTCCGGCAGGATCCCCGCGAGGACCAGCATGGTGAGGGTGGACACCGCCCACACCACGATCACCCGGAACAGAGCGCTGCCCACCCTGTGCCATCGCCTTGCGGCCACGCCTCTGCCACCTCACGTCCGTCGGACCCCGTGCGGGCCCGCCGGCCAGTTTTTCACAGGACCGGAGTCGGACCAGGTCACCGCGGGGAGCCCTGGTCACGGAACCCGCGGACTCCCGTGGACGGGGCCTCACTCCCCATTTGCGGACCGGGCCGCATAGGGTCGTACAGGAATCCGGGGGTTCCGAGACGTCCGGGAGTTCCCGGGGATCCGAGCGTGAGGAGACGGCAGGTGCCGGTCGATGTGACCTGGTGGGGCCATGCCACCTGTACGGTCGAGGACTCCGGTGTCCGGGTGCTCACCGACCCGCTCTTCGCCCGTCGGCTGGCCCATCTCCGGCGCCGTCGCGGCGCCGTGCCACCGGCCGGAGCCACGGCCGCCCAGGCCGTGCTCATCTCGCACCTGCACGCCGACCATCTGCATCTGCCGTCCCTGGCGCGGCTGGCACCCGGCACCCGGTTGATCGCGCCCCGGGGCACGAGCCGCGCCGTGCCGGGGCTGCGGCGGCTCCGCCTGGACCTCACCGAGGTCGTCGCGGGTGACGAGGTGCGGGTCGCGGATCTGCTCGTCCGGGCGGTCCCCGCGCGCCACGACGGCCGCCGGATGCCGCTCGGGCCGCAGCGGGCGCCCGCGCTCGGCTTCGTGATCAGCGGTGAGGCGCGGACCTACTTCGCCGGGGACACCGGGCTCTTCGACACGATGGCGGAGGCGGTCGGCGAGGTCGACGTGGCGCTGCTGCCGGTCGGCGGCTGGGGCCCCTTCCTCGGGCAGGAACACCTGGACGCGCGGCGGGCCGCCGAGGCGCTGACGGCCCTGCGACCGCGCTCGGCCGTCCCGGTGCACTACGGCACGTACTGGCCGGTCGGGATGGACGGGGTCCGCCCGCACGAATTCCACACGCCCGGCGACGAGTTCGTCCGGCAGGCGGCGCTGCTGGCGCCCGAGGTGTCGGTGTACCGGCTCGCGCACGGCGAACAGGTGCGGCCCGAGGTGGCCCGGTGATCCCTGAACTCGTGAGCCAGGTACCGGCGGAGTCCACCCAGCAGGCCGTCGGCTACCCGTCGCTGTTCCTGCTGGTGGTGCTGGGGTCCCTGGTCCCGGTGGTACCCACGGGGGCGCTGGTGAGTTCGGCGGCCGTGGTCGCCCTGCACCAGACGGACCCGTTCGCCCTGCTCTTCGTGTTCGCCGTCGCGTCCTGCGCCGCGTTCCTCGGGGACCTCACGCTGTACTGGCTCGGCCGGCGCGGCGTGCACTCCAGGAACGGTTCGCGCTGGCTGGAGGCGCTGCGCAAGCGGGTCCCGCAGGCACGTCTGGTGAGCACCCAGAAGAGGCTCGACAAGCACAGCAAGTCGGTGCTGGTCCTCTCCCGGCTGGTGCCGGCCGGACGGATCCCGGTGATGCTGGCCTGCCTGCTCGGCGGGATGCCGCTGCGCAGGTTCGCCCTCGCGGACGTACCGGCCTGTCTCGCCTGGGCCGCCGCGTACCAGCTCATCGGGATACTCGGCGGCTCGCTGTTCGACGAGCCGTGGAAGGGCGTGGTCGTGGCGGTCGCGCTGACGCTGCTGGTCAGCGGGGCGCCCGCGGGGTGGCGCAGGATCCGGGCCGCCCGTACCGGATCGCCCGCGGCCCGCTGAACGGGCCCGCGCACAGCGGCTCTTGAGCCCGATCGACCCTTCCCTGTAGGCCCCGTAGTACTTCAGAGCTACCAGGAAGGTTCGGCCGTCCGCGGGACGCCGGCCACAGGGGGCGCTCCCTAACTTCGGTACCGGAAAGCACGACCGTCACCCGGTACGGAAGGACCGTCCTCCATGGAGTCCCGCCCGCGCAGCAGCCGCTTGCGCCGCGCCCTGCTCGCCGCCCTCGTCACCGCTTCGGTGGCCGTGCCGGTGTCGGGGGCGGCCCGCCCAGCGGCTGTCCCGGCCCCCGCACCGGCGCACCTCTCACCCCTGCGGGCGGTGACCCCCGCGACCCTCGCCGAGCGGTACGCGGCCACCCGTGCGGACGTCGTGGCGGCCGAGCACGCGGCCACCGCCCACGGTGACCGGAAGCGGGCCGCCGCGCTGCGCGCCATGGCGAAGCCCGCGCGTCACTTCCTCACCTTCGACGGCCGCGACGGGGGTCGCACCGCCGAGGTGTTCGGCGACCTGTTCCGGGCCGGGCGGATCGCCGTACTGGTCCCGGGGTCGGACACCGACCTGGACCGGTACGGGCGCCTCCGGAACGGCGCCGCGGCGCTCCAGCACGAGCTGGGCCGCGGGTCCGCCGTCGTCGCCTGGCTCGGGTACGGGACACCGGGCACGGTGAGCCCCGCGGTGCTGACCCCCGGCCGCGCGAACGCCGCCGCCCCCGCTCTGCGCACGTTCACGGCGGAGTTGGGCGCGATCGAACCCACCGCCCGCATCTCCGTCCTGTGCCATTCCTACGGATCGGTGGTGTGCGGCCGGGCCGCGTCGGGGCTCGGGGCCGGGGTGTCGGACATCGTCCTGTTCGGCAGCCCCGGCGCCGGGGCGAGCAGCGCCGCGGCGCTGCACACACGGGCCACCGTCTGGGCGGGCCGGAGCAGCGGTGACTGGATCTCCGACGTGCCGCACGTACAGCTCCGGCTCCCGTTCCTCACGGTCGGACTGGGCGCCGATCCGGTCTCGCCGAAGTTCGGCGCCCGGGTCTTCGCTGCGGGCCACGGCAGCCACAGCGACTACCTGAAACCCGGTTCCGAACCGTTGCGGAACCTCGCCCGGATCGTCTCGGGGCAGACCCCTTCCGAGGAGGACCGTCATGCGTGACCTCGTCCGGCGCATCGATGCCGCGACGCCGCCCGACCGTGACCGGGCCGTCGACGCGCTGCGCGCCCTCGCCATCCTCGGTGTGGTGCTCGGCCACTGGCTGGTGAGCGCCCTGGTCGTGGACAGCGGTACCGTGCACGCCGCCAGCCCGCTCCAGCACATGCCCGGACTCACCCCGGTCTCCTGGGTGTTCCAGACCCTGGCGGTCTTCTTCCTGGTGGGCGGGCGGGTGGGGACGCGGAGTTACGCCGCGGCCCGCGCCCGGGGCACGACGTACGGGCAGTGGCTGGGCGCCCGAACGGCCCGGCTGAGCAGGCCGGTCGCCGCCGTCCTGGTGGTGTGGGCGGTGGCCTCGGTCGCGATGCTCGTCTCCGGGGTCGGCCTCGACACCCTGTACGCGCTGCTGAAGCTGGTGCTGTCACCGCTCTGGTTCCTGCTGGTCTTCGCGGCGCTGACCGCGGCGACCCCGCTGGTCGCCCGGGTGCACCCGCTGTGGCCCGTCGCCGTCGTGCTCCATGTCGACCTGATCCGGTTCGGTCTCGGCGGGCCGTCCTGGCTCGGCTGGATCAATGTGGCGGCCGGCTGGCTGGTCCCGTACTCGCTCGGCGCGGTCTGGGCACGCGGCGGGCTGCGGGGGCGCCGGACCGGGTGGGCCCTGCTGATCGGGGGCGCGGCCGGCACGGTTCTCCTCGTTCTGTTCGCCGGTTACCCGGCCTCCATGGTCGGGGTGCCGGGCGCCGCGATATCCAACCTGGATCCGCCCACGCTGGCGGCGGTCGCCTTCGGTCTCGCCCAGTGCGGGGCGGCGGTCCTGCTGCTCGGTCCGCTGCGCCGGGTGCTGCGCCGCCCCGCCCTCTGGGCCGCGGTGGCGCTGGTCAACCTCTCCGCGATGACGGTCTTCCTCTGGCACCAGACCTCGATGATGGCGGTCACCGCGGTCGGCATGCTCACCGGGCGGACGCTGCCCGGCCTGCACACCGTCCCCGACGGCCCGGGATGGGTGTACGCCCGGCTGGCCTGGCTGCCGGTGTTCGCGGTGGCGCTGCTGGTGTGCTGGACGGCGTTCCGTACCTACGAGCAGGGGCGGCGGCGTGGCTCCACGGTCGTACGGGAAGGGGTACCGGCAGTGAACAGGGGGGCGCGGCATGCCTAGGGTGACGCGTGTGACGGGGAAGGCGTGGGACAAGGAGCATCTGGCGGGGGCCCTGCGGAGGCTGCCGCGCACCTTGCGCGAGGACCTCTGGACCGCGCCCGTCGATCCGCTGCCGCCGGCGGGAACTCCGGGATGGGCCGCCTGGCGCCCGGTGTTCGTGATGCTCCTGCTGTTCGGGGCGGTGCCGGTCGCGGTGTTCCACGTGCAGGACATGGTGCCGCACGACGGGGTTTCCGGAATCCCCGCGTACACCGTCCTTCTCGCCCTGCTCCAGGGCGCGGCGCTGGTCGCCGGGGTGTACCGGCCGCTGACCGCCTGGTGGGCGATGACGGCCCTCACGGCCGTGGTCCTGCGGGTCGGGGAGCCGGTGGTGAGCCCGGACCTGTTGTTCCCCTGGAGTCCGACCGGGATGGCCCTCCAGGGCGGGGCGCTGTTCCTGCTGGCGCTGCGGGTCCATCCGCGGCGCTCGGCCGAGGCGTTGGCGATCACCCTGCTGACCGGGCTGGTCTGCAGCGCCTTCACCACCCAGGTCCACAACTACGACACTCCGCGCGCGATCCCGGTCCTCCTCGCCACCGTGGTGGTCGGCGCCTCGCTGCGCGGCCTGCGGGTGGCCCGCAGCGAAGTCGTCACCCAGGCGGGGCTGACCGCCGAGGAACGGGCCCGGCGCACCCTGCTGGAGGAGCGCAACCGCATCGCCCGTGAACTGCACGACGTGGTCGCCCACCACATGTCGGTGATCTCCATCCAGGCGCAGGTGGCCCGCCATCTGGTCGAGGACCCGTCCGACGAGCTGACGGAGAACCTCGCGGGCATCCGCGAGAACGCCGTCGACGCGCTGAACGAACTGCGGCGGGTGCTGGGCGTGTTGCGCTACGAGGACGCCTCGTCCGAAGGGCTGCGGCACGCGCCTCAGCCCACGCTGGGCCGGCTCGACGAGCTGATCGGCAAAGTACGCGGGGCCGGGCTCACGGTCGTCTCCGAGACCACCGGCGGACGGCGCCCGCTCCCTCCCGGTGTGGAGCTGACCGTCTTCCGCATCGTGCAGGAGGCGCTCAGCAACGTGCTGCGTCACGCACCCGACGCGACGGCCCGGGTGGAGATCGGGTACCGGTCGGCCGGGGTCACGGTCCGGGTCGCCAACACCGCGCCGGGCGGAACTCCCGTACCCGGGCGGGGGATGGGACACGGGCTGCTCGGTATGCGCGAGCGCGCTGCCATGCTGGGCGGTGACTTCGCCAACGGGCCGACCCCCGGAGGGGGGTACGAGGTCGTGGCCGTGCTCCCCCTGGAGGATTCCGTATGACCATCCGCGTACTGATCGCCGACGACCAGATGATGGTCCGTCAGGGGTTCACGGTGCTGCTCGACGCCGAACCCGGCATCGAGGTCGTCGGTCAGGCGGTGGACGGCCTCGACGCGGTGGCCAAGGTGGCCGAACTCGCCCCGGACGTCGTCCTGATGGACATCCGGATGCCCGGAATCGGCGGCATCGAGGCGACCCGCCAGGTCACCGGACCGGCCGGCGCGACCGTCAAGGTCCTCGTCCTGACGACGTTCGACCTGGACGAGTACGTGTACGAGGCGCTGCGCGCGGGCGCGTCCGGGTTCCTGCTGAAGGACGCCTCGGCCGAGGAACTCGCGCGGGCGGTACGGGTGGTGGCGGCCGGTGACGCCCTGCTCTCCCCCAACATCACCAAGCGCCTCATCGCCGAGTTCTCCCGGATGGCCGACGCCCCCCGCGCCCCGCTCAAGGAACGCGTAGGAGACCTGACCGGACGCGAGACCGAGGTCCTGTCACTCATCGCGCAGGGGCTGTCCAACGCGGAGATCGCCGGGCGGCTGGTGGTCGCGGAGCAGACGGTGAAGACCCATGTGAGCCGGATCCTGGTCAAGTCGGGGCTGCGCGACCGGACCCAGGCCGCGGTCTTCGCGTACGAGACGGGGCTGGTGCGCCCGGCCGGGCCGTGACGGCGGCCACCGGCTCACAGGACGCGGGACCCGCCCACCGGGAGGTCCCACAGTTCGTCGCGCGGGCGCCCCGCGAGCTGCCAGGCGGCCCGGACCCGGGTCAGCGGTTCGAGCACCGGCTCGGCCGAGAGCAGGAACGTTCCCCAGTGCATGGGAGCCATCCGGCGCGCACCGAGGTCCTCGCAGGCCGCGACCGCCTCCTCGGGGTCGGTGTGCACGGGGCCGAGCATCCAGCGGGGGTCGTACGCCCCGATCGGCAGCAGTGCCAGGTCGATGCCGGGATGGCGGCGGCCGATCTCCTTGAACCAGCGGCCGTATCCGGTGTCGCCCGCGAAGTACACGCGCTGCCCCTGCTGGTCGCTGAGCACCCAGCCGCCCCAGAGCGAACGGCAGGTGTCGGTGAGGGTGCGCTTGGACCAGTGGTGGGCGGGCACGAAGTCGAGCCGGACGCCACCGGTCTCGGCCGCTTCCCACCAGTCGAGTTCGGTGACCCGGGTGAAGCGGCGGCGCCTGCACCAGCGGCCCAGACCGGCCGGGACGAAGAGCGGGGTGTCGCGCGGGAGGCGTTTGAGGGTGGGGGCGTCCAGATGGTCGTAGTGGTTGTGGCTGATGACCACCGCGTCGATCCGCGGGAGGTCCGCCCAGCGGACGCCGACCGGGGTGACCCGGGCCGGCGTGCCGAGGATCCTGCGCGACCAGACCGGGTCGGTGAGGACGGTGAGTCCGCCGATGCGCACCACCCAACTGGCGTGCCCTGCCCAGGTGACCGCGACGGTGGTGGTGTCGGTCTCGGGCAGTGGGGCGGGGGCGTAGGGCAGTAACGGGATGTCGCGGAGCCCCTCGGGCCTCGGGCGGGCGGCGCCTTCGCGGGCCAGCCGGGCCATCGCCCGGACCCCTGGCAGCGGGGCGGTGAGGCGGTCGGCGAAGGACTTCGGCCAGCTGCGGATCTCGCCCGGCGGACGCAGGACGCCCGGCGGCCGGGTGCGGGTCGGTGCGGACGCCTGCGCGGTGGACCGGCCTGCGACGGACGGACCGGGAGTGGACGGGCCTGCGGTGGACCGGCCCGGAGCGGACCGGCCAGGAGCGGACGGGCCTGCGACGGACGGGCCCCGGTCCGGACGCCGGACGTCCGGCTCCGGCTGACGCTGCTGGTGCGACGGCGGCTCGGCGAGGGAGCTCTCGGTCTGTTCCGTCATCGAGGGGCTCCGTCCGGTGGCGGTGAGGAATTCATCGCAGTTGCTCCAGGGCCGACGTGAAATGACTCAACGCACGGGCCACATGCGGCAGTTCGAGTGGCTCCGCCGAGGTGAGGGACTCCAGACGTTCCTCCGGGGTTGACCCGAGGAGCGGGCCCGTCGTGAAACGCACCCGCAGCGCGGCCGGATCGTCCCCGAAACGATGGCCGCCCGGCGCCGGGGCCCCGATCCGCCGGTCCAGGTAGTCCTCCAGTTCCATGGCGTCGGTGACGCCCCGGGACTCCAGCCCCGGGCGCAGCGGCCCGAGGTCGGCGTAGAAGTGCCGGCCCGCCTGCGGAGGGCGGGCCAGCGCGCCCGCGGCGAGCACCGCCCGGTGCGCGGCGCCGGCCACCCGTCCGTACAGTTGGGCCGCCTGCCCGGCCCTCTCCCGTACGGCGTCCGGCTCGCTCAGCGCGTGGGCGGCGGCGGCTGCGACCGGTCCGGCCACCACCGTGCCGATCGCCGTGATGACGTCGAGGGTCCTGGCGCGCCGGGTGGCCCCGTCGGCCGTGTCCGGGAACCGGGCGACGGCCACCGGCCAGGCGGTCGGGATGAGCGATCCGGCCGGATCGACGAGGACGGTCACCGCCTCCGGGCACATCTCGGCGGGGCTGAGGAGCACGGTCCTGCGCGGCCGGTGGCGGGTGTCGTTCCAGGTCTCGTCGCTGATGATGTGCAGCCCGGCGGAGACGGCGGCCTCACAGGCCTCGTGCACCACCTCGGGCGGCGCGACCGTGCCGGTCGGGTCGTCGGCCACGGAGAGCAGCAGCAGCCGGGGGTCACCGCCCTCGTCCCGCACTCTGCGCACGGTCTCCAGGAGCGCGTACGGGTCGGGGACCCCGCCGCACTCCGCCGGGGTCGGCACCGGGTAGGCGGACCGGCCGAGGAGACGGGCCTGCGGTATCCACCAGGCGGGGCACGGACGGGGCACCAGCAGGTCCCCGTGGTCCGCGGCGAGCAGGGCGAGGAGCAGCGACGGGGCTCCTCCGGCGGCGGCGATGTCCGCGGGCCCGCAGCCCAGTCCGCGCCGGGTCCAGTAGCCTGCGGCGGCCTCGCGCAACGCGGCGCCGCCGCCCGGCGGTTCGGGGGCGATGCGCGGGGCGGCCCCGGCGAGTACGGCGGCGAGCTCGGGAAGCACCGGCAGGCCGGGGCCCGGAGCGAGTGGTCCGTAGCGGACAGGGCCGCGGCTCTCCGGAACCGTCCGCTGCATGCCCGTACCTCCGCTGCTCGTCGGCCCCTCCGAGACCTTTATACGTAGATTTGCCCGACCGGGCGACCGTGGCCGGAGGCATCACTCGCGTCGGACGGGGTACGACGACCGGTCACCGGATGCCGGAAGTCACCACCGTCCGGCGGTGGACCGGCACCCGGACGGAACCGGGTCCACCTCGGCACCGACCGACACGCCACGCACGACGCACGACGAACGAGAGGGTTGATCGCCATGGCATTCGCCGTTCCCCACAGCGGTCCGGGGCACTACCGGCGGCTCGCCGCCTGGCTCGGCACCCAGGACCGGGCCCTGTTCCGGACCGCGGCGAGCAAGCGCTGGCCCGCCGCCGGTCCGCTGCTGCCCCGGCTGAGCAGCAGCGCCAACCACGGGCTGCTCTGGTTCGGCGCCGCCGCCGGGATCGCCGCTCTGGGCGGCTCCACCCGGGCCCGCAGGGCCGCGGTGCGCGGGCTGGCCTCACTGGCCGTGGCCTCCGCCGTCGCCAACACTGCGGGCAAGCGGTCGGTCCGCAGGACGAGACCGGTGCTGGACGCCGTCCCGGTGGTGAGGCAGCTGAAACGGCAGCCGGTCACCACCTCCTTCCCGTCCGGGCACGCGGCTTCGGCCGCGGCCTTCGCGACGGGCGTCGCACTGGAGTCGAGGGGCTGGGGTGCGGCTGTCGCACCGCTCGCGGTGAGCGTGGCGGCCTCGCGGATCTACACCGGCGTCCACTATCCGAGTGACGTCCTGATCGGGGCGGCGCTCGGCGTCGGCGCCGCCTTCGCGGTGCGCGGGCTCGTACCGACACGGGCCCAGCTTCCCGCACCGGGCCGCCCGCACACGGAGGCCCCGATACTGCCCGGCGGCCAGGATCTGGTCGTCGTGGTCAACAAGGCATCGGGTACGGCCGCCGCCAAGGCCGCTCTGGTCCGCGCCGCCCTGCCGCTCGCCGAGATCGTGGAGTGCGAGCCCGGCGAACTGGTCACCGCACTGGAGAAGGCCGCGGGCCGCTGCCGGGCGCTGGGCATCTGCGGCGGGGACGGGACGGTCAACCGGGCCGCGGTCGTCGCGGCCCGGCGCGGTGTGCCGCTTGCCGTCTTCCCCGGTGGCACCCTCAACCACTTCGCGTACGACGTCGGGATCGAGGAGGTCCACGACACCTGCCGGGCGCTGGCTTCCGGGGACGCGGTCAAGGTCGACCTGGGGCGCTTCACCCCGGGGCCGCAGGGCGGGGCGGGCGGGTCCGGGCACTTCCTCAACACGTTCAGCCTGGGCGCCTATCCGGAACTGGTGCGGATCCGGGAACGCTGGTCACCGAGGATCGGCGGCTGGCCGGCCGGTGTCCTGGCGGCGGCGAAGGTGCTCGGTTCCGAGCAGCCGCTCCAGGCCGAGTTCCACGGGGAGCGCAGGTCGCTGTGGACGCTCTTCGCGGGCAACGGCATGTACCAGCAGATGGGTCCCACGCCCGGCAGGCGTTTCGATCTCGCGGACGGGCTGCTCGACGTACGCGTGGTGCACGGCGGGCGGCTGCCCGGACTGCGGCTGCTGGCCGCCGCGCTCGCCGGACCGCTGTCCCGTTCCCCCGTGCACGCGGCGGAACGGCTGCGGCGGGTACGGATCGCGGGGCTCGCTCCGGGGACGCTGCTCGCGTTCGACGGCGAGATCACCGAGGCGCCCGCCGAACTCTGGATCGACAAGGACGACGAGGCGCTCACGGTCTACCGCCCGCTCCCGCTCTAGGCCGTGTCCATATCTCAAGACGGAAATCTCACGATCCGACATGAGCGTCTATGGTGATCCCCATACCTCGGACGCATAGTCGCGACGACGAATGAGGGAGATCCGTCATGCCGAAAGAGACAGCCGTCTATACGCACGGACACCACGAGTCGGTACTGCGCTCGCACACCTGGCGCACCGCCGCCAACTCCGCGGGCTACCTGCTGAACGAACTCAAGCCCCACATGCAGATCCTGGACATCGGCTGCGGCCCCGGCACCATCACCGCCGATCTGGCCGGGCTGGTCCCCGAAGGCCGGGTCACGGGTGTGGACATGGCGCCCGCGATCGTCGAGCAGGCGCGCGCCCTGGCCGCCGAACGCGGCCTGGACAACACGGACTTCGCGGTGGCGGACATCCACGCGCTGGACTACCCGGACGACAGTTTCTGTGTCGTCCACGCCCATCAGGTGCTCCAGCACGTGGGCGACCCGGTCCAGGCGCTGCGCGAGATGCGGCGGGTGACCAAGCCCGGCGGCATCATCGCGGTGCGCGAGAGCGACTACGGCGCGTTCGCCTGGTACCCCGAGCCCCCGGTCATGGACGACTGGCTGGACCTGTACCACCGGGTCGCCCGCGCCAACGGCGGTGAACCGGACGCCGGACGGCGGCTGTTCTCCTGGGCACGGCAGGCGGGACTCACGGACATCAGGTCGACGGCGTCGACCTGGGTCTTCGCCACCCCGGAGGAACGCGACTGGTGGGGCGGCCTGTGGGCGGACCGCACGGTCGCCTCGGTCTACGCGGAGAAGGCGGTGGCCGGCGGCCACGCGACGCGGGACCAGCTGACCGCGGTCTCCGCCGCCTGGCGGGAGTGGGCCACGCACGACGACGCGTGGTTCATGGTCCCGCACGGCGAGATCCTCTGCCGGGTCTGACGACCACCGGCCGGGACGGCGGCTGCGGGCTGCGGGCTGCGGGCTGCGGGCTGCGGGGATTCGATCTCCTGGCCCGCGCCCGCCAACCCAACTAGGCTTCTCCCCATGGAGATTCTGGGCACCACGCTGCGTATCTGCGTCGACGACCTCGACACCTCGGTGTTCTTCTACGAACGCCTCACCGGAAGCAAAGCGCTGCGCTTCGAGCGCGGCGGTGTATCGGTCGCCGCGGTCGGTTCCTTCCTGCTGATGAGCGGCCCGGAGTCGGAGCTGGAGATCCTGCGCAAGGTGACGGCGACCATCGCGGTCCGCGACCTCGCCGACGCCGTCACCACGCTCAACGATGTCGGCGCCAAGATCATCGTGGGGCCGCTACCGACGCCGGCCGGAAGCAACCTGATCGCGGTACACCCGGACGGTTCGGTGTTCGAGTACGTCGACCGGAAGACGGCCCAGGACTGACCCCGTTCGTACCCGGCCCGGCACTCATCAGCCGAGACCTCGGACGACCGCTCGGGCCACCACGGCCCGCGCTCCCGCGAGTTCGGCAGCGACGGCTTCCACGGTGGCGCTGTCGGCCACGACCTCCGCCGCACAGGGCTCGCTCTCGGCCAGCAGCTGACGTCGCAGATGGGTCGGCGGATGGGTGGAGTTCACGCTGTGGCCACGTCGCACGCTGACCCGGCGCAGCCGCTCGCGCTCGTGCTCCGGTACGGATGCGGTGTGGTCGACGACCCGTTCCCACAGTTCTGGACCCACGGTGCGGGCGTCCCTCCCCCTGCTCCGTGACCGGGCGGCGACCGACAGCCTGCGCAGTTCGTCCTCGACGGCGCTGCTCGCGGACAGCCGGTCCATCAGCGCGACGGCCGCCTCGCTGGAACCTGCCCGCGCGCCCTTGCGGTCCGCCAGGTACTCGCCACGCTGAGTGGCCCGCAGAGTGAGATGGTCCAGCAGGAGCGCCGTACCGATGACCATCCATCTGGGCAACGCCAGGGCCCAGTCGACAAGGGTCTGTTGCAGTGTCGGCCGGGAGGTCGGGGCCAGGGCGGAGTACCAGAAGGAGAGAGATTCAAACGCGGGCGCGATCACCGCTCCGTGCCGTATGTCCCCGTTGGCGTAGTGACCGAGTTCATGGCCGAGCAGGGCGATGCGCTCTTGCGGCGCAAGGGGCTCCCACAGGCACAGCCCGAGGAACAGCAGGCGGCGTCGGCGTATGCCCCACGCGGTGACTGCGGCGTTGGCGCTCGCGTCGACCAACACCACATCCACTCCTCGGGTGCCCACCGACTCCGCGACCCGGTCGATCAGCCCGAAGAGTGCCGGGGCGTCCGTCCGGTGCAAAGGCACCCCGCCCTCGGGGAATCGCATGAACCGCGGACGCAGTCCCACCGCCAGCAGGATCAGCGCGAGGCCGCAGACCGGCTGGACGACGGTGCTCCAGCCGAGGACGACGAGCAGGACGCCCGCGACGGCGAGAGCGGCGGTCACCGCGTGCACCGCGAGCGCCACCACCTGAGCGAGCACACTGATGAGATCCCGGTGGGGCCTGAGCTCACCGCCCTGCGACAGTTCTGTGTACAGCTGTTCCCCATGGCGGCGGGCCAGCTTCCTGCGGGCCGCGTCGAGCCGTCCGGGCTCCGGCTCGGGAGCACCCGGATCGGCGTTCCAGTCACAGGCGAGGCACCAGGTGACGAAGCGTTCGTTCTTCACCACTGCCGCGCCGCACTCCGGGCAGTCCTGCCGTACCTGTCTCGTGCCGTCCGCGTTCGTGGCAGCGTCGAGCTCCGTCATGGTCCCTCCCCCGGGCGGTCCCTCCCCAGGGCCGCCCACCTGCCCGCGGCGATCTTGCGACGGGCAGGCGGACTGTAGCCGATCAGCCCCCGGGACGCATCCGGTACTCGTAGGCGGCCGGCAGGGGTTCGTCCGTCAGGGACGACCAGGTGTCGTTCAGGACCTCCGCGCCCTCCCGGAGGTCCGCGACCTCGAAGCCCGTGTCGAAGATCGCGCGCGCCGCCCCGATGTCGCCCTCGGCGAGGAGCAGTCGGGACTCGATGAGGCGGAACCGGCCGCGGGCGCGGATCGCGGGGCTCAGTGTGCACCAGACCTTGCGGGCGTCGGTGGCGCGTCCCACCGCGAGCAGCGCGTCGATCGTCTCGCGGGCCAGGGACGCGGTCACCGCGGTCCAGGCCTGGCCGTCGCGGCGCTCGTCGCCGAGGTCGTTGCAGAGGTCGTCGAAGGCTTCGGCGTAGCGGTCGGCGGCCCGTTCGCCGTGGCCGTCGCACTGGTCGGCCACCGCCAGGCAGCGCAGCAACGGCCAGCGGGTCAGGGCCGGTTCCAGGCCGCGTTCCCAGCTGCGCACCGCCTGCGCCCGGTCGCCCTCGTGCCACTGGGCGACACCCAGGTGGTACTCGGTGAGCGGGTCGGCTGCCGCCGTCTCCAGCATGTCGCGCCAGTGCCTGCCGACGAGGGAGGGGCCGGGCGGGGTGGCCGGGCGCGGGGCCGGGAAGACGCCCGAGTGGTAGAGCTCCAGCCAGGGCTGCTGCTCGTCGCCGAGCGTCGAATCGTCGAAGGGCGTGCCGGGGAGTTCATGTCCCCCGCGCAGGACTTCGAGCGCGCCCCAGCCGGACCCGGTGGCCAGCGTCTCGTGGGGTTCCCGGTCGGCGCAGGCGTACCACGCCTCGTACGCGGCCTCGACCCGGGCCCGCGGCAGGACCGCTTCGAGTCGGCTCTCCGCCTCGGTGCGGGCCGCGGCCCAGTCGTCGCCGTGCACCGTCGACGGCTCGGCGGCGAGCGGCCCGTACGCCTCCAGCCAGCTGAACTCGGCGCCCGCTTCGAGCCGTACGTGCTCCAGCTGGGTCCGCGCGAGGCCCGCCTGGATCTCCGCGTACCCGGGGGTGTCCGGCTGGGTCAGCCACTGCTGCCAGCGGCGGCCCCCGGTGCCCGAGCCCCAGAGGAAGAGCTTGCGGCCCCGCAGTTGGTCGGTCGAGGTCTGGACGAGCCCCTGGCCGGTCGCGTCGAGGGAGGTGATCCACTTCCTCGCCTCGGGCGGGACCTCGTAGAAGTAGTCGGCCGGGTACTCGCTGCGCAGCGGGTACGTCCGGTCGGCGCCCTCCCAGTCGGGGACCGGCACGCGGCGCAGGCTGCGCTCGTACCCGAAGTGCCAGGCCTCGTCGGCGGGGGCCAGGATCCGGGTGGTCTCGTCCTCGGGTACCGCGATGTTGGACCACCAGTAGGTGGGCACGGTCTGCTCGTGCGGGTTGCGGACCCGCACACCGGCATAGAGGAAGTCGGAGTCCTCCGGCAGCCACAGGTCGACCTGGAAGGGCAGATCGCGCAGTCGCTCCCACTCCCAGAGCCGCAGCATCTCGCCGCCGTCGGGGGCGGTCACCAGTGCGGCGTGCAGCGGGGCGCAGCTGAGGGTGGTGTGGCCGGTCGCGCCGATGTTCCACTCGATGCCGCCGGAGAACCAGGCGCCGTTGAGGGCGAAGTCGGCGGGCTGGAGGACGGGGTTGCGGTAGAGCAGTTCCCGGCCGGTCGGCTTGTGGAACAGCGAGTGGATACGGCCGCCGAGGCCGGGGAGCACCGTGGCCCGCAGCCGGTCGTTCTCGATCACTATGGTGTCGATGCCGGTGGGCGTCCGCTCCCGGCCGTACCCGTCGAGCACGCGCACCGGCAGGAGCGTACGCAGCGGTTCGTAGCCGACCTGACGGGCCATGTCGTGCGGCAGGTCGTCCCGCCCCTCGGTCTCCACCGTGTGCATCTCGTCGAGCGGGCGCAGCGCCGGGAGAGGGTTCTCCGGCCCCAGTGGGGCCGCGGGCAGGGTCAGTACGGCACGTCGCACGGTCGTGGCCAAGGGAACCTCACTCGCTCGCGGGGGTGCCGTCCGGCCGGCACCCGTAATGACCATGGAACACCGATGGCCCGGGTCTGACCAGGGGTTCCCGGGGTCAGTTTTGAGGTGACCGAAAGCGGGCCGGGGGCGCGTAAACCTGCTGGCAGTGCTCCGGTCCCGCCCCGTACGCTGCGGCGGTACGGCGTACACCGAGAAAGAGGACGGACGAGATGGCCGAGCAGCACACCTACCGGGTGATCGTGCGGGGTACCTGGAACGGGCTGACGGACGCCTCGCGCGCACGGCTGCTCGCCGAGGTCGACGACCACGGGCTGGCGCAGATGCACTTCACCGAGCAGGGAACGCTCACCTACGACCGCGCGCTGACCCACTTCTCGTACCGCTACGTCGTCGTCTCGGACGCGGCGGACGGCGCGGAGATGGCGGGCGTCATCGCCGAGGACCGGGCCGAGACCGCGCTGAAGGAACTCGGCCACGGCTTCGGCCCGTTGCGCTCGACCGTCACGGACATGGACACCATGAAGATCAACCGCAAGGGGCGCTGAGCGGCCCGGCGCCGCGCGCGGGCCGCCGCTCCCCCGGCTGCCGACCTCACCGGGGCGACCCCACATCGGTCACCCGTGCAGGACGCCCTGCGGGTTCAGCAGTACGAGTACGACCCCCACCGCCACCAGCACTCCGAGCAGGCCGAGGAGGCGACGCCGTTTGCGCGGCGCTCTCCGCGGTCGCTGCGGTCCGGGGTCGGCCCGCCATCCGGCGGGACGGATGCCCGCAGCGTCCTGCTGCCGCAGCCGCTCGGTCACCATCCGCGCCCGCGCCGACGGTTCCTTGGGCGCTGTGGCCCTTATCGCACGCTCGCTGTCCTGCTCGAACTGCACCCACACCTCGTCGGGCAGCACGGGTTCCCCCTCGGCCGCGCCCGAGTGTTCCCCGGATACAGGCGGTCTCTGCGTCATGTAACGGCCCCCCACAGGCAGATCGGTCAAGCCTGATGATCTACCAGCACCGGGGGCTCGCACACAAATCCGGATGCTGTCGCCTCAGCGGACCAACTCGGCTGTGATCGCCCAGCGTTGGTGGTCGCGCCAGGCCCCGTCGATGAGGAGGAAGTCCGGCGAGTACCCCTCCAGCCGGAATCCGGCCCGGCGTACCAGCGCGAGCGAACCCTCGTTCGCGGGCTGGATGTTGGCCTCCAGGCGGTGCAGCCCGAGCGGCCCGAACGCGTACCGCGTCACCAACGCGAGCCCCTCCGCCATCAGTCCGCGGCCCGCCGCGTGCGCGAAGGCTCCGTAGCCGAGTGTCCCGCTCAGGAAGGCGCCCTCGACGATGTTGTTGATGTTGATGAATCCGGCGATGCGGCCCGCCGGGTCGCCCTCGCGTGCGCACACCAGGAATCCGGCCTTCGCCGGGTCCTCGATCAGCCGGCGGGCGTACAGCAGGAAGCCCTCGGTGTCCTCGGGCGGGAAGAGCCAGGGGTGATGCAGGCTCCGGCTCTCCCGTGCCAGCCCGGTGAACTCCTCGGCGTCCTCGTAGGAGAAGAGGCGTATGCCCACGCGGGCGCCCTCGGCGAGATATGTGGTTGTCTCGGACATCGCGCCAGATTAACCGGGCAGCTGCGGCAGGTAAGGGCCGGTGGGGATCCTCATCGGTTGCGCCGTCTGAAGAAGTAGCCGCCGCAGAGCGCGCCGACCACGAACATCCCCAGCAGCGCCGCCCAGAGCCGCATGGTGACCTCGGGGACCAGCAGCCGGATCGTCACCCGCTGGGTGTTCTCGAAGATGAGGACGAGCGCCAGGGCCACCACCACGAGCCAGGCGATCCGGCCCGGTGTGAACCAGCCGCTGAGACCGCTCCTGTCGCTCCTGTCGCGCCTCTCTGCATCCCTGGGGCTCATGACCTGCTCTTCTCCTCGGGTACGGGGCACCGCCTCCGGTACCAGGATGGTCGGATCCGGGGACCGGGGGCGGCTGGAGCGGGCCGTACGGGTGAGAGCGGTCCGGTCGGGGCGGCTCAGGTCGGGGCGGCTCCAGTCGAGGGCGGTTCCGATCAGGGCGGCTCAGGTCAGGGCCGGAACCTCCAGCGTGAGGGTGCCCGCGTCGGCGTCGAGCACCGCCGGGACACCGAGTGGAATGGTCTCCGCCGCGGTGCAGTGTCCGAAGCCCAGTTCCTCGACGACCGGCACACCCAGTCCGCCGAGCCGGTCGAGCAGCACCGCCCGCACGTCGTCGTACGGACCGCAGTCGACCCAGGAGCCGAGGGCGATCCCCGCGACACCGTCCAGCCAGCCGGAGCGGATCAGTTGGGTGAGGATGCGGTCGAGCCGGTACGCCTCCTCCCCGATGTCCTCGATGAGCAGCAGCCCGCCGCGCACCGACGTACGGGCCCGGGGAGTGCCGAGATCCGCGGCGAGCAGCGAGACGCACCCGCCGACGGTGATCCCGGCCGCCCTGCCGGGCAGCAGGGTGCGGGCGGTGCCGAGCCCGAGTGTGCGCACCGACTCGGGCTCGAAGAGCGTGGCCCGCAGGGACTCCTGGGTGTGCGCGTCCTCGAAGGAGGAGAGCGCCGCGGTCATCGGTCCGTGCAGCGTGGAAAAACCCGCCCGTACGGCGAACGCCTCGTGCAGCGCCGTCACATCGCTGAAGCCGACGAACACCTTGGGTCCGGCCGCGCGTATCGCCTGCCAGTCGAGCAGGTCGACCATGCGCTGCACGCCGTATCCCCCACGCGCGCACAGGACGGCGGAGTACGACGGGTCGCACCAGGCGTCCTGGAGATCACGGGCGCGCGCCTCGTCGGTACCCGCGAGATAGGTGAACCGCGGGTGCCTGTCGAGTACATGAGGCATCACGACCGGGTCCAGGTCCCAGCTCCGGAGGATGTCGAGGCCCACCGCGAGGCGGTCCCCGGGAACTGGTCCACTGGGAGACACGACGGCGACCCTGGCCCCGGGCCGCAGCCGCGCGGCCCGGGACAGCGGCAGGAGAGTCACTTGTCCAGCTCCAGGGCCGGGATGTCCGGACGGTCGATGCCGAAGGTCTGGGCGTACAGCGAGAACTCCGCCTCCAGCGCCCGGATCATGGTGTCGGCCCGGCGGAATCCGTGCCCCTCGCCCTCGAAGGTGAGATAGGCGCGCGGCACGTCCCGGCCCGCCATCCGCGCGAGGAAACGCTCGCACTGCACCGGCGGACAGATGACGTCGTCGAGCCCCTGGAGCAGCAGGAACGGAGCGGTGACCCGGTCCGCGTGCTGCGCGGGCGAGCGCTCGCGGTAGCGGTCGGGGACCTCCGCGAACGGCCCGATGAGGCTTTCCAGGTACTGGGACTCGAAGTCGTGGGTGCCGTCCTCCGACGCCCAGTCGGTGAGATCCAGGATGGGGTAGATGACGGTGCCGCAGGCGTAGACATCGGTGGACGCCAGCGAGGCGGCCGAGGTCCAGCCGCCGGCGCTGCCGCCGCGGATCGCGAGGCGGGCCCGGTCGGCGGTGCCCTCGGCGGCGAGTGCCTCGGCGACGGCCGCGCAGTCCTCGACGTCGACGACACCCCACTGTTCGCGCAGCCGGTTGCGGTACTCCCGGCCGTACCCGGTCGATCCCCCGTAGTTGACGTCGGCGACGCCGATGCCGCGCGAGGTGAAGTAGGCGATCTCCAGGTCGAGTACGAGCGGGGTGTGGCTGGTGGGTCCGCCGTGCGCCCACACCACGTAGGGCGGCAGTTCGGTGCCGGGGGCACTGCGGTCCGGGCTGTGCGGCGGGTAGACATGGGCGTGGATCTCGCGCCCGCCGGGCCCGGTGAACGTCCGGGCCTGAGGATCCGGGTAGTACGCCGGGTCCACCGCGTCCTCGTGCGGGGAGCCGATGACCCGGGTGTGGCCGGTCCGGGTGTCGAGTTCGACGATCTCGAACGCGCTGCGCGGGCCTGCCGCCAGGCCGACGACCCGGCTGCCGTACGCGGACAGGGTCGAGGCCCACTCGGTCCAGGGGCCCGCCGCGTCGACGAGTTCGCCGGTCTCGGGGTCGAGTACGCCGAGCGCCGTCGAGCCCTTGCCGTGGACGACGGCGATCAGGCCGTCGTCGAGCGGCTCGAACCACTTCTGGCCGACCTTCCAGAGTGGCCCGCCGAACTCCTCCTCGCGGGCGCAGAGCGCGACCGCTCCGCGGTGCGGGTCCGCCCGGTAGAGGTTCCACCAGCCGGTGCGGTCGGAGGCGAACAACAGCGCTCCGTCCGCGGCCCAGTCGACCTGCGCGACGGACTCGTCGGGTCCCCCGGCGAGGTGCCGCGCGGCCGTGAAGGAACCGTCGTCGGTGACGTCCGCGAGCATGACGTCGGTGCCGTCCCACGGCATCCGCGGGTGGTCCCAGCCGATCCAGGCCGCCCGCCGCCCGTCCGGCGAGAGCCGCGCGCCGGTGACGAAGCGGTGCCGGCCGTCGGTGAGTTCGCGTACCGCGGAGCGGTCGTCGGCGGCCGAGCCGTCCAGCGGTACCGCGGCGATCACCCGGCGCACGTCGGTCGGCGACCCGCCGGTGAACTCCTCCAGCACGCACCAGACTTCACCCCGGTCCTGGTGGACCGTCGGGTCCACCCAGCGGAGCCCGCCGCCCAGCGGGGAGACAGGGGTGAGCGGCCTCGGCGCGGCGCCCTGTGGGTCGTCCGGTTCGTAGGCGTAGAGCCGCTGGTCCGCGAAGTGCACGAAGACCACGAGCGGGCGGCCGTCGGCGCGCACCGTGCCGGCCCACGGCTGTCCGCCGTACTCGATGACCCTGCTGCGCACGTTCCACGGCGCGGGCAGTACGGACTCCTCGCTGCCGTCCGCGCGCCGGCGCACCAGCGCGCGCCGCCCGGCCTCGGCCGGGCGCGGCGCCGTCCACCACACTTCCTCGCCGACCGTTCCGATGTGATCCGGCCGGCCGTCGCGCGAGGCCGCGAGTGCGGCGTCGATCGGCGAAGGCCAGGTGCCGTAGGCCCCGATGGGTGCCATGTCCCCCACTCCCCTATGCAGTACGCAGATAGTGATCGAGTACCCGGACGCCGAAGTGCAGTGCGTCCACCGGTACTCGTTCGTCGACCCCGTGGAACAGGGCCTGGTAGTCAAAGCCGGGTGGCAGTTTCAGCGGCGAGAAGCCGTAGCCGGTGATCCCGAGGCGGGAGAACTGCTTGGCGTCCGTGCCGCCCGACATGCAGTACGGGACCACGTGCCCCTCGGGTGCGAAGCGCTCCACCGCCGCACGCAGTTTCGCGTACGTCGGCGAGTCGACCGGCGCCTGGAGCGCCACCTCGCCGTGGTCGAACTCCCAGTCGACGTCCGGCCCGGTGAGCCGGTCGAGTGTCTCTCGGAACTCCTCCTCGGCGCCGGGCAGCATCCGCCCGTCGACGTACGCCGTGGCATGCCCCGGGATCACATTGACCTTGTAACCCGCTTCCAGCATCGTCGGATTGGTGCTGTTGCGGACGGTCGCCTCCACCAGGGCTGCCGCCGGGCCGAGCTTCGCGAGCAGCGCGTCCACGTCGAAGTCCGGTGCGGTGGTGTCCGTGTCGATGCCGTGCAGGGCGGCGATCTCGGTGAGCGCGGCACGCACGGTCGGGGTGAGCCGGACCGGCCACTGGTGCTCGCCGATCCTGGCGATGGCGGCGGCGAGCCGGCTCACCGCGTTGTCCCGGTTGACCTTGGAGCCGTGTCCGGCCTTGCCGTGTGCCGTGAGCTTCAGCCAGGCCGTGCCCCGCTCCCCCGCCGCGATGGGGTAGATCGGCAGGTCGTGCCCGGCGTGGAAGGTGAAGGCCCCGGACTCGCTGATGCCTTCCGTGCAGCCCGCGAAGAGCCCGGGATGGTGGTCTGCCAGGAAGCCCGAGCCGTCGACGGCGCTCGCCTCCTCGTCCGCGGTGTACGCGATGACGATGTCCCGGCGGGGGCGCACGCCCTCCCTGGCCCAGCCACGGACCACCGCGAGGACCATCGCGTCCATGTTCTTCATGTCGACCGCGCCACGGCCCCACACGACACCGTCGCGGACCTCGCCGGAGAACGGGTGCACGGTCCAGTCGTCGGGCTCGGCCGGTACGACGTCGAGATGCCCGTGGACCAGCAGCGCGTCGGCCGACGGATCGGTGCCCTCGATCCGCGCCACCACGTTGGTCCGCCCGGGGGTACGTTCCAGGAGGGTCGGCTCGATACCCGCGTCGGCCAGCCGCTCGGCGACGTACTCCGCGGCGGGCCGCTCCCGGCAGTCCCCGCCGCCGCGGTTGGTGGTGTCGATACGGATCAGCTCCGAGGTGAAGCGCACCACCTCGTCGAGCGCCACGCCGTCCGGGGCCGCCGGGTCCGGCGCTGCCGCGCCGGGCGACGCCGTCTCCGGTGAGGTCACGTCAGCCATACTGTTCCTCCACTGCGGACGAGACGATCGTCGTGACCGCCTTGAAGGTCCGAATGCCTTCGTACATCGTCCCGCTGGTGTACGCGACGCGCCGCTCGCCCGTCCGTCGGACACCCGGGACGACGGTCGCGGCGCCGGTCAGGTGCTCCGCGTCGAACTCCAGCTCGACCGTGAAGGAGTCACCGCTCACCGGTTCGTAGCGCACGGCGAGCGCGGCGGCGTCCGCGGCGGCGCTCCGGATGTCCGCGGCCGTACGGGCCGGGGTGCGGCAGACGGCCGCGTACCGCGAGACATGGTCCTTCACGGCGACCTTGCGGGCCTGTGGCGCGTAACCCAGCGCGTCCTCGCAGGCCAGATCGTCCCCGGTGACGAGGACCACCGGCACACCGTACTCCGCGACGACATGGGCGTTCAGCAGGCCCTCGCTCGCCCGTACGCCGTTGAGCCAGACACTGGTGATCGAGTTGGCGAGGTAGGTGTGCGCGAGCACACCCTCCATGCCTGCACCCGTGTGATAGCCGATGAAGGCGATGCCGTCCACGTCGCCGTGCTGGACGCCCTCGACCATGGACAGTGATTTGTGACGGCCGGTGAGCATCTCGACCCGCTCGTCGAGCTGCTCGATGAGCAGATTGCGCATGGACCAGTGGGCTTCGTTGACGAGCACCTCGTCGGCGCCCCCGTCGAAGAAGCCGAGCGCTGCCGCGTTCACGTCGGACGTGAACAGGGAGCGGCAGCGCTCCCACTGCGCGGAGCCCGGGAGTACGTCGCCGGGCCAGGTCACACCGGTCGCGCCCTCCATGTCGGCGCTGATGAGGATCTTCATGCCTCGGAACCGTACGCGCTGCCGAGCCGCCTCAGCCAGAGCTGTGGATAACTATCGGTGGTCCAGACCAGTGAACTCACCTCGTACGGCCCACGACCAGCGCTTCCCGCGGAGCGGCCGGCCCCAGGGTCAGAACCTGTCCGGTCGGCCCTGCGGCTCGTCGAGGTGGACCGACGGATGCGACGGCGGGGCGGGCGCAACCACCGCTCCCGCAGTGGATGTGCCGGGTCCCGACCTCCGGCCGATCACCGTGTCGGGTTTGCGTCATGGGGGAAATCCGCCACTGTCCATCAGTTGCCCCGGTTCGTCCTCCGGCCTCACTATCTGTCATGCACACGATGACGATCACCATCGACCGGGAGGTTTCGACAAGCGTAGGAAGCTTTGCCACGCCCGTGACATCGAGCGTGCCCGGACCAGCAACGGGCTGCACCGCCCGGAGGTATTCCATGCACCCGGAGCTCCAGCACCTCGTCGACTCAGTGGCGACCGAGCTGTCACGCCCCGCGACCGTCGAGGACCGCAGACAGCGGCTGGTGGTCTACAGCCCGCACAGCGAGCTGCCCGACGTGGTTCGCCATGTTTCTATTCTCCAGCGCCGCGTATCGGCCGAAGTGCTGGCGTGGCTACGGCAGTTCGAGCTGCCCAAGGCGCGGCACCCGGTCCGCGTCCCCCGTAACGTCGCGCTCGGCATGCTGCCGCGGATATGCGTACCGATCCGCCACCACGACCTTCTCCTGGGTTATCTGTGGCTCATCGATGCCGACGAGTCGATGAGCTCGGACCAGATCGCACTGACCGAGACCGCCGCCCAGGGCTTCGCCCTGGCGCTGTACCGAGAGGTGCTGGCCGGCGAGCTCGCACAGAACCGGGAGACGGAGGCGATCAGGAACCTGCTGCTCTGCGGCGGCGATGTCCGGCCCCGTGCGGCTCGCACCCTCATCGACGGCAGGCACTTCGACCCCTCCCTCGGTGTCGTCGTAATGGTGGCCCGGCCGGTACTCACCCCCGACGCCGAACCGGATGCCCAGGTGCGACTCGCTCTCGAACACGCACTCGTCGACACCCGCCGCCGACTGCCCGCGCGACACTCCGTCCACCTTGTCTCCTACAGCGACGGATTACTTCTCCTCGGCACGGAGGAGGAGGTGGATGAGGCGACGGTGGACCGCTGTGTGTCCCATCTCGACCATGCTCTGCAGACCGCGATGTCCGGACTCGATCACGTGTCGTCATCTGTGATCGGTGTCGGGCAGCCACGGTCGGAGTTGACACAGGCGCGGGACTCCTACCTGGAGGCCGACCAAGCCGCTCGCATGGCTGCCTCCATGCCGGACGTCAGCCGGATTGCCCGATGGTCCCAGCTCGGCATCTACCGGGTACTCGCGCAGCTGTTCAGTCAAGACCTCGGCGACCTCGTGCTTCATCCCGGGCTGGAGCGGCTTTTCGCCGATCCGGAGGCGCTGCCTCTGCTCCAGACGCTGGAGACCTATCTGGATCTCTCCGGGAACGCACTCGCGACCTCAAAACACCTGATGCTGCACCGTACGTCGCTGTACTACCGGATTCAGCGTTTCGAACACTTGGCAGGCGCCAACCTCAAGGACGGCAACGAGCGTCTCTGCCTGCACCTCGGTCTGAAACTCGCGCGCTTCACCGGCCGCTACCGGCCTGCCTGCTGAACCCGCGGGCCGACAACGGCCCGCTGCACCGCGCGCGTCATACGTCATACGGGCTGCGGAGAAGGACGACGGCCCCGCCACGGGATCAGTGGCGGGGCCGCGGCCTGTGTGCGGGCCGGGGCGGACCCGACCCGCACGAAGCGTCACATCAGGTGCAGGTGCGATCGGGTCCGAGAGAGAAGTCGGCCTTGGACACCCTGCCCTTCGTGATCTTGACCGACCGGGTCTGCGTCGCCCAGCCGTCCTTGGCCGCGATCACCGTGAGCGGGCTGTTGCCGGCATCGAGCCAGAACACGTACTGACCGTTCCGGTCGGTCCTCAGCGTGTAGCTCGCCCTCTTCGAGGTGATCTGCACGGTCGCTCCGGTCAGCGGCGCCGACTTGCCGGAGCAGTCGACCCCGGTGACCGTCCCGGTGATCTTTCCCCAGGTCCTGGGCGGGTTCACCGTGAGCGACACCGGCACCGACGGGATCGCCCCGTACGGGGTCTTCGCACTGACCATGAGCTCCGCGGTGAGCGTGCCCGGCTGGGTGACTGCGGCGACGTTCGCGTCGAAACCCACGTTGACGTCGGCGCTCTTGCCCGGCTGGATCGTCACCTCGGTCTTGTCCACCGAGAGCCAGGGGACTGCGACGCACTCGCCGTAGCCGGGCAGCAGCTCGGAATTCGCGGCCGCGTCCCACCCTGCGGGGGAACCTCCGATCTTGTAGAAGCCGCAGGCCGAACCGCCGCGGTAGACGGTGTTGTTGGAGTTGGGCAGCGCGGTCCAGGCGTTGGATCCCGGATCGTAGGCGAAGCCCTGGTTGGTGGTCGTGGTCGATCCGTCGGTCACGCCACCGGACAGGAGGAGCTTGCCGTCCGCCGCCGAGTAGCCCATCCCCCACAGGTCGGTCGGCAGGTCGGCAACGGCGGTCCAGCTGTGAGACGACGGGTCGTAGCTGTAGGCGTGCTTGGAGGTGCCGGCCAGGTTCGCCCCGCCCGCGCAGTAGAGCTTGTTCGCGACGGCACCGCAGCCGAGCCAGGAGATCGGCTCCGGGTAGGACGTGCCCGAACTCCAGGAGTCCGACGCCGGGTCGTACGCCTGGACGTCCGTCCCGCCGCAGTCGTCGTACGTGCAGCCGCCGACGATGTAGATCTTGCCGCCCAGCACGGTCACGCCGGCGCCGGCGTACGGCTTCGGGTTCTCGGCGCCGGTGGACCAGGTCCCGGTCGCCGGGTCGTAGATCTCGGTCTTGGCCACCGGCCTCCCGTACTGGTCCCAGCCGCCGAAGACGTAGAGCTTGCCCCCGTAGGCAGCCGCCTCCGGTGCCGAACGGGTGACGCTCAGGTCCGGCAGGGCACTCCACGCCTGGGCGACCGGGTCGTAGACGTAGGCCTTCTTGTAATCGGCGGAGCCGTCGGTTCCGTCGACCGAGTAGACCTTGCCGTCGATGGTCGCCACGGCGTTGTCCATGACCGGCAAGGGGTAGTCGGCCACCGTCGTCCACGGTCCCGCGGACGGCATGGCCGACGGCTTGGTGGCCGCCCGCGCGATCTTGCCGGGCCGGAATCGCAGGGGGCTGTAGTGTCCCTTCACCTCGTGCAGCGGGGCACCCTTCTGCGCCGCCGCGGACTGGCGACCACCCGGCTGCTTGCCGATCTCGGCGGTCACCGGGGCGGTTCCGGTGTTCTTCAGGGTCAGGGTGGAGCTGCCCCGCCCTTTCCAGTCGACGGTCTTGCTTACCTGGGCCGGGACAGCGATCCGGGGTGCGGGCAGGGCGAACGTGCCGTCCGTTGCCTGGTCCGGGGCCACGTAGACGGTGATGTCCTGTGGGCTGTAGGAGTTCCCCGTGGTGGCGTTGAACGTGTGCTTCCCGGTGAGCGAGGAGAACATCCAGTAGAAGCCGTCGCCCAGGTTCGGGTCGTTCGGCGTCGCCACCGAAGTCGTCTTCTCCGCGGGTTTGTCGGCCGATGCCACCGAGGCGCCGTTGAGCCCGGCTCCGGTGTTCTTGTCGGTCACCCGACCGAGGGCCAGACCGCCCGGTACCGGGTCACAGGTGCGGTCGTCGAGGCGGACGTCGTCGACCTGCCACCACCACCCGAAGTTGGCGGTGAAGTGGAACCTCACCTGGACATCGGCCTTGCCGGCGGCCCGGGACAGATCCACGATCTCGGTCCGCGGCCCCCGCGCCATGTCGATGGTGTGGTGCCAGACGTTGTTCCATGTCTGACCGCCGTCCACACTGACATCGACGTCCCCGGTCTCGCCCGGGACGCTGTTGTAGTCGGTGTGGAAGGTCAGGGCCGGGTGGGTCTGCCGACTGAAGTCCGTGACCGGGCTGATCAGCGAGCTGTCCTGCGACTTGCCCGCGCCGTACTTCGCACTGTCGATCGTGGCGAAGCCCCCGGACCCGCCGGTCTTGTTGCCGCGCTTGCCGGGATCGTCGAACACCCAGGTCTGGCCGTTGCCGGCCTTGTCGTCGACGGTCCAGCCCGACGGCACCGTGGTGCCGTCGAACGACTCCGTGGCGCCGTCATTGTGGAGGGCGTATCCGCTCGCACTGCAGGTTGTCCAGTCGACCGACGCCTTGACATCATGCGTCACATCCGCCGAACCGACCTGAACCTCCTCGGAGTTCCGCTCGTAACCCGGATACAACGGGTCGACCTGCAAGGTGTAGCTGCCGGAGACGGGCACGCTCAGCGTGTACTTGCCCGTCCCGGGGTCGGTGTAGGCGACCGCTGTCGGCTCGTCCTTGACCCGCACCGTCGCATACAACGGCCAGCCGTGACCGGAACCGTCGTGGACCGTACCCGTGACATCCACCCGCGACTTCGCGGTCAACCCGAAGTTCTCGGTCACCGTCTGACCGTCGGCGATCGCGACACCCGAAACGGTCTTCGTGGCATACCCGAACTTGCTCGCGCTGACGTCATGGGTTCCGAGTGGCGCGGTCAGGGTGTAATGGCCCTGCCCGTCCGTCATCGTCGTGACGTCACCCACGCTGATCTTGGCCGAAGCCAGCGGATCAGTGCCGTCGGTGACAGTCCCGGTGACGGTGCCGTGCGGTGTGTAACGGAACGCGGCGACCCCGTTCGGGGTGCCGAGCCCGGTCGGCCCGTCATAGCCCGCCCCTCCCTTGCACAGATACGCGGGTGTACAACTGCCGTTGCTTCCGGACGTCACGTCGTTCAGCGCGGACGGCTGGGCGTACGGGTAGGAGTTGGGCACCGAACCCGCTGCCGGCGTTCCGGCCATGGCGTAGACCGAAGCGATGATCGGCGCGGACGCACTGGTACCGCCGTAGACGTTCCAACCACCGTTGTAGACCGCGACACCAGTGCTCGGGTTCGCCACCGCGGACACATCGGCGACCGCACGACGCGCACAGCCGGTGTCCTTCTGGAACGACGGCTTGGGCTCGTACACCGAGCAGCCACTGCCCGCTCCACCCCATGCGGTCTCCGTCCAACCACGGGTGGTGGACGTGTTCTTGACCAGCGAGGTGCCTCCGACGGCTGTCACATACGGAGACGAGGCCGGGTACGAGACGCCGTAACTGTTGTCACCGCTACTGGCGGTGATGGCGACACCGGGGTGGTTGAAGTAGGCGTCGTCGGCCTGGCTCTGGTCGGAACCTTCGTCGCCGCCATAGCTGTTGGAGACATACTTGGCACCCTGGGCGACCGCCTGGTTCACGGCGGCACCGAGATTGGTCACGGAGCTGTCGTCGGCCTCGACCAGGAGGATCTTGCAGGTCGGGCAGGTCGCGCTGACCATGTCGACGTCCAGCGCGATCTCCCCGGCCCACCCGGCGTCCGTCGCCGGATAGTCCGTGCCACCGCGCTGGTCCACCTTCTTGAAGCAGCCATTGGCCGTGCTGCACGCCGACAGCCCGTACTGCTGACGGTAGACAGCCAGGTCCGCCTCGGCGTTCGGGTTGTCGAACGCGTCGACGATCGCCACCGTCTCCGTGGATCCAACAGCGGGCAGCTTGTACGCACCCTGCAGATCCGCCGGACCGAAACCAGCGGGAGCCGCATCGGGCTGCACACCCTTCACCACGGCAACATCGGTACGGACCATCGCGAGGCAGGACATCTCACCCGCCCGTGACGGCGAGGCACACAACCGGTCGGTGGGGTGCCGACCAGGCGAAGCAGAACGGGCCGCCTTCGCGGCCGAGACAGAACCGTTGGCAGATCCGGTGGTGGAAGCGGATGTGGTGGAGGTGGCAGATGTGGTGGAGGCCGTGGCCGTGGCCGGTAGAGCGATCAACGTGAGTGCGACGACGGCGAGCGCTACGATCAGCGCGCAGACGCGTCCGACAGCTGTGGTCAACACAACCGGACGCGATCTGCGGCGCGAACGCCGCGCAGCGGGGGGATAAGACACGTACACCTCTCCTACGGGACGCATACAAACCCGAATCGTGAATTCCTGATCAGGCAGATCCCGGCCCAGCCGCACTTACTCAACCGCGCCTCTTCAACCGCGACATGATTCCGCGGTCGAGCGCGTTTCAGTACAGACCGGCGCCGTGATCACCAGGGAAACTTCCGGCCGGATAACCACGGCCGCGACCCAGCCGAATTCATTCCAACCGGACAAGGTCGACATCTCCCAGCCCCGAGGCGGCGCTCGGGAACACGAGCACTTCGACAGAACACGGTGCACGAGAACTTTCCCGCCCCTTCTGCCGGATGACAGGTTCGCGCGGACTTTATGACCAACAGCACCACCCCGTCATCGGTCGAAAGTCGGGACCATCCCCGCACCAGCCCGACGAATGTCGAATCACACCGACACCCGACAGAACGGTCGCGGCCTCGCCACCGATCGGTGGCGAGGCCGCGACTTGTCCGTGCGGGCAGGGCTCTGCCCGCACGGAGCGTCAGATCAGCTGCAGATGTATGCGAGAGAGAAGTCGGCCGTGGTCGCCTTGCCCGCCTTGATCCTGACCGACCGGGCCTGCGGCACCGAGCCGTCGGTGGACGCGGTCACCGTGAGCGGGCTGTTGCCGGCATCGAGCCAGAACACGTACTGACCGTTCCGGTCGGTCCTCAGCGTGTAGCTCGCCGCCTTCGCGGTGATCTGCACGGTCGCTCCGGTCAGCGGCGCCGACTTTCCGGAGCAGTCGACCCCGGTGACCGTCCCGGTGATCTTTCCCCAGGTCCTGGGCGGGTTCACCGTGAGCGACACCGGCACCGAGGCGGTCGCGTACGGGGTCTGCGCCCTGATCGTGAGCAGCGCGGTGAGCGTGCCCGGCTGGGTGACTGCGGCGACGTTCGCGTCGAAGCGCACGCTGACGTCGGCGCTCTCGCCCGGCTGGATCGTCACCTCGGTCCTGTCCACCGAGAGCCAGGGGACATCGGACCCGCAGTAGCCGGGCAGCAGCTCGGTCTTCTTGGTCGCGGCCCACCCTCCGGCGGAGCCTCCTATCTTGTAGAAGCCGCAGGCCGAACCGCCGCGGTAGACGGTGTTGTTGGAGTTGGGCAGCGCGGTCCAGGTATCGGATCCCGGATCGTAGGCGAAACCCCGGTTGGTGATCGTGGTGAGGCCGTTGGTGACGCCGCCGGACAGGAGGAGCTTGCCGTCTGCCACCGAGTAGCCCATCCCCCACAGGTCGATCGGCAGGTCGGCGAGGGGAGTCCAGCGGGCGGATGCCGGGTCGTAGCTGTAGGCGTGCTTGGAGGAGGCGGTGCCCTGCGTCCCGCCCGCGCAGTACAGTTTGTTCGCGATGGCCCCGCAGCCGAGCATGGCGCTCTCTTCCGGGTAGGACGTGCCCGAACTCCAGGAGTCCGACGCCGGGTCGTACACCTGCACGTACGTCTTGTGGCAGCCTGCCGAGCAGCCGCCGACGATGTAGATCTTGCCGCCCAGCACGGTCACGCCTGCGGCGCCGACCGGTTTCGGCATATCGGCGCCTGCGGACCAGGTACGGCTCACAGGGTCGTAGATCTCGGTCTTGGCTATCGTGCTGTACGCGTCCCAGCCGCCGAAGACGTAGAGCCTGCCACCGAATGCGGCTGCCTCCGGAGCGAGACGGGCGACCTTCATGTTCGGCAGGGAACTCCACGCCTGGGTGACCGGGTCGTAGACGTAGGCCTTGTTGAGTACGGGCGTGGTTCCGTCGGTTCCGGCGGCCGAGTAGACCTTGCCGTCGATGGTCGCCACACCGTTGTCCATGATCGGTGAGGGGTAGTCGGCCGCCGCCGTCCACGGTCCCGCGGACGGCGTCGCCGACGGCTTGGCCGCCGTCGTCTGCCTGGTCCTGCCGGGCCGGAACTGCGGAGGGCTGTAGTGTCCCTTCACCTCGTGCAGCGGGGCACCCTTCTGCGCCGCTGCGGGCTGGTGGCCGCCCGGCCACTCACCGATCTTGGCAGTCACCGGAGCGGTTCCGGTGTTCTTCAGGGTCAGGGTGGAACTGCCCCGGCCCTTCCAGTCGACGGTCTTGCCGACCTGGGCCGGGCTGACCTCGATCCGCGGTGCGGGCAGGGCGAACGTGCCGTCCGTTGCCTGGTCCGGGGCCACGTCGACGGTGATGTCCTGGGCGCTGTAGGTGCCCCCCGTGGTAGCGGTGAACGTGTGCTTCCCGGTGAGCGAGGAGAACATCCAGTAGAAGCCGTCGCCCAGGTTCGGGTCGTTCGGCGTCGGCAGCGCGACTGTCTTCTCCGCGGGTTTGTCGGCCGATGCCACCGAGGCACCGTTGAGCCCGGCTCCGGTGTTCTTGTCGGTCACCCGGCCGAGGACCAGGCCGCCCGGTACCGGGTCACAGGTGCGGTCGCCGAGGCGGACGTCGTCGACCTGCCACCACCACCCCAGGCTGGCGGTGAAGTGGAACCTCACCTGGACGTCCGCCTTGCCGGCGGCCCGGGACAGGTCCACGATCTCGGTCCGCGGCCCCTGGGCGATGTCGGTGGTGTGGTGCCAGACGTTGTTCCATGTCTGGCCGCCGTCGACACTGAGGTCGACGTCCCCGGTCTCGCCCGAGTAGCCCTTGTAATCGGTACGGAAGGTCAGGGCGGGGTGAGTTCGCCGGCTGAAGTCCATCACCGGGCTGATCAGCGAGCTGTCCTGCGACTTGCCGACGCCGTACTTCGCACTGTCGATGATGGCGAAGCCACCCGACCCGCCGGTCTGGTTGCCGCGCTTGCCGGGATCGTCGAACACCCAGGTCTGGCCGTTGCCGGCCTTGTCGTCGACGGTCCAGCCCGACGGCACCGTGGTGCCGTCGAACGACTCCGTGGCGCCGTCGCTGTGAAGGGCGTACCCGCTCGCGCTGCAGGCCGTCCAGTCGACCGACGCCTTGACGTCATGTGTCACATCCGCCGATCCCACCTGAACGTCCTGAGAGTCTTGCTCGTAACCCGGATACAAGGGGTCGACCTGCAGGGTGTAGGTGGCCCCGGCGGGCACGCTCAGCGTGTACTTGCCCGTCCCGGGGTCGGTGTAGGCGACCGCTGTCGGCTCGTCCTTGACCCGCACCGTCGCATACAACGGCCAGCCGTGACCGGAATCGTCATGGACCGTACCCGTGACATCCACCCGCGACTTCGCACTCAGCCCGAAGTCCTCGGTCACCGTCTGACCGTCGGCGATCGCGACACCCGAAACGGTCTTCGTGGCATACCCGAACTTGCTCGCGCTGACGTCATAGGTGCCTGGTGGAGCGATCAGTGTGTACTGCCCCTTCCCGTCCGTCATCGTCGTGACGTCGCCCGCAGTGACCTGGGCCGAAGCCAGGGGATCGGTGCCGTCGGTGACAGTGCCGGTGATGGTGCCGTGCGGCCCGGAGCGGAACGCGGCGACGCCGTTCGGGGTGCCGAGCCCGGTCGGCCCGTCGTAGCCCGCCCCTCCCTTGCACAGGTAGTCAGGCGCGCAGCTTCCGTTGCTTCCGGAGGTCACGTCATTGAGTGCGTAGGGCTGGCCGTAGGGGTAGGAGTTGGGCGCCGAACCAGCCACCGGCGTTCCGGCCATGGCGTAGACCGAGGCGATGATCGGCGCGGACGCACTGGTACCGCCGTAGACGTTCCAACCACCGTTGTAGACCGCGACACCAGTGCTCGGGTCCGCGACCGCGGACACATCGGCGACCGCACGACGCGCGCAGCCGGTGTCCTTCTGGAACGACGGCTTGGGCTCCAACGCCGAGCAGCCACTGCCCGCACCACTCCATGCGCTCTCGGTCCAACCGCGGCTGGTGGAGGTGTCCTTGACCAGTGACGTACCTCCGACCGCCGTCACATACGGCGACGCAGCCGGATACTCCACCCCATAGCCGTTGTCACCGCTGCTGGCGGTGATGGCGACACCGGGGTGGTTGAAGTAGGCGTCGTCGGTCTGGCTCTGGTCGGGGCTCTCGCCACCGCCATAGCTGTTGGAGACGTACTTGGCGCCTTGGGCGACCGCTTGGTTCACGGCGGCACCGAGATTGGTCACGGAGCTGTCGTCGGCCTCGACCAGGAGGATCTTGCAGGTCGGGCAGGTCGCGCTGACCATGTCGACATCCAGCGCGATCTCCCCGGCCCACCCCGAGTTCGCCGGCGGATAGTCCGTGCCACCGCGCTGGTCCACCTTCTTGAAGCAGCCATTGGCCGTGCTGCACGCCGACAGCCCGTACTGCTGACGGTAGATGGCCAGATCGGCCTCGGCGTTCGGGTTGTCGAACGCGTCGACGATCGCCACCGTCTCCGTGGATCCAACAGCGGGCAGCTTGTACGCACCCTGCAGATCCGCCGGACCGAAACCAGCGGGAGCCGCATCGGGCTGCACACCCTTCACCACGGCAACATCGGTACGGACCATCGCGAGACAGGACATCTCACCCGCCCGTGACGGCGAGGCACACAACCGGTCGGTGGGATGCCGACCAGGCGAAGCAGAACGGGCCGCCTTCGCGGCCGAGACAGAACCGTTGGCAGATCCGGTGGACCCGGTGGACCCGGTAGTGGTGACCGTGGATCCGGTAGTGGTGACGGTGGATGCGGAGGCCGGGGCCGGAAGAGCGATCAACGTGAGCGCGACGACGGCGAGCGCCACGATCAGCGCCCGGACACGCCCAACAGCCGTGGTCAACACAACCGGACGCGATCTGCGGCGCGAACGCCGCGCAGCGGGGAGATAGAACACGTACACCTCTCCTACGGAGTGCATGCAAACCCGAATCATGAATTCCTGATCAGGCACATCCCGGCCCAGCCGCACTTCCTCAGCCGCATTCCTTCAGCCGCATCTTGATCCCGCGGCCCAGCGCGCCTCAGCACCGACCAGCACCGTGATCACCAGAGAACATTTCGGCCGGATCAACACGGCCGCGACCAAGCCAGAGCTTTCCAACCGGACAGGGCCGACACCCTCGAACCCTCAGGCGGCGCTCGGGAACACGAGCACTTCGACAGAACACGGTGCACGAGAACTTTCCCGCCCCTTCTGCCGGATGACAGGTTCGCGCGGACTTTATGACCAACAGCACCACCCCGTCATCGGTCGAAAGTCGGGACCATCCCCGCACCAGCCCGACGAATGTCGAATCACACCGACACCCGACAGAACAACACCCCTCCCCCACACCCAGAAACTCCCGCCCCCAACAACTCCCCGGCCCGACAGGCCCGACAACCCACGGCACCGGTCGACACGGGAGCGGGCGACTTCCTCGGGCAGAGCGCGTCCGGGGCGGAAGACGATCCCCGGTTCCGGCAGCCGGGGATCATCCGCGCGCGGGGGCGGGCCCGCTCGGGGCCCGGTTCGTCACATGTCGCGATGCAGTACGAAGGGCACGAGAAGGAGGAGTTCCTCCCGTGCCCGCGGCGCCAGCGGGACACCGCGCAGGCAGTGCTCCGCCGCGTCGGCCTGGCGTCGGGCCTCGTCCAGGGTGGCGGTCCGGCCACCCGCCTCAGCGACCAGACGGGCCGCCTGACGAAGCCCCTCCTCACTCAACGGTGCCGGTGCGGTGAGCAGTTCGGCGAGTTCCTCCGCCGCCCGGTTCTTTCCGGCCAGCGCGGTGAGTACCGGCAGCGTCTTCTTGTTTCTCCGCAGATCGCTGTGGACCGGTTTTCCGGTGACAGCGGGATCGCCCCACATGCCGAGGAAGTCGTCCATGGCCTGGAAGGCGATGCCGAGATGGCGTCCGGCGGCGGTGAGCGCGCGGACGGTCGGGGCCGGGGCCCCGCCGAGAATCGCGCCCAGGCCGCTCGCACACCCGAGCAGGGAGCCCGTCTTGTGCTCGGCCACCGTCAGGTAGTCGGCGACGCCGACGGCGTCCGGTCCGGTCCAGGATCTCCGCTCCAGCAGGAGATCGTCGGCCTGACCGCTTACCAGGTCCTGGAGGGCGGCCGCAAGCTGGCGGACCGCCGGGCCGCCCTGCGGGCCTTCGACTCCGGCGACGGTTTCCACCGCGAGCGCGAACAGCGCGTCCCCGGCGAGAACGGCGGGCCCGGTCCCGTACGCCTTCCAGGCGGTCGGGCGCTGTCTGCGGAACTCGTCCCGGTCCATGATGTCGTCGTGCAGCAGCGAGAACGTGTGGACCAGTTCGACGGCCACGGCTCCATCGACGGCGTCCGCTCCCGATGCCCCCACGGCTTCGGCGCTCAGTACGGTCAGCGCCTGCCGCACCCCTTTGCCGGTGCCCGCGCCCGAGCGGGGCGCGCCACCCACGTCGCACCAGCCGAAGGCGTACGCGGCCATCTCGGCGGGCCACTCGGCCAGGCTCGCGATGCGGGACCGCAGCGCCGGTTCCACCAGATCGCGACAGCGCGCGAGCACATCGGCCGCTGTACCGGCATCCCTCGTCCGGTCCGCGTCCCGTGGCGACGGGCCGTGCTCCGCGGGAGGGAGGACGGATGCCCGGGAGGAAGTCACCGCGGGTCCCCCCCGGCCTCGGCCGTGGTGGTGTCGACCGGGACGATGCCCAGTTCCGCGTGCGCCTTGTCGACCATGGCGCGGGCGTGCCGCAGCCCGATGCGGTCCAACACCCCTGCCAGTTCGTGCAGTTCGGCAGCGGTCTGCTCGGCGTCGGCGCCGAGACGGGCACGCGCCTTGACCGCGCCGAGCCGGGAGAGCGCCTCACCGCGCGGCTCGCTCATCAGAAGGAACTCGGCCAGCGATTCCTCGTACGTCGCGGACGCCTCCGCGTAACGCCCGGCCCGGTAGAGGACGTTGGCCTGCATCTTGTGGTTGTAGGCGAGTGCGCTGCTCAGCTTCATCTCGCGGCAGGTCTTCTCGGCTTCCGCGAGGAGGGCCAGTGCCCGCTCGGGGTCCTTGTCGCGTACGGAAACGAGATCAGCCATCCCGCGCAGCGCCCAGGCCCAGCCGCGCCGGTCATCGGCCTTCTCGGCTATCTCGGCTGCTTCCTCGAACATCGCGAACGCGGTGTCGTAGGAGCCGGTGTTGCGGTGCATCTGCGCGATGCCTTCGAGTGCCCAGACCGTGTGCCTGGCCTCGCCGCGCTTGCGGGCCTCGGCGAGCAGTTCGTCGTGCAGGGCCCCGACGGCGCGGTAGTCGCCCTGTATGCGGCCCGTCTCGGCGAGTCCGGCCAGGGAGTATCCGTGGGCCACCACGTCACCGGACTGCTTGCCGGTGTCTGCGGCGTACCGCAGCAGGCGGAAGGCCAGGTTGAGCCCGCCGCGCTGCCGGGCGAGGGTGCCACCGCTCCAGAGGGCCCACGCCATGGCGGACTGGTCCCCGGCCGAACGGGCGGTCCGGTAACTCGACTTCCAGGCCGCGTCGGCCTCCGCTATGTTGCCGAGCCTTCGCTGCGCCTCCGCGACCGCCAGTGCGGCGCGTGCCGTCTCCCGCACATCGCCGGACTGCTCGGCGTGCGCCATCTGTTCGGTCGCCTCCGCAAGAACGTCCGTCAGGGACGAGTTCACCGACAGTGCGCTCAGTGCCCCTTGGTACTCCGGTGCAAGTGCCTTCGTGTACATGCATTCCTTCCGCCCGGGGCCAGGCACGCGCCGGGCAACGGTAAGGACCTCGTCACGGCCGGACCCCTCTCTGTCTCTCCGTGCGGTCGGCTCGATCAGCCGCGCCGGAAAGGAAGATGATCTTCCGGGAGTACGGGTTCCATGAATGTTCACCCTGATCAGCACGTGCGTTCGCCCATGCACCAGCTGTCCGTCACCTGGGACACCGCGCAGCGGACCGCCGGGGCGGAACCGACCGGGAGCGGCCCGACCCAGTCGAAAGGACCTAGGCTCTGCCCCGAGCGAGAGGGCAACTCATGACGGAACGGACGGCGCCCGAGGGGCCCGCGGCGGGGCGGGCGCGCAACCCTCGCGGACACGGTGAGCAGCTGCGCAGGGACATCCTGGCCGCGGTCGGCAGGCTGCTGGACGACTGGGGTGGCATCGACAAGCTCACCATCCGCGCGGTCGCCCGTGAGGTCGGTGTCGCCGCCCCCAGCATCTATCTGCACTTCGCCGACAAGGCCGAGCTGGTGTGGGCGGCACTGGACGACAAGTACACCGATCTCGCGGCCCGGATGACCGCGGCCGACGCGGCGGCCCGGCCGCAGGACGCCCGGAACAGGCTGCGGGCCCAGGCGCGGGCGTACTGCCGCTTCGCCCTGGACAATCCGGGTCACTACCGGCTGATGTTCGAGGTGCCGCAGCCCTCGGTCGCGGCGACGCGCATCAACCGCCATCCGTCCCGTCACGTGTCGTCGAGCCTGCGGGCCGCGTGCGCGCGCTGCGTGGACGAGGGCGGCACGCTGGCCCTGCCGGTGGAGCAGGCCGCGCTCACCCTGTGGGCCGGGCTGCACGGCAACATCGCACTGTCCCACTCCCTGCTGTCCACCGCGCCGATGGACGCGCTCATCCTGAACGTGGCCGACGGCCTCGTCGACGCCCTCGTGCCCCAACGGGCGCCCGAGGGGCAGCCGTTCGGCCCTCCGGTCGCGGAGACGGCGGCTTCGCGCCAGATCAGGGCCATGCTGGCCGGTGCGGGCGAGCCCGGAGGCGCCCACCAGGAATCCGGAGATCATCACCAGGCGTAGAAACCCACCGCACACCGTGAGTTGGATCACAGCGACCGGGATGGACGGGGGCGGGGCGGAGGTCTAGCGTCCATGACTGAACTTAGTTAGGTGACTTGGGCAATCAGTTTGTTGTCCGGCCGCCCCATCCGATCCGCCCTCCCCCAAGGGCCAGACGGAGGTTTTGGCATGAAGGTTTCCCTCGACTTCGACAAGTGCTGCGGAGCGGGCCAGTGCGTGCTCGCCGCCCCCGAAGTGTTCGACCAGCGCGACGAGGACGGCGTGGTGGTCCTCCTCGACCCCGACCCGCCGGAGAGCGAGTACGAGAACGTGCGCCAGGCCGCGGCGGTCTGCCCGGCCGCGGCGATCGAGGTGAGCCGGTGAGCGCTCCGTCCCGTATCGCCGTGGTCGGGGCGTCGGCGGCCGGACTGAGCGTGGTCGAAGGGCTGCGGCGCGGCGGCTACGCCGGGCAACTCACCCTTGTCGGCGCCGAGGCCCATCTCCCGTACGACAGGCCGCCGTTGTCCAAACAGCTACTGACCGGAGAGTGGGAGAGCGACCGCCTCCCGCTGCGCGGCGCCGACGCCATCGAGGCACTCGACCTCGACCTGCGGCTCGGGACCGCGGCCGTCGCGCTGGACACGGACCGCAGCGAGGTGACCCTCGCCGACGGCAGCCGGATCGGCTACGACGCACTGGTGGTGGCCACCGGCGCCGCCGCCCGCCGGCTGCCCGGCACCGAGGGGATCGCCGGGGTGCACGTCTTGCGCACGCTGGAGGACGCGCTCGCCTTCCGTACGGAACTGCGCGCCGGGCCACGTCTGGTGATCGTCGGCGCGGGCTTCGTGGGCGCCGAGGCCGCTGCGGTGGCCCGCCGGGCCGGCGCCGAGGTCACGATGGTCACGGACGCGCCGGTGCCCCTGGCCGATGCACTGGGGCCCCAACTGGGCGGAATGCTGGCGGAGGTCCACCGGGAACACGGGGTACGGATCGTCGCGGGCGCCCCGGTCGAGCAGGTGCTGGCCGAGGACGGCCGTACGACCGGTGTACGGCTCCGCGACGGCACCACCGTCGCGGCCGACGCGGTACTGGTCGGCATCGGCGCCCGCCCCCACACCTCCTGGCTCGACGGAAGCGGCATCACCGTCGGGAACGGCGTCGAGTGCGACGCCACCCTGTACGCGGGTTCCGGCGTCTGGGCGGCGGGGGACGTCGCCAGCTGGCCGCACCCGCGCGCCGGGGGCCGGGTCAGGATCGAGCACCGTACGAACGCCGCCGAACAGGGCCTGGCCGTGGCCCGCAACATCCTGGCCGGTCCGGGCGCCGCGGTTCCCTTCGACCCGGTGCCGTACGTCTGGTCCGACCAGTACGACCTGAAGATCCAGGTCTACGGGCGGACCCGGGACGCGGACGAGGTGCGGATCGCCGAGGGCGGTCTCGCCGACCGCCGACTGGTCGCGCTGTACGCGAAGGACGGCCGGGTCTGCGGGGCCGCCGGAGTGAACATGCCGCGTGCGACGCGCGGGTACCGGGCGCTGGTCGCCGATTGCGCCCCCTTTCCTGGAGGAGAAGCGGTATGACGGACCAACAGCCCCTGCGGGCAGGCGTGGTGGGGCTCGGCATGATCGGCGGCGGGGTCGCCGTCAGCATGGCGCGGCGCGGCCGGACCCCGCTGGTTCACGACATCCGGCCGGATGCCTCTGCGGACCTGGCCGGAGTCCCGGATCCGCTGGCCTCGCCCGCCGAGGTGGCCCGGGGCAGCGATGTGGTGATGGTCGCCGTCGTCGACGCCGGTCAGGCGCGCGAAGTGATCGGCGGGGAGGACGGGTTGCTGGCGGGCGCCCATCCGGGCCTGACCGTCGTGCTGCTCGCCACCGTCGCCCTGCCGGTCGTCCACGAGCTGGCCGCGCTGTGCGCGGCCGGCGGTGTCGGCTTCCTGGACTGCGGGGTGACGCCCGGCGACCGGGCGGCCGAGAACGGCATGGTCGCGATCGTCGGCGGCGACCGGGCCACGGTGGACGCGGCGCTGCCCGTACTCGACGACTGGGCCCGGAAGGTCGTGCACTGCGGTCCGCTCGGCGCCGGGATGGCCACCAAGATCGCCCGCAATGTGGTCACGTACGGCAGCTGGCGCGCCGTCGCGGAGGCCGCTGCGCTGGCAGGCGCCGCGGGCGTGGACCCGGCCAGGCTCGCCGAGGTGATCGACACCGCCGACCCCGAGGGCCGGACCCTGCTCCAACTGCTGGGCATGCACGGCCCCGACGGCGCGCTGCCGGACGCTGTCGGTGCGCAGGTGGAGCCGTTGATGACCAAGGACCTGGACGCCGCCAGGGACCTCGCTGCGGCGCTCGGCGTCGAGGTCCCGCTGGTCGACGTCGCGCGTACGCACGCCCGCCACACCCTGGAGCGCGGCGAGCGCCCCGCCCCGGCCGGTGACGATCTGCACCGGCTGGGGCTGGAGATGATGGACCGGGTCTACGGACCGGGCTTCAGCTCGGCCGTCCCGGACACCGGTGAGCCCTTCACCGGCGAGACCGTCGACTACCTCTTCGCGCAGGTCTGGAGCCGTCCCGGTCTGTCCGTACGGGACCGGCGGATGCTCACGCTCGGCGTGGCCGCCTCCACCGGCCGGTCCGAACTCGTACAGATCATCGCCAACGGCGGCCTCGTCAACGACGAGCTGACCCCCGATCAGCTCCGTGAGGCGGCCCTTCATCTGGCCGTGTACGTCGGCTGGTGCAACGGCACCGCCACCCACACCGGCATCACCGCGGCCATCGCGGCCCACACCCCCCACCAGGAGCAGGAATGACCGACCCCCGCGCCGAACAGGCTCCCTCCGGAACGGCGTTGATCGACCAGCCCGTCACCCGGGCCCCCGGCCGGCCGCTGGACCCGCCCGCGGAGTTCACCCAGCTGCGCGAGGAACAGCCCGTCGTCAGGGTGCGCTTCCCCAACGGTTCGAGCGGCTGGCTGGTCACCCGCTTCGACGAGGGCAGTCAGGTCTTCAGCGACCCGCGGCTGAGCGCGAAGCGCCCCCGTCACGACACCCCCGAGGGAGAGGTGTCCGAGGCGGGCGAGGACTCCCCCTTCGACGTGGGGTTCGTCTTCATGGACGAGCCGGAGCACGGCGCCCACCGGCGGCTGCTCGCAGGGCGCTTCACACCGAAGGCCGTACGGACCAAGCTCCAGCCGTACCTGGAGAAGATCGTCGACGAGCACCTGGACGCCATCGAGGCCGGGCCCGAGACGTTCGACTTCGTCCAGGCGATGGCGCTGCCGATTCCGTGCCTGGTGATCTGTGAGCTTCTCGGCGTCCCGTACAAGGACCGGGACGGCTTCCACCACGCCACCGAGGCGATGATGGACATGGCCAGGAGCCGTGCGGAACGGGACGCGGGCGCCCACTGGCTGATCGACTACATCACCGCGCTGGTCGCCGAGAAGCGCCGTACCGGCGACACCGAGGGCATCCTCGCCGAGCTGATCGCCAAGGCGGACGACGAGGAATCGATCCTGACGGACTCCCAACTCATCGGTCTCGGTGTGCTGTTGCTCTTCGCGGGCCATGACACCACGGCCGCCATGATGGGCCTGTCCACGCTCACCCTGCTGACCCACCCCGAGCAGCGCGAGGCCCTGCTCGCCGAACCGGCCGGGACGGGGGCCGCGGTCGAGGAGCTGATGCGCTACCTGACGATCGTTCAGTTCGGTCTCGGCCGGGTGGCCAAGGAGGACCTGGAGCTCGGCGGCGCGCAGATCAAGAAGGGCGAGCTGGTGGTGGTCGCCATGAACGCGGCCAACCGGGACCCGCGGGTCTTCGAGAACCCCGACACGCTCGACCTGGACCGGAAGATGGTCCGGCACATGGGCTTCGGCTACGGCGTCCACGCCTGCCTGGGCCAGAACGTCGCACGGGCCGAGTTGACCACGGTGCTGCCCCGGCTCTTCGCGCGCTTCCCCGGCCTGCGGCTCGCGACCCCGCTGGAGGAGGTGCCGATGGACTTCACCGGTACCAACTACGGCGTCCGGAAGCTGATGGTCACCCGCTGATCCGCGGGGTCGTGGCGGTCCGCGCGCCGACCGGACCGCCACGCCCCCGCATCAGCGCCGCTCGTACGGACGGGACATCAGGCGGCGGCAGCGAGGACGAACCAGCGGGCGGGCAGGTCGATCCTGGTCCCGTCCGCCAGGTGTTCGGTCTGCGGCAGTGCCGTGTCGCCGCTCGCGAGTATCGCCAGCCCCGCACCGCGCAGCAGCTCCGGCACCTCCTCGTCGGTGGCCGAGGCCGGCTTGAGCCCGTAGTCGTACACCCTGCGCAGTTTCTCGGGCGGGCCCTGCGGCTCCCCGGCCGCCTCCTTGAGCACACCCTGGGAGGCGGGGGTGAGTTCGACGACGAAGGCCCGGCCCTGCTCCCCCACCAGTGCGGCGACGGCCGCGGCGACGGCGGGGCGTGCCTCGGGTTCGCTCTGGTGGATGACCGCCCGCATGTAGACGTTGCTGTCGCCTACGCGCTCGTGCAGAGCCCGGACCGCTTCGCTGTCCACCAGGTCGAGCTGCGCGAACTCTGCCACTCCGGTGGTGTCCGCGCGGCGTGCGTGTTCGATCGCCGCATGGGAGAGATCCACTCCCAGCGCGCGGGCGAACACGGTGGCCAGATAGCGGGTCTGGGTACCGTTGCCGCAGCCGAGATCGACGACGGGGAGCGAGGTGTCGGCGTACGGCAGCAGCAACTCGCTGTGCGGTACGGAGGCGAGAGAAGGGTCGGAGTCCCAGATCGCCTCGCCCTGGGTGTCGGAGGTGGCCGACCAGAAGCCTTCCCACGACTCACGGTACTTCTCTGACACGTCCATACGCACTCCCGGGTCCGGCCTGCCGCATGCTTCCTGTTCAGGACCGGATTACCTTTCCTGCACGCCGGAGGCAACAGTGCGGACGATCTCCGGCGTCCGGGGCCGTGCCGTGGGTGGCCACCGTCACCAGCTGTGCGACGGCGGGCGGGGAGCCCGGCCCAGGGCCTGCTCGAACCAGACGGTCTTGCCGTGCGCGGTGGCGCTGGTGCCCCATTCCCGGGCGAGGCTGCTCACCACCCGCAGACCACGGCCGAACTCGTCCTGGTCGGAGGCGTCGAGCAGTGCCGCCGGGGCCGGTTCGTCGTCGCTGACCTCACAGAGCAGTGCGGCTGTCCGGACCAGCCGGAGCCCGATCCGGTGCGTACGGCTGTGCTTCACAGCGTTGGTGACCAGCTCGCTGACCATCAGCTCGGCCGACTCCACCGCACCCGGCAGGCTCCAGTCGAGCAACTGGTCCCGGACGATCTGCCGGGCCCGCGCGACCTCGCGCGGGTCGATGTCGAGCTGCCATTCGGCGACGTCGTCGTCGGGGATCCCGTTCACCCGGGCCATCAGCAGGGCCACGTCGTCCTTGCGGCCGTCTCGCGGATTGAGGGCCCGGATGATGGTGTCGCAGGCGTCGTCCATCGAGGCGGCGGGGTGGGCCGCCGACGCGCAGAGCGCGGCGAGTCCGGCGCCGATGTCCTGGCCCCGCACCTCGACGAGCCCGTCGGTGCAGAGGATGAGACGGTCCCCCGGGCCGACCCGCACGGTCGCGGTCTCGAAGGCGACTCCGCCGACGCCGATGGGTGCGCCGGTCGGCAGGTCGAGCAGTTCGGCGCGGCCGTCCTCGGCGCGCACCAGGACCGGTGGGATGTGTCCGGCGTTGGCGATCTGGATCTCGGAGCGGATCGGGTCGTAGACGGCGTACAGACAGGTCGCCAGATACTGCTCGCCGAGGCGCTGCGCCAGGTCGTCGAGGTTGCGCAGGAGCTGGGCGGGTGGCATCTCCATGGTGGCCATGGTCAGCACGGCGGTGCGCAACTGCCCCATCATCGCCGCAGAGTTGAGGCCGTGTCCCATGACGTCACCGACGACGAGCGCCGTCCGGGAGCCGGGCAGTTTCACCGAGTCGAACCAGTCGCCGCCGACCCGGCCGAGGCGGGCCCCGGGGAGGTAGCGGGTGGCGATGTCGCAGCCCGCCATCCGCGGTTCGACCTTGGGCAGCATGCTGTCCTGGAGCGCCTCGGCGACGTTCTCCTGGTAGGTGTACATCCGGGCGTTGTCGAGGACCAGCCCGGCGCGGGCCGCGAGTTCGGCGCCGGTGGTGCGGTCCATGTCGTCGAAGGGCTCCCGGCCGGGACGCCGCATCAGCACCATGAATCCGAGAACGACATCACGTGCCTTCAACGGCACGATCAGCATGGACCGGTGGTTGATCAGCGGACGCAGGTCACGCTTCTCGAACTCGCCGGAGATGCGGTTGCCCTGCTCCTCGCTGATCGTCGGGATGAGGACGGGCTCGCCGGTGACCATGCACTGGAAGAACGGCGTGTGGTCGGGGAAGGCGATGGCCTCGCCGACCGGCACGGTGTCGTCCCAACGGCCCGGTTCGTCGTTGTGCTCGACCCACACCCGGTGCCAGATGGTGGTCACGTCGGGCGGGCCGTCGGGGAAGCCCTCACCGGCGAGGACCGCGGCGCGCAGATGCGTACCCGCGAAGTCGGTGAAGCGCGGCACCGCGGCGCTGGTGACCTCGCGGATGGTGCGTTCCAGATCGAGTGAGGTACCGATCCGGCCACTGACCTCGTTGAGGAATTCCAGCCGTTCGCGGACGGCGCCGTATTCGAGGTCGAGTTCCGGACGGGGCGCGGCACGCGCCGTGCGGGCGTCGTCGGCCGCCTCGCCCGGCCCACGGGTCCAGCGGCGCGACCGCCGCCGCGGCACACCCCAGTCGGGGGTGACGGGAACCAGGTCGCGTTGGCTGAACTCCAGGACCGGATAGCCGAGTTCGAGGACCTGCGCGACGATCCCGGTCGCCTGGTGAACGCTCATGTGGGGCAGGATCTCGGGGAGCCTGCCCGCCAGGTCCTGGTAGCCGGGGAAGTCGGTGTGGAGCGCGAAGGCCGGGGAGATCGTCTCGGCGTCCGCGCCGCCGTTCCCCTCGTCCTCGCCCAGTTGGGCGGCGTCCGCGGCGAGTACGAGCAGCCGCTCGGGGCCCGGACCGACCAGCGGGTAGGCCCACCAGAGGACGTCGATACGGCCGCGCCGCGGCTCGTCCACCCGGGCCCGGCCCGCTGTCGGGTAGGCGGTGATCCCGCTGAGGGAACTGTCCAGCTCGGGGCCGAAGTCGGCGTACGTACCGTCCGGCCCCAGCTCCTCCTCCTGCCGCAACGCACCGGAAACCGGCAGCAGTTCACCGGCCGCGCAGCCGATCGCGTCCTCCCGCGCCACACCGAAGAGCCGTCGGGCACCGGTCGACCAGTGCGACACCAGTCCGTCCGCGCCCACGACGACCACGGCGAGCGGCACTCGGCCCGCCGCGGCGTCGCGCGACTGCGGTGACCTCTGCGGCGGTACACCAAGGTCCATGGCTGGAAGGCTCCTTCCCGGCCGCAAGGCTCTGCGGTACGTAAGCCCACCGTACGGCCCCGGGTCCGGCGTCCGCGGGTCATCGCCGGAATCCGCCCCGATGGGGGGTGCGCCCGCGCACACCGGGCGCACGTCCCCTCGGAGAGCCGGCCCGGGGCCCCGGCTGTGCGACTGTCATTCCCGACATGCGCGTAGCCGTGTCGTGCCTCGGGCTTGCCATGGTGCGAGGACGCCGGTCAGCCGTTCGCGAGGGCTTTCACGCGGTCGAGATTCCCGTTGAACCGGTCGTGGTCACCGACCGTCGCCCCCTTGGAGGTGTACTGCCAGATGGTCTGGTACCTCCAGCCCGCAGGCAGGACTCCGACGGACGAACCGTAGCTCGGCACCCACAGCGGATTGGTCTTGCCGAACCCGGAGTTGTTCCCTGTACAGCTCTTCCACCAGTTCGTGGAGGTGTACAGGACGACATCCCGGCCGGTCTTCGCCTTGTAGGTCCTGGAGAAGTCCCTGACCCAGTTGACCATGCCCTGGTGGCTCAGTCCGTAGCAGGTGGCGCCGTAAGGGTTGTACTCCATGTCCAGAGCGCCGGGCAGGGTCTTGCCGTCCTTGGACCAGCCGCCGCCGTGAGCGAGGAAGTACTGGGCCTGGGCGGCGCCGCTGGAGGTGTTGGGGGTGGCGAAATGGTAGGCGCCCCGGATGATGCCGGCTTTGTACGACCCGTTGTACTGCTGGGCGAAGAACGGGTTCGTGTAACTGGTGGACTCCGTCGCCTTGATGTAGGCGAACCTCACGCCGGACTTCCACAGCGGGGACCATGCGACGTTGCCCTGATGGCTGCTGACGTCGACGCCCTCCGTGCCCCGGGCGGCGGTGAGTGCGACGCCACTCGTGCCGGTGCCCTCATGTCTGAGGATCTGGGAACCGGCGAAGTCGTCCCCGGGGTGAGAGGGATCGGGGACGCCGGTGGCGGCGCCGGCAGTACTGGACAGCACGAGAGCGAGAGCAGGAATGCCCACGGCCAGAGCGGCGAGAACAGCGGACATCCGGCGAGGTGTGCAGGCGGGCACGGACACGATATGCCTCCAAGGGTCAGGCCCAGCCTGCGTGGAGTCCTGGGGAACACCGTGAGGCGCGCGGAGGGCGCGGCTCACGTCACCCGATACGTCGTACGGTGGAAGGCGATCGAAGTCCGCAACGGCGGAGAGAAACGTGGCGCGGAGGGTCTCCTCGACACCGTGACCTCCACGCCACCACAGCAGGGGAGTTGTACGTACGTGGCCGCCCGGTCCCGTACGAACCGGTGTGAAGCGGGGTCTGCCCAAGGCGCTGCGGCTCCTCCCCACGGCACGGCGACGAGCGCTCGCGGGGCAGCCGCCGACTGGCTCCTGCGCCCGCGCGCGACACGTCAGCTCATCAGTCCTCGTGCCCCAGTTGGAGATCGCGTTCGGTACGCCCGCCGCCCGCCACCTGGAGGACCGTCGCGACCGGCGGGTAGCCCGCCGCGATCACCGTGTACTCCCCGGACGACAGATCGACGAACCGGAAGGCACCGTCGGCGCCCGTGGTGAGGGTGTCGACCACATTGCCCGCCGCGTCGAGCAGGGTGACCCGGGCGTCCTCGACCGGCCGGCCGCCACTGGCGCGCACCGTGCCGCGCAGCACCGCGCCACCGGCCAGTTCGACGTCCTGCCGGGTCTCCCGCGCGGCCTGCACGCTCACCGGGAGGGCGGCGGGGCGGAAGGCGGGGGCGCTGCCCGCGAGGGTGTACTCGCCGGCCACCAACTCGGTGATGACGTAGGTGCCTTCGCGCCCGCTGCGGGTGGTCGCGACGACTTCCCCGCGTACGTCGGTGAGGGTCACCGCGGCGTCGCGCACCGGGGTGCCGTCCGCGGTGACCACGGTGCCCGCGAGCCGCCCCGCACCACCGAGGATCACGTCGAGGTCGACGGCGCGCTCACCGACGGTGACACTGACGGCCTGCGGCTGGTGGCCGCCGGCCGCCGCGATCAGGACGTACGAGCCCGATCCGGGCACGCTCAGCGCGTACCGCCCGTCCTCGCCGCTCGCGCCGCGGCCGATCTGGCGGCCGGTGACGTCGATCAGGGTGAGCGCGGCGCGCGGCACGGTGGAGCCGTCGTAGTGCTGGACGGTCCCGCAGACGGGAACGCCCACGGAGTAGGGCGCGGCCGGGACCCGGGCTGCGGGCACTGCCGCGTCCGGTGCGGCCGTGGGGGTGTTGTGGGACACCAGCGGTTTCTCCTTGAGGAAGAAGGCGATGATCAGGCCGAGCAGGAGCACCGGCACGAGGTAGAGGAAGATCCGGGGCATCGCGTCCGCGTACGCCTGGATGTAGCCGTCCCGCAGCGCGGGCGGCAGTGTGCGGACCAGTTGCGGGGTGATCGACTCGGCGTCCGGGAGGTGCGCCCCGGCCGGGATACGGGCCGCGAGCGCGTCGGTGAGCCGGCCGGCGAAGAGAGCGCCGAAGATCGCTGCGCCGACACTGCCGCCGATCTGCCGGAAGTAGTTGTTGGCGCTGGTGGCGGTGCCGAGGTCGCGGGGCGCCACCGAGTTCTGCACGGCCAGCACCAGGACCGACATGATCAGGCCGATACCGATGCCGAGTACGGCCATCCAGATGCTGTACTCGACCTGCGGTGTGCCGGTCTTCAGCCGCGAGAGCAGCCACATGCCGACGGCCGAGATCGCGCAGCCCAGCACCGGGTACAGCTTGTACCGGCCGGTGCGGCTGGTCAGTTGGCCCGACACCACGGAGGCGACGACGACTCCGCCCATCATCGGCAGCATGTACAGCCCGGACTCGGTGGCGCTGGCCCCGTCGACCATCTGCAGGAAGGTCGGCAGATAGCTGGCCGCGCCGAAGAGCGCGATGCCCACCACCGCGCCGACGAGCGCGGTGACGTTGAAGATCGAGTCACGGAACAGCCGCAGCGGGATGATCGGTTCGGGTGTGCGGTGCTCGACGACGAGGAAGAGCAGGGCCGTCACGACCGTACCGGCGGCCAGACCGAGGATGGTGCGTGAGCCCCAGGCGTACTGCGTGCCGCCCCAGGTCGTCAGCAGGACGAGGCAGGTGGAGGCCGCCGCGAGGAGCAGCGCGCCGAGGATGTCCAGACGCGGCTTGGCGGTGGGTTTCGGCAGCTTCAGGACGAGGGCGATGACCACCAGGGTGACCACGCCGAACGGCACGTTGACGTAGAAGCACCAGCGCCAGGAGGCGTGGTCGGTGAAGAAGCCGCCGATGAGCGGTCCGGCGACGGAGGCCAGTCCGAACACCGCGCCGATCAGCCCCATGAACCGGCCGCGTTCCCGGGGCGGCACGATGTCCCCGATGATCGCCTGCACGCCGATCATGAGGCCACCGCCGCCGATGCCCTGGATCGCGCGGAAGCCGACGAGTTCGTTCATCGTCCGGGACCAGCCGGCCAGCGCCGAGCCGATCACGAAGACGACGATCGCGAACATGAAGATGCTCTTGCGGCCGAAGAGGTCGCCGAGTTTGCCGTAGACCGGCAGACCGATCGTGGAGGCCAGCAGGTACGCGGTGACGACCCAGGACATCTTGTCCAGGCCGTGCAGCTCACCGACGATCTTCGGCAGCGCGGTCGCCACGATCATCTGGTCGAGAGCCGCGAGCAGCAGCGTGAGCATCAGCCCGAAGAAGACCATCCGCACCCGGCGCGGGCTGAGTTGAACCTGCTGCGCCGCTGCCGGAGGCGGTGGAGGTACGACGGTCAGCGGCTCCGTCGGCACATCGGCGTGCCCGTCCTTCACCAGAGTGATTCCACCCACGTACTGCTCCCCTCGTCGCGCCTGCGCCGCCCTTTTCTCGCATTCGACGACAAGGGGGTGCAAGCGCGACGATCAGCGCGCGAGGCGCACGCCGGAGGCTTCAGGGCCGGTGGGAGCCCCTACGGCGTACAACGGGGCCGCTGAGAAAACCACTCGAACCGGTGAGCATCAATTCCGCTCGAATGAGTTGGCGCGGGGATCGATGCGGGCATCGGTGCGGGGATCGATGCGGGATCGATGCGGGGTCACTTGCTCACTTCGGCGTCGAGCTTTTCCAGCAGCTCGTCGTAGATGCGTCCAAGTCCCTTGGGTGCGAAGGTCTTCTCGAAGAATCCGCCGATGCCTCCGGCGCCGTTCCACACGGTGGAGACGACGACCCGGGACTTCCCCTCCCCGGCCGGGGTGACCGTCCAGGTCGTGACCATGGAGGAGTTGCGGTCCTTCTCGACGAGCTGACCGTCGGTCGGCTCGGTCACGTCGAGCAGGCAGTCGCGGATGCGCTTGCTGGTGGCCTGGAGCTTCCAGTGGACGACCGTGCCCTCGCCGTCGCCGCCCTCCCGGACCTCGTACTCGCTGAAGTGCTCGGGCAGGAGCTTCGCCCGCGTGCCGGTGTAGTCGGCCAGCGCGTCGAACGCCGCCTCCGCGTCCGCCGCGATGATCCGCTCCGTGGTGGCCTCTACCTGCGCCATACCAGTTCCTCCAGCTGTCGTTCTTCAGTCGGTGTGGTGAACCGCGTGCTGAGCCAACCACCTCGGGTGCGGCCACGGAAATCCGGGTTGTGCGAACAATGGGAACAGGTGTTCTAATCTGGAGTACAGGCTACCGAGGAGGCGCCATGCGCTGGGACCGACTGACCGAGAACGGCGGGGACAACGGGTCCGAAGAGGGCGGCGGGGACGGCCGGGCGCCCGGGGACGCGGCGCTGTTCGGGACGGACCGGGTGGTCACCCGCACCTTCGACACCCCGGAGTTCCGCGGAGTCACCTTCCACGAGGTGCGGTCCCGCTCGATCGTGAACCGGGTGCCCGGCGCCTCACGGATGCCGTTCGAATGGACGGTCAACCCCTACCGCGGCTGTACCCACGCGTGTGTCTACTGCTTCGCCCGCCGGACCCACAGCTATCTCGACCTGGACACCGGCCTGGGATTCGACTCGCAGATCGTCGTCAAGGTCAACGCCCCCGAACTGCTGCGCAGCCGCCTGCCCTCCCGGCAGTGGCAGGGCGCCCACATCGCGATGGGGACGAATGTCGACTGCTACCAGCGCGCCGAGGGCCGCTACCGGCTGATGCCGGGCATCATCGCGGCCCTGCGCGACCATGCGAACCCGTTCTCCGTCCTGACCAAGGGAACGCTGATCCTGCGCGATCTGGAACTGCTGCAACAGGCGGCGAGCGTCACCGACGTCGGTGTCTCCGTATCGGTCGGCTTCGTGGACGAGGAGCTGTGGCGCACCGTGGAGCCGGGCACGCCGTCCCCCCTGCGGCGACTGGACGTCGTACGCACGCTCACCGAGGGCGGCATCGGCTGCGGGGTCCTGATGGCCCCCGTGATCCCGTTCCTCGGCGACCACCCGGACCAGCTGCGCGCCACGGTGCGCGCCGTCGCGGCCTCCGGGGCGACCTCGGTGACGCCGCTCGTACTGCATCTGCGGCCGGGCGCCAGGGAGTGGTTCATGGCCTGGCTCGGGCAGCACCATCCCCACCTGGTGCGGCGCTACGAGCGGCTGTACGCGGAGGGGGCGTACGCCCCGAAGTGGTACCAGCGCAGGATCACCCGCCAGGTGCACGAGCTGGCGGCCGAGTACGGCATCGGGCCTGCCCAGCGGGGTGCGCCGCGCCGGATCCCGGCCCCGCGGGAGCCGCTTCTCGCGGAGCCCACCCAGCTGACGCTGCTCTGACCCCGCGCCCCGGGCACGGTCCGCCGTCAATCCGCTGGCCCGCCCGACCGGGCCCACGCGACGATGTGCGCGTGACGACGCGACTTCCCCGGGAACACCGGGAACAGCAGGCACAGCGGGAACAGCAGGCACAGCAGGCACGGAGTCCGCTGCTCATCAGGGGCATGACGGCCGACGACTGCGAGGCGGTGGCCGTCGTGCGGGTGCGCGGCTGGCAGTTCGCGTACGCCGGGCTGATCCCGCAGCCGTATCTCGACGCCATGGACGCGGGCGAGGACGCGGTGCGGCGCCGCGCCCATTTCGCGGCCGGGCGCGGCCGGGTGTTCAACATCGTCGCCGAACGCGACGGCGCGGTGATCGGGTGGGCCTGCTGCGGACCGTACCGGCCCGACGTGCCACGTACCGGGGACGGTGAGCTGTACGCCCTCTACGTCCTGCCGGAGCACCTCTCCACCGGTGCCGGGCGCGCGCTGATGGCCGAGGCGCTCGCCTGGGCCGGCGCCGCGGGCCACCGTGTTCTGCGCCTGTGGGTGCTCGAAGGGAACGCCCGCGCCCGGCGGTTCTACGAGAGGTGCGGGTTCGCCGCCGACGGCGCCGAGGAGCCGTTCGACGTGGGCGGGGTGTCCGTTCCCGAGGTGCGTTACGCGAGGCGGCTCAGCGCCTCCGACGCGGCGGCGGCCAGCGCGGGGTGACGCAGGGCGGCTTCGAGCACCGGTCGGGCGCGCGGATCACCGAGCCGCCCGAGCCCTTCCACACAGCCGAGCGCCACTCGCGGGTACGGAGCGTCGGGCGCCAGCAGCGGCTCCAGCGCGCGGATCAACGCGGGCACGGACTCGGGCGCCCGGAGCTCGGCGAGCAGCAGCACCGGTTGCAGGGCGTACGCCGTGCGCATCCCGTTCGTGGCGAGGGCCGCGGCGGCGCGTGCCGTGCGCGGGTCGCCGAGTCGGGCGAGGGCGTACGCCGCGGAGACACAGCGCGGCGGGTCACGGTGGTTGAGCAGCAGCACCAGCGCCTCGAAGGCCCTCCGGTCACCGGCGCACCCCAGCCGGAAGGCGGCGAGTTCCCGCGCCCAGAGCGGCTGTCCGGTCGCGGTGAGCACGGCGGCCAGCTCCTCGTGGTCCCCGGCGGCGGCGAGCCGCTCGTACGCCGCCGAGCCGCCCGACTCGTCCCGCAGCCGGTCCGTGAGCGACCGCAGTTCCTCGTCCATGGCGGGAAGCCTAGGCCGTGCGGCGACAGCCCGGCAGAGGGCGATCCAGATCACATCGCCTCCGGTCTGGCGCGCTCGTTACCGGCCGGTTACTCTCAAGTGAGCGGGTTACAGCCCGCTTCGCTCCACCCTCAGGGCGGCCTGGTGACGCAGCCGCCACGAGTTCTCCGAGTTCCGCGTTCTGCGCTCTGTGTGTTTGTCGGTTCGGCAGTTCTGTACGACACGGCCCCGGGACCGGGCCGGTCGGCCCTCTCCACGACACCTCACGCACGGATGCCCGGCCTCCCTTCCCGGTAGCCCCGCACCTCGTGCGCCCCTCAGTCGTCACTCATCCCTGGAGTCCCCTGATGGACACCCCTCTGCACACCATCGCCGTGGTCGGCCTCGGCACCATGGGCACCGGCATCGCCGAGGTCCTGGCCCGCGCCGGACGCGAGGTCATCGGTATCGACATCAGCGCCGACGCGACGCGACGCGCCGTGACGGCGCTCGAAGAGTCCACCGCGCGCGCCGTGGGGCGCGAGCGCCTCACCGAGCAGGAACGGCGGAACGTCCTCGCCCGGTTCCGTACCTTCTCCGACCTTCACGCGGCGGCCGACGCCGAACTGGTCATCGAGGTCGTGCCGGAGTCGTACGAGACGAAACAGCAGGTCCTGCGCGCGCTCGACACCGTGGTGAGCCCCACCACGATCCTGGCGACCGGCACCAACGCCCTCTCGGTGACCCGGCTGGCCGCGGACACCGCGCACCCCGAGCGCGTCCTCGGCCTGCACTTCTTCAACCCGGCCCCGGTGATGAAGCTGGTCGAGGTGGTCTCCTCGGTGCTGACCGCACCGGCGGCCGTCGAGGCGGTCACCACGCTCGCCAGGGACCTCGGCAAGGAGCCCGTCGCGGTCGGCGACCGCCCGGGTTTCGTCGCCGACGGGCTGCTCTTCGGCTACCTCAACCAGGCAGCGGCGATGTACGAGGCCAAGTACGCCTCCCGCGAGGACATCGACGCGGCGATGCGGCTCGGCTGCGGGCTGCCGATGGGTCCGCTCGCCCTGCTCGACCTGATCGGCATCGACACCGCGCGCACGGTCCTGGAAGCGATGTACGCCGCGTCCCGCGACCGGCTGCACGCCCCCGCGCCGATCCTCAAGCAGCTCAGCAACGCGGGGCTGAGCGGCCGTAAGTCGGGGCGCGGGTTCTACTCGTACGACGCCCCGGGCAGCCCCACCGTGGTGCGCGACGCGCTGACCCCGCCCGACGGTGCACAGCCGGGCACCGGGCGCCGGATCTCGTCCGTGGGGGTCGCCGGGTCGGGGACCATGGCGTCGGGCATCGCCGAGGTCTTCGCCAAGGCCGGGTTCGCCGTGGTGCTCGCGGCCCGCAGCCAGGAGAAGGCCGACACCGCGAGGTCCCGTGTCGCCAAGTCGCTCGCCCGCTCCGTCGACAAGGGCCGGATGACGGCGGAGGCCCGGGACGAGACGCTGGCCCGGATCACTCCGGCCGGCTCGCTCGACGCGTTCGCCGACGTCGATCTGGCCGTCGAGGCGGTGGCCGAGGAACTGGAGGTCAAGCAGCAGCTCTTCGAGACGCTCGACAAGGTCTGCAAGCAGGGCGCGGTGCTCGCCACCACGACCTCCTCACTGCCCGTCATCGCCTGCGCCCGCGCCACCTCGCGTCCGCAGGACGTCGTCGGGATGCACTTCTTCAACCCGGCACCCGCCATGAAACTGGTCGAGGTGGTCCGTACCGTCCTGACGTCCGACGAGGCGCACGCCACGGTCCGGGCGGTCTGCGCCGAGGTCCGCAAGCACCCGGTGGACTGCGGGGACCGGGCCGGTTTCATCGTGAACGCGCTGCTCTTCCCGTACCTGAACAACGCGGTGAAGATGGTGCAGGAGCACTACGCGACGCTCGACGACATCGACGCCGCGATGAAGCTGGGCGGCGGCTACCCGATGGGGCCGTTCGAGCTGCTCGACGTGGTCGGGCTCGATGTCTCGCTGGCCATCGAGCGGGTGCTGCACCGTGAGTTCCGCGACCCGGGTCTGGCACCCGCGCCCCTGCTCGAACATCTGGTGGCGGCGGGGTGCCTGGGCCGCAAGACGGGGCGTGGTTTCCGCGAGTATGCCCGGCGCTGATCCGTACGGGGACTGGGGCGGGCTGCTGGAACCGGGTGGCGGCCCGCCCCCGCAAGCACGTATCGCCGGGCGGATGCAGTACGTTCGGACCATGTCCCAGCCCACTGGCCCCGTCCGACGGCCTGCCCGCAAGAAGGCGTCGTCAGATGCCCCGGAGAGCGCCGCGGGCAACCGCGCAGCCGCGCAACGGCTCAAGATGCGCCGCGAACTGGCGGCGGCGGCGATGGAGCTGTTCTCCACCAAGGGGTACGAGGCCACGACCGTCGACGAGATCGCGGCGCGGGCCGGAGTGGCCCGCCGGACCTTCTTCCGTCACTTCCGCTCCAAGGAAGAGGCGATCTTCCCGGACCACGACGACACCCTGGTGCGGGCCGAGGCGGTGCTGAACGCCGCGCCCCCGCACGAGCACCCGCTGGACACCGTGTGCCGGGGCATCAAGGAAGTCATGCGGATGTACGCGGCGTCGCCGGTGGTCTCGGTGGCGCGCTACAAGCTGACCCGTGAGGTGCCGACCCTGCGCGAGGCGGAGATCGCCTCGGTGGCCCGCTACGAGCGGCTGTTCACCCGCTATCTGCTGGGCCATTTCGACGAGCACGACCAGCACGACGGCAATGACGACCCGCTGCTCGCCGAGGTCGCGGCGTCGGCCGTGGTCACCGCGCACAACCACGTGCTGCGCCGCTGGCTGCGGGCCGACGGGCAGGGCGATGTGGAGGCCCGGCTCGACCATGCCTTCGCCATCGTCAGGGACACCTTCGGCACCGGGATAGGCGCCGGCCGCACAGCTGAGCGCACCCCGGCTGCGACGGTGAGAGGCAGCGGCGAGGTTCTGGTGACGGTGGCGCGTACCGACGCCCCGCTCGACGAGGTCATGCGGACCATCGAGCAGGCGCTGAAGAAGCGCTGACCACACCCGACCCCCGACCCTCACCAGAACGGCCGCCCCATTCCAGGGGTGGCCGTTTTTGCTCATCCGTGACTCCTGGGTGACAACTGAGAGAATTTGTTGGCACTCAGTGTCTTGCCACTTGGCACGCGGTGCCATACGTTGAAGGCGTCCGGGCGGCCGGCGGGCAGTGATCTTCCGTACGCCGGCTGTCCCCGCGAACCACGTGTTCACGCGCCCGGACGCCTGCGTCACAGGCACCCTCCGCGCCCCACCACCGCGCAGCCGCTCCCGTAGTTCCGCCGAACCGACGGCACCTCCAGACCAGCACCGACGTACCCCCCTCAGCGTTCCCTCAACGCGTCCCCGAGCACTCGGCTCCGCTCGGGGAGACCCCATCCGCCGGAGGCAGCACCGTGAAGGAAATCCTGGACGCGATCCAGTCGCGGACCGAAACAGACAGTGGCTCAACCGTGGCCACGGCGGCCGACTTCGCCGCCCTGCCCCTCCCCGACTCGTACCGCGCGGTGACCGTGCACAAGGACGAGGCCGAGATGTTCGACGGCCTCGCCAGCCGCGACAAGGACCCCCGCCGGTCACTCCACGTGGAGGACGTGCCGGTGCCGGAACTCGGTCCCGGCGAAGCCCTGGTGGCCGTCATGGCCAGCTCGGTGAACTACAACTCCGTCTGGACCTCGATCTTCGAGCCGATGTCGACGTTCGGCTTCCTGGAGCGGTACGGGCGGCTGAGCGAGCTCAGCAAGCGCCACGACCTGCCGTACCACGTCATCGGCTCCGACCTCGCGGGCGTGGTGCTGCGCACCGGCCCCGGCGTCAACACCTGGCAGCCGGGCGACGAGGTCGTCGCGCACTGTCTCTCCGTCGAGCTGGAGAGCTCCGACGGCCACAACGACACCATGCTCGACCCCGAGCAGCGCATCTGGGGCTTCGAGACCAACTTCGGCGGGCTCGCCGAGATCGCGCTGGTCAAGTCCAACCAGCTGATGCCCAAGCCCCAGCACCTCAGCTGGGAGGAGGCCGCGGCCCCCGGTCTGGTCAACTCCACCGCGTACCGCCAGCTGGTGTCGCGCAACGGCGCCGGGATGAAGCAGGGCGACAACGTGCTGATCTGGGGCGCGAGCGGTGGACTCGGCTCGTACGCCACGCAGTTCGCGCTGGCCGGCGGCGCCAACCCGGTCTGTGTCGTCTCCAGCGACAAGAAGGCGGAGATCTGCCGGAAGATGGGCGCCGAGGCGATCATCGACCGCAACGCCGAGGGCTACAAGTTCTGGAAGGACGAACACCACCAGGACCCGCGCGAGTGGAAGCGGTTCGGCAAGGACATCCGGGAACTGACCGGTGGCGAGGACGTGGACATCGTCTTCGAGCACCCGGGCCGCGAGACCTTCGGCGCCTCGGTGTACGTGACCCGCAAGGGCGGCACGATCGTCACCTGCGCCTCGACGTCGGGCTACACCCACGAGTACGACAACCGCTATCTGTGGATGTCGCTGAAGAGGATCGTGGGGTCCCACTTCGCCAACTACCGCGAGGCCTGGGAGGCCAACCGGCTGGTGGCCAAGGGGAAGATCCACCCGACGCTGTCGAAGGTGTACTCGCTGGACGACACCGGACAGGCCGCGTACGACGTGCACAGCAACCGCCACCAGGGAAAGGTCGGCGTGCTGGCGCTGGCGCCCCGCGAAGGTCTGGGCGTACGCGATCCGGAGCTGCGTGCGCAGCACATCGACGCCATCAACCGCTTCCGCAACGTCTGAGGCCCGCAGATGACTGAACGTCACAAGGACCGCCCCTGGCTCATGCGGACGTACGCGGGGCACTCGACCGCCGAGGCGTCCAACGAGCTGTACCGGCGCAACCTGGCCAAGGGCCAGACCGGTCTGTCGGTCGCCTTCGACCTGCCCACCCAGACCGGGTACGACCCGGACCACGTCCTCGCCCGCGGCGAGGTCGGCCGGGTCGGCGTGCCGGTGTCCCATCTCGGCGACATGCGGCGGCTGTTCCAGGACATCCCGCTGGAGCAGATGAACACCTCGATGACCATCAACGCGACGGCCATGTGGCTGCTGGCGCTGTACCAGGTGGTCGCGGAGGAACAGGGCGCGGACGCCACCAGGCTCCAGGGGACGACACAGAACGACATCGTCAAGGAGTACCTGTCGCGCGGGACCCATGTGTTCCCGCCGGGACCGAGCCTCCGGCTGACCACCGACATGATCACGTACACGGTCGCCCACCTCCCCAGGTGGAACCCGATCAACATCTGCAGCTACCACCTCCAGGAGGCGGGTGCCACACCGGTCCAGGAGATCGCGTACGCGATGTCCACCGCGATCGCCGTGCTGGACGCCGTCCGCGACTCCGGGCAGGTCCCTCCCGAGCAGTTCGACGCGGTCGTCGCACGGATCTCCTTCTTCGTGAACGCGGGCGTCCGCTTCATCGAGGAGATGTGCAAGATGCGCGCCTTCGGCCGGATCTGGGACCGGGTGACGCGCGAGCGGTACGGCATCACGGACGCCAAGAAGCGCCGCTTCCGCTACGGCGTCCAGGTCAACTCCCTCGGCCTGACCGAGGCCCAGCCGGAGAACAACGTCCAGCGCATCGTGCTCGAAATGCTGGCCGTCACCCTCTCCAAGGACGCCCGCGCACGCGCCGTGCAACTGCCCGCCTGGAACGAGGCGCTGGGACTCCCCCGCCCCTGGGACCAGCAGTGGTCCCTGCGGATCCAGCAGGTCCTCGCCCAGGAGAGCGACCTGCTGGAGTACGAGGACATCTTCGACGGATCGCACGTCATCGAGGCCAAGGTCGGCGAACTCGTCGAACAGTCGCTCGCGGAGATCGACCGCATCCAGCAGATGGGCGGCGCGATGGCAGCCGTCGAGTCCGGCTACCTCAAGTCGGAGCTGGTCTCCTCGCACGCCGAGCGCAGGGCCAGGATCGAGGGTGGCGACGAGAAGATCGTCGGCGTCAACTGCTACGAGTCCACGGAACCCAACCCGCTCACCGCCGACCTCGACACGGCGATCATGACGGTCGACCCGGCGAACGAGGCACAGGTCGTCGCCGCCCTGCACACCTGGCGCGACAACCGCGACGAGGGCCGTGCCCAGGAGGTGCTGGCCGTCCTCAAGGCGACCGCGGCGGGCACCGGAAACCTCTTCGGGGCGACCCTCGACTGCGCCCGTGCGGGCGTGACCACGGGCGAGTGGTCCTGGGCGCTGCGCGATGTCTTCGGCGAGTTCCGTGCCCCCACGGGGGTGAGCGGCGCGCCGGTCGCCGTCACCGCCGAGGAGGGCTCCCCGCTCGCCGCCGTACGCGCCGCGGTGACCCGAACGGCGCAAGACCTCGGCAGCGGACGGCTGCGCCTCCTGGTCGGCAAACCGGGCCTGGACGGGCACTCCAACGGCGCCGAGCAGATCGCCGTACGGGCCCGCGACGCCGGGTTCGAGGTCGTCTACCAGGGCATCCGGCTGACACCCGAGCAGATCGTCGGCGCGGCCCTCGCCGAGGACGTGCACTGCGTGGGCCTGTCGATCCTGTCCGGCTCGCACGCCGCACTGGTCCCCGACGTGCTCCAGCGCCTACGGGAGGCGGGCGCGTCCGACATTCCCGTGATCGTCGGCGGCATCATCCCGAACGCCGACGGAACGCAGCTCATGGAGGCCGGCGTGGCCGCGGTCTTCACCCCGAAGGACTTCGGTATCACCGAGATCATCGGACGTATCGTCGAAGTGATCCGGAAAGCGAACAAGCTCGACCCCTTGGAGGTCCCCGCATGACCGCGTCTTCGAGCCCCGTGAACCGTCTGCGCCCGCGGCGGTCCTGTCTGGCCGTCCCCGGGTCGAACCCGCGCTTCCTGGAGAAGGCCCAGGGGCTCCCGGCCGACCAGGTCTTCCTCGACCTGGAGGACGCCTGCGCGCCGCTCGCCAAGGAGGGCGCCCGGCACACCATCGTCGACGCGCTGAACAAGGGTGACTGGACGGGCAAGACCCGGGTCGTACGGGTCAACGACTGGACCACCCACTGGACGTACCGCGATGTCGTCACGGTCGTCGAGGGCGCGGGCCAGAATCTCGACTGCATCATGCTGCCGAAGGTCCAGGACGCCCAGCAGGTGGTGGCCCTCGACCTGCTGCTCACCCAGATCGAGAAGACGATGGGCTTCGAGGTCGGGAAGATCGGCATCGAGGCGCAGATCGAGAACGCCAAGGGTCTGGTCAATGTCAACGAGATCGCGGCTGCCTCACCCCGCAACGAGGCCATCATCTTCGGCCCGGCCGACTTCATGGCGTCGATCAACATGAAGACCCTGGTGGTGGGCGAGCAGCCGCCCGGCTACGGCGCGGACGCGTACCACTACATCCTGATGAAGATCCTGATGGCGGCCCGGACGTACGACCTCCAGGCGATCGACGGCCCGTACCTCCAGATCCGCAATGTCGACGGATACCGCGAGGTCGCCCGGCGGGCGGCGGCGCTCGGCTTCGACGGCAAGTGGGTCCTCCACCCGGGCCAGGTCGAGGCGTCGAACGAGATCTTCTCGCCGTCCCAGGAGGACTACGACCACGCCGAGATGATCCTCGACGCGTACGAGTGGTGCACCTCCGAGGCGGGCGGCAAGAAGGGTTCGGCGATGCTCGGCGACGAGATGATCGACGAGGCCAGCCGCAAGATGGCCCTGGTCATCTCCGGCAAGGGCCGGGCGGCCGGGATGCGGCGTACGTCCACGTTCGAGGCCCCGGAGGCGTAAGCGATGCAATTCGGACGCACCTACGAGGAGTTCGAGGTCGGCGCGGTCTACAAGCACTGGCCGGGAAAGACCGTCACCGAGTACGACGACCACCTCTTCTGCCTGCTGACCATGAATCACCATCCGCTCCACCTGGACAGCAACTACGCCGAGGAGACCACCGACTTCGGCCGGAACGTCGTCGTCGGCAACTACATCTACTCGCTGCTGCTCGGCATGTCGGTCCCCGACGTGTCCGGCAAGGCCATCGCCAACCTGGAGGTCGAGTCGCTGAAGCACATCGCTCCGACGTTCCACGGCGACACGCTCTACGGCGAGACCACCGTGCTGGAGAAGACCCCTTCGAGGTCGAAGAGCGACCGCGGGATCGTGTACGTCGAGACCAGGGGTTACAAGCAGGACGGCACCGTCGTCTGCGTGTTCCGGCGCAAGGTGATGGTCCCGACCGCGACGTACATCAAGGAGCGCGGCGGAGAACAGCCCGGCCGCCCGACGCCTGCCAACTGACCGCGTGTAGCCACAGGAGAAGCAGCCATGAGCCGACTCGCCCGGACCCCGGGTCTCACCGACGTCCAGCAGGAAATCCTGGCCACCGTGCGGGACTTCGTCGACAAGGAGATCCTGCCGGTCGCCACCGCGCTGGAACACCGCGACGAATACCCGGCCCAGATCGTCGAGGGCCTCAAGGAACTCGGCCTGTTCGGGCTGATGATCCCCGAGGAGTACGGGGGGCTGGGTGAGTCCCTTCTCACATACGCGCTCTGTGTCGAGGAGATAGCGCGTGGCTGGATGAGCGTGTCCGGCATCATCAACACCCACTTCATCGTGGCGTACATGCTCAAGCAGCACGGCACCCAGGAGCAGAAGGACACCTTCCTGCCGCGGATGGCGGCCGGCGACGTGCGCGGCGCGTTCTCGATGTCCGAGCCGGGGCTCGGCTCGGATGTGTCGGCGATCACCTCGAAGGGGATCAAGGACGGCGACGAGTACGTGCTCGACGGCCAGAAGATGTGGCTGACCAACGGCGGCACGTCCTCGCTCGTCGCGGTGCTCTGCCGCAGTGACGAGGGTCACCCCGAGGGGACCCCCCGGCACAAGTCGATGACGACGTTCCTCGTCGAGAAGGAGCCGGGCTTCGGCGAGGTCCGGCCGGGGCTGACCATCCCCGGCAAGATCGACAAGATGGGCTACAAGGGCGTCGACACCACCGAGCTGATCATGGACGGACTGCGAATTCCGGCCAATCGCGTACTTGGTGGGGTTACCGGCCGAGGGTTTTACCAAATGATGGACGGAGTGGAGGTAGGCCGGGTAAATGTCGCAGCGCGTGGCTGTGGAGTGGCACAACGCGCCTTCGAATTGGGTATCGACTACGCGCAGCAACGGCATACGTTCGGCAAACAGATCGCTCAGCACCAGGCGATCCAGTTCAAGCTGGCCGAAATGGCTACCAAGGTCGAGGCCGCCCATGCGATGATGGTCAATGCGGCACGCAAAAAGGACTCCGGGGAACGAAACGACCTCGAAGCGGGGATGGCGAAGTACCTGGCCTCCGAGTACTGCAAGGAAGTCGTGGAGGACGCCTTCCGTATCCACGGCGGATACGGGTTCTCCAAGGAGTACGAGATCGAGCGGCTCTACCGCGAAGCCCCGATGCTGCTGATCGGCGAAGGTACCGCCGAGATTCAGAAAATGATCATCGGTCGACGACTCCTCGAAGAGTACCGATTCCAGGGCTGATTGTCCGGTTGCGGGCGATATGTCAGCGAAGAAGATCACAGCCAGTCATCATCTTCAGGCCGCCGACTCGGCTTCCTGGCTTGCCCAGTTGTGGTCCCCAACCGATAGCATCGCCCGAAAGCCGCCGTCCCCCGTTCCCGCGCGGCATCATCCGCTACGAAGGTCATTCATGCCCCACAGCCAAACCTCTGCACCACGCGGCGTCCGTCTTGCGCGCGGAGCATCGCCGTGGCTCCTGCCGACTGTCGCGACGGCCGCACTCAGCCTGACCCGGGCCCGCAGGTCCGGCCGCTGGGCTGCTGTCGCCGTGCCCACCACCGCCCTCGCGGCGGGCATGCTGTGGTTCTTCCGCGACCCCGAGCGGGAGATCGCACAGGGCCGGGTCATCTCCCCGGCCGACGGTGTAGTGCAGAGCATCATGCCGTGGAAGGACGGGCGTACCCGCGTCGCGATCTTCATGAGCCCGCTGAACGTCCACGTGAACCGCGCTCCGCTGGCGGGCACCGTGACGTCCGTCGAGCACATCCCCGGCGGCTTCGTCCCGGCGTTCAACAAGGAGAGCGAGAACAACGAGCGCGTTGTCTGGCACTTCGACACCGAGCTCGGCGACATCGAGATGGTGCAGATCGCCGGTGCCGTGGCCCGGCGCATCGTGCCGTACGTCCCGCAGGGCACCAAGGTGGAACAGGGCGAGCGGATCGGCCTGATCCGGTTCGGCTCACGCGTCGACATCTACCTTCCGGAAGGTATCGATGTCGCGGTCGAGGTCGGCCAGGCCACCACCGCGGGGGTGACTCGAATTGACCGTGATTGATCCGGAGACACAGGCCGGCTGGGTCCCCGAGGCCGACACCGACAGGGACATCGACAGCAGCGAGGACATTCCTCTCTCACTGCGGTTGTCGATAGCGGACACGCTCACCCTCGGTAACGCCACGTGCGGATTCATGGCGGTGTACTTCACCACCACCGGAATCCTCATCCCGCATCTCCAGGGCAGCCAGGAGACCGGCATGGCGCGGCACTCCGCCGCGACCGCCGTGATCCTGATGCTGCTCGCCGCGATCTTCGACCTCTGTGACGGGCTCGTGGCGCGCAAGCTGCGCAGCTCGCCGATGGGCGCGGAGCTGGACAACCTCTCCGACCTCATCAGCTTCGGGCTCGCCCCGGCCTATTTCGTGCTCGTGTACGGAATGGTCGCGGACGACGCCCACCAGCGGGTCGCGGCGGTGGCGGCGATCGTGGTGCTGCTGGCGGTGGTGCTGCGGCTTGCGCGGTTCTCGTGCGTGACCTTGAAGGACGGCATGTTCCAGGGCATGCCGTCGCCCTTCGGCGCGCTGACGGTCGTCTCGATCGTGCTGCTGGAGCTGCCCTTCGTACCGACGCTGCTCGCGGTCATCGGGGTCGCCTGGCTGATGGTGAGCCGGGTCGAGTACCCGAAGCCGCGGGGTGTCCTCGCGGTGGGAATGCTGAGCTGGATCGTGGGCGCGATGGGGCTGCTCGCCGCGTGGGCGTTCGACGCGCCGGGTGGTCAGCTGCTGCTCCAGACCGGCTGTGCGCTCCAGGTGGTACTGGGCGCGGTCATCCCGCTCTTCGCCACGGCCCGCCGGGTGAACACCTTCCGCGGTAACCGTCGTGAGGCGCGTACGGCGCAGCTGCCGTAGCTTCCTGAACAGAGCTGAGGCCCCGAGTGCAGTGCACTCGGGGCCTCAGCTCTGTTCAGGGCCCTTGTTCGGCTCTCCTAGTCATCCGCGGCAGTCATCCGCGGCAGGCGGCCGGACGAAGACCCGCTCCAGGAGCCCGGCCAGTGCGGCTCGGTCCTCGTCGCCCAGTGCGTCGAGCCCGGCGAGGGTCGTGTGCATGCGGGCGCGGATCGCGTCGATGGTGCGCTCGCCGTCCGCGGTCAGCAGCACGTTCTTGACGCGCCGGTCGGTGGGGCTGGGCTCCCGGAGCACCAGACCGCGCTTCTCCAGACGGTCGATGATGCCCGTCATGTTGGAGGCGTCGCAGGCCAGAGTGGTGGCGAGGGCACGCATCGCCGACGGCCCCCGGCGCAGCACGCCGAGCGTCCTGCCCTGGCTGGCGGTGAGCCCCTCGGTCGCGGACGCGGCGGTGAAGTCGCCGTAGTAGGCAACGAGCGACGCCGAGAGCAGCTCCATGAGCTGCGCGGTACCGGTCCTGGGAGTCTCTGGCATGAGAGCAGTTTACGCCGGGAAGCTTGACCATCTCAAAGATTGCGAACCCGCTCGGAAGGCAGGGAGCGTCGGGACACGGAGCGGCCCGGACCTGTTCCGAGGTCCGGGCCGCTCCGGGGGTCGAGCCGTGCCCGGCGTCAGGGCCTGCTCAGGAAGTCACGGGCGATGTTCTCCGCGACCTGCTCCAGGAGGGGCCCCGCGTTCGCGATGCAGCGGGCCGTATCGGGCTCCAGGTCCGTCAGCGCGTACGCACGGCGGATCCCCGCGCCCCCGAGGACCTCCGCCGGAAGTGTGAGCCGGCCGCAGACCGCGACGACTTCCTTGCCCGCCGCGCGGGCCGCGGCGGCGACGCCCGCAGGGGCCTTGCCGTGCAGCGTCTGCTCGTCGAGGGAGCCCTCACCGGTGATGACCAGCGTCGCGCGGGCGACCGCCGGGGCGAAGCCCAGGACGTCGAGCATCACCTCGATACCGGCGCGGAAACTCGCTCCCAGCCCGACGAGCGCTCCGTAGCCGATGCCACCTGCGGCGCCCGCACCCGGCGCCAGCGCGGCGTCGGCGGCCCGGGACCCGAGGGACTCCTCCAGTACGGCGGCGTAGTGCGCCAACGCCGCGTCCAGTGTCTCCACCTGCTCCGGGGAGGCACCCTTCTGCGGTCCGTACACCGCGGGCGCGCCCTTCGGGCCGGTCAGCGGGTTGTCCACATCGCTGGCCAGCACGATCCCGGTACCGGCGAGACGCGGGTCGAGGCCGGTCAGATCCGCGGACGCCAGGTCACGCAGCCCTCCCCCACCCGGTCCCACGGGCTGCCCGGCGGCGTCCAGGAAGCGGGCGCCGAGGGCGGCCAGCATGCCCGCGCCGCCGTCCGTCGTGGCGCTGCCGCCGACACCGAAGACGATCGAACGGGCCCCCGCGTCGAGCGCCGCACGCAGCAGTTCGCCGGAACCGTACGTGGTCGCGGTGAGCGGTGCGAAGACTCCCGCGGGGAGGTGCTGGAGGCCCGACGCCTCGGCCATTTCCACCACGGCGACACCGTCACGCAGTGCGAACGCCGCATTCCGCCGCTCGCCGAGGGGCCCGGTGACCGGTATCTCGTGCCGGTCGAATCCGGCCGCGACCGCGGCGGCGACCGTGCCGTCCCCGCCGTCCGCGACGGGCAGTGTCTCGACCTCCACACCGGGAGCGATCCTTCGCAGCCCGGCCGTCACCCGCTCGGCGACCTGTGCCGCCGTGAGGGATCCCTTGAACTTGTCCGCCGCCACGAGCACCCGTGGGGCTTCAGATACTGCTCCGTCCGTCACTTGCTCATCCCTTGCTTTCGAACAGGCAGTCGCGCCGCTCCGACCTTATCCGCACCCTTTGCCCACTGCCCATGGGCGCTGGGCGCCAGGCCCCCGGAACGGCGCGCCGAATCGTGGCAATTCCATCCGTAGCGCCGGTATTTGATCTTCTTGGCGGCCCGACTGGACCACCCACTGGACCACCCGTCGGACCACCCGCCCGTTCCCGCGCCGGATCACCGCCGGTTCAGAAGAGCACGTCGTCCCCCGGGTCCGTGCCGCCGCGCTCGAAGGCCAGCAGTCGCTGCTTGCGGTCCAGTCCGCCGCCGTAGCCGGTGAGACTGCCGGTCGAGCCGATGACCCGGTGGCAGGGAACGATGATCCCGACCGGGTTCTTGCCGTTCGCGAGGCCCACGGCCCGCGAGGCGCCCGGCTTTCCGAGACGGTCCGCGAGGTCACCGTAGGAACGGGTCTCGCCGTACGGGATCTGCTGGAGCTGGTCCCAGACGCTGCGCTGGAAGGGGGTGCCCGCCAGGTGCAGCTCCATGGTGAACTCCGTCAGCTCGGCCGCGAAGTACGCCGTCAGTTCGTCGACGACCTGACCGAACGGGCGAGGGTCCGGTTCGCCGAAGGTCTCCTCGGGTGGGCGGTGACGCTGGTCGGTCATGTAGAGGCCGCTCAGTACGCCGTCGGTCGCGACGAGGGTGAGCGGGCCGTACGGGCTGTCGGCGACGGTGTGCTGTGTGACTGACATGGTCCAACTCCCTTACACGGGCATGTTGTTGATGGGATGACTGTCGGTGGCCCACAGATACTGCACGGCGTAGGCGCGCCACGGCCGCCAGCCCGCCGCGCGGGCGGTGAGCGCCGCGGGTGTCGACGGCAGGCCGAGGCCGCCCGCCGCCCTTCTGACACCCAGATCGGTGGCGGGGAAGGCGTCGGGATCGCCGAGGGCGCGCATCGCGATCACCTCGACCGTCCAGGGTCCGAACCCGGGCAGCGCGACGAGGTGGTCGCGGGCCTCGTCCCAGTCGCTGTCGATGCCCAGACGCAGTGAGCCGTCGGCCAGGGCGCCGACCAGCGTGGTGAGGGTGGTGCGCCGGCTGCGGGGCAGGGCCAGGGCCTCCGGGTCCAGTGCGGCCAGCGCCCGCGGTGACGGGAAGAGGTGGGTGAGTCCGCCCCTCGGGTCGTCCACGGGCACCCCGTGGGCGGCGACGAGTCGGCCGGCGTGGGTGCGGGCGGCGGCGGTCGACACCTGCTGGCCGAGCACCGCCCGTACCGCGAACTCCGCGGCGTCGACGGTACGGGGCACCCGGCGGCCCGGCGCCTTGTCGACCAGCGGGGCCAGCAGGGGGTCGGTACGCAGCCGGCCGTCCACGGCGACCGGGTCGGCGTCGAGGTCCAGCATCCAGCGGCATCGGCTGATGGCGTGGGTGAGGTCGCGCAGGTCCGTCAGGGACAGGACACAGCCGATGTGGTCGGGCCGGGGCGTGAGTTCGGCGATGCCGTGCCCGTACGGGAGCGAGAGCGTCCTGCGGTACGCGCCGTCGCGCCACTCCTCCACGCCGGGTACGCCGGTCGCCACCAGGTGGCCGAAGAGGTTGTCGGGGTTGAGCGGGGCGCGGAACGGGAGCCGGAGCGCTATCACGCCGGGGGCCTGCGACAGCTTGCCGTGCGCGGCCCGGGTGCGCAGTTCGCCCGGAGCGAGGGCGAAGACCTCACGGACGGTGTCGTTGAAGGTGCGGATGGAGGAGAACCCGGCGGCGAAAGCGGTGTCCGCCATCGGCAGGTCCGTCGTCTCGATCAGGATCCGCGCCGTCTGGGCGCGCTGCGCGCGGGCCAGCGCGAGCGGACCGGCGCCGAGTTCCGCGAGGAGTTGCCGCTCGATCTGGCGGGTCGAGTAGCCGAGCCGCCCGGCGAGACCGGGCACGCCCTCACGGTCGACGACGCCGTCCCTGATCAGCCGCATGGCACGGGCGACGACATCGGCACGGGCGTTCCATTCCGGCGAGCCGGGGCTGGTGTCGGGGCGGCAGCGTTTGCAGGCGCGGAACCCGGCCTGCTGACAGGCGGCGGCGCTCGGGTAGAAGGTCATGTTCTCGACCTTGGGCGGCACGACCGGGCAGCTGGGGCGGCAGTAGATCCTGGTCGTCAGGACGGCAGTGAAGAACCAGCCGTCGAAGCGGGCGTCCTTCGACTGGACGGCGCGTACGCAGCGCTCGGTGTCGGTGTGCATGTCTCCAGCATCGGACACGCCGGCCGCTGAGGCTGGCGAGAATCCGACATCAGCCTCGGGAAGCCAGGGCTTCGGTGAATTCCCCGTAGGCGTACGCGTCGAAGAGCACGAACCGTACCTCTTCGACCGGATCGGCCGCCGCTTCCCGTACGGTGCGCACCGCGATGCGCGCCCCGTCGTCCATCGGCCACCCGTAGATCCCGGTGGAAATGGCGGGGAAGGCCACGGTCCGCGCCCCCAACTCCCCTGCCACCCGCAGTGCTTCGCGGTAGCAGGAGGCGAGCAGCGCGGAGCGGTCCTCCTCGCCCGACCAGACCGGTCCCACGGTGTGGATCACCCACCGGGCGGCCAGCTCTCCCGCGGAGGTGGCGACGGCCCGGCCGGTCGGCAGCCCCTTGCCGTAGTGCGAGGCGCGGAGCTTGCGGCACTCCGCGAGGATCTCGGGGCCGCCACGGCGGTGGATCGCCCCGTCGACGCCCCCGCCGCCGAGCAGCGAGGAGTTGGCGGCATTGACGAGGGCGTCGACCCGCTGCCCCGTGATGTCGCCCTGTACGAGGGTGATGGTCGTCATGCGGCCATCATGCCCGGTGCGGCGGGGGCCGGGGCGCCGATGTCAGGGGCTGGCGACGTCGAAGCCGTACCGCACCGGCTGCCCGGCGGCCCGGGGGTCCCGCCGATAGACGTACAGCGCCTGCACCCGGGCCCCTCCCGCAGGCGAGTCGTGCTCGCAGGGGTAGGTCACCTGTACCACCCACGGCCGGTCGGCGACGCGCAGTTGAAGTCCGTTCGCGGGCCCACCGACAAGCACGGCGGCCTCCCAGTTCGTGGTGCTTTCCGTCTCCATATCCATGCCGACATTTTATGTGTTGCGCAAGTCGGAGATTGTCGGAATCCCCCTACGTCGCCTCGGAGTCGAAGGCGCCGCGCTCCGCGGGGACGGTCGCGTCGCCGGACTTGCGCAGGTCGACGCGCGCCGACGATCCGCCGCCGCTGCCCGGGTCACCCGCCTCCCCCTCCACCGACACCTGCCGGACCGCGTCCGCGACGTCCGCCGCCTCCCGCCGGAGATCGAAGGCGCTGCGGATCTCGTCGATCCCCAGCCCGTCGCCCCCCATCAACTGCTTGCGGACGAAGGTCTTGGGATGAAGGTCCTCGAACTCGAAGTCCTCGAACTCGGGGCCCAGTCCGGAGCGGACCTCACGCTTCGCCTCCTCGGAGAACGCACGGATCTTCCGCAGGAAGTCCGCGGTCTTCTGAATGACCTCCGGCAGTTTGTCCGGACCGAAGAGCAGTACGGCCAGGGCTGCCAGCGTCATCACTTCCAGGGGTCCCACATCGGAGAACACCGCGCCACTCCTCGATCCGTCGGGACGGGGGCAGAGCTGCGCCGCCACCCCGCAACACACTTTAGATATTGCGCAACTATGGAACCATAGCGTCCCACCGGACGTTGGAGCCGACGACAGCGCACCACCAGCAGAACAGCGGAGGAAGATCATGAGCCTGAGCCTGGCCAAGGGCGGCAACGTGTCACTGAGCAAGGAGGCTCCGGGACTGGCAGCAGTCACGGTCGGCCTGGGCTGGGACGTACGGACGACCACCGGCGCGGACCACGACCTCGACGCCAGCGCGCTGATGTGCGACGAGAGCAGCAAGGTGCTGTCCGACAGCCACTTCGTCTTCTACAACAACCTGACCTCGCCCGACAGTTCGGTCCAGCACACCGGGGACAATCTCACGGGCGAGGGTGAGGGCGACGACGAGACCATCCACGTCGACCTGACAGCGGTCCCGGAGCGGGTCGCGAAGATCGTCTTCCCGGTCTCCATCCATGAGGCCGATTCCCGCGGCCAGAGTTTCGGCCAGGTCCGGAATGCCTACATCCGCGTGCTCGACCGCTCGGGCGGCGCCGAACTGGCCCGCTACGACCTCAGCGAGGACGCCTCCACGGAGACCGCGATGGTCTTCGGCGAGCTCTACCGGCACGGAGTCGAGTGGAAGTTCCGCGCCGTCGGCCAGGGTTACGCCTCGGGTCTCGCGGGGATCGCCTCCGACTACGGGGTCAACATCTAGGACCTTTCGGCCGATCCTGGCCGGGCCCGGGGCGCCTGGTACGGCACCTCACTGCGGTCCTCACACCTGGCGCAGCCTGCGCCACACCGCCTTCGCCGCGTTGTGCCCGGACATGCCGTGCACGCCGGGGCCGGGCGGGGTCGCGGACGAGCAGAGGTACACCGCCGGGTGCGAGGTCGTGTACGGGAACAGGGACAGCTTCGGGCGCAGCAGCAGTTGCAGCCCCGAGGCCGCCCCGCAGGCGATGTCCCCGCCCACGTAGTTCGCGTTCCGCTCGAAGAGCTCGGGCGGTCCCGCGGTGGCGCGGGCGAGGACCCGGTCCCGGAATCCGGGGGCGAATCGCTCGACCTGTCGTTCGACGGCCTCGGTGAGGTCGCCGTCCCAGCCGTTCGGGACATGTCCGTACGTCCAGAAGACGTGCTTGCCCTCGGGTGCGCGGGAGGGGTCGACCAGGCTCGGCTGGGCGCTGATCAGGAACGGTGTGCCGGGGGCCCGGCCGCCCGCCGCCTGGCGCAGGGCCGTGCCGATGTCCCGGCTGCCGGGGCCGACCTGCACGGTCCCGGCGCGCCGCGGCTCCTCCGCCGTCCAGGGCACCGGCCCGTCCAGCGCGTAATCGATCTTGAAGACGCTCGCCCCGTACCGGTAGCCGTCGTACGCCCGGCCCAGGCCCGCGATGCGCGCGGCGGCCGTCGGTGAGGTGTCGAAGACGTACGCGCGGGCCGGTGGCAGGTCGTCGAGCCGCTTGACCTCGAATCCGGTGTGCACCACGCCGCCCAGATCGCGCAGGTACGCGGTCAGCGCGTCGGAGATGGACTGGGAGCCGCCGCGCGGCAGCGGCCAGCCGCCCGCGTGCGCGGCGAGCGCGAAGATCAGACCGACGGCCCCGGTGGCGAAGCCGTCGAGCGGGGCGATGACGTGCGCGACGAGCCCGGCGAAGAGGGCACGTGCCCGGTCGTCGCGGAAGCGCTTCGTCAGCCAGGTCGACGGGGGCAGGCCCACCAGTCCGAAGCGGGCGAGGGTCACCGGGTCGCGCGGCAGGGCGGTGAGCGGCAGGGACATGAAGTCCTTGACGAGGGTGTCCCACTTGCCGAGGAAGGGGGTGACGAGTCGCCGGTAGGCACCGGCGTCGCGCGGCCCGAACGAGGCGGCGGTCTCGGCGACCGAGCGGGACAGCACGGCGGCCGTACCGTCGTCGAAGGGGTGGGCCATGGGCAGTTCGGGGTGGAGCCACTCCAGGCCGTACCGCGCCAGGGGCATGGTCTTGAACACCGGTGAGCTGACGGCCAGCGGATGCACCGCCGAGCAGGGGTCGTGCCGGAATCCGGGCAGCGTGAGCTCCTCGGTCCGCGCACCTCCTCCGACGGTGTCCCGGGCCTCGAAGACCTCCACTGCGAATCCACGGCGGGCCAGTTCCACGGCAGCGGTCAGTCCGTTGGGTCCCGCCCCCACGACGACGGCATCGAGCATCGACGGCACCTTCGGACTCCTTTGTCAGCCGATGGCAAGAGGCCCCAAGGATATTCCCGCGCACCGACAGCGCGGTCTCGGGTAGCGTCGGAGCCGATGAACTCCACGATCGCGGACATGGCCGACCGGCTCTGCACCCTCCCCGGTATCCGGGCGGTGGCCCTCGGCGGCAGCCGCGCCCGGGGCACCCAACGCCCCGATTCGGACTGGGACCTGGGCCTCTACTACCGGGGGCGCCCGGACCTGCCGGCGCTCACCGCACTCGCCGCGGACTTCACCGGCCGGCCGGTCGACGTGGCAGGTCCGGGCGGTTGGGGGCCCTGGGTCGACGGCGGTGCCTGGCTGTCCGTCGACGGGGTGGCGGTGGACTGGATCCTGCGCGACCTCGACCGCGTGGAGCGGGTCTGGGCGCAGTGCCGGGAGGGCCGCTACGAGGTGGGAATCCAGCCGGGCCACCCGCTGGGTTTCTGGTCCCCGGCGTATGCCGGAGAGGTGGCGCTGAGCCGCGTACTCGCCGACCCTGCCGGGGAGTTGACCGCGCTGCGGGCGCAGACGCATGACTACCCCGAGCCGCTGCGCACCGCGTTGACGGAGGCCGCCTGGGAGGCGGAGTTCTCGGTGGACGCGGCACGCAAGTCGGCGGGGAGCGGGGACGTCCTGCACGTGTCGCTCTGTCTGTCCCGGGCGTTCGGCATCCTGGCCCAGTCCCTGCACGCCCACCACCGCACGTGGTGCGTCAACGAGAAGGGCGCGCTGGCGTCGGCCGCCGCTCTGCCGGACACGCCGCCGGGCTTCGCCGAGCGGGTGTCGTCGGCGCTCGGCGCACTGGACGCGCCGGCGGTGGAGACGGCCGCCGCCCTGGTGGCGGACGTACGCGCGGTGCTGGGTTCCGGGGGCTGACGGCCGGGACGGCGGCGGGCGCCGTCAGGGCTTGGCCGGTACGTGCCCAGGACGTCCTGGTCCCCCGGGCCGCCCCGGGCGCCCTCGCCCGGCTCCGTCTCTATTCACGCAGACACCCTGCGCCTCCTCGGCCTGCTCTCGCCGATGGCCGAGGTGTGCCCGGCGGAATCCCTGACGGGACCCGGGCGGGCGTCCGGCGGGCGGTGAGTTGCGCGCCCCAGGTGTGCGGTGTGCGATGCGTTGCGCACCTCAGGCGTCCGGGCGGCGGTGCGTCCGCGCGTCAGGCGCCCGCCACGAGCAGTTCGTGCACCCGGCGGGCGGTGGCCGCGTCCCGCGCCGCGGTGAACGGCAGCGCGTTCCCACCGGTGATACGGAACGGCTCGCCGGTGAGCGTCAGATGGGCGCCGCCCGCCTCCTCCACGAGCAGCAGGCCCGCGGCGTGGTCCCAGGCCAGCTCCCAGGTGAAGCCGACCGCGTCGAGTGCGCCACGGGCGACGGCCAGGTACTCCAGGCCCGCCGATCCGCACGGCCTGGTGCTGATCCCCTCGGTCCGGAGGTTCAGCAGGGAGCGCTTCTGCTCGGGTGTGGTGAAGTCCGGGTGGGACGTGGCGACTTCGAGCACCGCGCCGGGAGCCGGTGAGCCCGCGGCGAGCGGCTTTCCGTCGAGGCGGGCGCCACCGCCCCGTACCGCTACGGCCATCTCGTCGAGCACGGGGGCGTACGTCCAGGAGGCGAGCACTTCGCCCCGGTGGGCGAGCGCCACCAGGGTGCAGAAGCCCGGTTCGCCGCGGACGAACTGGCGGGTGCCGTCGACCGGGTCGACGATCCAGACGGGCGCCTCGCCCCGCACCGCTCCGTACGAGGACGGGTCGGCGGCGACGGCCTCCTCACCGACCACCACCGAGCCCGGCAGCAGCGCGGTCAGGGAGGCGGTGAGGTGTTCCTCGGCGCCGCGGTCGGCCACGGTCACCAGGTCGTGCGGGCCGCTCTTCTCGGCGATCTCGTGGGCGGCGAGCTGCCGGAAACGCGGCAGGATCTCGGCGGCGGCGGCCTCGCGGACCGCCGCCTCGACATCGGAGAAGTCCCTCGTCAGGAGTTGTTCGATCATGTGTCCATCTCAGCACACGGCAGTGACGGGCGGGGGCCCGCTCAGCGACCGACGGCGTAACCCTGCATTCCCCTGGGGTTCGCCGCAGCGCTCAGTACGCCGGTTCCGGGATCCCGGGCGACCGCGCACAGCCTGCCTTCCGACCAGGCGTCGCCGACCGTCACGTCGTGGCCGCGGCGGCGCAGCTCGTCGATGACGTCCTGCCCGATGCGGGACTCGACCGTGACGCTGCCGGGCCGCATGGTGCGGGGGTGGAAGGAACCGGGGAACGAGTCGTTGTGCCAGTTCGGGGCGTCGATGGCGCCTTGCAGGTCGAGGCCGCCCCGTACGGTCGCGCCGAGCGCCACCGCGAGGAAGAAGTGCAGCTGCCACTGGTCCTGCTGGTCGCCGCCCGGCGTACCGAAGGCGAGCACCGGGACCCCGTCGCGCAGTGCCAGGGACGGGGTGAGGGTGGTGCGCGGGCGGCAGCCGGGGGTGAGGGAGTTCGGCAGCCCCTCGTCCAGCCAGGCCATCTGGAGCCGGGTGCCGAGCGGGAAGCCCAGTTCGGGGACGACCGGGTTGGACTGGAGCCAGCCGCCGCTCGGGGTCGCGGAGATCATGTTGCCCCAGCGGTCGACGATGTCGAGGTGGCAGGTGTCGCCCCGGGTGGCGCCGTCCCGGGCGACGGTCGGCTCCCCCGCCCCGGCGGCCGGGATGCCCAACGCGTCGAAGCCGGGCTCACCAGCGGCGACGGCGGTGGCCTGCCTGCTGAGCCGCGGCTCGCGGCCCCCGGGGCTGCCGGGGCGCAGTTCGTGCGAGGCCCGGTCGGTGACGAGGGCGCGGCGCTCCGTGTTGTACGGGGCGGAGAGCAGCGTGTCGAGCGGTACGCCGGCGGCGTCGCCGTACCAGGCTTCCCGGTCGGCCATCGCGAGCTTGCAGCCCTCGACGAGGAGGTGGACGTACTCGGCGGATCCGTAGAGCGGAAGCTCCGGCGGGAGGATCGCCAACTGCTGGAGGAGGACCGGGCCCTGGCTCCAGCCGCCGGCCTTGCACAGGGTCCAGCCGTTCCAGTCGTACGTCGCGGGTTCCTCGTACGTCGCGGACCACCCGGCGAGGTCGGCCGCCGTGAGGGTGCCGGTGTGCCGCTTGCCGCTGGTGTCCAGGGTGGGCCTGGCCGCCTGGCGTACCAGCGCCTCGGCGACGAAGCCTTCGCGCCAGACCGTCCGGGCCGCGTCGATCTGCCCGGCCCGGTCGCCGGACGCCGCCTCGGCCTCGGCGATCACCCGGCGCCAGGTCGCGGCGAGCGCGGGGTTGCGGAACAGCTCGCCCGGCGCGGGGGACTTCCCGCCGGGCAGGTACACGTCGGCGGAGGAACGCCACTCGCTCTCGAAGAGTTCGCGTACGGACTCGACGGTCAGGCCGATGCGTTCGACCGGGGCATGTCCGTCCTCGGCGTACCCCACGGCGTACTTCAGCACCTCGGCGAGGGACTTGGTGCCGTGGTCGCGCAGCAGCAGCATCCAGGCGTCGAAGGCGCCGGGCACCGCGGCGGCCAGCGGTCCGGTGCCGGGAACGAGGTCGAGCCCGAGCGAGCGGTAGTGGGCGACGGTGGCACCCGCGGGGGCGACGCCCTGTCCGCACAGCACCTGTACCCGGCCGTCCGCCGGGGCGAGGATCATCGGCACCTCACCGGCCGGGCCGTTGAGGTGCGGCTCGACGACGTGCAGGACGAAGCCCGCGGCGACGGCGGCGTCGTAGGCGTTGCCGCCGGCCTCCAGAACGGCCATCGCGGACTGCGAGGCCAGCCAGTGGGTGGACGACACCATGCCGAAGCTGCCCTGGAGGGTGGGCCGGGTCGTGAACATCACGCGTCACCTCGTCAGTTGTACGTGCAGGCGGACCGATCACGGCTCACGACCGGGGCCCGGGAGGATCCGCGGGATCCCGTCCCTGCCCGCTCGCTCACCTCGTCTTCGAGCAGGCTATCGATCTCGCGCCGCCGCTCACGACCCGCCTCCGGCAGGAAGCGCCGGCGTACTCCTTCGCCTTCCGCCCCGGTTACGGGCCCGGATCCGGGGAGTTCAGCCGTGGTTCTCCCGATCGGTGACGGGTATGGTCCGGTCGGTGGAGTTCAGGTCCCGTAGCGCCGCGATCCGTTCCGAATACCGAGCCCCGGCTCCCATTCGGCCGTTTCCGTCGGCGCCGCCTGCTGCGGCCTACCACTTCTGGTCCCGGCCCCCGCCCCGGATCCCGAATTCGACCCGCTCGCCGCGCTCTTCGGGAGAGGAATTTCTTCCGGGAATACGCGAGCGTCGTCCCCGTCGGATCGCCACCTCTTTCCCGATAGCATGCGGAACGCCTGTACCGCCAGGGTATGAACACGTCGGCGCATGCGGGCACCGACTCCTCGTCAGCACTTCTTCGTCTCTTCGGATTCCCGGCCGGGCCCGGCACGGCGGCCCACCGGTTCGCTCTCTCGTCCCCCGTCAGGAGACCATGTTGCAGGCATATACCAGTTCCGTCCGAACGGCCGCGGACGAACCCGTCCCGGTCGTCGCCCCCGACGGGCGCACCGTGCCGTGGGAGGGCTTCTGTACCGGGCCCGTGGTGCTTTCCCCGGACGATTTGCAGGCGGTCTCCCACCGATTGCTCGGCCTCGATCTGTCCCAGGTACCGGCGGCGGCACGCGCCGAACTGGAGCCGTACGGAGCCCTGCGGGGCGAGCAGCCCGCCGTCGTCATCGGTGCCGCCACCAGCCTGAAGAAATGCTTCGAAGCCGATCTGGCGCATGTCGTCGAGGGCACGTCGCCGGACGACTTCGCGTCGTACAACGAAGCCCGCGCGGTCTATCTCGCCGGACCGGGTGACCTCGTCGTCGGGCGTACCGAGCCCTGGCGGCAGGCGGTCGCCGCGAGCGAGGCCGAAGGGGTGGAGGTTCCCGGCCTGGAGTTCTACTACCTCACGCACGCCCTGCTGACGCAGGCCATGACGTATGCCGAGTCCGGGGAGCGGACCGGCCTGCACCGCATCGTGAGCCGCCTGCGCGAAGCCCCGCACACCGTGGTCCGGCTCTTCGCCCTCGATCTGGAGGCACAGATCCTCCTGGTCTGGCTGCGGCGTACGGCGGGCCCGGCCCGTCTGCGGGTGGATGCCAACGGTCCGGAGATCGGGCGGCTGTGGAACCACAAGACGACGCTCTACCCCACCGTCGAGGAGGCCGAGGGGCTGGCCGACGGTGCCCGGCGGGCGGATCCGTACGAGTTGCTCGCGGCGGAGTCGCATCTGACGCCGTTCCACCGCGAGTTCGGCGTCGTGCTCCCGAGGGTCCCCGGATACTCGATCAGCAGGGCCGGGGCCGGCCTGGCCGAGGTGACCGCGCGGGTCGCCGGCGCGGCGCGGCTGCTGCGGGAGCGCTACGGCCTCCCCCTGGGCTGCTTCAAACCGGCGACGGGACTGACCGGCAGCAGGATCCGCACCGCCGTCCCGCTCGGCGACGAGGAGGCGCTGGGCGCGCTGGCGCGCCAGGCGATGGAGACCGAGGAGGACTACGTACTGGAGGCGCACACCGACTACCTGCGGCACCCGATCGACGGCTACGACTTCATCCTCGCGCCGTCCGCCCACGTCGTCGCCGGGCGGCTGGCCGAGGGGGCGACGATCCAGATCACGCGCGGCAGCGTCTGGGAGGGCAGCGTCTACATCGACGAGCACTCCTGCCGGAACGTGGGCATCACGGTGGAGCACTTCCGCTTCGTGCGGGAGGGGATGCGCGAGCTGCTCGGCGCCTTCGAGGGCAACGGCCGGAGTCTCGGCTTCGTCAAGGGCGGGGTCGACTTCGCGATCGCCCGGATCGGTGGACGGTTCGGCGAACGGCCCGTGGTGGGCATGCAGGACCTGAACCTCTCGTCCAACGGGGCCGAGTACGTCCGGGCCTTCCTCCGGGAGGCGCGCGAGGTGCGCGGCGCGGGCGTGCACGCGGCGACGAAGGTGGTCCGGCCCACTGCGGGAACCGACCTGCGGTGGCTGAAAGCCGCCGTCGACGCCGCGGACACCGGGCACCACACGCGGGTGATCACCTCCGTGCCGTCCCGCTGGGGCCTGATCGCGGTCGCGTGCCAGGAGCCCCAGGAGGCCGCTGAGGCCGTACTGGCACTGGAGGAGCACCTGTACGACGAGGGGCTGCTGCGCACGGTGCTGCGCCACCGCGGCTGACCGCGCCGCCGCGCACAAAGCCACCGGATCGCGGTTTCCCCGACCGGGAAACCGCGATCCGGCCGAAGCCGAAAGGGGCTGCTGAGACTCCTGTGGTTTCGAGGTAATGCATTTAAACGGGTACCAGCCAACCCTGACCGGCTGTCAACAGAGGGGGTTGACGCTCAACCGGACAAAGTGGCAGCCTAATCGACGGCCCGTGACGATCAAGTTGCTCGTAATGCATTGTGCGATCCGTTACCGCATTCCGAATTCTCTTGAGGGGACACGTGAGTGCAATCAGCAGCGCAAATCGAGACTAACGGCACTACGGTAAACGGAACTCCGCCCGATGGTCCGGAGTCTTCCCTGACCCATCTGTTCAAGGCCGTGGTCCGGCAGTATCCGGACCATATCGCGGTGACCGATGGCGACAGTGAACTGACGTACCGGGAACTCGACGCGAAATCCGATGTGATAGCCGACGAGTTGCTTTCCGCCGGTGTCGTCGCGGGCAGCCACGTCGGCTTGTACGTCGCCCGCGGATCCGGGACGGTGGCGGGTCTGCTCGGAATTCTCAAATGCGGCGCGGCCTATGTACCCATCGACCCGAACTACCCTGCCGCGCGTGCACGGTGGACCGTGGGTGACAGTGCGTCAGTGGCCGTGGTGACCACGTCGGATCTCGCCCCGGCGTTCACCGGACTCGATGTGCGGACCGTCCGCCTGGACCTGCTGCCCGCGAGTGGCGCGCCCCGGCCCGACGCCGTACACCCGGGCGGCACCGGCCCCGCCTACATCATCTACACCTCGGGTTCCACCGGTGAGCCCAAGGGCGTCCTGGTCGGGCACCACGAGGTCGTGCGCCTCTTCTCGGCGACCCGGGAGTGGTTCGGGTTCGGGCCCGACGACGTGTGGACGGTCTTCCACTCGGCCGCCTTCGACTTCTCCGTATGGGAGATCTGGGGCGCCCTGCTGCACGGCGGACGGCTGGTCGTCGTCCCCCGTGACGTCGCCCGCTCCCCGGCGGCCTTCCACGAACTGCTGCGCTCCGAAAGGGTCACTGTCGTCAACCAGACTCCGGCCGCCTTCCGGCGGCTGGCCGCGGTGGACGCGCGAGCACCGCTCCCGCTGGAGAGTCTGCGCACGGTCGTACTCGGCGGCGAGCGGCTCGACCCCGCGACGCTGCGCGACTGGATCGACCGGCACGGCGACGAGCGCCCGGAGCTGGTCAACATGTACGGCATCACCGAGGCGACCGTGCATGCCTCGTACCGTCGCCTGTCACGGGCGGATCTCGACGCGGACGGCCCCAGCCCCATCGGAGTCCCGCTGCGGGACCTCACGTTCCATGTACGGGGCCCGGACGGCGAGCCGGTCCCCGACGGGCAGCCCGGTGAACTCCACATCGAGGGGCCGGGGGTGGCTGCCGGATACCTCCATCGCCCCGAACTCACACAGGAACGTTTCTCCGGGAGCGCCCCGCACACCGGCGAGCGGAGCGAGGCCGCGAGCGCGCACCGGGCCTGCCGTACCTTCCGCACCGGTGACCGCGTGGTCCGCCTCGACGACGGGCAGTACGGCTACCTGGGGCGCACGGACGACCAGATCAAGATCCGCGGCTTCCGGGTCGAGCCCGGGGAGGTCGAAGCCCTGCTCGGCCGGCACCCGCTGGTGGCGTCCGCCGTCGTGCTGCCTCGCGACTACGGAGAGGACGACGTCCGGCTGATCGCCTGTGTCGTGCCCACCGAAGGGTCCACCGACGGCGCGCCGGAGAAGCTCGTCGACGAACTGCGCGACCTGGCGCTCGGCCTGCCGGACCAGCTGCGGCCCTCCGCGTACGAGCTTCTGGAGACGCTGCCGCTCACGCCCAACGGCAAGGCCGACCGCGCGGCGCTGAGCGCCCTGGTCCGGGACCGCCACCGGACCGACAGTACGGAGACTGGCGGCGCGGACGCGGCCGGCGCGGGAATCGCCGCCGTCCAGGCGCGTGTCACAGCGATCTGGCGTTCCGTCATCGACATCGACGGCATCGGCCCCGACGCCGATTTCTTCGACCTGGGCGGCACCTCGCTGACTCTGCTGCGCATGTTCGAGCAGGTGAACAAGGCCTTCGGCACGGACCTCGACATCACGGTGCTGATCGAGGGTGCGACGGTACGCAACCTCGCCTCCCATGTGGCCGCCGCCGCCGCACCGGGCAGCCCCCTCCCACGAACCGAGGAGTTCGGATGACTTCGCAGGCAGAGAGCTTCGCCCTCGACGCACAGCAGTTGGCGGACTTCCACGCGCGCGGATACGCGGGTCCGTTCACGCTCTACGAACCGGACGAGATGAAGGACATCTGGCGGCGGGAACGGCTGCGGCTGCTGGACCGCACGGACGCCGTCTACCAGGACCGCGCCGCGGTGTCCGGCACCACCAACATCGCCAACTACGACCGGCATCTCGACTCCGACTTCCTCGCCGACCACATCACCAGGCCGGAGATCGTGGACCGGGTCAGCCGCATCCTCGGGCCGGACGTGCTGTGCTGGCGCACCGAGTTCTTCCCGAAGTACCCGGGCGACGAGGGAACGGACTGGCACCAGGCCGACACCTTCGCCAACGCCTCCGGCACCCCGCAGATCCAGTGGCCGGACGGCTCCGACTTCGGTGGCACGATCACCGTGTGGACCGCCTTCAGCGAGGCGAGCGTGGATATGGGGTGCCTGCAGTTCATCCCCGGCACCCACCGCACCATGTACTACGACGAGACCAAGCGCATGCACTACGTGCCGGACAAGGTCAACTCCGTGGAGAAGGACGGGATTCGCCGTGGCTTCTTCGGCTACGACTACCGCGAGCTCCAGATCGACGAGGACTGGACCCCTGACGAGTCGCAGGCCGTGAACATGGAGATGCGGGCGGGCCAGTTCATCGTCTTCTGGTCCACCCTGATGCACGCCTCCCACCCGCACAGCGGCCGGAGCCGCGACATGCGGATGGGTTTCGCCTCCCGTTACGTGCCCACCTCCGTGGAGGTCTACCCCGGCACGGACTCCATCGAGGAGTACGGAGGCCGAGTGAGCCTCGACCGCTACGGCGCGGTCCTGGTGCACGGCGAGAACACGCACACCCACAACCGGATCGCGACGCACACCACACGCAACCGCCCGTTCCGGGCTCCGGGCGTCTGAGGGACCGTACGCGGGCGGTGTCCGTGGCCACCGGGTCGCCGGGCGGTCGGCTCCCCGTACCGAGAGGCGGTCCGATGGAGGAGGGAAGCGCATCAACCATGCCTGACACAGAGGCCGGTCCACGATTGTCACAAGGCAACGGCCCGCGATCGGCGCAGAGCAGCGGCCCGCGATCGGCGCAGAGCAGCGCGGACGCCGTACCGCTGCAGGAACTCGCCGCCGCCCTGCTCGATCTGGAACCGCTCCTGAGCGCCGTGCCCGAGCGCCTGCGGGTGACTCCGCCTGCGGGGTCGGACCCTGGCTCCGTACGGGTGCTGCAAGCGGCGCTGGACGCGCTCGCGGCCCGGCTGGACATGCCCGGGGTCACTGTCGTCCCGTCCGGCGACGGGCTGTGGTCCGTGGAACTGGCCGTCAGCAGACGGCTGGCCCGCGCGCTCGGCACGGCGCCGGCGGAGGCGGTGATCCACGCGGACGCCTCCGCGGTCGACCGCGCCGTGCGGGCCGTACACGCCGCTCCCCCGGGCCGGCCGGTCCCGCTGCGCGCCCACGACGGCACCCCGCTGCGCGGCTACCGGGCAGGGGCGGCGGACGCACCCGCCGTGGTGGTGGTGATGGCCTGCGGCATGCCGGTCGGCCTGGCGGCCCCCTGGTTGCGGGCGCTGTCCGGGACCTGCCAGGTGGTGACCTGGGAGAGCCGTGGCATGTTCGCCGCCGGGGACGGTCCGGGGCTGCCCGCCCTGACCGGGCACGACCTCGCCGCGCAGGCAGCCGACGTCCTTGCCGTCCTCGACGGTTTCGGCATCGGCGAGGCGCACGTCATGGGGCTGTGCGGCGGCGCGGCCCTCGCGCTGGCCGCTGCCGCGGCCTCGCCCCGGGTGACCTCGCTCAGCCTGTGGCACGGCGACTACGAACTGGGCGAGGACGCCCCCAAGACACCCCATCAGCGTGATGTCGAGGGCCTGTTGGCGATGGCGAGCCGCAGCCCCCGGCACGCCGAGGGCCTGCACCGGATGATGCGCAGGCCACAGGCCTTGGACGCGCTGCGTCCCGAGGTCGCCCACCACCTTCTCCACCCTTATGCCTCACCGGAGTTGATGCACCGCTACGGGCTCCTCAACGGCGTCATCATGAGCACGGACTACCGTCCGCTCCTCAGGGAGGTGCGGCAGCCGACGCTGGTCGTCTCCAGCGAACAGGACACGACCGCCCATCCCGAGGGGTCCGTCCAGGTCGCGGAGCGGCTGCCGTGCGCGACGTTGCGGATGATGCCGCACGGGGATCACCTGTCGGCCTTCGGCGCGGACCCCGGACTCGTGGGCCTGTTGTCGGACTTCATGCGGGACATCCACGGGACGACCGAGAGGGACACATGACCGACCTGACCACTCCCGTCGCACCGGCCGCCGACGCCGAGGCGGACCGAGCCCTGACAGCGGCGTTCCGTACCCACCCCGCCGTCCTGGACGCCGATGTCCTGGGACCTGTCCGGCCGGTCTTCGGACAGGCCCTGGGCGCCCCGGACCGCACCGCCTGCCTCCTCCCCGACCCGGAAGCCGCCGCGCTCCTGCACCGGGCCGCCGCACTGGAGGCCGCCGGGAGGCTGGGGCGGCTGAGCTGGCACGAACCGGCGGACGACCTGCTCGTCGCCGGAGTCAGCCGCACGGAGACCGACTTCCTGTACCGCGAGATCTTCACCGACAACGCCTATCTGCGACACGGCATCACCCTGCCGGACCGCGCGGTCGTGCTGGACGTCGGCGCCAACATCGGGATGTTCACCCTCCGCGCCGCCCTGGCCAGTCCCGGCGCCCGGATCGTCGCCGTGGAACCCGTCGCCGAACTCGCGGCGGCCGTCGCCCTCAACGCCGAGTTGTACGGACTCGACGTCACCGTACTGAACTGCGCCCTGGGCAGCGTCACGGGCGAGAGCGACTTCACCTACTACCCCGGCAACAGCGTGATGTCCGGCCGGTTCGCGCATCCCGACGAGGACGTCGAGGTGCTGCGGCGCTACCTCGTCACCGGCGAAGAGGCCACTCAGGGCCCGCAGCTCGGCAGGCTCGCCGCCGACCGGCTGACGGCAGAGGCCCGCCGCTGCGAGGTCAGCACCCTGACGCGGGTGATCGCCGAACAGCGGCTGGAGCGGATCGACCTGCTGAAGATCGACGTGGAGAAGGCCGAGGCCGAGGTACTGGCGGGGATCGACGACGCGTCGTGGAGCCGCATCGACCGCATCGCCATGGAAGTCCACGACCTCGACGGACGGTTGAAGGAACTGGTCTCGCTGCTGCGGGACCGGGGCTTCGAGGTCTCTCACGACCAGGACCCCCGGCTCGTGCTGACGCCCTGTCACAATGTCTACGCCTACGCGCCGCACCGTCCGGCCCGGCAGCTGCCGCCCGCACCGCCGAACACCGCCGGCCGGCCCGGTGGCCCCACCCTGCGGGTGCTGGAACGCGAACTCCGGGACCTCGCGGCCCGGAACGCCCCCGGCCTCGCGGTGCCCGGCCGCTTCGCCGTCGTGGCGGATCTCGACGAGGCCCGCCGGACCGCGCCCACCGGGGACGGCGGCTCGCCGCAGCTCCCGTCCGGGCCCGGCACCGCCGTACTCGCCGAGATCTGGACGGACATCTTCGGTCCCGGCACCGTGCGCCCCGACGCCAACTTCTTCGCCCTCGGCGGGAACTCCCTCACCGCGGTCCGTCTGCTGGCGCAGTTGGAGGACCGGCTCGGGGAGGACGTGCTGGCACCGGACACCGTCTTCACCGCCGACAACTTCGCGGAGATCGCCGCCGCGCTGGAGGCCGGACTGCCACCGGAGGAATCCGCCGGTACGCCGGGAGGCGCACCGCACCCCGACCGGCCCGGCGCACGGTGACGGCCCCCGCCGGAGCGGCGTCCGCCCCGGACGGACCCGGGCCGCCGCACACGACTTCGCCGAGCGGCCTCTTCCACCGGCCCCTGCCCCGCCCGCACGCCGCCCTGCGGCTGGTGTGCCTGCCGCACGCGGGCGGTGGGACCTCGGTGTTCCGGGACTGGCCGGCGCGCCTGCCCGCGGACGTGGAGCTCGTCGCCGTACGGCTGCCCGGCCGTGAGAGCCGCATCCGGGAGCGCCCGTTCACCTCGTGGACGACGCTGGTGGACGTGGTGGCCGACGCACTGGCCCGGGAAGTCCCCGCGCCGTACGTCCTGTTCGGGCACAGCCTGGGCGGCATGCTCGCGTACGAACTGACGATGCGCGGGGCGTCCACCGCCCCGCCGTCCGGCGCCGCACCACCCGCCCCGCAGCTGCCCGAGCGCCTGATCCTGGCCGGCTGCCGGGCCCCCGACGTACCGCCACCGCACCCGGGTCTCCACGACGTGCCCCGCGACCGGTTCGCCGCCGATCTCGCCGCGCTGGCCGGGTCGCCTCCCGAGGTCCTGCGCAACCGCGCGCTGCTGGGCCTGCTGGAGCCGATGCTCCGAGCCGATCTGGAACTGGCCCAGACCTGGCCGTGGCGCGAACCGCTCCCCCTGCCGGTACCGCTCACCGTGTTCGACGCGTCCGACGATGTCATGGCGCCGCCCGAGGCGGTCGCCGGCTGGCGGCGGTACGCGCCGCTGGGCGTGCGGGCGCACCATCTGTCCGGAGGTCACTTCACCCTCCACGAAGACCCGGAGCGCTTCCTGACGCTGCTGCGCGGCGAACTGCTCCCGGCGGCGGGGCGCGTCCCGACCCGGTGACGCCCACCGGTGACGGCCGCCCGAAATCCCCGCGCCGTCTGACATCCCCTCACCCCCCGTTCCCACACCCGCGGAGAGGCCCGGACCCTATGCGTTCCCCGTACTTCACAGCCGAGCACGACGCCTTCCGCCAGGAGGTGCGTGCCGTACTGGCAGCCGAGACGGAGGGGGCCGCCGATGTCTGGGAACGGGAGTGCCGTGTGCCGCGCACCCTGTGGAAGACGCTCGCGGACCACGATCTCCTCGGGCTGCTCCACTCACGGGAGAACGGCGGCACCGACCGCGATCTGTTCACCTCGGTCGTGTTCCTGGAGGAACTGGGCCGCACCGGGTACGGCGGCATGCGGGCTGCCGTCTCCGTCCACGCCTACATGGCGACGCACTATCTGGGGGCCGTCGGCAGTCCGGAACTGCGCGCCGCCTATCTGACCCCGGCCGTCCGGGGTGAACGCGTCGCCGCGCTGGCCCTGACCGAACCCGGGGCGGGATCGGACCTGTCCGGGCTGTCCACCACGGCCTCGCGGGACGGCGAGCACTACGTCGTGCGCGGCGCGAAGAGCATGGTCAGCAACGGCACCACGGCCGACTTCCACGTCACCGCGGTCCGCACCACCCCGGTGACCGACGGGGCGCACAGCGGCCGGACCGGACTGTCGCTGCTCGTCATCGACGCGAACGCCTCCGGAGTCACCGTAGAACCGCAGCCCACCCTCGGCTGGCGCGCGGCAGGTACCGCGGGCGTGACGTACGACGGGGTGCGCGTGCCCGCGGGGAACCTCGTCGGGCGGCAGGACAGCGGCTTCTACTACCTGATGCGCGGACTCCAGCTCGAACGGCTCGCGGCTGCGGCCCTCGCGCTGGGCGGAATGGACCGCTGCCTCGAACAGACCCTCCGCTTCGCCCGTGGCCGCAGGATCTTCGACGGGCCGCTCGCCGGACTCCAGGCGCCCCGGCACCGGCTCGCCGGACTGGCGACGGAACTGGAGGCGGCCCGCCAGCTGGTCCACCACACGGCCTGGCTCCTCCAGCAGGGGGAACTCCCGGTGACCGCATGCTCGATGGCCAAGCTGTACACCACCGAACTGGCTTGCCGAATGGCCGACTTGAGCCTGCAGTTACAGGGTTCCCACGGATATCAGGACGGGTCCGAGGCCGCCCGGGTGTACCGGGACGCACGGGCCGCGACCATCGCCGCCGGTCCCAGCGAGGTGATGCGGGACATCGTCGCCGGGGATCTGCCGGGGGCCATGGGCTGAGCCGGGGAATCCTGCCGGAACCGGCGGCCGGGCCGGGGACGGGGACCGGTGCTGCCGCCGCACGGGCGCCCGGTCACTGCGGGAGGGTGAGCAGGAACATGGTGCGGCCGGGCTCGCTGGCCAGCGTGACGGTGCCACCGTGCGCGGTGATCACGGCGTGCACGATGGCGAGGCCGAGGCCGGTGCTCCCGGTACTGCGGGAGCGGCTGTGGTCCGCGCGGACGAAGCGGCCGAAGACCTCCGGCTGAAGCTCCGCGGGGATGCCGGGGCCGTTGTCGGTGACGGTGAGCCGGGCGGTGGCGCCGTCGGCGGTGAGCGTGACCGTCACCTCGGTGCCGTTCGGGGTGTGGGTCCGCGCGTTGGCGAGCAGATTGCCGATGGCCTGCTGCAGCCGGTGGGCGTCGCCGGTGACGGTCACCGGCTCCTCGGGCAGGTCGAGGAGCCAGCGGTGTGCGGGGCCCGCGGCGCGGGCGTCGGCTGTCGCGTTGAGCACCAGCAGGGTCAGATCGACCGTCTCGTGTTCGAGCGGGCGCCCGGCGTCGAGACGGGCGAGCAGCAGCAGATCGTCGACGAGACGGCTCATCCGCTGCGATTCGGACTCGATGCGCTCCAGCGCGTGCCGGACCTCGGCGGGTACGGAACCGTCGTGGCGCAGGGCGAGTTCGGCGTGGCCGCGGATGTTGGCCACCGGGGTGCGCAGTTCGTGGCTGGCGTCAGCGGCGAAGTGCCGGAGCCGTTCCTCGCTGGCCTGGCGGCGGGTGAGGGCGTCCTCGACATGACCGAGCATCCGGTTCAGCGCGGTACCGACCCGGCCGACCTCGGTCCGTGGGTCGGTGAGCGGCAGCGGGGCGGGCATGGCGACCTCTCCGCTGGCGAGCGGCAGCCGGGCCACGTTCACCGCCTGTGAGGTGACGCGTTGCAGGGGGCGCAGGGAGACCCGTACCCACAGGGCTCCCGCCACACCGGTGGCGATCAGCGCCGCGCCGAACACCGCGGCCTCGACCGCTTCGAGGCGGTGGACCGTCTCCTCGACGGGACGCAGCGGCAGACCGGTGATCATGATGTCGTGGTCGTCGCCGTGCACGGCGGTGACCCGGTAGGCGCCCAGTGCGGACAGCCGGACGTCGTGGCCCCGGTCGTCGACGGGCACGTCCGCGAGCGCGGCCCGGTCGTGCGTGCTGAGCGTCACCTCGTGGTCCGTCGCCTCGTCGACCACGGCGGCCTGGGTGACCCCGCCGTTCAGCAACCGGGCGCCGAACGTGGCATCGGCCTGGCCGCGGGTGTCGGGCCGGTTGTCCGCGTCGGGCCGGGCCTCGTGCTCCAGGCTGGCGGCGAACCGGCCGCCGGAGGACTCCAGTTGCTGGTCCAGCCTGCCGAGCAGGAATCCCTGGAGGGCGAGGGCGGTGGTGACGCCCACCGCCAGACAGGCCGCGGCGAGCAGCAGGACGAGTCCGGCGGTGAGCTGGCCGCGCAGGGTGTGCGGGGGCGGGCGCCTCACCTGGAATCCGGCTTGAGCACGTAGCCGACACCCCGGACCGTGTGGATCATGGGGGTCCGGCCGGCGTCGATCTTCTTGCGCAGATAGCTGATGTACAGCTCGACGATGTGGGCCCGGCCACCGAAGTCGTACGCCCACACCCGGTCGAGGATCTGCGCCTTGGAGAGCACCCGCCGCGGGTTGCGCATCAGGAACCGCAGCAGCTCGAACTCGGTCCGGGAGAGGTCGACGACGCTGCCGTCCCGTCTGACCTCCCTGGCCTCCTCGTCCATCATCAGGTCGCCGACCGTGAGCCAGTTCTCGCCCGGCGCCGCCGTCATCCCGGCCCGGCGCAGCAGGCCGCGCAGCCGCGCGAGTACCTCCTCCAGGCTGAAGGGCTTGGTCACGTAGTCGTCGCCGCCCGCGGTGAGCCCGGCGATGCGGTCCTCGACCGCGTCGCGTGCGGTCAGGAACAGGACACAGACGCTGCGCGCCTCCTGCCGCAGTTCGCGCAGGACCTGGAGGCCGTCGAGGTCGGGGAGCATCCAGTCGAGGACGACGGCGTCCGGGCGGAAGTCCCGGGCGGTCGCGAGCGCCGAGGCGCCGTCGGCCGCCGTACGGACCTGCCAGCCCTCTCCGGCGAGCACCCCGGCGAGCACTTCGGTCAGGTCGGGTTCGTCGTCGACGACCAGGACCCGTACCGGGTCCCCGTCGGGGCGGCGGAGGAAGGACTGTGTGCGTGGATCTTCCATGATCTGCCCAGCATCCCCCGCGCGGGCGGTCCGCGCGGGCGGCCTCGCCTCTGAGTTTCCTCTGAACTCCGGGACGGAACGCGGGACGGTCCCGGGACGGCGCCTGGGTGGGACGGCGGGCCGAACCCCGGTGGGGAGGGGAGGGCGCGCCCGCGCCGCCCGGCGCTCCGGGCCCGCGTTCAGAAAGTACACAGAGGTTGAGCTGTGAGGCTGACCGCCCGTCGCCGGAGCCGACCCCGCCGAGGAGACCCATGGCCAGCACCTCCGCCTCCACCACCACGCCCGCCCGCACCTCCGTGAACCGCGGCCTGCGCCACCGACGCCCGCGGCGCAGCCTGGTGCCCCGGCTCGTGCCCCTGGTGATCTGGGCGGGCGCGGCCGGGGTGCTCGCGCTGTGGTGGAGCGACACGACGTCCGTCGTCGGCCCTGCGGGCTGGCTGACCGGCGCGGGCCGCATCACCGGCCTGCTCGCCGGGTACGCCTGCGCCGTTCTGCTGGCCCTGATGGCCCGGGTTCCGCTGCTCGACCACAGCATCGGCACCGACCGGCTGGCCCGGTGGCACGCGCTGGGCGGCCGGTGCACCGTGTCGCTGGCCCTGGCCCACACCCTGCTGATCATCTGGGGCTACTCGCTGACCGCGCACACGGGTGTGGTGAGCCAGGGCACGGACCTGGTCCTGCACTACCCGGACCTGTTGAAGGGGACGGCCGGGTTCCTGTTGTTCCTGGCCACCGGGGTGCTCTCGGCGCGTGCGGCGCGCCGCAGGATGAGTTACGAGAAGTGGCACTTCCTGCACTTCGCCACGTATCTGGCGGTCTTCCTCACCTTCTTCCACCAGCTCTCGAACGGTGCGGACTTCGTCGGCAACCAGAAGGCCCAACTCGCCTGGTACGCGCTCTTCCTGGGGGTCGGCGCGCTGGTGCTCGTGTACCGGTTCGTGCTGCCCGTACGGCGCGGACTGCGCCACCGGCTGCGGGTCTCCGCGGTGCGCCCCGAGGCGCCCGGTGTGGTCTCGGTCCACTTCACCGGCCGGTATCTGACGGAACTCGGCGCCGAGCCGGGCCAGTTCTTCCGCTGGCGCTTCCTCGCCCCGGGGCTGTGGTGGACCGCCAACCCGTACTCGCTCTCCGCCCCCGCCGAGCCGCACGCGCTGCGCATCACGGTGAAGGCGGCGGGCGGGCACAGCGCGGCCCTGGCCGGGCTCCGGCCGGGCACCCGGGTGTGGGCCGAGGGTCCGTACGGCAGCTTCACCGCGCGCCGGCAGACCGTGCCCAAGGTGCTGCTGCTCGGCGGTGGCGTCGGCATCACGCCCCTGCGGGCCCTGTTCGAGACGCTGCCGGGGCAGGTGACGCTCATCCACCGGGTCCGGGGCAAAGCGGACCTCGTGCACCGGTCGGAGCTGGACGCGATAGCCGCCCGGCGCCGGGCGGCCGTGCACTATCTCGTCGACGGGCCGGACCCGCTGACCGGCGGGCCGGGCCACCGTCCGGGCCCGCTCACCGCCCGCACGCTGAGCGGTCTGGTGCCCGATCTGGCCGCGCACGAGGTCTATCTCTGCGGTCCACCCGGCATGACGGAGGCCGCGATCACCGCCCTGCGCGATGCCGGGGTGCCGTCGCACCGTATCCACCACGAGTCGTTCGCGCTCTGAGAGGAGCAGTCATGCGCAGAGCCGTCCTCATCACTGCCGCGGGCAGCGCGCTGGTCGTCGCCCTGCTCGCGCTCAAACCCCACCAGCCGCCGGCCCTGGCGGGGGTGACCCCGCGCCCGGCGGAGACCGCTTCGCCGCACGCCACCACCGGGGCCGGGCCGGGGGCCGGCGGGTCCCGTACCGGCACGTTCACCGGCGACCCGGTCGACACGCAGTACGGCACCGTGCAGGTCTCCGCCACCCTGGCGCGGGGAAGGATCACCGCGATACGGGTCCTCCGGGCGCCCGACAGCAACGGGCGGGACCAGCAGATCGCCGCCTACGCGCTGCCCCGGCTGACCCGGGAGGCGCTGGGCGCCCAGAGCGCGCACATCGACGCGGTCTCCGGGGCGAGTTACACCAGCCAGGGATATGTGCGGTCCCTGCAGAGCGCGCTGGACCGGTCCGGTGGCTGAGCCAGGGCGCGGGCTGCGCCATGTCGAGCACGTGATGGGCACCGTCTTCTCCTTCGACATCCGCGACGCCCCCACCGCCGCCGTCCACCGGGCCCTCGCACAGGCCGTCCGCGATCTGCACCGGGTCGACGCCGTGTTCTCCACCTACCGTCCGGACAGCGCCATCAGCCGGCTCGACCGCGGTGAACTGACGCTCCAGGACTGCCCGCCGGAGGTGTACGAGGTGCTGTCGCTCTGCGCGCGGGTGGCCGGGGTCAGCGACGGCTGGTTCAGCATCGTGCCGGACGGCGCCCTGGACCCGTCCGGGCTCGTCAAGGGCTGGGCGGGCGAGGCCGCTTCCCTGCTCCTCCACGAGGCGGGCGCGAGCAACACCTGTGTCAACGCCGGGGGTGACCTCCAGCTCCGCGGCGAGGCCGCCCCCGGGATCCCCTGGCGCGTCGGCATCGCCCACCCACTGCGCCCGGCCGAACAGGCCGCGGTCGTGGTGGGCCGCGATCTGGCCGTCGCCACGTCCGGCACCGCCGAACGTGGCCCGCACATCCTGGATCCGCACCGGGGCACACCCGCCTCGGGCCTGGCGTCCATCACCGTGACGGGTCCGCTGCTGACCATGACGGACGCGTACGCGACAGCCGCGTTCGCCATGGCGGACGGTGCGTACGCGTGGGTGGAGTCGCTGGCGGGGTACGAGGCACTCGCCGTGCTGCCCGACGGCCGGATGTGGCGGACCCCTGGCTTCCCGGCACCGGACAGCCCTGCGGCGCCTCCGCCGGGTGACCGCGCGCGGTGACTACGCGCCGGATGACGGCAGTACTCCCGGACCGCCCCGGTCCGGGAGTACTGCCCCGGCGGGAGGGCGGGCGCTCACAGCGAACCGTCCTCCAGCAGCTCGCGCAGCAGCCGCTCGTCGTCGGCGCCGAGTCCGTCGACGAAGCGGGCCAGCACCGTCCCGCGGTCGCTGTCGCTGTTCAGCGCCCGGTGCATCCGGCGTGCGGTGAGCCCGTGGGCGTCCTGGAGCGGGGTGTACGCATAGCCCCTGCCGGACCGCTCCCGGGTCACGACCCCTTTGTCGTACAGGCGGGACAGGATGGTCGTCACCGTGGTCCGGGCGGGCGGCGGCGCGAGCTGCTGCTGCACCTGCCCCGGAGTCTGTGGCGCACCGGCTGCCCAGAGGGCCGCCACGACGCTCGCTTCGAGTTCGCCCGCCTGACGGCGGTCGGCACTGCTGCCTGTCATGGAACGCTCCTCACCCCGCTATCGTCTACAGTTACGTAGACCGTCTACTGAACTGTAGTCGCTTCGGTGGTCCGCCACCCTCTCCTCGTCCTACAAGAAAGGCCGGGATCCTTGTTTGCAGCTTCCTCACTCGCGGTGAACGTTCTTGACGCGCAATCTCTGCTGACCGCTTTCGGCGTGGCCGGAATCGCCGCGGTGCTGTTCGCCGAGACCGGTCTGCTGGTCGGGTTCTTCCTGCCCGGCGACTCCTTGCTGTTCACCGCGGGGCTGCTGTGCACGGGCACCTCCACGAGCAGCCTGAACCTGTCGCTGCCCCTGGTACTCCTGTCCTCCGCGCTGGGCGCTCTCGCCGGTGCGCAGTGCGGGTACCTGATCGGCCGGAAGGCCGGGGGCGCGCTGCTCGCCCGCAGCCGTTCGGAACACCTGCGGAAGGGGGCGGCGCGCGCCGAGGAACTCCTCGAACGGTACGGCTACGCGAAGGCGATCGTCCTCGCCCGCTTCGTCCCCGTGGTGCGCACCGTGCTGAACCCGATGGCGGGCGCCCTGGGCGTACCGGTCCGGACGTTCACGCTCTGGCAGGTGGTCGGCGGGATCGTGTGGAGCCAGGGGGTGACGCTCGCCGGGTACGCGCTGGGGTCGTCCATCCCGAACGTGGACCACTACCTGCTGCCGATCATCGCGGTGATCGTCGTCGTGTCTCTGCTGCCTCTCGCCATCGAGCTGCGACGCTCCCGCAAGAACCGCACGCGAGCAAACGGAGTCAGCGGATGAACCTCGCCTACAACGGATCCTCCATCGACGGGGGTGCGTACACGAGCACCGTCGATCTGGCGCACCGGGCACCCGCCTGGCTGGATTCCCTCATCTCGACCTGGTCGTCGTACGGGCTCGCCCTGTTCGCCGTGCTGATGCTCGTCGGATGGTGGCGGGCGCGCCGCGAGGGGGCCCCGGCAGCTCTCATGGCGCTGGCCGCGCCGGTGATCGTGGTGCTGGCGTACTGCGTCAACGACGCGGTCAAGCTGGTGGTGCGGGAGGACCGTCCCTGTCAGAGCCTGCATGTGACGACGCTGGAGACGTGCCCGGCCCCGGGCGACTGGTCGTTCCCCAGCAACCACGCGGCTCTCGCCTTCGCCGCGGCGGTGGCGCTGTTCTTCGTCTCCCGGCGCCTCGGCCTGGTGGCCCTGGTCTGCGCCGTCGCGATGGCCGCGTCGCGGGTCTGGGTGGGCGCGCACTACCCGCACGACGTGGCCGTGGGCGCGCTGGTCGGCGCGCTGGTCGCACTGGTGCTGGCAACAGCCCTGCGCCGACGGCCGGAGACCCTGGCGAGGAGGCTCACGGACACCCGGCTGCGTCCGCTGCTGGTCTCGTCGTGAATCACCGCAGCGCCGCCGGTCCCGCCCTGCCGGCGGCGCTCGGCTGCCTGGTGGCGTTCACGCTGCTGGCCGTGGAGGTGGCCGGCCACCACGGCGCACCGCTGCTCATGGACAGTGCGCTGGAGTCCTGGTCGGTGCGGCACCGGCCCGCGATGGCGGTCGCCGTGGCGCGCGGCATCACCTCCACGGGCACCGGAGTGATCCCGTACCTGCTCGCCGCGCTGGCGGGCGTCGTGGTCGGACGCGGTGCGCGGCAGCGGGTGGTCTCCGCCGTCGCCGCGCTCGCCTTCCTCGGCGCGGTCCAGCTGGTGCGGTACGGGGTGATGTCCGCCCTCGCGCGACCGCGTCCGCCGATGGGCGACTGGGCCGCCCGCGCCTCGGGCTGGTCGTTCCCTTCCGGGCACACCACCACGTCCGCGGCCACGGCGGGCCTGCTCATGGCGGCGGTGCTGCTGCGGGCGCCGCGCAACAAGCGGGTGCTCGCCACGCTCATCGGCTGCTGGGCCGTGCTGGTGGGGCTGAGCCGGGTGTATCTCGGGGTCCACTGGTCCACCGACGTGATCGGCGGCTGGCTGTTCAGCGTCTTCTGGCTGAGCGTCGGCATCCTGCTGCTGGTCCGGTTCCGCCCGGACATCGGACGGTACGGGCCACGGTCCCGGCCGCCCTCCGCCGAACCCGCCGAACCCGCCGGACCCGCCGGACCCGCCCACCTGTCGGACCGCTCGCCGCGGATCTGACGACCCGCCGCAGATCCGGCACCTCACCGCAGAACCGTAGATCTGACAACCCACGCCGCAGAGAGGAGGCCGACCGTGCAGCAGCGGATCCTGGTCGTCGAGGACGATCACGCCTTGCGGGACGTCCTGCGGCGCGGCCTGCGCGACGAGGGCTTCGAGACGGTCCCGGCGCAGGACGGCGCGAGCGCCCTGCGGCTGGCGGCCGACGGCGTCGACGCGGTGGTGCTGGACGTCGGGCTGCCCGACGCCGACGGCCGGGACGTCTGCCAGGCGCTGCGGGCGAACGGTTTCCTCTCCCCCGTCATCTTCCTGACCGCCCATCACCGGCTCACCGACCGGCTCACCGGGTTCTCCGCGGGCGGCGACGACTACCTGCCCAAGCCGTTCCACCTCGCGGAGCTCGCCGCCCGGCTGCGGGCGGCGCTCAAGCGCACCGGCCCGACGGCCCCCGCCACGGCAGGAGACCTGGTCCTGGACGCCGTACGGCACTCCATGACGGTCCGGGGCACCTCCGCCGGGCTGACCCCGACGGAGTTCCGGCTGCTGGCCGCGCTCATGGCATCGGCGGGAGGTCTCGTCCGCAGACGCGAACTGATCAGGGCGGGCTGGCCGGAGGGCTCGCAGGTCAGTGACAACACCCTGGACCAGTACCTGACCCGGCTGCGCCGCAAGCTTCGCGACGCGGGCAGCGAGCTGACGATCAGCACGGCCCGCGGGGTCGGCCACCGGCTCTCATGACGGCCTTCCCGTCCCGCTGGTGGCCGCGCACCCTGCGCGGCCGGCTCTCCCTGGTCGCGGTCACCACCGCGGCGCTCCTGATGGCGATCCTCACCGTCGTCTTCAACACGGTCGCCCGGCAGCATCTCCAGCACCAGGCCGACGACCACCTGCGCACCCGGGCCACCGCGGTCGCCACGACGGTCGACACCGGTGGCGGCTCCGTCCACGTGCTGGAGTCGCCGAACGACACACTGCTGGACGACAACGTGTGGATCTACGCGGGCGGGCACCTGCTCGAACATCCGCCGAGCACCTCCGCCACGCACCCCCTCACCCGCGCCGCCGATGCTCTCGCCGGACACGGCGGGCAGGGCTGTACGACCCTGCACACCGGCCGAGCGGTCCGGCTGTGCGCGGTTCCCGTCCCCACTGCGGGCGGCGCCGCTTCCCGCGCCGTGGTGGTCACCGCCCTGGACCTCGCGCCCTATCTCAGCTCCGCCGACACCCTGCTCTTCGCGTCCGTCGCACTGGACGTCGCCATGCTGGCCTGCACCTACGCCCTGACCCGGCTGGCAGTGGGCCGGGCGCTGCGCCCGGTGCACACCATGACGGACCAGGCCGCCCGGTGGAGCGCCGCCGACTCCGACGAACGCTTCCGCGGCCGGGCGGGTCCCACCGAACTCACCCAGCTGGGCGGCTCGTTGGACGCGCTCCTGGACCGGATACGGGCCGTGCTGCGGCACGAGCAGCAGCTGACCAAGGAGCTGTCGCACGAGCTGCGCAACCCGCTGGCCCGGATCATCGCCGAACTCGACTGGCTGCAGGACCGTCCCCGTTCGGCGCAGGACACCCGCACCTGCCACACGGCCGTCGCCGACGCCGCGCAGTCCATGCGGGCGATCTGCGAGACCCTGCTCGACGACGCGCGGGCGGGCGCCCGCAGCTCGCCCGGTACCGCCGTCGTACTGCCGGTGCTGGACCGGCTGGCGCAGACCGTTGCCGAGGAGGGCCCCGACGGTCCCCGGGCACCGGGAGTCACCGTCGTGGGCGAGGACCCGGAACTGACCGCCGGGGTCTCCCCCGCGCTGCTCGAACGCATCGTCGGCCCGCTCCTCGACAACGGCCTGCGCCATGCCGGTTCGGGCGTCACCGTGCGGGCCGTCCGGCTGCCCGGCGCCGTACGGATCGATGTCACCGACGACGGGCCGGGGGTGCCGGGTCCGTTCACGCCGTACCTCTTCCACCCCGGACAGCGCGCTACGCCCGACGACGGGCACACCGGAGCGGGCCTGGGTCTCTCGCTCGCGCGACGCCTGGCCCGCTCCGCCGGAGGTGATGTCCATTACGACGAACTGCACGCCACCGGGGCGCGGTTCGTGGTCAGTCTGCCGGCCGGGTGAGCTCCACGCGCTCCGTGGCGTCCCTGCGCGCGACGGTCAGATACACGACCAGGGCGAGGATCACCGCCAGGAACAGCACGCTGGTGACCACGGTCCCCAGGCCCAGCCCGCCGTCGCCGGTCGGCTGCGAGAGGTAGTCACCCATGGACGCCCCCAGCGGGCGCGTGAGCACATAGGCGATCCAGAAGCTCCATACGGCGTTCAGGCCCATCGCGAAGTGCGCCACCCCGACCGCGGCGATGGCCAGCGCGAAGAGCACCGCGGACACCCAGTAGCCCAGGGACAGTTGCTCGGCCACCAGGTCGCCGGCGGCGGTGCCCAGCGCGAAGGTGAACAGTACGGCCAGCCAGTAGTAGACCTCGCGGCCCACCGTGTCGATGCTGTGGATGGAGAGGGTGCGTTCGGCCCTGAACCAGGCGACGAACACCACCGCGAGCACCACCGCGAACACCGCGGTGGTGTCCTGCAGCGGCACTCCCAGGTTGTCGGTGAGGTTGTCACTGATCAGAGTCCCGACCACACTGATCAGCACCACGGCCAGCCAGTAGATCCCCGGCCGGTAGGCGGGGCAGCGGAACTGCCAGACCAGGGCCGCCACCAGCAGCACGCTCATGACGAGCGAGGTGCCGGTCAGCCCCAGCCCCAGCTGGGAGTTGAGGTAGTCGGCCCCGGTCTCGCCGACCGTCGTGCAGAGCACTTTGATCACCCAGAAGTAGAGGGTGACCTCGGGAACCTTGTTCCAGCGCAGGCCGTGACCGCGGGCGGCGCCGGGCCTGCTGTACGTATCGGATGTCATGACGCCAGACCGTGCCACCGGGAACCTGAACACATCCTGAGCGCCGCCCCGCGGACCGGCTGCCACCCCCGTACGTCTACAGTAACGTAGACGCTCGATGGGCGGTCCACGGCTGCCCGTCGGATTCCCCGGCCGCGGCATGCCCGGACGGGGAACGGCAGTTGACACGGCGCCCGGCGCCTGGAGGGGCGGAACAGACCATGCGAGAGCCAGTGACCCGACCGGCCGTCGAACCGGCACCCGAGAACGGAGGCCCGCGCAGCGCAGGCGCAGCGCGGGCCGTGCAGGGCTGGAGCAAGGTACCGGAGGTCACGGCCTGGTTCTGGATCGTCAAGGTACTCACCACCGGGGCGGGCGAGACCGCCTCGGACTACCTCGCCCGGGTGCTCGGCCCGATCCCGGCCGGCAGCATCGGGCTGGTCGGTCTGGTGGCCCTGCTGGTGCTCCAGTTCCGCACGGCCCGCTACGGCGCCTGGACGTACTGGTCGGCGATCGTGATGGTGAGCGTGTTCGGCACGATGGCCGCCGACGTCGTCCATGTGGTGGCGGGCGTCCCCTACCTGGTCTCGACCGTGGGATTCTCGGTCGTCCTGACCGCCGTCCTGATGACCTGGTACGCCTCCGAGGGCACCCTCTCCATCCACAGCATCCGCACCCGCCGCCGCGAGGGCTTCTACTGGGCGACCGTGCTCACCACCTTCGCCCTGGGCACCGCCGTCGGCGACCTCACGGCCGGAACCCTGCACCTCGGCTACCTCACCTCGGGCGTGGCTTTCGCGGCGCTCATCGCGGTACCCGCGCTGGCCCGGCGCTTCCTCGGGCTCAACGCGGTCGCCGCCTTCTGGTGGGCGTACGTGCTGACCCGGCCGCTCGGCGCCTCGTTCGCCGACTGGATGGGCGTGTCCACCCAGCGCAGCGGCCTCGGCTGGGGCACCGGCCCCGTCACCCTCGCCCTGCTGGTGCCGATCCTGCTCCTCGTCAACCACCTGGCCGTGAGCGAACGCCGCGCGGCACCGAGGCCCCGGGCGGCGCACCGGGCGGGCTGACCGCCCGGCGGGCCGCCCCGCGAACCCGCCTGCCACTGCGCGTGTGCGGATTAAACCGCACAGCGGTGACGTTGTGCCTGATCAGAGCCGATTCGCGGAAGAGTCGGGCGAAACTGGAGGAGTCGCGGTGCACGGTGAGTACAAGGTTCCCGGCGGCAAGCTCGTCGTGGTCGACCTGGACGTCGAGGGCGGCGCGCTGCGCAACGTACGGGTGGCCGGGGACTTCTTCCTGGAGCCGGACGAGGCGATCCTGATGATCGACGCCGCGCTGGAAGGCGCCCCGGCCAACACCGACGCCGCGGGGCTCGCCGCCCGCGTCACGGCGGCGCTGCCCGACTCCACCGTGATGCTGGGCCTCTCGGCGGAGGGCGTCGCCATCGCCGTACGCCGGGCCCTGGCCCACGCCACCGAGTGGAGCGACCACGACTGGCAGCTGATCCACGACCGCCCGCAGTCCCCCGCCCTCCACATGGCCCTGGACGAGGTCATCACCGCCGAGGTCGCCGCCGGACAGCGCCCGCCGACGCTCCGGGTCTGGGAGTGGGACTCCCCCGCCGTGATCATCGGGAGCTTCCAGTCGCTGCGCAACGAGGTCGACCCGGCCGGGGCCGAGCGCCATGGCATCACCGTCGTCCGGCGGGTGTCCGGCGGCGGGGCGATGTTCGTGGAGCCGAAGAGCACCATCACGTACTCCCTGTCCGTCCCGGAGTCCCTGGTGTCCGGTCTGTCGTACGCCGACAGTTACGCGTACCTGGACGACTGGGTTCTCGGCGCGCTCTCCGACATGGGCATCAAGGCCTGGTACCAGCCGCTCAACGACATCGCCACCGAGGCGGGCAAGATCGCGGGCGCCGCACAGAAGCGCATCGCGGGCGGCGGGGTGCTGCACCACGTGACGATGGCGTACGACATCGACGCCGACAAGATGCTCGACGTGCTGCGCATCGGCAAGGAGAAGCTCTCCGACAAGGGCACCAAGAGCGCCAAGAAGCGCGTCGACCCGCTGGCCCGGCAGACGGGCCTGCCGCGCGAGGCGGTCATCGAGCGGATGATCGCCTCCTTCCGCAGCCGCTACGGGCTCACCGAGAGCACGGTGACGGGCGAAGAGATGGCGCGGGCACGGGAGTTGGCGGAGACCAAGTTCAGCACGGCGGAGTGGACGGCGCGCGTGCCGTAGGCCTGTCCGGCAGCATCCCGCCCGGCTCACAGCGGCCGGGCGGGATGCTGCCGTCATGCGGCGCCCGCGTCCGCCCCGCTCCGTAATCACGTTCGTGGCTTGCGGCAGCGGGCATCGCAACCCGCCGCTCCGCACTCCCGCAGCAATATCGCATGTGTCCGGCATTGGGTCACCCTGCCCGCCTGCCCGCGTCCTGTGCCGCCCGCGCGAGCGCGCGGACGAGACCTGTCTCTCCGGCCGTCGGCCAGATCAGGACCCAGCTGCCCGTCGGGACGTCGTACGGGCGGAGATACCGGAGGCCGGGCCACTGGTAGTAGCGGGCGGCGTCGCCGTGGACGAGGCAGATCGCCTCGCCCGCCGCGACCACGGCGGCGACCTCCTGGAACGTGGAGACCTTCGGGCCACGCCGGATGGGCCGGCCGCCGGGGGTGTGGGTGGGGACGAGCACCTGCTGCCAGTACTCCGGGATGGGCAGCGCGGACTGTGGCAGGCACCATTCGGCCAGGTCCTCCATGCCGACCTCATCACGAGAGGTGAGGGGATGATCACTGGCGACCATGAGGATCAGGGGTTCGGAACCGACCAGCGGACCGACGGTGAGGTCCGGCTCACGGACCGGCAGCCAGGAGGTCGCCACCTCGACCGAGCCGTCCCGGAGGGGGCCGAAGGGGTCGGTGAAGTGGATCTCCTGGATGCGGATGTCCACCTCGGGATGCCGGGCGCGGAAGAGATCGATGATGTGCGCACACTCGTGCGCCTGGGCTCCGTGCAACCCGAGGGTCAGCGTGCTGGTGGCTCCGCGGGCAGTCGCGGTGGCCGCACGGGTACCGTCGAGTATTCGTTGGTAGCCCACGCTGAGGTCCTCGCGTAGCTGAGCTCCGATAGGGGTGAGTTCGACCCGGCGGCTGCTGCGGGCGAACAGGCGCGCGCCGATCCGTCGCTCCTGTTTGGCGATCACCTGGCTCACCCGCGCCTGCGACACGTGCAGGCGGTCCGCGGTCCGGCCGAAGTGCAGCTCCTCGGCCAGCGTCAGAAAAATCTCGATGTCTCGCAGCTCCACCCGAGTGCCCCCCAGCCCCCACCACATAACTGTGGGGTTATCAGACCATGTACAGCTGACAATTGTTCGCCCCCCTTCCCCCACCGCATCCTGAGGCAGGTCCTCCTCCGAGCACACCGCTCAGAGGAGGTCGTCAGAACCTCGCGCCGCCGCCCGGTGGCCGATCATCGAATGGGGAACACGATGAGACACAAGTTGCTGACCGGATTCGCTCTGCCCGTCCTGGCCGTCTCGGCCACCCTCGTCTCCGCCCCGACCGCAGGCGCAGCGACCGCCACAGCCGCGGCGTGTACGCATCCGGGGTGGGCGAACAAGGATGCCGGCTACGGGTACGTGTCCGGCAGCTCCGCGCCGCTGCGCACCGGTCCGAACGCCGACTGCCCCACCACGGCCACGATCTACGGTGCGAAGCTCTACTACCACTGCTACGTGTACAACTCCGCGGGCAACACGTGGACCCACGCGCGCATCGAGGGCACCGAGATCAGCGGCTGGATCTACGACGGCAACCTGGACGACGGCGGGGCAACCAAACCCTGCTGACGGGCCGGGCCACTGAGTGGGAATACGCTCTTTCTGCGCGCCCCCGCTCGTGTGTCGAAGCCCTCAAGTGCGCTGTGGCCTCCCGGCAGGTGGCGGGAGGCCACAGCGCACTGCTGCGGGGGACGCCGTTGCGGCAGGCTCCTCGCCCTGACGATCCGCTGGACCTCAGTGGGATCCGTTGAGCGCCGGAATGACGTGTTCGCCGTACGCGTCGATGACCGCCTCCCGGGCGTCGTGCATCGCGTACACCGCGAACTGGTCCACGCCCAGGTCCCGCAGTGCCCGGAGCTTCTCGACGTGGGCCTCGACGGGGCCGAGCAGACAGAAGCGGTCCACGATCTCGTCGGGCACGAACGCGGCGTCGGGGTTGCCGCTGCGGCCGTGGTGGCTGTAGTCGTACCCCTCACGCTGCTCGATGTACGCGGTGAGCGCCTCCGGGACCAGCCCGGAGTGCGCTCCGTAGCGGGCCACCAGGTCGGCGACGTGGTTGCCGACCATCCCGCCGAACCAGCGGCACTGTTCGCGGGCGTGCGCGAGGTCGTCACCGACGTAGGCGGGCGCGGCGACGCAGATCGTCACCGCGTCCGGGTCGCGGCCCGCGTCGGACGCCGCCGTCCGCACCGCGGTGACCATCGACGCGGTGAGGAAGGGGTCGGCGAGCTGGAGGATGAAGCCGTCGGCCCGCTGCCCGGCCAGGGCGAGCGCCTTGGGACCGTAGGCTCCCATCCAGACGGGCAGTTTCCCGTCCTTCACCCAGCCGAGCCGTACGGTCCGGCCGTCGACCCCGGCCTCGCGTCCCTCGGCGAGGTCGCGGATGACACCGATCGCCTCGCCCAGCGTGGCCAGGGTGTCGGGCTTGCGGCCCGCGACCCGCATCGCCGAGTCGCCGCGGCCGATCCCGCAGACCGTGCGGTTGCCGTACATCTCGTTGAGCGTGGCGAAGGTGGAGGCGGTGACCTCCCACGTCCGGGTGGACGGGTTGGTGACCATGGGCCCGACGACGAGATCGGTGGTGTGCTCCAGGATGCGGCTGTAGATGACGAACGGCTCCTGCCAGAGCACGGCGGAGTCGAAGGTCCAGCCGTGGCTGAAGCCGTTGCGCTCGGCGCGCCGCATCAGCTCCACGACGGCCGATGCGGGCGGATCGGTCTGCAGGACGAGGCCGAAGTCCATGACGGGGCTCCTTGTCCGGGTGCGGGGATCCGGGTGCGCGAACCCCGGCGCGGGGATCCGGTACGCGAATCCAGGTGCGTGCTGCGGCGCGCGGGTGGGGCGGGTCAGGAACTGGCAGGTGGCCCGCACACGGGCAGAGGTGCTGGGGGCGCCGCCCTTGAGTGACGTGCTCCGGCGGATCGTTCCACATGAGGCAGCACCGAACCTTGTGCAACGCCGCCCCGAACGCGAGTAGGGGGACGATTCTGGACCGCTGTCCGGGCTTTGGGAAGAGGTCCCGCACGCGCCCACCGGTCCTCCGTGAGCACGGGCGGCGCCGAGCGCTCCTGGCTGGTGAACGAGGTTCCGGAACCGCGGCCGGTTTCCGCGGAGCGCACCCGGCGCCGCGGAAACCGATCGCCGGGTCACTCGCCTTCTACCCACTCCCCGGGCGCCGCGTCGAGCAGTTCGGCAAGGCGGGCCCGGTTCGGCAGCGGGCCGTGGTCGCCGGGCACCCGCAGTGCCGCGCCCGCCGTCAGATGCCCCAGCCGCAGCGCCCGTACGGTGTCCTCGCCCCGCAGCAGCCCGGCGAGGAACCCGGCCGCGAACGCGTCACCGGCGCCCACCGGTTCGACGACTTCGACCCTGCGCGCGGGCACGGTGTGGACCCCGGCTCCGTCGAAGGCGGTGGCGGCCCGCGCACCGTCCTTGACGACGAGAACGGGCGGCTGTGGCAGCAGGTCCCGTACGGCAGCGGCGTCGGTCAGTCCCTCTCCCCACAAGGCCTGCGCCTCGTCGAGGCCCACGAACGTGATGTCCGCCCGCCGGGCGAGCCCGAGCAGCACGGTGGCCGCCGCACCGTCCGCCCACAGAGCGGCCCGGTAGTTGACGTCGAGACTCACCGGGCACGGGCGTTCGGCGAGGCCGGGCTCCAGCAGCGCGGTGACCAGGTCCCGGCAGCCCGCCGAGAGCGCCGGGGTGATGCCGCTCAGGTGGATGAGCCCGGCGGAGCGCACGGCCTCGTCGTCCAGGAGGTCCGGGGTCATGGCCGAGGCGGCGGAGCCGCGGCGGTAGTAGTGGACCCGGGTGCTCCCGGTGCCGGGGTCCTTGACGAGGAGTCCGGTCGGGCGGTCCGGGTCGGTGCGTACGCCGCTGACATCGACCCCGGACGCGGCCACCTCGGCGCGGATCCGGCGTCCGAACGGGTCGTCACCCAGCGCGGAGACCCAACGGGCGGGCACCCCGTGATCGGCGAGGTACATCGCCACGTTGGACTCGGCGCCCGCGATCCGGATCCCGAGCAGACCGGCGCCGTCCAGCGGGCCGGTGGGTTCGGGAACCAGCGCGGCCATGGTCTCGCCGATACAGGTCACCGGTCCCGCCACCGGTCGCCGGCCGGATCCGGAGGGCGTGTGCGTCACCGTCACTCGGTTCCGCCCGCGTCCCCGGAGGTGGCGGCGCCCACGGCGTCGCGGAAGGCGCGCGCCCGCTCGCGGAGGGCGTCGAGGCTGCCGCCGTCGGCCGCGTCACCGATCAGCGGCGAGCCGACACCCACCGCGGTGGCCCCGTACGCGAGGTAGGTCCGGGCCACGTCGGCGTCCACTCCCCCGACCGGCACGAACGGCGCGTCCGGGAACGGCCCGTGCAGCGCCTTCAGATATCCCGGGCCACCGGCCTGCGCCGCAGGAAAGATCTTGAACGCGTCGGCGCCGAGGCGCTGTGCGGCGACGATGTCGGTAGGGGTCATCACCCCGCCGAGCACGGGCAGCCCGAGCCGTTTGGCCTCCGTGACGGCTTCGCAGACCGCAGGGGTGACGACGAAGTCGGCTCCCGCGTCGCGTACCGCCTGTGCGTCCTGCGCGGTCAGTACGGTGCCCGCGCCCAGGGGTGCGGCGGGGCCCAGTTCGGCGCGGGCCCGGCGGATGACGTCGAGTGCGTCCCGTCCGCTCAGAGAGACCTCGATGAGCGGGAGTTCCTCCTCCGCCAGGGTCAGTACGGTCCTGAGCGCGGCGTCCGCGTCGTCGCCGCGCACGATGGCGACGATCCGGTGGGTGCGCAGCGCGGTCAGCAGATCCACGGGCGGGTTTCCTTCCTGTCTGTGTCTTCCGGTGCCGTGTCGGCTTCCGGTTCCGTGCGGGGCGCTGGTGGTGCGCACGGCTCAGATGTCTGCGCGGTCAGGGTGAGACGCCAGCGGACCTCGCCACTGGGCGGGACGCACGCGGCGTCCCCGTCCCCTGCGGCCGCCAGGTCGAAGACCCGGCCGAGCATCGGCTCGACCCCGACGGACCGGTACGGCTCCTGCTCGGGGAAGCCGCCGAGGTTGCGCCACACCGCCACGGACACCGGCTGCCCCTCCGCTTCGACGGCCATGCGCAAGGTGGCCGCGCCGTCGCGTACGTACACCTGCGGGGTGTCGACGACGGCGCCGACGGCCGTCCCGTCGTCCGGCCCGAGCCGGTCGAGCCCTCCCGTCCGTCCGGGCTGCGACGGCCAGGAGCAGGGGATCCACCGGGCACCGCCGTCGGGGTAGAGGCGGGTCGGCGTTCCGTCCCTGATCCCGATACGGGCCTCCTCCGAGAGAGCGAGCAGCGCGTGCGCGGCCCACAGGAAGCGGTAGCCGGGTTCGGCCGTGAGCCGGTAGTCGGCCACTGCGCGGTCCCCGTCGCTGCGGATCCGGCGGCTGAGCCGGAAGTCCGGGCAGTCGACGGACTCGGTGCCGTCGGACCGCTGCCAGGGCCGGGTCCAGGCAGCGCCGTGGTCGGGTGTGCCGCGTACGGTCGGTACGCATTCCTCCAGTCCACCGGCGTCGGCGAAGGCGTCGCCCGGAACGGCGCCGGGGCGGCGTGGCTCGTCGCGGTGCCAGAGCCATTCGCGGCCGGCGGCACGCAGGGACGTCCACCGTCCGCCGTGGGCCGCGTCGGTCTCGATGCGGGGAGCTGTCACCGTGCTCACCACTCGGCGAAGGCACCGTCGTCGTGCCTCCACACCGGGTTGCGCCAGGCGTGCCCGGTCCGGTCGGCCGCGCGTACGGCCTTCTCGTCGACGGTGACGCCGAGCCCCGGCAGGTCCGTGCGCCGCGCCCGTCCGCCGACGAAGCGGAAGGGTTCGGTGTCGACCACGTACGACAGCAGGTCGGCGTCCTTGTTGTAGTGGATGCCCCGGCTCTGTTCCTGGATGAGGAAGTTCGGGGTGGCGAAGGCGACCTGGAGGCTGGCGGCGAGCGCGATGGGGCCGAGGGGGCAGTGCGGGGCGAGCTGTGCCCCGTAGGTCTCGGCGAGCGAGGCGATGCGGTGGACCTCGGAGATGCCCCCGGCGTGCGAGAGGTCCGGCTGGGCGACCGCGATGCCGGCCGTGAGTGCGGGCAGGAACTCGGCGCGCCCGTAGAGCCGTTCGCCGGTGGCGATGGGTATGGAGGTGCCGGCGACCAGGGAGGGCAGCAGGTGTCCCTGGTCGGGAAGGAGGGGTTCCTCCACGAACAGCGGGTGCAGGGGCTCGATGGCGTGCAGGACACGGCGCGCGCCGGCCGGTCCGAATCTGCCGTGCATGTCGATGGCCACGTCACGGCCGGGGCCGAGAACCGCGCGGGCGGCGGCCACCCGGTCGACGACGCCGGCGGTCTCGGCGGGGGTGGGGAGAGGTGAGGTGCGGCCTGCCGCGTTCATCTTGACGGCGGTGAAGCCGGCCTCGACCTGGGCGGTGATCTGTTCGGTGAGCTCGGCGGGTTCGTCGCCGCCGACCCAGGCGTAGACCCGCACCTCGTCGCGGACCGGGCCGCCGAGCAGGGCGTGGACGGGGGCGCCGTAGGACTTGCCGGCGATGTCCCACAGCGCCTGGTCGATGCCGGCGACGGCGCTGGAGAGTACCGGGCCGCCCCGGTAGAAGCCGCCCTTGCTGAGCACCTGCCAGTGGTCCTGGATACGCAGCGGATCCTGGCCGATCAGGTATTCGGCGAGGACGTCGACGGCGGTACGGACCACTTCGGCCCGGCCCTCGACCACGGGTTCGCCCCAGCCGACGACGCCTTCGTCGGTCTCGATCCGGCAGAACAGCCAGCGGGGTGGTACGAGAAAGGTCTCGATACGCGTGATCTTCACAGGGCCGTGGTCCCCTCGTCTGCGGCAGGTCGGCTTCCGTGCGCCCGGTCGAGGTCGCGTACGGCCTGGTCGAGCAGAGCCCGCATGGCGCGTTCGGCCGCGGCCGGGTCCTGGTCGCGTACGGCGTCCAGGACGGCACGGTGGCTGGGTACGGGGTCCTCGCCGTGCGGCGAGGAGTGCACGATCTCGTCGCGGTGCGCGAGGCCGGACTCGATGACCATCTCCATACGGTCCAGCAGTTCGTTGTGGGTGGCCGCGAGGAGCGCGCGGTGGAAAGCGAGGTCCGCCTCGACCGCGTGGGTCGCGCCGCCCTCCTGCTCGCTCATGGCGGTCAGGGCCGCTTCGAGGGCCGCGAGGTCGGTGTCGGTGCGGCGTTCGGCGGCCAGCCGGACGGCGGCCGGCTCGATGATGCCGCGGACCTCACCGAGATCGCGCAGCAGCCCGAGGTCGGTACCCGTCCCGGTGGCGACCGCGAACTGCCAGCGCAGCACATCCGCGTCCAGGAGGTTCCAGTCGGAGCGGGCGCGGACGAAGGTTCCGCGCTTCTGGCGGGCATCGACCATTCCCTTGGCCGCCAGGACCTTCAGGGATTCGCGCAGGGTGGTCAGGCTGACGTCCAACTCGCCCTGCAGCGTCACCAGGTCGAGGGTCGCCCCCTCGGGAATCTCGCCACTCAGCACCCGGCGCGCGAGAGTCTCCACGGTCTGGCCGTGCACTCCGCGACGCGCGTATGGCGTCATGTCTGTGTGCCTTTCTGATGTGCGTCGGGTACGGCGCCGGTCAGGCCGAGGCCTTCAGGACGGACCAGCCGCCGTCGACGAGCAGACTGGATCCCGTGATGTAGGACGCCTCGTCGGCAGCGAGGAACGCGATGGCTGCCGCTGCCTCCTGGGGCGTTCCGAAGCGCTGCGCGGCGGTCTCGGTGACGCTCTTCCTGCGGTCCTCCTCCGACACCCGGTCCCAGGCCGCGGTGAGGATGGGACCCGGCAGTACCGCGTTGACCCGCACCTCGGGCCCGTACTCCACCGCGAGTTGTCCGCACAGGGAGAGCAGCGCGCCCTTGGACGCCGCGTAGGCGGGGTGCCCGGGGATGCCCTTGTGGGCGTGGACGGAGGAGGTGACCACCACCGCGCCACGCTGTTCACGCAGGTCGGGCAGGACCGCGCGGAAGCCGAGGAACGCCCCGGTGAGATTCACCGCGAGCTGGCGCTCCCACGAGGCGACGGTCATGTCGTGCGCGGGGGTGACGTCGACCGTGTAGGCGTTGCTCACCAGGACGCCGACGGGGCCGAAGGTGTGTGCCGCGGAGACGATCCGTGCCCAGTCGCCCTCGTCCGAGACGTCCGCGCGGACGAAGACGGCCCGGCCGCCCTGTGCGCGGATACCGGCTGCGACGTTCTCGCCGGGGTCCGCGGCGATGTCGGCGAGGACCACCGCGGCGCCTTCCTCGGCGAGCCGTTCGGCGGTGGCCGCCCCGATGCCCGAGGCGGCTCCGGTGACCACGGCCACCTTGTCGGCGAAGCGGGTGTTTCCGTTCATGGGGCGGGGTCGACTCCTCGGGTGGTGGACTCGGGTGGTGAAGCGGTCGGCTCGGTGCGGTGGTGCGCGTAGGACTCCGCCGACGCGCCCACGGCACGGGGTCCGGCCTCCTGACCCAGGCGGCCGGACCCCTCGTTCCGCTGGTACAGCCTGACGGGGCAACCGGGCCACCGTCAAGATTAATTACTAATTTATCTTCCGGCTTCGGCCGGGACGGCGTCCCGGACGGTGGCTCCCGGTCGCACGGTTCGCGTCGAGCCCGATCCGGTCCATGGGTATCCGCTGGTAGCCGGAGAGCTGAGCGGCGATCACGTCGTCGTTGCCCAGGGTCGGCTTCCCGTCCACGACCGTCACGACGCCGGGGTCGGCGGTGAGTGTCAGGTTGTGGTCGACCGTTCCGTACGTGCGCGCGGACGGGGCGATGCTCAGCGCGGGGACGGAGCAGAGCGCGTTGTACTCGACGACGTCGTACTTCGGGTACGCCGGCTGGTCGTCGGCGATGGTCACGAGGTGCGGATAGCGCGTCCGCCACGGCTCCTGCTGGTAGGGAACGGCGGCCAGCAGGTCGTACATCCCCCACGCGCCGCCGGGTGCCAGGTCCCCCGCCGCCCAGTTGAGTCCCCGTTCGTCGAGCGTCACCGAGTGGCTGGACGACAGGATGATGTTGTTGCTGATGGTGTTGTCCCGGCCGCCGCCGATCTGGAAGGCGGTGTCGACCTTGTAGAAGATGTTGCCGAACGCGGTCGTGCCGCAGAAGCAGTCGTCGAGGTAGATGCCCGAGGCGAAGAGGGACCCGCCGCTGCCCACGATGTCGTGCAGGAAGTTGTAGCGGATGACCGTGCCGCGTCCGGTCCACTCCCGGCCCGCGTAGATGGCCCCTGCGTCGTTGGTCTCCTTCACCACGTCGTTGATCTCGTTGTACTCGATCACGTGGTCGTTGCCGCGGAAGACGATGGCGACGTGCGGCGCATCGTAGATGTGGTTGTTGGCCACATGGTTTCCGACACCGGCGAGTTCGACCGCGGGGCTGTACGTCAGCTGGAGGCGGCTGTAGTCGTGGATCTCGTTGCCCACCACCCGGTTGTTCGCCGGGGTGAGGGTGGCCCGGTCACCGCCGGCGAGGGCGACGCCACCCTGGCCGGTGGCCTGGATGTGGCAGCCGCGGACCTCGTTGTCCGAACCGCCGTGCGGCCCGGCCGAGACGCTTGAGTCACCGATCGCGACCGCGCGACCGCCCAGGAGCCGCAGGGTGCAGCCCTCGACCGTGTTGGACGTGCCGTCGGTGATGACGATGCCGTCGCTGCGCGACCCCTCGAACGCCAGGTTCGAGAACGTGACGTTCGAGCAGCCGTCGAGGACGGCCATCGGGTCGGCCAGCAGCGACAGTTGCACCGAAGCGCCGGACAGGTCGCTCGGCGGGTACAGGTACAGCTTCCCGGTGGACCGGTCGAGGTACCACTCGCCAGGAGAGTCGAGCTCCTCCAGCACGTTGTAGTAGTAGTAACGCTGGCCCGCCTTGACGCTGTACATGCTGGCGGTCCTGGTGGAGATCGTCTGCGCCGCCGGGTCGATCGCCTTGATCTGGAGGTTGCCGTCGGCCCACTCGTAGAACCAGTAGCCCTGCATCCACACGTCGCTGGTGTCGGCCCAGGTCGACGGCCGGGTGTCGGTGTACTTGAACGTGGCGCCCTTGGCGAACTCGGCGGCCATCTTGTCGGGGTCGCCGAGGACGCTACGGGGGTTCCCGCCCGGGTCGAGGACCTGGCCGGTGGTGAGGAACCCGGTGCTCGGGTAGCGGGCGAGGGTCATCGCCTCGCTGTTGAAGAAGAGTTCGGGCGGGGTGACCGAGCGCGGCAGGCCGTAGCCGGCCTGGACGATCTGGCCGTAGTCGGTGATCCCGAGCGCCTTCAGGTCGAACTCGCGGACGATGTCGCGCGAGCCGGCCGGGAGCCGGTCGCGGATCGCCTCGTCGGTGACCGCCCCGAACCCGGTGGCGGGGAGGTCCACGCCGCCGACGAGCCGGACCTGTTCGCCGTTGTACGCGGCGTAGGTGACCGGCCCGCCCGGTGTACCGGAGTCCCGCGCGTCGAGGGTGAAGCTCTGCGTCCGCCGGTACGTGCCGCCCCGGAGGAAGACGGTCACCGGCGCCGTGGCACGGCCACGCGCCGCCCCCCGCCAGGCGCGGACCGCGTCGCGCGCCTTCTCCAGCGTGGCGAACGGCGCGGCCTGGGTACCCGGGTTCGAGTCCTTCCCGTCCGTAGCCACGAAGAAGGACTTCTGGTCCTCGGCCCGGCCCCGGCGGGCGCCGGTACCGGCGTAGGCCGGCCCGGCGACGAAGGCTGCGGACGCGCCGACGCCGACGGCCCCGGCGGCCTTGAGAAGATCACGTCGCGAGAATCTGGACATGTAGTGCCCTTTCGTAGATACCTACCGGAACCGGGTCCTCGATCCGGGGCGAACAGCGCCTCCGGCCGAGCCCTCGTTGCGCGATGCTCCGGCTAATCGATAATCGCTGAGCGCCAAGTAGCGGGTCGGCGGCGGCGCGTGTCAAGGGATCTTTCAAAACCCGCCGCAAGAAACCGAGTTCACACCCCTCGCAGGTTGCGAACAGGTAACGCTGCTGTTGCCAACCCTTGACCGCTGCCCGGAACTTCCCCGATGGTGAGGTCGCTATCGATAAGCGATAAGCGATAAGCGTTCGATGGAGGGTTCGATGGGTTCGGGTTCTCGCCGGCATCTGGTCAAACTGGGTGCTCTCGCCATATCCGCCGCACTGCTCACGGGCTGCTCGACCGGCACCGATTCAGCAGGCGGCGGCAAGAACATCCGCATGCTGGTCAACATCACTCCGGTGCTGACCAAGCAGTTCTACAAGGACCTGGTGGCCGGGTACGTCGCCGATCACCCCGGAGTGAAGGTCACGATTGAGGCGCCCACCGGCAGGGGCATCGAGGACACGCTGAAGCAGCAACTGGCCGCCGGCAGCCCCCCCGACATCCTCGCCGGCGGGCAGAACACGGCTCTCGCCGGACAGATGGCACCGCTGCCCGACGCGCAGTGGGTGAAGGACTCACCGTTCGCGGAGGCGTCCAAACTCGACGGCAAGGTCTGGATGGCCGGGACCGGCGTCCAGCTCCAGTCGCTGGTGTTCTACAACAAGGACGCCTTCACCAAGGCCGGTGTCACCTCGACGCCCAAGACGTTCGACGAGTTCACCGCCGCGCTGCGCAAGCTGAAGAGCGCCGGTTACACGCCGATGCAGACCGGTGGTGAGTGGACCACCGGCGCGCAGGCCCTGATGATGGCCAACCCGAACGTCATGAACACCGAGCCGCAGTGGTACGCGAAGCGGAACAAGGGCTCCGTGACCTTCGCCGGCAGCAACTACGCCAAGTTCCTCGACGTCTACCAGTCCTGGATCAAGGACGGCCTGGTTCCCAAGGACGCCAACGGCATCAAGTACCAGGACATGATCAACAACTTCACCGCCGGCAAGTCGGCGACGATGGTCATGGGCAACTGGCTGGCGGCCTCACTCGCCGATGCGAAGCCGGGCTTCGACGCGGGCGTGTTCCCCGTCCCCACGTTCGACGGCTCCACGCCGCCGCAGGCCGCCAACCCGGCCATGCCGTACTCGGTGCTCAAGAGCTCCAAGCACACCGCCGAGGCGATCGACCTGGTCAAGTACCTGGTCAGTGACAAGAAGGCGGTCACGAAGGGACTGAGCGCGGAGGGCAACTTCCGTACCGGGTACAGCTACAAGGCCACCCCGCTGACCAACGACATCGCGAAGCTCCTCGACGCCGCCGGCGGCAAGACCGTCGCGATCGGCCCGGGACTGGGCGACAACTCGTCACCGGCGGGCTTCCCCGACGAGCTCAACACCCAGGTCCAGAGCATGTATCTGGGAACGTCGGCGGACAAGGTGGCGGGGGCCATGGACAAGTGGTGGTCCGCGAATGCGCCCAAGTAACGCGACGCTCACCGCTTCTGGACCGTCGGACAACCCGCCGGTCCAGGAGCGCCCCCGTCGCACTCAGCACACTCCCCCGCGCCCGCTGCGCGTACGCGCCGCCCGCAGCCTGTCCAGCATCTTCATGGTCGGCCCCGCACTGGCGGCGGTCGTGGCCTTCATCCTCATCCCCGTCGTGGTCGCCGGACGGCTCAGCTTCACCGACTGGGACGGTTTCTCCGACAGCTACAAATCCCTGGGCCTGGACAACTACGTCCAGCTGTTCCACGACCCGGGCGTGAAGAACGCGGCGTACGTCACGCTCGTGATCGCGGTGGTCGGCACCGTGGCCTGCAACGTCCTCGGTCTGGGCCTCGCGGTCATGCTCAACGGCGAGGGGCGCGTCAAAGCGATACTGCGGGGTCTGTTCTTCTACCCGCACGTGCTCGGCGCGGTCATCATCGGCTTCCTGTGGTCGGCCATCCTGAGCAGTGAGGGAGCCATCAACACGCTCCTGAGCGCCGCGCACCGCTCGAAGATCCCGTTCCTGTCCGATCCTCACTGGGCGCTCGCATCGGTCGTCTTCGTGGTGATCTGGTCGACGTTCGGGGTGAACGTGGTCCTCTACCTGGCCGGGCTGCAGACGATCCCCGAGTCGCTCCTGGAGGCGGCGCGCATCGACGGTGCCTCACGCTGGCAGACGTTCCGCCAGGTCGTGCTGCCGATGCTGGCACCCACGGTGACGATCAACGTGGTCCTCGTACTCGTCCAACTGCTGCGGGTCTACGACCTGGTACTGGCGATGACCGACGGTGGTCCGGCGGGCCACACGCAGACGTACGCGTACCTGGTCCTGTCGGAGTCGTTCCTCAACGGGAAGATCGGCTACGCCTCGGCCCAGAGCATCGTCCTCATGATCGTCATCACGGTGCTCGCCATCGTGGTCGTGGCGCTGCGCCAGCGCAGCGAGAAGGCGGTGGAACAGTGAACCGCAAAGCAGGCAGTCGCGTCGGCTCGGTCATGCTCGGCCTCTTCGCCCTGGTCATGCTGGTGCCGCTGTACCTCGTGATCGTCAACGCGTTCAAGCCGGAGTCGGCGATCCGTCAACGGCCGTTCTCCGCCGCCCCGGGAGTGCTGTCCACGGACCATCTCCGAGCGGCACTGTCGTCACCGGACTACAACATCATCAAGGCGTTCGGCGTCACGGTGATGTTCGTGGTGCTGGTCAACGTGCTGTCCCTGGCCCTGGCCGGGCCGGCCGCCTATGTCATCGCCCGGGGTACCCGCCGGTGGCACAAGGGGATGCTGCTGGTGTTCCTGGCCGGGCTGTTCATCCCCGGGCAGGTCCTGGTCATCCCGGTGATCTACGTGCTGCGCTTCACGGGCCTGATGGGCACGATCCCCGGATTCGTCCTGTACGAGGCGACGTTGACCCTGCCGCTGTCGATGTTCCTGTTCGTGGGCTACATCAAGTCCATCCCCCGGGAGCTCGACGAGGCGGCGCAGATCGACGGCGCGGGCCGGCTGCGCACCTTCTGGCAGGTGATCTTCCCGCTGATGCAGCCGGTCGTGGTCACCGCGATCGTCCTGCACACCATCGGGGTCTGGACGGACTTCGTGAACCCGCAGATCGTGCTGGGCCCGACATCGGGTCTGTACACGGTGATGACCGGCGTGTACTCCGCGATCGGTCTGCACACCACCGACCTGTCCGTGGTCTATCCGACGCTGCTGCTGGCCATCGCGCCGGTGCTGATCTTCTTCGTGATCATGCAGCGCAAGATCGTCGGCGGCCTCACCGCCGGCGCGACGAAGGGATGACCGTGGGCAAGCACATGGTGAGCGTGACGGCGTCCGTGCCGGCCTGCGAACCGCCCGCCTGGGCCGTACTGCAACGGCAGTTGTTCTCCGTACTGGACGAGGCATGGCGGGTCTTCGAGGACCGGTACTGCCACCCCGAGGGCGGGCTGCGCTTCGACGGGGTACTGGAAGGCCGTGACGGGGCGGACGACTTCTACGAGCCGTTCTTCAACTGGCCGATGCTGTACATGCTCGGCGGGTCGGACGACCTGCTCGACGCCAGCAAGAAGCACTGGAACGGCGTCACCCGGCAGCTGTCCGAAGCCGGGTTCCTGGTCGACGAGTACGAGCGCGGGTACGACTGGTTCCACCAGGGCGAGTCGCTGCTGATGTTCTACGGGATCTGCGCGGCCGACCCGTCCGACGACACGTTCCGCCGGCGGGCGCTGCGCTTCGCCGAGCTCTACCTGCCCACCTCGCCCGTCGGCAATGTCGACGGCCCGCGGCGGATCATCACGGCCCCGCACACCGGGGCCGGCGGGCCGCGCCGCGGCGTGGACGAGGGATGGGCGCAGGGGTACGGCGCGGAACTGACCAACATGAAGCCGTACGGCCTGCCGCTGGAGGATCTGCCCGGCATCGACAGCTGGGACGACCTGGCCGACCCCGCCAACGCGCGGCGTATGGGCGAGGCGATGGACCGGCGGCTCGGCGACGGCGACGTCGCGGTGAACCTCGCGTCCACCTCGCTGATCGCCAACGCGTGGCTGTACACGGGCGAGGACCGGTACCGCGACTGGCTCGTCGACTACGTGCAGGCCTGGCGTGACCGGGCCGCCGCCGCGGACGGCATCGTCCCCGACAACGTGGGCCCCTCCGGGGAGGTCGGTGAGCTGCACGACGGCCGCTGGTACGGCGGCTCGTACGGCTGGACCTGGCCGCACGGTCTGCACAGCGTCGGCGCGGTCGCTCTCATCGCGGCCATGAACGCCGCGCTGGTCACCGGCGACGACGCGTGGTTCGACCTGGCCCGCGCCCCACTGGACCGGGTGCTGGAAGAGGCGACGCGCGGGCCGGTCCGTGACGGGGAATCCAGCATGGCCTCGACCTGGCTCCAGCGCCTCGGGCCCGACGCCGACGCCGACCTGCAACTGGTGCCCTACCGGAAGGGCATGCACGGCTGGTTCGACCACCAGCCGCTGCAGATCGCCTTCCCGGCCTGGATCTGGTGGTGCTCCGGCGACCCGCAGGACCGGCAGCGGCTCGACCAGGTGGAGCGCGAGTGCGGCTACGACTGGACGACCGTGCACGCCTTCCGCGACAAGGAGGAGGCCGGGCACGAAGCTCCGTGGCTCGCCTACCTCGACGGCCGCAACCCCGACTACCCGGCGCGCGCTCTCGGCATGGCGCTGGGGCAGGTCGCCCGCAGGATGGCACTCGTCCACGAGGACGCGTCGTCGGTCCGCACCGATGACATCCACTGGTGGCAGCGGCTCAATCCCGTGGTGACCGAGATCCTGGTGCAGCTGACCACCGGCGCGCCCGCCGCCCCCTACAACGGGGGGCTCCAGCAGACCCGGGTGCGCTACTGGGACGCCGACCGCAGCCGTCCCGGCCTGCCGGCCGACGTCGCCGCCCTCGTCGAGGAGCTCGACGAGACCCGGGTCGGCGTCCAGTTGGTCAACCTGAGCAATACGCGCGAGCGGCGTGTGGTCGTACAGGCCGGCGCGTTCGCCGAGGACGGCATCGACCACGTCGTGGTGGACCAGCTCGACGACGGCTATCCCGGCCCGAACCGCGCCTACCGGGCCGATGAGTTCACGACCAGTACCCGGCGCATCGACGTGCACGACAACCACCTTCTGGTGGTCCTGCCGCCGGGGACCCGGCTCGGCCTGTCCATGCAGGTCCGGCGCCACCAATTCACCCCGAGCCACCCCACGTTCGACCGATTCCAGGAGAAGCAGAATGACGACCGATGAACAGGCCCAGCCGGTGTTTCCCCTCCCGGTGCGCGGTGACGCGTACCAGCGGGCCGATGCCGAACTGGTGGGGCAGATGGGCCAGGTGAGCAGCGCCACCGCGTGCGCGAAGCTCCACGGCATGGGCATCAGGCGCACGTGGATGGAGGGGCCGCAGCCCCTCGCGACCGGGCAGAAGATCGCCGGTTCGGCGCTGACGCTCCAGTTCATGCCGCAGCGCGAGGACATCGCCAGCGGCCTGGCCCAGGAGGCCGTCGAGCGCCAGACCGCCCTGTGGGCGGTGCTGGAGGCGGTACAGCCCGGTGACGTGCTCGTCATCCAGGCGTACGGGTCGGCGTTCAGCGGCTGCGTCGGCGACATGCTCGTCCGCTACTTCAAGCGCAAGGGCGGCGCCGGCATCGTCGTCGACGGCCGGATCCGGGACGCTCCTCGGGTCCGCGAGCTCGGCGTGCCGATCTGGTGCACCGGCACCACCCCGCACTACGCCTCCCAGTCGGAGCTGTTCCCCTGGGCGTACGACGTGCCGGTTGCCGCCGGCGGGGTGCTGTGCCTGCCCGGCGACATCGTGGTCGCCGATGACGACGGCGCCGTCGTCGTCCCCCAGGCGACCGCGCCGGAGGTGGTCGCCACGGCCCAGGACCACCAGGAGTGGGAGGTGTTCAGCCGGATGCGGCTCGACCAGGGCGCCCGGCTCGGCAACTACTACCCGCTGACCTCGGAGTCGCGCGCGGAGTACGAGCAGTGGCGCGACCAGCAGCGGTCGTCGCAGCGATGAATCAGGTCTCGGGCCCGGGTGTGCTGGGCCGCACCGGTCTCACGGTCGGCAGGCTCGGCCTGGGCTGTGCGCCCCTGGGCAACCTGTACGAGGCGGTTGCGGAGCAGGACGCCGCCGGCACGGTGCGTGCCGCGCTGGCCGGCGGGACGCGCCTGTTCGACACCGCGCCCCGGTACGGCCACGGCGTGTCCGAACAGCGCCTCGGCCAGGTGCTGGCCGGGGTGCCCAGGTCCGAGGTCGTCGTCGCGACCAAGGTCGGATATCTCCTCACCGACGACGGGGCCGAGCCGGACTTCTCCTATGACGGCACCATGCGGTGCCTGGAGGAGAGCCTGACCCGGCTCGGCCTGGACCGGGTGGACATCGCGCATGTCCACGACCCCGACCACCACGAGCAGGAGGCCCTCGCGGGGGCCTTCCGCGCCCTGGTCGACCTGCGGGAGCAGGGCGTGGTGTCGGCGGTGGGCGCGGGCATGAACCAGAGCGCCATGCTGGAGCGGATCGTCACGCGGGTCGACGTGGACTGCGTGCTGCTGGCCGGCCGGTACACCCTCCTCGACCAGGACGCTCTGACGGGCCTGCTGCCCGCCTGCGAGGCCCGCGGTGTCGGGGTCGTCCTGGGCGGGGTGTACAACTCGGGCCTGCTGGCCGATCCACGGCCCGGCGCGAAGTACGACTACCGGGCTGCCGAGCCGCACCAGGTTGCCGCCGCACTGGCCATCGCGGAGATCTGTGCCCGCCACGGGGTGCCGCTGAAGGCGGCGGCCCTGCAGTTCGGGTGGGGTCATCCTGCCGTGTCCACGCTGGTCGTCGGAGCCAGGACGGCCGATGAAGTGCGGGAGAACCTCGCCATGGCGCAGACCACCGTCCCCGCCGATCTGTGGGCGGAGCTGCGCGCGGCGGGGCTGCTCCCGCAGGAGGTGCCGACGCCGTGACCGCCATCGACGCCCACGTCCACCTGTGGGACCCCGGCCTGCACGACCACGCGTGGCTGCGGTCCGCGGGTGAACTGCACCGCCCCTTCCTCCTCGACGACCTCACGACGGCCGCCGGACCCGTGTCGGCTGTCGTCGTGCAGGCCGGGCGGACCGTGGACGAGGCCCGTTGGCTGCTGGGTCTGGCCGCGCGGTCCGCCCGGCTCGCCGGAGTCGTCGTCCACGCGGATCTCGCCGATCCGTCCGCTGTGGACACGATCGACGCATTGCGTGCGGAGGAAGGGGGTTCGGCGCTGGTCGGGGTCCGTGACCCGGTCGGGGCGGGCGACGGCGCCCGCCTCGGACTGCCCCAGGTGCGGCGCTCACTCGCGGCTCTCGGTGAGCGGGGCCTGACGGTGGATCTGCTGCTGGGCCACGGGACCCTGCCCGAGGCACACGCGGCGGCCAGGGATCTGCCGCAGGTGCGGTTCGTCGTCGACCACGCCGCGATCTCCGCCGTCGACGTACGGCGCGACGGCCTCACGGAGTGGGCCGCGCAGCTGGCGCCACTGGGCCGACTGCCCCACGTGGTATGCAAGTTGTCGGGACTCGGCAAGGCCATCGCCGAACCGGACGGTGTATCCATGGATGCCGTGGCTCGGGTGCTGCTGGACGTGTTCGGGCCACGCCGGCTCATGTTCGGATCCGACTGGCCGGTCAGCACCCAGTGGTCGGCGTACGAGGATGTGGCCGGGGCCACGGCCCGTGTACTGGGCGGACTGACCACGGACGAGGCCGAGGCAGTACGGGGCGGAACGGCCATCGGGGCCTACGGACTCGATCCGGCGGGCACGTCCGCCACCGGCAGGACGACAATGATGCGGCAGAGGGAGCACTGATGACTGGTCTGAACGATCTGCTCGAACAGAACAGAGGCATGACGTCCGGCGGGCTGCTGTCCGACCGGGTGTACCGACTGCTGCGTTCGGCCATCCTGAGCGGCGAGATGGCGCCGGATCAGCGGATCGTCGAATCCGACATCGCCAAGCGCCTGGGCATCAGCCAGGCTCCCGTGCGCGAGGCCGTCAAACGGCTGGTGCACGAGAGCCTGGTCACTCATGTGCCACGGCTGGGCAGCCGGGTCGCCAGCATCTCGATCGAGCAGGCCGAGCAGGCAAGGGGACTGCGCGGTCTGCTGGAGGAGTTCGCGGCCCGAGCCGCCGCCGAGCGCCGTGCCGAGGGCTACGTCGACCAGCTGAACGCCGTGGTCGACGACATGCGCAAGGCGGTCCTGCACGACGACCCGAGCAGCTTCCGCGACAGCGACATGGCCTTCCACCGCCTCGTCTGCCAGGCCAGCGGCAACCACCTGCTCCCGCGGTTGTGGGAGGTGATGGAGCCCAGTCTCTGGACCCTGCGCGTGGTGTCCAACCCGTTCTACACCGGCAGCCGCGACAAGCTGGTCGACGAACACGCACGCCTGCTCGACATACTCGTCAACGGCCGGGAGGACGAGGCCGCGGAGGCCTTCCGCCGCCACGCGACCGGTACGGCCGGGCCGTCGCAGCACGACGCATAGGACCGTCCGGACGCACCCGGCAGCCGCGCGCGATCCGTACCGCGACCGTGTTCACCCAGTTCCGCGGTGAACGGTACGGGTCGCCCCCTGCGTAACTGAACCGACGTACGTGAACTGGCGTACGTGAACCGGCGTATGAACTGGCTTACGTGAGCGACGCGTTCGCCGGTCACTCCCTTGAACTTTCCTGTCCCGGCACCGACTTGGGTGGCCCGGCCACGGCCCGGCCACCCGATCGCCGCCCCGGCGCCGGGGCGTGCCCGGAAGGCCGGGCCGCTGCCGGCCGTGGACGCGGCTCAGCCACGCATCGAACGACATCTGGAGGTTCCGCATGCCCCGGCAAGGCGCGCATGCCACCGGCTCCACCGATACCACCCGGATCCTGCTCACGGGCGCCGCGGGCAAGGTCGGCACGCTGCTGCGGCCGTTGGCCGCGCGGGAGGGCCGCACGCTGCGGCTCCTCGACATCGCCACGCCGCCCGCCGTCGAGGGGAGCGGTGCGGAGGAGACCGTGATCGCCTCCCTCACCGACACCGAGGCGCTGCTGGACGCCTGCCGGGGCGTCAGCGCGATCGTCCATCTCGGCGGCCAGAGCGCCGAGTCCACCCTGGACGACGTCCTGGACCGCAACGTGCGCGGGACACTGAACCTCCTGGAGGCGGCCCGGCTGGCCGGTGTGCCCCGGGTCGTCCTCGCCTCCTCGACCCACGCCGTCGGCTTCCACCCGTACGAGGGCACTCCGGTCGCCGCGGACGTCACGGCCCGCCCGGACACCCTGTACGGCTGGAGCAAGGCCGCGGTCGAGTCCGCCGGGCGCCTGTACCACGACCGTTTCGGCATGGACGTCATCTGTCTGCGCATCGGAAGCTGGTTCCCGAAGCCGAACGGGATCCGGGGGCTGTCCACCTGGCTGTCACCGGCCGACGGGCACCGCCTCGTCGAAGCCTGCCTGAGCTGCCGCGAACCCGGCTACCGGATCGTCTGGGGGGTCAGCCGCAACACCCGGGGCTGGGTGAGCCCGGCCGAAGGTGAGGCGATCGGCTACCACCCGCTCGACGACGCCGAGCAGTTCGCGCCCGAGGTGCTCGCCGAGTGCGGGCCGCCGGACCCCACCGACCCGATCGCACCCCGGCTCGGAGGCGACTGGTGCGCCATTCCGCTGGGGCGGACCTCGTGACGGCCGTCCGCTGATCACTGCCATCTGCTCGTACTCGTCACAGTCGGCCGGGCACCGCCGCGGCCGAGGCAACCCTTGAAGTGGAGATTCATCCATGAATACCGTGAAATGCGATGAACGAACAACGCGCCTCCCGGGACCGCTCTCCTTCCCTCTGACTCCCTTCGACGAAGCCGACGAGGTCGACCTGGACGTCTTCGCCGCTCACGTCGAGGCACAGATCGCCGCCGGACCCGGCGGGCTGTTCGTGGCGTGCGGCACCGGCGAGTTCCCCGCGCTCGGGCTCGACGAGTACCGGCAGGTCGTGGCCACCGCGGTGAAGCAGGCCGCCGGACGCGTACCGGTGTTCGCCGGGGCGGGCGGAGGCCCGCGGGTGGCACGGGAGTTCGCGCTGGCCGCGCAGGAATGCGGCGTCGACGGGCTGCTGTTGATGCCCCCGTATCTGCTGACGTCCACCCCGCAGGGGCTGGTGCGCCACATCCGCTACGTCGCCGCGGCCACACCGCTGCCGATCACCGTCTACCAGCGGGCCAACGCGGTCCTCGATCCGGCCACCGCGGTGGAACTGCTCGACATCCCGAACATCGCGGGCATCAAGGACGGCCGCGGTGACGTGGACGCGATGCTGCGCCTGGTCACCGCCGTGCGTACCAGCGGACACCCCCGCGCCGCCGAGTTCGGGTTCCTCAACGGCCTGCCGACCGCGGAACTCAGCGCACGGGCGTACGCGGCGATCGGCGTGGAGAGCTACTCCTCGGCGGTGCACTGCTTCGCCCCCGACATCGCCACCGCGTTCCACCGGGCCGTGCGCGACGGCGACGAGGTGGCGCAGCAGACGCTTCTGACGGAGTTCTACCTGCCGTTCGCCGCGCTGCGCGACCGCGTGCCGGGCTACGCCGTCTCCCTGGTCAAGGCCGGTGCGCGGCTGGCCGGTCTGGCCGTCGGTCCGGTCCGGCCGCCGTTGGTCGAGGCCACCCCGGACCACGTCGCACAACTCGCGTCCCTCGTGGACCGCGGGCGCACGGCGCTCCGTCGCTTGGAGGAGTCCCGCGCATGACCACTGATTCCCGTACGAGGAAGGGCCTCATGGAGCCGCAGAGCCCGTCAGGGCACCCCACGATCGTCGACATCCGCATCACCCCCATCGCGTTCCCTGATCCGCCGTTGCTCAACGCCGTGGGCTGCCACGAGCCGTGGGCCCTGCGCGCGATCATCGAAATCGACTGCGGGGACGGGCTCATCGGGCTCGGCGAGACCTACGGCGACGCCTCGCACCTGGCGGTGCTGCGTACGGTGGCGCCGCTGCTGATCGGGCTGGACCCGTTCCGTACCGAATACATCAGGTCCGTGGTGGACGGGCTGCTCGGCACCGCTGACGCGCCGTCGGAGAAGCTCGGTCCGTCCGGCGGCATGGGACCGGAGAAGGTGTCGCTGCGGGTCTTCTCCGCGTTCGAGGTCGCCTGCCTCGACGTACAGGGCCAGGCGATCGGCCGTCCGGTCCACGATCTCCTCGGCGGCCGGGTACGCGACGCGGTGCCCTTCTCGGCGTACCTGTTCTACAAGTGGGCGCAGCATCCCGGCGACGGACCGGACCTCTTCGGCGCCGCGCTCGACCCTGCCGGGATCGTGGCCCAGGCCCGGACGATGGTGGAGCAGTACGGCTTCCGGTCGATCAAGTTGAAGGGTGGTGTCTTCGCTCCCGACGTGGAGCTCGACGCCATTCGCGCGCTGCGCGCGGAGTTCCCCACGCTGCCGCTGCGCATCGATCCCAACGCGGCGTGGAGCGTCGAGACGTCCCGCCGGGTCGCCGCCGAGACACAGGGCCTGCTGGAATATCTCGAAGATCCGACCGAGGGCCTGGCCGGCATGGCCGCTGTCGCGGAGACCGCCGGGATGCCGCTGGCCACCAACATGTGTGTGGTCTCCTTCGACCACATCCCCGAGGCCGTCGAACGCGGCTCGGTCCAGGTCATCCTGTCGGATCACCACTACTGGGGCGGGCTGCGGCAGTCCGTGCGTCTGGCGGGCATCTGCGAGACCTGGGGCCTCGGCCTGTCGATGCACTCCAACAGCCATCTCGGGATCAGTCTCGCCGCGATGACCCATCTCGGCGCGGCGCTGCCGCAGCTGTCCTACGCAGCCGACACCCACACGCCGTGGCAGCTGGGCGTCGACGTGGTGGAAAACCCGCTGACCTTCGTCGACGGGGCCGTGCCGGTGCCGATGTCGCCGGGGCTCGGCGTGCGGCTGGACCGGGATGCGCTCGCCCGGCTGCATGAGAACTACCTCCGGCAGGGCATCACCGGACGCGACGACACGGGGTACATGCGGCGGTTCCACCCGGACTTCGACCCGGCAAAGCCTCGGTGGTGACCGGGGGTCCCTTCGAGGTGGCGCCGCGGCCCCGACCGCGGCGCCATGACGCCTTCAGTTGGTGTACTGGCAGAGTCCCCGCGGCAGGTAGACCCCGTGTCCGGGCTTCCCCACGTACGCACGACGGTCGATCACCGGGACCCCGCGGGACAGCACGGTTTCGACCCGCCCCGTCACGCGCTTGCCCTCGTAGGCCGAGTAGTCCACGTTCATGTGGTGCGTCTCGGCGGACATGATCTGCTCGGCATGCGGGTCGTAGACGACGACATCGGCGTCGGCGCCCGGGGCGATCGTGCCCTTCTTCGGGTAGAGGCCGAACATCCGGGCCGGGCCGGCGCAGGCGATCTCGATCCAGCGGCGGCGGGAGAGGTGGCCGTCGACGACTGCCTGGTGGAGCAGGTCCATCCGGTTCTCCACGCCGGGCATCCCGTTGGGGATCTTCGAGAAGTCGCCGCGTCCCCGTTCCTTCTGCCCGGTGAAGCAGAAGGGGCAGTGGTCGGTGGAGACGACCTGGAGGTCGTTCCTGCGCAGTCCGCGCCAGAGTGATTCCTGGTGCTCCCGTGGCCGCAGGGGCGTGGAGCAGACGTACTTGGCGCCCTCGAAGTCCGGTTCGGCGAGGTTGTCCGTGGAGAGGAAGAGGTACTGCGGGCAGGTCTCGCCGAAGACGTCGAGCCCCTGGGTGCGGGCCCTCGTCAGCTCGGCGAGCGCCTCGTCGGCCGAGACGTGCACCACGTACAGCGGGGCCCCGGCCACCTGGGCGAGTTTGATCGCGCGGTGGGTGGCCTCGGCCTCCAGCAGGGCCTTGCGCACCTCGCCGTGGTAGCGCGGGTCGGTACGGCCCTCGGCCAGCGCCTGCTCCACGAGCACGTCGATCGCGATGCCGTTCTCGGCGTGCATCATGATCAGCCCGCCGTTGGACCCGGCCCGCTGCATCGCCCGCAGGATCTGTCCGTCGTCGCTGTAGAACACCCCGGGGTAGGCCATGAACAGCTTGAAGGAGGTCACCCCCTCCCCCACCAGGAGGTCCATCTCCTTCAGCGTGGAGGGGTTCACGTCGGACATGATCATGTGGAACCCGTAGTCCACGGCGCACCGGCCGTCGGCCTTCGCGTACCAGGCGTCGAGCCCTTCGCGCAGCGAGCCGCCGACCGACTGGATGGCGAAGTCGACGATGGTGGTGGTGCCGCCCCAGGCGGCGGCCCGGGTACCGGTCTCGAAGGTGTCCGCCGCGAAGGTGCCGCCGAAGGGCATCTCCATGTGCGTATGGGCGTCGACCCCGCCGGGCAGCACGTACTTGCCGGTGGCGTCGATCGTACGGTCGGCGGTCCAGCCCTCCGACGCGGTGCTGCCGTGCGCGGCGAGTGCGGCGATGCGGCCGTCCTCGATGAGGACATCGGCGTGGGTCTCCTCCGCGGCGGTGATGACGAGACCGCCGCGGATCAAGGTGCGGGTACTCATGGTGGTGGGTTCCCTCTCTGGTCCGCTTGTGAGCTTCCGGCCCCCCGGTCAACCCGCGTTCAGTGCCTGTTCGAGGATGGAGGCGCCCGCTTCCGCCTCCGCGACGTTGAGCGAGAGCGGGGGCGCGATGCGCAGCACGCTCGTGTCGTGGCCGCCGCCCTTGCCGATCAGCAGTCCGCCTTCACGCGCTGCCTCCAGCACGGCCGCTGCCGCCTCCGGGTTCGCCTCGTCCGTGCCGGGCTTCACCAATTCGATGCCGATCATCAGTCCCCGGCCGCGGACTTCCCGGACGAGCGGTGACCGGGCGCCGACGGCTCGCAGCCGCTCCAGCAGGAGGCCGCCGACCCGGCGGGCGTTCCCCTGGAGGTCGTGTTCCAGGAGGTACGTGAGGTTGGCGAGGCCCGCCGCCATGGTGACCGGGGAGCCGCCGAACGTCGAGATGGAGTTGGCGTCGAGGCAGTTCATGACGTCGGCGCGGGCGACGACCCCGCCGATGGACATGCCGTTGCCGATGCCCTTGGCGAAGGTGAGGATGTCCGGCGGGCCGTTCTCCGCGTGTGCCTGCCAGCCCCAGAAGTGGTCGCCGGTGCGCCCCCAGCCGGTCTGTACCTCGTCGCTGATCCACAGGATGCCGTGCCGGTCGAGCACGTCACGGAACGCGGCGAAGAGCCCGTCCGGCGGGGCGGTGAAACCGCCGACGCCCTGGATCGGTTCGGCGATCAGCGCCGCCACGTCGTGGGTGTGCCCGATCAGGTCCTCCAGGTCGGCGACGCACGCCTCGATGAACTGGGCGTCGGTGAACGCCGCGTACGGGCCCCGGCCACGGACCCCGCCGTGCACGTACAGCGTCTGGAGCGGGGAGAGGCCGGTCGGGGACCAGCTCCGGTTGCCGGTGATGCCGACGGCCGAGAAGGAACGGCCGTGGTAGCTGTTGCGCATCGCGAGGATCTGGTGGGACCTGCGGTACGCCGTGGCCAGCAGCAGGGCCGTGTCGTTGGCCTCGGTGCCCGAGGTGGTGAAGAAGACGCGGGCGTCCGGGATCCCGGACAGCGCCGCGACCCGCTCGGCGAGCTCCACCATCGGGCGGTTGAGGTAGAGCGTCGAGGAGTGGACGATCCGGCCCGCCTGTTCACTGACCGCCTTGGTGACCTCGGGCAGGGCGTGCGCTGTCATGGTGGTGAGGATGCCGCCGAAGAAGTCGAGATAGCGGTTGCCCGCCGCGTCCCAGACGTGCCGGCCCTCCCCGTGCGTGATCTCTATCGGCTGCCGGTAGTAGGTCGCCAGCCAGTCGGGAAGGACGGCCAGGTGGCGGCTGTACAGATCTGTCACGGCTGCACCAGCCCTTCGTACGCGTCGGGGCGGCGGTCCCGGTAGAACGCCCACTGCTGCCGCACTTCGTCGATCAGGTCCAGGTCGAGGTCGCGGACGAGGAGTTCCTCCTCCTTGTCACTGGCGACGTCCCCGACGAACCGGCCGCGCGGGTCGACGAAGTAACTGGTGCCGTAGAAGTCGTCGTCGCCGTACTCCTCCCGGCCGACCCGGTTGATGGCTGCGACGAAGTACTCGTTGGCGACGGCGGACGCGGGCTGCTCCAGCTGCCAGAGGTGGGCGGAGAGGCCGCGCGAGGTGGCAGAGGGGTTGTAGACGATCTGGGCACCGTTCAGGCCGAGTTGGCGCCAGCCCTCCGGGAAGTGGCGGTCGTAGCAGATGTACACGCCGACCTTGCCGACGGCGGTGTCGAACACCGGCCAGCCCAGGTTCCCCGGTTTGAAGTAGTACTTCTCCCAGAAGCCCTTGACCTGGGGGATGTGGTGCTTGCGGTACTTGCCGAGGTACGAGCCGTCGGCGTCGATGACGGCCGCGGTGTTGAAGTAGAAGCCGGACTGCTCACGCTCGAAGACCGGGACGACGATCACCATGCCGGTCTCGCGGGCGAGATCCTGCATCCGGCGGACCGTCGGCCCCTCCGGCACCGCCTCCGCCCAGCGGTAGTGCTCGGGCTCCTGCACCTGGCAGAAGTACGGGGCGTTGAACACCTCCTGGAACCCGATGATCTTCGCGCCCTGCCGGGCCGCCTCGCGGGCGTGTTCCTCGTGCTTGGCGATCATGGATTCGGTGTCGCCCGTCCAGGTGGCCTGGACCAGTGCGGCGCGTACGGCATGGGACATGAGCAGCTCCTTCAACAGGGCGCCACGAACGTTCTACGCACGTAGACGGGTTGCGTAGGAGGAGAACGTAAGCCCCGTCACAGACTGGGGCAAGACCATCGCCGTTAACCGGCCGAGTCGATCACGTTTCGCCGCGCGGCGATCACTTCAGCCCGGCCCGGCGGTCGAATTGCGAGCCGGATCGGCCGCAGTACGCACACGAAAGCGCCCCCAAGGGCGCCGCGATGTTCACGGCGGCGGCCGGGAGGCGAGAAACCAGCAGGTGGGGACCGCCCTCCGCCGAGGCACGGTCAGTCCGGCGCACTCACCGGGGCGGATTCGCCACGTACCCGAGGTGGACGGGGTCGGCTCCCGGCGCGTACGAGGCGAGCAGCGCGGGCAGCCGGGGCGGCCAGAGCGCTTCCGGCGCCCCGGCCAGCTCGTCCGGGCTCCACCAGCGCCGGCCGAGGATGCCGTCCGCCGCATGCGCCTCGACCAGGTCCCCCGCCAGGTCCCGGCGCGGCCCCCGGGCGAGATGGATGTGCTCGAACTGCCGCACGGGCACGCCGGCCCGGGTGAAGTCGTGCTCCCAGGTACAGAGCAGCGCGCCGGGTTCGACATCACCCCACCCGGTCTCCTCGCGCACCTCCCGCCGGGCCCCCGCCAGAAAACTCTCGCCGGGTTCGAGGCCACCGCCCGGCAACGCCCAGTGCACGCCGACCTCTTCGTTGTCGTAGCGCAGCATCAGGACCGCACCCGCAGGATCCAGCACCGCCACCCGGGCCGCCCGGCGCGGCGTGCGGATCACGGGTACGCCGGTCACACGGGCACCAGTACGCAGCTCGCGGCGATCTCGTCCATGGACAGTCCGAGCACCGCGGCCAGCGCGGAGACCGTGAAGAAGGCCGGGGTCGGGGCGCGGCCCGTCTCGATCTTCCTGAGCGTCTCGGCGGAGATGCCCGCGCCGAGGGCGATCTCGGTCATGGTGCGCGTGCCGCGCGCGTCGCGGAGCAGACGGCCGAGCCGTTCGCCGCGTGCGTGCTCTTCGGGGGTGAGAGGGGTACGGACCATGCCGTCATTCTAATACCGCTCGGGCCGGTATAGTAATTGGCATGATCAATATCAAGACAGACCAGTCCCTCGAGGCGATGCGGGAGGCGGGCCGCGTCGTCGCCCGCGCACTGGCGGCGGTCCGCGCCGCCGCGGGCGTCGGGGTCACCCTCCGTGCACTCGACGCGACCGCGCACGCCGTGCTGCGCGAGGCCGGAGCGGGTTCACCGTTCCTCGGCTACCAGCCGGGCTTCGCGTCCGCCCCGTTCCCGGCCGTCCTCTGCATGTCCGTCAACGACGCCGTCGTACACGGCGTCCCGGACGACTACCGGCTCCGCGACGGCGACCTCGTCAGCGCGGACTTCGGCGCCATCCTGGACGGCTGGGTCGGCGACTCGGCCATCAGCTTCACGGTCGGCCGGGCCCGCCCCGACGACGTACGCCTCATCGAAACGGCCGAACAGGCCCTGGCCGCGGGCATCGCAGCCGCGGTCGTCGGCAACCGCATCGGTGACATCGCCCACGCGGTCGGGAGCGTCTGCCGCGGCGCGGGATACGGCATCCTGGACGGCTTCGGCGGCCACGGCGTCGGCCGGTCCATGCACGAGGACCCGGGGGTCCCCAACGAGGGCCGGCCGGGCCGCGGTGTGGCGCTGCGCCACGGCATGGTCCTGGCGATCGAACCGATGCTGATCGCCGGCGGTGAGGACGGCTACTACACGGACCGTGACGGCTGGACCCTGCGCACCCTGGACGGCAGCCGCGCGGCGCACGTCGAGCACACCGTCGCCATCACCTCCGCGGGCCCGCGCATCCTCACCGCGCTCTGACCTGCCCGCCCGCTGTCCGGGCGGGCAGGTCACGGATGCCTGGTCAGGGCCTGCCGCTGGGCCGGACCACCATGGCCGAGCCACCGCCCCGGCGTACCGGCTCGGCGGCTGCCAGCCAGCGGCCGTCCGGCAGCCGCTGCACTCCCGTGGCCGCGCCGATCTCCGGGTTCAGCGTGAACGAGTGCCCCAGCGCCTCCAGCCGGCTCCTCAACGGGCTGTTGTACAGAGCCGGTTCGAGTTCGGTGGTCGCGGCGTTGCGCTGGCTGGCGCGCGGTGCGGCGATCGCGTCCACCAGCGGGAGCCCCCGGTCGAGATGCCCGAGGAGGGTCTGCAGGACCGTGGTGATGATGGTCGCGCCACCCGGGGAGCCGACCGCCAGGACCGGCTTCCCGGCATCGAGGACGATCGTCGGGGAGATCGAGGAGCGCGGGCGCTTGCCCGGACCGGGGAGGTTCGGGTCGTGGACCGCCGGACTCGCCGGGGCGAACGAGAAGTCCGTCAGCTCGTTGTTGAGCAGGAAGCCGCGGCCGGGGACGGTCATCGCACTGCCGCCCGTCTGCTCGATCGTGAGGGTGTAGGCGACGACGTTCCCCCACTTGTCGGCCACCGTCAGATGGGTGGTGTTCTCACCCTCGTAGGTGGTGGGGGCCGCCTTGCCGCTCGTCCCGCAGTCCTCCGGGTGCCGGGGGTCGCCCGGTGCGAGCGGACTGGTGAGCACCGCGTCGTCCTTGATGAGGCAGGCCCGCGAGTCCGCGAACCGCTGGGAGAGCAGGTCCTTCGTCGGTACGGATTCGAAGGCCGGGTCGCCGACCCAGCGCCCCCGGTCGGCGAACGCGATCCGGCTCGCCTCGATGTAGTGGTGCAGGTACTGCACCTCCGACGCCTTCGACAGGTCGGTGCGCTCAAGGATGTTGAGCGCCTCACCGACGCTGGTGCCCCCGGAGGAGGACGGCGCCATGCCGTACACGTCGAGGCCGCGGTAGGAGACCTTCGTCGGCGCGCGGTGCAGCGGTTCGTACGCGCGCAGGTCCTTCGCCGTCAGGTCTCCGGGGCGCGCGTTGCGCGTCGATCCGGGGGCGAGGTCCGGCTTGCGGACGGTACGGACGATGTCCTCGCCCAGGCTGCCGCGGTACAGCTCGCCGACCCCCTTGCGGCCCAACTCCTCGTACGTACGCGCCAGGTCGGGGTTCTTCAGGGTGGAGCCCACGGCCGGCGGCCGGCCGCCCGGCAGGAAGAGTTCCGCCGTCGCGGGGAAGTCGGCGAAGCGGTCCTGGTTGTCCTGGGTCTGGCCGCGGAAGGTCGCGTCGACGGTGAACCCGTCCGTGGCGATCCGTTCGGCCGGCCGCAGTACCTCCTTGAGCGGCTTGCTGCCCCAGGAGCGCAGGGCGGAGTCCCAGGTGGCGGCCGTTCCCGGCGTCCCCACGCTCAGCCCGCTGGTCACCGCGTCGGCGAAGGCCAGCGGCTTGCCGTTCTCCAGGAAGAGCGAGGAGTCGGCGGTGCGGGGCGCGGTCTCCCGGCCGTCGATGGTGTGCACCTGACGGGACTTGGCGTCGTAGTAGACGAAGTAGCCGCCACCGCCGATGCCCGAGGAGTACGGCTCGGTGACGCCGAGCGCGGCGGCCGTGGCCACCGCCGCGTCCACCGCGTTGCCGCCGTGCCGGAGCACCTCGATACCGGCGGCCGACGCGTCCTGGTCGACACTCGACACCGCTCCCCCGTACCCCACCGCTACCGGCGCCTTCCCCGGTGGCGAGCTGTGGGCGGAGGGCGGAACGGTCGCGCCCACCGACAGCACGACTGCGGCGACCGCCAGATACGAGAGCTTCCGAGCCGCGCGGGAGGGGTGTCGCCGTGCTCGAAGAGCCTGGGGAAGCATCCATGACCTCCAGAGGGAGAAATGTAGGGCGCAGCGTAGCCCGACCGGCGCCGCACCGTCATGAACACGTCGATAGCATGCCGCCCGCACAGAGTTGTCCGGCGAGGACCGAGTCACCGAGGTGGACGCAGTGAACGACGACCTACGCAACATCCTGCTCGGCGTGATAGCCGCCGGCGTCAGCGCGGTGCTCGGCTGGCTGGCCCGTACGTATCTGTGGCGGCGCGGGCTGCGCAGGAAGCAGACGTTCTTCGGGCTGCCCGGGAATTCCGAGTGCGTGCTGGTCGTCAACCGCGAGGCGGGCGGCGACGGGGCGGTGGCCCGCAACGACGTGTTCGCGCTCCTCGAACTCTCCGCCCTGATCAAGGACTGCGGCGCGCACGCCCGGATCATCGCGGCCGACACGGCCCAGCAGGGCATCGGCGAGCGGACCGAGTTCTGCGTCGGCGGGCCCGCGTCCAACCGCCGGATGGCCGCCCATCTCCAGTCGCTGCTCCCGGGGGTCGCCGTCAACACCGATGTGGAGCCCGGCCCCGACCGCACCGCTTTCCAGATCGGCAGCGAGCGCTACCGGCTGGAGAGCGGCAAGCTCGCGCACGTCGTCCTGGCGCGCCTCACCACGCGCCCCGGAGCCCGGCCGGTCTTCCTCTTCTGCGGACAGCAGTCCATCACCAATCAGGCGGCGTCGCGCTATCTGTCCCGCAACCACGAGAAGCTGGCGCGCAAGTACGGCGACAAGTCGTTCTGTCTGCTGCTGAAGGTCGTCAACTCGCAGGCGTACGGCCCGGATGTGGTCGAGCTGATCGCGGACGTCACGCGCGAGGCGCAGACTCCGGTTCCGGCGCCCCGTAACTCTCATCGCGCGGACCGGTGACGGGGACGCTGCCGGGTACGTGTTCCCGTACCGCCGCGGTGTCGGCACGTTCGTCGACAAGGCCGCCGACAGAGGAAACAGGGAGAGGGAACAGGGGGAGCCATTGACAGCATGTCCAACAATCGTTACTGGCACGTAACTTACCGATCGGTTACCAGAGGTAAGCCCTTGCGGATACCGTCTCCCCACTCTGCACCGGCGCGAGCGAGGAGCGATTCATGGGACACCCCCGCAGGTCAACGGCCACCGTGGTCACCGCAGCGGCACTGTTCGCGGGAGCGGCATTCGGCCTGGCGCCCACGGCCGGAGCGGCCCCCGCGGCACCGTCCGCCGCGGCTGCTCCGAGCCTGACGTTCCACGACATCCCCGGCTCCGGCGGCATCACGCTCAAGGGCAATGTCTTCGCCCCGGCGGGCGCCACCGCACACGGCGCGGCGAGGTATCCGCTGATCGTGCTGCCCACCAGCTGGGCGATGCCGCAGATCGAGTACGCGGCCCAGGCCGAGAAGCTGGCCGACTCCGGTTACGTGGTGGTCAGTTACACCTCGCGCGGCTTCTGGGCCTCCGGTGGGTCCATCGAAGTGGGCGGTCCGCCCGACATCGCGGACGTCTCCTCCGTCATCGACTGGGCACTGGCGAACACCGCGGCCGACCCGGCCGAGATCGGCATGGGCGGGGTCTCCTACGGCGCGGGCATCAGCCTGCTCGCCGCAGGGCACGACAAGCGCATCAAGGCAGTGGTGGCGATGAGCGGCTGGGCCGACCTCATCGACTCCATCTACAGCGGCCGTACCCAGCACCTGCAGGCCGCCGCACTGCTCGGCGGTCTCGGCGAGGTCACCGGCCGCCCCGGAGCTGAACTCCGGCAGACCCTCACCGACTTCCTCGGTTCGAACCTGGCCAGGGAACAGGACATGATCGACTGGGGCAGGAAGCGCTCGCCCGCCACCTACCTCGACGACATCAACAAGAACGGCGCAGCCGTCATGCTGGGCAACGCCTGGGGCGACACGATCTTCCCGCCCAACAGCTACGCGAAGTTCTTCGACGAGCTGACCGGTCCCAAGCGTCTCGAACTGCGCCCCGGCGACCACGCGACCGCCGAGGGCACCGGTCTGCTCGGCCTGCCCAACGACACCTGGACCAGTGCCCACCGCTGGTTCGACCACTACCTCAAGGGCGACGACAACGGCATCGAGCACGAGCAGCCGGTCCAGCTCAAGTCCCGTTCCGACGACGGCTACGAGGGCTACCCGAGCTGGGCCGCCGTACCGAACAGCAAGGAGCGGTTGTCGCTCGACGGCACGAAGAAGGTCCTCACCGGAGTCGACTCGGGCGCGGACGGCGGTATCGCGATGCTCTCGAACACCCTCGACCAGATCGCCAGGATCCCGCCCATGGTGTCGGTCCCGCTGCTCCCGCGCGCGTTCGCCGGGGTCTGGGAGTCCGGCCGCTACGCCACCGAACGGCGCATCCGCGGGACGGCCACCCTGCACACCACGCTCACCAGCACCAAGGAGAGCGGCACCCTCGTCGCGTACCTCTACGACGTGGGTCCGCTCGGCCTCGGCAAGCTGGTCAGCAATGCGCCGTACACCTTCCACGGGGAGACGCCGGGCAGGCCGTTCCCCGTGAACCTGGAACTGTTCTCCACGGCGTACGACGTGCCGGCGGGCCACCACTTGGCCCTGGTGACCGACACTGTCGACCCGCTGTACATCGAGCACAACCCGACCGGCGCGCAGCTGACCTTCTCCTCACCCGAGTCCGACCCGTCGTATCTGTCGGTCCCGCTGCGCGAGAAGTGATCACCGGCTGCTGCCGGGCGGGCATGGCCCTACGAGCTACTGCCCACCCGGCAGCAGCGTCCCTGGTTCGGCCGGGCCCGTTTCCACGGCCTCGGTCTTGGGATTGCGCTTCTGCCTTCTGGACAGCCAGGTGGCGAACCAGGAGAGCAGCATGCACATCCCGATGTAGATCGGAGAGATCACCATCACCACGGGGATGAACGGCAAATCGTAGTCGAGATTCGACGCGATGAGCTTGCCTGCATGGAGGAACTCCTCATAGGTGATCAGATAGCCGAGCGAGGTGTCCTTGAGCGCGACAACCAGCTGGCTGATGATGGTCGGCAGCATCGCGCGTACGGCCTGGGGCACCAGGACGTGCGTCATGACCTGCGTCTTGCGCATCCCGAGGGCGTACGCGGCCTCCCGTTGCCCGCGCTCCACATTGTTCACGCCCGTACGGAAAACCTCGGCGAGCACCGAGCCGTTGTAGAGCGCCAGCCCGGACACCAGGGCCGGCAGCGGCTGCACCTTCAGCGCCACGAAGATGAAGAAGATCATCACCAGGACCGGCATGGCGCGGAAGAACTCGACAAGCAGGGTGGCGGTCCAGCGCACCGGCCGGTGCACGGAGAGCCGTCCGACGGCCAGCACCACCCCCAGGGCCAGCGAGAGCACCGCGGCGTAGCCGAACGCCTTGAGGGTGTTGCCGAGGCCGCGCAGCAGAAGTTCCTGGATGCCCTTGTACTCGAAGGGCGTCCACTTCTGGGCGGCGAACTGGCCGGTGTCGAGGAGCAGGTAAACGACCCAGCCGATGAGGGCGAGGATCAGCGCGGTCGACACGACCCCGTAGACGAAGTGGCGCTTGCGGGTGAGCGGTCCCGGGATGTCGTAGAGCGCCGTGGCGGGCTGCGCGGTGGCGGAGTGCGCGGTGGCGGAGTGCGTGGCCCTGGTCATCGGGCTACCCCCCAGTGCCTCTCCAGCAGGTGGAAGAGCGCGCTGATCGAGAGGGTGATGATCAGGTAGCCGACGGCGATCCAGACGAAGGACCAGACGATGCTGTAGCCCAGTTCGTTGAGCGTCTTGTAGGTCCCGAGCAGTTCGGTGACACTGAACGCCCCGGCGATGGCGGAGTTCTTGGCGAGCGCGATGAGCGTCGAGCCGACCGGCGGGATCACCGAGCGGAAGGCCTGCGGCAGGACCACGGTGGTCAGCGTCTGGCCGAACGTCATGCCGAGGCTGCGGGCCGCCTCGCCCTGTCCGGTGGGAACGGTGTTGATGCCCGAGCGCAGCACCTCGCAGATGAAGGCGGAGGTGTAGCAGCCGAGGGCGAGGACGGCGAAGAGCTGGAACGGCAGGACCAGGCCGAACCGTGGCAGTCCGAGCAGCACCGCGAAGAAGAGCAGGGTGAGCGGGGTGTTGCGGAGCACGGTCACCCAGACCGTGCCGAGCGCCCGTAGGGACCCGACGGGCGCCACCCGGCAGGAGGCCATCAGGAAGCCGAGGACCAGGGCCAGCGCCGAGGCGTAGACGGTGAGTTCGAGGGTGCCGAGGAAGCCTTTGCCGTAGAGCGAGAAGTTGCTGGTGAGCACGTTCATGGTGGCCGGTCCTCCCTCAGGTCGCCGGGTAGCGGTCGATGGGCGGCGGTGTCGGCGCGGGTGCGCCCGACAGCCCGAGCGTGGCCTCGAACGCCTTCTTCCAGTCACCGTTCTTCTCGCGGGCCGCCAGCGCGTCGTCGAGCGCGAACCGCAGGGCGTTGTCGCCGCGCGGGACACCGATGCCGTACGGCTCCTTGGAGAAGGGCTTGCCCACCACCTTCAGTTCGTCGGGCGCCTTGGCCGCGAAGCCCAGCAGGATGGCGTTATCGGTGGTGACGGCGTCGACCTGGTAGGTCAGCAGATTGTCGACACAGATCGAGTAGGTGTCGTACGAGACGAGCTTCGCCTTCGGGTAGTCGGCCGCGATGCGCTGGTACGGGGTGGAACCCGCCGCCGAGCAGACGGTCTTGCCCGCCAGGTCCTGCGGGCCGTTGATGCCGTGCTCGTCCGCGCGCACCAGCAGGCCCTGCCCTGCCAGGTAGTAGGGCCCCGCGAAGCCGACGAGTTTCTTGCGCATCGCGTTGATGGTGTAGGTGCCGACGTAGTAGTCGATCTGACCGTTCTGCAGGGCGGTCTCACGGTTGGCGGACGCGATGGTGCGGAAATGGATCGTCTTTGGTTCGAATCCGATCGAGGCGGCCATCATTTTGGCGATCTCGATGTCGAAACCTGAGTAGACCCCGGTCGCGGGGTCCTTCTCGCCCAGATAGGGCTGGTCCTCCTTCGCGCCGACGACGAGGTAGCCGCGGTGGTGCGCGTTGCGCCAGGTCCTGGACTGCGGCAGCCGGAAGGCGGAGTCGACGGCGTAGTGCGGCAGTTGGCCCGGCCGGGGGCCCTTCACCGGCGGGCTGCCGTTCTTGCCGCAGCCCGCGGCGACGACGGCCAGCAGCAGACTCACGGTCAGGGCTGTTCTCGTACGCGACATGCGGCCCCCCGTCAGTGCTTGAGGATCTTGGACAGGAAGTCCTTCGCGCGGTCGCTCTCGGGGGCCGTGAAGAACGCCTCCGGAGTGCGGTCCTCGACGATGCGGCCGTCCGCCATGAAGACGACCCGGTTGGCCGCGGAGCGGGCGAAGCCCATCTCGTGGGTGACCACGACCATCGTCATGCCGTCCCTCGCGAGCTGTTGCATGACCTCCAGCACCTCGTTGATCATCTCCGGGTCGAGCGCCGACGTGGGCTCGTCGAAGAGCAGGGCCTTGGGGTCCATGGCCAGGGCGCGGGCGATGGCGACGCGCTGCTGCTGCCCGCCCGAGAGCTGCGCGGGCAGTTTGTCCGCGTGCGCGGCGAGCCCGACCCTCGCCAGCAGTTCACGGGAGCGCCTGTCGGCTTCCGCCTTCTTGCGCTTGCGGACCTTGAGCTGGGCGAGCGAGACATTGGCCAGCACCGTCTTGTGCGCGAACAGGTTGAACGACTGGAAGACCATGCCGACTTCGGCGCGCAGCAGCGCGAGCCCCTTCCCCTCCTCGGGGAGCGGCTGTCCGTCGATGGTGATACTGCCGGACTCGATCGTCTCCAGCCGGTTGATCGTCCGGCAGAGCGTCGACTTGCCGGAGCCGGAGGGGCCGATGACCACGACCACTTCACCGCGGCCGACGGTGAGGCTGATGTCCTGGAGTACGTGCAGCTCGCCGTAGAACTTGTTGACGCCACTCAGCTCGATCAACGGGTCAACGGCCATACGCTGTCCTGCCCACTCTCAGCTGTGTCGAGGTCAGCGCAAACTTTCCACCCCGATAAGGGACTTCACGCCCGACACGCTCTAAGTGGCCATAAACCGTATTTGTATTGAAAAACTGCGAAATCCGGAAAATCGGGCGTCAGGCCTCGGAGGCCTCCGCGTAGACCTGCGAAAGTTCCGGAGCGCCGCCGACCGCCCAGTCGAGTCCGGCCTCCACCACATTGATCTCGCGCCCCGACGCCAGCCGGACCACGGGCTGGCCGCTGGGCCAGACGTCCCAGACGGCCCCGGGAACGGTCCTGATGATGACGGTGCCGAGATACAGCCCGGCGTCGTTGCCGAGCCAGGGCAGCTCTTCCGGATCGTCGCGCCAGCGCGGCGGAAGCTGGTCGAGTGCACCCAACGACGCCGCGGAGTCGTCGAGTTGAAGCCCCGCCTGGCTTGCGCGGGCCCTCAACAGCTCGCACTCGGACAGCAGCTCCCCCACACCCTCCGGGTCGTTGCGCACGGCCGTCGCGAGCGTTTCCGCGTAGTCCGAGCCGTGCCGCCTGCGCCAGTGGTCCAAGAAGGGGATATTCACACCGTTCACCCTCGCATTCAGCCGGACGGTCGCACCACAGGCGCGCGGGATCCCGCGCGCCTTACGGCCCGGTGCCCGCCCGCGCGCGCCAGGTCGTCAGAGGTCGAGATCGACCACGACCGGGGCGTGGTCGGACGCCCCCTTGCCCTTGCGCTCCTCGCGGTCGACGTAGCTGTCCTTGACGGCCCCGGCGAAGGGCACGTTGCCATACACCAGGTCGATCCGCATGCCCCTGTTCTTCGGGAAGGCGAGCGCCCGGTAGTCCCAGAAGGTGTACGGGTGGTCGTACTTGAGGGGGCGCGGCACCACGTCCGCCAGGCCTTCCTCGCGCAGCGCGCCGAGCGCGGCCCGCTCGGCCGGGGTGACATGGGTGGCTCCCTCGAAGACCGCCGGGTCCCAGACGTCCTCGTCGGCCGGTGCCACGTTGAAGTCGCCGAGGACGGCGAACGGCCGCTCCCCCGCCGCGTCGTCGGCGACCGCCGCCTTCAACGCGGCGAGCCAGTCCAGCTTGTAGGCGTAGTGCGCGTGGTCGACCTCGCGCCCGTTGGGCACGTACACCGACCAGACGCGGACCGGGCCGCAGGTCGCCGAGATCGCTCTCGGCTCCTGCGTGTCCTCGTACCCCGGACCGCCGGGCAGCCCGGTGGTCACGTCGGCCAGCCCCACCCGGGAGATCAGCGCCACCCCGTTCCACCGGCCGGTGGCGTGGACCGCGGACTCGTAGCCCAGCTCGCGCAGCTCGTCGGCGGGGAACTGCTCGGCTGAGCACTTGGTCTCCTGGACGCACAGCACGTCCGTACCGGTGTTCTCCAGCCAGGCCAGCACCCTCGGGAGCCGGGCAGTGATCGAATTGACGTTCCAGGTGGCGATGCGCATGTGAGCAAACCTAGCGGGTGGGACCGACAGTCACAGTTCCGTCGTGTCGCCCGGGGCCAGCCGGGAGTGGTCGGCGCCCCCGAGATTGGCGATGTGCATGTCGTACATCCCTCGGGCCAGATCCTTGAGCAGTACGTCGTGGATGTCGATGGCGCGCTGCGGCGCGACCTCGCGTACGTAGTCGATCACCTCGGAGATCTTGTTCCACGGGGCGTGCACCGGGAGCATCAGCGTCTCCACGGGCTGCTCGGGAACGGTGAACGCGTCTCCCGGGTGGAAGACCGAACTCTCCACCAGGAAGCCGACGTTGGTGATCCGTGGCAGATCCGGGTGGATCACCGCGTGCAGTTCACCGTGCACCTGGACATCGAATCCCGCGGCCGTGAAGGTGTCACCGTGGCCGACGGTGTGGACCCGGCCGGGGAAGCCCGCCGACAGCTGCTCGGCGACGCTGCGCAGGGTCCAGATCGCGGCGGCCGGATTGGCCTCCATGGCCACGCGCAGCCGGTTCATGTCGAAGTGGTCGGGGTGCTCGTGCGTGATGAGAACGGCGTCGGCGCCGAGCGCCGCGTCCTCCTCGCTGAAGCTTCCGGGGTCGATGACGAGTGTCTGCCCGTCCTTCTCCAGGCGGATACAGGCGTGGGTCTTCTTCGTCAGCTTGATGCTCATGTCTTCCATCCTGCTACGACTCGGGGGTCGTCTCCTGTTGGATCACGGACCGGGCGACCCTGAAGGCGGAGTTCGCCGCGGGGACGCCGCAGTAGACCGCGGTCTGGAGCAGTACTTCCTTGATCTCCACCGGCGTGAGGCCGTTCCGCAGGGCCGCGCGGACGTGGGCGGCCAGCTCGTCGTGGTGACCGCCGGCGACCAGCGCGGTCAGCGTCACCACGCTGCGGGTGCGGCGGTCGAGCCCGTCACGGGTCCAGATCTCGCCCCAGGTGTAGCGAGTGATCAGCTCCTGGAAGTCACCGCTGAACCCGTCGTCGGCGGCCTCCACCCGGTCCACATGGGCGTCACCGAGAACCTCCCGGCGGACCTTCGCGCCCGCGTCGTACGGATCGGGGCGGCCCGCGGGCACGGCGGCCGGCTGGAGCACGGCGGGTGCGATCTCGGCGATCGGGGCCACCGGGGCGGACAGCGCCGGCGCGGGCGGCTGTACCGGGATCGCCGTCGACGTGGTGGTGTCCTGCCACGCAGTGGAGAAGTGGCGCACCAGCAGATCGGTGACCGCCGCGGGCTGCTCGACCGGCGCCAGGTGCGAGGCTGCCGGGACCAGCGCGAGCCGGGCGTCCGGTATCCCGGCCACCAGGGTGCGGGCGTCCGCGGGGCCGGTCACCCGGTCCTCGGCGCCGACCACGACGAGCGTCGGAACGCCGATGCGGCCGAGTTCCGAGCGGATGTCGAAGGCGGCGAGGGCCTCGCAGGCAGCGATGTAGCAGCCGGGGTCGGTGGTGCGGACCATCTGTACGGCCCACTCGACGATGGCCGGCTGCGCCGTCGCGAAGCCGTGGGTGAACCAGCGCTCGGGTGCGCTGCGCGCTATCGGGTCCAGGCCGTTGGTACGTACGATCACCCCGCGCTGGCGGAACTCGTCGGCGGTACCGAACCGGGGGGACGCGGCCACCAGCGCGAGCGAGGCCACCCGTTGCGGGTGGCGCAGCGCCAGTTCCATGCCGATCGCGCCGCCGATGGAACAGCCCGCGTACCCGAAGCGCTGCACGCCCAGCTCGTCGAGCGTGGCGAGCAGCCGCTCGGCGATCCCCTCGACCGAGGGCACCGCGTGAGCGGGTGCCCCGCCGTGGCCGGGCAGGTCGAAGCGCAGGACGCGCCGGGTGCGGGCCAGCTCGGGCGTCTGCCGGTCCCACATGTGCCATGTGGTACCAAGGGACGGGCCCAGCACGAGGACCGGGGCGTCTTCTGGCCCGTCAAAGCGGTATTGGAGGGTCTGCTGCGTCGTCTCACTCATCCGCCTCACGCTCTCATATCGCACAATCGCTCACGACCGCGCGGTATGTCGTCCCCGGACCCGTGCAGCCCACCCCACACCGCGGCAGCTCCACGAAGATCCTCCACGCCCGGCTTGACGTACCACCTCTTGGTGGTCAGGACGTCCGTGTGCCCCGCCCACCGAGCCAACAGGTGATCCGGCACGCCCATGTTGGCGCGGTATGTGAAGCAAGACGCCCGGGCGTCGTACAGACGCACCTGACGTAGCCCCAGGAGCGACATGATCCGGTATGCCCGTCGGCGGAGTTGCTTGATGTTCCGGGCCAATGACCAGGGCTGGCTCGGCGAGGTCGCCGCCATCGAGACCACCATGGCCGCCGCCACGCAGAAGCTGGAGGCCATGCGCGAACGTGCAGCCCAGCCGTCCACCGTCCACCTCGGCATGCCCGACTTCCGCCATGACGCCGGACGCAGCAGCACCGAGCCTGAAAAGTGAGCGATGGCGAGTTCCCGATCATCGGCCATCGAAATGCTGGGCCGCTCATGTGGCGGGACTGACAGGATGCCTGGGTGGAGATCTTGGAGGAAATCGCGCCGTTGCTGAGTTCACTGGCCGCATCGAGTCATGTCCACGCCAAGCGGGGCGGGATATCGGACGCCGGCATCGCCAAGGAGGTCTTCGAGCTCGTTGCGGTCGCCCAGGGCGACTGGGCGCATCAGGCCGTCGCGGGAGCGGTCGGCCCCGCGTCGGCCCGCGAGATCGAGTCAGCGCTTGAGCCCGTCGATGAGGCCGGAGCAATCGAGCTGATGACCAACTTGTCGGCCTTCGATCTCGTCTACTCGCGCCACTCTCTCCGGGATCCCGATCACGCCAGGCGGGCAGCCACGAGGGTGGCGAAACTGCTCGGGCGGGGCACGAGCTGGGTCACGAACACGGAGGGCATAGGCAACGGCCGCGCGTGGACGCCCGTCACCCGGCACGGCATCGACGTCGTCGTTGCCGGAACCGCTGCCGAGTTCTTCGTGATCCTGCTCGCCCTCAGCGATGACTAGGTTCGTTCCGGCAGGTCAAGGCGTCATAGGCTCCACGGCATGCACAGCACCCTGACGGAGCACGCCCGGTGTCTCTACGGAGACGAGTACCGACCGACGCCTGAGTGCGGCCTCGACCACCGGGAGCACTACTTCGTCGAGGAACTGACATTCGCTGACGCGGATTCTATCCTCGCCATGCTCCGTGAGCTCAGCCCGCACGTGGTCGACGGCCGTCTCCCGGTCTGGGTGCGCAACCTCTCCTATCGGTTGGTGCTCCTGCAGCGACCTGATGAGCCAGCGCTGATGCGCGAGGCTGCCGAGAACTTGTGGTTGCACGGACCGGACTGGGATGACATCGCAGCGGACCTGACGGGGCGGGCAGACGCCCTGGAGGCCGACTGATTTCGGTTGGCCCTGAGCCTGGCGGCGGACGGCTATCTGCCGCTGGCGGGTCATCTGGGGCGACGTGATGGGCTCAGGCGCGCGGCGGCAGGACCTCGATCACGGTGGCCGTTCCGGCAACAGGTCGGGCTTCGTGCATGGTGATCACATCGCCGCACTTCAAGTGCCTCCACTGCTCGGGGCTCAGGGGAGCCAGCCGAACGTCGGCGGTCTCTCCCGGGCCGAGCTCTTGCGCATACTCCACCCACAACCTGGCGATGTTCAGCTCTCGCTCCCCGCCGGCGGTGCGGTTGCCGATGTCCCACATCGGCCGGAGCCGTCCGTCTGCGGCGAAGGCAGTCCGGCGTTGTCGGCGTACACGTGAACGTGGCTCTGGCAAGATTTTCGTAGCCGGAGATCATCTCGGTGCGGCGGTCGGCCGGTCCGCGTAGTGGCGGCGGAGGTGGGCAATCAGGACGACGCGGTGGCGGAGTAGCGAGACGCCGGCGCGTCCGGCCATCAGGCGTTTCTGCAGCGGGACTGTAAAACGTTCGGCTCTGTCTCACATTCGGTGGTGACTCAGTGTGGCGTTATCCGAGGAGGGTGCGGTGGCGAAGGAGGGTGAAGCCTGCTCGTCCGTGCATCTGGCGGGCAATCCGCTTGGTCTTGGTGTTGACGCCCTCGGTCGGGCCGTTGCTGTACGGGCGTGTGAACGCGGCGATCACAGCGTCGCGGTCTCGCTCGAGACCGCGGGTGAAGGCGTGCAGATACGGCAGATCGGCCGCGCGGACCTGGGCGACCCATTGGTCGAGTGTGTCGGCGTCTTCTGGCTGAGGCTTCAGAAGTGGGGCGAAGGTCTCGATGTGGGCTGCCGGTTGGGTCAATTCGGGGCAGGCGGCGGTGAGCCGGGCCAGGAGATCGTGGTGCTCGGCCTTGAGGTTGTCGGGCCTGGTGAGGAGCATCCGGGCGAGTCTGCGTGCGGAGATATGGCTGCGGTCGGCGTCCGCGCGGCCTTGGTTGATGTACTTGTGCAAGAGGTTGAGGCAGCCCGTGAAGCCAAGGGCCTTGATCTCTTCGAAGAGGTGCTGGACGGGGACGGCGGGGTCGTCGGCCCGGCGTTTGCGCAGGTGCTCGCGGTAGGGATCGACGAGGCTGGCGCGGTATTTCGGGACGCGGAGCATCCGCTCGGGCCGGTCGGCTCGGGCATAGCGTTTGACGGTATTCAGGGCCAGTTGCAGACGGCGGCCGCATTCGAGGAGGCCCACGCCCTGGTCGAGGAGGTCGTGGATCTGGTGCCAGCGTTCCAGGGTGGTCCGTGCACGGGGCCCCTCATACAGGGGCGCCTCCAGCACGGTGGCCCAGCAGGTGCTGTGCGCCTTGATCTCGCTCGAGGCGGCTTCGCACAGGTTGTGCCACAAATGCCAGCGGTCGCCGACCTGCACTGCATCGGGCAGAGCGCGGCGGATGGCCTCGGCGTAGGTCGCCGAGCCGTCACGGCACACGACCTCGACGCCCGGATGCTCGCGCAGCCAGGCAGCACGTCGATCCGCTCATGGGTCTCGGCGTCGATCACCACGGTGGCATAGCGGTGCCGCCGGCGCAGAGCGAAATCGTCGACGCCGATCACGCGGGGCACCCCTCCCGTGGGCAACGGGATCCGCAACAGGGCACGCAGAGCCGTGTGGCGCGACAGACCTACCGCGAGTATCGCCAGCACGCGTGCCCCTGCCCGGCCCGCTAACTCCTTGACTACCGCCTTGACCTGCGCGGTCAGACGGGTGGTACGTCGCTGATAACGCTCCAGCACTCCGGGCACCTGCTCACGGAAGGTGTGACGGCAGCCATGTGTGGGACAGACCAGACGCCGCCCCCGTACGCAGACCACCACTCGTCGGCCGTCGACCGGTACGTCGGCCACTGTCCGCCAGTGATAACCGTGAACGCGCCCCGACGACGCCCCACACACCGGGCAGGGCGCGGTCTCCTTCGGAGTCCGCGCCCTCACCACGACCCGCTCGCCCTCGTCGACCACATCCTCAATGACCAGCGGAGATATCCCCGAAAAGACCATCTGCACAAGCTGGTTGACATCCATCACATCGATATCAACGACCCTCGCCACACAGAGTCACCACCGAATGTGAGACAGAGCCGCTCGTTTGACAGACCCGCTCCAGCCCCTGCGTCAGCAGCTGGGCCACCTCCTCATACCCCTGCCCGGAGAACAGACACATGGCGAGCACGAAGTACACCACCACCCGGGCAGGCAACAACCGCGACCGCTCTTCTACACGACCGCACTCGACGACCACCTCGTCCACCAACTCAGGCGGGAACAGCCGCGTCAACACACCCAGAGCGATACGGTCCGACAACCGCTCACCCGACGACTTCACCTGTCCAGGCCTCGGCACACCACACCCAACGACCAACCATCCCCAAAGTCAGCGGTATTGGTGCTAGGCACTGTTTTTCCGGGCCGTCACCCACGCAGCGAAGTCCTCGATCCCGTCGATGAGCGCCTCGAACCGGAAAGAGTGGAAGAGGTCGAACGCATGGTGCGCGCCGGGCAGTTCGACGTACACGACTGGCGATGTGGAAACGGAGCGCAGAGCGGTGACAAGGGCCGTGGGATTCTCGGTGTCCACCATCTCGTCCAAGTCCCCGTGCGCGATGAGGAACGGTGGCGCATCCGCCCGGACGAGGTTCACCGGCGAGGTCGCCGGGTCTCCGTCGAAATACTCCGCAAGAAAGCCGTTGAGTGCGACGGCGGCGGTCACAGAGGTGTCCGCCTCCTCGAACCCGGGCTGGTAGGCCGGTTCATTGGGGGTGAGTGCGGCCTGCGCTGCCATGTGCCCACCCGCGGAGCTCCCCGTCACGAACACGGCCGCCGCGGAAGCCGCGCCGTACTCTACTGCGTGTTCGCGAGCCCAGACGATGACCTTCTTCGCGTCGATCAGATGGGCGGGGTGCTGGAAGTCGGGCCGCAGCCGGTAATTGGCGCTGATGCAGACCCAGCCCTGACTGGCGAGCCGGTAGAGCAGGGGCAGCGACTGAGTGTTCTTCCGGCCCTGGTCGTAGTGGCCACCATGGAAGTGGATCATCACGGAGCCGCCCTCGGGGCGCGAGCGGTGGTGGTAGACGTCGAGGAGGTTGCGGCGGCCTCCGTCCCCGTAGCTGAGGTTGCCCACCCGTTTGACGTCACGGCGGCGGCGAAAGACCGGCCTGAGCAGGATGCGTGCCAGCGGCGGCCGACGGTGCGTCCCCGTACGGGAACCGAGCGCGTCGTCCAAGGCGACACGTACCACGGACGCCGCCCGCATTCCGCGCAGGGTGACCACCACGAGCCCGGCAGCCGCGGCCCCTGCCACCCCGACGTTCACCCGGTCGGAGGTCGTGGTGATGTCTCCCTCGGAGAAGGCCAGTGCCGTCGAGGCCACCAGTGCGTAGAGAGCGACGTGCGGGATCTCATTGAAGACCAGTCCGAGCCGGTAGCTGAAGTAGAAGAGCGGTTTCGGCCCGCGTATGCGAGCCAGACAGAACACCACGATGAGTACGGCCAACACCACGCTCACCAGATAGCCCACAGCCACCACATCACCCCGTTCGACAGTCGACCTGACAATCCCCTGCTGTGGTATCACGGTTGGGAGGATGCGGGAGGGTGAAGTGCTCGCTGCGAAGGTGCACTTGAGGTAGCTGCCCGTCCAAGCCGCAGGCGAGGCGCAACGGTGGGGGCAACGGTTCGATCAGCACCCAGAGCTCATCGTCCAGGGGCGAGTACCCACACCCTCAGAACGGCCAAATCGTCTCACCGGCGACGCCCCACCCGCACACTTCAGCAAGATCGTGTTACGAGTTCTTAGCTTGGCAGCGCCCCAGGCTTAATTCCCCAGTACCACCACGCGCGGCGCGATGTAACCGTGGATCGGGGCGTTGAGTGACCTATCGAGGTGCACTCTCGCGTCGGTAAATCCTGCCGACACGCGGAATCGGGTTGGCGTGCACCCACCCAACCGGCGCGCAAATGCGGGCCTACAGGATGCCCTTCGGCTAAGGTGCCACCGTAGGGGCACAGCGGGGCCCCAATTGCGCGGCGTTCCCCCGACGGACGTTGCCTGACAAGCCAACTCGGCTGGCATCGCAGCTTCATATACATCGTGTGCGCAGCGGAGAAACGCCGTGTGCCCTGGGGCGGGACAGGAAACTGCGGCGGAAAGCCCCCCTGTGAAGAGCACTCGTATCGAACGCCGCGCCCAGAAGCTACAGATCGTTACAGGTCTATCCACCCGCCGGCCGTCGCGTTCCCTCAGCGCCTGTTGCTCACGCCCTGGAGCACATCTCTCAGCAGGGTCAAGAGGCTCGCAGCAGCAGACCCACTCGTTCCCCCTGCCGATGAGGATCAGGCCGAGCTGGAGTGCTACTTCCTCTACCGCATGGCTTGGCCAGGGATCGACACGCGCAACCCGTGGGGAATCCGCTCTGCCGATTCGTGCCGGGACGGTCTGCTCCTCACCGTCGAGGACGAAGACGTCAACCGGGAAGTTCCCGGCGAGTCCATGGCGAGCGAACTGGTCCGCGCCTGCCTACCGCGGCTCTCCGAAGAAGGAGAACTGCGCGGCATCCCCGGACTTCGCTACACCGTGCAGGACAAATCGATCCGCCTATACCGGATTGGCCTTGCGGGCTCCGTAACTCTGGCCGGTGTCGACACCGATCAATGGTTGACGGCCATTGATGCCGTGACCCGGGATACTGAATCCACTGACACCTTCCTCTGTCACCAGCAGACGCCCGACCGATGGCATAGCAGCGAGAGCTCTACCCGCAACCCTGCCGCACAAGACATGTACACCCAGCACCATCGCAGAATTATCGCTTCGTCATGGCTGGCTAGCGGGATTCTTCGCCGCGCACCCTTGCTAAGGACGATTGGTGTTCCACTCAGCACGACGGCCTGGACGAACCCATCCAGAGACGGCGGCCGGGAATGGATCATCGAATATATCCATGAGCCAGTCGCCGAGGCCCCGATGCACCACGGGGGATTTCAAAACCTACTGACAGATCCGGAGTGCGGAATTCCCCTAGTCGTAACAGATTTCGACTGCACCTGTCACCAACCTGCCGACGCTGGCTACGCATGCAGGCTCTACGCATGCAGCCCGACCGGCAGCCCTGGAGAAATCCAGGTTCGCTTCTCTCGACGCCTGGGCAGGCGACTGGCGCACTACACGGCAGACCGCAACGACTACGCGGCCCGGCGAAACCTCTACCAACGCCTGCCTGCGAGTCTCCTGCCGGTGCCCGAACACTGATCCCCCCCGCGGCCGAACCCGGGGCCAATCACACTGAGAACCCCCGCCAGCAGAGGCCGGCGGGGGTTCGTCACGTCTCACGCGAGGGTGCGTCACCTCTCACACGCATCTCACCAACACGGTCGACGCGCCGAGGTTCTTCGGTGTCTCGCTCACTCGCCCGACCCTCTCATCTGTCACGACAGCCCCTATGAGCGGGGTCCTGGCCGGCTTACTTCAGCAGATCGCGGAATCCCAGCGCCGTGTCGGGGAACGCGCGGGCGGCAAGCACGGGCTCTGTCATGGAACAACGAACCACGCACCAGGCCCCGCTCCCTGATCCGGCCTGATCCAAACGAAAGGCCCTAGATGGAGAGTCCACTCTGGTCGCTGGTCACGGCCCAACTGGCCAGCAAGTTCAGGGCGTCCGACGTGGGGGTGTCGGGTTCGGCGCTGTAGGCCATGATGGTCAGTCCGCTGTCGGCGGCGACGTCCAGGGCCTCGTAGCCGAGGGTGAGTTCGCCGACGACGGGGTGGCTGATCTGTTTGACGCCGCCGTGGTGCCGGAGGACGTTGTGGGCGGCCCAGCGGGTGCGGAACAGGTCGCTTCGGGTGGCGAGTTCTCCGACAAGGTCGATCAGTGCCTTGTCGTGGGGGTCGCGTCCGGCTTCGGCGCGCAGGATCGCCACAGTGCCGGCGGCCATGCGTTCCCAGTCGAGGTAGTAGTCGGCGGCTTTGGGGTCCAGGAACATGAAGCGGGCCACATTGGACGGCCGGTGCGGAGTCGCAAGGATCGGGGTGAGGAGGGCTCTGCCTAGCTGGTTGGTGGCCAGGATGTCCAGGCGGCGGTTGCGCACGTAGGCCGGGGTGGTGGACATGGCGTCCAGGATGCGCTGGATGCGGGGGCGTACGCGGAGCTTGGGGGTACGCGTGGGTGTCTGCGTGCCGGAGTTGGCGGCGGCGGCCAGGTCGAACAGGTGGGCGCGTTCGGCCTCGTCCAGGTGCAGGGCGCGGGAGAGGGCTTCCAGGACGCTGTCGGAGACGCCGCGCGCGTTGCCGCGTTCGAGCTTGATGTAGTAGTCGGCGCTGACGCCTGCCAGTAGCGCGACCTCCTCGCGGCGCAGACCGGTCACCCGACGGTTTCCGCCGTTGGCGGGCAGGCCGGCTTGTTCGGGGGTGATTCTGGCGCGGCGGGAGGTGAGGAAGTCGCGGAACTCGGTGCGGGCGTCCATGGCTCCCACGGTATGACCGTTTCCAGGTGAGCTGAGGAGGTCTGGGAGTACCTGTAACAGCGGGAACCCCCTGGCGGGAGGCCATAGGCGGCGGTTCGTGCCACGGTGGGAGGTGAAGGCGGCCGCCCTCGGGAGCGCAGAGAAATGACCACGCCACCGCGGAGGAGCACGTCATGGAGTACACACAACTGGGAACGTCGGGGCTCAAGATCAGTCGGATCGCGCTGGGTTGCATGAGCTTCGGCGATCCCGACAAGAGGACGTCGTGGGCGCTCGACGAGAGTGCGGCCGAGCCGGTTTTTCGCCAGGCGGTCGAGCTGGGCATCACGTTCTGGGACACCGCGAACATCTACAGCCTGGGTACCTCTGAGGAGATCGTCGGGCGGGCGGTGCGGAAGTACACCCAGCGCGAGGACGTCGTGCTGGCCACCAAGTTGTGGGCGCCGATGCATGAGGGCCCAGGCGGGTCGGGGCTGTCGCGGAAAGCCGTCATGGAGCAGATCGACGCCTCGCTGCGGCGTCTGGACACCGACTTCGTCGACCTGTACCAGATCCACCGCTTTGACCCGCAGACGCCGGTCGAGGAGACGATGGAGGCGCTGCACGATGTGGTCAAGGCGGGCAAGGCCCGCTATATCGGTGCTTCGTCGATGTGGGCCTGGCAGTTCTCCAAGATGCAGCATGCCGCGCAGGCGAACGGGTGGACTCGGTTCGTCTCCATGCAGGACCAGTACAGCCTGATCCACCGCGAGGAAGAACGCGAGATGTTCGGTCTTCTCGCCGACCAGGGCGTGGGAAGCATCCCGTGGAGTCCTCTGGGCGGCGGGCTGGTCACCAGGCCGTGGGGCGAACGCTCCACGCAGCGCGCGGAGCTCAACCGGACCGTCGACCAGCAGGACCGCCCGATCTTCCTCGACAGCGACCGTGCCATCGTCGGGGCCGTGCAGCGCATCGCCCTGGCCCGCGACGTGCCGATGGCACAAGTCGCCATGGCCTGGGTGTTGAAGAACCCGGTGGTCTCCGCTCCGATCGTGGGATCGACCAAGCCGCACCACCTTGCCGACGCCGTCGCCGCGCTCGACCTCGAACTCACCGCCGAGGAGATCGGCTGCCTCGAAGAGCCCTACATCACGCGGGAGCCCACGTTCTTCTGACCGGGCCGATGCTGCCCAGGAGTTGGTCCTGGACTTCGGGCACGTGGTCCGTGCCGGTGGCGGTCGTCACCAATTGCGGGTTGGAACGGATCCCTCCCGGTCGGGACCCTGCCTGGTCGTAGGCCAGGGTCAGGGAGATGACGGTGCCGTCCTGAACCAGCGCGGCGGCAGCGCGGACCTGTTCGGAGCCCACCAGGTTCATCGCCCCCAGCCGGTCGCCGGGACCCCACTGCCCCCACCGGCTGTACTCGGCGATGCAGGCGTCGAGGATCTCGGCGCCGCTCACCTCGTTGCCTGGAGGGCAGCCAAAGTACGAGGAAGCCACTCGGAGATGATCTGCAGGACTTCGGGGAGCTTTGTGACCGCGCAGTGCCCGGTGTCCGGCAGCAGGTGGACGTCGGTGTCGCGGCGCCCTTCGAACACCAGGGTGTCGTCCTGCGGGACGTGGACGTCGTCGGCGCCGTTGACGACGAGCATCGGCGCTTGGCCGTCCCCGTCGAGCAGCGGCCGCAGGGAGAACGCCGCCAGCGCCGCGTACAGGGCGTCGCTGCTCGGCTTCCGGTCGAAGCCCAGGGCGTTGCCGACGATGCCGTCCATCCCGAACCGGGCGATGCGTCCGCCGGCGAACGCAGCCTCGACCGGTCCGCCCAGCACGACGGCCGCGTCCGCCTCGCCGGCCAGCCCGGAGCGGGCGGAGTAGTAGCCTCCCATCGAGATGCCCACGTGCACGACGATGCCGTTGCCCAGGGTGCGGGCGTGGCCGATCAGGCCCCGGACGATCTCCGCGCCATCCGGGCTCATCGGTACCTGCGAGTCGCCGGTACCGGGGATGTCGAAGGCGACCACGGGCAGGCCGGCGTGCGAGCAGAGCGTCACCAACAGCCCGTGCACATCCATTTTCCAGCTGTCGACACCGCCGCTGACCAGCAGCACCGGCCCCGTCTCGGCGGCGGTGTGCGGGGTGAAGACGTGCACCGGCACCTGCGTGCGGCCGCCGCCGTACGGCAGGTCCAGGACCTCCCTCCGGAAGGACAGTCCGAACCCGGGCGCCGCGAGCAGGTACTGCTCGGTCTGGCGGGCCAGAGCGGTCCGCTTGGCCTCGTCGGCCGGCGTCGGGAAGCGCGCCCATCCGTAGGCGAGGGCGGAAAGGTCATGGGATCCGGCCTCGGCGTACCGCGCCGCGAGCGCCGACCACTCATGCACCCACCCGCCCCGCTCGTCCGCCCACATGTCGGAGATCGCGGCGCGCACCGCGTCCACGTCCGGCACCGGCAGGCCGGTATTGGCCATCTGCGAGTACCGCTCGGTGAACAGTTCCTTCGCCTCCAGCGGCCACTGGTACGACATGACGCCCTCCTCCTCCGACGAACCATTAACGCAGTGGCGCTGCGTTAAATCGACGGTACGTCCGGTAGCGGGATTAACGCAAGACTCCTGCGTTAGGATGGCGGGATGAGCGAGGAACAAGTCCGCCGCAGGACCGGCGGCCGATCCGCACGGGTCCGCCAGGCCGTCCTGGACGCGACCCTGCAGGCCATGGCCGAGCACGGCACCGACGCGGTCAGCATCCCCGCGGTCGCCCGACAGGCCGGCGTCCACGAAACCTCCGTCTACCGGCGGTGGGGCACCCGCGAACACCTCGTCATCGACGCCCTACTGACCTATAGCCAGCTCCAGCTCGCCATCCCCGACACCGGGACCCTGCGCGAGGACCTCATCGCGTTCGCAGGCTCGCTGAGCGACTACCTGAACAGTCCCTTCGGCAAGGCCCTCGCCCGCTCCATGGCCACCGCCGACGACGACCAGCCACTCGCCGAAAGCCGTGAACAGTTCTGGCAGGAAAGGCTCGACCTGGCCCGGATCATGATCGACCGGGCCGTCGCCCGCGGAGAGATCCCCAAGGACACCGACCCCGCGCTGGCACTCGAAGTCCTCATCGCACCCCTGCACTTCCGCGTTCTGCTCACTCGCCGGCCCCTGGACGCTCACCTCGCCGGTCGGCTTGTCGACGTGCTCCTGGACGGCCTCATCCGCTGACTCGGGAATGCCCCGTTGGACGAATCCGTCGCCACTCCGGCCGGCCACGGCATCGAACTGTTCCACCCCTCCGAACGGAACCGTTCGTCTGTCCGGCCCGCAGGCGCAGTCCTCTGACTGGCAGAGTCGCAGCGCCTCCACCAGGAGCGGACCTGGCTGTTCCTCGCGCACGAGTCCCAGCGGCCGAAGCCGGGCAGCTTCATCCAGACCTACCTGGCCGAGGACCCGGTCCCGGTCCGGCAGCGGGACGGGTCGGTAAAGGCATTCCTCAACCAGTGCCGGCACCGGGGCATGAGGATCTGCCGTACGGACGCCGACACCAGCAAGACGTTCACCTGCACCTGCCACGGGTGGGCCTACGACCTGGCGGGCGCCCTGATCAACGTGCCGCTGGAGGAGACGGCGCACCGCAATGAGATCGACAAGAGCCAGGGGGCCGCTCTGAAGGTCCCGCGGATCGCGAACTACCGGGGCTTCCACTTCGGCATTTGGTCGCAGGAGACCCTGGAGTTCGAGGACTACCTCGGCGACATGGCCTTCTCCTTCAACGCGGTCGTCGACCGCTTCGACGGCGGCCTGGAGCTGGCGCCCGGAACCACCAAGTGGGTCATCGACTGCAACTGGAAGTTCGCCGCCGAGCAGTTCGCCAGCGACATGTACCACGCGCCCGTCTCGCACGCCGCCGCCATGATGGCGCTCACCGACGATCCCAACATCTCCGGCAGCAACACCCAACCGGGCGTCCAGGGACGTCAGTTCAGCGAGAACGGACACGGGTCCGGGGGCTTCTTCCAACCGGAATCCGTCATCAAGGCGCCCTAGCTGTACTGACCCGTGAGGTTGGGGACGCGGCTGGCGGGTGGCTGGCCCTTGAGTGCGGTGTGTCCGCGGTGGTGATTGTAGGTGTGGAGCCATCGCGGGTAGGCGTCGCGTCGTTCGGTCTCGGTTCGGTAGGTCTTCGCGTAGGCCCACTCGTCCAGCAGGGTCCGGTTGAACCGCTCGACCTTTCCGTTCGTCTGGGGCCGGTAGGGGCGGGTGCGCTTATGTGAAAATCCTTGTTCTGCAAGGGAGTTGCGCCATAGGTGCGACTTGTAGCAGGCGCCGTTGTCGGTCAGGACCCGCTGGACGGTGATCCCGGCTGCGGTGAAGTAGGCGTGGGCACGCTGCCAGAATCCGACGGCGGTTTCCTTCTTCTCATCGGTGAGGATCTCGCTGTAGGCGAGTCGGGAGTGGTCGTCGACGGCGTTGTGCAGAAAGCTCATGCCGGCCTTCGCCCGGTTCTTGCGGCCTGCTTGCCGGCCGAGGGCCTTGTGGCCGCCGCCGTCGGGGATGTTGCCGAGCTTCTTGATGTCGACGTGGACCAGGTCGCCGGGGGCGGCGTGCTCGTAGCGCCGGATCACCCTGCCGGTCACTCGGTCCAGGTGGGCCAGTCGGGCCAGTTTGTAGCGGGTCAGGACGCGGTGCACGGTCGCCGGGTTCAACCCGAGCAGGTAGGCGATGCGGGCCGGTCCCCAGCGGCGCAGAACCCGGACCTTGATGATCCGCCGCTCGGTGCGGGTCGGTGTCCGGCGCGGGCTGCGGTGGGGCCGGGAGGAGCGGTCGGCCATCCCGGCCTCACCCAGTGCGCGGTAGCGGGCCGCCCACCGCTGAGCCGTCGTGGGCGAGACCTGGAAGCGCTCGGCGGCCCGCCGCAGGGGCCAGCCGTCCTGGACGACGCAGCGGGCCAGACGCAGACGTCCGGTCTCGGTCAGGGGTGCATTACGGTGGGGCATGAGGGCCTTCTGGTCGTTCGTGTAGATGTCGCAATCCACACCGAACCCGGAAGGCCCTCACTCGTTCAAGATCCCCATGCCGTGGGATCCGTCACCAACCTCCATGGATAGAACACCTAGCTCTCGGACGCCACCTACGCGTGGCTGAAGTCCAAGGAGGAAGAGCACCGGGAACGGCTCGGGCCGGAACGGGTGGCGAAGGTGGACAACCACAACACGATCTTCCCGAACTTCTCGTGGCTCGCCGTCGGCCTCTCCACGATGCGGGTGTGGCACCCGCGCGGCCCCGGCCAGATCGAGGTATGGGCCTGGAGCTATCTGCCCAAGAACGCACCCGACCAGGTCAAGGCCGAGATGCGGAAGATGACCCAGCGGATGTTCAGCCCGGCGGGATCGTTCGAGACCGACGACGGCGAGAACTGGACCGAGATCCAGCAAGTGCTGTGCGGTCACGCGGGATCCGATGCGCCCTTCCTGATCGCGCTCCGGCCCTGGACTGCCAAGTTGACTTTTCATGCAAGAAACTCGATGGCATCTTGCACAAATGAACCTACAGGGGCACGGTGTTGGCCATCGCGCCGTCACTGAGGCGCGCTCGATGACGGGAGACGCCTTGTCCGCGAGAACGACCCCGATCCCTGCATCCCTGCGACGGAGCCTGTACGCCCTGGCGACGGCCACCGCACTCGCCCTCGGCGGGCTCGCCGGCCCGTCCGCTGCTGCGGCGGTGGACACGTCGGTTCCCGCGCAGAGTGCGGGAAGCCCCGGTGCTTCGGAGAGCTCCTACCCGAATCTTGCCCCCACCCCGCCCATGGGCTGGAACAACTGGTCCTACTACGGCTGCGACATCGACGAGGCCACCGTCCTGTCCAACGCCCGGGCCCTGGTCTCCTCCGGTCTCGCCGCCAAGGGCTACGACACGGTCACCACCGACGACTGCTGGATGACACACAGCAGAAACACCGACGGCGACCTGGTCCCCGACCCCGACCGCTTCCCGCACGGAATGGCCTACATCGGTGAACAACTGCACGCGATGGGGCTGAAGTTCGGCATCTACGAGGACGCCGGCACCGCGACCTGCGGTGGATATCCCGGCTCGTACGGCCACATCCAGCAGGACGCCGACCTCTTCGCCCGATGGCGCGTCGACTATCTGAAGCTCGACGGCTGCAACGTGCCCGAGAGCGACAGCCAGACACTCGACGAGGTCTACCACTCGCTCTACGGCGATATGAGCAAGGCTCTCCTGCGCACCGGCAGGCCCATCACCTTCTCCGTCTCTGCCCCCGCGTACTTCGAGGGCGAGAAGGACTGGCACGACGTCATCGGCTGGTCGGCCCAGGTGGGCAATCTGTGGCGGGAGGGCGCCGACGTAGCGATGGAGTCGGCCTCGGCGAGTTCCAAGTGGTCGTCGATCAAGTACAACTACGGCTACAACGTACCCCTCGCCGACCTGCAGAGCCCCGGCCGCTGGAACGACCCCGACTTCCTGCTCGCCGGTCAGTCCCGGCTGACCGGCGACGAGATCCGCAGCCAGATGTCACTGTGGTCGGTGATGGCCGCGCCGCTGATCTCCAGTACCGATCTGGCCAAGGCGTCCCCTGACGCCCTGTCCGTTCTCGGCAACCGTGACGTCATCGCGGTCGACCAGGATCCGACAGGTCTGCAGGGCCGCATCGTCCAGCAGGGCGACGGCTATGACGTGCTGTCGAAGAAGCTCAGCGGCGGGGACAGGGCCGTGGCACTCTTCAACTCCTCGGACCAGGCACAGACCATCACGACCACGGCGGCCGAGGCCGGGCTCCCGAAGGGCTCCTCCTATCTGCTGAAGGACCTCTGGTCGAAGCGGACAACACAGTCCACGGGCACCATCGCGGCGAATGTCCCCGCTCATGGCACCGTCCTGTACCGCATACACGCCGGGCAGGCGCACAAGGTGCCGCCGGCCACCGCGGTCACCTGGAAGCGGACGGGAGGTGACGGGACGTCCTCGACCTGGCAGGTCGGCCTGGCCGACCACGGGCCCGGTGGACTCTCCTCGGCCACGCTCGAAGTCGACGTGCCGCAGGGGTGGTCGGTCAGCCCGTCGAAGGCACGGCTCGGCCGCATCGCTCCCGGTGGCTCGGCCGGAGCGAGCTTCACGGTGAAGGGCCCGGAGATGAAGCCCGGGACGACGACCGTCACGCTGAGCGCAACTGCCCGGTACCGCGCAGGATCCGCCGGCGAGTCCCGCACGACAGGACAGGGTTCCGTCGTGTCGGTCGTGCCCTATCCCGCTCTGGCGGACGCTTTCAACAATGTCGGTGTCACCAGTGAGGACGCCCCGCCGGCGGACGGCAACTACACGCTGGGCAATTTCGACGGCGGCGGTGACAGCTACTCCGCCCAGGCACTGGCCACCGCGGGTGTGACACCGGGAGGCACGGTCACCAAGGACGGCGTCAGCTGGACGTTCCCGAAGGCAGCACCCGGCGCACCGGACAACGTGACCGCAGCGGGTCAGGTGATCACCATGGCGGGCAGCGGGTCGAAGCTGTGGTTCCTGGGCGCCGAGGCAGGTGCCGCGGAGGGCAAGGTGACTGTCACGTACACCGACGGCACCACCAGCAGTGGTGATCTCGGGCTGCCCAACTGGTGCTGCACGGCGGGCACCGAGTACGGAGCCACGACGGTCGCCACGACCGATCACCGCAACACACCGCAGGGACCCGCCAACTTCGGCGGCGGTTACAAGCTGTTCGGGAACTCCGTACCGCTCGATGCGGGCAAGACGATCCGCACGGTGACTCTCCCTGACGAGGATGCCCTGCACATCTTCGCGATCACGGCACAGTAGCGGACCGGACCTGCTCCGACCGGAGCAGGTCCTCAGCGACAGGACGAGGCCCTCGGGCGGCTTGAGTTCCAGATGACTGATCCCAAGGGGTCAGTCCTGTCCGGGTGATCAGATAGCGCCTGGGATGGATGGTCTCAGCCGCTCCGATGGGGCGGTTCCCGGATCGAGCTTTCTCCTTGACGTTTGAGCCGGTCATGTTCGTGGAGAGTGCTGTCCCGGGAGTTGTCCTGTCGCATTGAAGCTGTCAGATTCTCACTCGTTCTCGTTCGTGCTGTCGGATTCTCACTGCGTCGCATACTGAGCGGCTGTGCCGTCTCGACGAAGGGCCGTTCTCACCGAATCCTGGTGACAGGTGGGTTCGTCTCATCGAAGTTTGAGCGGCGAGCGTGGTCGGCGTCGTTCGCCGCCTTCAGGCGTGTCCAGGGACGGCGACGCGAAGATCGAGGAGCTGTTGCGTATGCACAGGCACGTGGTCTTCGGCGAGGCCATCGATGAGGCTTGCCAACGGAACCGGCTGGTCCAGCACGAGTGCGTCGTTGGACAGGAGGAGCGACGGCACCAGAACCGAGGCGGCTTCCTCGTTGAGCTGATCGGCGATGTCGCACAGGACGGTGGCCTGGCTCCGGACATGATCAATCAGATCTGCCCGGCCTGAACGCTCGCCGATGATCCGGTCAAGATTCCAGCTGTCGAGGGAGATCCGGTTGTCGAAGGTGGGCCGCGAGCCGGCGACAACGCCCAGAGCAACCGCTGCGATCGAGGCGTCGACGCTGAGGAGATGAGCCAATATCTGGTCGGCGTTCCATCCTCCATCGTCCGCGTCGCCGAGGTCGGGGATGGCCGCCGCATCGAGCAACCTGTCGTAGGCACTGCGAAGTACTGTCGTGTCCATAGTGCTTCCCTTCAGTCGGGGCGTGTCGAACTCGAATCCTGCTCCGCTGCCTCAGCGACGCGTTTGATGTTCGCCAACCGCCGGTCCCAGTGGGCCGCGAGCGAGGCCATCCACCGTGCCGTCGTGTCCAGCCCCGCGGGCCGCACCGCGTACCGCACCTCGCGTCCGACCCGGCCGCCGGAAACCAGCCCGGCGGCGTCCAGGACGGCGAGGTGCTTGACCACCGCCTGGCGCGAGACGGGAAGCCGTTCGGCGAGCGTCGTGGCAGTGGCCTCACCCTGTGCGGCCAGCAGATCAAGCAGCTGACGTCGCGTCGGGTCGGCCAGCGCACCGAGGACGCTGTCGACGACCTCGGCGGCGCCGGGAGGTTCTTCCGTCACGTGGCGGGCTGTTCGGCGCGTGTCTTGAGCGCGTCGAGCTCCAGGGGCCAGCCTTCACTGTGGTCCTTCAGGTTCTGACTGCGCAGCTCCTCGGACCCGGCCAGCGCCGCGAACCCGCTCTCGACGACGCGGAGCCTCGTCTGGGAGCCTTCCTGGGTCAGTGTGAACTCCACGAGGGTGCTGTTGTTCTCGCGCAGTTCTTCTCCGGGGAACGCGCTGGTCCAGCGGTATGCCAGGTACATCGGCGGCTCGACCTTCTCCACACGCACCGGGAAGTCGCCGTGCTCGGCGTTCCTCGCCACCATCGACTCGCCCTCCTTGGCCACGGTGCCGGGCAGGCTCGCTTTGTCGGCCACCCAGAACCCGGGTTGGGCCACCAGCGACCAAACCAGCTCCAAGGGTGCCGCAATCAGGGTTTCGCGTTCGATCCGGTCCTCGCCCATGAGGGACTCCTTCATCGTCACCATCGGATGCAACCCAAGAGTTGCACATCGACCTCCAAGGTGCAACCCGAGGGTTGCGCCTCGGTCGGGCGTCGCTTCAACCGGTTCCACCTGAGCCGGGCCGGCTTGACGGGTTCGGGAACGCGCAGAAATACTAACGACGTTAGATATCCTGACGCCGTTAGGAGTTCGTGGTGGGGAAGCGGGAAGCAGTACGTCGGCGGACGTTCGCCGAGATCCTGGAGACAGCGGGCCGGATGGCCGAGGCCGAGGGCTGGCGAGCGGTGACCATCCGGCGGATCGCCGCCGAGATCGGCTACAGCACGCCGGTGATCTACCAGCACTTCCCGAGCAAAGAGGCCGTACTGCACACGCTGCTGGGGCAGGCCAACGGCGAGTTGGCGGAGCGGATGCGGGCCGCGGTGGCCGGCGAACCGGCATCACGGGGCCCGCACTTGGCGGCGACCGCATACCTGGAGTTCGCCCGGTCCCGACCCAGCCTGTACCAACTCATCTCGGGCGCACCCGGCACGGACGTCGACGCCTCCACCCGCCGCGCCGCCGCCGCCGACGTGATCACCTTCACCAGGCAGCTCATCGGCGCGTGGGCGGCCGAGACCGCAGCCGAGCCCCCCAGCATCGAGGACGCCTGCGACCTGCTGTGGGGCACGCTGCACGGCCTCGCGAGCATCGGGTCGATCGAGGACATCGGCTTCGACCGCGCCCTGCGCCTGGCCGGCCAAGCGGTGACGGCGCTGCTCGACCACTGGTCAGCCTCGGCCACGAACCCCGAAGGCCGCCCGCAGACCGCCGAGGGAGAGAAATGATCTATCACCACAACCGCTTCACCTTCAAGACCACTGCCACCGCCCACCAGCGCGAGGAGGCCCTCGCAAGCCTGCGCAACCAGGGCGAGTCGATCGACGCGGTCGCACGGTACGTCGTCGGCAGAGACATCGGCGGCGAGTTCGAGTACGGCGCCGTCTTCCTCATAGAGGACCTCGACGGGTACGGGGAGTACCTGATGGCGCCCTCACACGCCCACACCGACCGGATCGGCCTGCCGCTGCTGGAGTCCTTCGTCTCCTACGACACCACCGACAGCGACGACCCCGACATCGCCCAGAAGATCGCCGACCTGCACGCGCGACGCTACGCGGGCGACCCGGCCCTCACCAAGCTGGTGGCCGACCTCCCCTCCTACACCGGCAGCAGCGCGCCGACCTCCACCAACCCCGGCAGCGCACACGCCCGCGGGGAGACCGAAACCGTCCACGGCTCCGACGGACACAGCGGACGGCGGTGGGGCGTGTCCTGAAAGTCCCGCCCGCACCGCGGCGCCTCGTCGCGGGTCGAAGTCGCTGAGCCGCTCCACCCGTCGTTGACGGCGCGTCGAACGGGGTGCGGCCCCTCGCGGGAGGGACCGCACCCCGGAGCCTCAGGGCCGGGCCATGGCCGGCGGAGCGGCGTTGGTTCCCCAACTCGTCGGCTTGTCGGAGAGGTTGATCGTGATCGTGCCGGAACGGAGCAGGTCCTTGTGGGACAGCCAGCTCTGGCGCACCTTCCCCTTGCCGGTGTCCACGGAGGACACGTACTGGAGCTTCGACGCGTTGGCACCCGGGGCGTCGATGCTGATCGCGCGTCCGTGTTCAGGCCGGATCTCGACCTTCTCGAACATGGGCGCGGTGATCACGTAGGTGGCGGAGCCGGGCTGGGCCTCGAAGATGCCGGCCATGGCGAAGACGAGCAGCGAGGAGGTGGCGCCGAGGTCGTCATTGCCGGGCATTCCGTACACGTTGTCGGTGAAGAGCGTCCGCATCGCGCGCAGCACGGCGGAGGTCTTCCACGGTGCGCCCGTCCACGTGTACATCCACGGTGCGTGGAAGTCGGGCTCGTTGTTGGGGTTGAACGCGAAGTTGTTGTGGTAGTCGTACGCGCCGGTCACCCACGAGTCCGAAGCCGCCTTCGCCGGGTCGGTGAGCACGGTCGGCATGTCGAAGAACTTGTCGAGCCGCTGCTCGGCCTGTGAGGGGCCGCCCATGAGCCCGAAGAGCGTCTGCGGGTCCTGCTGCGCGAGCCATTCGTACTGCCACGCGGTGCCCTCGTGGAACGCGCCGGCCTGGGCGGGATCGGGGTCGCCGGCCACGGAGCCGTCCGCGTTCCTGGCAACCGGGAACCCGGAGAAACCCTGCGACGTGACGGTGGGGTCCCACAGCTTGGTGAAGTTGTCGCAGCGCGAGGCGAGCGTCGCGGCCTTGTCCTTGTAGCCGAGGCCGCCGGCCATCGTGGACAGCGCGCAGTCGGCGAGCGAGTACTCCAGTGTGGCCGAGCCCGACTGGCGGCTGTCGCCGTACTTGTACCCGGGCAGGTTCTGGTAGCCGACCCAGCCGTTCTTGACGTACGTGGGGTTACCGTCACGGCCGCGGAAGATCGACTGGTCCGCGGGGACCTCGTTGACGTTCTTCCACAGCGCGTCGAAGAGCTGGCTCGCGGTGCGCTTGTCGAGCAGGCCGCGGTTGTAGATGTCGACGATCCACGGGGTGACGGGGTCGCCGCTCATCACGTTGGTCTCGCTGTTGCCGAGCGCCCAGCGCGGCAGCCAGCCGCCGTCCTGATAGATGTGCAGCACCGACTTGGCCATGTCTGTGGCCTTGTCCGGGTTCAGCAGGTCCACCAGCTGGTTCTGCGAGCGGTAGGTGTCCCAGAGCGAGAACATCTGGTAGTACGTGGAATCTGCGCGGTGCACTTGGTCGTCGAAGCCGCGGTAGCGGTTGTCCACGTCGGACCCGATCGACGGGTGCAGCAGCGAGTGGTAGAGCGCGCTGTAGTACGTGCGCTGGTCGGCGGTGCTGCCACCGGCCACGCGCATCCGGTTCAGCTCCTCCTGCCAGGTGCGGTGCGCGGCGGTGCGGGCCCTGTCGAACGACTTCGGCTGCTCAGCCCTGCGGTTGAGGCGCGCGCCGCCGATCGACGTGTAGGACAGGCCCACCGAGGTGCCGACCTGCTTGCCCTTGGCCGGGTCGAAAGTCGCATAGGCGCCGGCCCGCTTGGTGCCGCGCGATGCGTCGCGCTGGTTCGGGGTGATGGTGCCGTCGGTCCAGGTGCCGAAGCTTGAGAACTTCCGGTCGAACTTGGCACTGAAATAGATCCGGTAGCGCTCCTTCCCGGTCTCACCGCAGAAGTTGCCGCCCTGGAGCCAGCCTTCGACGGTGTCGTTGCCGACGACGTGGACGTCACCGGCATAGGTGCTGCCGTTGCTCTCGCCGGTCTCGATGAGCACGTTCTCGGGGCCTGATCCGGCGGGGTACGTGTAGCGGTGCTGGCCGGTTCGCTGCGTCGCGGAGAGCTCGGCCTGGATGCCGTTGTCGAACTTCACTCCGTAGTAACCCGGCGCGCGGGTTTCGTTGTCATGGCTGAACTTCGCACCGTACTGCGCCGGGTCGGACGACGTGACCGCACCGGTGGTCGGCATGAAGCGGAAGTTGCCCATCGTCTGACAGCCGACGCCCGAGAGGTGCGTATGGCTGAAGCCGAGGATCGTGTCCTGCTTGTAGTCGTAGGAGGCGTACTGGTTGAGCTGCGTGTCCGGGCTCAGCTGCACCATGCCGAAGGGGACGGTGGCGCCCGGGAACGTCGTCCCGTCGCCGTTGTTGCCGATCGAGGTGTCGACCAACGTGGTGGGGTCACCGGCGAACTTCGGTGCCCGCTCCTTGGCATCTGCGACGCCGGGGGTGGCGGATGCCGCGGCCACGGCCATGGCGAGCAACAAGGCGGCGAACCCGCGTGTCCATGCTCTCATCGCGATCCTTCCTGTGACAACGTTGTCAATCCCCGCGATCTTTGCTCCTGGGCACTGCCCCGTCAATCCAGTTGACCGCAAGAGTCGATTTGCCCCGGCCTGGAAGCGACCGTGGACGACGGCGGGCGTGCCGACGGGGCCGGAAGGTGCAGGGCCCCGCTGATAAACTGGGGGCACGCTTCGAAACCGCTGGGGCCCGTACCGTGGGGTACGGGCCCCGGCGCGTTCCGGGCACCAGACCGAGGAAGGTTCCCCCATGAACGCGAAGCCGCCGGCCCCGAAGGGCGAACTCACCACGCCGCAGGGGGCTGCCCGTAGCCTGCCGCCGGTCGAGTCCTTCGACGCACTCGGGCTGCCGCCGGAGCTGACGGCGACGATGACCGGCCTCGGCGTGACAGAGCCCTTCCCGATCCAGGCGGCGACCCTGCCCAACGCGCTGGCCGGCCGTGATGTCCTCGGCCGCGCCCGGACCGGATCCGGCAAGACGCTTGCCTTCGGGCTTGCGACGCTGGCGCGGACGGCAGGCATGCGAGCGGAGTCGAAGCGCCCGCTCGCACTGGTCCTGGTGCCGACCCGGGAGCTCGCGCAGCAGGTGAGCGACGCACTGGCGCCCTACGCGCAGGCACTGAACCTGCGGCTGGCGACGGTGGTGGGCGGGCTGGCGATCAACCGGCAGGCTGCGCTGCTGCGGGCCGGCGCCGAAGTGGTCGTCGCGACGCCGGGGCGGCTCGCCGACCTCGTATCGCGCCGCTCCTGCGACCTGCAGCAGGTGCGGATCACCGTGCTGGACGAGGCGGACCAGATGTGCGACCTGGGGTTCCTGCCGCAGGTCTCGGAAATCCTGGACCAGGTCCGCCCCGACGGACAGCGGCTGCTGTTCTCGGCCACGCTCGACCGCAATGTCGACCAGTTGGTGCAGAACTATCTGCACGAGCCGGTAGTCACTTCGCTCGACCGGGTGGCGGGCTCGGTCGCCACGATGGAACACCATGTGCTGAACGTCCACCCTGCCGACAAGTATGCGACCGCGACCGAGATCGCCGCGCGGGACGGCCGGGTCCTGATGTTCCTGGACACCAAGGCCGGCGTGGACCAGTTCACCCGGCACCTGCGGGCCAGCGGCGTACGGGCCGGCGCCCTGCACAGCGGGAAGTCGCAGCCCCAGCGCACACACACGCTCGCGCAGTTCAAGGACGGCGAGATCACCGTGCTGGTGGCCACCAATGTCGCGGCGCGAGGCATTCACATCGAGGCGCTCGACCTCGTCGTCAACGTCGACCCGCCTGCCGACGCGAAGGACTACCTGCACCGTGGCGGGCGTACGGCCCGCGCCGGGGAATCCGGGAACGTGGTCACGCTGGTCACCCCGAACCAGCGGCGGGACGTGAACCAGATCATGGCCGACGCCCGGATCCGGCCGACCGTCACCCAGGTGCGTTCCGGCGAGGAGAAGCTGACCGCCATCACCGGGGCGAAGCGCCCGCCGATCGAAGGGAAGGGCAGCGGCAACGCCCCCTTCCGTGGCATGGGCACGCGTCCGGGCCGCGCCAAGGAGACCCGTAGAACCGCCGACGCCCGCAAGACGGCGGAAGCGCGCGCGGCGGCCCGGGTACGCAAGGGCCGCTGACCCGGACGGACTTACCGTAAGCACCGGCATGGCCCTGAGCGTCCTCCCGGTCCGCAGAAGACACCCTCGCTGAACGCAGCGCACCGCCGTCCGCCTGTTCCGCCTGTTCCGCCTGTTCCGCAGCAGAAGCGCGGGCTGCTTGAGATCGAGCTGTGACCGTACGGGGTCTTGCCTTGCCATTGAGTTCAATGATGCTATCAAATGACAATAGCGCGAGGGGCTACGACAGACCGCCCGGAGCCCAGCCGGAACCGGAAGGACAGGCTGCTCAACTCCGCTTGATTTTGGTTGATTTCAGGGCGCCGTGAAGTCGACGGATCCCGTCGGAACGACCTGTGACCGCCACACCGAACCTCACCGCACGGCCCCGTAGCGCGACGCGCCGGTGGCCGATGTCCGCTCGAAGGAGCGTCAGATGTTCCGTTCATCCCGCCGGCCCGTGGCCGTTGCCACCGGCCTGCTGCTCACCCTCGGTCTGAGCACGGCGTGCTCCTCGGGCAAGGAGGCCGCCCACGACGAATCGGTCGCCAAGGTCGACGGCAAGATCTCCCTCACCTACCTGCAGAAACAGGGCGACCAGGAGTACTTCGTCGGCGAGGCGGCCGGTGCCAAGGCGAAGGCCAAGGAGCTCGGCGTCAGCCTGAAGGTCGTCAACCTGGGCAACGACGCCAACAAGACAGTCAGCGAAGTCCAGTCCGCCGTCGCCCAGAAGACCAGTGGCCTCATCATCGTCGTCCCGGACCCTGCCGTGGGCCCCCAGGTCGTCCAGACCGCCAGGGACGGCAAGGTCGCGCTGCTGACGTCCGACGACCAGATCTGCACCACCGGCCCCGATCCCGCAGCCTGCGGCAAGGACGACCTGGTGCCCCGAATCGGCTTCAGCGGCGCCCAGATGGGCACGGAGGTCGGAAAGCGCGCCGCCACGGAGTACAAGAAGGCAGGCTGGAAGGCCGCCGACACGCGTGTCGTCTCGGCGTCGAAGCAGGACGTCACCGTGTGCGGTGACCGGGTCGACGCGGCCAAGAAGGCCTTCGACGCCGCAGTTCCGGGCGTGAAGACCATCGACGTGCCGACCGACAACACCCCCACCGGAGCCCAGGACAAGATCGCCGCCACGATCACCGCCAACTCCGGTGTCAAGAACTGGGTCGTCTGGGGCTGCAACGACGAGAACACCATGGGCGGGGTCACCGCGCTGCAGAACGCAGGCATCAGCCCCGGCCATGTCATCGGCGTCGGCCTGGGCGCCTACCTGGCCTGCAAGGAATGGCAGTCCGACAAGCCCTCCGGCATGAAGGCTGCTCTCTTCATCAACGGCAAGGACGTAGGCGCCCTGGCCGTCCAGACCATGTACGACAAGCTCAAGAACGGCAAGGCATTCCCGCAGGAAGCCTTCGCCCCCACCACGATGGTCGACCAGGCCACTTGGAAGAGTTCCGGCCTCACCTGCAGCTGACCCGCCCGGGGCCTGCGGCTGCCCCCGCGACACCGCCGGACCGGCGGCACCGCCCCGCTCCCACTGCGGATCTCCCGACCACACGTGCGCCACGCCTTCGAGGTGAACTGACACATGACCAGCGCGTCCCCTTCGACCGCCGGACCGGACCCTTCCGGGGTACGGCCCGGAACAGCACCGCCGTCCCACTCCGTCGGCGTCTCGGACCTCACCAAACGGTTCGGTGCCGTGCAGGCGCTCGGCGGAATCACGCTCGACTTTCCGCGCGGTCAGGTGACCGCGCTGATGGGCGAGAACGGTGCCGGCAAGTCGACCCTGCTCAAGATCCTTACCGGCGACCACCAGCCGACCGAGGGACATGTCCTGATCGGCGGCGAACAGGTCACCCTCGCCTCCCCCGCCGACGCGCGCGCCGCCGGAATCCGGATCATCCCGCAGGAGCCGGAGATCATCCCGCACATCACCGTCGCCGAGAACGTCTACGCCGGCGCCCTGCCCCGCAAGGCCGGCAGGCGTTTCGACAGAGCCGAACTGCGCCGCCGGATCCAGGCCGACCTGGCGCGGCTGGGCTTCACCGAGGTCCTCGACCCCGACCTGCTCGGCTCACAACTCACTCCCGCTCAACGCCAGTTGGTCGAGATCATGCGCGCCCTGACCGGCAGCACCACCGCGACACTGATCGCGTTCGACGAACCCACCTCCTCCTTGGCCGAGCACGAGGTGGACGCGCTGTTCGCCCTGATCCGCCGGCTCCGGGACCAGGGCATCGCGATCGTCTACGTCTCGCACCGCATGCAGGAGATCTTCAAGCTCGCCGACCGTATCGCCGTACTGCGCGACGGCAACCTGATCGGCGTACAGCAGGCAAGCGCCACGAACGAGGGCGAACTGGTACGCCTGATGGTCGGGCGCGATCTCTCGACCATGTTCGTCCGGCAACGGGTCGCCACCGACCGGCTCGTGCTCGACGTCAAGAACCTCACCACCGACGACGTGCGCGACATCACGCTCCAGGTCCACGCCGGCGAAGTCGTCGGCCTGGCCGGGCTGATCGGAGCCGGCCGCTCCGAACTGGCGCTGGCCCTCGCCGGCGATCTGCCCTTCCACAGCGGCACCGTGACGCTGGACGGCGTCACCCTGCCCTCCGGCAATCCCGGAGCGGTGATCCGGGCCGGCCTCGGACTCGCCCCGGAGGAACGGAAGGCCCAGGCCCTCTTCCTGCAGCAGACCATCCGGGAGAACACCTCCCTGGTCGTCCTGGACCGGCTGCGGCGTTTCCGTTTCGTGCGGCGGGCCGCCGAGCGTGCGCTGGCCCAGGAGTACGCCGACCGGCTCCGGGTGCGCACGCCGTCGATCAACCACGAAGTGCGCAAACTCTCCGGCGGCAACCAGCAGAAGGTCGTTCTCGCCCGGTGGCTGGCGCGCAGGCCGAAGGTACTGGTCCTCGACGAGCCGACCCGTGGCATCGACGTCGGCGCCAAGGCCGAGATCTACCAGATCATCGCCGACCTGGCCAAGGAAGGCGTCGCCGTGCTGGTCATCTCCTCCGAACTCACCGAACTCCTCGGCCTCGCGGACCGGGTGGTGGTCATGCAGGGAGGCCGCATCACCGGCGAACTCCCCCACGACGAAGCCACTGAAGAATCCATCCTCGCCCTCGCCATGGCCGACGACATCGCCAACGCCAGCACCCCCGGAGCCTCTTCATGACCACCAGCACCTCCTCCCCCGCAGTCAAGGGGACTCCTGGCAGCCCGGCCTCCTCCCGGCCCGGACTGCTCGCCGGTATCAGTGGGCAGAACATCAGCCTCGTCGGCGCGCTCGTCCTCGTACTCGTACTGTTCGGGGTCCTCAACGACAACTACCTCAGCCTGTCCAACATGCAGGTCATCGCCGAAGCAGCCACCATCACCGGTCTGCTCGCCATCGTGCAGACCGTCGTGATCATCTGCGGCGGACTCGACATCTCCGTCGGCTCGCAAGCCGGTGTGGCCTCCGTGGTGAGCGCCATGGTCTTCACCACCACCGGTACCAATGCCCTCCTCGGCATGGCAGCCGCCATCGGTGTCGGACTCCTCATCGGTGTCCTCAACGGCCTGATCATCGTCTACGGCCGCGTCAACCCCACCATTGCCACCCTCGCCGGTCTCGCTGCCTACAAGGGCCTCGCCCAACTGCTCTCCGACGGCCGCGCACAGGGCTACGTCCTCAACAACGACGTCTTCATCTTCCTCGGCCGCGGCAAGATCGCCGGACTCCCCGTCATGGTCTGGATCCTCATCGTCGTCGCCCTGCTGGTCCATCTCCTCCTCAAGTACACCGACATCGGCCGCAACATCTACGCCATCGGCGGCAACGACACCGCGGCCCGCCTCGCCGGTATCAACATCAACAAGTACCTCATCTGCGTCTACGCGCTCATCGGCACCGTCGCCGCCGTCGCCGGCATCCTCCTCACCGCACGCACCGGCTCCGGCCAGCCCACCTCCGGCAGCGAGGGCCTCGAACTCAAGGCCATCACCGCGGCGGCCCTCGGCGGCGCGGCGCTCAAGGGCGGCAAGGGCGGAATCGGCGGCACCCTCCTCGCCGTGGCACTTCTCGGAGCCCTCGAGAACGGCCTCACGGTCCAGGGCATCAACTCCTTCTGGCAGAACGTCGCCCAGGGCGCCCTCCTCGTCGTCGCCGTCGTCATACAGCAGCGCCGCAGCGGCGAGCGCGCGGTGGGCCTTCCCGGCTGACGCCGCCCGCCGAGCCGCAACACGGAGATCCCCGGCACGGCCATCCGTACCGCCACCCGTAACCCACTCAGCAGCCAGGTCGCCAAGAAAGGCTTGACGTGACGTCCTCTCACCGCCGCACGCACGAAGTCCCCCCGGACACCGCCACAGCGTCCAGTGCGTTCACCCGTCGCAGCGCCCTGAAGGGCTTGGCAGCGGCCGGAATCCTCGCTGTCGCCGGCGATGTCTTCCTCGCAGCGCCTGCCGGTGCGGCTACGGCGCCGCCCGTGATTCCGCCCCTGCCCAAGACCGTTTCCGGGGTACGTACTCCGCTCGTCCCCCTCACATCGGGATGGCGCTGGACGTCCAGCCCCCCGGCGTCGTTCTGGGCTTCCGGCACCGATACCTCGTCGTGGCACCCGATCGACGTGCCGGGTGAACCGGCACTTCAGCACGAGACCGTGCCCTCGGACACCGAGTGCGCGTACACGATGACGACAACTGTCCCGGCGGACTTCGCGGGCAAGCGCGTCATGCTGCGCTTCGACGGCGTCTACAGCTACGCCCGCCTGTGGGTCAACGGAACCGCCGTGCGTACCCACGACGGCGGCTTCACCACCTGGTACGCCGACATCACGTCCCTGGTCACGCCGGGCCGCAAGGCCGTCGTCACGCTCGGCGTCACCGACCGGCCGACCAGTATCGCGGGGCAGTCCGACTACGCTCACCACATCATCGGCGGCATCCTGCGCGATGTGACGCTCGTGGCCCTGCCCCCCTCGTACCTCACGAGGCTGCACACGGACACGACATTCGACTCCGCCTACAAGGACGCCACGCTCACCGTGACCGCTGCCGCCGCGTTCCGGACAGGCCAGAGCGGAACAGTGGAACTCGCCCTCACCGACCCTGCGGGCCGGCCCGTCGCGATCAGGCCGTCGAGGATCACCCTGACCGGCGCGGACGCACAGCAGCAGGCCGTGATACCGGTCAAGGCTCCGCTCAAGTGGGACGCGGAACACCCCCACCTCTACACCCTGACGGCCACCTTCACCGCCGGCGGCGCGACGCAAACGGTGACCCGGACCGTCGGGTTCCGCGAGGTCGAGGTCGACGGCAACCAACTGGTGGTCAACGGCAAGCCGGTGCATCTGCTGGGCGTCTGTCATCACAGCATCACCGAGAAGCAGGGCCGTTCGACGAACCCCGCCATGGAGGAGCAGGCCGCCCGCCTGTACAAGGAGGCAAACTGCAACTTCATCCGTACCTCGCACTACCCGCCGACTCCCGCGCTGCTCGACTGCGCCGACCGCCTCGGGCTCTACGTCGAGGTCGAGGCGCCGGTCTGCTTCCAGCAGGCCACCGTCGACGATCCCGCCTACACCGACCAGTACATGACGCAGTTCGCCGAGATGATCGAGCGCGACCGCAGCCACGCCTGTGTGGTCGAGTGGTCCGTCGGCAACGAGAGCGGCATGGGGCGCAACTTCGCCTCGGAGAACACCTATGCCCATGACACCGACCCGTCCCGCCCGACGCTCTTCGAGGACATGCAGCAGCAGAACGGCGGCAACCAGACCGACATCTACAGCGGCCACTACCCGAACCTCCAGAACGCCAACGGCAACGCCGACCAGCCCATCCAGTACGACGAGTTCGCCCATGTGCCGTGCTACAACGTCGCGACGCTGAAGACCGACCCCGGGGTGCGCGACTACTGGGGCCACAGCATCGCCAAGCTCGCGGCCAAGTTCCGCAGCACGGACGGAGTCGTCGGCGGCGCCATCTGGGCGGCCATCGACGAGGTGTTCCATCTGCCCAACGGGCCGGTCGGCTACGGCGAATGGGGCATCATCGACCTGTGGCGGAGGCGCAAGCCCGAGTTCTGGCTGACGCAGAAGGCCTTCTCCCCGGTGCAGATCACCGACGGGGTACTCACCGGTCTGACGGCGGGAAGGTCGATACCGGTCCGGGTCGAGAACTGGTACGACCACAGCAACCTCGGTGAGCTGGACATCCGCTGGCAGATCGGCAGCAGGTCCGGCACGCTCAGAGGCGTCGACATCTCTCCCAGGCAGAGCGGCACGCTGACCGTGCCGGCCGGCCACTGGTCGCCGGGCGACACGCTCCGGCTCACCTTCCGGCGCGGTGGGACGCTCGTGGACGAGTACCGCCTGTGGCTCAACACCCGTACGACACCGTCCTTCCCGTCGGACCGCGGCACGACCCCCACGGTCCGCGAGACCGCGGACACCATCACGGTCACCGGAGTCGACGCTCCGTTCGTCGTCGTGTTCGACAAGCACACCGCCCGGCTCACCGAGGCATCGGCCGACGGCACCAAGGTCCTCACCGGCGGCCCGGACCTGGTGATCTCCCGCACGGTGCCCGGTCAGTGGGCGGGCACGTCGGCGACGGTGGCCACGGCCGGCGGCCAGGTGACCGTCACCCTCAAGGGGCGCTTCGGCACCATCGACACAGCGATCGAGGTGACGGTGAGCGCCCGCGGCCTGCTGACGACGGCCTACACGATCGCCGATCCGCCCTCCGGCCAGGTCAGCGACGTCGGTATCCGGTACGTCCTCGCGGACCGGACGGACACTCTGAGCTGGCAGCGGGACGCCCAGTGGACGGCGTACCCCGACGACCACATCGGGCGGCCCACCGGCACCGCGGCCAAGGTCCGGGCCTCCGGCACCGACGGGTACCGTACGCGGCCGGACTGGCCGTGGGCGCAGGACACCCACAGCTACTGGCTGTTCGGCAAGGACGGCGCCGCACACTGGACCAACGACTTCCGCAGCACCAAGGCGCAGGTCAGGACTGCCAAGGTCACCACCGGCAAGGCAGGACCGGGTGTGCAGGTCGAGTCCGACGGCACCGACTCGGTCCGGCTGGCGCCCGTGGAACCGGCTCTGATCGACGACGCGTCCTCGGAGATCGTCTACACCGGCGCCTGGACCCACGCGGACGCGAGCGCGGACTACACCGCCGGCGACCTGTTCGGTACGGAGTCCTTCACCGACGCGGTGGGGGCGACTGCGGAGCTGACGTTCACGGGCACCGCCGTAGGACTCCATTCCGCCACGGCGGACAACCTCGGCATCGTGAAGATCTCCGTGGACGGCGGGCCCGCAAAGACGGTCGACCTCTACGGATCAGGGAAGACCCCTGCTCAACTCGTCTTCCGGAGCGCGCAGTTGACCTACGGCCGGCACACCGTCACGGTGGAGTGCACCGGCACCAAGAACGCTGCTTCGAAGGGCACCTTCGCGCTCATCGACGCCTTCCAGGTGGTGAACCCGGTCATCGGCACCGCCTCCGGTCAGGTCGTCCACAAGGGGGCGTGGACGCATGCGGACCCGTCCGCGGCACCGGCGAGCGGCGGCCCCGGTCACACCGGGTCCTCCAGCAGAGGCACGGGTGACACGGCGACCGCGACGTTCTGGGGTACGGGCGTCCGTGTCATCTGCTCCAAGGGACCCGGCCGGGGCATCGCGGAGGTCTCGGTCGACGGCGGGGCGGCCACCCGGGTGGACCTCTACGCCACCGACGAGCAGTCCCAGCAGCGGGTGTTCGAACGCACCGGACTGGCCGACGGGGAGCACACCGTGACCGTGCGCGTGACCGGCCGTAAGAACAGCGCGGCCACCGGCGCCCAGGTGGCACTCGACGCGTTCGAGGCACTCACGGCGGACGAGTTCCCCCAACAGGCCCCCGGTGTCGGCCTGATCATCAGTGCCCGCATCAACTACCCGGACCTCTCCTGGGGGAACTACACCGATCCGGCGATCACGCTGCCGGCCGGCTGGAGCGGCACGGCACGGCTGCGGCTGCTGCCCTGACAGCCGTCCCGGCCGCATCACGGTCCGGGGTCGTGACCGGTCCCCTCGCGGTGGGCGGTCACGACCCCGGCCGTAAGGTCTCCAGGAGTTCGTCCTGATCCCGGGGACCGGAACCCACTTCCCACAGCATCCCCGCGCCCCGCGCGGATCGGAGGACCGAGATGATTGATCTGACGGACGACGTAGTGCTGGTCACCGGCGCGGCCCGCGGCATCGGCGCCGCTGTCGCCACGGCGGTGGCCACGGCCGGCGCCCGGGTGGGTCTGCTGGACATCGACGGTGACGGCGCACGGAGGACAGCGCGCCGTATCGGTCCGGCAGCGGGCTGGGCGGAGTGTGACATCACGTGCGAGGACCAGGTCGGTGACGCCGTGGCGGCACTGCGCGAGCAGCTGGGCCCGGCGACGGGTCTGGTCAACAACGCGGGGCGGAACTCGTACGCCGACATCGTCTCCATGACCACCCGGCAGTGGGACGAGGTGTTCGGGGTCGACCTCAAGGGTGCGTGGCTCATGGCGCGGGCCGTCCTGCCCGGGATGACGGCCGGAGGCCGGGGCGCGATCGTGAACATCGCCTCCATGCACGCCACGATGACCTGCCCCGGCATGTTCCCCTACGCCTCGGCCAAGGCCGGGCTCGTGGGCCTGACCCGCAGCATGGCCCTGGAGGTCGGACCGCAGGGTGTCCGGGTCAACGCTGTCAGCCCCGGTTACATCGAGACCGACCTGCTGGCCGAGTACTTCGACCAGGAGCAGCCCGACGTCCGCCAGGAGGCGGTGGCCAAACACATCCTCGGCCGCCTCGGCACCCCCGAGCAGGTCGCGTCCGTGGTCACGTTCCTCCTGTCCGACGCCGCGGGGTTCGTCACCGGTGCGGACTGGGCCGTCGACGGGGGCGTGTCGGCACGGTTCGCCTGACCGCCGTACCTGTCACGGGGTGTCGGTGGAGACGACGTAGACCCTTCTGGCGTGCGGGAGGGTCCGGTCCACCGTGATGTCGACGGTCGGCTGCGGCTGTTTCTGGGTGAAGGTGGTGCCCGCCCAGTCCCGGCTCTCCGGGAACTTCCATCCGACCGTCTTCGCATCGCGCGGGCTGATGGTGACCCGGCCGTCCTTGAGCGCCGCGGTGCCGGTGCCCACCGAGTTGAGGAAGCTGTCGACACCGGCCTGGTCGGTGGTGAACTGCACGTACAGCCTGCTGACCTTCCAGTTGCTCGTCTGGAAGTACCAGACCCCTATGGCCTTCTCCGGGATCGGTACGTCGAACGTGCGGCGCTGCACCTTCGAGGGCCAGCCATGGGTGAGGCCGGTCGCCATGGCCTCCTTCTCCTTGTCCCGGCCGCTGTCGCGGCTCTGCTCGGCGGAGATGGCCAGGTAACCGGCGGGGATGCCGATGAGCAGCACGATGATGATCGCTGTCAGCCAGCGGCGGCGGATCATGTGCCGTCTGTCCTCCGGGGACTGCCCGCCGTCCCCGGAGGTCGACGGCTGTTGCAGGAGGGGGGTGGTCATCACGGGGATCCCTGGGTGGTGCGGGTGGCCTTCGCGTACCGCTCGTACCGCTCCACGCGGCGGCGGTTGGCCCTGCGGAAGCGCCGGGCGATCAGCCTGGAGAGGTCGGCGGCACCGACCATACCTGCCTCGGGGCCCAGCTGCGCCTTTGTGATCCGCGCCTCGGGGCGGTAGCCGCGGCCGGTGAGGTGCCTGCGGAAGGCGTCGCGGGCGGGTGCGATGAGCAGGTCGTCGGCGGCGCTGACGCCGCCGCCGATGACGAAGCAGGACGGGTCGAGCGCGGCGGCGAGGTTGGCGATTCCGACGCCCAGCCACTGGCCGATGTCCTGGAAGAGCTCGACGCACATGGCGTCGCCCTCCCGGGCCAGTTCGGTGATGAGCGGGCCGGTGATGTCGGGGATGTTGCCCTTGACGCGGTCGATGATGCTGTGCGCGACCGGGGAGTCGGCGGCGGCCATCTCCTTGGCTTCCCGTACGAGCGCGTTGCCCGAGCTGTACTGCTCCCAGCAGCCGCGGTTCCCGCACGGGCAGCGGTGGCCGCCGGGGACGACCTGCATGTGGCCGAACTCACCGGCGACGCCGTACTTGCCGCGCTTGACCCGGCCGTCCTCCAGGATGGCGCCGCCGATGCCGGTACCGAGCGTGATCATCACCAGATGGTCCTCGCCCCGGCCCGCGCCGAAGCGCCATTCCGCCCAGGCGGCGGTGTTGGCGTCGTTGTCGACCATGACGGGAACGGCGAGACGGCCCTGGAGCGCGTCGCGCAGCGGTTCGTCACGCCAGGCGAGGTGGGGGGCGAAGAGGACCTTGGAGCGGTCGGCGTCGACCCAGCCGGCCGCTCCGATGCCCACGGCGTGCACGTCGTGGCGGTCGGAGAGGTCGAGGACCAGCTCGACGATGGTGTCCTCGACGACCTTGGCGCTCTTGGACTTGTGCGGTGTCTCGGTCTTGATCTTCTCCAGGATGACGCCGTCGGCGTCGACGACGCCCGCCATCACTTTCGTACCGCCGATGTCGATGCCGACGGTCGGGACGCGGGGCGCGGTGAGGTGCGAGCGCCGCTCGCGGGTCCCGACGGTCCGCAGGACCGTGGCGCGGGCGGAGCCGCGGTGCGCGAAGTCACGGTACGTACTCATCGGGCAGATTCTGCCATCCGTCGGGTCAGGAAGCGTCCTCGGCGGAATCCCCGCCGGGCCGTGCGGGGCCGGAAGTCCGGCGGAGTTCGTGGCTGAGCTCCTCCAGTTCGCTGCCGCCGGCCATCTGCCGGGTCAGCTCGTCCAGGGTGATGCCGTCCTTGGTGTGGCTGCCGAACATCGTGCCGCGCTTGAGCAGGACGAAACGGTCACCGACCAGGTAGGCGTGGTGCGGGTTGTGCGTGATGAGGACCACGCCGAGCCCGGCGTCCCGGGCCGCCGCGACGTACTTGAGCACGACGCCGGACTGCTTCACGCCGAGGGCCGCGGTGGGCTCGTCGAGTACGAGGACCTTGGCCCCGAAATACACGGCGCGGGCGATGGCCACGCACTGGCGTTCGCCGCCGGAGAGCGTGCCGATCGGCTGGTCGACGTCGCGCAGGTCGATGCCCATGCGCAGCAGTTCGGCGCGGGTGGTCTCGCGCATCAGCTGGACGTCGAGGCGCTTGAGGGGGCCCGTGCCCTTCGTCGGCTCGGAGCCGAGGAAGAAGTTGCGCCAGACCGGCATCAGCGGGACGACGGCGAGGTCCTGGTAGACGGTGGCGATGCCCCGGTCCAGTGCCTCCCGCGGCTTGCCGAGCGTGGTCTCCTCGCCGTCGATCAGGAAGCGGCCCGCGTCGTGCCGGTGCAGCCCGGAGATGATCTTGATGAGGGTGGACTTGCCCGCGCCGTTGTCGCCGAGGACACAGGAGATCTCGCCCGCGTGCACGACGAGGGAGACCTCTTCGAGCGCCTTGATGTTGCCGTAGAACTTGCTGACGCCGTCCAGCTCGACCAGAGGAGTGGTCTGCTCGGGCACCGGCTGCCCGGTCGTGGTCCGCTCCGTCATCGCGACGCCTCCGCTCGCTTGCGTACCCAGGCATTGAGCAGGGCGGCCAGGAGCAGCATCGCCCCCAGGAAGAACTTGAACCAGTCCGGGTTCCACTCCGCGTACACGATGCCCTTGCTGGTCATGCCGAAGATGAGCGCGCCGACCGCGGAGCCGATCGCCGAGCCGTAGCCGCCGGTGATCAGGCAGCCGCCGATGACGGCCGCGATGATGTACGTCAGTTCGTTGCCGACGCCCTCGCCGGACTGGACGACGTCGTAGCTGAAGAGCAGGTGCTGACCGGAGATCCAGGCGGCGAACGCCACGCCCATGTAGAGGCCGATCCGGGTCTTGACGACGGGGACGCCGACCGCGCGCGCGGCGTCGTCGTTGCCGCCGACCGCGAAGATCCAGTTTCCCGCGCGGGTGCGCAGCAGCACCCAGGTCGCCACGGCGATCAGGGCCGCCCACCACAGCAGGGTGACCTTGAGGTTCACGTCGCCGATGGTGAGCTGGGAGGCGAAGACCTTCTTGGCCGACGTGAACCCTTCCATGTCGCCGATGGACTTCGTGGAGACCGTGCCGCTGATCAGCTTGGTGAAGCCGAGGTTCAGGCCGGTGAGCATCAGGAAGGTGCCCAGCGTGATGATGAAGCTGGGGAGTTTGGTGCGGGTCAGCATGAAGCCGTTGAAAGCGCCGAAGGCCAGCGTGACGAGCAGCGAGACGAGGACGCCGACCCAGACGTTCGCCGTCATCTGGAAGCTGAACATCGAGGAGATCAGCGCCGAGCTCGTCACCAGGACCCCGGCCGACAGGTCGAACTCGCCGCCGATCATCAGCAGCGCCACCGGTACGGCCATGATCCCGATGGTCGAGGCCGCGTACAGCACGGTGGAGAGGCTGGAGGGCCGCAGGAAGCTGTCCGCGACGATCGAGAAGAAGACGAAGACGGCGATGGCGCCGACGACCGAGCCCAGTTCCGGGCGGCCGAGCAGTCTGCGCAGCAGGGAGGGGCGCAGCAGGCGTTCGTCCGGTGCCTGCGTGGTCGCGCTCATCGCGTCCCCCGCTGGGTGTAGGCGGCGAGGGCGCTCGCGTCCTGCTTGGTGATGACCTGGGGCCCGGTGAGGACCGGCCGGCCGCCGCCGAGGACGTCGCCGTTGTACTTGTAGAGCCAGAGCAGGTCCACGGCCTCGTAGCCCTGGAGATACGGCTGCTGGTCCACGGCGAACCCGAGGGTGCCCTTCTCCAGGCCGGAGGCGACCTTGGCGTTCAGGTCGAAGGTGTCGATCTCGGCCTTGCTCCGGGCGGTGTTCTTGGCCTGGACGGCGGCGTCCGCGAAGGGCGCGCCGAGGGTGACGACGGAGTCGATGGAGTGGTCGGCCTGCAGCTTCGCCTCGATGGACGACTGGACGTCGGGCATGTTGGTGCCGTCGACGTACAGGCTCTCCAGAGTGCCGTCGAAGGTCTTCTTCGCTCCGGCGCAGCGCTGCTCGTGGCCCACGTTGCCCTGCTCGTGCAGGATGCACAGGGCCTTCTTCCGGCCCCGCTTGTTCAGCTCGTCGCCGACGGCCTCACCGGCGATGGTCTCGTCCTGGCCGATGTGGGTGAGTGCGCCGAACTGCTTGGACTCCTCGGAGCCGGAGTTCACGGTGATCACCGGGATCCCGGCCTTCTCGGCCTTCTCCACGACGGCCTTCATGGCGTCGGGCTTGGCAAGGGTGACGATCAGCCCGTCGACCTTCTGGTCGATCGCGGTCTGCACCAGCTGGGCCTGCTGCTGCCCTTCCTCGCTGTGCGAGTACAGGAACTTGATGTTGTCCTTGTCGGCCGCCTGCTTGGCGCCCTTCTGGACGATGTCCCAGAAGGTGTCGCCATCTCCCGAGTGGGTGACCATGGCGATCTTCCAGTTCGGGGTGTTCACCGCCGACCTGCCGACGGCCGCCGCCTGCGCGGCACGATCCTCGGCCCGCTTGCCGCCTGTGCTGCTGCATCCCGCCAGGGACAGCCCCAGCGCAACCGCCAGCACCCCACTCACCCAGGTTCGTACCCTTGCCACGACGCGCTGCCCTTCTTGCTGTGCCGGTACTTCTCGCCGTACCGGTCGGTGCGGACGGTGGCCGGGTCGGCCCGGCCCAGCCGCCCAAGTATGGTTCACCGCTCGCCGCCGGGCAGTCATCGGGTACCAGGTCGTACGCAAAGGGGTCCGCCTTCTCTCCCGGCCGCCGGGTTGCGGCAGGGGAGTTCTAGCAGCGGCTGCACGGCGCCGTCCATCACTTTGTCAGAACATTCTTACGAGCTGTTACGGCCGTACCAGGAGCTGGAACTCGAAGGCGTACCGCGAGGCGCGGTAGGTGTGCGTACCGAACTCGACGGCCCGGCCGGTGACGTCGAACGTGGTGCGTTCCATGGTGAGCAGCGGCGCCCCCGCCGGCTCGGCGAGGCGGGCCCCGTCCTCGGCGGTCGCGGCCCGCGCGCCCACCGACTGCCGGGCGCTGTGCAGGGTGATGCCCGCCGCGCGCATGATCCGGTACAGCCCAGTGGCCTCCAGCTGCGCCGTGTCCAGCGGCAGCAGTCCGTCGGGAAGGTAGTTGCAGAGCTGCGCCATCGGCTCCTCGTACGCGAGCCGCAGTCGCTCGACGCGCTGGACCGGGCTGCCTTCGGGTACGGCGAGCGCGGCGGCCACCTCGGCCGGTGCCGGGACGGTGTCGTTGGCCAGGACGCGGGTGGTGGGCCGCTGGCCCGCGGCCAGCAGGTCGTCGTACAGGCTGCTCAGTTCGAGCGGGCGCTTGACCTGGCTGTGCACCACCTGGGTGCCGACACCGCGGCGCCGCACCAGCAGCCCCTTGTCCACGAGGGACTGGATGGCCTGGCGGACGGTGGGACGGGAGAGGCCCAGTCGGCCCGCGAGGTCGATCTCGTTGCCCAACAGGGTGCCGGGGGTGAGCCTGCCGCGCTCGATGGCCGACTCCAGCTGCTGGGCGAGCTGGAAGTACAGCGGGACCGGGCTGCTGCGGTCCACGCCGAGTTCGAGGCTGAGGGCGGGGTCGGCCGTGGGTTTCGACACGCCAGGAGGGTAGCCCAGGTCCGGTTGTCAGGACAAAGGCTTGACAGGGGTACGGGCCTGCGGCCACGTTGGGGTCCATGCGTATCGGACTCATCGGGACGGGCCGTATCGGTTCCTTCCACGCGGGTGTGCTCAGCGGTCACCGGGACGTCGGCGCGCTGGTGGTGGCCGACGCCGACGCGTCGCGGGCCGCCGAGGTCGCCCGGCGGACCGGGGCCACCGCGGTTCGCTCGGCCGACGAGGTCTTCTCCGGGGGCGTGGACGCCGTCGTGATCGCGTCGGCGACCTCCTCGCACGCCGCACTCGTCGGACGGGCCGCCCGCGCGGGACTGCCGGTCTTCTGCGAGAAGCCGGTCTCCCTCAATCTGCCCGGCACCCTGGCCGCGCTGCGGGAGGTCGAGACGGCGGGCAGCATCCTGCAACTCGGCTTCATGCGCCGGTTCGACGCCGGGTACACGGCCGCGCGTGAGCGCGTACGGTCCGGGGCGCTCGGCCGGCTGCACACCGTCCGGGCCATCACCTCCGATCCCGCGCCGCCGCCCGCCGCGTACCTGCCGCTCTCCGGCGGGATCTACCGGGACTGCCTGGTGCACGACTTCGACATGGTGCGGTGGGTGACGGGGCGTGAGGTGGTGGAGGTGTACGCGACCGGGTCCGACGCGGGGCCTGCGATGTTCCGCGAGGCCGGTGACGTGGACACGGCCGCGGCGCTGCTCACGCTGGACGACGGGGCACTCGCGACCGCCACGGCCACCCGCTGCAACGGCGCGGGCTACGACGTGCGGCTGGAACTGGCCGGTGACCTCGACCAGATCTCCGTCGGGCTCGACGACCGGACGCCGATCACCTCCACCGAACCGCACGGCCCGGCGCCCGCCGGAGCGCCCTGGCCCGGCTTCCTGGAGCGGTTCGCCCCGGCGTACGCGGCCGAACTGGACGCCTTCCTGAAAGTCGCCCGGGGCGAACTGGCCAACCCCTGCGACGGCCGGGAGGCCCTGCACGCGCTGCGCATCGCCGAGGCCTGCGAGCTGTCCCGGCGCGCGCGCAGGCCGGTCCGGCTGGACGAGGACGAGCTGGTCACCGGCTGAACCTCCGCCCGGAACGGTGTGCGGGTGACGGTGGGTCAGGACGCCGGGGGCTCCGGGGACGTCACCGCGGACAGTACGGTCCCCTGCGCGACGGCACACAGCACCTCGCCGCCGTCGTCCCGCACCATGAAGAGGTCGCAGCGGACGGTGGCCTGCCGCCGCCCGGTGTGCGCCACGGCCGCGCGGGCGACGAGCGTACGGCCCGCGCCCGGCCGTACGTACTGGATGGAGAAGCCGCCGGTCAGCACGGCGGGCCCCAGCGTGGTCCCGGCCGCGAAGGTGATCGCGTTGTCCGCCGCGTACGCCAGGACTCCCCCGTGCAGAAAGCCGTTCTGCTGCAGCAGTTCCGGGCGGACGTCCACCTCCAGTACGGCCGCGCCGTCCCCGAACGCGCTGACACGGGCCTGCACCAGACGGCTGAAGGGCTGCGCTTCGAGCGTCTTCCGCGCGAGTTCCAGATCGAGTTCTGTCATGGCACGCCTGTCTACCAGCGCACCGGCAGCTCGCGCACCCCGTGGATGAGGAGTCCGGGGATCCACTCGTACGCGCCGCGCTCCGTGTCGAGGGCCAGATCCGGGCAGCGTTCGAGCAGCGTACGGACCGCGATCCGGCCCTCCATCCTCGCCAGCGGCGCGCCCAGACAGAAGTGGATGCCGTGACCGAAGGCGAGGTGGCCCTGCGGGGCGCGCCGGATGTCGAACCGGTCGGCGTCCGGGTAGCGGTCCGGGTCACGGTCGGCGGACGCGAGGGCGACGAGCACACCCTGCTCCGCCGGGATCTCGGTGCCGCCGATCGTGACGGGCTCGCGCGTGAAGCGGTAGGTGGCGACCTCCACCGGGCCGTCGTAGCGCAGCATTTCCTCCACCGCGCCGTCGAGCAGCCCCATGTCGGCCCGCAGCGCGGCCAGTTGGTCCGGGTGCGAGAGGAGCGCCCGGATCCCGTTCGAGATCAGGTTCACGGTGGTCTCGTGACCGGCGACCAGCAGCAGGAAGGCCATGCCGATCAGTTCCTGCTGCGTCAGCTCGTCGCCCGCCTCGTCGCGGGTACGGACCAGGACGCTCATCAGGTCGTCGCCCGGCTCCGCGGCGCGCTTGCCGTCGACCAGCTCGACGAGGTATCCGCGCATCGCCTCGACCGCCGCGAGCTCGGACTCCGGATCACTCGGCGAGACCAGTTCGTTGGACCACTTACGGAAGTTGTCCCGGTCCAGGTCGGGCACGCCGAGCAGCTCGCAGATCACGGTCATGGGCAGCGGGAAGGCCAGCGAGTCCACCAGACCCGCCCTGCGGTCCGGGGCGGCCAGCATCGTGTCGAGCAGTGTGTCGGTGATGCGCTGCACCTGGGGCCGCAGCGCCTCGACCCGGCGCCCGGTGAACGCCCGTGTCACCAGCTTGCGCAGCCGGGTGTGGTGCGGCGGGTCCAGCTCCAGCATGTTGGAGAAGGGGGTGACGTCGGGCCCCCAAGCGGTCAGTGTCCGGGGGTCCTTGGACAGCCGGGGATCGGCCAGCGCGGCCCGCCCCTCCTCGTACCCGACGACCACCCAGACGTCGCCGCTCTCGTTGGTACGGATCTGGTGCACGGGCCCGGCGGCGCGCATCTTGGCGAAGTACGGATACGGATCGGAGTTGAAGTCCTCGGCGTGTTCCCGCAGATCGATCACCGTCATCACTTCAGCGTACGGTGCCGTCCCCGTCGAGGAACCCCGCGTCGTGCACCAACAGCGCGATCTGGACACGGTTGTTGAAGCCAAGACGGGCCAGAATCCGCGACACCTGGGTCTTGACCGTGGGCACGCTCAGATACAGGGCCGCCGCGATCTCCGCGTTCGACTGCCCGCGCCCGACACCGACCGCCACCTCCCTTTCCCGCCCGGCCAGTTCACCGAACCGCGCCCGCGCGCGCACCGAACGGTCGTCGGGTGCCGCGCCCGCCACCCGGTTCATCAGCTGCCTGGTGACGGCCGGGGACAGCACCGGATCACCGGCCGCCACTCTGCGTACCGCGGCGACGATGTCGGCGGGCGGGGTGTCCTTCAGGACGAATCCGGCGGCTCCGGCGCGCATCGCCCGCAGCACCTGTTCGTCGGCGTGGAAGGTGGTCAGCACGACGACCTCCGGCGCGCCGGGACGGCCCCGCAGCCGTTCGGTGGCCGTCAGCCCGTCCACACCGGGCATCCGGATGTCCATCAGCACCACATCGGGGTGGACGTCCGCGATCAGGGCCGGTACCTCGGAGCCGTCCGCCGCCTCGCCGACGATCGCGATGTCGTCGGCGCCACCGAGCATGAGGGCGAGCCCGGCACGTACGAGGGGGTCGTCGTCGACGACGAGCAGCCTGATGGTCACGAGGGCCAGGGTAGCCAGGCGGTCAGCCGGAAGCCGCCGCTGTCCGTGGACCCGTGGTCGAGACGGCCACCGGCCAGGGTGGCCCGCTCGGTCAGACCGATCAGGCCCTGCCCGGATCCGGGCACCTTCGGTACGTCGCCGGGCGGGGCCGGGTTCCGTACCTCGACGGTGAGCCCGGCGCCGGGGCTGCCGGACAGCGCGACGGTGACCTCGGCCCCCGGCGCGTGCTTACGGGCGTTGGTGAGCCCTTCCTGGGCGATGCGGTACGCGGTACGGCCGGTGGCCGCGGGGACGGCGGCCGGGTCGGCCAGCGGATTCGTCAGGACCACCCGCATCCCGGCCTGCCGGGACTCGTCCACCAGGGCCTCCAGGGTGACGAGCGTGGGCTGCGGCCGGTTCTCCTCGCCCTCACCGGGCGTCCGGAGCACACCGATGATCTCGCGCAGGTCCTGCAGAGCCTCGTGCGCGCTGTCCCGGATGACCCCGGCCGCGCGGGCCACCTCGGGCGCGGGTGCGCCGGGCCGGAATTCCAGGGCGCCCGCGTGGACGCTGAGCAGGGTCAGCCGGTGGGCCAGTACGTCGTGCATCTCCCGGGCGATGGCCTCGCGGGCCAGCCGCTGCGCCTGCTCGGCGCGGAGGTCCGCCTCGGCCTCGGCCCGGTGGGCGCGCTCGCGCAGCACCACGACGAGCTGGCGACGGGAGCGGACGAACATCCCCCAGGCGATCACCAGCAGGATCAGCACCGTACCGAAGAGCGCCGAGCCGATCCACGACATGGTCGGGTCGGGGCGCAGCCAGGCCTGCACTACCCCGCTCACCAGCGCCAGCGCGCCGAGGATCGCGACCGGGCGGAACGGGCGGTGGACGGCCACGCTGAACAGCGCCACGAAGAGGGCCCCGGAGGCGAGCGGCGCGACGGCTCCGACGAGGACCAGGACGACCGCGAGCCCCACCGGCCAGCGCCTGCGCACCCACAGGGCGCAGCAGGCGACGCCGCCCGCCACCTGGTCGGCGGTGGAGGCGACGCCGGAGTAGTGACCCGCGTTGTTGAGGGAGTCCAGGGCCAGCACCGCGATGCCCGCGGCGAGCAGGAAGGCGGTGATGTCCACGACCCAGTCGCGGAGGGTGCGCCGGGGCCGCTCCCGGTCGGTGGCGGACTCCGGATCGGCGAGGGCCGAAGGCAGCAGCCAGGGGTATTCCGGAGGAGTCATACCGGCAAAGCTACGCAGAGCCGCCGGCGGGTGCGGCCTTCCGGACCGGAGTCGAGACCAAAGTCGCGCGGTACGGGACTTTCGGCCGGTCCGGTACCGCCTTGCCCCGGCGGGGCTACCCGGCCTCGGGGCCGAACGATCCGAAGGTGGCCGGTCCGGCGGGCCGGTACGTCTGGATCGCGACCCCGGCAGGGGTCGTCCGGGACGCGGTGAGTTCGAAGGCCGTGGGCAGCCCGCCCTCGGGGAACAGCCGCTGCCCGGTGCCGAGGACGACCGGGTAGACCAGCAGGTTGTACTCGTCGATGAGACCGTCCGCCATCAGGGACCGGGCCAGGGTCGGGCTGCCGTGGATCTGCAGCTCAGGTCCCGGCTGCGCCTTGAGCCGCTTGACCTCCGCCGCGGTGTCCGGGCCGAGCAGCGTGGAGTTGTGCCAGTCCGTCCTCTCCAGCGTGGTGGAGACCACGTGCTTGGGGAGGGCGTTGAGACACGTCGCGATCGGATCGTCCGGGTCGGTGACCTGCGGCCAGCTCCCGGCGAAGATCTCGTACGTGCGGCGGCCGAGCAGGAAGGCACCGGCGCGCGCGAGCACCCCGGCCATGAAGCGCCCCATCTCCTCGTCCGCGAAGGGGACCAGCCAGCCCCCGTACTCGAATCCGCCGGTGCGGTCCTCTTCCGGGCCGCCCGGCGCCTGTACGACACCGTCGAGGGTGAGGAACGAGGTGAGCGTGAGTTTCATGGCGGGGCTCCTTCAACAGCGTCGGCCAAGAGGTGCGTCAGCAGTGTGGGCGGCCCGACCGGCCCGCCCGCCTACCGACGTACTGACTCCACGCTCCCGCCGAACTCATCGCCCCGCACCTCGCGGCGCCGCCGCTATCCGGCGTGGGTGGAGAACAGCCCGCCGGTCGGTCCCTGCTTGTCGCCGCCCTGTGCCTTCTTCAGCGCGTTCGCCAGGCCCTCGATGGTGAGCGACTGGAGAATGACACGGCCGTCGCCCTCCAGGGTCGCCAGCGAGAGGCCCTCGCCGCCGAACACGGCGTTCATCATGCCCTGGCGGTTGAGGCCGCCGATGCGCTGGACCCCGTACTCGATCCCCTCCTCGAAGGCGACGATGCAGCCCGTGTCCACCTCGATACGGCCGCCGAAGTCGGCCGGGTTGAGGTCGATGAAATTGCCCGCACCGCAGATGATCACGGTGCCGCGGCCGGTGAACTTCTCCAGGATGAAGCCCTCGCCGCCGCTGCGGCCCGTCCGGCCGCCCTGCCAGGCGATACCGAACTCGACGGTGGACTCGGCCGCGACGAAGGCGTCCTTCTCGGCGAACCAGGCACGGGTGCCGTTCAGCTCCAGGGCGCGCATCTCGCCCGGCAGCACCCCGGCGAACCCGACGGTGCCCTCCCCGCCGGTCGCCGCGAAGTACTGGAAGGCGAGCGACTCACCCGCGAGGGCCCGCTGACCGACCTGCATCGCGGTGCCCATCGCCTGCCTGAGCATCCCGCCCATGCCACCGCCCTGACCCGGCTGTCCGCCCTGGGACTGCTGGCCGCCGCCGGGCCCCGAGAGCCGGGTCTCCATGCTGACGTTCGACGTCTTGAAGAGGAACTTCCCGGCCTCGCAGTAGACGGTCTGGCCGGGCTGAAGGCTCACCACGGCCATCTGCATGGCGTTGCCGACGATCTCTTGCTGCAGGGTCACGACCGGTTCTCCTTGTTCTTCCCTGACGGGTGCGGTGCCGGTACGTCCGTACCAGCAGGTCAACGGCCGGGACCGGCCTTTCGGTTCCGCCCCCGGATTCGCGGTCCGTTTCCCGCGGGCGCCGAGGGCCGTCCGCCGCTTTGCCGGGGCGCACACATTACCGGCGGAGCAACACCACCATGACTTCGCCGAATGGGCGGCCGGACATCACCGTCGATCCGGAAGTAGCTGTCGGCCTGGAAGTAGCTGTCGGCCGGAAGTAGCTTTCGCGTGTTCGGCAACTCCGCTGGCCACTGCCCGAATTCGAACCTGCGCATTGGAGCACAGCGTCAAGTGGTCATTACTGCGCGTGCAATGACGGTAAAGAATGCGCTTGACGACCGAGATTTTTCTCATCGAGATTTGAACTGATCACAGGAAGGTCACTAAGGTCGGGCCTCGTACCTTTGCACGGTTGATCACTCACCCCGGGTGGCAGCGAAGGTCCCGCCGAGTCAACGCTGTTCGGCGGCTGAGGAAGAAGGAGCTCGCCTCCGTGGCGTCCCACCGTCGACCCAAGCCTGCGAGTCGCACTCGTGTGACCGTGCTCACCGCGACCGCTGCCGCAGCCGTGGCCCTGACCTCCCAGGCCGCGCACGCCGACCCGAAGCCGACCAAGAGCGAGGTCAAGGCCCAGGTCGACAAGCTCTCCGAGGACACGGAGAAGGCCACCGAGAAGCTGAACGGGGCCCAGGAGCAGCAGGACAAGCTGAAGAAGCAGGTCGGCGATCTCCAGGACACCGTCGCGCGTGGTCAGCAGGAGCTCAACAAGCTCCGTGGGCAGCTCGGTTCGATGGCGAGTGCGCAGTACCGTTCGGGTGGTATCGACCCGTCCGTGCAGCTGTTCCTCTCGTCCGACCCGGACAACTTCCTCGACAGGGCCACGGCTCAGGACCAGTTGAGCACGCAGCAGGCCGACGCGCTCAAGAAGATCCAGGCCAAGCAGCGGACCCTCGCCCAGCAGCGTTCCGAGGCGCAGGACAAGCTGAAGGACCTCGCGTCGACGCGTAAGAAGCTCGCGGAGAACAAGCAGGCGGTCCAGGGCAAGCTGGCCGAGTCCCGGAAGCTGCTGCAGAGCCTCACCGCCGCCGAGCGGGCCGCGATCACCGCCGACGACACCCGCGCCAACCGGGCCAGCTCCCGCGCCGACCTGGGCAACGACGTGCCGGCCTCCGCCCGTGGCGGCGCCGCGCTCAACGCCGCCAAGACCCAGATAGGCAAGCCCTATCAGTACACGGCCACCGGCATGGCCTCGTGGGACTGCTCGGGGCTGACGCAGTGGGCGTACGCGCAGGCCAACGTCTCCCTCCCGCGCGTCTCCCAGGCCCAGGCCAACGCCGGTCAGCGGATCTACTCGCAGAGCGCGCTCAAGCCCGGCGACCTGGTCCTGTTCTACGGCGACCTGCACCACATCGGCCTGTACGCGGGCAACGGCATGGTGCTGCACGCACCGCACACCGGTGCCAACGTCCGGTACGAGGCCATGGGCAACATGCCCTTCCAGTTCGGCGTCCGCATCGGCTGACCCGGACCGGCTCCGTACGGAGAAGGGCGGGGGCAGCGCCCCCGCCCGGGTCAGCGCGCCGCGTGCGGCAGGCCGTCCCTCTCCAGCAGCCGCCCGGTCGGTTCGGTCAGCACCCCCTCCGACGCGATCCGCACCCCCCGCAGCCATGTCGACCGCACCACGCCGTGCAGCGTCCGGCCCGCGTACGCCGTGACCTGGTTCCGGTGGAACAGCTCGGCCGGGTCCACGGTGAACGTCTCATCCGGTGCGAGCACCGCGAAGTCCGCGTCACGCCCCGCCTCGATCGCGCCCTTGCGCGTGAGTCCGGCGAGCTCGGCGGGGGCGGTCGACATCCAGCGGACGACGTCCTCGATCGAGTGACCGCGCCCGCGCGCCGCCGTCCAGATCGCCGGGAGCCCCAGCTGGAGCGAGGAGATACCGCCCCAGGCCTGGGCGAAGTCGGGGGTCTTCAGGTCCGTGGTGCAGGGCGAGTGGTCGGAGACGATGCAGTCGATCGTCCCGTCGGCCAGCCCGGCCCACAGCGCGTCCTGGTTGGCGGCCTCACGGATCGGCGGGCAGCACTTGAACTCCGTTGCCCCGTCCGGGACTTCCTCGGCGGTCAGGGTGAGGAAGTGCGGACAGGACTCGACGGTGACGCGGATACCCTCGCGCTTGGCGGCGGCGATCAGCGGCAGCGCGTCGCTCGACGAGAGATGCAGTACGTGGACCCGCGCGTCCAGCCGCCGGGCCAGGGCGATGAGACCCTCGATGGCCGCGTTCTCGGCGGCGCGCGGCCGGGAGGCGAGGAAGTCGGCGTAGGCCGGGCCGCCGCGCTGCGGGGCGTCGGACAGCTGGTGCGGGTCCTCGGCGTGCACGATCAGCAGGCCGCCGAGTCCGGCGATCTCGGCCAGGGAGCGGGCGAGCTGTTCCTGGTCGAGCTCGGGGAACTCCTCGACCCCGGAGGGCGACAGGAAACACTTGAAGCCGAAGACCCCCGCGTCGTACAGCGGACGCAGATCCTTGACGTTGGAGGGGATCGCACCGCCCCAGAAGCCGACGTCGATGTGCGCCTTGGACCGCGCCACGTCCTGCTTGGTCCGCAGATGCGCGGCGGTCGTGGTCGGCGGGAGCGAGTTGAGCGGCATGTCGAGGAGCGTGGTGATCCCACCGGCCGCCGCCGCCCGGGTCGCCGTCCAGAACCCTTCCCACTCGGTGCGGCCGGGGTCGTTCACATGGACGTGGGTGTCGACGAGGCCCGGGAGCAGGACGTCGTCCCCGAAGTCCGTCAGCCGGGCCCCGGCCGGCACCTCGGCGTCGTACGGCAGCACCGCCTCGATCCTCCCGGCGGCGACGGCCACCGATGCGGCGCGCGTCCCCTGGGGGGTGATGACGCGCGTCGAGCGCAGTACCAGTTCGGTGTTGGACACCAGGGCCCCTCTTTCCATACAGCGAAATTCACGTTCCGTTGACGGAGTCTTCGCTGTGCGCCGGGACTCGTCAAGACCGAGCCGACCGCTTGGAGGTTTCCACAAAGCAAAAGTTAGATTTCACCCTCCGGAATGTACGTCCTGTGGTGCCGAGGTCCGCGGATCGTACCGCCCGGCCCGCTGATCTCGGACAAAGGGGGCCTGACCGGCCACTACGTCCGTACCACCGGCGAGGTGGCACCGGGCGGAGCCCGGTAGGCTGGCGCCTTGCCCCGCCCGCCTCGAAAGGACCGCCGCCGTGCCGCAGTCCCACGCCAGTGCCGACGACACCAAGACCGCAGCACCGAGCGGCGGCGTGCAGTCCCTGGAGCGCGCCTTCGACCTGCTGGAGCGGATGGCGGACGCCGGTGGAGAGGTCGGGCTCAGCGAGCTCTCGGCCACCAGCGGCCTGCCGCTGCCCACGATCCACCGGCTGATGCGCACCCTGGTCGCCTGCGGCTACGTACGCCAGCAGCCCAACCGCCGTTACGCGCTGGGCCCCCGGCTGATCCGGCTCGGCGAGTCGTCGGCCCGGCTGCTCGGGACCTGGGCGCGGCCGTACCTGGCACGGCTCGTCGAGGAGACCGGCGAGACGGCGAACATGGCGCTGCTCGACGGGGACGAGGTCGTGTACGTCGCCCAGGTGCCTTCGAAGCACTCGATGCGGATGTTCACCGAGGTGGGACGGCGGGTCCTGCCGCACTCCACCGGCGTGGGCAAGGCGCTGCTCGCGCACACCCCGCCGGCCGAGGTCAGGGCGCTGCTGGCCCGGACCGGCATGCCGGCCGCCACCGAGAAGACGATCACCACGCCCGAGGGATTCCTGGAGGCGCTCGACGTCGTACGCCGGGCCGGGTACGCGGTCGACGACAACGAGCAGGAGATCGGGGTCCGCTGCCTCGCGGTCTCCGTCCCCAACTCCCCCACTGCTGCCGCCATTTCGATCTCGGGACCGGCGGGGCGGGTCACCGAGGAAGCCACCGAGAAGATCGTGCCGATCCTCCAGGGCATCGCCCAGGAACTCTCCGCCACGCTGGCGACCGCGGGACCCCAGCAGGCCTGACCGGCGCCGCGGGAGTACGGCGGCGCCGGTCAGGCCTGCTGGGTGTGCGCCCGGCCGTCAGCCGACGGGCACGGTCAGCCGGCCGTCGGCCATCGTCACCGTCCGGTCCATCCGGTCCAGATGTGCCCGGTCGTGAGTGACCAGCACCGTCGCGGTCCCGCGCGCCCTGGTGAGGGTGACCAGCAGGTCGAGCACCGCCCCGCCCCGCTCGTGGTCGAGCGCGCTCGTCGGCTCGTCGACCAGCAGGACGGACGGCTCGTTCATCAGAGCTCGGGCGATGTTCACCCGCTGGCGCTGTCCGCCCGAGAGCTGGTGCGGGCGGCGGCCCGCCTGGTCGGCCAGGCCCACCGCGTCCAGCAGTTCCGCCGCCCGGTCGCGTACCTGGGAGGCCGGGCGCCCCGAGAGGTGCGCCATCACCTGGAGCTGTTCCAGCGCGGTCAGCGACGGGAGCAGATTGGGCTGCTGGAAGACGATGCCGATGCGTTCGCGCCGCAGCGCGGCCTTCTCGGCGCGTCCCAGCGCGGCCGTGTCCAGGCCGTCGACGGTCACCCGGCCCCGTTCCGGCGTCACCAGGGTCGCCGCCACGGCCAGCAGGCTGGACTTGCCGGATCCCGAGGGCCCGACCACCGCGGTGAGCGAACCGGAGGGGACATCGAGCGAGACCGAGTCCAGCGCGACCACGCGCCCGTCCCCGTCCGGGTAGGTCAGCGTCACGTCGTCAAGAGTGAGAGTCATCGGGCGCTCCCGAGGGCGGTGAGGGGGTCGACGGCGGTGATCCGCCGGATGGAAAGGGCCGCGCCGAGCACACCGAGGGCGACTATGACGGCGGCGGGGACCAGGATCGTCAGCGGATCGAGGACGAAGGGGACGCCGTCGGGGACGACGGCGCCGAACCCGGCGGCGACGGCCGTTCCCAGCAGGGTCCCGGCCACCAGCATCAGGACCGCCTGCCCGAGCGCGTCGCGCAGCAGGTACGGGGTGGAGGCCCCCAGCGCCTTCAGTACCGCGATGTCGCCGCTGCGCTGGATCGTCCAGACCGTGAAGAACGCCCCTATCACCATGGCCGAGATGACGAAGAGGAAGCCGCGCATCAGCTGGAGCGAGCCGTTCTCCGCCTGGTAGGAGGGGAGCGCGCTCAGCGAACCGTCCAGGGTGAGGGTCTTCGTTCCGGCAGCCCGGTCGCCCGCCGCGAGGTCCGCGCCGTCGGTGGTCAGCGCCACCACCGTGGCCTTGGTGTGCGCACCGAGGGAGGTCCAGACGACGGGGGTGTGGCTGTACGAGTCGTCCCCGGCGACCGCCGTCACCTTCAGGTCGCGCCCGGCCAGCGAGACCGTGTCGCCCGCCGCCGCGCCCAGATCCTTGGCCGCGCCCTTCGACAGCACCGCGCCGTGCGGGCCGGGCGCCACAGGTGCCAGGCCGGAGTCGGGCCGTACCGCGAACTCGGAGACCGCGGCCGTGTGCCCGCCCGCTTCGGCGTTGCCGGTGCCGATGGCCACCGGCTGCGCGCTCTTCACCCCCGGCCGCGCGGCCCACGTCTGCCAGGCGCTCTCCGGCAGCTGGGAACCGGTGAAGGAGGCCGACTGCCCCGAGGGCGGAGCGGCGAAGGCGAGGTGGTCGGCGGACAGCCCGGTGACGGCCGAGGTGTTGTCCCTGGCCAGCCCGGCGGTGAGTCCGGACAGCAGTCCGACCAGCAGGGTGATGAGCACGATGACCGTGCCCATCAGGGCGAACCGGCCCCGGGCGAATCTCAGATCTCTCCATGCGACGAACATGGGATCAACCCTGCTGGCAGTAGGGGTCCGCGGGCATCGCGCCACGGTTGGCTCCTCGCGTATCGAAAGACGGAGCCGGGCATCAAACTTTCGGTTGAGTGCGTTCCTGGACGATCCGCCTACGCTGGCAGGACCATGGATGCCCGCTCCCTCACCCCTGCCCCGGTAGTCCTGCGCGTCTGCCTCCACCTGCTGGTGGCCGGCCTGCTGGCGCTCGCCGCTGTGCGCGCAATCGCCGATCACGCGGCGAACGCGCCCGCGGTGGTGGTGGCCGCCGCGGTCATGGGTGCGGTCTACGCGGCGGGCACGGTGTGGCCGTCCGTCCAGACCTCCCGCCGGGCGGCGGCCGTCTGGCTCGGTCTGCTGGGCCTGGCCTGGCTGGCGCTGCTGGTGGTCTCCCCGGACGGGCTGTGGACCGCGTTCCCGCTCTACTTCCTCCAGTTGCATCTGCTGCCGGTGCGCTGGTCGGTTCCGGCTGTCGTGGTCACCGCGGGCGCGGCGATCGCTTCGTACGTGGGCCACAGCGGGGCGATGAACCCGGGCGCCTTCATCGGACCGCTGCTGGGAGCGGCGGTCGCCGTGGCCACCGTCCTCGGCTATCAGATGCTCTACCGGGAGAGCGAGAACCGCCGGCAGCTGATCGAGGAGCTGATCGCGACCCGCGCCGAGCTCGCCGACGCCGAACGGGCCGCGGGCACGCTCGCCGAGCGCGAGCGGCTCGCCCGCGAGATCCATGACACGCTCGCGCAGGGCCTCTCGTCGATCCAGCTGCTGCTGCGCGCCGCCGGGCGCACCCTGCCCGCGGACGCCCCGGCATCGGCCCATATCGAGCAGGCCCGCCAGGCGGCGCAGGACAACCTCGCCGAGGCCCGCCGGTTCGTACGGGAGCTGTCGCCGCCCGCCCTGGCGCACGGTTCGCTCGCCGCCGCGCTGGACCGGCTCTGTGCGGGCAGTCCCGGGCCGCGGGTGCGTTTCTCCACCAGCGGCACACCGGTCGCGCTGCCCACCCCGTACGAGGTGGCCCTGTTGCGCATCGCCCAGTCGGCGCTCGCCAACACCGTCCGGCACGCGGGGGCGTCCCGCGCCGAGATCACCCTGAGTTTCATGGACACCGCGGTCGCACTGGACGTCGTCGACGACGGTTCCGGCTTCGACCCGCTGCACGCCACATCCGACGAGGGCGGATTCGGGCTGCCCGCGATGCGCTCGCGCGCCGAGTCGCTCGGCGGTACCTTCGCCGTCGAGTCCACACCGGGCCAGGGCACAGCCGTCGCGGTCACCCTGCCGCTGCCCGTCGCCGAAGGGGCGTCCGCATGACGATCCGACTCCTGCTGGCCGACGACCACCCGGTGGTACGGGCGGGGCTGCGGGCCGTACTCGACACCGAACCGGACTTCCAGGTGGTGGCGGAGGCGTCGACGGCCGAACAGGCGGTCGCGCTGGCCGCTTCGGGGGACTTCGACGTCGTTCTCATGGACCTCCAGTTCGGACCGGGGATGCACGGATCGGCGGCGACGGCGGCCATCGTCGCCGTCGAAGGCGCGCCCCGGGTCCTGGTACTGACGACGTACGACACGGAGGCCGACATCCTGGCCGCGGTGGAGGCGGGAGCCAGCGGCTACCTGCTGAAGGACGCACCGCCCGAGGAACTGGCCGCGGCGGTACGGACGGCGGCGGCGGGCCGCTCGGCGCTGGCGCCCGCAGTCGCGCACCGGCTGATGGACCGGATGCGCACCCCGGGCGAGTCCCTCACCCGCCGGGAGCTGGAGGTCCTCCAACTGGTCGGGGACGGCCTGTCCAACCAGCAGATCAGCAAGCAGCTCTTCCTCAGCCAGGCGACCGTGAAGTCCCATCTGGTGCACATCTACGCGAAGTTGGGCGTGGACTCCCGGACCTCCGCGGTCGCGGCGGCCTCCGCGCGACGGCTCATCCGGCGGGCAGGTGGCTCAGCACATTGACCACCTTGCCGTTCGGATCGCGTACGAAGAACCGTCGTACGCCCCACTCCTCGTTCTGCAAGGGGTGCACGATCTCGGCGCCGGCGGCGACCAGGGCCGCGTGGACCGCGTCCACGTCGTCCACCTCGACCGACAGGTCGGGCCGGACGGCGGCGGACGCGTCCCGGGTGGTGAACGTGACCTGCGCGGTGGGGTTGGTGGTGGAGACCAGCGTCATCACCCAGCCCTGGTTCATGGCTTCCCGGAGTCCGATGAGGCCGTAGAAGTCCCGGCTCGCCGCCATGTCGTCGGTGGGGATGTCGGGCACCACCCGGCGCACCGGCATCAGGACGTGCCGCCGAAGAGTTCCACCGCGTTCCGTACTTCCGAGAGCGAGACCACCAGCGCGCTGACCGAGCCGATCGCCCCCGCGACCAGCAGCAGCGACCGGCGCAGCGGCAGGATCTCCGGTACGCCGCTCTGCGCCATCTCGTCCAGGACCGCCAGTTCGTCCTCGGCGATCGCCCGGTCCGGGAACCGGGCCGGGTGAGCGGCCAGTTCACGGCGGAGGCGGGAGATCGAGGAACGCAGCTCCGTCACCCGCGGATCCTCGCCGCTGCTCGTCACACACCTCTGGCCCACACTTCGCAACAAAGCTCTCCCCCTCGCACCACGCCGTGCTGGTCTTTCCCCGCACCGGTTCGACCCGTGCGGTGCTGGTCGGACACCGTGGGTCGCGGGCCAGTTAACGCCACCGCGCCTCGTTCTCGCCACTCGACGGCCGGAATTCAGCCGGACGAGCGGATGTCCATGAGGTATCCAGTCCCCATGACGGAGGGAACGGAATGACGGGTACGGCGAAATGAACAGGTGCGGGGAAATGGCGGGTGCGGGGAAATGACACGTGACACGGAAGGCCAGGAGCCGGTGGTGGCCGGGCTGCTGCTCGCGGCGGGCGGCGGGCGGCGCCTGGGCGGGCACCCCAAGGCCCTGCTGGAACACCGCGGCCGGCCGCTGGTCGAGCACGCGGTCCGGGTGCTGCGGGAGGGCGGCTGTGGTCCGGTCCATGTGGTATTGGGTGCCGCGTCGGCCGACGTACGGGAACGGGCCGATCTGTCCGGATGCGTCGTCACCGACAACCCCCGGTGGGAGGAGGGCATGGGCTCGTCGCTGCGTTCCGGTCTGGCGTCGCTCGCCGGATCGGGTGCGGACGCGGCGCTCGTCCTGCTGGTGGACCAGCCGGGGATCGGCGCGGCGGCGGTGGCCCGGGTACGCGCCGCCTGCCGGTCGTCGGCCGGTCTCGCGGCGGCTTCGTACGGAGGCGAACGCGGCCATCCGGTGATCTTCGGGGCGGACCGCTGGGCGGACGTCGCGGCGACCGCGGTGGGCGACCGCGGGGCCCGCGCCTACCTCCGGGCGCACCGGGAGGCGATCACGCTCGTGGAGTGTTCCGATGTGTCCCAGGCGTACGACATCGACACCGTCGACGACCTGTTCCACTTGGAGTGACCGCTCTGGCACCCAGCGACAACTTCTGTCGATCCGGAGAATCTCGATGTCAACATAGCGTTGAACTTCCACCATGAGGAAACTAGTATCCACACGTCAGAAGCGCCCTGGACCCCGCAGGGCGCCTGCGACCGCATTCCGGCGCCGTGGCACCCCGTGCCGTTTCCCGAGCCCGGCGGCCGTCAGGCACCACCCGCTGAAGGAGTGACCGCTCATGTCCGCACCAGCGCCGTCCCCGCTGGCCATCGTCGATGCCGAGCCCCTGCCCCGGCAGGACGAGGTCCTCACCGATGCGGCCCTGGCCTTCGTGGCCGAGCTGCACCGGCGGTTCACCCCCCGCCGTGACGAGCTGCTCGCCCGTCGCGGGGAGCGCCGCGCCGAGATCGCCCGTACGTCCTCGCTCGATTTCCTCACCGAAACCGCGAGTGTCCGTAACGACGACAGCTGGAAGGTCGCGCCGGCCCCGGCCGCGCTGAACGACCGCCGCGTCGAGATCACCGGCCCGACGGACCGCAAGATGACCATCAACGCCCTCAACTCGGGCGCGAAGGTCTGGCTCGCCGACTTCGAGGACGCGTCCGCCCCCACCTGGGAGAACGTCGTCACCGGCCAGCTCAATCTGATCGACGCCTACGAGCGGAAGATCGACTTCACCGACCCGGGGACCGGCAAGGCGTACGCCCTGAAGCCCGCCGACGAGCTCGCGACCGCCGTGGTCCGTCCGCGCGGCTGGCACCTCGACGAGCGGCACCTCCAGCGGGACGGCCGCGCGGTGCCCGGCGCTCTGGTCGACTTCGGCCTGTACTTCTTCCACAACGCCCAGCGCCTCATCGAGCTCGGCAAGGGCCCGTACTTCTACCTCCCGAAGACCGAGTCGTACCTGGAGGCGCGCCTCTGGAACGAGATCTTCGTCTTCGCGCAGGACTACGTCGGCATCCCGCAGGGCACCGTCCGCGCGACCGTGCTCATCGAGACGATCACGGCCGCGTACGAGATGGACGAGATCCTCTACGAGCTGCGCGACCACGCCTCCGGGCTGAACGCGGGCCGCTGGGACTACCTCTTCTCCATCGTCAAGAACTTCCGTGACGGCGGCGCCAAGTTCGTCCTGCCGGACCGCAACCTCGTGACGATGACCGCCCCGTTCATGCGCGCCTACACCGAACTCCTGGTGCGGACCTGCCACAAGCGCGGCGCGCACGCCATCGGCGGCATGGCGGCCTTCATCCCCTCCCGGCGCGACGCCGAGGTCAACAAGGTCGCCTTCGAGAAGGTCAAGGCCGACAAGGACCGCGAGGCGGGCGACGGCTTCGACGGCTCCTGGGTCGCCCACCCCGACCTGGTGCCGATCGCCATGGAGTCGTTCGACGCGGTGCTCGGCGAGAAGCCGAACCAGAAGGAACGGCTGCGCGAGGACGTCGCGGTCGCGCCCGGTGACCTCATCGCCGTCGACTCGCTGGACGCCCGTCCCACGTACGAGGGACTGGTCAACGCCGTGCAGGTCGGCATCCGTTACATCGAGGCCTGGCTGCGCGGCCTGGGCGCCGTCGCCATCTTCAACCTGATGGAGGACGCGGCGACGGCCGAGATCTCCCGCTCGCAGATCTGGCAGTGGATCAACGCGGACGTGGTCTTCGAGAACGGCGAGCGGGCCACCGCCGAGCTGGCCCGGAGGATCGCCGCGGAGGAACTGGCCGCGATCCGCGCCGAGACCGGAGACGAGGCGTTCGCGGCAGGCAAGTGGCAGCAGGCCCACGACCTGCTCCTCCAGGTCTCGCTGGACGAGGACTACGCGGACTTCCTGACGCTGCCCGCGTACGAGCAGCTGCGCTGACGCGGTCGCCCGGTCCTGAACTCCGCCCCCGGCGCCGCGCTGCGCCGGGGGCGGAGCAGCGCCGGGGGCGGAGCAGCGCCGGTCCTACTTCAGCCCGGTGTCGAGTGCCCCCATCAGCGTCCCCTGCGGGGTGTCGCCGGACATCTCCCAGATCATGACGCCCAGCAGGCCCTTGTCCTTCACATAGGCCGTCTTCTTGCCGATGGACCAGGTGTCGTCGAAGGACCACCACTGGTTTCCGGTGTACCCGTAGGTGGACACCGACTGTTCGTCGTGGTGGATCGTCATCGTCGGAAAGGCGCCGATCAGGTTGGCGTAGCCGCGGGTTCCCGCCTCCTCCGCGAACTGTCCCGGCGCGGCGCCGCCCGCCGACTGCCATTCACCGTTCGCCCCGCCGTCGGTGACGTTCTGCCAGCCACGGCCGTAGAACGGGATGCCGACTGTCAGCTTTCTCGGCTCGACGCCCGCGTCGGTGTACGCCTTGACGGCCGCGTCCACGCTGAAGTGGAAGCCGTACGGGTCGCCGTCGTCCGCGTAGAGGTTGGCCTGGTCGCCGGTGCGGTCCGGTTCCCAGGAGTTGTCGCTGCCCGAGCCGTGGAAGTCGTACCCCTGGACGTTGGCCACATCGAGGGAGTCGAAGACCTTGGTCAGGTCCCAGCCGTCGCTGATCTTCTGCGGGTCGGCCGGGGTGAACGCGGTGAGCAGCCGGTGTCCGCCGCCCAACGCGTCCATCTGCTTGCGGAATTCGGCGAGGAGCAGCGTCAGGTTGCCCTTGTCGTCGGCGGACCAGTGGTTGCCGGGGTGTCCGGTGTCGGTGCCCGGCCACTCCCAGTCGATGTCGAAGCCGTCGAAGATCCCGGCGGCGGTGCCGGGGCCGCCCGCGCCCGAGTACTCGGGCAGGTTGCCCTTGATGTACATGTCGATGCACGAGGAGACGAACTTCTGCCGGGACGCCTCGGTGGCGGCCACGTCGGAGAAGTACTTCGAGTAGGTCCAGCCGCCGAGCGAGACCAGGATCTTCAGGTCCGGGTGGAGGGCCTTGAGCTTCTTCAACTGGTTGAAGTTGCCGCGCAGTTTGCCCCAGCCGTCGTCGGCGACGCCGTCCACGGACTGGGCGGCGCTCATCGGACGGGCGTAGTCGGCGTCCGCGTCACCGGCTCCGGTCCCCTGGTCAGGATCCTCGGGGTCGGCCGTGGTGCCCTTCGTGACGCCGTTCATACAGGTGAGGTTGGTGGGATCGATGTTCTCGAAGGAGTAGTTGAGGACGTTCAGCTTCGAGGCCGCACCGGAGTCCTGGAGATTCTTGACGAAGTACTGCCTGCCGTAGATGCCCCACTGGACGAAGTATCCGACCTTGGCGTATTTGCCGCTGCCGACGATGTCGTCGGTCTTCACGGTGAGCGTGTTGCTCGCCGGTGAGGCGTTGTCCGCCGGGTCACGGGCCTTGACGGTGAAGGTGTACGACGTCGAGGGCGACAGTCCGCCGACGGTCGCCGTGGTGGTGGTTCCCGAGACCGTCGTGGCGAGCGCGGAGCCACGGTAGATGTCGTACGCGGCGACGCGCTGGTTGTCCGTCGCGGCGGTCCAGGCCAGGGTGACGCTGCTGGAGTCGACGCCGGTGGAGTGCAGGGCCCCGGGCGCCGTCGGCGGGGACGTGTCACTCGCCGGATCCACGGTGGTCACCGCCAGCGGCGGGCTCTGGGCCGAGACATTGCCGCGGGTGTCCTTGGCCCGGACGGTGAAGGAGTACGCGGTGGCGGGGGTCAGCCCGGTGACGGTGCCGCTGGTCGCGGCGGTGGCGCTGCCCACGACGGTGCCGCCCGCGAGGATGTCGTACGAGGCGACGGGGAAGTCCCCCGCCGCGGACGCCGTCCAGGAGAGCGTCGCGGTGTGGGCGGTCACGTCCGTCTGCTTGAGTCCGCCGGGCGCGGTCGGCGGTGCGTCCGCCGAGCCGTCGCACTTGTCACCGTTGATCCGGCAGCCGTCCGGTGCGGTGATCGGGCCGGTGGCGACGAACCAGAAGCTGTACGGCTCGGTGGTGCTGTGCGCCGCGACGGTGCCGTTGTAGGCGGCGTTGACGGCGGTGATGTGACTGCCCTGGGTGGTGACCGTCCCGTTGTACGAGGAGCTGATGGCCACTCCGGAGGGCAGGTCGAATTCCAGGGACCAGCCGGTCACGGCGGTGTCGCCGTCGTTGTGCAGGATGTAGGTCCCTTTCCACCAGGGCCCGTTGTCCGCGCTGGTGAAGGTGGCCGTCAGCTTGCCGGCCGCGTGGGCGGGCGTCGCCTGGAGGGACAGCAGCGCGAGTAGGAGTCCGAGAACGGCGATCAGGGATGTCGCCGTTCTGCGTCTGAATGATCCGAACGATCTGTGCTCGACCATGGTTCTCCCTTGAGGCAGGGACCGCAGGCGCGGTCCTCAGGGGGGAGCGAATGTCCTTGGTGCCATGGAGCACAGTGGAAGTTAGGTGGTCTGGACCAGTTCGTCAAGAGGTACAGACCACCTAGGTACAGACCAATACCGCCCGGCGGCCGGGGCCGTCCGGATGGGACGCGCCGGGCATGACCGTCCGGCCGGGCCGCGGCTCGCGCGGGAGAGTGGTTCACCCGCGGACGGGTGGTTCGCTGACCGATGAGTTCTCGGCGGCGCGCCAGTCTGAGGCGTGTGAATACCTACGATCTCGGCCCCGCCGCCCGCTCCGTGGCAGACCTCCTCGACGCCATCGACGACACGCAGCTGTCCGGCCCCACTCCGTGCCCCGACTACTCCGTCGGGGAGCTCCTGGCCCATGTCGTCGGACTGACCGCGGCCTTCCGCGCCGCGGCGGAGAAGGACTTCGGGCCGGCCACCGACACCGCCCCCGGCACGACGAAACCCGTACTCGAAGCGGACTGGCGGACCGTACTTCCCAGGCAGCTCGACGAGGTCGCCGCCGCCTGGCGCACCCCGGAGTCGCGCGAAGGACAGACCAGGGCGGGGGCGGTCGACCTGCCCGCGGAGGTGGCCGGGCAGGTCGCCCTCAACGAACTGGTCGTGCACGGCTGGGACCTGGCCCGCGCGACCGGACAGCCGTACGCCGTGGACGACGCGAGCCTTCAGGTGTCGTACGGGCTGCTGAAGATGATGAACCAGGGCGGGCAGACAGACATCTTCGGCCCGGCGGTCGCGGTTCCCGAAGGGGCTCCGTTCATCGACCGGGTGATCGGTTCCAGCGGACGCAGCCCGGAGTGGCGGCCGTAGGGACGCAACGAAACAGGACGCCCCGCGCCGTACCCGGCGCAGGGCGTCCTGTTTCGTTTCGGGAGACGCGCTCGGCGCTCACCGTTCTCCGCGTGTGAGGCCGGACGTGCCGGCCGGACGTGCCATCTGGTCGCGTCAGCCGGTCGTGTCAGCCGACTCCCGGCCGGTCGTCAGCTGGTGAAGAACTCGCTGACCGCCGCCGAGAACTGCCCCGGCTCCAGCTCGTGCACCCGGTGACCGACCGGGATCGTGATCATCCGGGAGTCCGGGATCTTCGCGGCCATGTCGGGGATCCGGTCCTGCGGCATGGAGCTGTCCGGGCCGCCGGTCACGAGCAGGGTCGGTGCCACGATCTCGTCGAGCCGTTCGGCCCACTCCGGTTCGGGATCCCGGACCTGACTCTTGATGGCGGGCACGGCGTTCCAGTCGTAGTCGACCGGCGCGTCCGGGTGGACGGGCTCGGGCCTTTCGCTGGGGAACGGCGGCGGGGTCTCCTCCAGTACGAGCCGCTCCACCCGGTCCGGATGCTCCTGGGCGAGCAGATACGCGACGACGCCGCCCATGGAGTGCCCGACGACCCCGACCCGGTCCAGGTCCAGCTCGTTCAGGAAGCCGAACACATCGTCCCGCATCAGTTCGAACGAGTACTCGTCCGGCCAGTCGCTCTCACCATGTCCGCGCAGGTCAAGGGCGTACACCCGCCACTCCTCGCCGAGTGCCTGCCCGGTCGCCTCCCAGGTCGCGGAGGAACCGCCGAGACCGTGCAGCAGCACCACCGGCGCCCCGAAGGGGTCGCCCCAGGTCCGGTAGGCCAGCCGTACGTCGCCGACATCGACTACAGAGTGATCGTCCATACCGAAGACGCTACAGCGCCCGGGGCCCTGCCTCCGCCGCGGTGCGCCGCCGGGGCTCCGGCCACCCCGGCGAGACAGGGTCGGACAAAATGCACCACCACAGCCACCCTCGTAGGGTTGATCAACGATCAAGGGCAGCCCTGCCCATACCGCATTCGCTCAACTCCTTTCTCCCCAGGGGGTGTACGACCCCCCGGACAGCTGATAGGAAAGCTTCCTAACAGAACACCTGAAGGACGAACTCCCCTTGGAGGACTGGTGAACGCCCCCCACCGCACCACCCCTGGACGCCGCAAGAGGATCATCACCCGCACGGTGCTCGGCCTGGCCCTGGTGGCCGTACCCGCCACCGCGTACGCCGCCAACGCGCCTGCGCCGCAGACGAGTTCGCATCAGGTGGCCGCTGCGGCGACCGGACTCGACGACCCGGCGAAGAAGGAAATCGCCATGAAGCTGGTCTCCAGCGCGGAGAACTCCTCGCTGGACTGGAAGGCCCAGTACAAGTACATCGAGGACATCGGTGACGGTCGCGGCTACACCGCGGGCATCATCGGCTTCTGTTCCGGCACCGGGGACATGCTGGACCTGGTGACGCTGTACACGAACCGCGAGCCCGGCAACCCGCTCGCCAAGTACCTCCCCGCACTCAAGAAGGTCAACGGCTCCGACTCGCACTCGGGTCTCGGCTCGGCCTTCGAGAGCGCCTGGAAGACCGCGGCCAAGGACACGGTCTTCCAGACCGCGCAGAACGACGAGCGCGACCGCGTCTACTTCGACCCGGCCGTCAAGCAGGGCAAGGCGGACGGCATCGGAACCCTCGGCCAGTTCGCGTACTACGACGCGATCGTCATGCACGGTGACGGTGACGACAAGACCAGCTTCAGCTCCATCCGCAAGAGGGCTCTCGCCAAGGCCAAGACCCCGGCCCAGGGCGGCAACGAGACCACCTACCTCAACGCCTTCCTCGACGCCCGGGTCTGGGCGATGCAGCAGGAGGAGGCCCACAGCGACACCAGCCGCGTCGACACCGAGCAGCGCGTCTTCCTGAAGAACGGCAACCTCGGCCTGAACCCGCCGCTCAGCTGGAAGGTCTACGGGGACCCGTACACCATCAACTGATCAGCGGTCCGGCACACGGATACGGCGCGTACGGCACCTCAGCGGTGCGGTACGCGCCGTATCTGTCCCGCCGGTGTCAGCGGATCGCGGCTGCCGCCTCCGGTACGGCCTGCTGCTCCGGTTCCTCCACGCTCTTCCCCGCACCCAGATGGTTGAAGGCCAGGTTCAGCACGATGGCCACCACACATCCGGTGGAGATGCCCGAGTCGAGCACCACCAGAACGTCCTTCGGGAAGGCCTGGTAGAAGTCCGGCGCCGCTATCGGGATCAGCCCGATGCCGAGGGCGGTCGCCACGATCAGGGCGTTCTCCCCCTTCTCCATGGCCGCGCTCGCCAGCGTCTGCACCCCGCTCGCCGCGACCGAGCCGAAGAGCACGACCCCGGCGCCGCCCAGCACCGGCAGCGGTACGAGGGCGATCGCCGACGCGGCCATCGGACAGAGGCCGAGCAGGATCAGGATCCCGCCGCCGGTGGCGACGACGTAGCGGCTGCGCACCTTGGTCATCGCGACCAGGCCGATGTTCTGCGCGAAGGCGCTCGCCATGAAGCCGTTGAAGAACTGGCTCACCAGGCTGCCGATGGTGTCGGCGCGCAGCCCGCCCTCGATGGTCCGCTCGTCGGCGGGACGGCCGACGATCTTGCCGAGCGCCAGCATGTCCGCGGTCGACTCGGTCATACAGACCAGCATCACGATGCACATCGAGACGATCGCGGAGACCTCGAACTGCGGGGCGCCGAAGTGGAAGGGCGTCGGGAACCCGATCGGGTCGGCGTCGCGCATCGCGTCGAAGCTGGTCATGCCCATCGGTATCGCGATGACCGTACCGATCACCAGGCCGAGCAGGATGGCTATCTGCTGGAAGAAGCCGCGGAGCAGTTTCCGCAGGGCCAGCACGATGACCAGGGTGAGGGCGGCCATCCCTATGTTCTTCATCGAGCCGTAGTCCGCCGCTCCCTGGGTGCCCTGGGCCCATCCGAAGGCGACCGGCAGCAGCGAGACCCCTATGAGGGTGATGACGGTACCGGTGACGACGGGCGGGAAGAAGCGGACCAGCTTGCTGAAGTACGGGGCGAGCAGGAACCCCAGCACGCTCGCGACGATGATCGCGCCGAGGATGACCGCGATGCCGTCGTGTCCCCGGCCCTTGCCGATGGCGATCATCGGCGTGACACCGGCAAACGAGACACCGTTGACGAACGGCAGCCGGGCGCCGACCCGCCAGAACCCGAGGGTCTGGAGCAGGGTCGCGATACCCGCGGTGAACAGACTCGCCCCGACGAGGAAGGCGGTCTCCTTGGCGCTGAGCCCCACGGCGGGGCCCACGATCATCGGCGGGGCGACAACTCCCGCGTACATGGCGGCCACATGCTGGAGGCCGCTGGTGAACATCCTGACGGGCGGAAGGACTTCGTCGACCGGATGCTTCACGGAGGTCTCAGGCCCTCCGGACGGTTCCGCGTCGACGGATACGGCTGCTGCATCATTGCGAAACCTGGGCTCGGCGGCCACGACGGCTCCTCCGGTCGGGTACACGTCGTCGGTGACGTGGGTGTCAGGGAGGTGGTGCGGAGTGCAGGTGCGGCTGCGGGTGAAGGTGGGGATCGGAGCCCGGACGGTACGGAGAGGAGGTTCCGGGTCGGTTCCAGGACGGTTCCGGGTAGGTCACCGCACCGGAGGGTGCATGCACTCTGGGCACACACCCCCCGGTCACGGCTGCCGTGAACCCCGCTCGGGCTCACGGCCGCCGGCCGGGGACCGTCCTCCCCGGCCGGAGCTCGTACGGGCTCAGTCCTGCGCGGCGATCCGCGCGAGGCGCTGCGCCTCGACCCGCGTGGCGCGGGCGATGGCGTCTTCGTCCACCGTGGTCAGGTGGCTGTCCTCGACGACGGTGAGGCCGTTCACGAGGGAGAGGGCGACGGGGGCGGCGGCGCCGAAGACGAGCGCGGTCACCGGGTCGGAGATCGAGGCGTGGGCCAGCGTGTCCATCTTCCAGAGCACCAGGTCGGCCAGCTTTCCGGGCTCCAGGGAGCCGATCTCCGCTGCACGGCCCAGGACTTGGGCTCCCCCGTACGTACCGAGGCGCAGGGCCTGACGGGCGTTCAGGGCCGCTTCGCGGTGGGTGCCGAGGCGGTTGATGAGCAGGGCGTTGCGCAACTCGGTGTGGAGTTCGCCGGACTCGTTGGACGCGGTGCCGTCGACCCCGAGGCCGACCGGGACGCCCGCCCCGAGCATGTCGGGGACCCGGGCGATGCCGGCGGCGAGGCGGGCGTTGGAGGACGGGCAGTGCGCGACACCGGTACCGGTACGGGCGAAGGCGGCGATGTCGGAGTCGTTCATGTGGACGCAGTGCGCCATCCACACATCGCTGCCGAGCCAGCCGGTCGACTCGAAGTAGTCGGTCGGGCCCATCCCGAACAGTTCCTTGCAGAACTGCTCCTCCTCGACGGTCTCACTGCCGTGGGTGTGCAGCCGCAGACCCTTGCGGCGAGCCAACTCGGCGCCTTGCCGCATGAGTTCGGTGGACACCGAGAAGGGTGAGCACGGCGCGACGGCGACCTGGGTCATCGCGTCGAACGAGGCGTCGTGGTACCGGTCGACGGTCTCCTCGGTGCCGGCGAGCGCGCCTTCCAGGGTCTCGACGGCGAAGTCCGGGGGCAGCCCGCCGTCCTTCTGGCTGCGGTCCATGGAGCCGCGGGCGAGGGTGAAGCGCACACCGGTCTCGGCGGCGGCCCCGATGATCGCGCCCGACAGGTCGCCGGCGCCCTGCGGGTAGACGTAGTGGTGGTCCATCGCGGTGGTGACACCGCCGCGCGCCATCATGGCGAGGGAGCCCTGCGCGGCCGTGCGCGCCATCTGCTCGTCGATGCGCGCCCACGTCGGGTACAGCGCGACGAGCCAGTTGAACAGGTTGTGGTCGGTGGCCAGCCCACGGGTGATCCACTGGTAGAAGTGGTGATGGGTGTTGACCAGTCCCGGGGTGACCAGATGGCCGGTGCCGTCGATCCGGCGTACGACATCGGTGAGCCCTTCGGGCGCCCTGCCGGACCCGAGGGACTCGATGCGGTTCCCCGCGACCACGACATGGCCCGATGCGTACTCGGTGTCGTGGGCGTCGACCGTCGCGATGGCTACGTTCTCGATGACCGTGCGCGCGGCTGCCGTTGGTGCCATGAGGATTCCTTCTCTCGCAGTGGCGAAGGGCACGGCAGGACCCAGGAGGATTTGAGTGCCGCAGCCGCGTGGCTCCGGGTGCCGAAAGAGTGCAGTTCAGTGGGTTTCCGGTACGCCACCGCCGGCGGTGGCCTCAGCCGGCGGTGACGTACCGGTCGGTCTCAGAGGTTGGTCATGTCGACCGGGATCCGGGCCTCGGCGCCGTCCCGCAGGATGGTGGCCTCGATGAGTCCGTACGGGCGGTCGGCCGCGAAGTAGACCTCGTTGTCGTTCTTGAGCCCGAACGGCTCCAGGTCCACCAGGAAGTGGTGCTTGTTCGGCAGCGAGAACCGGATCTCGTCTATCTCACTGCGGCTGTTGATGATGCGTGAGCCCATCTGGTACATGGTCTGCTGCAGGGAGAGCGAGTACGTCTCGGCGAAGGCCTGGAGCATGTGCTTCTTCGCCTGCTCGTAGGACTTGTCCCAGTTCGGCATCCGGGCCGCGTCGTCGGTCCAGTTGTACCGCCACTTGGCGGAGACCGCGGTCGCGAGGATACGGTCGTAGGTCTCCTGGAGCGTCGTGTACTTGTCCTTGGCGTAGCCCCAGAACTCCGAGTTGGTGGAGTTCATCACCGTCAGGTCCTTCAGGCCGGAGATGACCTGCCACTTCTCCCCGTCGAAGGTGATCTCGGTGGTGCGCAGTTCCTGGCCCTTGCGGACGAAGGAGTGCCTGACCTCGTCGGCGCCGATGAACTGGGAGCTGTTGCCGGAGGTGGCGATGCGCTCCCAGGCGTACTCCTCGATCCGGATCCGCGCGACCTTGATCGCGTCCTGGGTCGTCACGAAGTGCCTGGCCAGGTGGATGCCGAACTGCTCGGCGGACTCGATGCCGTGCTCCTTGGCGAACGCGAACACCGTGTTCTTGGTGGCATCGGTCGTCAGGACGCTGGCGTTGGAGCCGGAGTAGTGGACGTCGTCCATGTCGCCGGAGAGGGCGACAGAGACGTTCAGGTCCTTGATGTGGTGGGTGTCGCCGTCCCGCGTGATCTTGACTACGCGGTTCTCTGCTTTGCCGTACTGGTTCTGGCCGAGAATCGTGGGCATGTCGGTGCTAGCTCCCTCGGTATACGGAGTAGCCGAACGGGTTGAGCAGCAGCGGTACGTGGAAGTGCTCACCCGGTACGACGGCGAATGTGATCGCCACCTCCGGGAAGAAAGCGCCGCTGTCCCTTACGCGGGGGGCGTCCTGCTGTGCCTCGGCTTGTTTCTTGGAGAAGTACGGCCCGGTCTCGAAGTCGAGCCGTACCTGGGTGGTTCCTTCCGGCAGGGCCGGCAGGTCCTTGCAGCGCCCGTCCGCGTCGGTCGCCGATCCGCCCAGTGCCACCCACTGCGCGTCGGGGCCGCTGCGGGCCGCGAGCGCGATGGCGACACCCTCGGCGGGGCGTCCCACGCTGGTGTCCAGGATGTGCGTGGACACCGATGCGGTGGTCTGTGTGCTCAAGACCTTCACTCTCCTTGTTCTGCGACTGCGGCGACCACGATGTCCAGCCGGATCCGGTTGATCCTGCCGAGCTCGACGCGCACCAACTCGCGCTCCCGCTCGGGTGTGTTGATGATCCGGGCCTTCATCGCGTCGCGCATCTGCTCGCCGGTCGCGCCGGTCGCGCAGATCAGAAAGACATGTCCGAACCTCTCCTGGTAGGCCAGGTTCAGTTCGAGCATCTCGACCTTGAGCTCCTCCGAGGCCCCGGCCATCCCCCGCTGTTCACGGGACGATGTCGGGTCACCGGGTTTCGGGCGGCCGATCGGCGGGTGCCCCGCCATCGCCTCGGCCAGATCTTCCGCGGTCAGTTCGGCCGTTGCGGCGTCGCTGGCGAGGAAGAGGGCTTCCGCGGTGGCGAAAGGGCGCTGGGCGAGGATTTTGCTCCCCCAGGCAGAACTGGCGCACACCTCGTGGAGTACGGCTCGCGCCGCACTGTCCCGCAGGGTGTTGAACCGGGCGAGACCCTCGGGGGTTGCAGGGTCCTCCCCCGGCAAGCGCAGTGAACTCGAAGTCACGGGGACCTCCGTGGCCTTGTGCTGTGGCCTTGTGCCGTGGCCTTGTGAGGGGCCTTGTGCTGGACGGGCTGCGGACAGCTAACGCCCTCGGAAACACCACGTCAACACTTTGTTGAAAACTTGGAGAGACAAAAACCGCCGCCCGGTTACCGGGCGGCGGCCGACTGCTCCGAACCTGCAGTCATTCACCCTTGGTGGCGTTCTCCCTGTTCAGGTAGTTGTAGACGGTGAAACGGCTGACTCCGAGCGCACCTGCCACGGTCTCCACACCGTGCCGCACGGAGAAGGCCCCGCGCGACTCCAGTATCCGCACGACCGACTGTTTCGTCCTCCGGTCGAGCTCGGACAGCGGCATCCCGTGCCTGCGCTCCATCGCCACCAGTATGTGATCCAGCGAGTCGGAGAGCTGCGGCAGCCGCACGGCCAGGACGTCCTCACCCTCCCAGGCCAGGACCACGTCGTCCTCCGCCGCCTGTCCGGGTACGAGGATCTCGGCGCCCATGGCGTCGACCAGCGGCTTCACCGCGGCGATCAGCGGGTGCTCCCCCGGCGCGGTCACCGCGCCCCCTCCTCGCCGTCGGGCCCGATCACGTTCACCTGGAGCGAGACACGGGTGGCGCCCGCCCCCAGCGCACGGCGCAGCAGCGCGTCGACCGCGGTCAGTACGGCGTCGGATGCGCCTTCCGCGGTGTTGCCGAACGGTCCGACGTCCACCGCGTCCAGCTCGGCCGCCTGAATGACCTCGCGAGCCACCACCGCATGGGGTGGCGCATCGTCCAGGTCGAAGGGCTCGGTCGTGAATTCCACTCTCAATCGCACGCGCTCAACCTACTGCGCAGGCCACGAAATTCGGGAGCCCTCTTGACAGCCTCACGACCCACCAGGCAATCTTCCATCAAGTAGAAACTAACTTCCGCAATACGGAAGGAGCGCCGAACGCCTTATGGGCTACACGGACCAGCGCTTCGATGTGAACCTCTCGATCCTCTTCACGGAACTCCCGCTCCTGGAGCGTCCCGCGGCTGCCGCCGCGGCGGGCTTCGGCGCGGTCGAGCTGTGGTGGCCCTGGATCGAGACCCCCACCCCTCCGCAGGCCGAGCTCGACGCCCTCAAGAAGGCGCTCGACGACGCCGGCACCCAGCTGGTGGGACTCAACTTCTACGCCGGCCGGCTGCCCGGCCCGGACCGCGGCGCACTCTCCGTCCCCGGCCAGGAGTCCGACCGCTTCCGCGCCAACATCGACGTGGCGGCCGATTTCGCCGCGTCGGTCGGCTGCAAGGCGCTCAACGCGCTGTACGGCAACCGCGTCGAGGGCGTGGACCCGGCGGTCCAGGACGCACTGGCCCTGGAGAACCTCACGACAGCGGCCCGCGCGGCCGACCGGGTGGGCGCGATCCTGCTCATCGAGGCTCTCAACAAGCCGGAGTCGCCGCTCTGCCCGCTGGTGAGCGCCCCGGCCGCCATCGAGGTGGTCGACAAGGTCAACGCCCTGACGGGGCTCGGGAACGCGAAGTTCCTGCTCGACCTGTACCACCTGTCGATGAACGGCGAGGACCTCAACGAGGTGATCGACACCTACGCCGCACAGACCGGCCACGTACAGATCGCGGACAACCCCGGCCGCGGTGCGCCCGGTACGGGCACGCTGCCGCTGGAGGACCTGCTCGACCGGCTGACCAAGGCCGGATACGACGGCCGGGTCGGCCTGGAGTACAAGCCGGGCGACCGCCCGAGCGCCGAGGCCTTCGGCTGGCTCCCCAACTGACCGTCTCCACCCGCGTGTTGAAAGAGGCACCCCGCATGAGCAAGCTCCCCAAGGTCGCCTGGATCGGCCTCGGCATCATGGGCTCCCCGATGTCCGAGAACCTGATCAAGGCCGGCTACTCCGTGACCGGCTACACCCTGGAACAGGACAAGCTGGACCGGCTCTCGGCCGCCGGAGGCACCGCCGCCTCCTCGATCGCCGAGGCGGTACGCGACGCCGACGTGGTGATCACCATGGTGCCCGCGTCCCCTCAGGTCGAGGCCATCGCCTACGGCGCGGACGGCATCCTGGAGAACGCGAAGCCGGGCGCGCTGCTGATCGACATGTCGTCGATCACCCCGCAGACCTCGGTCGACCTGGGCAAGGCGGGCGGCGAGAAGGGCCTGCGGGTCCTGGACGCCCCGGTGTCCGGCGGCGAGGCCGGGGCCATCGAGGCCGTACTGTCCATCATGGTCGGCGGCGAGCAGGCCGACTTCGACGCCGCGAAGCCGATCCTGGACGCGCTGGGCAGGACCATCGTGCTCTGCGGTCCGCACGGCTCGGGCCAGACGGTGAAGGCCGCCAACCAGCTGATCGTGGCGGTCAACATCCAGGCCTGCGCCGAGGCCGTGGTCTTCCTGGAGAAGTCCGGCGTGAACCTGGCCGCGGCCCTCGACGTCCTCAACGGCGGGCTGGCCGGTTCGACCGTCCTGACCCGCAAGAAGGACAACTTCCTGAACCGGGACTTCAAGCCCGGCTTCCGGATCGACCTGCACCACAAGGACATGGGCATCGTCACCGACGCCGCCCGCAATGTCGGCGCCGCGCTGCCGGTGGGGGCGGTGGTCGCCCAGTTGGTCGCCTCGCTCCGCGCCCAGGGCGACGGCGGCCTGGACCACTCGGCGCTGCTGCGCTCGGTCGAGCGGCTGTCCGGCACCCAGGTCTGAGGCACCGCTCCTCCTCCTTCCGAGGCTCCGGCCTCCTCTCAACTCCGGGCCGCGGCAGCGCTGACACCTGTCCTGTCGCGCCCAGGCGCTGCCGCGGCCCGGTACCCCCGAACCTAAATTTCAACAAACTGTTGACGTGACGTTCGCAGCATATTTACGCTCCTCAAGCCGTCAGCAGCCCCAGTACGGAAGGTCCACGATGTCGAAGCGCGTGCTTACGACCGAGTCAGGCGCCCCGGTCGCCGACAACCAGAACTCCGCCACCGCCGGCGTCGGCGGCCCGATCCTCCTCCAGGACCAGCACCTGCTGGAGAAGCTCGCCCGGTTCAACCGCGAGCGCATCCCGGAGCGCGTCGTCCACGCCCGTGGCTCCGGCGCGTACGGCTACTTCGAGGTGACCGACGACGTCACCGGCTTCACCCGGGCCGACTTCCTCTCCGCCGTGGGCAGGCGCACCGAGACGTTCATCCGCTTCTCGACCGTGGCCGACTCGCTGGGCGGCGCGGACGCGGTCCGCGACCCGCGCGGCTTCGCGCTGAAGTTCTACACCGAGGAGGGCAATTACGACCTCGTCGGCAACAACACCCCGGTGTTCTTCATCAAGGACCCCATCAAGTTCCCGGACTTCATCCACTCCCAGAAGCGCGACCCGTTCACCGGCAAGCAGGAGCCGGACAACGTCTGGGACTTCTGGGCGCACTCCCCCGAGGCCACCCACCAGGTGACCTGGCTGATGGGCGACCGCGGCATCCCCGCCTCGTACCGCCACATGAACGGCTACGGCTCGCACACCTACCAGTGGACGAACGCCCGGGGCGAGGCCTTCTTCGTCAAGTACCACTTCAAGACCAACCAGGGTGTCCGCAGCCTCTCCGCGGACCAGGCCGCCGAGCTGGTGGGCAAGGACGCCAACAGCCACCAGACGGACCTGCTCCAGGCCATCGAGCGGGGCGTCAACCCGTCCTGGACGCTGCACGTCCAGGTCATGCCCGCCGCCGACGCCGCCGGCTACCGCTTCAACCCCTTCGACGTCACGAAGGTGTGGCCGCACAGCGACTACCCATTGCAGCGGGTGGGCCGACTGGTCCTCGACCGCAACCCGGACAACGTCTTCGCCGAGGTCGAGCAGGCCGCGTTCTCCCCGAACAACTTCGTTCCCGGGATCGGCCCTTCGCCCGACAAGATGCTCCAGGGCCGCCTGTTCGCGTACGCCGACGCACAGCGCTACCGCGTGGGCATCAACCACACGCAGCTGCCCGTCAACGCGCCGCGGAACGCCACGGCGGACAACTACGGCCGGGACGGCGCCATGGCGACCCGGCACGGCGCGCGCCACGACAAGAACTACGAGCCCAACTCGTACGCGGGACCGGCCCAGACGGACGCCGCACTGGCCGCCCCACTGGCCGTCTCCGGCTGGACCGGCGCCCACGCCGCCGCCGAGCACGCCAAGGACGACGACTTCTTCCAGGCGGGCGAGCTCTACCGGCTGATGTCCGAGGACGAGAAGTCCCGGCTGGTCGCCAACATCGCGGGCGGCCTCTCGCAGGTCACCCTCGACGACGTGGTCGAGAAGAACCTCGCGCACTTCCGCGCCGCGGACACCGAGTACGGCAAGCGCGTCGAGGAAGCCGTCCACGCCCTGCGCGAGGACTGAGCAGCACCGAGAGACGGCGCCGATGGTCCGACGGGAGGTCGGACCACCGGCGCAGTCCGTACCACCGGCCCGATGAGGGGTGGCCGGGGTGCGGACGAGCCTGCGGACCGCGGCGGAGTGACGATGCCAGTGCGGTGGTGAAGGCCCACCGGTCCCTTTCCTGACCTGAAGGTTCGGGACCGCGAGGGCCGATCGCCTCCGCCGCGGTCCCCTGCTTCCCCAACTGCCGTATCCATTACGGGAGTCAGGGATCGGCGAGCACCACCACAAGCCCCGCCCGGTGGCGCGAATGTCCTGTCGCGCCCAGTCTCGCGTCGTCGGGCGGCACCATATTCCGGTGCGGGAGCACGGAGCAGGGACTACGGTCTTCTGCTCCGTGCTTCTTCGTGCTGCGCGGGACCGGTACGGAGCAGTAGTCCCCCGGGCCTCGCGGCGCTTCCACCGAAGGGAATGTGCCATGACCGGACTCCGTCCGCCGACCGAGCCGTACGACCAGGGAATGCTCGACGTGGGTGACGGCAACCTCGTGTACTGGGAGGTCTGCGGCAACCCGGCCGGCAAACCGGCGCTCGTCGTCCACGGCGGTCCGGGCTCCGGCTGTTCGGCGCGCTCCCGCGCCCCGTTCGATCCGGAGCGCTATCGCATCGTCCTCTTCGACCAGCGCAACTGCGGCCGGTCCACCCCGCACGCCGCCGACCCCACGACCGACCTGGCCCACAACACCACCGCACACCTGATCGCCGACATGGAACGGCTCAGGGAGCACCTGGGGATCGAACGGTGGCTACTGCACGGCGGTTCATGGGGCTCGACGCTGATCCTCGCGTACGCCGAGGCACATCCGCACCGGGTGTCGGAGGTCGTCATCGCCGGGGTCACCATGACCAGGCGCTACGAGACGGACTGGCTGTACGGGGGCGTGGGCCGCTTCTTCCCCGAGGCGCTGGCCCGGTTCAGAGCGGGCGTGCCCGAGGCCGGGGACCTGGCAGAGGTCGTCCCGGCGTACGCGCGCCGCGCCGCGGACCCCGACCCGGAGGTGCGGGCGAAGGCCGTGGCCGACTGGTGCGCCTGGGAGGACGCGGTGCTCTCCCTGGAGCCGCACGGCTCGGCGCACCCCTACGGCGACCGGCCGTCGGCCGCCCGGGTGGCCCTGGTGCGCATCGCGTCCCACTACGTCTCGCACGGCGCGTGGCTGGAGGAAGGGGCGCTGCTGCGCGACGCGGACCGGCTGAGCGGAATCCCCGCCGTGCTGCTGCACGGACGGCACGATCTGAGCAGCCCGTACACGACCGCCTGGGAGCTCGCACAGGTCTGGCCGGACGCCGAGTTGACCGTGGCCGAGGACTCCGGACACAAGGGCAGCGCCACCATGGACGACCTGGTGCGCGCCGCCCTGGACCGGTTCAGTACGCGCTGAGAGCTTCCGGTGGTCCGCCGGGAGCACGCCGGAGGGGCGGGGCGCCGTGGACCGGCGCCCCGCCCCTCCGGGTGGGTCCGTCAGGAGGTGACGAGCGGGAGGATCGCGGTCGGGGCGTGGCCCGGCTCGGTCGCGATGTCCTCGAACTCGTTGACGCCGGCGATGTCCGTGCCGCTCATCGAGATGTTGGTGATCCGCTCCAGGATCGCCTCGACGACGACCGGGACGCGGTACTCGGCGGCCAGCTTCTTCGCCTCCTCGAAGGCGGGCAGCAGCTGGTCGGGCTCGGTGACCCGGATCGCCTTGCAGCCGAGGCCCTCGGCGACCTTGACGTGGTCCACGCCGTAGACGCCGAGCTCCGGGGAGTTGATGTTCTCGAACTCCAGGTTGACCTCGAAGTTGATGTCCAGGTTGCGCTGCGCCTGCCGGATGAGGCCCAAGTAGGCGTTGTTCACCAGGACATGGACGTACGGGATGTGGTGCTGTGCGCCGACCGCCAGCTCTTCGAGCATGAACTGGAAGTCGTAGTCGCCGGAGAGCGCGACGACCGTGGCGTCCGGGTCGGCGGTCGCGACACCCAGCGCGGCCGGGATCGTCCAGCCGAGCGGGCCGGCCTGGCCGCAGTTGATCCAGTGGCGCGGCTTGAAGACGTGCAGCATCTGCGCGCCGGCGATCTGGGAGAGGCCGATGGTGGTGACGTAACGGGTGTCGGGGCCGAACGCGCGGTTCATCTCCTCGTACACGCGCTGCGGCTTCATCGGCACGTTGTCGAAGTGGGTACGGCGCTGGAGCCTGGCCTTGCGGTCCTGGGCGGACGCGGCCCACTCCGTACGGTCGGGAAGCCGTCCCGCGGCCTTCAGTTCGCGGGCGACCTCGACGAAGAGCTCCAGTGCCACCTTGGCGTCGGACGCGATCCCGAAGTCGGGGGCGAAGATCTTGCCGAGCTGGGTGGGCTCGATGTCGACGTGGACGAACGTGCGGCCCTTGGTGTACGTGTCGAGCCTGCCGGTGTGCCGGTTGGCCCAGCGGTTGCCGATGCCGAGGACGAAGTCCGACTCCAGGAACGTGGCGTTGCCGTAGCGGTGCGAGGTCTGGAGTCCGACCATGCCCGCGTTCAGCTCGTGGTCGTCGGCGAGGATGCCCCAGCCCATCAGGGTCGGGACCACCGGGATCCCGGTCAACTCGGCGAACTCCACGAGTAGTTCGGAGGCGTCGGCATTGATGATGCCGCCGCCCGCGACGATCAGCGGGCGCTCCGACTCGTTGAGGAGCGCGATCGCCTTCTCGATCTGGGCACGGGAGGCGACCGGCTTGTAGACCGGCAGCGGGGTGTAGGTCTCCGGGTCGAACTCGATCTCGGTGAGCTGGACGTCGACCGGCAGGTCGATGAGGACCGGGCCGGGCCGGCCCGAGCGCATCAGGTGGAAGGCCTGCTGGAAGACGCCGGGCACCTGGGCGGCCTCCATCACCGTGGTCGCCGCCTTGGTGACCGGCTTGGCGATCGAGGCGATGTCGACGGCCTGGAAGTCCTCCTTCTGGATCACCGCGGTCGGCGCCTGGCCGGTGATGCAGAGGATCGGGACGGAATCACCCGTCGCCGAGTAGAGACCGGTGATCATGTCGGTGCCCGCGGGGCCCGAAGTGCCGATGCAGACACCGATGTTGCCCGCGTGGGTACGGGTGTAGCCCTCGGCCATGTGCGAGGCGCCCTCGACGTGGCGCGCGAGCGTGTGCCGGACACCGCCGGCGGCCTTGAGGGCCGCGTAGAACGGGTTGATCGCCGCGCCCGGCACACCGAACGCGTTGGTGACGCCCTCGCGCTTGAGGATCTCGACTGCCGCTCGGGCAGCGGTCATACGGGGCATTGAGTACTCCTGCTCGGCCAGTCGGAGTGGGCCTCCTGTCGCGCCAACCTGAGATCGCCCAGTTCCGTCGTCTTCCGTAGTGTTTTCCGCATTACGGAAATTCACTTCTGCTATATGGAAGCAATCTAAGAGCTGGCTCCGCTTTCCGTCAAGGGAGGGCGCCGCGGATGTCGGGAACCGGCCCAATGTGCGAAGTCCCTCCCCAACGCCTCGCGCTTGGTGGACGATGGCCGCATGGGAGAGGGCATGGACGAGACCGCGAGGACGGGGGCGACAGCGGCGGGGTACGCGCTGGTGCGCTGCCCGGACTGCTTGCAGGAACACACCTACACGGCGCCCGCCCTGCCCTGCGCCTGTGGCGCCCCGCTCGCCCCACCACTGCTGACGGGCGCACCACCGGAGCCGATCACCCATCGGACCTGGTCCGACGGGTGGGTCACGGTGCGCTGCGGTTCCTGCGGACGCCAGGTCGAGTGGCCGCAGCCGGAACTCGGCTGCTCCTGCGGTACGGTCCTGCGGATTCCGGTGCGCCCGGTGGCGGCGCCCCCGCCCGCCCCGGGGAACACCCGGGCACCGGCGCACATCCCCCTGCCGCGCACGGCGGCGACCGTCCGTCCGCCCTTCCGGCCGACGGCGATCCGCACCTCGCGCGACGCGGTGTCGGCAGCCGCGCGGTATCTGGAGTGGCTGGGCTTCCGCGACGTCCTTCAGCCGGAGCGGCGGCCCGCGTCCGGGATAGATCTGCACGGCCCCGGGCTGGTCGCCTCCGTGGCCGCGACCAGCGGGCCGGCCGTCCTGCGGGACATCGAGTGCCTCTGGCTGAACGGGCTGACCACCTCGTCGGCGAGCGTCTTCTTCTCACTCACGGGGTACGCCGACGAGGCGCGCGCCCGCGCCGACGAACTCGCCGTCGCACTCTTCGTGATGGATCCGACCGGCGCCCCGCAGCCGGTCAACGGCCCGGCCGACGAACTCGTCGGCGCGGGCGCCCAGGAGCCCTGAGCGGCCACGGGATCACCACCGCAGCCGCTCGGGCCCGCACCTCACGGGCGGATGATCTGGCCCGGCTTCAGCTGGGCGGGGGCGAGCAGCTGGGGCACGGTGACAAAGGTGTAACCGCGCTCCTTCAGCGTGTCGATGATGCCCGAGACCGCGGGCACCGTGCCCTTGTAGATGTCGTGCAGCAGGATGATGCCGTCGGGCTTGGCCTGCTTGAGGGTCCGCTTCTCGATGAGCGCGGAGTCGTTCGTGGAGTAGTCCTTCGCGGTGGTGCTCCACAGCACCTGCGAGACGCCCAGCTCCTTGCATATCTTGGAGACGTCGTCGTTGGTACGGCCCTGCGGCGGACGCATCACCCGGGGCCGGGTGCCGGTGATCTTCTCCACCGCGACTTCGGTCTTCTCTATCTCCTCGCGGGCGACATCACCCTTCTCCTTGGTGAGGATCTTGTGCGTCCAGGTGTGGTTACCCACCTCGTGACCCTCGGCCGCCTCCCGCTTGACGAGCTCGGGGTACTTCATCACGTGGTCGCGGCCCAGCAGGAAGAACGTCGCGTGAACCTTCTTCTCCTTCAGCACGTCCAGCAGATGGGAGGTGTTCGGGCCGGGACCGGCGTCGAAGGTCAGCGCTATGCACTTGGCCTTACGGCAGTCGACCGGCCCGAAGGGGGCCGCACTCTTCTTGTCCGCGTGATCCCGCGCCTGGGACGGGGATGTGGTCTCCATCGAACAGCCGCTCAGCACGAGGGACATGAGCGCGGCCAGGGCGGCGACGGATCCGATCCGCCCGGCCGCCTTCTTCTTGAGCAATGACATGACCCGGACTATACCCAGCATGTATAGACCGGGTGTATACCGGGGTCCCCCCAGCGGTCACACCCCGTACCGCCTGCGCAGTTCCACCTTTCGTACCTTGCCGCTGACCGTCATGGGAAACGCGTCCAGGATCCGGATCCCGCGAGGAATCTTGTAGTGGGCGAGCCGGTCCCGGCAGAACGCCCGGATCTCGTCCAGCGTCGGCGGGTGGGCCGGGTCGCGCGGGATGACACAGGCCAGCACCTCCTCGCCGTACTTCTCGTCCGGCACACCGATCACCTGGACGTCGGCGATCTTGGGATGGGTGTACAGGAACTCCTCGACCTCACGCGGGTAGACGTTCTCCCCACCGCGAATGATCATGTCCTTGATCCGGCCGACGATCTGCACATAGCCGTCGTCCCGGACGACGGCGAGATCCCCGGTGTGCATCCAGCGGCCCGCGTCGATGACCTGAGCCGTCCTCTCGGCATCGTCCCAGTACCCGAGCATCACGCTGTAGCCACGGGTGCACAGTTCGCCCGTCTCACCACGCTCCACCGTCGTGCCGGTCGCCGGATCGACGACCTTCACCTCCAGGTGCGGCAGGACCCGGCCCGCCGTCCCCGTGCGGCGCTCCAGATCGTCCTCCCGCCGGGTCTGGGTGGAGACCGGCGAGGTCTCCGTCATCCCGTAACAGATCGACACCTCCGCCATGTGCATCTCCGCGACGACCCGCCTCATCACCTCGGCCGGGCAGGGCGAGCCCGCCATGATGCCGGTGCGCAGCGAGGTGAGGTCGTACGTGGCGAAGTCCGGGAGGTTCAGCTCGGCGATGAACATCGTCGGGACGCCGTACAGCGAGGTGCAGCGCTCGCGCTCGACGGCGTGCAACGTGGCCGCCGGTTCGAAGGAGGGGCCCGGGATCACGATGCACGCGCCGTGCGAGGTGGCCGCCAGATTCCCCATGACCATGCCGAAGAGTAACGGAACACCTAGGTAATGCAACCCCTACCAGCGTCAAGGCTCATCGCAGCGCCGCCACTTGGGGGCCGCCGGGGCATGGAAAAGCCCCAGCTCATCCGCCACGGGGCGAACGAACTGGGGCAGCAAAAGCAGGGGCTCAGACCTCCCACGACACGTCGGGACTGTCCAGCCAAGCCCGCTGACCGGCCGCGGACACGGTGAGTCCGAACCGCTCGTGTCCGGGCCTCCCTGCGGCCTCCCACCACCTGTAAGCGGCTTCCACCTCGTCCCACAGCCGACGAGAACCGGACTGCCAGACACGCGCCTCCGACTGTCCGTCGACGAGCATCACGACGGCCCACGAGCGATCCGTGAGGCCGTAGAACCACACCGGGCGGGCCCCGTCGCGCTTGTCGGACACCGCATGGAGGCAGTCCCGCACGCGGAGCCCTATGGCGAACTGCGCTGGACTGAATTTCCCTCCAGCGAGGAACTCCGCTTCGGTCACCGTGGTCGACGACGTGGCGGCGCTCCGGACTCCCTCCGCGGGCACGTAATCGTTGTGCTCCACGTCGGCCGTTCGTTGCGACCGCAGCTTCATGAACTCGACGGGCCCAGTGAAGGCGCCTGACGCGCTTTTTTTGTCTGCGGCAACTACCAATCGCACCACAGCATCCTGATTGCCGTAGACCGTCCCCCAGGGGGCGACGATGACCGCTCCTGGCCGGGCCTGGTCGATCCATGCGAAAGGCAGCTCACGCACTCCCGCCGTCGCGATGACCCGGTCATACGGCGCCCGCTCCGGGTGCCCGAGATATCCGTCAGCCGTAATGACCTCCAGGGGCAGCCCGAAGACCTGCAACGCCTGCCGGGCGCTGCGAGTAACTGCGGCGTCGACGTCGACAGACACGATGTTGTCCGATCCAGCGCGGTAGGCGAGCAGCGCAGCGTTGTACCCCGTCCCCGTCCCGATTTCCAGGACCCTGGACCCACGTTTGACGTCCAGGTCTTGCAGCATGCGGAACACGACGCTCGGCATTGACGCCGAACTCGTGGCGACACTCCCCGGAGTGATGCCGTCGTGCTGTCCGTCATCCCACTGAGTGACGATGGGAACGTCCGCATCGGCATACCTCTGCCAGGCAGCGGGGTCATCAGTCTTGAGAACGGCGATGCTCGCGCCTGTCTTCATATCGAATGGCCACATGAGTGCAGGGAGGAACGCACTACGGGGCACAGCGGCGAACGCTGGTGCCCAATCCGAACTGAGCGCCTGAGATGCAAGCAGGGACCGGCCCAGCGCGGACCGGCCCCCTTCATGCTCTGACAGGATCACTAGGCGGCAGTGGGGCCGTCAGTAGATTCCGCCGTGCGCGGACCTCCGTCGGGGGACGGCGGCTCTTTCGGCACGGGCCACGGTTCCCCCGGGGTGGTTGCGATCGGTACACCGAGCGGTGTAACTGCCATGATTCCTCCTCGTGTTGATGAACCATCTTGCTGCGCGCCGGCTGTTGTGACGAGCGAGCGCGGTCCTGGTGACGCACCCCGCCCATCTGCCACGGGGGTGACAGACGGACGGGGCTTTCAGGGAGCCGTTCCGGCAGGGTCCGGGCCGGTCTCCTCTTCCTCTCACGCGTGCTTCCAATGGCCGCGAGAGAGGGTCATGCACCCCTTCCGGCCTCGCTGTCCAGGGTGGCCGGAAGGGGAGTTCATAGGCGACCGGTAGCCGCCATCGCGGGAATCGCCCCAACCAGAGCGGCGACGACGAACACGAAGCACGACCAGCCGAAGCGGCGGACGAGCCTCACGTGTCGCCTCTGGTCGGGTGAGTGCACGGGGTGGCTGCGACCGGGGCCGTGGTCTGCGGGGCTGTTGGCGTCCCCGTGTGGATCGGGCACCGGCAGTCAGGCCACGTGGCCTGCTTCGCTTCGCGGTGGATCACCCGAAGCGCTTTACCCGTAGCACAGCTGATGCCCACCTGGTGGCAGTCGGCGCAGATGTACAGGTGATTCAGGTACTCGCGGTACGTCTGTTCCGCACGCGTCAGAGCTTCAGTTGTCATCGTCGCCCCCTCCCCATCCCCAACGCTGGTTCTCCCGCTGCACGAGGGGCCGCAGGCGCTCTATCGTCTCGGTGTGCGAACGGTCGTCCACACGTGCTTTGGCGTCGGGGCACAGGGGACGACCGCACTCGCACGGTGGCCAGTTGAGCACGGCGGACTCTTCCGGGATCTCTCCCCGTTCGGCGCTCACCGCTCCAGCCCCGTCCGGTCCGTTGTGCGCCGGTGCGGGTGCTGGCTGATGATCTCGTTGTAGTTCCGACGGTTACGGGCCGTGGTGCGCCCGTTTGCCGCAGCCCAGCAGATGCGGCAGTCGCCCACAGGAACGGGCTCAAGTTCGGACGTCTGTGCGGACGTTGCGATCTCAGCCATCAGACAGCCTCCGGATCAGCCCCGTCTCGACGTCCCGAAGCACGGCCGGCGTCGTGGCGGTGTAGCCCGCGCGGGGAAGCCACGACGGTGCCAGCCTCCAGAAGCCTCCAGCTCTCACGAGCGCCTCCAACTCGGCTGCATCCTCGACGAGTTGGCCCGGCGGACCGTTCCCTCCAGACACGACCGCTCCTCTCCGTAGCGACTTCACTACCGGTGCGGCACACAGTGGCCTACGCTTAGGAGACCTTCAACCTCCATCCAGTTGTATGAGAGTCGGGTTCAGCGTGACTAACCGCAAGGAACTTGATCCGGAAGGAAGCCCCCGCGCAGCCTTCGGGGACCGTCTACGCAGGTTACGAGAGGAGCGGGGCTGGACTCAGGACGAGTTGGCGCACCGCACGGGATATTCCGCGTCGCATATTTCTGGGATCGAAACTGGTGGTCGAAACCCAACTCCCAAGTTCACTGCAAGTGCAGACAAGGCGCTCGGCACCGGGGAAGCACTTGCCCGACAGGGTGCGGCCGTTCGCGACTCGGCGATACTGGAAGGGTTCCCCGAATACCTGGCCCTGGAGATGGCAGCAGCGAAGGTGCGCGTGTTTGAACTGGGGATCGTGCCTGGCCTTCTCCAGACCCCCGAGTACGCTCAGGCCATCGCCAGGGGCGCGGTGTGCAGGGGCGGTATCACAGAGGTACAGGCGGACGAACGCGTCACGCTGCTGACACGGCGTCAGGCAGCCATGGACCGCACTCCGCCACCGCTGCTGTACTTCGTCCTTGACGAGAGCTGCATCCGTCGTCCTGTCGGCGGGCCCGCCGTGATGGATGCGCAGTTGGCTCACCTGACAGAGTTCGCTTCGCGCCCGAACGTCGTGCTTCAGGTAGCGCCGTACAGTTTGTCGGAAAGGCGCGCTTATGATTTGCCCGTCAATTTGGTGACGCTGACAGACTCGACGCGTGTTGCGTATGCCGAGTCGGCGCACCAGGGACGCATGGAGCGCGAATCACGGTTCGTGGGGCCGCTGTTCACGGCCTACCATCATCTACAGGTTGAGGCACTGTCCCAAGCAGAGTCCGTGGCCATGATCAATCAAGTACGAAAGGGCACCCCGTGACGACCGACCCCTCCCCGCGCTGGTTCAAGTCCTCTTACAGCTCCAACGGCGGTAGCTGCGTTGAGATCGCCGCCAACCTCGTCGCCTCGCACGGCGTGGTTCCCGTCCGCGACTCGAAGAACCCCGCCGGTCCGGCACTCGCCTTCGACGACAGCGTCTGGGGCGTCTTCGTCGACGGCGTGAAGGCCGGCGGCCTCGTCTAGTCCAGCAACGCAAAGAGCCCCCTGCCTCGTGATGAGGCAGGGGGCTCTCTGTCGGTGGTGACGTGCCGTTCCGGGCATGCCAAAGCCCCCGTCGCGTGGAGTCGATGGGGGCCATCCCCGCAGAAGCGGGGTCGATACATCCGCAAAACACAGAAGCGGATTATCCCCGCATGAGCGGGGTCCAGTCCGACTCTAGTATCTGCGTGGTCAGGGGGCACTTCAAGCACCCCTGTGACGCTTCCAGTTGAAGCCGGTACCGGTCTTGGCAAATGGGGCTACTCGTCGGCTGTGTGCTCGTCCAGGGCGTCGAGTACGGCCGACACACCTGCGGCCGTGAGCGTGCGGGTGATTTCCACGTCGTCGCCCTCGTCGTTGACGTAGGTGACGGTGACTTCAGGGGTCCACTCGCTCATTAGCTCGCCTTCAGTGGCTCGGTGGTCAGCGGGTGCACCGCGTAGACCTCTGCATCGTCATGTCCCTCCGCCCGCAGAGCCTCCGCGCGCTGCTCGGCGCTGGGCTCGTCGTAGGCGGTGACGGAAGTCCGGTGGCCGGTCTCGTCGGTCCATCGGACCTTGTAGCTCTTCATCGTCGCTCCTCCACCTTAGCTACCGTTGTCCTCATCCCGGATGAGTGTTGTGTCCATCGTCTCTCCTAAACGCTAACGGGCCGCCGGCCCTGGAGTGTTGCGCACTCGTTCAGGTCTACAAGCACGCTGTTTGCCGTCGGCCCCTGGTGCGCTTTGATCTTCCCCTGTGCCTTCCAGCCCCTAACGGTCTCCGGGGCGACGTCGAGCGCCTTCGCAGCGTCCGCGTAAGACACCAGCTTCGGCCTCTGCGGCTCTTCCACGGGCTGCGTGGGCATCGGGACGTCAGGCACTGGCGCAGGCTCTACAGCGGGCGCCTGTGGCTCCGCCTCCTCGTCCGTCAGGGCCTTGCGTGAGTGGAGCAGCAGCGTGCCCCCGAAGAACGCCAGGGCCGGCCACCCCGCGATGATCACCCGGAGCGAAACGGGGAGGTTGTGCATGTCCAACACGCCAGCCTCCGCGACGTTGGCGGACAACGAGGCGGTCAACGCCATACCGAACCACAACCAGGGTCCGCGCTTGGCGTTGCCGGGCGTTCTGATCTGCCGCCACGCCATGACCATCAACAGGTCGACGCTAATCGGGTAGCCCCACGCCTTCCATCCGGTCTGCCCAGCTGCCTCCGCGATGTCGTGGATGTGAGCGAAGGAGATGGCGCCGGCGATGGCCGCTTGCAGAAGAATGGGGTCCGCCAGGCGGCGCAGAGTGGGTCTCATGGCTCCTCGTCGTGTGCGTGGTGTGTGAATAAGCGGAGCCCCCGCCACCTCAATTGGCAGGGGCTCCAGGGCGGTCAGGCGGCGGCGAGCGACAGGGGCGTGAGTTCAGCTTCCGCCTCGCGCATGCGCTCCTCGGCCCACGCGAACTTCTTCGACGTCTGGAACATCTCGCGGAACTTCACGAACCGCACCGTGGCGGACGTCACCGAGTCGGCAACCAGCTCGTCCTGACTCCGTGTCCAGTCCAGGTGCGCCAGGTCCGTCAGCGCGACCTCACGGGCACGGGCACGGGTCTTGAATCCCGCTCCCAAGTGCGCCTTCTCGTCACCCGCCGCAACGGAGGGGAGGTGACGCAGGACCCACGTCGACCGGTCACCGTTGGAGGTGTTGCGCGCCACGGCCAGGCCCGGAAGAACCTCGTCGACGCGCTCCGTGGCACCCGTGGATTCCGCGGCCTCCCGGGTGGCGTACTCCCCCGGAGCGGTTTCGATCAGGTACTCAGGAACTCGCGTCGCGGTGGGGGTCGGGAACGGCGCCTTGGCCTTCTGATGGTCGGTGTACGCGGGGAACTTGACGGGCGATGCCTTGCCGTACTTCACACGCCACTCCGCTGCCTCGGCCATGAGTCGCGTGCGGGTAGCCCTGCCCGACCCAGGCCATCCGTCCCTGTCCTTCTGCGGCTTCTGCGCGCTGGCCACCATTTCCGCGTACTGGTCGTCCAACCGGGCCTGGCGGGCGCCGTCTATCGCAGCGCGAACTGCCTTCGTGTGCGCCGCCTCCAGCTGCTTGACGGTCTTCACCTTCCCGCCCATCTCCGTACGGATGACGCGCTCCACACCGTGGATACGGATCGTCGTCTCGCGGAACGGGGCGGGCTCGGACAGTTCGACGTCACCCCGGCTGTACGTGATCTTGCTACCCGACTCCGGGTTGCCCGGGGCGTCCACGTACACGTGCACGGTGTCGTACAGGTCGTTGTACCCAACCAGGGTCCCAGTCCAGTCACTGTGACCCGACAGGTGGCCCTTAGCGAAACGCACACGGGCCCGGGTGTCGACTGCCTGGTCAATCTCTGCGTAGTCCATATCCGCTCCTTCGCCAGTTCCTTGCGCTGCTCTGACTATGACACACATATGGCAGCTGCCACAAGTGGTTGAACTGGAGAACCGTAAGGCACCTTACGGAGCCCCCGCCACCTCAATTGGCAGGGGCCCCAACAGAGCTACCGGAGATGCTTCGAGCAGGAGCGGTGCCCCTGAACCCTCATGCGCTTGCAAGAAGCGCCGGACACTGTGGGGGCGCCGCACTGCCGGCGCGGGTCGTGACTGGCGCACACTGTCCGGCCGGGCTGCACCGGGTTGATGCAGCCGTACCCGCTCGATGTGGTGGCCGAGCATCGGTCGTTCACCCGGTCACCGCCTCCCAGATGGCGCGGCCGACCGTGCCCGGCTTGTTACTCGCGCTCGCGGACCGAGTAGCGCCGAAGGTCGCGCCGTTCCTCTCGGACCAGTAGCTGACGTATGCCTCCGGGATCCAGGACGTAGCGCCCGGGGTCCGGGGGCGAGCGGGGACGATGGTGCCGACAACGTACCGCTTGCCCTTCACGGTGACGATGCGCGTGGCCTCGCCCGTCCACGCCTTCGGCCCCTGCTCGGGCTCCTCGACCGGCCCTTCCGCCATCTCAGCGGCGGACACGAAGCGTGTGGGGTAGTCGGACACGGAGCGGTACTTGTCATCGAACACGGCCACGTATCCAGGTGCAGTGTGGATATGCGCGACGGTGCCCGTTACCGGAGCCTGACCGGGGCGGTTCACGACGACCGCCTGACCCTGCGTGTACCCCTCCGGCGTTGGGGCGTCGACCAGGACCAGGCGGACCGAGCGGCCGTCCCTGTACTCAATGGCGTAGTCGGTGCGGGAGATGGAGGACATCGTCCGGACGTCGCGCTTGCCGGCCATCATCGCGTGGTTGATCTCCGCCAGCCCCTCGCGCTGCCCGACGATTTCGGTGGTGCCGTTCTCGGTGCGCTCGTAAACTTTCATATCCGCTCCTTCGTCAGTCTTTTGCGTTGCCCTGACTATGGCACACATATGGCAGCTGCCACAAGTGCTTGCGACGGAGAACCGTAAGGCGCCTTACGGACCTACCCACGCGCTCACCCCTGGGACTCTCCTGGCTTCCCGCTTCACCAGGACGAGCGCCTCACGCTCGAAGTAGACCTCTCCCCCGTCGATCGGTACACAGACGCTGTTGTACGGGCCTCTGCCCGAAGTGCCCGTAGCGGTACGGAGCTTGCCATGGCGGGTGAAGACGTCGCCGGCGCGGATGTCGCGGGCAGGGATGATGACTTCCTGGACAATCACGGCCGCTCCCCCATCTCGTCGCCCATGACGACGCTCCTTGCGATCTCGGCGGCGCTCTCGTTGTCTGCCAGTGCCTCGCGTAATGCGCGGTAGAGGTTGCGGAGCATGGTGATCACTTCTCCCCCGGCCGGCTTGCTACCCCGATGGCGTCGAGCGCGGCCCGGTGCGTCTCCATGGCCGCTTCGCGGGTGATGTTGCGGATGTTCGTCTGGTCTACCGTCATACCCGCGAAGGTGAGATGGCTGGCGCTACGCTCTTCGGAGTCGTTGAAAATCACGGTGTCGTAGTACTGCGGCGCGATCTTGACGGTGGAGACCATCAGGGGCACGCCGTGCGCGGCGGTCTGGGTCTGCCGGACGATCTCAGGGAACATATTTCCTCCTGTGTGCCAGTGCTTCGAGTGCCCCGGGCGAGACTCGCACTCACCTGACTGCCTATCCGGGGCGGTGGTTCAGTTGTTCTCTTCGACAGAGACCGTGAACTTCCGGAACTCTCCCGCCGGATCCTTCACAACGACGCCGATCCGAAGGGGCTTGCCGGGCTCCGGGCTGAGCATCGAAGCGCCGTAAACCTGATCGGCCAAGTTCTTGAAGATCTCGTACCGAAGCTCAATACCGTTCATGACTCATGCTCCTTCTGCTGGTTCTTCGAGTGCCCCGCCGCGGATTCGAACCGCGCGCCCGCTGGCACTGGGGGCGCCGTCGGGCTTGCCTATGCGGGGCGTGTATCACTTACGTGAGTTGCGCAGCTTCGCCAACTCCAGTTGCCTGCGTCCCGAGTCGGTGATCCGGTATCCAGTGGTGCCCCACGTCCGCTCCGTGGCCCGTGCCCGACGGTGGTAGCTGGATGCGGAGACCTCAACCCACCCGCGCACGGCTTCGATGAGTCCCAACTCGTTGAGGACGCGAATCGTGAGCCCGTGCGCCTCGACGTGTCCCGCGTCCGTCGCGCCGTCGAGTGCCTTGAACTGCGCGGGTGTCAGACGTACTGCCATTTCGTCCTCCTACGGCCTGCCTCATCAGCGGGGGTAGGCCACCTCCCGCGGACGCCCCGGAGGGCGTTTCGGCTATGCAGGAATGTGGGTGTAGCGGACCGTTCCCCATTCGCCCGTGTGGGCGTTGACGCGGTCGACCATCAGGCGACCCGCGTGGCGCTCACGTCCCGCGGTCCACGGCCGGACGTAGTCAAAGACGTACAACACTCCGGCGATCACGCGTGACCAGCGGATGCCCTCGGTGTCGCTGTACTCGATGAACCGCGTGTCGGTCATGGCTCTCTCCCCTGCTGGAATCTGCGTGAGTTCCTTGCGATGTCCTGACTATGACACACATATGGCAGCTGCCACAAGTGATCGGGGTGAGGTCCGTAAGGCGCCTTACGGACCTCGCACGTCAGCTACTCGCCGGCCAGGACGCGGGCGACGTCGACGAGGCTCGGGGCTGACGGGGACGGCAGGCTCCGGCATCTACGGAACGTCTGTGGTCAGCAGCTCCACGGCGTCGACCCACCACTTACCGTAGTACCCGGTGCCATCCCCGAACTGAACGCAATACGGCGTGTATTCAGATGCCTTGTCGACGCTCAGGAGGGTCCCCACCTTGCCAACGAACTCCCCAGCTCGGTTACCGGGGTCGTCCTCCAGGACCCTGACACGATCCCCCACCCGCGGCGCACGGGCCGGCTCCGGCGTCTCTCCCCCGTCGATCTCGTCGGCCAGGGCCAGGATGCCGCGTGCGAAGGTGCGGGCGGCAGTCGGCGTCAGGCAGACGTCAACGCGGGTGCTGGGCGTCAGTATTACGTGTCGCGCATCCTTGAATGCGGTGACGGTGTCATCAGGAGTCACGTCACAGGGGGCGGTGTACTTAGTCATGGTCTCTCCTTTGGGGTTAGCTGTGTGTGCCACTTGCGTACCGGCGCAACTATTCGTCGGCCAGTTCCTTGACGCTGATGTCGAAGCCGTAGCCGTAGTAGAAGGGGTTTCCGGAACTCCACCCGACGGACAGTTCAAGCACGTCGCCCATGTCAGCGAAGATGTGCCACGTGGTGTAGCCGTCGGTGGTTCCGACTCCGGTGATGAGGTGGTCTACGCGGTCCGGGTTCAGGAGGAAGCTGTCCAGCTCCGTGTAAGCGCAGCAATCGTCGGTGTTCTGAAGCTCGACACGCCTGCCGTTGTCCAGCGTGATGACCAGCGCCGTGACGACGCGGTACCCCCACTGGTCGATGGTCGCTTCGCCGCCCTCCGCACTGACGATGCGGTGACCGACCACCGCATCCCGCAGGGTGTCCACGTTGTCCGGCATGGTGCCGTCGTCGTCGTTCTCGCTCAGCGTCTCTTCTGTGTACACGTTCTCTCCTCTGTCGATTTCGGTTAGGTCCGTAAGGCGCCTTACGGTTCTCACTCAGGGGCGTCGGGGAAGATCCCAGGCCGCTGCTCGTGGAGGGCTTCGACGGAGTACCGGACGTCGTCACCCCACAGCGCTGCTTCGGCGGGGCGGACCCCCTGGACGTCGTAGTCGTCGAGTGACGGGAGGCTGGTCATCATGTGCGCCTTTCGTTGGATACCAGTGCCTTACGCAGCGATGTTGTACTTGTCGGCGACCCGCTTGGCGCTGGATGCGCCGTCCTTGCGGAGCTGCCGAAGCGTGCTGTGCTTGATGGCCATGTCTGCGGCCACCAAGTTGTCCGGGACGCTCTCCATGCCGACCCCGTGGAACGCACGGAGCGCGTAGGACTGACGCACCGAGACCTTCGTCATCAGCCAGTGGGCCAGGTTCACGCGGTCCGCCTCCTGCGTGAAGTCGGCCGACGCGTCGGGCAGGATGTCAGCAACCGTCAGTGACTCGCCTACCTCGTCAGGCAACGGGGCATCGAACGACTCCGGCGCCTGGCACGCCATCCAAACGTTGGCGAACTTTCCCGCGGACATGCGGTTTCGGGGGTCGGGGTCGGAGGACAGCGCGCGTAGGGCCTGGACCTCGTTGCCGTCCGCCTCGTACATCGCTCGGCGCACTCGGATGACCGAGCCCGGATCCACGGTGAGTGGGGTCGACGTGCGGACCGCCTCTTCCATGATCGCCCGACGAACGGCCGTATAGGCGTAGGTGTACAGAGCAGCAGTGCTGCGCGTGCTGTCGTAGTCGCGGAGTCTCTCCAGCAGCACCGTGCGCCCCTCCTGGAGGAGGTTGTCCGCCTCGTCGGCCGTGGCCCCAGGGGCTACGGAGTGGATGAGCCCCTTGATCATCGGTTCACACGCACTGACGATCTCCCACATGGCGTCTCCATCCCCTGCCTGCGCGGCTGCGATCTGCTCGTCCGTGATGATGATCTGAGACATGTGAACTCCTCCGTGAGCGGCTTGTGTTGTGGTTATGGGTCGGTGGCCGGGAGATGTCAGATCCCGCCTGTTGTGACCTGGGTCACACCATGATTGAGGGAGCAAAAAGCCCCCGTCCGTCGAAGGGACGGGGGCAAAGCTGGAGAACCGTAAGGCGCCTTACGGTTCTCGCTAGCGCACGTCGGTGACGACCGCTCCGGCAATCTCCGCCACGATGGCGACGGCTTCGGCCTCGGGGCACGTTGCCCAGCCAGGCAGGCGGTAGACGTCAGTCACGGACGCCCAGTCGAAATCGCAGAGCGCTGCGGGTACGGCGCCGTAGAGCCCGGCGGCCTCCGCCATGTCTCCGCGCTGCTCGTCAGTGTTCAGCGGACCCACGATGATGATCATGCACGCCCCCGTGTATGTGGTGCCGGTGGTCGAGCGGGAGCCTTGCCCCGTCGCGGTGTCATATGCCCAGTGCTTGCGGCGTGTTGGTGACTGTAAGTCCCGGGACCGACACCAGCAACTGGTTGAGTATTGGATCACTCACGGTGTTCACCCCCTATGCCCCAGTCTGTGAACCTCACACATCACCATCACAGATTGCACATATGGCAGCCGCACAATCTGACCTGCGGTTATGTCAGCCGCCACACGTCCAAGTCCGTTACCAACTCGTAATGTTAGCGGTTGGCGATTGCGACCGTTCATTACACTCTGCAACCGACGCCATGCCCGGCGTAGCCGACTGACCAGCACGGATAGCCAGCCAATCCCCCACGGAGCGGGCAGACTTGGACCGATTGCACTCCCGACAGGCCGGCGCTAGGTTCGCCAACTCGTGTCGTCCACCGCTCGATAGCGGAATCACGTGGTCAACTTCCGCCACAACCATCCCGCCTAATGAGACGTCACAGTAGACGCACGACCACCATTCAAGCTCCTCCCACCGTCTCCATATCTCTCTGTGTGACGGTCCGCTGGGAGTCTCGGGCGGCCGGAGGGGCGGAGTTGTGTAGATGGGGCGAAGGGCGGACCGCTGCACCGTAGGGCGGGTAGCCGTCACGGAGCGTGCAACTGGCGCTGTGATGCGTGGAGTTGAGGCCGGGATTGGAGGAGTCACTTTCTTGCCGCTTCCGCCGCACGGGCCTCGTGAGGGTTCGCGGCGTACCAGGAGTCGTGGGCCGTCATGGTGTCCGCCTTCTTCATGTAGAGCGAACCCCAGCTGTGTCCCCCGACGTCGGGATCCGTGCCCAGCGGGATGCCGCGGAGGCTCATCGTCATCGCCTCTCCGATCTCCCGCGCCACCTCCGCAGCCTGATTGTCAGTGGCATCGGCGATGATCTCGTCATGCACCGGAAGCAGCACATGAGGAGTGAGGCCACGGGCGTGGATCTCCAACAGCCCCTGGGCGAAAATGTCGCGCGCCGTACTCTGGATCTCACCGTTGAACGAGGCATAGGCGGCGTCCCGGTCGAAGACCAACCGCCGGCCGGAGGGCGTCCGGAGGGTGTAGCCGTCCCGGATGACCTGGCCCTGAAGGCGCCGGATGTACCTGGCCAACTGCGGGTACGTCCGCTTGTAGCCCTTGACCGCAGCCTGAGCGGCCGACAGGGAAAGTCCGGTCTGAGCGGCAATGGTCTTCGCGCCTCCCCCGTACGCGACCCCCAGCTGAACGACCTTGGCCACCTTGCGCTGTCCAGGCGTGAAGCCGGGACCGTAGACGCTGGCAGCTGTCAGGTTGTGGAGGTCGTCTCCCCGCATGATGGCGGCTGTCATGCGCTCGTCGCCGGACAGAGCCGCCATTACGCGCGGCTCAACCGACGAGTAGTCGACGGAGATCATCCGGTGTCCGTCGTCGGCCCGCACGCAGTGGCGCACCTCCCATTTGCCCGACGGGAGCTGCTGGAACGGCGGGTCAGAAATCGACATGCGCGCTGTCCGGGCCGCAAGTGCCCCGATCTTCGGGTGAACCCTGTCGCTCTCGTCGGCCGTCCGCAGCATGGCCTCTGCGTAGGACGTGCGCCACTTAGATGCCCGCTTGCTGCGAAGAACCGCCATGGCCAGGGGATTTGGTGTCCGGGACTCGATCGGGTCCCACTGCTTGTCGACGTCGGCCAGGCGCTTCAGCACCTTGCCGTCGACCTGGACCGCTCCACCGTCAGTGCGCTCCGGGATGAGTTCGCCCATGCCAAGGAGCGCCTCTGAGAGCTGCTTGGTGGAGTTGACGTTGGCTACGCCGTACTTCTTCGCCTCCTCCGCCCAACGCGCCGACTCCTCCAGCAGTTCCGCGGAGAGCTGCGTCGTGTATTCGCGGTTGATCCGCATTCCACGGCGCTCGATCAGCGCACAGACGTAGCCCACCTCGTGCTCGAAGGCCGGAAGGTTGGGGTTCACGCCCAGCTCCTTGACGCGCGCCTGGACCTTCGGCAGGAGACGGGCCGTGAGGATGACATCCCCGCCGGCGTAGCTCAGGTAGACGGGGTTGTTGATGCTGATCACCGGCCATCCGGTGTCCTTCGTCTCTCCGATCTTGTGGAACTCCTCGATGAGGCCGTTCTGCGTGTCTGGTGCGTTGCGGTCTACGTAGTGCTCGGACGCCTCCTTCAGACGGTTCCCGGGGCCGCCCTGGTCCCGCCTGCGCGGGTCGGAGAGGTGGCAGTAGATGTAGCCGTCCAGCGTTTTCGGGGCCAGCGTCTCCATCGTGATGCCGGGGATGTGTCGGTCTATGGCCAGGGAGTCAAAGTTGCGGTTGAACATGGACAGAGCGGGCAACAGGTTGAGCGCCCACGATGCCGCGCGCGTCAGCTGCTGCGACAGCTCCACGCGCAGCACCCACGCAACGTCAGCCGTGCCGAACTGGATACATCGGATCCGGAATCCGGGGCTGAACGTGGCCAGCCCCGTCGTCTCGGAGTCGACCGCCACCCGGATCCCGCGGTTGGCCATGTCGGTCACCCACACACGGAACTCACGCAAGTCGTCAGCGTTCTCCGGGACGTGGACGGGGATGAGTTCGCCAAGGACCGGGAATGTGTGCTCGATCATGCGACATGCCTCCACCGCTGTCGACGAACAATCAGCCCGACCATGTGGCGGGTGACGGGGTAGTCCCGCGCGATTGCGACGTAGGTCTCTTCACCGGAAGCGCGCCGACGGATTTCACGCACGTCGTCAGCGGTCAGTACGGCACCGTTGGCGCGCTCACCGATGAGCATGGTTCCGTGACCTGCGGTACGCGCGATGTTCTCGGAACGGCTCTCCCACAGGAGATTGGCAGCACGGTTGTCGGTGCGCACGCCGTTGATATGCGACGCATCGTTGCGCCCAGCGGGGGCCGGGCCGTGGAACACTCGTGTCACTAGTCTGTGCACGTACTCGATAGCTCGCCCATCCGGCGAGCACAGCCCTACGGATCGGTAGCCAGCTCCGCTCTTCCACAGCTTTAGCGGCGTGCCGTCAGCGCCGCGAACGCTACCTTCTGAACTGACCGTGTATCCGGGGTACTCCGGTATCGCGCGCCACTGCTCTGCCATCACGCCTCCTTCTTGGGTTGGCCGAAGATGTCGGTATGTGCGTCTGCGTCTTGTGGAACGTCCTCCGTAAGGCGCCTTACGGTCTCCCGCTCAGCGTCGGTCGCCAGGCGCATCCCTTCGAAGTAGCGCGGCTTCTTGACGAACCCGCGGCTCTCCAGTTCCAAGTTCAGAGCCCAACCGGACAGCACTTCTTTGCGCCCGAGCGAGGCGTCTTCTGCCCACTCGGCGTAGGCCCGACGGACAGGCGTAGACGCCACTCGTGCGCCTTTCTCGCGGACCAGACGGGCTTCGATGAACTCGGCTAGGCGGTCTTCACCCTCGCGGTACTCCGACGTCGCGGTCTGGATCGTCGATGGCTCACCGAGTCCCGACGCGAACCACTCCACTGAGCCGCGGACGGCCCACGCCAAGATTCCTTCCGCCTCCGCGCGGAGCTTCTCCGGAAGCGACGTGTCTTTGTTGGCGCCCTTGAACGTCGCGTTGAACGGGACGAGCTTGACCCGTCGCCACGTGCCCTCATCCTGGCTCAAGATGGCCGGCTTGTAGTTGCCGGCGACCATAAGGAGGAACGACGGCACGTAGGTGAATGGGTTCTGGTTCAGGAATCGGCAGGTGATCGGGTCTCCGCCCGTCAGCTGCTTCACGAGGGCCTCAGCGAGACGGGAGTACTTATCTGTTTCGCTCGCCGTCACCAGCCGGGCGCCCCGAAGCGTGGCCAACTCCGGTGATGCCTGACCAACGGTTACCGACTTCTCAAAGGTGCTGAACTGCGTAGCTTTCGTCACGCCCGTGAATACGTGGATCAGGGCGTCCAGAAACGCCGATTTCCCGTTGCTCCCCTGGCCATGGAGGAACGCGAACACGTGCTCTGACGTGAACCCAGTGATCCCATAGCCGACGAGCCGACGCATGTATCCCGGCATCTCTGGATGGTCCGGAAAGACCTCCGTCAGGAACTGTTTCCACCTCTCTGCGGGTGCGTCAGGGTGGTACTCGACATCGAGCCGCTTCGTGATCAGATCGCCCATGACGTGCGGCTGGAGTTCGCCCGTGCGCAGGTTGACAGTCCCGTTCGCGACGCAGAGAAGTTCGCGATTGGCGTCGAACTCGGCGGCCTCCGCGGGCACCCCCGGGACGCTCGGCAGCTCCTTCATTACGGCGTCGATGCTTCGGTTGGTCAGCGCCTTCAGAGCGAGCCGACGAGAGGCATCGTCACCGGACGCCAGCAGCTCCGCGCCCAGTAGATGCAGAGACTTGCGAACCTCCGTGGTTCCCGGGACCCACACCTTTCCATCCCACACGAGGAATCCGAGACCGGACGCGTACCGCACTCCCCCACCACTGCGGGTCATGAAGTCCCGCAGCCGCACTGCAACGCCGACGTCGGTGTTGTCGAAGAGGGACCGGGCCGACTCCGACATGGTGTCAAGAGCGGCGTCAGTAGCTGGCGTGTCGTCGATCTCCTTCGGCGCCTCTTTCGCAGGCTCGGGCGGGGCGTCCAGGGTCACTACGGGAGCCGACCGGACGGCTGTGTGCAGCTCCGTGGGAAACGTCGCCGGCGTCCGCTCCCGCCAGGCGGTGAGGTCTTCTCCGGTGTTGGGGAACGAGAGCTGTCGCGGAGCGTTGCCGTCGTCGATAAGCGCCTTCGCCAACGCGCCAATACCGCGCGCTCCTGCGTCGTCAGGGTCGAAGGCAAGGACGACGTCACGGCCACGGAGATGCGCCACAAGTTCCGTGACAAGGGCGGCGTTCCGTGCGATCCCCGCGCCGCGGATCAAAAGTGAGTCGTAGCCGACGCCGACTGATGTCAAGCCATCTCCGGGGCCTTCAGTCACAAGGATCGTCTCGTATCCCGTGCCGGCGGAGAGGAACCCATATTTTGCCCACGTGCGACCGTCCGGGTTGGCCAGTGATACCCAACGGGCGGGGCACTTCTTCGAGATGTCCCGGCCCTGTAGCCCACGAGCCACGCCGTCGGCGCCGTACAAAGGGACAGTGATCCTTGGGTACCGGGTGAAGCCACGGGTAAGCCACGCCTGCGGGCGGTCTCCCGGAGCTGCGTACCCGATGCCCAGATCCTCCGCCTGGTCCGCCGTCAGTCCGAACCGGTCGGCCAGGTACGCCACCGCCTCCGAAGAGTCGGATAGTGCGGCCGACGTCTCGTCGACGAACGCGCGGAGACCTGCGATCTCGGCGATGCCAATGGACTCGGGCGGTGCGGCACTGATGGTCTTCACGCCCTGGCCGTCGACGTTGAACAGGTCCGCGGTCGTCAGGTTGAGCTTCCGCAGGATCTCCGTCCGGTCGCAACCGGTGCGGCAGACGAGCAGAAGCATGCCGTCGGCCTTGAGCGTGAGCTTCAGGCTCGGGTGTTCACGGTCGGAGTGGGCGGGGCACAGGGCGAGGTAGCCGTCATGATCGGGCTCGACTCCGTGCAGCCTCCCGAGGATCTCTGTCAGCCGCACTGCTTCCCCCTCCGTGTGTGCTCGCGCCGAATACCGCCCCCGGTGACACCGCCAGGGGTCATGCCGATTCCGGTCCCCTCGCGCATCTGCCAACCGTCACTTCGGCACTTCAGCGGCTCCCACTTCGTCAGGGATACGTGCGGACCCTCGTGAACGTGAGTGCCGGACTCCAGCGCTTCGAAGAGAGCTTCAGATGCTGCGTCCAAGGCGCTCGGTATGTGGCGGGCGTGGGCACTAGCGAGAGCCATGCACACCAGGCACCAGCAATTCCACAGCTCATCGTTGTACGGATCGAACCGGCTTCGCATTCGGTCTCTCCCCTCGTTGTGGTCCTACGCCGAAAGGCCCCCACCTCCGGAGAGATGAGGGCCTAGCCCGAGTGTCTTGTGTTAGCTACTCGTCTTCGTCGTACTCCTCGAAGGTGACCCTGTCGGCGCCGGCGGACGTGAGGTAGTTCCCGGCGTGCTTGTCACCGCGCTCCATGGCGTGCCAGACCCACCCGCGGGCGTCTTCGAGAGACATCCCCTCACCCTCGTACTCGTCGCCGTCGGGGTAGATGGTCAGCGTGCCTGAGAACTCGATCACTGCCTTCTTCACGGTGCCTCCCTGTGCTGCTTGTCGAGTGCGTACCAGCGGTCGAAGGCAACGTCCTGCAACGCCCCTTCCATCTCCTGCATCCGGTTCATCAGCCGCACATCCGTCGCCACGTCGCGCACGACGTAGCCGTCAGCAACGCCCTTCATGCGCCGCTTGACTACCGCGCATCCGAAGGGCTCGCCGGCGTTCACCGCCTCGCGGTTGGCCTGCGCAATGTAGTCGGAGAGGGTGATGGTCTTCTCGGCCTTCAGCTCCGACGCGTGGAGGTAGTAGCCGCTCACGTCCCCGATGTCGAGACGGCCCATCTGGACGTTCCGATGGGCCGCGGGATTGTGGTGATCGCGCACGTAGGCGGTCCAGGCGGATTCCCACGCGGTGCCCTTAGCCTTCGAAGGGTTAGCCGTTTCACTCACCTTCCCGAAGAGAGGCCGCGATGTGCTCCGCAGCGTCCGCCAGGCGTATGTAGGGCTGCACGTCCTTGAGTGGCGCCCCACTGGGGATGTACGCGCTCATCCATTCCGACAGGTCTTCGAACGCTCCGGCCAGAAGTGCGCGGGCGTCGACGTCGGGGCGGATCTCCGTGAGCGGCCCGTGTTCGTCACGGACGGATTCAACGCTGTCTGCTGTCCCAAGGCACAACGTCGAACCATTCGACCGCTTCGTCAGCCGCAGTTGTCCGGGCTCGAACTCCGTCCAGGTGTCACCGTCGCAGTCCAGGAACTCTCTCGCGCTCACTGCTCCACCTCTCTCATGAACTCCTCCGTAAGCCAGCCCCACGAGGCGTACACACAGCGTGGCTTGTCGAACTCCACGGGCTCTGTGTCCGGCCACGCGCGGACGATGCGGGTGTTGGGCTCGCGGATGGGTGCGGGAGTCACTCGACCACCCGCCACTCCGTCACGGTCACTTCATGCGGCTCCATCTCCGTGGCCGTGATCACGGACCCTTCGTACTCCCACGGGTCGGTGTCATCCTGTGACTCTGTGAGTCCCCGGACGTAACACACCGCCCATGCCTTGCCGTCATCCGGCGCCCGGAACACCACCTCGTGTACTGACACCCACCTACGTGTGTCTATCTGCTCTTCCGAGAGACGCTCGGCGGGATGCTCGGCGTCCCACTCGTAGGGGATGCCCAGCGCCTCCAGCTCGTCAGGTGTGAACTCTCGCGTTGCCATTAGCTCTCCCTCGTCAGCACACTCACGAACGCCCCGCGGGCGAGCGCCACGCCCGCGGCTTCCCAGTACTTGCTGAAATCCTTCCGGCTCGTCGCTGCGGGGCGTATGTAGATGCAGTCATCCGGGCCGGCACCGCGGATGTCCCCCAGCGCGGGGGCGTTGGCGTCGTCGATGACGTGGATGGCGCCGCCTCCTTTACCGGGTGACTCGCGCATTAAGCTCCGCTCCTACCGCAAGCACAGCCACTACCGAACGCTGGAACTGCTTTCCGCCAGCGCTACTAGCTGCATTGAACAAGGCGGCCGTCGTAGGCCAGTCGGCGTTGCAGTAGGCCGTAACGAACCGAAGTCCGAAGGTCTCTTCGGCGGTGCCGGCCAATCCAGAGGGGTGGATATCGAAAAGCGTCCAGTCACCCGCTGCACGCTTACCGTCCGTAGCCTCCAAGGCAACTTCGCCCGATCCGGCCCAAGCGCCGCAGGCCCCGTACACAGCTCGCGGGTCCCCGGTGTCCAACAGGTCCCGCACGATGCGCATCGCCGAGGAGTGGTCCCCATCGAGCACATACTGAATAGCGCTAACGGCTGCTTCCTTGATGTCTTCTCGGTCCACGATCTCTCCTCTGCTCGGACTCCTACGCACTCAGCCCCCGGGCCACGTGGGCGCCGGGGGCGAGGGTGTTGCGTCAGATCTTCTTCAGGGGGCCGTAGCCGTTGACGACTTCGGCCAAGCCCCAGCTCCAGTAGCCCCGCGTGCCGTCGGCGAATGTGAGTCGCCCGCGAGGGGTGTTGGTGCCATCGGTGAACAGCACGGAGTCGAACTCGAAGCGGTCGCCTTCGCGGTCCCGGTACAGCACGCCGTACTCGTAGGTCTCGCCGTTGTACTCGAAGCCATCGGCCGGCTCGTCGTCGACCGGGGTGAGCTCCGCGACGTGGAAGGTGGAGTCATCGTCAAGACGCACGCGGTAGGGGTGGACGTCGCCCCGACTTCCGCGCCATGTCTCGGTGTTGCTCTGGACAACCCCGATCTCCCCATGGACCGATTCCGCCCACTTCGCCCGGTCGATCCGCGCGCGGGTGCCGACTGGGACGAGGGCGGGCTCTGCAACCTTGGTGAGGGTGTCCTCCAGCGGGGCGGCATGCTTACCGTCGCTGCCGGTGGTCACCCAGAACGTCTGACCACTGTGACGACCCATGAAAGGGCCCGCGACGATCTCAGACTCCCCTCGACCGGACTCGAACGACGACGTCGACGTCACCTTGTCGCCCACGGCGAACGCGGGCAGCTGCTCCAGATCGCTGCTCTTGAACGCCCGCTCATCGTCGCCCTCCTGCTTGACGATGTACATCTTGTAGGTGTCGAAGGTGCTGTTCACCGGCCCGTAGGTAACGACGCCTTCGCCGCCGGCCAGGACCCGTACCTTGTCCCCCACCTTGAACTCTGCCACGCTCTCTCCTCCGTGATTGCCAAGCGGAAGGCCCCCGCATCGTCGATGTGCGGGGGCCGTGGTGGGTCAGAAGTAGTCCGGGATGGGCGTCGGCTCCTCCTCGCGCTCATCCCAGTACACCGACAGCACGGCCGGCCGCTCAGCCGTGCTCCGCACGGTGGCGGTCACGTTGCTGCCGTCCGCCCTCACGCCGCCCATGTGGGCAACTGCCTTGCGGGCGCGGGCGGTTCCAGCTGCGATGACGAACGCACTGACGAACTCTCCGGGCTGTACCTCGTCGTTACGGGTTACGTCGTACAGAGCCATGCGAGTTCCTTACGCGTCGGGAGCGTCGCCAAGGACGACGACATGGGTGGTGGCGATGGTCTGCGGGGTCACGGTCGAGCGCGCGATGAAACCGCTATCGCGGCCCGTCGGCTGCACTCGCAGCATGGGGACCACGCGGCCGGTGCTCTTGTCGCTCATCGTCTCCAGGACGATCGCCTCGGAGTTGCGTACGACGTTGCCCTGTCGTGTCGGGTAGGCGATGACCTTCCCTGCGCGGATCTCCGCACCAGTGAAATCTGTTAGCCGGGCCTTGCTCATGCTCTCTCCTCCATGAGTGCGTATGCTCGTGAATGCGCAGCCCCCTCCGACCTCAATTCGGAGGGGGCTGCGTGCTGCTGTGCGGTGAAGCAGATGGGTCAGGCAGCCTTCGCCAGCCACGCGGGCTCGTCGTCGGTCTGCGCGGCCTCGTAGGCGCCAGTCACGGTGATCGTCGGCATGTTGTACGCGACGTCGCGACCGGCCTTCGTGGTGTACTCCACGTGCTCGATCGCAAGCAACGCGCGCACCGGGCCGGCGTACTCGTCGACGTCGCGGATGACGGTGTGGAGCGTGTTGACGAAGCTCCAACTGCCCGTGTTGAAGCGGAAGATGCCCGACTCCGGAGACGCCGCCAGCTTGAACGTGACGTCGATGGACGGCTTCGGTCCACGGCCGCTCTTCGCCTTGTCCTTGCGGTCCTGGAGGAGCGGAGGGCAGCCACACGCCTCGCCCTTGTCCTCGTCGGGCGACAGGAACTTGACGCCGTCGCAGTGGTGGATCAGGCCCGTGTTGCCGAAGAGCTTCATCGAAGCGTCGATCTTGTCGCTCGACTCGATGATGATCTCTACCGACTTCGCGTCGGTGAGGATCTCCAGGTTGTCTTCCTTGTCGGTCTCCCACGACTCCGCGACGCCGCCGAACAACTCGGTGACCTTCGCGGCCACGACGGGGTCACCAGTGGTGACCCGCCATTCGTTCAGCGACTCCGGCTGCTTGCCGACCAGTCGGCCGGAGCGGAAGCGCCCCACGACGTCGTCACTGAACTGGCGCCGCTCCTTCGGCTTGCTGTCGGGGTCGGTCTCCCAGATGCTCACGAGGTTGTTCGCCATGTGTGAGTGCCTTTCGTAGATGTTCGTGCGTCTCGGCGGCTGCTGTCTCCGCCGCTACTGTTGTTATGGGTCGGAGCGGGGTGGATGTCAGACGCGAATTTCCACGAGTTCTACGAAGGTCCGTAAGGCGCCTTACGGTGCTCCAGCTCCGCGCGCAGGCGAGAGACCTCGTCGCGGTACCACTCCAGCGCCTCCGCGGCATGGTTGGCCTCGTCCGCGGCACGTCGACGCGCAGAGAGCCACGCCAGGCGATAGCGGTCGCGCTGCAACCCTGCCTCGTTCATGAGCTGGATTGCCCGAACGGCAGTCCAGTCCGCGGTGTTGTCGGCCCTCCTGGAGACGAGTAGTCCAGTCAGCCGTTCGATTTCCGCCTGTGCCTCCGCCACATCAGCGTGCATGCCGGTGCAGAGGCCGTCGACGTCCGCACCTAGCTCGTCCTCCAGGTGGACGATGCGCTCTGCCATCTCACGCGCTCCCCACCCCTGGTAGAGCGCCTCGATGCGCTCATCTCGGTCGTACTCGTCGACGTCACACGGCCCACAGTCGGGGCCGGGGCATTCCTCTGCACGGCCCTTGTGCAACTCCGTACCTCCGTACACGCCACCCCCCATGTGCGACTCGGCCAGCTCGTCGGCCTTCGCCTGCATCATGCGTCCGTAGTCGCTCACTTGATCAGCCTCCAGAGGTCTCCGGGGAGTGGGTTGGTCATCTGAAGTCCTCTTCCGACAGCGTGTGTGCCTTGTGCAGCGCCTCTTCGACGAGTGGCGCCCACTTCCTTCGGCGCGCCTCCATGACGCGCTCCCAGGGACGTACAGCCGTGCTTGGGGGCTGTCCCATCCCCATGACGTAGCAATGCCGATAGTGCCCGCCGCCCTTCAGCCACGATGCGTACCGCTGCCACATGCGCAGCTTCTCCCGCGCCTGGACGAGGTCCCAGTGAGTACGCTCGTCGTGCTCGATCTGCCAGAGTGAACGGCCGTCGGGACCGGGGAACGTCTCGCACCGGATGCAGGACGCTGCCCGCCCGTGCCACGGCATCTCGCGGAAGTCGTCCGGCGGCTTGTGCCAACCACACGAGACGCACTTGAGTTCAGTGCGCTCGTGCCCGCGTCGCCTCACGCCGCCTCCTCCAGTTGTCCGGCCACGACATGCGCACTGAGCCGCTCTCCGACCCACGCCGTGTACGCCGGCGGGATAGCCTCCGTAAGCTCTTCTCGGACATCGGTCCATGTGATGCCCATGGCTTGTTGCATTTCCGGGACAGACGCCTTACCGCCTCCAGCTCCGTAGGCAGCGACGTATGGGCCGTCGTACCACTTGCCGTGACGGAATCCGCGGACTCTGCCCCGGTGCTTGACGTGCTTCGGCTTCGCCGCAGACCAGTTGACCAACTCCACGCGCCGGTGGCGGAGCACTCCCAGCCCGAACATCTCCCCGCACAGCACGACGTCTGCCCGCGCCTCGGGATTCTCGATGACGCCCGGTACGCCAGCTGCGTACAGCAACGGGGCGACAATCGGATACAGGTCCACGTACCGGCTTGCCAACTTGGCGTTGGTCCCCTTCGTCAGAGCACACTTTGCCTGGCATGGCGGAGACATGTGGACCGCACTGAACGTCCTCAGGTAGCTGACATCGCGCAGAACCTCCAGCGCGTCAGCCTGGAAGAACTCGAACGGATACCGTGGACGGTCAACAATGTCCACGCCCACCACGTCGAAGCCAGCGCGGGCGTACCCGACTCCGGCGCCCCCTGCGCAGCAGAACAGATCCAGGATCCTAGGCTTCTTCACGCTGCCCCCATCTTCGCCAGCATGGCCGACAGCCAGGCAGCAGCCAGGTATTCCGCGATCTCCGCCGACCACCCGCGGGCCAGAAGGTCGGCACGCATACCGTCTGCGGCGTCGAAGACGGGAGTGATGTTGACGTCCTGGTTGTCCATGAGGAGCTGCGCCAGTGCTTCGCGCTGCTCGCTGTACGTTGGTTCCTGCTTCCCGAACATCAGGACACCTCGTCCAGGTCGGCCAGAAGCTCACGCGCGGGTCGCTCGTCGTCGGTGGTGCCGAAGCTGTCCACCAGATACAGCGCACGCCGGACCACGGCCAGCTCCGCCACGCTGAACTCGACTACGACCGTGCCGGTGCTCTTGATCTCTGCCATCAGTTCTCCTCCGTCAGGTCCGCGGCCAGGTCGGCAGCCGCCTGGTTCAGTACGTTCGCCAGCGCACGCAGCTGCGACACCGTGAGTGGGTTGTCGTTGTACACGATGTCCATGCCGCCTTCGTCGGCGTAAAGACACAGCGTCCCCGGGTCGCTGTAGCTCGACGTCAGGCCCCAGCCGCCCGTATCGGGGTTCTCCATCAGCTCTCCTCCTTGATGTCCCGCAGCCAGCGGCGCTCTTCCCGCCGCTTGACGATGTACTTGACGATGCGTGCGCGGATCACGCCCACTCCCCCGCCAGGAACTCAGCGACCCTCGCGACGTCGGGGACGTCCACGGTGTAGGAGCCCCAATCGAGATCTGTCACCAGCCTGTGCGCGGCCCGGAAGATCTCCGCCCGGTCCATGGCGCGCTCTAGGACGTTGACTTCCGGCGACGGTTCGCCGGCGTCGATGGCGGTCACTCCGCGGCCCGCCGGTCAATGGCTTCGATCCACTTCACGCCGACCGCTACAACCTGGATCAGCTCGGCGCGGAGCTTGGCGGGGTCGGTCTCGGCCATGGCTTCGTAGACCTCTTCCAGGAAGACGTCCCCAAAGGTGCCTCTGCCGACCTCGAACGCACGGTCACACTCCTGCCGCACGGTGTTCGCCATGCATTCGTAAAGTGGGCCGCCCGTCCCGTCCGGCAGATCCTGCACCCCGAAGATCGCATCCTGTGCGTCGCGCTCACGCTTGACGTCAGCGAGTACGCGGGCCTGTGCGATGTCGAAGGAGTTCATGTCTGTACCTCCGGGTCGATGAGATCAGCGGCATCGGACGCGTCCGCCAGGTCAGCACCCTTCATGTCCACGTTGGCCCGGATCTCCTCCGCTGCTTCGTGCCGGATCTCTGCGCGGTAGGCGTCCAACATGGCGTTCCTGGACTCCTCTTCGCCAGGGGCGTACTGCGACCGGTACGCAGGCATCAGCGACTCAAAGAGTTCTTCTCGGGCGCTCATGACGTCTCCTCCAGTGCGGCGCGGATGTCCGGGATCATGGCCGTTTTCCATCCACGGCGCTCTGTGTCGTCAAGCACCGCACGGACACGCTCGATGGTGGCGTAGTGCGTGTTCCGGTCAGTCACTGCGCGGTGGTAGTGGCCCCGGATAGTCTCCAGCTCAGCGCGGAGACGATTGATCTCGTACCGCATGGGCTGTTCTACGGCCCGCAGCAGCAGTGCTGTGCACGTCGGTTCCACCATGCCCAGGAACGCCACGGCGCTCCGGTGTTCAGCGTCCGCTACGGCCATGGCAGCGTCAGCCTGGCGGAAGTACTCCGACACGTCGTGTGGGTACAGAGCCTTGATCTCTGCCCAGTCGTGGCAGTCTGCCTTGCACAGTGCTGCCGCGTACCGCTCTCGCCGGTCGTCGCTCATGCGCTCTCCCCGTTCAGTGCCTCGCGGATGGACGGACCATGCAGCCACTGTGCGCCGGGGAGCTTGTCCGACTCCGCGCGTACTCGCTCGATGGTGGCGGACAGCTCAGCGGCCTGAGTCTCCGTGGACAGCGCGTCGGCGGATACCTGAGACAGCTCAGCGCGGAGACGGGCGTTCTCCTCAGCAAGACGGGCGTTGTCGGCACGAAAGTTCCGCGCCTGCGTGTAGTACGCGTTCCGGTCCTGTACCACGTCGTAGTAGAGGCCGCGAACCTCCGCCAGTTCGGTGCTCAAGCTAGCGGCCTCTGCGTACGCCTTGGCCCACTCTTCCCCCATGGAGTGCTTCTGTGACGCTAGCTCCTCATCAGCTACGGCCATGGCAGCGTCAGCAGCTTCACCCCAGTTAGGGCCGCGCGATGTGTCCTGGGCAAGTGCATCAAGGATTGCTGCTGCGTATCGCTCTCGCCTGTCATCGGTCATGCTGTCTCCCCCAGTGCCTCGCTGATTGCCGACCACAGCGCATCCGCGTCTGACGTCCCGTACCACTCGGTGAGCACGTCCGTTGCGCGTCGGATGGTGGTTCGGAGCCTGTTGACCTCCCGCACAGCCTCGTCGTGCGCCTGCTCCACGATGAGGATCTTCGCCGCGTACCGGCTGAACAACTGGTCGTGAGAGCGCTGGATCTCCTCATCAGCTACGGGCACCACGGCGTTGGCGATATCAGTCACTGTGCCCGCGCTGTATGGGTGCTTGATGAACGCTTCGAGCGCCGAACGTGCTGCACACGCGTAGCGCGCTCGTCTGGCATCGTCCGCGGCCTGCACGGCTGCGTATCGCTCTCGCCTGTCGTCGCTCACTGCCCCTCCGCCTCTCGCGCTGCTGTCTCCCGGCCGTGACGCCAGCCGGCGGCGTAGTCGTAGCTCATGTGCGCCGAGACCTGCGGGTACCCGGCGGCTGTGTGGGCGCGTACCTTCTCTGCCAACTCCCGCGCAACGACGTCGTACAGCTCCTGCGCCTCCGCTTCCAACTGCGGCATGATGCGCCGCACGTATGCCGGGTTGTCGTCGGCGTAGTGGGCCAGGATGTAGGTCGTGATGTGCTCCAGCGCGCTCACGCTGCCACCTCGTCCATCTCCGCCAGCAGCGCGACGAAGTCGCGGCGGGACATCTGCACCGTGCTGATCGTCTCCCCTAGCGCGTTGCGGGTCTCCAGGTCGTATGCGATCCCACGCTGGCGAACGGTCACCGACGAGCCGTCGGCGGTGTGGATGGTTGTGGATGAGTGCTTCATGGTCAGCTCTCCTCTGCTGTGTGGTTGCACGCCAAAGCCCCCGGTGCCGAAGCAGCCGGGGGCAGAGGTGGTCCGTAAGGCGCCTTACGGTTCTAGTGCGGTCCGGGACACTGACCGCTCATGCAGCCGTGGGTGTGGCAGTAGTCGGGAGAACGCTCGTCGCTCATCTGAAAACCACCCGTCGAATCGTCGTAGTGACCATGGCCAGACCACCGACCAGCAGCACTGCCGTGCCGTAGCCCACCGCCGGCACGGACGCGTACATCCCGTGCAGCGCGCCGAGTAGGAGCATGAGGAACCACGACTTGATCGCCAGGGTTACCAGCGCTATGACACAGCTGCTGAGTACGTCAGTGCCTGATGTAGGTGCCGTGTCACTCATGCTGCGGTCTCCACGATCTTCTTCGCCAGCCGGCGGACCTTGCGGACGAGCCGCTCCACGTCGTCGCGCTGGATCTCTTCACCGGTCGCCCACGAGCGCACCTCGCGAACGAACGCCGTGACGTCGTCGATGCGCTGGAGGTCGTTAACCGACCCGTGGTTCTCGAAGGGGGACGGGCAGGAGCACCCGGAGTCGGTCGCCCAGAACAGGACGCCGTCCTCCGCTCGCTGCCACACCGCCAGGACGCTGAACTCGTAGTACAGATCCGCGGACAGTTCACCCACGGACGTCAGTCCGAACTTCTCCGGTGAGCAGTAGACGTCATCGTCGCCGTATCCCATGCTTCTCTCCTCGTCGCATGCCGAAGCGGGGGCGCCCGGTGTGGACGCCCCCGTGTGTGACTCGCGCTACTTGTGACTCAGGCGCTGTCGCCCGGAAACAGCTGGGGGTAACCCCACGGCTCCTGCGTCTCGACGAGCACCGCCCCCCCACTGATGCGGCGAAAGTCGGGGCTGTCCTTCATGTCGAACGGGCCGATGGCGTCAGCGGGGATCCGCCACTCATCCGTTGTGTAATACTTCCCGCTGGGCTTGAAAAGGATCACCGTTGCCACGGTGGGCGGCTGATGATTCTCCGGGATGTCCGCGCGGCCCATGTTGTGCGCGGCAGGTAGCGTGCATCCGCGCCACGCGCCGCAACGCTCATCGTTCATGCGCTCTCCCCCTTCAGTCGCGCGATCTCCCGCGCCTGGCTGACGATGGTGGCCTTCAGTTCGTCGACGTCGGAGTCATCGACGCGCGCCTCCAGTGCTTCACGAAGGCGGACCGCTGCGGCCTGCGCTGAGCGCAAATCGCTCTGGGCGTAGCTCAGCTCGCTGGAGGTTCGGCGGAGGTCGGCGCGGAGTGGGCCGTTCGACCCGTCGTGCTTCTCCGCCAGGGCCTTCCACTCGTTGGCTGCGGCTGCTCTCCCCTTCAGCTCCTCCGCTGCGGACACCACCCGCCGCATATGGTCGGCGTCCCAACGGTGCCCCGGGCCGCTGTTGATGTCGGTCCCGAGGATCCGGGCAACGTCAGTGACGACCTGGCGGGCTTCGCCTCCACGGGCCTTCTCGGCGAACGCGACGTCCAGAGCTGCACGCTGCAACTTGCCGAGCAGATAGCGGTGTTCAGGATGAGCGGCCTCAGCTTCGCTGAACGCTTGGGTGAGTTCTGTCAGTCTCATGCCGCCCGCCTCTGAGTCCCAGTCTGCGCCTCGCCACCCTTGGCGATAGCCCGGCCTACAACGTGCTTCTTTCCTTCGCGCTCCCAGTCGAAGACTTCGCGTAGCGCAAGGAACGCACGGAACACCTCCGGCCCGCACTCGACCGGGACGAACTGCCAGCCCTCCGGGCGGACATGAAGGACTGCGCCGCCGGCCAGGGCGGGGACGTCGACGGATCCCCCGGTCTCCGCCAGCACGATCCGATTGGCGTAGCGATAGGCGCTCAGCTGGAGGGCCACCGAGTCGTAGACGGCCTTCGACGTCTTCCAGTCGATGATCACGACCTCACCATCTACCTTGGCGATGGCGTCGAACGATCCGGCGTACTGGTGATCGTCGCTCCAGACCGTCTCCTCCAGGTGGAGGAACTCAGGCTGAACCTCCTGGAGGAACTCGTCGAACCATTGGACGTGCGGCTTGATGTCCGCGTGTACGTGCCGCGGGTTGATGACGTCGCCCCGGGCCTGACGCTCGAACATGTCGTGAGCCGCCGACCCCAGGTCACTCGCAGCCTTCGTGTAGCGGCGCGGTGCGCCCTTCAGATAGTCAACGGCTCCCGCAGGATCCCGCTCCGCCAGCTTCAGGACCGTGTCCCGGTGCTCTACGGCCGTCTCAGCGACCAGCTTCGCGTTCCAGTACGTCAGGAAGTCCTTTGGCGCCATCCCGCAAACACTCGTCACGCCCGGGACCTTGATGTGTGCGTCGTTCGGGTCGATGTAGAACCTCGACCCGCCACGCTTCAGCGTCTGTACCCCGTCACCCATGCTGTCTCCACCTCGTTGCCGCGCTTCCCTTACATAGGGGTTATGGGTCGGAGCGAGGTGGATGTCAGATGGGATTTTGAAGATCTTCTGCCGCCCTCCCCCGGACAGCCGTGCGTGCAGAAATGCAGAACTGGACCCCTTTTTCTAAACCCTCTAGAGAGTCTCTAAGGGGTTTAGAAAAAGGGGTCCAGTTCTGCATTTCTGCACAGGGCGGAGGAGGTCGCACGCTGACGTCAGGAGGTGGTCAGTCCTTCGACCTGCGCTTACGGCTGTGACGACGCAGCTTGGTCAGCTTCGCCTGCATGTCGGCCAGTTCTGCATCGAGCGCTGCCCGCTGCCCATCCGTCATGTGACGATCGATGACGTCTGTGTCGAGTTGCCCCAGAACGGTCCCCACCGTGCGAGCGAGGCGGAGATGGTCCGCTGTGGCTTTGACCGGGTGGCCACGCTGCTCGGGCACCACCTCTGCGGACTGCGTCGACTTCCCCTTGCCCTTCGACACACGAGGGGTAGACGTCGCCACCTCGTCGCTGGCACGGCTCGACTTGATGATGGCGCCATTGAGTGCGCGCCTGTCCGACTCCCGCTCGCTGGGAGACGTCTCCAGTAGCCCAGTCGCACGCAGCTCCCGAGTCGTCAGGGTCTTACGGAGAAGGTTGCCCGCGTGCCACCTGACGGCAGCCGGCGTGCCCGACTCGGAGTCCGCCGGGATCCCCGCAGTGCGGTACATCCCCGCCACCGCTTGGCGGTAGCCGTAGCTCTTACCCCCGGGGTCGTCGTACTTCAGGCGCAGGGCGACCGTAACGGCAGCAATGTTCCGGAGAAGGATGGTGGGTTTGTTCCGGATGTCCTCAAATTCCCTGACGTACGCAACGCCACGCGCTACCAACTCTGCTTCCGACTCCCCCGCCAGCTCTTCCAGCTGGATCGACGGCAGGCTGTCCACGTCGACGTCAGGTAGCCCCATCTCGGGCCGGATGTCAACATCTTTGCGGCTCATCGTGGGGCCTCTCGGTGGGGTCGGTCTCGGCACACTAGCGCAAGTGCCTTCGATGGGCTAGACCATACCTGAGCCAGAGTGGCTCCTCTTCGTCACGTGGCCGTGAACTCCGTTCCGCATACGCCACAGATGACAGGACCGAGCCCCGCGATCGTCGGGTACATGCGCATTTTCCGGGGCGGGGTGCAGCCCCCGCAGACCATCGTCAAAGCGTGCACACGGCTCGCTGTCTTCGTTTCCGGGGTTGTCAGATGCGGAAGTACCAGGGGGATGGCGGTGGCCAGGGACTTCAGGTGGCCGGCGTACCTGGCGGTGGCCTCGTCGGACATCCGCGGATTGTGGAACCCGCGCCCAGGAGACCGCTCGGCGTCCGCTGGCCACGTCAGCCCGGTCTCTTCGGCCGTCGTGAGAAACGTTTGGTTGTGGTACGCGCCTCTCATCGTCGTGTCCTTGTCTCCGCGGATCCAGGAGAGAAGGTGCGCGGCGTCATGGAGTACCCACGTGAGGACAGCATCAGGCCCGAGCGTCATCAGCTCCGCATTGACCACGAGACCGGCAGCTACGCCCTCCCCTTCCCACGTCCAACGCTCCGGGCCGTGCGATGACGTAAGGGGCGTCGGGGCTAGCGTGATGTGGACGTCAGGCAGCTCGGGTACGTCTCGACGCACGTCTGCCCATAGGTCGTCAAGGGCGGACAGAAGGGGGCCTGGTGAGGTCGGCATGATCGGGAGAATACCGACGTATGGCAGTCGCCACAACACGACCGTAAGGTGCCTTACGGTTCCGGCCGTAGACCGCCATAACGCAAAAAGCCCCGCCGTCCCAGGTCAGGGAGGGCGGGGCAGAAGTTGCGGAGATGCCAGAGCCGTGGAGCTTGGGCCAAAGGTTTACACATTCGAAACACAAAAGCCCCCGGCTCCGAAGAGACCGGGGGCTGATGGGTTACTTGACGGGCTGGACGCGCTTCCTGGCCGACTCCCCCGCCAGCAGCGGGAGCGCCACGGCAACCACGCCGGCGATGGACTCCGCCAGGTGCTCGTCAGCCAGGGCGGGGACGAGCACGCCAGCCGCGAGGATGACGGAGACGAGGGCGGACCTGGAGCGGACCGGCTCCGCCTTGGCGTAGACCTGGAGGGCGATGAACGCCTTCAGCGACAGATGGTTGACCAGATTCTTCAGCTTGGTGACTATCTTCATGAGTGCCTTTCGTTATGAGAGGGATCGGGCGTAGTGCTTGCGGGACTCCCGCGCGTAGACGGTGTTTGCGACGTTCTCCACGTCGGTGTGGAAGTCGGCCAGTGACATGTCGTTCCAGATGGTGAAATGCGCATCCTCCGCCGTCAGAGCGCCCTCCGACTCGTGGTCCAGCTTCGGGACGTCAGGTCGCTCGATGTAGACGAGATGGAAGCCAGCGGCCTTCAGCGATGCCGCCTCATTGGGGTACCTGACGTCCGTGATGACGACTGGTACGCCGTCCTCGTTCGCGGCCGTCACCTTTGCCAGAGCCGTCCGGAGCCAGAAGTCCGGGTCGATGGCGCGGATGGAGGAGCCCAGTTCCTGAAGGATGCGGCGGACCTCCGGCTCCTCCTTGGCCAGCTCCCACCCGTCGCGCGCCACAGTCTCCCGCATTCGCTCGACGTCGAGCCCGGAGGACGACGTCCAGACGATCGGATCCAGCTTCAACGCCGCTTCCTTCAGCGGGTCCGCGAAGGACACGCGTCGATACCCGCGGTTGTCGATCAGCCACTGGCCGGCGGTGTCCTTGCCAACGCGTGCCCTGCCGATGATGCCGATGTTCCCCATGGCCGACCCCTCACTGTTGATGACTTTGACAGTGGGGTTATGGGTCGGTCGGAGGCAGATGTCAGATGCGACGTTTACTGAGCCATCAGCGCGACCCGAGCGGCGTAGACCCTGGAGGAGTAGTAGGCCGCCCCTGCGTCCGTCTGGTGCACGCCGTCGGCACCGACGTAAAGGTCAGCATTGCCAGCCCCGGACGGCGCGGATATGTTGCCCGACCCTGTGATCCACTGGCCCTGTGATGCGACGAGCGCGCCCGTGCGGTCGTAGACGGTGCCGGTCTGCGTGCTGATGAACGGGAACCCTGCTGCTGCGGCGCGAAGTCGGATCGTCTCGTCCGTCGCCACCTGCGACCCTGCCGGCGTACCGAGCGGGCTCCAGCAACCAATCACGATCACGCGGCAGTTCGGCAGTCCCGCCTTGATGGCTGCGAACATGCCGTCAGCGGCCGTCGCAATGTCCGACTGCACAGCGCCCGTGTCGTTGTACCCCGCCGCAATGAGGATCTCATCCGGCGCGTAGGGGATGACGTCAGCAGCCACGCGGGACGGCAGAGTTGCGAAGCCACCCGGGGTCACGTAGCCCGTGCCGCCACGACCCTGCCGCCACACATCGGTGTAGCCCATCCGACGCGCGTAGCGGTCAACCCAGGTGCCTATGCCTGCACCCGCGTTCTGGTCGGAGCCATCTCCGATGGAGTCTCCGAAGTACATGAACCGCTGCCCGACTAGAGACGGTGCCCACTGGACGGCCGTAGGTGGGAGGTAGACGCCGCCCCACGGAACGTTGTAGACGTCCAGCCGTATACGACGAGGAGCAGCAGAGCCCATGTCTACCGTCAGCATGTGACCGCCACCGATGGCCCCGACGCCGGTCATGGAGCCGAACGTAACGGGTACGTCAGTGACCTTGCGGCCGTCGATGGACAGCCTGTAAGCGCTCCTGGCACTCATGTACTTGAAACGCGTCTGGAACACCTGCGCGTCAGTTCCGAACTCGACGCTCCAGGCCCCTTGCCCAGAGGCATAGGTCCCCGGAAAGCGCGACGTCGGGAGAACGTAACTCGGGTCAGGCGCAACGGTGCCGATGATGAAGTTCGTTGCGCCGGCGTAGGTGTAGGTCCCGGTCACGTCAGAGCCCGCCAAGGCCACACCGGGCGGTGCGTACTTGAGATAGCCACTGGTCGGGGCAGTCGTCTGAGCCAGCGTCTGTGTGACGGCGCCTGCATACAGCCCGTTCACAACCATGGGGTCAGGGAGGTCCCTGCGCCGGAGTTCCGAACGGGAGAGCGCGCCCACGATACGGGCATCATCTCCAGCAGCGAGAGTGCCTGACGTTGCTCCTGTGGGCTTCGTGGCCGACGTCGACAGCCCCAGGTTCGTGCGGGCCGTCGCCTTGTCCGGGACGTCCACCAGGTTGCCCGTTTTGGACAGCCCGGATCCCAGCGGGGCGTACGCCGCTTCCGCGCGCGCAGCTTCCGCCGCGATGGCGGTCCCCCGTGCGGTTACCTCTGCGGCAACTGCGTTGTCGGTGTACGTGGTGGCGACGCCCAGAGCGGTTGCAGCTGCTCCGACCGCGTCAGCGCTAACGTCCTCGGCGTCCAGCGTCACTACACCTGTCTGCCCGTTGACGGACTGGATCAGGGATCCGCCTCCGCCACCAAGTGAGTGTCCAGCGGGCCAGACGCCGCCGGATTTCGGGCCGAAGATCGCCCACACAGACGTGTCTATCCAGAAGTCGCCGTTCGTACCGTCGGTCGACGTCGGGGTGCCAGTGCCGCTCAGGACCGTCTTTCCCGCTGGCCCAGCGGGACCGACCACCAGGACGTAGTTACCGGCCGCGGGATCCCCAGGAACAATGTCCGCCAGGTTCACCATTGGCGTGGCCTGCGGGAGGTCGACGTAGTACGTGCGCGACGGTACATCGGTCAGCTTCTCCGTCACCTGGTAGCGCCAGTTCGACGGCTGTGCGTCCGCGTTGTCGGTGGCCACCAAGACCACGGAGAACGCCCCGGTCGTGTCCAACGTGGCAGTGGCGGAACCCTGAGCGAACACGTCGGCGTCGGGGAGCGTCAGCAGTGCCGGCGACGTAATGGTGACGGTGCCCTTCATCGGGGCGCCGTCGGGGTGTATGTACCGCCCCGTCAGGGTCACGGTTGCAATGCCCGCGGGCATGGTCATGCGGTGTCTCCTCTGCTCGGGCGTCCAATAAGCAGGTGTTCGGCATCGTGAGCCGCCTGCCATTCCCTGACATGTGTCACGCCCTCCCGGACGCCATCCACATCGGTGCGCACGTCCTCGATGCGGGCGTGTAGTGCGGCTCCCAGTGTGTCCAAGGCATCGCGGGTGGCTGTTCCCTCCGCCTCCACAGCGCCACGTGCGCGGCGTGCGAAGGCGAGGAGCGCGGGAACAGCCCCGATCACGGCAGCGCCAATGACTGACGCTGCCGTGACCACCGCAATGAGGACTTCAGGGCTCAAGACACGACCTTGAAGCGGCCGGACCCGAGCTTGGTCAGCGACGCCTTGCCGGGAACGCCGTCAGCGTCCTTGCCCTTGTAGCCCTGCGCGCGCTGCTCAGCGGCATAGGCGGTCTTGGTGGGGACGTCGAAGATGCCATAGGACAGCTGACTCTTCTTGATGCGTCCGCGGGCAATCAGCGCGTCCTGAGCGTGCTTGATGGAGGCGGCCCCGCCCGGGTGCTTCTTCTCGTCCTGCACGTTGTGTGTGGCACCGTAGACGACGGCCGCGAGCGAGACGTTCGGGAGCGCAGCAGGCTTGGCAGGCGGCTTCGGCACCGTGCTCTTCGTCGCCCACGCCGTGAGCGCCGCCTTGTTGGCGAAGTTCCCCACGTTGGTGTCCACGGGGGTGCTCGTGTACTGATGGAAGGTCCACGTCGACTTGATGCGGGGCTTGCCGGCGGTGACGTAGTCCGCGATCCAGAGCGCGTCACCAGCGAAGCCAGAAGTGTCCTTGCGCAGCCAATAGTCCTGGTTGCAGTACAGCCCCACGCGGTGGGCTGGCCGGAGCCGCTGAACCTCGCGGATGAACGTGTCCTTGTCGGCAGAGCTGACCCCGTTGGTCTCCCAGTCCAGGAACAGCGGGTCGCCCTCCTGGCTGACCGCCTTGGTCACGAAGTAGCTCGCCTGGCCCTTGATGTTGCCTGGCTTGATGAAGTGGTAGAAGCCGACCACGAGTCCCGCAGCGCGGGCGTGCGCGGCCTGGCTCACCATGCGCGGGTTGACGTAGCTGGTGCCCTCCGTCGCCTTGATGAACGCGAAGTCGAGCCCGCTGGTGCTAGGGGTGTTGCTCTGGTAGGACGCCCAGTCCTGGCCGTGAACGGTCATTTGTCTGCCTCCAAGGCATAGGAAAAGCCCCGACGCTGCGAGGCGGATTGCGGTGATGGGGAGCGGGTCTATCAGGTGACGAACCACCAGGCGCTGAAACCGACCCACGGCGTCGCCCTATCGGTCCACAGGCGGATAGTGCCGTCGGTGTGCCACACCTCAATGCGTCCCAGCGGGGTTCCGGCGCCCGCATTCGACGACGTGACAAAGCCCTCCGCGTAGTGTCCAACAGGCCGATACGCGGTCGGCACAGTCCCAATCGTGAGGCTGTCAGCCGCCGCTATGCTGCCGCTTGTTTTCTCCAGTCGCCCTTCCAGATAAACGATGGGTCCAACTCGCCGAACACGCGGGCCGATTGTGGAACCGACATAGGCGCGATAACCAGACGGAAGCGCCACGTTTGCCCATCCCAGCGTTCCTCGGATTACCTCCTGCCAAGTGCCGTTTACGTAGACCTCTTTGCGTTGTTCGGCGACAAGGTACGTTTCCATTCCGTCAACGGGCCGTGGAACAGCAGCCGCTCGGGCGTTGGAGTTGGAGAACGTCATGTTCGTCAGTGGAACGACGCTGTTTACGATGCCGCTGGTGGCAGTCTCGATGTTCGGCGCGTCGGACAGAACGGGGTATGGGACGTTCTGTAGATAGTTGTCATTCTTCGGCAAGGGGATTCCTCTCCGTCTCTCAAGTCAATTGGACGTCAGGAGGTAGCGAGCGCACCGATGACGAGCCAATTGCCGTCTGCATTGCGCGTCACCATGACGACGTCATTCACGACCGGGCTCGTGTAGCTCTTCAGCCGGCGCACGCTCGCCACTGGCCCGAGAGCCGTCGCAATGTCCACAGTGCCGTCCGTGTGTGTGGCCGCTACAGAGGCCAGAAACCAGGCTGCGGCCTCCTGTGTCACCGCACGTGAAGCAGCCCGCTGTACCGCCTCTGAGCGCCGTACAGCACCAGGTGTCAGGTGGGTCATACGTCTTGCTCCTCCTTGTTCCCGCGGAGCGTCAGGGGGAAGTCACCTTCCGCCGTCAGGGGGACCGTGAATGTCTGCGCGAGAGCCAGCTCTTTCCGTCCCCCGTACACGAGTCGGAGGCAATCACCCGCCTCCAGCGCTGGATTCGGAACGGTCGCTATCGACGTCTGCACATTTGGCGCCGTAGCGTCGGCGAGCATTGCATTTGCCGCTATCTGCGCCTGCCCCGTCGACGTGATCAGCGCAGAGCTATACGTTTTCGGCGCGTGACCGTAGGGACCGCTCCACCGGGTCGGGCTGTTGGGGCTGTTGTCGTAGGCAACGGCGCTAACCGGAGCCGTTCCCGCAGCCGAGTTTTCACCCGACACCACAACGGCATTACAAACTGCCGTGCGCGACATTGAACGCGAGGCGGACATCAGCGTTCCCCCCTCCCCCTCCGCGATCTCCCATGCAACCGGATCGGTAAACACGTTGGGGATATCGCGGATGACGAAGCGGTCCAGGTGATCGACGTAGATCTCCGCATTCATCGCGGTTGCGATCTGAGTTACCGCATCCCACCGGTCAGAATTTGCGTCCCATGTCGCAACGGCGCACGTGGGATTCCGCTGGTCGTGCGTCAGATTTATTACCGATGCTGTCGGCTGCGTCTGGTGGATAAGAAATGCCATTGCCTCAACACATGTTCCCTGTCCGCGTGTTGTCGTCGGGGCAATGAACTTGTCGTCGATGATTGACTGTTCGCGACTCTTCCCCGTCAGAGTCACCGGGCCGAAATGCACGTCACCCGACGGCTCGTCGATACGGAACGTGCCGAGTTCGAGCATTTCCACGGTGCCGTTGGCGAACCGGATCCCCCGCCGTACTACGAGCTGTTGCCCGTACACGGCGAGAGGATCCATTGCGTCCCATGGGAGGAGCGCGACGTCCGCGATGGTGAGCGAGAGGGAGCGGCGGGTTTTCGATCCGCGGTCCACCGTGACGGACCCGTCGGAGATCGGTAGGTCCGCCAGCACGAGTGCGCCGGCATAATACGCGTCGACCCGCACGACGATGCTGTGCGAACTCGTGAGTGCCTGGCGGAAGGCTGCTGAAATTTCCTGCATCAGCTGTTCACCACCCCGGTATAGACGTCCAGCCAGTTTTGTGCTCCGGTCAGTACGCCCAACCAGTCGCTACGTTCGGTGCTGACGGTGTCCCATGTGCGGTTGCTGCTGCCAGTGATGCCACCTGACGGACGGTCCACCTCCGTCAGGGGGATGCTCCATGTGCGGTCCTGGTACGGCGCATAGTCAGCAACGTGCGTTTCGGCGACGTCTCCCACCTGCACGTAGACGTCAGCCTCGCCCCACGCCGTCGGCCACTGGAGTAGCAGGGTGTTTCCGGTGTCGAGCAACCACCACAGGGTGTTCACCTCGTCACGTGTCTCCGTCACCAGAGTCAGTGTTCCTGTACGCGACGCGCGCACGTCTGAAATGACAATGGGGCGGGCACGGCCACGGACCTGATTGACGCCTTGGCGTGCGGAGCGCGTCCAGTCCGGCATGCCGCCGCTCTCGACCACCGCCGTAGTCCACCGGGCTGGCAGTCCGGGATCCCTGATGATGATGTTCGTCGACGTCGGGGCGGGCAGCGTGATCGGTGCTGACGCATATGTGCGTACCGTAGGCCGTGTGTACAGCCATAGGTAGTAGACGAGTTCCACACCTAGCGGAGCCTCGTAGTCCTCCGCCACCGCCAGGTCACCCGTGATAGGCGTCTGAATGAGATCGCCTGACGGCCCGCGGACTGCCACCATGGTCCCGTCAGGCGCCATGCGGTATAGGCCCCAGTACGTGAATCCGTCCGTGGTCAGGCCCTGCATCGTGATGCGTGCACCGTATGCGCCCGGGATCAGGTCCGCGGTGACACCTACGCCTCCGGCTGTCACCGTGATGGCGTCGACGTAGGCTGTGGCGCCAGCCGACATCCCGAGGACTCGCAGCCCGACCTGCATCGTGACCGCACCGGCAGGTGCTACGGCGCTGCCTGTTAAGGAGTACCAACCGGCTGCCGTCGCAGTGTTCCAGCGGTAGTAGCTCGCGCTGACGATGGATCCGTCAGCGTCCAGCCAGGTGAACGACATATCGACGACCATCGCGGGGGTCGTTGACGCATGATAGACGTGCGGGGAAATCCGGTACGCCTGACGGGCCGTTACGGGGAGTGGGGACGCCAGCATCACTACTGCGTCGCCCGTGCCGGTGCCCGTGATCCGCATGGATCCCTGGCCATCCCACTGCTGAGCCGTGGAGCGGGTGATCGAGCAACCAGCGGTAGCCGTCCAGCCAGAGACGTCGGTCTCGAATGACTGATCTCGGAAGGTCAGCAGGTTGCCCGCCGTGACAGGCGCGACGGTGAAGCCGACCTGGTCGACCGTCCATGTCTGCCCTGCGGCCGTCGCCTGCGGGCTGAGCGCGACGCGTGCCGAAACTGCCCCAGCGGGGGCGGTCGCAATGACGGCACATCTCGTCCATGTTGTTGCTGCGGGGTACCACGAGTAGGTGCTACGCGACCCAATGCCAGCGCCAGATGCGTCGTACCACAGGATCTGTGTACGGAACTCCATCGAGGCTGCGGGCGCCTGCACCCACGCGAAAGCGGTGTATTCGGTGCCTTCCGTCACAGGCCACGTGGACACGGTGCGGGACTCCGTGTTGCCCGCCGCAACGGCCGTGATGGTCTGGGACCACCAGCCCTCGTAACTCAGTGCCGAAGTACGGCCGACGATGCAGTTGGTCTGTGCCCTCCACCCGGACGTGTCCACCTCACAGCCCTGGGTGTTGTAGTCGATCAGGTTGTTCGTGATGACGTAGGGGATCCCGAACGAGACCACATCGACGGCGGTACTGCTGCCCGCTCCGACACCGGACGCCGTCACCGTGATGGAGGCATACAGCGCGTTGCTTGGTGAGGTCGCCATGACAATTGGGCATGGAGTCTGCCACGCGGACGAGACCGGCATAGGTGCCGCCGCACTGGTGGCGGACGCCAGCGCCGTGCCTCCCGTGGCGCCGGCGTAGAAGTCGATCCGTACCTGTGACGTCTGACCGGCCAACGCAGGCGCACCCTGGAAATATGCGTACGCCATGTAGACCGTGCTGCCCGTGACCGCCACCCGTGCTGTGGTGGTAGCCGTCACGGAGCCTGCGGCCGTAGCTGTCAGAAGGAGGGATGCGGCGCCGGCGTACCAGCGAGTCGTTGACCGGGTCCGCGTGGTGTTGGTCCCTGCGGTCCACCCGTTGGCGTCCGTCTCCATTCCGGAGACGTTGGCGGACAGGAGGTTGACGGCGACGCTCATCCGGTACCTCCGCCTGTTGCTCCGGGCTCACCCCGGGAGGGCTGAGAGTCCGGATTCGGGGGCGGCTCCTCCGCAGGAGCCGTGTAGACCGGTGTCTCCCCGCCCTCGTCGGGTGCGGGGTCGAGCGGGGAGCCGTCGGGCATGGTTAGATCCACCTTCCGGTGTTGAGGTCGGATGCTGCTGACGCGTCGGCCATCTCAATGCGGGTGTCGACGATGTCGGTGATCTCACGGTCGCCCACGTAGACGTGGACCACGGCGTTCAGCGACTGGGTAGCCGCCGAGCCCGCCTTAGACGATCGGATGTCGTCCCACTGGCCGGAGGTGAATACCGGCTCCGGCTGCCCCGTGCCGTTGGCGACGAGGTTGAGGCCGGGCTGAAGATAGCCACCGTTGTCGTACCAGTGCGGCGATCTTGCTTGCCACTTCGACCAGGCTTCGGCAGGAGAGCCGTAGTCGGGTCGGCCCTTGATGTACCCAAGCCCCCACTTGATCTGAGTGAGCGGGTTGGTGCGCCAGTCGGATCCGACCGATGCCATCTTGCTTCCGGGGAGCGCCTGCGGGATGCCGTAGGCTGGGCTATTCGGGTTCTGGGCGTTGACACGCCATCCCGACTCGTGCTGCCACAGAGCCTTGAGTGGGGCCCACTGGGAGTCGCCCCATCCGAACTCGCCGAGCATCTGCCGAGCTGCGGTCTGAGCGGGACCGGTGGCCGTTGCGCTGCCCGCGGACCCAATCGACGGCCTGAAGCCGTACACGCCGTCGAAATAGCTGTCATGCGCGCCACGTGCGGACTTGCCGACGTGGATGCCGCCTGCACGGGACTCGACGTTGACGCCCGCGAGCGTGCCGGCCGTGTGGCCGACGCCCTTGTTGGTGACACCGATCTGGAACGGTGCCGCCAAGTTGTGCACCCAGCCCGCGGGGGCACGGTCACCGGAGAATGCACCGGTTGCCCACCGTCGGTGCGGGGCCTGGCCGCGGATGACGGACTCAATGGCGGACATGAAGCCGGAGCAGTCCCACGAGGGGTTACCGTTCCCACCCCACTGATAAGGCTTGCCGTTCTGCGTCTTGGCCCACGCGAGACCGCGCGCGACGTTCGCACCTCCGTCGCCCCCGCCACCCGATAGCCAGCCAAGTGCCTGATCTTTCAGACCACTCAGCATCCGCATGGGTAGCTTGGCGATTTCCTTTGACCACGGGTTTTTTCGGATCGGGTCCATCATGTTACTGACGGCATTACTCGCCTGGCTGAACAATCTCGTAGGGTTCAGCGAGTCAGCAGCTCCGGAAACGAAGTCTCCGACAGCCTTACCCTTGTCCTTGAACCAGCCGACGATGCCACCGTCCTTGAATGCAGGTGTTCCGGCGCTGATTGCGCGCTGCACGCCTGCCACGCCTCCGCCACGAGCTGCGGCATTGAGAGCGTGAATCCGTCCCGCGCCAACTGCGCGCGTCACCTCGGGGCGCATGATGGCCTCACCACCGCCAACGGCGATCAGCTGGTTATCACGACCTGGGGTGTAGCCGGGAATGACGCCGCCAGTTGCGTAACCCTTCATCGCCGTTAGCTTCTTGGCGCCCGTGATCCTGGCTACGTTATTCCAGAGCGGGACGATAGCCTCGTTGTATACGTGGTCGACGACGAACTTGACGGGCTTCTTCGCGATACCCGCGATCTCGTCCCACGCTTTGCGAATACTGTCGCGTCCGACGCCGAAGGAAGACGCTACCGACGCAACAGCCTTCTTCATAGCGTCGAACGGCGGTTTAATGCCCTTGTTGTAAAGCCAGCTCGCCTTGTCGCCAATCCAACCAAAAACCGGCTTGATCGCGTTACTCCAGAGCCATTTCGCCCCGGTACCGACGTCGCTGAACTGCCCCTTGATGCTGCGGAAAGCTGGCTTGATGGCCTTGTCGTACAGCCACGTTGCCTTGTCTCCTATCCAGCCGAAAACCGGGGAAATGACGCTCTTCCACAGCCAAGTTGCCCCGGCTCCAATGGCGTTGAACGAGGGTTTGATCGCGTTCTTCCACAACCAGGAAGCCGTAGCTCCGAGAAGCTTGAACGCCAGATACGCAGGCGTGAGCAGCACTACCACCAGTGCCGTGAACAGCATCTTCGCGTAAGGCGCGATGAAGTCGAACGCTGGCTTGATGGCGTTCTTCCACAACCACATTGCGGCTGCTCCAACCTTCTGGAGCGCCCACCAAATAGCGTCGAAGGTGGGCTTCAGGACCGCGTCCCACAGGAACATGGTCGCGACCTTGATACCTGCCCAAGCGGTGTCGACCGCTACACGGAACCAAGTGAAGTGCTTGTAAGCGTAGATGACACCGATCACGAGGAGCGCGATTACCAGGACGATAGCCTCAATGACCGGGACAATTCCCGTTGCCTGAACCGCTGCGCCCCATCCCGCCGTCGCCAAGGTCATACCGGCCATCGCGATCTCGTAGGCAGCCGACGCCCCCGCCAGTGCCAACATTCCGAGTTTCACGGCCTTGTTGGCGGCGTACAGCCCCCACAGAAGCTGAATAGCTCCGGGGAAGTTCGTCGATACCCATGAGATGGCATCGAAGAGCGGTGCTAGTACTGTGAACATCGCACCGGATAGCGGCGAAATAGCCTTCGACAGATCCAGTGCAGATGACAGGACCTTGCCGAGGAACGAGGCCAGCCCTGGAGCCGTCGACTTGACGTATGCGAGGAACTTCTCAAATGCGGGAGAGCCTTTAAGGCTGCTCCCCCAACGCGCGAAACGACCGGTGACTTTGTCGGACTCCTTGACGATTCCGTCCATGTGAGGAAGGAACGCGTCGATCATCCCGGCAACACCCTTGAGAACGTTCCCAAACGCCGTTCCGATGCCGACGATTGCAGGCTTGGCGGATCCGTCGATGTCCTTCTTGAAGCTCTTCCAAAAAGGCTGCTTCAGGTTCGCCGACGCCTTGTCGAAGAGGCTCCCGATAGCGTCGGCCGCAGCCGCCACCAAAGGCGTCAGACCGGGAAGTGATCCCTTGGCCGCATTCACGCCGCGCACGAAGAGCGGAAGTGTCTGCGGCTGAAGGGACTTTGACCAGTCGGTGAATGCCTGCTTGAGCCCCGTCGGGCCGGCGATCGAGTCGTACAGGTCACGCTGCTCAGGCGTCAGCTTGGCGAGTGCCTTGCGTAGTTCGTCGGTCTTCGTGACCGCCTTCGTCGACGTGTCGATGCCCGAGAGGCGGGCCGACTGCACGCCCCGTTCTGCCGACGCGATGGAGTCAGCCGCGGACACCTGAGCGTCAGCAGCCGCCTGGACCGCCTTCGTCACCCCGCGCTGAGCGTCCGCGACGGTCTGGGCGGCGTCGGCCTGTGCGCGAGCGGCTTCCCGCTGAGCGTCGGCAACGGCCTTCGTCTGGTCGGCTACGTTGCGCTGAGCGTCGGCGACACCCTGAGCGGCGGACTTGACCGCAGCGTTCCCGCTGATGCCTGCCTTCTGCTGAGCAGCGGCAGATTTCTGGAGGTCGGCGTAGGACTGCTTCTGTTCCTTCGCGTTCTGCACCGCCTGGTCCGCGGCCAGCTGGGCTCGCTCGATCTGAAGACGGGACGAGCGCGGGTCTGCGAGGGTCTTCGCTAGATCCGCCTGCGCCTCCTGCACGCGCAGAGTGGCGTCGCGCTGGTCCAGGGCGCCGTCAGTGAGCTGGTCGTTCAGGTCCTTCAGCTGCTGCGCGGCGTCGGCACGGGCCTGCGTCAACGCCTCCTCCGCCTGCTTCGCGGAGCGCTGGGCGTCGGACAGGGACCGTTCCGCGCGCTCCACGGATTCAGCCGATGTGCGGCGCTGGTCCGCTGCACGCTGCGACGCCTGCGCGAGAGAGCGCTCAGCGTCGGCGACGGCCTGGTTCGACGAGGCAATAGACCGGGCTGCGTTGCGGTGTGCCGCTGCAAGCGACTGCTGCGCGGAGGCCATCTGGATCGCGCGCTGTTGTGCCTGAACCATCGTCTTGGCGCCGTTAGACGTCGCCGTGGTGGCGTCCTTCTCCGCGGCTGACTTCGCTGCAAGTGCTTCCGTGACGCCCTTGATCGCGGGAATGCCTGCGAGCGCCAGGGCGCCGAGACCTGCGCCGGCTGCCGTCGCCATGGCAGCGATGGAGCCCAGACCTACGAGCGCAGCGGGTACGGCGGGGATCAGCACGAGTGCAGCAGCCTGGATCCCGAGCGCCATCAGAGCGGAGGAAGCTCCAGCTGTGTCCGCAACGGCCCTGATGTTGAACGTGTCGCCACGGTCGGCCAATGCGTGCAACGCAGCGAGCTGCGCGGAGGCGGCTGCGGCATCGACGCGCACGTCAATGTGCGGACTGCGCGCGGCCAACGTCTCCAGCTTGACCTTGATTTCGTCGATCTTCGCCAACGCCGTTGCGGCGTCGATGTCGATCCCGACACGGGCATCAGAGAGTGCCGCCAACTGCGCCCGCAGGGACTGGATTTGGGCCCGTGCAGGGTCTGTGTCCGCATCGATGTTGATCTCAGGCAGGGATGCCTGTGCCTCCGCGACAACGGCGCGCAACTTGGCACCGAACGTGCCGTCGGTCTCCAGCCGAACGCGCCCCGGAGTCGCGGTTACGGCTGCGATCTCGTCGCGGATCTCCACGAGAGCAGCACGAGCGGCGGCAGTGTCAACGCGCACCGCAACATTGGGGTGCGCCGCCCCGAGGACACGCAGCTTCTCTTCCAACTTGTCGACCTCGACGGCAGCCGCCTCCGCGGACACGTCGATGCCAATTCGCTTGGTGGAGAGAGATTCCATCTTGGCCCGGATGCGGTCCAGTTCGGCGTCAACGCCCGTGTCTCCGAGTTTGACGTTCAACTTCGGCATGGCCTTGAAGGCGGCGTCGAGCTTGCGCCGGATAGAGCGGCTGAACGCACCTCCGGCGTCGTCACCTTGACGGCCCGCAGCGCGAACGCCCGCCTTCCCGCCCGTGTTGATGGCGTCAGGGATGGCGACGACAATACTTCTCGATATCGCGTCGCCCATCTTCCGGCCAGCCTCTTCGCCGACTTTGTCAGCGATGGGGAGGACAAGGGCCTTCAGGCGAGTGTGGAAATTCGGAACAATGGGCACCACGTCGACAGCAGCACTGCCTACAATGTCAAGATCTGGCATCACGCCTCCTACGGCTGGTTTCTCAGCCGCGGATCAAGCGCGCGGCGCTGCTCGTCGGTCAGCCCCTGTCGGGCGCTGTTCGACGTCGGGGGTATTCCGGGGCGTGAAGTGGGCGTGAAATCGGGTGGTTTGCCTCCGGCTGCTGCAATGGCTACCGACCGCGAGAGTGTGATCTCGTCTTTGATGCCAGCGAGGAGCATTTCCACACCACTCCAAGCCGCCCGATCGGGGCGGTAGTTGCCGGGTGTTGAGAGCGCGTTCTCGGGTATCGCGTTGCGTATCTCCGTCTTCGTCGCTGACTCGGGCGGGAGGTGCTCGATCAGAATTCGGAGGCGACGGATAGACAGCCCTCCGCGGTAGACGTCCAGTAGGTCGATACCGCGGAACGCTAGATCCGCCTCTAGCGCCTCCGCGTGCTCCGTGAGGACTTCGAGGGTCCACCAGACTTTCCCGGGGCCTCCCCGGATGCCTCCATGGCTGCGGACGTAAATTCGTTGATCTCGTCAAACGTGGCGTCAGTGTCTATGAAAATCTGAACGTCGTCCTCGTGCAGCGCGCCTTCGGCCCATGTGTCGTAGTCGCCCAGCCGCAGGGCTCGGAGGTACGACGGACGCCACTGGCCCACCGCCTTAATCCGCAGGTCGCGCCCGGCCAGCTTGGCGACGCCGTAGCCGTCAGCCGCTTCGATCTCCTGGTTAGCAGCAGCGGTGTTCTCAGTCATGCGCGCGGGTCTCCTATGTCAGGTGAGTTCAATTGCGCGGGTCGGTAGTTCAGTGGTGAAGCGGAGCCCCGGACCCGCGCGGTACAGGGCTCCACTGGAATGCGTGGGCGGCTATCTCAGCTGCCGCCACCCTCGGTGGGGAAAAACCCCGAGACGTCGACGCCGCCATACGAGAGGATGCGCTTCACAGCGTTTCCGGTGGCGCCCTTGTAGAACGTGAAAGTCATTTCCACGGACATAGCGTCACCGGTCTGCGGCTGTTCGTCGCCCCTCTCGGTGACCTTTCCGTTCGGCATGTAGAGGCGCATCTGCTTGTCACCGTCCATGGTGTCGAAGCAGAATGCATAGCGGAGGTCGTTCGGCTGGTCTGGGAGGTCGTACGACGCCATGTCGGTCGTCGGCTTCAGCAGGGACGCCGGAACGTTGTCGTACAGGCTGCGGACGAGAGGGTTAATACCCTCCAGGAAGGTGACCTGAAGGCTCTTCGTGCTCTTCGTCAGAAGAGTACGAATGGGCTCCAGGCTGCCAGCCGCCTCGATGTCCTTGGTCTCTTCGGTAATCTTGAAAAGCCCGCCGTCGGTGGTCACCCACCCAAGGCACTGCCACGGGTCAGCAAGGTCAGCGAAACCGGTGGGGGAAATGGTGTTGAGTGGCGCCATACTGACGAGGTAGTCAGTAGCGCCAAAGGTCAGATCCGCATTGCGGGTGTCCGCCATGATGCCTCCAAGGCATGCGAAAGTTCCGCGCAATTCGATTCACGCGGATGAGTGGTCAGGTGGCTATGCGTCCCGGAGGCTCACGGTGTACGTGGCGCCACGCCGGTGGATGGCCTCGTTGGCCCACGGCTGGCGGGACGGTCCGGCATCACAGCGGACGGAGCGGATAACCGCGCCGTTCACGGGACCAGTGAGGAACACGAGCGCATCCCTTACGCAGTCGGCCAGTGATCGCGCCTCGTCGGCCGTGGCCGCGAACACGTCGACCGCCACGGTCGGGCGCCGCGTGAATCTGTCGTCGCTGCCGCCGAGCCGCTCCACGCGGATGACGGGTAGACGCTGCTCCAGGTCGGCGGGAGTTTCAGCACAGCCGAACGCGCCGAAGGTTGCTTCCGCCCAAGGGGCTAGAACCGCTTCGATGTCAGCCACTGTGCGACGCCTTCGCAGCGTCGATCGCCTTCTGAAGTGGGGCGTACCGCGGAACACGCCCATCTCCGTGCTCCACGCGCCAGGCATGGGGAGCACGGTTGATCACTCTGGCGCTGCCACGCTGCCGGGGCTTGCCCCTGAACGGAACGTTCTTATAGATCGGCAGTACCTCGAACGACGCGCGGTACATCCCAGGGTGCCGATCCTCTTCGGGGTCTCCCGTCGGGGATACGGTCTGTGCCTCTGCCATGATCTTTCCGGCGGCTACGAGGCACGGAGCCTGTAGCCAGGGCCTCGTCAGCATCTTGCCGATGCCGGAGTATCGACCGGTATAGCGGGATCGATACGCCATCAGCCGGTCACCTCCTTCAGAGCCGCCTCCACGCGTGCCAGTGACGTCAGCGGGAGGATGAGCGGGGTACCAATCACGTCCCACTTCTCACCGTCGCGCGTGATGCGGTCGCCCGAGCGAACGTCAGTGCCGAGCGGAGCGGCGAACACCCGCCGAGTGGTGACGGTGTCCGACGCGTCGTGCACCTCGGAGGACGAGCCGACCGTGACGCCATAGGGGCTCATCACTGCGCAGCGCGTCACCGTGATGTACGTCAGTGGACCGGGCACGTAGGTGCCGGTGGAGTCCCGTGTAGGTTCGCCGGCCCGCTCGATCTGCCACGTCTGTGACATGAGGTCGGAGATCAGCCCCATACGGCCCCCCAGCGCTCCAGGCCATCGCAAGTGTCCTGCGGCGCGATGTTCAGCGAAGAGGCGCCAGAAGCCAGCCCTACGGCCCGTCTCAGGCGTCTACGCTCGTCGTCCGACAGAGCCTTGCCGATCTGTCCGGCGAAGTAGCTGATCAGCATTCCGCCTGCTTGCTCGGAGCTGACGCCCCCCGCGTTGGTGAGCACTCGGGAGGCCAGCGACAGCGCGATCGTCTTCACTCCGGGCTGCGGGGGGTCTGTCAGTCGGCCCCCCACTTCACCCGCGATGGTGTCTGTGGTCATCAGGTCGATGACCGCGAACTGATCGACGGTGTAGGCGCGGCCCGTCAGCGCCTCCAACTCACTCTGCACCAGCAGCGCCATCGCCCACCGCCTTCCGGCGTGGAGCCGCGCGCTTCGCGGGAGCCTTCTTGGCGGGGTCGGGGTCCGTAAGGCGCCTTACGGTAGGCAGCTCGCCACCCTCCCACGCCATCGGGTGTGTGATCTCGCCCTGTGCCCACTCGGGCACCTCGTCGTCAGGGCCGAACACGTGGATCTGGCCCGCGCTGTCCTTCACATGGACATGGGCTCGTAGCTTGGCCACAGTTCGGCCCTTTCCGTGAGTGTCTTACGTGATCAGGCGAGCACAGTGGCCGCGAACGTCAGGTCAGGAGCCGCCACGACCGGGAGGACGATGGCCGTCGCACGGGTCCACACGGTCTGTGGGTCCTCGCTCTTGTAGCCGCCAACCGCCACCCCAGCGCCGTCACCGGCCAGGCCGTACCGCGGGTCGTTCGCCTCGACCGGGACGCCCCACAGGGTCTGACCGGCACTGGGACCCTGCGCGGGAAGGAATGCCAGACCGTTCGCGGGAGTGATGCGGGTCGCCACGCCAGCAACAGACACTTGTGCGTCGTAGATCTCGACGGGCGGAATGTCGTACTGCCCGAGCGTGGTGTTCAGCATGTCCCGTGTCAGGATGCCGGGTGCACCGTTCTGCCCAGCGAACGCAAGCGCGATCATCTGGGGGTTGGTCCGCATGGCGTTGTAGACCTTGCGGGACATCAGCGTCGTGGTGGGCATCACGCCGTTGGTGGCGTTGTAGGTCTCCAGCCATGCCTGAAGGTCGTCAAACGCCTTGGCGGTCGGATCGCTCCACACCTTCGTAGCAGTGACGGTGTGCGAGGCGTTGCGGCCGAAGTCGACCGACGCCTGAACGTTGTTCTCGTTCAGGTGAACAGCGCCAGTGAACAGCGCCTCGCCACGAGCCAGCTCGGTTCGGGCCGCGATGGCACTGACAAGCTTGACGGCGTCGGATTCCATGGCGTCGCGGATCTCAGCGTTCTGAGAGTCGACGTTGCGCATGCGGATCTGCTCGTACTCGCCTACCGGCATCTTCCGGCTGATGGCAGGCAGTTCGCCGCTCACGCGGGCGCCACCAGACCGGCTACCGATGTCCGACTCAGCGTCGTAGGCGCGGTAGACAGCCGCCTCAACGAGACCACCACCACCACGGTTGAACCGGAACGAAAGGTCGTTGACCGTGTGGTTCGGCAGCCAACGGTTCAGACTGAACTGGTTCTCTTCCCTGTCCCGGAGTGCCTCACGGGCGTAACCCGTGAGTTCCGCGGGGGTCGCGTACTCGGTGATGAGCTGCATTCTGTACTACCTCTCAGACGAAGATGATGCGGCCGGCGACGTCGATCTTCCCGGCAGCGTCGACGGCGACGGGGAGCTTCGCCTCGCGGATGAAGCAGTGGACGAGCATCGAGCCGACGACCTTCGTCGAAGCGACGCGCCGCGCATTGACGTCCTGCGCGGTGAAGAGGAAGCCCACGAGGGTCTGACGACCATCACTCGCGGCGTCGTCGTAGGGGCCGTAGAGCCCGGTCGCGGTGATCTTCCCCAGCGGGACGCCGCTCTTGATGTAGCCGTCCGGGTAGTGGGTGCCGGCGGTGAACTTCGAAACGTCCAGGGTTGCCGAGACGGGGGCGTCGGTGCCGTGGGCGGACCCCAGCCAGTCTCGACGGTCCTGCGTGAACGACTCAGTCTTGAGGCTGAGGTCCATGGTTCCTCCATAGAGTTGGTGATCAGTTCTTGCCGTGCTTGGCGCGGTACCTCTCGGCTCCGCTGGCAGTGCTGGCAGACGCTCCGACGTCGACGCCACGCGGTCCGCCAGCTCGGGCGACAGGGGCGGGGCTCATGCTCGACGCGGGAAACAGAGACAGCAGCTCATCGGCGTCGGCCTCCAGCTCCTCCCGAGTGCTACCCCTGAGTCGGTCAGCTTGCGCGGGAGTCAGCGCCTTCTCAGCGGCTACGCGCAGTCGCAGAGCTTCGGCACGCGCTTCGTCCCGCTCACGTTCCGCGGCCGTGCGCTTGTCGGTCTCTGCCGCCTTCTCAGCCTGGAGACGCTCAGCGTCGGAAAGCTGTCCGGCCTTGTGAGCCGTCAGCTCAGCAGCAGCCGCGCGGAGTTGCTCCAGTTCCGCAGCATCCGGAGCCTGTGAAGCGCGCTGCTCGTGCTTCCGGCTCTGATACTTCCAGTACGCCGCCTGATGCTCCGCGGCCATCTCGGTTACGGGAGTGGCGTCCGGGTAGCCGTGCTCGTTGACGGCAGGCGTGGTGATCTCGTCAGGCATGCAGTGTTCCCCTGTCGGGAGTCGTCAGCCCATGGCGGGCGTCAGGTCGGAAGGTTGACGTCGTCAGGGCCAGTGAAGCGCTGCCCCCGGTACCCGAGCACAGGGCCAATTTCCCCGTGGTCGTGCGAAACGATGATCTTGCGGTAGTCGACTGCTCGGCCTCCGCGGTCGAAGGTTCCCAGTGCCGCTTCCACGGCGTTATGGATCGCGTCGAGCTTCTCCTCGTCGATGACCTGGCCGGGGTCGTAGTCGGCCTTGACGGTCTTCACCAGGCAATCGCAGCCCGGGTGGATCGGGGCAAGATCTTTCTTGTGGTAGCGCTGTGTCGACGCGATCAAACACAAGGCACAGTTGTATTCGCCCTGTAGCTCACGAATCGTGTACTCGACGCCTGGCTGTTCGTCGGCCACTTCCCGCACCGTGTGCGTGCGAGTTAGTTGCAGATCGGTTTTCGCCAGGATCTCCAGGCGGTTGCCTCCGCGCTCGGTGGCGACGTCCAGCGGCTCACCCTGGGACAGCGCGTACCAGACATCATGGAACGGCCGCGCATAGACCTCTTCGGGGTCGACGTCGCGAAGCGCACGTCCGGTCACCTTGTCGAAGTCGAGATTTACGCGAGACCGTTCGTCTGAGATGTCTTTGTACAGCTGCTCAAGGTACGTAGCCGTCAGAGAGGCGATGTTTCGCTGACCGGCAAGCAGAATCGGCAACGCCGTCTTCTGGAATCGCGTGATGTCGGCGTCACGGTATGAGCCAAGCCCGGTCCACGTGCGAGCAGTGCGGCCAAGAACAGTCGTCCAAATGCCGCTGATAACCCGCCCGTACTTGCGATCAAGCGGCGTCAGTGACATCAGCACGTCCGATCACAGTCCGCGAATCACGCTGAATCGGGATCGGCGTAGGCTGCGCGTCCGTCGCGACGTCGGCGTTCAGCGCGTCCGCCGCACGGTCGATCTCCATGCGGGCAATCTGCGTCGGGGTATATCCCATGTCCTCCATGCGCTGCCGCCACGGGACGCCGGCCGCTTGCTTCTTCACAGCAGCGTCAGCCAGTTCGGAGACCGTGCGAGACTCAGGATCTCGCCAGACGGTTTCCAGGTCGTATGCGTTGGCCTTTTCCTCATCACCCAACACGCGGAAAGCCAGGCGCATTACGCCTTCCCAACCTTCACCAAGCTCGGTCTGACGATCCTTGACCTTCGCCACCAAACCAGTCTCCGCGGCCTTTAGAGCGTCGCCACTCACATTCACCACTGCGCCAATTAGATAGTGCGGGGGTGTCCGGGAGATCGCGGCGAGATCCTGCACGGCAGCAGTCACAGCGCGCACATACGGCGCCAAATCAGTTGCCGCGAATTCCCCAAAACGCACTTCGGGGTTATCGGTCGTCCAGAGTTTCCGGATGTCCAGCTGGAACGGCTGGATCGCTTTCCCGGTAATGGGGTCCTCGTCGACCTCCAGGCCAGCGGCGTACCTTTGCCGGAATGCTCCGTAGCGCATTGCGGCGACGAGATTGATCAGCGAGAGATTGATACGGTTCTGAATCGACAGAACGTCCTCATGCTCCGCGAACCCCTCCGGTCGCCGGTTGCGACGGTTGACGAACGGCACAAGCGGGACGTCACCAAGCAAGTTCGGCGCCCGTCCGTCGGTGTTGTTGGGAAGCGCCATGGCATCCCAACTGCGGAGCGTCGCAGCGTCCCCAGCAAATACCGGCGCCTGCGACTTGGTCGCGAACTCGTAGATATCCGTGGGCGTCCAGAGCGTTGCCCGAGTGTCGCCAGTCCAGTCGTCGCGCCATAGCTTGAGGCCGGCGGCCAGATTTCGGCGGCTCCCCTGTTCGTGCTCGACAGCTACCTGTCGGGGCGTCTCGTGCGTCAGTACCGGTCGGCCGTCGGGTCCACGCTCGATGAGCACGAAGGCTCTGCGCTGAGATATGGCGCCGTAGTGGACAAGCCCGGAGTCTGCGCGCATGTGGTTCTCACGCCAGATGCGGTTGGCGTCGTCGTCGGCCTTGACGCTGTCTCCAGCTCCGTCAGTTCCGCCGAAGCGGAAGCCGTCGACTCCGAGTCGCTCAGTCGTCGAATCCAGCACGAGAGAAGCCCAGTTGGTTCGAGCGTCCTTCATCCACGCTGCGACCTCCGTCGGGTCGATGCCCGGCACGTGAGGAAGCGGCGGCTTACCTTCGGCGTAGCGCGTCAGGGTGTCGAGCCCTGGGATAATCTCGCCGTCGGCGTCCTGGTGGTCTTGACGCTCATCGAGCATCTTCTTACCGAGCCGTTGCAGCCACCATCCGGGAGATTCGACCTTTGTTGCGTCAACAGGCACTTGCGGACCTCCTTAGAAAGCTACGAGACGACCCGAGCGCTTCTTGCGCTTGGTGATTCCTGCTGCAACGGCATCGGCGCGACACTCATAGGCGAGGGTCGCGCTCATGGCGGCGTCAATCTTCTTGGGCGACTTCGGGTGTTCCTTGCCAATGCCGATGTGATTGCGGCCCATCGGGCGTCGCTTGGCGTTCAGCACGTGTCGAGTGAGCGTGACACCCAACTTGGAATAAGGCTCGGCGTCTTCTGCCTTGTCGGTGCCGGCGAAGCTGAGTGCCTTGTCCGCCACGGCTTCCACGAATCGGTCTAGCGCGTGTTCCATGACGGTGGGGCGTGTCGTCCACCATTCCAGTGGGCGAGCCTGTGTGGCGCTCACCTGGAGGCCCTCACCGTGCTCTGCGGTCCACTTGTCTACGTAGTCCTGCCACTTCGGCGGGTCACAGTAGAAGCCGCAAACCTCGTACTTCTCGAAGGCACGGGCAACGGCGCTGTCGACAGATTCGCGATCAACTTGCCAACCTTCACCCTCCGGGCCTTCCGGCTTCTCCCAGCAGCCGAGTAACTGAAGGTGGCCGTCAGACACTCGACAGGCGACGAGGGCGGTTGCGTCGTCGTTGATGGAACCGTCAAAGCCCATCGTGACCAGTTCGCCAGCGGCTATCTCCTCCGCGCGCCGGCATAGGGCCCACGCGTCGGGGTCCATCCATGCATCAGAGGATGAGGTACGGGAGTTGAGGAAGTACCTTTTGCCGTCGGCGCTGTCGTTACGGAGGTCGTAGAAGTCGTCAACTAGCGTGTCTTCATCGATCCACTCCATCGCGTCGCCATAGGCGTCACGGAGGGCGGCCCGTAGCTCGACTTCGTCTCTCAGATCCTTGACGATGCCGTACCGGTGGTCGTACATCAGCCTCGCGCGCCCGCGTTTCTTGCGGCCCTCCGAAATGGCTGTTGCCTCTTCGTAGGTGCGCTCTGCAACGGAGTCTTGCCCCGGGGCAAACATCGTGGTCGTTTCGAGATACCACGTCTGCGCGATCTTCTTACGCTTACGCAGATTTCGCGTCACCGTCGCGTACATGCGGCGAAGTTCAGGGGTGTTGTAGAGGTGGGTTTCATCGAAGCAGACCCACGTTTCCTTGCCGCCGTCTTTCGACGAGGACGAGGCCGTTGACGGAGTGATTTCTCCGCCGTCGGGAAGGTTGATTTTCGTCAGCCCGGGATCCACGTTCGGAATGCGGCTGAGTAGCGACGCCTCGTCGGTCAGGTTGAAGTAAATGGTGTCGTACACATTCCCGGTCTGACCCTCTTCGGTGGCCATGATCCGGAGGTACGGCACAGTGACCGGACGACCCATTGGCTCGCCGGCCTCGTAGACGTACTCGAAGCCAAGCCCCCACGGGTCGTGGTAGACCTCTCCGCCCTCTGCCCAGCCGTCGAAGCGGCAGGGGCCGAAGGCTTCGAAGAGGCCAAGTCGCGCACCCAAGCCGGACTTGTCGCAGCCCTTCGGGCGGCTGAAGAAGGCGGAGTCGTAGAGGAGGCGCCCCTCCCTGTCGTCGACCGCGTAGCAGTCCACGACGAAGCCTGTGTACTCGTCCCCGTGGCGCACCGGTTCGCCCTGGACATCGCCAGGGCCGTGAACCACGAAGTACTCCATCCACGCGACCGCCATCCACCCCAGCGAGCGGGAGCGGTCGTGTCCGGGGGCGCGAACCGTTACGTGCGGCATCGGCGCCCCCTCTCTGTAGTTAGCCGGTCAGCCTCGCTCTGCGGGCGTTGATGTCGGTGACTTCTCCGGAGCGCTGTACGGGCGCCTGCGGGCGTGTAACGGGCTCGTCGACCTTGAGCTTCAGCCGGGCCCTGTCCTCCGGCGTGGCGCCGAACTTGGCTGCTCTCAGGCGCACTTCGGCGGCCAGCGTCCATTGCCCCTTGTCCCACATCGAGTGGTGCATGAGGGCAGTGTCGATCAAGAACGCCCAGTCGGTGTCAGTGAACGTCTGCGCCTGCGCGCTCTCGCGCCAGGTCTTCCACCACAGCAGCGTCATGGGGTGCCACTCGGTGAGTTCACCGGTCTTGGTGTTTACGCCGAGCACACCCTCCGGGAGCTCCGGACCGCGGAGTTCGTCGTCGGGGACGATCACGGTCTCCGGCTCGGAGGCGTTGCGCCGACGGCGCGTAGACGGGTCTTTCGGCGCGGGGCCTCGTCCAGCCATATGAACTCCCTTCAGTTTGAGGCCGCGTCCGCCCCATTGTCGCGCTCATTTGAGCCATCATGCGCTCAATTCACGAGTTATCCGCAACCCTTCACCCCAAGAATTGGCACTGGGTACGCGGAGCCAAATGCCTACCCACAGGTAACAAATAAAATTGGGCGCATGAGCCGAACAGCAGAAGAGCGCCGTCGGCCACCTCAGCTCGAACTTCGCTGCGGGGGCCTGCATCTGACCATCCAAAGGATTCCGGCGTGGCTGATCACGCTAGTGACTACTGCAACCGGATCTGCCGTCGCGTGGTGGACGAGCCGATAGGCGGCGCCCCATACCGGGAGCTATGCCGTCAGCTTGGCCACTACCGCCGAAAGGTCAGCGAGGATCGACGGCGAAGAACCATGTCGGCGCCCCGTCATCGTGATGTAGCGGCCGGTCCCGTAAATCTCCACGGCCGTACCGTCGGGGCGTCGAATGCGGCGTCCCTGTCGGACGTCAGCACGGCCCCAGATGTGCAGCCCATCACCGGACGGAGACACCTCTACGTAGGTGGTGCCTGCGTCTCGCACGATGGCTGCGGCCCACGGAGTCAGACGTCCCGTGAGCTGTTCAAGGCAATGGTCTAGGTCGATACAGACCACGTCGTCGACGTCGGAGAGCACGAAGCCCAGCCCGACGCCAGCCGACGAGGCAGCAGCGTCCCTGTAGGTCCCCCACGTCCGCGCGTCCGTCGAAGACGCAGCCATGCCGGCCACCGTCAACGGGCGTTTGTCCGCGGCTCGTCGTACCCACCTGTCGCGGTTGACGAGTTCGTTGGGGAACGTGCGCTTCTTGTCCGCGCGGTGTGAAGCCACACGGCAACGGGTGGAGCAGAAGCGGGCTCGGTGCGAGTGTCGCGCTCCGAGCTGCTTCGGGCACCACTCGCAAGTTCGTGTGTTCACGGGTCCAGCCTAACATGCGGCGTGTAACGGTAAAAGGGTGTGTGACCTGCGATCTCATGCAGCGTCAGGCGTGGGGCGCGTAACGGTAAATGGCCCCGCCTCCACCCCCAGGTGCCCCCAGGAAGCCCCGGGCGGGCGCCTGACGGCCTACCAGGGCAGGCGGCTTCACGGCCCGATTCCAGGTCCCCAGACCCGTACAGACCGCGACGCCCAGCACCTTTACGGTCTTCAAAGACCAAGATCGGGGATCACCCCCTGGGTGATCATGGTCAGGCGATCTTCGCCGTGAATCCGGCACGAGGTGCGCGACGATCACCGTCAGCATGCTCGCCGCGGATCTCCAGACGGCTCGGGACGAGCGTGATCGTCACCGTCGTCAGATCGCGGTCAGACTGAGTTCCGACGTTGATCTTTGGAGCCTTCGCGAGTCGACCAACATCAACACCATTGACGATCACGCGCGTAACGCTCAGTCCATCCTCGCCCGTGTCGTCAGCCTCCTCCAGAACCACGTGAGCACCGCTCATGGGCTAGTCCTCCAGTGCCGGATGCGTAGGACGTGGGCGGTGCACGCTCACGCGCGTGAGGCTGGCTGCTGTGCCGCCCTCACTGCTGCTCTTCTGCCGGTGATGCCACGCGCACAGGAGCCGCAGGTTCTCATCCCTGTGGTCGTCGCCAGGGGCGATGTGGTCCACGTCGGTACCCGGCAGATCGCACCGCCGGCCGTCGCTGTGCAGCGCCGTGCACTGGCCACCGTCGCGGCGGATGATGCGGCGCCGGATCCGCGGCCAGTCCTTCGGCAGACGGCTTCGACGTGTACTTCCTTCCCACGCCATCGCACATCCTCCGAGGGTCAGTTGCCGTACTGTCAGGGTCAGTTCGCGGTCTGGGGAGGCCGCTCAGCTCAATTGGGGGGACCATGCGTCTCAGTCGTATCGCCATGTCCGCAGTGCCGCTTGTCGCAGCGTCAGCGCTCGCCGCTGGCTGCTCCTCCGACAGCCCGGCAAAGGCTCCGCACACGGCTGCACCAGCGCCCGCGAAGAAGGCCGCGGAGGAAGCTCCGGCGCCTTCCCCGTCCGCCCCCAAGGCACTGGCTCTGAAAATCGGGGAGAGCGGTGAGTACGTCACGGGGCAGATGAGCGACGACGGAGACCGGATCGTCACGACGACCCACATGCGCGTGACTGCTGTCAGCGCGAAGTACGTGACGCCCGCAGAAATCGACACGACGAACAAGCCCGAGAAGGGCCAATACGTCGTCCTCACCCTCACCGTGACGAACGTCGGCACAACGCCGGCGGAGTTCTCCGCCTACGGCATGATGCAGTGGGAGGACGCCAAGACAGCGGCTCAGGACTGCACCACGCTGGAAGGTGTGGGAGACGGGCCGGACCTGGACACCACGTACAAGCCCGGACAGTCGGCCACGGGCAAGCTGGTGCTTGACGTCGGGCACAAGGACGGCGTCGTCAGCTACAACGACAACAACAGCCCGGCGGACGGGCCGGCGTTCACGGTTGCGCTGCCTTCAGCCTGATCCACCAGGACGTAGTCAGCCCCGCTCACGGGTGAGTGGTCGTCACCGTGGCGGGGCTTGTCTGTGTCGGGATAGCAGGATTCGAACCTGCGGCCCTCCGCTCCCAAAGCGGATGCGCTGTCCAAGCTGCGCCATATCCCGTCGTGCATCACGGCAGGATTCGAACCTGCGATTACACCGCCGGGTGCGTTCTTCGGCGCGCGTGTACTGCCTCATACCGCGTGATGCGCGGGTGGCAAGGGATGGATTCGAACCACCGCCCTCCGGCGTATGAAACCGGCGCTCTACCGCTGAGCTACCTAGCCATGGCCCTGGCGACATCAGCGAGCTGGCATACGAACTGTGTCCGTCGTCGCTCTCGCTGAGCGGTCCACCAGGGCTTTACACCCTTGGCATCAACAGCCGGGTGTGAAACCGGCCTAGCCAAGGGGGAGCGCACCGTAGCCCCAGGAAGCCCCGTAGGTGCACGTCGTGCGTCGTCCCGGAATCGAACCGGTCAAGTCGGTGCCCCGACCAGGGGTTTACAGCCCCCGTTGCGTCCCAGCGCCCAACGCGTGTGCCGGGGCTCATCCACTACCCGGCTGCGCGGCCCAGCTCATATCGTGCCGCTACAAGTCTGCAAGTAGGGCAGGCCAGGCTCCGCGCTAGTCGCCGGAATCCGTCCACCCGCCCTACTGGTTGAAGGGGCCGGCGTCGCTCAACCTGGCTCGACCCGGAGGAGAGTACGGGGAGCACGAGGGAGCGACGCCGGCGAGAGGGTCTCGCGCGCGTGCGCGTAAAACCCTCTACTACAGTTATGGGTCGGCAGGGGGGTAAATGTCAGATGCGACTTTTCAGCTCCTCGTCAGCCTGCCTCCGCCCTCCGCTGGGCCGTGTGCAGAAATGCAGAACTGGACCCTATTTTCTAAACCCTCTAGAGAGTCTCTAAGGGGTTTAGAAAATAGGGTCCAGTTCTGCATTTCTGCACGGTACTGCTGCTAGTCAGCTACGCAGAGGTACAACTACTCACCGTTCACACACGGTCTGTAGTTATCCACAGGCGCCTGTGGATAACTCAGCAGGTGGGCGGCTCCCGCGAGATGGGCGGAGGAGGCTCGGGGCGACGTGGAACGGGCTCCTGGCGCCTTCCTGTGGTTACCGGATCGTTACCTGTCAGACCTCGCTCACAGTGGCCCATCGGATGTCCACGCGATCAAACCCGTTGAACTCGCCACGCTTTGAGACGGTCGTTACCTTGTTGATCTTGATGCGATCTATAGCCAGCCGCAGCAGCTCGCGCCGTAGCGGGATGTCAGCCGCCTCCCATGCCTCCATGGCGGTGTGGTGGTCAAGCAGGAAGCTGATATCTACCGCGACACCTCCCACGCCCTTGAGCAGCGTCCTGGCTTCCTGCATGTCCCGGTTGACGTCGTCCCACGCCGGCTCGAAGAACCGTGCTGCGGGGCCTTCGTAGAGCCCCTTGCGACGGTCTCTCAAGAGTCGCTCCATTTGGCTCTCAGCGGCTGCCAGTGACGCACGAGCCTCTTCGATTTCCGCCGTCTCCTCGGGCTGTGTGAGCACCCCCCAGCGCTGAGCCACCACCACTAGTAGCGGGTCCTCTGGGTCGGAGTTGGTCAGCTGGTTGAGCCACTGGTCCCTGACGAACCGTTCCAGGGGCGGAGCGTACGCCGACGCAGGAGCTGCGCACCTGTGCCCTTGCGTCGACATGCAGGCATAGGAGCGGCTGGACATAGGCGCGGAGCGTCCGCACGTGGCGCACTCCGTCAGGTCCGTCAGCAGATGATGGCGCCGCCCCCGGGCCGTGCCTGACGTGGTCTTGTCCGGCTTCTGGTGCCCGGCAATTGTCCGGGTGGCCCGCTCCCTGTCCGCATCCGATACCAGGCACACACCTGCGCGAACTCGCTTCCCCTTGGGGTCCGTATAGATGGTTCCCGGGCCGTTGCCCAGCTTCACCACCTGCCACCCGCTCAGCGCGGGATTGTGTAGCAGTCGGTAGATAGTGTTGGGATTCCAGAAGCCGCCCATAGGCCCCGGGATGCCCTCGTTGTCCAGTTCGGCCGCGATTTCCCGGAGGGTTTTACCGCCCGCAGCGCGTTCGAAAATACGCTTTGCGATGGTCGCCTTGCTGCCCTTGTTGGGGTGCTCGGGATGAGCCCTGGATGTATCTGGGATCAGCTTCCGGTCCTCGTCGGCCACGAGCCCGTAAGGGACTCGGCCGGACACCCATTCGCCCCTGTCGCGCTGCGACGTTTTAGTGTCCGTTACGCGCTTAGAGATCCGCTCCGATTCCTCTCGGGCGTCCTCGGCCTTCCACATGATCATTCGACGATGGTTCGGGTCCGACGAGTCCAGGCCGTCTTCTCCGAAAATGATCCGCCCGCCGTTCAGCCCCTCAAGGACAGACAGGACCGCGAGAGCGCCTTTTCGACTGAACCGGTCGAGCTTGTAACACCACAGTGTCTTGATCTCCCCATTCGCCAACGCCAAAAGCGCCCGGTCATAGTCGGGGCGCTTGATGTTCTTCGACGCGCTCAGCTTGTCGGCCCACACCCTGCGTACAGTGAGCCCTTGCCACTCCCCCCAGTCGCGTCCCCGACCCTCCTGCATGGCCGGCGACAGGTCCCCACGACGTCCCTCGATCTTGACGGACTTGCGGGCGTAGATGTCCATCAGCTGCTCGGGCGGCAGCTCTTCCCCATTGCTCACACTGGCAAGTATGCGGCCCCGAGCCTTGATTGCATAGGTGTTCACGTATCCAAGCAGTGGTAGAAGGGGACCGGCAGACAGATCCGGTCCTTCTCCGAGTACCCCACCAACTCGCCGACGAAGTAACCGTTGTTGAGGATGTTGTGGTGGGAGAGGGTGGCGCCCTTCGGGAATCCGGTGGTGCCCGAGGTGTACTGGATGTTGATCGGCTCGTCGCAGGAGAGCCGGACGCCGGAGAGCTGCGCTTCGAGCGGCTCCGGCCGGGCGGCGGCGGTCAGTTCGCCCCAGGAGGCGTCGCCGATGTAGTGCACGGACCGCAGCTCGGGGCAGTTGCCGCGCACCTCGTCGACCAGGGCCCGGTAGTCGCTCCCCTTGTGCCGCTGCGACGCGACGAGCAGCGTGATGCCGGCCTGCTTCAGGACGAACTCCAGCTCGTGGGAGCGGTAGGCCGGGTTGATGTTCACCATGATCGCGCCGATGCGGGCGGTGGCGTACTGGACGAGCACCCACTCGGGGCAGTTGACCGCCCAGATGCCGACCCGGTCGCCCTTGCCGACGCCGGTACCGAGAAGTCCCCGGGCCAGTTCGTCCACCGCCGCGCCGAACTGACGGTAGGTCCAGCGCCGCCCGGACACCACGTCGACCAGTGCCTCGCGCCCGGGAAAGGCGGCGATCGTGCGGTCGAGGTTGCCGCCGATCGTGTCGCCGAGGAGCGGGGTCGAGCCGGTCCCGTGCTCGTAGGCGAGCGTCACCTCAGGTCCCCTTCCAGGTACTCCGCCGGGGAGCCCGCCGCTGTCGCCTCGCGCAGTTCGATCCTGCGGATCTTCCCGGAGACCGTCTTGGGCAGTTCGCCGAACTCGATCCGCCGGATCCGCTTGTACGGGGCGAGCACCGCGCGTGAGTGCGCGAAGAGCAGCTTCGCCACGTCGGGTCCGGGCTCCCAGCCCTCGGCGAGTACGACGTACGCCTTCGGCACGGCGAGCCGCAGCGGATCGGGCGCCGGGACGACCGCGGCCTCCGCCACGGCCTCGTGCTCCAGGAGGGCGCTCTCCAGCTCGAACGGCGAGATCTTGTAGTCGGACGCCTTGAAGACGTCGTCGGACCGGCCGATGTAGGTGATGTAGCCGTCGGCGTCGCGCGAGCCGATGTCCCCGGTGCGGTAGTAACCACCGGCCATCGCCTCGGCGGTCCGCTCCGGCTCGCCCCAGTAGCCCGTCATCAGTCCGACCGGACGCGCGGCGAGATCGAGCGAGATCTCCCCTTCGCTCGCCCCGGGCTCCCCGGTGACCGGGTCGAGCAGTTCGACCTTGTACCCGGGTGTCGGACGGCCCATGGAGCCCGCTTTGAGCAGCTGCCCGGGGGAGTTGGCGACCTGGACGGCGGTCTCGGTCTGCCCGAAGCCGTCGCGGATCGTCACCCCCCACTCGCGCCGCACCGTCTCGATGACCTCCGGGTTGAGCGGCTCGCCCGCGGCTGCGACCTCGCGCGGCGGGGTCCGCAGCTGACCGAGGTCGGCCTGGATCAGCATCCGCCAGACGGTCGGCGGCGCGCAGAAGGACGTCACCCCCACCCGGTCCATCTCGGCCATCAGCCGGGTGGGGTCGAAGCGGGTGTAGTTGTGGATGAACACCGTCGCCTCGGCGTTCCACGGCGCGAAGAGGTTCGACCAGGCGTGCTTGGCCCAGCCGGGCGAGGAGATGTTGAGGTGGACGTCGCCGGGCCGCAGACCGATCCAGTACATCGTCGCCAGGTGGCCGACCGGGTAGGACGTGTGGGTGTGCTCGACCAGTTTGGGCCGGGCGGTCGTCCCGGAGGTGAAGTACAGCATCAGCGGATCGTCGGCGCCGGTGGGTCCGTCGGGCTCGAAGTCGGCGGAGGCGTCGGCGGCGTCCGCGTACGACAGCCAGCCCGCCGGGACGTCGTCACCGACCGCGATCCGGGTGTAAGTGCCCTCCACACCGGCGAACTTGGCGGTGTCCTCGGACCGTACGAGCACATGGCGGGCCCGGCCGCGGTCGATCCGGTCGCGCAGATCGACGGGCCCGAGCAGCGGGGTCGCCGGGATGACGACGGCGCGCAGCTTCATCGCGGCCAGCGCCGTCTCCCACAGTTCCTGCTGGTTGCCGAGCATGACGAGGATGCGGTCGCCCGGCCGGACGCCCCGGGCCCGCAGCCAGTTCGCCGCGCGGTCGGACCGCCTGGACATCTCGGCGAACGAGACCTTGCTCCCGGTGCCGTCCTCCTCGACGATGTGCAGCGCGGTCCGGTCGTTGTCCCGTGCGATGACGTCGAACCATTCGAGCGCCCAGTTGAAATGCTCGGGCCGCGGCCAGCTGAAGCCCTCGTAGGCCGTGCGGTACTCCTCGCGGTTCCGGAGCAGGAAATCCCGTGCGGACCGGAACTCCTCCGTCGCATTGGTCGACGCCATGTGTCCTCCTCGTTGCGGGACTGCTGCCCAGCATCGTGTAATCAGTGCCTCAGGTCTCACTACCCCCGAACGGGGGTCCAGGGGAGTGTCACCGGGGATACAGCCACCCGGGGCCCCGCCAGAAAGGAAATTCCGCGTGCCGGAGCCGGTCGAGGCAGTGGAGATGCGGGCGGCGCTGCTGCGGATGCGTCGCGCGACCGGGCTGCCGGTCGCCTTCGGCGGCCTGCTGACCGGTACCAGACAGCTGCGCATCGCCGAGCTGAGCGGTACGGCGACGCCGGCGCTGCGCGGGCTCGCGGTGTCCGCGGGCAACGGTCTGGGCGGCAAGTCGATCGCGCTGTCCCGCCCCTGCGCGGTGACCGACTACCACTCGTCGCTCCACATCAGCCACGAGTACGACACGGCGGTGGGCGCGGAGGGGCTGCGCGCGGTGCTCGCGGTGCCCGTGGTGGTGCGCCGCCAGGTGCGCGGGGTGCTGTACGGAGCGGTGCGCGAACCACTGGCGTTCGGTGACCGTACGTACAACGCGGCGGTCGAGGCGGCGCGCGACGTGGAGCAGTCCCTGGTCGTACGGGACGAGGTGCAGCGTCTCCTCGCGGCGGCCCGGGAGCCGGTGGCCGGACCCGGCGCGTGGGAGCACGTCCGGGAGGCGCACAGCGAACTGCGCGCGCTGGCCCCGCGCATCGTGGATCCGGAACTCCGTGGCGAACTCCTCGCGGTGTGCGGGCGGCTGGTCTGCGGAAGCCCGGAGCGGGAACGGCAGATCGTGCTGGCGCCCCGCGAGGTGGACGTACTGGCCTGGGTGGCCACGGGCGCGACGAACGCGGCGGCCGGGGCGCGGCTGGGCCTGAAACCCGAGACGGTGAAGGGCTATCTGCGGTCCGCGATGCGCAAACTGGGGGCGCACACCCGGCTGGAGGCGGTCGTTGCGGCGCGGCGGGCCGGTCTGCTGCCGTAGCATCCCGGCCGGGACCGCACGACGAGCAGCAGCCACGAGCAGCAGCACGGCCCACAGACCGAGCCGGAGCACGAGCCGGAGCACGAGCCGCATACCGGGAGCACGCATGACGCACTCACCCACCGACCGGCTCGTCGTCGCGCGGGCGGCCGAGGAGGACTGGTCCGCGATCAGCGAGTGGGCGCACGACGAAGGGTGGAATCCCGGAGTCCGCGACGCGCGGAGCTTCTTCGCCCAGGACCCCGACGGCTTCTTCATCGGCCGGCTGGGCGGGGAGCCGGTCTCCGCGATCTCCGTCGTCAACTACGGTGCGCGCTACGCCTTTCTGGGCTTCTACCTGGTCCGCCCGGATATGCGGGGGCGCGGCCACGGCCTGGCCACCTGGCGGGCCGCGCTGGCCCACGCGGGCGACCGGACCGTCGGTCTCGACGGTGTGGTGGCCCAGCAGGACAACTACCGCAGGTCAGGATTCACGGCGTCCCACCGCACCGTCCGCCACACCGGCACGCTGCCTGTCCGCAGCGCCGAGGCGGTCCGGCCCGCCGTGGCGTCGGACCGCGAGGTGCTCGCCGCGTACGACAGCGCGTGCTACCCGGCCGACCGTCCCCGGTTCCTGGAGAACTGGCTGACCACGGACGGCCATCGCGCGTTCGTCCGCGTCGTCGACCGGCGGCTGACCGGATTCGCGGTGATCCGGCCGGCCCGCACGTCCCTCCGTATCGGCCCGCTGTTCGCCGACTCCCCCTCCGATGCCGAAGCGCTGTACGGAGCGCTGGCGCAGGAGGCGGGTGCGACTCCGGTCGCGGTGGACGTACCGGAGTCCAACCGCGCGGGCACGGCGCTCGCGCGTTCGCTCGGGCTCACCCCTTCCTTCGAGACGGCCCGGATGTACACCGGGCCGATCCGACAGGTCGCGGAGCAGTGTGTCTACGGGGTCACCACGCTGGAACTCGGCTGACGGTCGGCTCCGCCCGTCGACGCGGGCTCGGGCGGAACCCCCAGGCAGTCCCGGAGCCGGGCGTGCCTGAACTGGTAGACGGCGCCCATCTGCCGCAGCACGCCGCGGCGTCTGGCGTCGTCGAGGAACCGCATGAGCCGCCACGGGGTCCTCCCGCGGGCCGCGAGCCAGAGCCGGTTCAGCGCGAAGGCGCCCCAGGCCCGGGTGAGACAGACCGCGAGCCCCACGGCGAGCCCGAACGTGAGGCCCACGAGGAGCCCGTCGGTGATGCCGGTCGACCGCGGGAACACCAGGCCTCCGATCATCATTCCGGCGATCCCGTAGGCCGCGCTCCCCACCCCGCCGAGCAGATAGCGCCCCAGCAGGGCTGCCGCGGAGCCACCGGCCAGTGCGAGGACGAGATCGAACCGCCCGTCCGCCACGGTCACGAATCTGACCTGCCGGGTGAAGGCGAACGCCATCGCGTAGAACAGTCCGAGCGACAGGGCGAGCGACAGGGTGAACAGCACGGCGGCGAGCCGGTCCTGGCGGAGAAGGCTGGGCGGGCTGGACACCCGGTTCGCGTCGACCGGCGCGTCCAGCCAGACGTGCACCCCGATGCCGAGCCCGAAGATCACGGCGAGCAGGGTGACCGTCACGGCCGTGAGCGACCAGCTGATTCCGAGCCCGACGCCGATCGCGACACCGATGCCGAACCGGCCGAGGAAGCGGGCCGCGGTACCCCTGAAGTGGAGTTCCACCCGCAGCGGCCCCGGCCGGTTCCCGACCCCGTGGGCGACGCAGCCCGCGAGGGTGAACGACAACCCGTAGATCAGCCCGACCACGGGTCCGGCGGCGAGTTCGCCGGTGGCCGCGAACAGCAGCCCCGGCGGCAGCCCCAGCAGGAGCCCGGTGACGCACCGCGGAACGGCCCCCTCCAGCTGCCACCAGGCCATCTCGTGCGTACCGGTGGCGCGGAGGTGCTGGGCGAGGAAGGTCAGCCACCGCTGGGCCTCCTCCTGCGAGTAGTGACGGACCGGCACGGTGGGGTTGTACGGTGCCGCCGGGCGCGGGTGGCGCGGGTAGACGGCGGGCAAGTAGGCGGCGAGCAGGTGCTGTTCGACCTCGTGCCGGTCCGGGAAGCGGGCCGGGTCGCAGAGTTCGGCCGGGTCCGTGGCGGGGTCCGTGTAGGCGGTGCGCGCCAGGTCGACCATCAGCGGAGTACCCAGTGCCCGCGCGAACGCTCCGGTCGGGTGCCCCCTCAGATGGTCGGCGACCGGCTGCCAGCGGGGGTCGCCGAGCCGTTTGCGGGCGGTGAGGAATCTGATGGCGTCCTCCAGGCCGACCGGTTCGATCTCGACGACCGCCGCCCGTGCCAGGATGCCGCCCTCGTGACGCACCGCTTGTTCGTACTCCGCGGTCCGGCAGGTGACCACGAGCGGGCGGCCGTCGGCCACGGCCTGGTCCAGGGCGTCGATGGCCGCCGCGTGCAGGGCCGGCGGTGTTTCGTCGAGACCGTCGAGCACCGGAATCAGAAGCCCCTCGGCCACCAGGCGTTCCGCCGCGTTCCAGCCGTAGGCCGCGGTGTTCGCCAGACCCGGGTACTCCTCGACCAGTCTGCGCTCCAGCCAGAGGCGCAGATGCTCCCGGCGGGGGTTCCACGACGCCAGCGGGAGGAGCACCGGCACCGGCTCCCCCGGCGCCCGGTCGCGGAGCAGCCCGAGCGTCAGCTGGATGGCCAGTACCGTCTTGCCCGCGCCCGGCTCGCCGAGCACCACCAACTGGCGTGCCGGGAGCCTGCGGAACTTCGCCGCCACATCGGTGAGGTCCCCGCGCAGGGTCATCCGCTCGGGCCGGTCCCCGTCCGGCCGCACACCCAGTACGGCCCCGGCAACCGCGGCGACCGGGCGGCCGGTGCTGGACCACCCGAGGTGGACCGGCTCGGGCCGGTTCAGCGACCGCATCTCCGCCTCCGCCGTCCACTGGCGGGTGATGGCCGCACCCAACTCCCGTACCGCTCCGGCCAGTCGAACCGTTTCAGCAGTGCGGGGACCGGGGTCGGTCGTGCCCGCCGCGGGCCGTTCGGCGGGCGCCGCGGGCCGTTCGGCGGGCGCTGCGGGCCGTTCGGCGGGCGTCGGCGCTGCGGGGCCCGCGGGCCCGGACTCGCCGCGGAGTATGCGCGTGTAGAGCTCCTGGAGTTCGGGCCCCGGGTCGATGCCGAGTTCGTCGGCGAGCCCGCCGCACAGCCGGCGGTACACCGCGAGGGCCTCGACCTGGCTGCCACCGCGGAACAGCGCGCACATCAGTTGTCTGCTCAGGCGCTCGCGCAGCGGATGTTCGACGACCAGCCCCGCCAGTTCGTCGGCGACCTCGCGGTGTTCGCCCAGCGCCAGTTGCCAGTCGATGCACTCCTCGACGGCATTGAGCCGCTGCTCGTCGAGCAGCGCCGCACGACTGGTCAGCAGCGGGGTGTCGAGGCCGTCCAGCGCGGCGCCCCGCCACAGTCGCAGCGCCGCGCGGGCCTCGGCCACGCCCTCCGCGAGCCGCCCCTCGGCGGCGGACAGCCGGGCCGCCGTGAGCCCCCGGTGGAACCGGAGCGAGTCGAGCTGATCGCAGGTGACCGTCATCCGGTAGCCGGGCCCGTCGGTGGCGATCAGGTCGTTCCCCGCCGGGCCCAGCCTCTCCCGAAGCGCCGAGACGCAGTTCTGAACCTGCTTGGTGGCGGTGGCCGGAGGACGTTCGTCCCACAGCGCCTCGACCAGTTTCGGTAACGAGACCACCGCGTTCGGCGCGAGCAGCAGAGCCGCGAGTACACGCTGATGACGCTGGCTCGGCAGCGGCACCCTCGCGGCCTCCGACCAGACCTCCAGTGTTCCGAGCACACGGAATTCCATCCCTGAGTACCTCTCCCCCGACAGAAACCTCAGTGATTTCGAGCGTACCGAGGATCATCCGGCCGTGGCCGCGCATTCGTATGACGGCATGAGGACCGGGTGATGACGGCGTGATGAGGCGCCCTGCCACGGTCGGTCCGCGGCTTCACCGGCCCGGGGTGCGCACCCCGGCCACGCTCGCCGCGGTCCACGGGAGCGAGTGGCGCTCCCGGTCCTTCTTCCATTCTTCCGCAGAACGGAGCACCCCATGCGTACACGTATCGGAGTTGCCGTCACGGCCCTGGCCGCGGTGGCCGGACTCGCCCTGGCGGCCCCGGCGTCGGCCGGCGGCATGACACCGCAGCAGCACGCGCCCGGCTCAGGGACCTACCCCTCGTCGGCCGCCGTGCACGGCTACCAGTTCCAGACGGAGCCGTACGGAATGAACGGCGCCTGGTGCGGACCGGCGGCGACACGGCTCGCCATCACCGCGCAGGGCAAGTACCCGTCGGTGTCGACGCTCGCCTCCGAGGAGAGGGCGGGCGGTTCCAGGAGCGGTGCCGGTACCGCCACCATCGGGCTGGTCACCACGTCGCTCAACAAGCACATAGGCCGGAACTTCTACCAGAACAAGACGTCCAAGAGCCTGACGACGCTCAAGCGGGACCTGCGCTACGACTTCACCCACGGCTACGTCATCGTGGCCAACGTCAAGGGGAGCGCCAAGGACACCCAGGGCCGTACCCGGCGCTACTCGGGCGGTCACTACCTCGATGTCGTGGGGTACTACAACGACGCGAGCCGGGTGACCATCGAGGACATCGCCTACCCGAGGACGCCCTCCTCGGGCAGCGGGTACCACCGTCGCTACAACATGACCACCGCCAACCTGCTGAACTGGATCAACTTCGGATACAGCGGGTACTCGGCCTGAGCCGCCGGCCCGTCGCTGTTCCGGTATCCGGCAGAAGTGCCGGTCCGAGGCAGGCCTCGCAGGCCCGCCGCCGCACCCCGGTAGCGGCGGCGGGCCTGCGGCTGCGCCCGGACACGTGCTACTTGTCGGCGGTGAGCCTGCCCCCGATGGCCCAGCTGTCGGTCGGCACCTCCTGGATCCAGACCTGTACGGCCTCGGCCGGGATCTTGAGCGAGTCGACGAAGGCGTCGGTGATCTGCTTGACCAGTTCGCGCTTGAGCTCGATGTCGCGCGGACCCTGCTGGACAGTGACGATCGGCATGGCTGAACTCCCGTTCCCGCGGCGGCTTCCCGGTTGTTCCCGGGGTGTCTCACCGGCATGACCCCAGTCCATCCGACCGGCGGCCTCCGACCAACAGGCAGAGCGCGACAGCAGCGATCAGTTCTGGTGATCGTCGCTGGTGGAAGGCGTAGCGCAGGCTTTCAGCAGCTGATCGAGGCAGCGCGGCGGGGCGGACTGCCGCACGGCGAGCGAGGTGGACAGAGCCAGGGGACGCGCGCGGAAGGGCAGGAACGCCACGCGTGGGCTGTGCAGTTGGCGGGCGTGCGCGGCGTACACGACGGTCCACTGCGGGATCGCGGACGCGCCGATGGTCGCGAGGGTGTCCTGGAGCGAGCCGCCGACCGGTCCCGGCAGCGGCTCGAATCCGGCCTCGTGGCAGGCGTTCACGACGAGGTCGACGAGTGCCGGGTTGGTACGGCGGGCGGTGATCCTCAGCTGGAGCGGGGCCAGGTCCGACAGATCGACGTCCCGCCGCGCGGCGAGCGGATGCCCGGCCGGGACGACCGCGACCAGGGGTTCCTCCCAGAGCGGGATGATCCGTACGCCGAGAGCGGGCTCCGGGGAGCGTACGAACGCCGCATCGAGCCGACCGTCCGCGACCTGCTCCAGCCGGGCCCGGGTGGGCGCGGAGACCAACTCGACCGCGGTGTCGGGGGCGAGAGCGGCGAAGGCGGCCAGTACCCGGTCCAGATGGGCACCGAGACCGGTACTCGTCCCCAGGCGCAGGGCGGTGCGCGGGGCGACGGCCGCGCGCGCCCGGTCCGCCGCTGTGAGCACGGCCCGCGCCTCGGGCAGCAGCCGCTCCCCCGCCCCGGTGAGCCGTACGTGCCGGGGTGAGCGGTCGAAGAGCTCCGCGCCCAGCTCCCGCTCCAGGCGCCGGATCTGCTGGCTCACCGCGGACTGGACTATGTGCAGCCGTTCGGCGGCCCGCCCGAAGTGCAGTTCCTCGGCGACGGTCACGAAATAGCTGAGCTGGCGCAACTCCATGTCCTGGACAGTAACGACCTGGTGCACGGCGGAGAGCGGGCGCCCGGCGATCCGGACGTCTCACCCGGTGAAGGCACCGAACCGGAGGTGGTGCGCGCCGGCGCCCGTCATGCCGCTGAGCAGCCGCTCCCCCTCTTCGGCCAGGGCGTCGCGGTCGGCGCGGCCGAGCCGGGCGAAGGGGTCGAGCTGAAGGGTCGCGGTGTCCCGGTCCTCCTTCAGCCGCCAGATCCCGGCGAGGAATCCGTCGAGGAGGAAGGTGCCGAAGTTCTGGTTGCCCTTGCCGTTGCGACCCCGGTACTCGGCGGGGATCACCCGCGTACGGTCCGCGTGTGCCAGCAGCAGATTGTCGAACTCGGGGAGAAAACGCGGCGGCGCCGGGGTGTCCTCGTCCGGCCGCGGGGCCTCCGGCAGATCGAAGAGTTCGGTTCCGGCGCTGTCACGGAAGGTGACGAGCTGCGGCCTCAGTCGTTCGAACACTTCACCCAGCCGGGTCAGTCCCGCCCACATCTGCATGTCCTTGACCGAGGCGGGACCGAAGGCGCTCAGATAGCGCAGCACGGTCGCATCGGGCGCGGGTACGGTCCCCGGCCCGCGGCCGAGCCACTGCTCGACGGTGGTGAGGGCGACCTGGCCGCTCCTGCCCCACAGCCCGCGCGGGGTGACCTGTACGAGCGGCAGGCGGCAGCGGGCGGCGACGGACAGGGCGAGCGGATCGGCGTCCGGCCACTCCGTGAGCAGCCGCTCGCGAAGCTCCTTCATGGTGCGGGGCCGCTCCTCGACGAGGTCGCGCGCCAGGTCGGCGAGCCGGTCCAGGTCGACCCCGGTGAGCCGGCCGCGGAAGGCCCTCAGCTCCCGCTCGCGGGCGGCCTGGACGAGGGGGCGCAGGGTGAGGGCGTCGTCGGCGGTGTGCAGATGGATGGTGGAGCGCATGGTCACGATGCGTACGACCGCACGGTCCGCCAGCAGACCGGACAGCTCCCGCGGATCGAACCCGTCGAGCCGGGACCAGAGCTGGAAGTACGGGGGCCTGGTGTTCTGCGCCTGAAGACCGAGCAGATGGGTCACGGCCTCCTCGGCGGACCAGGGGGCACGGCGCAGCAGAAGCTGTCGGTCCAGGGTGGCGCGGTTGAGTGCGCGGGTACTCATCGGGGCCATGCCCGGGACGCTACCCGCGGTCGCGGACACCCACTGTCCGCACGGGCGCTTCCGGCCGGTCACGCTCGTGCCATTTGGCCCGTATATCCTGCACTGAAGCCAACCGGGGCCGGATCGCACCGGCCGAAGCAGAGCAGAAGCGGGAGGTGAGAGCACCGTGCCGCTGTCCCCGAGGGACCGGAACTCCCGGAAGCACTCCTGGCGCAGGTCGACCCCGTCCGCCACGTCGAAACCGCCCGCCGAGACACCGCCCGCACCGGCGGCGCCCGCGCCCGTACAGCTGGACAACACCAGCGTCGTCCAGGCCGCGCTGTACCGCGAGGGCCGCCGCGTCTCCACGCCCGACTCGCTCGCCGAAACCTTCCGGCAGCTGCGCGAGTACCCGGACGGCATGGCCTGGATCGGTCTGCACCGCCCGACGGAGGAGGAAATCCTCTCGCTGGCCGCCGAGTTCGATCTCCACCCGCTCGCGGTCGAGGACGCGCTGGAGGCGCACCAGCGGCCGAAGCTGGAGCGGTACGGCGACACGCTCTTCGTCGTCCTGCGCGCGGCGCGCTATCTGGACGCCCCGGAGGAGGTCGACTTCGGTGAGCTGCATGTCTTCGTCGGCAGGGACTTCCTGATCACGGTCAGGCACGGCGCCGCCCCCGACCTCTCCGCGGTACGCCGGCGCATGGAGGAGACCCCGGACCTGCTGGCACTGGGCCCCGAAGCGGCGCTGTACGCGATCCTCGACGCGGTCGTCGACGGGTACGCACCGGTGGTCGCCGGGGTGCAGATCGACATGGACGAGATCGAGACCGAGGTCTTCAGCGGCGACCCGGCGGTGTCCCGCCGCATCTACGAGCTCTCCCGCGAAATGGTCGAGTTCCAGCGCGCCACCCGCCCCCTGGTGGGCATGCTGCACGCGCTGATGGCGGGCTTCGCGAAGTACGGCACCCATGAGGAACTGCAGCGCTCGCTGCGCGACGTGGCCGACCACGTGACGCACACGAGCGAACGGGTGGACGGCTTCCGGCAGGCGCTCACCGAGATCCTCACGGTCAACGCGACCCTGGTGTCCCAGCAGCAGAACGCGGAGATGCGGGCACTCGCCGAGGCGGGTTTCGAACAGAACGAGGAAATCAAGAAGATCTCGTCGTGGGCGGCCATCCTCTTCGCACCCACGCTGGTGGGAACGATCTACGGCATGAACTTCGACAACATGCCGGAGCTGCACTGGTCGTTCGGCTACCCGTTCGCGATCGGCCTGATGGCGGTGGTGTGCGTGAGCCTGTACTTCATCTTCAAGAAGCGGGACTGGCTGTAGCGGCAAGCGCGGACCCATCGGTCAACGCCGCGTGTACGAGTGTTGTTGATACGAGTGTTGTTGAAGCGTTCCGCACTCCGTTGCGGGCTCGAACCCATGGGGTGGATTCGAGCCCGCTCCGTGCCGGCGTCCACGGACACCGTCAGCAGTTACCGGTCGGGGTGTTCGTGGTGGGTCAGCTGATGGTTGTGTAGCCGGTGAAGTCCTGCTTCATCTCGACCTTGGTCTTGTGGTCGGTGGCCGGGTCGCGGTAGCCGATGAGTGTGGCGGCGCCGCCTGAGACGCGGGTGTACCAGAGGTCGAAGAAGCCGCTGTGGTCGGCGTCGCCCGGTGAGGTGATGAGGGGGTTGGCGGCCGTGGTGAAGCTGGAACCGGCCTGAAGGCGCTGGGACTGGTCGGCCAGGCCGTCGCCGTCCTCGCCGGTGCCGCGGTAGATGTAGAGAGCGCCGGTGGTCCGGTCACGTGCGCCGAGGTCGACGTGGCCGTCGCCGTCGGTGTCGCCGGGTGCGAAGAGGTCCATGTTCGCCCAGTTGTCGTCGCCGATGAGGACGGGTTCGCGGTCCAGGTCGAGGCGGTTGTCGTCGGTTCCGTAGTACAGCCACAGCAGGTCACCCTGTTTGACGAGGAGGTCCGGGTGGCCGGGGGCGTCGGGTTCGCCGTCCCCGTCGGTGTCCAGCGGGCCGTCGACGTCGCCGATGGCGAGGATCTGATCGGCGCCCTGCCAGTGGTCGTTGGCCTCGTCGTAGAGGGTGAGTTCCTGCCGTACGCCTCCGGCCTCTTCCGTGCAGGCGGTGCAGGCGAAGCCGTATCCGTTGTTCGGGTGGATCCAGAGGCGGTCGGAGTTCGTGTCGGCGTCGTGGCGCAGGGCGATGAGGTCTTCGTAGCCGTCGTTGGTCCAGTCACCGCGGTGGGTGATCCGCACGTTCTTCCAGGTGGAGTTGGACGCGGTCGCGGTGCCGTCGCTGGCGGTGCCGTCTCCGGCTCCGTAGAAGCGGTGCAGGAGGCCGTCCTTGTCCACGGCCCACAGGTCGGGGTTGCCGTCACCGTTGATGTCGCCCGGCTGGTCGGGGCGTTCGGGGCCGAAGACGTAGAAGAGGTAGTCGGCGGGGTCGGAGACGTTGCCCGCCTGGTCGATGCTCTCGGCGTAGAAGTGGTGGCCGCCCGCGAGGGTCGGGGTCAGCTTGACGGTCACGCTCGCGCTGGTGGTGGCCGGAGTCAGGGTGCGTTTGGTCTTGTCGGTGTCGGTCCAGTACCGGTACTGGGCGACGTCCTTGACGCCACCGCTGCCGAGGGTGAACGTCCCCTCGGTGCGCACGTGGCCCGTGGTCGTGGGGACGCCGTCGGAGCCGTCGGGGAACTGCTTGGACGTCACGGTGGGCGGTGTGCTGGGACGGTCGGGATCGAAGACGAAGCGGCAACCGGCAGCGCCCTTGGTGGGGGTCCAGTCCGACGAGGCGGTCGCGTCGAGCGCCTGGGCCTTCCAGGAGAAGTTGCCGTTCGCCGTACCGACACCGGCGATGAGAGTGGCCTTCGGGACCTTGAGACGGGCGACCGTGCCCGAGGTCACCGAGACGGTCTGGTCGACGAGGATCTTGCCCTTGGGGTCGTCGTTGGGGTGGTGCCCGGTGGCCCAGAGGTTGAACCTGGCCTTGACCGTGCCGCCGTCCTTGTCGGTGACCTTGGCGTTCAGGTAGACGTCGGTGTTGCCGATCCGGCCGAAGGGGCTGACGTTGCAGGCCGTGTCGTTCTTGGTGGAGGGGCTGGTGTCCAGGCCGGTGGGAGCGCTGGGCGGGGTGTTGTACTGCGTCGACATGGCGGCGGACTTGGCGTCGAACTTCTTCCAGCCGTAGACGTCGGTCTCACTGCCGGCGGACAGCTCCAGGGTGATGGTGTTCCACTTGCTGGAGGCGGCGTCCTTGGCGCCCTTGGTCACGTCGAAGGCGAGGTTGCCCGCCGGGCAGCCCGAGCCCCAGCCCTTGGCGTCCGTGACGGCGTCCATCTTCTCCCGCCGGGTGGGACGGTTGTTCCAGGTGGTCGAGGCTCCGATCACCGCCGTGCGCCAGAGGTTCACGGGTTTTTTGGTGCACGACCAGGACCAGGTGTTCTTGATCCGGAAGGTGGACTTGACCACCTGCTTGTCCGTGCTCCACAGGTTCTTGGTGTTCATCCGGAAGTAGGAGCGCGCGAGCCCGTTGGTCTCGTTCTCGTACCCGGCCCGCGCCTCGGTCGTCTTGCTGCCGGAGCCGCCCCAGCCCGCCCCGTTGAAGAAGGAGCTGTTGGGGTACTTCTTGTACGCGATGGTCCACGAGTAGCGCGAGCCGTCGACATACGGGTCGATGAAGACCGGGTACCGGGTCCCCTCACCGGTCAACAGGTCCTGGTCCGGGGTCAGTTCCAGCGACTCGCCGTCGAGCTTGACGGGCATCGCCGACTGCCGTGCCCCGTGGGCGGGTTCGAACTCCGAGGCCGGCGGAGGCGGACCGGCCGGCTCGGCGGCGCTGCGGGCGGTGATGGCGGCGCCCGCGGAGGAACTGCTGTCCCACATGCGCGGGGTGGGGGCCGTGAAGAGGGTCTGCCCGGCCGGGTCGACCGCTGACAGGTTTCCGTGCTCGTCGGCATCGACCGAGACCCCGTCGCCCCGCACACGGTACGCGAGGGTGCGCAGCGCCGGGTCGGTGGCGGCCTCGGGGGTCTTGACGACGAGGAGTTGGGCGAAGCCCGAGGCGTCGGCACGCAGCTTGAGGTCGACTCCGGGCAGGACTTCCGGGTAGGTCGCGGTGTCGTCCTCGATGAGAGGTCGTGGCAGTGGGGCGGGCCACTTGAACGTCATGGCGCGCCCGTCGCGGCGGATGGTGGCCAGGGTGTCACCGCCTCCGCCGCCGAACTCCAGCCCGACGGTGGTCGCCCGGGGCCGGACGGAGCCGTCGGCTGCGCGGCTCAGACGGGTGTCGATGTCGACGAGCTTTCCGTCCTTGCGGGTCCATTGAGCGACGGCGTAGCGGTCCTCCGTGAAGGTCCCGTCCGGGTTCGCGAAGACCTGCGAGGTCTCCGTACGCCGTGACAGCACCTCGACCGGCTCGCCGCCGTCTGCCGCTTTCTGCGCCGCACGCGCTTCAGGCGTGGCGACGGCCGGGGCGGTGTCGTCCGCGGCAGCCGGCCCGGCGAGCACGGCCGGGCCGGTCAGCGCCGAGGCGAGAACAGCCGCTACGGCCACTCCAGTTGCCCATCTTCTGCGCCCATCAGTGCGCTTCATTACTGTTCCTATTCTTTGTCTTTACGAGCTGGAAGACCATACAACTCCCTTCCCTGGCTCGCTCCAGGCGACTCATCACCCCCCTTAAGTGAACTTTATCTTGCATGTCTGAATTGAACACTTTGATCGCTTCGCCGTGGAATCGCACGGGAAACGCACAGGCCACAGTGGTCGCAAGCGTGCCAAACTCGGTATTTTCGGGCCGGATTACTCGCCCTCCCGTGCCATTTACCGTACGTCGAACCGTCGTTCCGATAACGAATCCATGTCGACATAGACAGGCGCTTGTTGACCCAGTCTTTATGGTTGCTAAATTCCTTGCTCTCCATGTTGTGAAGATTGAGGAGCTGTTGTGCCTGAATGGCGAAGAGGGAGGCGAGGCGGTACACGCCTTGTCGGTGCGTCTCCGCGAGGAGTCGGACGTCGCGCCCGGTGGGTGGCCGGCACACTGGCCGGGTTGCTGGGAGCCGGGCTGATCGGTGGTCCGGTAGCCGCAGCGACCGGGCTGGACCTGATGGAGGGCACGAAGCCGAAACCTGTGCCGACGGCGCAGGCCAGGACACACCAGCTCGGGCTGAAGGACGAGACCCGGGGGCACGCCTGGAAGACCCCGAAGGTGTCGTGGCCGAAGGCCGGGGTGGCCACGGTCCGTCTGCCGGAGGCCGACCGCTCCCGCGCGAAGGCGGGCGGACTCCCGGTCGAGATGCGGCGTTCCCGCTCCACCGGCTCCGCCCCGACGAAGGCCACCGTCCAGGTACTGGACCGGGAGGCGACCGAGCACCTGGGGATCGACGGACTGCTCCTGGCCGTCCGACCCGAAGCCGGAGCCCCGGGCAAGGTCGACGTACGGGTGGACTACGCGGGTGTACGCGGCGCCTACGGGGGCGACTGGGCCTCGCGCCTGACACTGCGTCGTCTGCCCGCCTGCGCGCTCACCGGGGCGACCAAGGGCTGCGGCACCGGGGAGGACCTGCCCGGTGTCGTCAACGACACGGAGGCAGGCACTCTCACCGCCACCGTTCCACTGGACGGGGCCGCCACGACAGGCCAGGACCCGGTGACCGAGGCGCCGCGTTCCGCACGTTCGGCAACGGGGCTCTCGGCAACCAGCGGCACGGTACTGCTGGCCGCGACGGCCTCCGCCTCCGGCTCCGCGGGTGACTTCGGTGCCACCTCGCTGGCCCCCTCGTCCACCTGGTCGGCGGGCGGCTCCAACGGCGGCTTCTCCTGGAACTACGCCCTGGACACCCCGGACGTTCCCGGCGGCACGCAACCGGACCTGGCGCTGAGCTACAGCTCCCAGTCGGTCGACGGGCGTACGGCGGCCACGAACAACCAGGCGAACTGGATCGGCGACGGCTGGTCCATGGAGCCCGGCTACATCGAGCGCCGGTACATCTCCTGCGCCGACGACGTGAAGGACGGCAACGGCACCGCCAAGAGCGGTGACCTGTGCTGGAAGAGCGACAACGCGATCCTCAACCTCGGCGGCCAGTCCAACGTCCTGATCAAGGACGACAAGACCGGGGACTGGCACCTGGAGAGCGACGACGGCACGAAGGTCGACAAGCTCACCAGCGCGAACCGGGGCAACGGCGACAACGACGGCGAGTACTGGCGGGTGACGACCCCCGACGGCACGCGCTACTACTTCGGTTACAACCGTCTCCCCAACTGGGTCGAGGGCGATCCGGAGACCAACTCCACCTGGACGGTGCCGGTGTACGGCAACCAGAAGGGCGAGCCCTGCCAAGCGGACGCGTACAAGGACTCGTGGTGCAAGCAGGCGTGGCGCTGGAACCTCGACTACGTCGTGGACCCGCACTCCGACGCGATGGCCTACTACTGGAACAAGGAGTCCAACTCCTACGGCCGCGACGTCAATCCGGACACCGGCGCCTCCACCGCCACGCCCTACGACCGGGGCGGCTGGCTGGACCACATCGACTACGGGCTGCGCTCGAACGCGATGTACACCAAGAAGGCCGCGGCCAAGGTCACGTTCACGACGTCCGAGCGCTGCCTGAGCGACTGCGCGACCTTCGACAAGACCCATGCGAAGAACTGGCCGGACGTACCGTTCGACCAGTACTGCAAGGAGGGCGAGCAGTGCAAGGACCGCTACTCACCGTCCTTCTGGACCCGCAAGCGCCTCACGAAGATCGACACCTCGGTTCTCGTCGGCAGCGCCTACAAGCCTGTCGACTCCTGGGCGCTGGCCCAGCAGTTCCCCTCGACCGGCGACGGTTCCTCACCGGCCCTGTGGCTGGACTCGATCACCCGGACCGGGCACACCGGCACGGGCGACGTGAGCCTGCCCGCCGTCACGTTCCTGGGTCAGCAGCTCGCCAACCGCGTCGAGGGCGCGACGACCGGCGGACGGCCCGACCCGGTCCCGCCCCTCGTGCGCTACCGCGTGCACGCGGTGAACACCGAGTCCGGCTCCACGCTTGGCGTCACCTACTCGGCCCCGGACTGCAAGCCGGGCAGCATACCGAAGCCGGAGTCCAACACCCGGCGCTGCTACCCGGTGATGTGGTCCCCGCCGGACGCGCCCGCGGCCGAATACGAGCCGTACCTCGACTGGTTCCACTCCTACGTCGTCGACCAGATCCTGGAGAGCGACAACACGGGCGGCGCGCCCGTCAAGGAGACCGACTACGCCTACCTCGACGGTCTCGCGTGGGCCAAGGAGCAGGGTGACGAGTTCACCAAGGCCAAGTACCTCACCTACGGCGACCGCAAGGGCTACGGCCGTGTCCAGGTCCGCACCGGGGCCCCGGCCGAGGGCAAGCAGACCCTCAGCGAGTACCGCTACTTCCGGGGTATCGAAGGGGCCAAGGTCACCGACCACGAGGGCAAGGCGGTCACCGACCACCCCGCCTTCGCCGGGATGACCCGCGAGGAGGCCACCTACAACGGCGACGGCGGAACGCTGGAATCCACCCTCAGCCACACCCCCTGGCGCTCGGCCGCCACCGCGACCCACACGCGCACCGGGCTGCCCACGCAGTACGCATACGCCACCGGGGACGCCTCGGAGACCAACCGCACCTCCCTGGGCGGCGACAAGTGGCGTACCACGCGCACCGATCGCACCTTTGACGACAACGGGCAGATCCTGACCGAGTCCGCCCTCGGCGACACCGCCGGGAGCGGCGACGAGGAGTGCACCACCACCTCGTACGCGAAGAACGCGGACAAGAACATCCTGACTCTCGTCAAGGAGATCAGGACCACCGCCGTGGCCTGCGATGCGACCGCGTCCCTGCCCGCCGACCTCGTCTCCGTCGAACGCCACTACTACGACGACGCCACCGGCCTCGACACCGCTCCCGTCAAGGGCGACGTGACACGGCTGGACGAGCAGGACGACAAGGGCACCGGGTACCTCACCACCGCCACCCACACCTACGACCAGCACGGCCGTGAACTGACCGACACCGACGCGGACGCGAAGACCACCAGGACCGCCTACACCCCGGCCACCGTCGCCGCACCGACCTCCAGCACCGTGACCAACGCGCTCGGTCACGCCGCGACCACGACGTACGACCCGGCCCGGGGCCTCGCGACAGCTGTCGTGGATCCCAACGGCAAGCGCTCCGACGCCGAGTACGACGGCCTCGGCCGCACCGTGAGGGCATGGACACCGAGCTGGCCGAAGAGCGCGCACGCCGACCAGCCCGCCACCGCGTACACCTACACGGTCTCCAGAACGGCCGCCAACGCGGTCGCCACCAAATCCCTGCAGTACGACGGCTCGTACGCGAGCACCTACGAACTGCTCGACGGCATGCTGCGCCCGCGCGAGACCCAGGCCCCGGCGCTGGGTACGAAGGACCGCCTGGTCACCGAGACGCTCTACGACACCCGGGGCAACGCCTGGAAGACCTACGACTCCTACTACGCGGAGGGCGCCCCGTCGACGGTGCTCACCAGCGCACCGGACAACAAGATTCCGTCCATGACGGAGAACGTGTACGACGGGATGAGCCGTGTGACGGCCGCGGTCGCCCGCACCTACGGGGACGAGACCCGGCGCACCCGCACCGAGTACGCCGGTGACCGCACCACCGTCATCCCGCCGGCGGGCGGGACGGCGACCACGACGGTCACCGACGCACTGGGCCGCACCAGCGAACTCCTGGAGTACACCGACGCCGCACGCACCGCGTCGCAGAAGACGGCATACACCTACGGCAAGTACGGCGAGCCGGTGAAGGTCACCGACCCGTCCGGCAACACCTGGACCTGGACCTTCGACGCCCGTGGCCAGCAGGTCAGCACCGATGACCCCGACAAGGGCCCCACGACCACCACGTACGACAAGCTCGGCCGTGCGGCGACGGTCACCGACGCCCGCGGGACCACGCTGACCACCACCTACGACGAACTCGGGCGCGAGACGGCCGTCAAGAAGGGGAGCACCACCCTCACCGCCCACACCTACGACACCGTCGCCAAGGGGCAGCCCGCCACCAGCACCCGCTACGTGGACGGAGCGGAGTACACCAGCGCCGTCACCGCCTACAACGACGCCTACGAGCCCACCGCGAGCAGCGTCACGATCCCGTCCGGAGCCGGAAGCGTCGCCGGGACCTACGACTGGACCTTCGGCTACAACAAGTACACCGGCCAGCAGGAATGGCTGAAGCAGCCCGCTGTCGGCAACCTCCCCGGCGAACGTGTCACCACGGTCTACGGACCGGGCAACCTGCCGCTCAAGAGCACCGCGGGAGCGGTGATCCTCGTCGGGAACAGCGTCTACGACGTGTGGTCGCGCCCCACCCGCACCGAGTACGGCGCCCTCGGCAAGAAGGTCTACCGCAGCCGCGCCTACGACCTGCAGACCGGCCGACTCACCCGGCAGACCACGGACCGTGATCTGGCACCCCAGCGCATCGACGACTCCACCTGGAGCTACGACGACGACGGGAACATCACCGGGCTGACCACTGCCTCCGGGCAGGACGCCGCCCGCACCGTGGACACCCAGTGCTTCACCCAGGACGCCCTCGGCCGCCTGACCGAAGCCTGGACGGCGACCAAGGACTGTACGGCCAAGCCGTCCGCGGCCGGCGTCGGCGGACCCTCCGCCTACTGGCAGAGCTTCACCTACGACGCCCTGGGTAACCGCACCAAGCAGACCGACCACGGCACCGGGGTCCTCGCGGGCGCCGACAGCACGACCACCTACACCCAGCCCGCCGCGGGCAAGCCGCTCCCGCACGCGGTGCAGACCGCTGCCGTCAAGGGCGGCGCCGACGACGGCAAGAAGAGCACCTTCGGCTACGACAAGGCCGGCAACACCACCGACCGCACCCTCGCCGACAGACAGCAGAAGCTCGCCTGGGACGACGAGGGACACCTCAAGTCCCTCACCGAGAACGGCAAGAGCACCGACTACCTCTACGACGCCGACGGCGACCGGCTCCTGACCCACGAAGCCGACGGCAGTACGACCCTGAACCTGCCCGGGAACAACCAGCTCACCGTCACCGCGGCGGGCGTCAAGGACGCCACCCGCTACTACAGCCACGGCGACGAGACCGTGGCCGTACGCACCAGCAAGGGCTTCTCCTACCTCATCAACGACCACCAGGGCACGGCAACAGCTGCCATCGCAGCCGGCACCCTGGCCATCACCCGCCGCAAGCAACTCCCCTTCGGCCAGCTCCGCTCCGAGGAGAGCGAAACCCTCCCCGGTACCCGAGGCTTCGTGGGCGGCACCAACGACCCCACCGGCCTCACCCACCTCGGCGCACGCGAGTACGACCCCACCCTCGGCCGCTTCCTCTCCGTCGACCCCGTCATCGACACGGACGAACCAGCCCAGATGAACGCCTACTCCTACGCCCACAACAACCCCATCACCCAGTCCGACCCCACCGGCCTGCGTCCCCTCGGCCCCACCGACGGCGGCCAGTCGTCCGACGACCGCTGGGCAGCCGAACGCGGCATGAACGCCGGCTACACCTACAAGAACGGAAAATGGGTCTGGAACCAGACCCCGAAAAAGGACAAGGCGTCCCAGAAGAAGTACGCCGCGTACCGGGCCAACCCCGCCCACTACATGATCGACGACGGCAACGCCAAGGCCCAGCAGCGCAAGTACGCCGCTGAAAGCCGAAAGGCCGAGGCAGCACGGCAGAAGGCACAAGCCATCAAACGAGAGAACCAGAGAAAGGCTGCCCAGGCGGCACAGCGGAAGAAGGACGGCATCTTCGGAAGCATCATGAAGGGCAACTGGGGTGCCGCCTGGACGAACGCAAAAAATACAGGAGCAGCCCAATGGGTAGGCAATCACTGGGATGACATAAAGAACTACTCCGCAATCGTCGGCTTTGGAGTGTGCATCGTCGCAAGCGCCGGTACCTGCATCGCTGTGGGAGCCGGAATAGCCGCTGCTAAATTCCTCGGAGACGGTATCGGAACCGGAAACTGGGACGTTGCCGCGTTGTCGAAAGACCTCGCCTGGACAGCCGTTGGCGGCGGCAGCGCAGCCGTCTACGGCAGACTGGCCGGCGGCGCCAGAAGCTGGGGTGCCGCTTATCGAGGAAACGCGATCGCCCGCCTCCCACGTGCGTACCGTACGAAGGTGCCGGGCACCCGCGGCGTCGGCGGGGGCTCCAGGAGTTGGACATCAACTGATAGCCCAGGTGGGGCAATCGACTGGGGCACCACATACGGCAACATGAGCGTCAACGCGATTTCCAATACGGTATTCTGCGGCTCAGGTAATGCCAGCGCAGGCTCCTACGGCGGAGTTTGCTAATCAAAATCATGGTGCGGGTGGGTGAGATGAACATCACTCACCCACCCGCACCAGTTGCGCGACAGTCGCGCAACCACCAGAAAGGGAAGGCGACCGTGCCGAAAAAACGCGAGGATGAAATCCTATGGAGGCTGTCTTTCAAGATAATCTCCTGGGTCAGCACCACCGGATTCGGACTCGTATCGGTAGGATTGCTCATTGGCTTCGCTTCCCACCCCGAGGGCGGAATGGCGATCGGCGTAGCCGTTTCCCTCTTCGTCATCGCGCTTATCCGACGCATCATGAGGTCGCGCATTGCGCTGAGTTCCGTAACCGTGACGGTCATTAATCCACTGATGACGCACACCGTGCCCTACAACAGCATCATCGAAGTACGCGGAGGAAACGGGGGGACACTCAATCTGGTCACACGGGAAGGTAAAGAGATCTACTCTACCGCATTCGGCGGATCAGTGATTGACACTTTCGTAGGATCGGCAAATCGCGCCGCAGAACGCATCGAGTGGCACATGAAAAAACGACGGAAGGGAGCGGTACCACCTCCGTTTTCGACTAGGTTCACAATCTCTCCGGTCGCTGACGCATGCTTCTTCATCGCCTTGGTATTCGCAATCATTGGCGGAATTCTGGGATTCTAAGGGCTGGTGAAGTCTCACCCCGATTCTCACGGAGCGCATGAGACCGCCGACGAGTTCCCGAGCCAGGCAGCTGTAGCCCTCATGGACCTCGCCCTTGGCCTGCGGGTGCTGGCGGAACCGCCACGCGTCGCCCTCACCGCACACGGCGGTCCGGGGAGCGGGCGGACTCGCCGGACAGCCCGGATCCGCTCTACGCCGAGTTCGAGGAACCTCTTCGCACAGGTCCCGCCGGTCGCCGGACCGGCCCGGTGTCTCAATTCACGTACCGGAATGTGAACCGCGGTGCCCACGCGGCGAACGACCCTCTAGTCTGGCCCGTGCAGCTGGTTCGCCCTGTCCGCCAGGCAGGCGCGTCGCAAGAGGGAACCCGGTGGGAATCCGGGACTGCCCCGCAGCGGTGAGTGGGAACGACCGCCGTCATACGCACTGGGACCCGAGACGGGACCTGGGAAGCGACGGCCAGTAGGTGTCCGCCTCGGCGGACGCGCCCGCGAGTCCGAAGACCTGCCCGTTGCCCGTACGCGATCCCTCGCGTACGGATATCCCGGTGACCTCGTGGGCGGGTCGGCGTACACACCAGACGGACGGGCGCCTCAACGGCGCGACCGATCTGTCCGGTTCGCTACCCTTCGCGTCCGTGTCCCGTCTCCGGGATCTCAAGGAGTCATCTCGCGAAGGAGATTTCCGTGACAGCGAAGTCCGCAGCCGCGGCAGCACGGGCCACCGTGTACGGCTACCCCCGCCAGGGCCCGAACCGGGAACTGAAGAAGGCCATCGAGGGTTACTGGAAGGGCCGGGTCACCGCCGACGCCCTCCGGGAGACTGCGGCCGGTCTGCGCCGGTCCAACTGGCGTCAACTGGCGGATGCCGGTGTCCACGAGGTGCCCACAGGCGACTTCTCGTACTACGACCACGTCCTGGACACCAGCGTCATGGTCGGCGCCGTGCCCCGGAGGCACCGCGAGGCCGTCACCGCCGACGCACTCGACGGCTACTTCGCGATGGCCCGCGGCACCCAGGACGTGGCGCCGCTGGAGATGACCAAGTGGTTCGACACCAACTACCACTACCTCGTCCCCGAACTCGGCCCGGACACCGTCTTCACCACCGACTCCACCAAGCAGGTCACCGAGCTGACGGAAGCCCTCGCGCTCGGACACACCGCCCGGCCCGTGCTGGTCGGCCCCGTCACCTATCTCCTGCTCGCCAAACCCGCCCCCGGGGTGGCCGCCGATTTCGAGCCGCTCACCCTGCTGGACCGGCTGTTGCCGGTCTACGCCGAGGTACTCGCCGATCTGCGGGCCGCCGGCGCGCAGTGGGTACAGCTCGACGAGCCCGCACTGGTCCAGGACCGTTCCCCGGCCGAGCTGGGCGCCGCCGCCCACGCCTACCGCGAGCTCGGCGGCCTGAGCGACCGGCCCAAGTTGCTCGTCGCCTCCTACTTCGACCGGCTCGGCGAGGCGCTCCCCGTACTGGCGAAAGCCCCGGTGGACGGTCTGGCGCTGGACTTCACGGACGCTGCCGCCGCCAACCTCGAAGACCTCGCCGCCGTCGGCGGGCTGCCCGGCAAGCGGCTCGTCGCAGGGGTCGTCGACGGCCGCAATGTCTGGATCAACGACCACGAGAAGTCGCTGGCCACCCTCGCCACTCTTCTCGGCCTCGCCGACCGGGTCGACGTGGCTGCCTCCTGCTCCCTGCTGCACGTCCCGCTCGACACGGCGCCCGAGAGGGACATCGAACCGCAGATCCTTCGCTGGCTCGCCTTCGCCCGGCAGAAGACCGCCGAGATCGTCACCCTGACCAAGGGGCTGGCACAGGGCACCGGCGCCATCACCGCGGAACTCGCCGCCAACCGGGCCGCTCTCGCCTCCCGGGCGGCCTCCCCCCTCACCCACGACCCGGCCGTACGCGCCAGGGCCGCCGCCGTCACCGACGCCGACGGCCGCCGCTCCCAGCCGTACACCGCGCGGGCCGCCGCCCAACGGGCCCACCTCGGGCTGCCGTTGCTGCCGACGACCACCATCGGCTCGTTCCCGCAGACCGATGAACTGCGCACGGCCCGCGCCGACCTGCGTGCGGGCCGGATCGACACGGCCGGTTACGAGGAGCGGATCAGGGCCGAGATCGGTGAGGTCATCTCCTTCCAGGAGATGACCGGCATCGACGTCCTGGTGCACGGCGAGCCGGAACGCAACGACATGGTCCAGTACTTCGCCGAACAGCTCACCGGCTACCTCGCCACCCGGCACGGCTGGGTCCAGTCCTACGGCACCCGCTACGTCCGCCCACCGATCCTGGCCGGCGACATCTCCCGCCCCGAACCGATGACGGTGCGCTGGACCTCGTACGCCCAGTCGCTCACCGACCGCCCGGTCAAGGGCATGCTCACCGGGCCCGTCACCATGCTCGCCTGGTCCTTCGTCCGCGACGACCAGCCACTCGGCGACACCGCCCGGCAGGTCGCTCTCGCCCTGCGCGACGAGGTGAACGACCTGGAAGTGAGCGGCAGTTCGGTCATCCAGGTCGATGAGCCCGCGCTGCGCGAGACCCTGCCGCTGCGGACCGCCGACCGTGCCGCGTACCTGGACTGGGCCACCGAGTCGTTCCGGCTCACCACCAGCGGGGTGCGTCCGGACACCCAGATCCACACCCACATGTGCTACGCGGAGTTCGGCGACATCGTCCAGGCCATCGACGACCTCGACGCCGACGTCATCAGCCTGGAGGCCGCCCGTTCCCACATGCAGGTCGCCCGTGAACTCGCCGCCCACGGCTACCCGCGCGAGGCGGGCCCCGGTGTGTACGACATCCACTCCCCACGCGTGCCCGACGCCGACGAGGCTGCCGCGCTGCTCCGCAAGGGACTGCGGGCCATTCCCGCCGAACGGCTGTGGGTCAACCCCGACTGCGGCCTGAAGACCCGTGGTTGGCCCGAGACCAGGGCGTCTCTGGAGAACCTGGTCACCGCGGCCCGCACGGTCCGCAGCGAGCTGCCCTCGTCCTGACCGAGAGGCGTGAGGAGGGCCGGGGCGTTCACGAGCGCCCCGGCCCCGGCCTCACCGGAAGGCCACCGAGTACGCCGAGTACGCCGAGGCCCCGCCGTACGCCGAAGACACCGACGGCACCGACGGCGGCTGGGACTTCCGAGAAGTTCACACGACCGGGGGCCGGAAGCCGGGAGCCGGGCACTGAGGGCCGGGCCAGCCTGTTACATGACGGTGACACAACGCCAACAACGCATGCGGGCCACACGTCGTCTTTTGATGTGAGACCCACACCAACGGTATTTGTCTCACCATTGCGTGAAATCAGAGCTCCTCGAAAGGAACACTCATGATCATCACCAAGCGGCACTCCCTGCGCATCGCTGCCGTCAGCACGCTCGCCGCCGCAACCGTCGCCCTGGCAGGTACCGCCGCGATGGCCGACTCCTCGCCCGCGCCCAGCGCGACCGTCGCGCAGCAGACCGTCGCCGCGAAGGCCACCATCACCGCGAAGCCGTCGGTGAGCTCCGTGAAGGCCTGGCAGCTCTTCCGCGTGACGGGCACCACGACCGGCCTCAAGGCGGGCTCCAAGGTGACCCTGCAGCAGAAGCAGGGCGCCAAGTGGGTCACCCTGCCCGCCTCTGCGCCCGTCAACCGCAACGGCAGCTACTCGCTGCGCGTCGAGCTCGGCATCAAGGGCAAGAACCAGCTGCGCATCGTCAGCGGGAGCACGGCCTCCCCGGTCTTCTACGTGACCGTGCGCTGACCGGCGGGCCTCCCGTCCGGCAGTGCCCCGGCGCCCCCGTGGGCTCCGGGGCACTGTCACGTTCACCGCACGCGGCGAACACCGAGCGGCGGTTGTCACCGCACGGGCCGAGCCGCTCGCCCGGACCCGGCGCTCGGCTACGCCACCGGACCGGCCCGCCGCCCTGCCCGCCGGTCCATCGCCAGCCAGACGCGGTCCCGGGTCACGGGCATCTCGGTGAAACGGATGCCGGTGGCGTCGTGCAGCGCGTTGGCGAAGGCGGGGGCCACCGGGTTGAAGGGGCTCTCGCTCATCGACTTGGCTCCGAGCGGGCCGATCGCGTCGGTCGTCTCCATGAAGTGGACCTCGGTCCGTGGTACATCGGCGTACTGCGGGAGGCGATAGCGCCGGAACGCCGCCGTGGTTACTTCACCGCGCTCGTCGAGCCGTACGGTCTCGAAGAGCGTGGCGCCCAACGCCTGGGCGACACCGCCCTCGATCTGCCCCCGGCACTGCAGAGGGTTCATGACCTTGCCGGCGTCGGCCGCGTGGACGCTGCGCAGGATCTTCATCTCGCCCGTGTCCGGGTCGACGGCGATCCGGAACCACTGGGCGTTGAAAGCCACGGAACGCGGGCTGCCGCCCCAGTGGCCCTCCGCCGTGGTCTCGTGCTGCGCCCCCTGGGCGCGGGCCGCCTCGTGGAGTTCCTTCAGCGTGACGGTGCGGCCGGCGCAGTCGAACGCCTCCGCGCCGAGCGTGCACAGGTGGCGGGCCACTCCGGTGTACCGGGCCGCGAAGGTCTTCAGGCGCCCGGCCAGGGCCTCCGCGGCCAGCAGGACCGCCTTGCCGGCCACGACCGTACCGGCCGAGCCGAAGGCCCCGGTGTCGTGGCGGACGACGTCGGTGTCGGACTGGCGGATGGCGATCCGGTCCACCGTGGTGTCGAGGGCGCCCGCGGTGATCTGCTTGTGGACGGTGGTGGTGCCGTTGCCGAACTCCGCCGTGCCGACGGCGATGTCGTACGTCCCGTCGGCGAGGAGGCTGACCGTCGCGTCGGCGTAGTGGCCGCCGGGCGGGCCGGTCGCGATCATCGCCATGGCCGTGCCCTGGCCGGTGAGCCACCCCTCCGGTACGTCGTCGGCGCTCCGGTCGTCCGCGATGGCCTGGCGGACGATCGACAGACACTGGGCGAGGCCGTACGAGGCGATGTGCAGGTCCTCCTCCTCGCCGATCGGACTGGCCATGTGATCGCCGGGGCCGATGATGTTCTTCTCCCGGAAGGCGAGCGGGTCCATGTCCAGGCGGCGGGCCAGCTCGTCCATGGCGGACTCGACGGCGAAGGTGACCTGGCCCAGGCCGTAGCCACGGAAGGCGCCCGCGGGAACGCCGTTGGTGTAGACGGAGTACGCGTCGACCTTCTTGTGCGGGGCCCGGTAGACGGCGAAGGACTCGCCGACGCTGTGGAACATCACGGCAGGGCCGTGGTTGCCGTACGCGCCGGTGTTGGAGACCACGCGCATCTGGATCGCGGTCAGCGTGCCGTCCGCACGGGCGCCCAGTTTGATGCGGATCGTGAACGGATGGCGGGTGGTGGCACCGTAGAACTGCTCGGCACGCGTGTATTCGAGCTTGACCGGACGGCGCAGCTTGAGCGCGGCGAGCACGACGATGTCCTCGGTCAGCATCTCCTGTTTGCCGCCGAAGCCGCCGCCCACCCGGCCCGCGACCACCCGGACCTCGTCCTCCGGAAGGCCGTAGAGCGCGCACAGCGCGCGCCGGGTCAGGAACGGGGTCTGCGTGCTGGAGCGCACGGTGAGCCGCTCGCCGGCGCCGTCGGCGCTGTCGTCCTTCGGCTCGAAGTAGGCGACGCAGCCGTGGGTTTCGAGGCTGGCGTGCTGGACGCGCTGTGTACGGAAGGTCTCCTCGTGGACGACCGCGGCTTCCGCGAATCCGTCGTCGACGCAGCCGATCTCGCCGTGCACCTCACCGGCCACGTTGTTCTCGACGCGGGCGATCCGCGCCTCCGGCCCCTTGCCGGCGTGGATGACGGGCGCGCCGGTGCGCATGGCCTCCTCGGGATCGGTGACGAACGGCAGCTCCTGGTAGGTCACTTCGATCCGTCGGCAGCCCTCTTCGGCCGCCTGCTCGCTCGTCGCGACGACGGCGGCGACGCGCTGGCCGATGTAGCGGACGGTGTCGTCCAGGACCCGGGTGTCGTCGGGGTCCGCGGTGGGGTGCTCGTGCCGGGCACTGGAGTACAGCGTGGCGGGGGCGTCCTCGTGGGTGAGGACGGCGTGGACGCCGGGGACGCGGAGGGCGGCGGAGGTGTCGATGGCCAGGATGCGGGCGTGCGGGTGCGGGGAGCGCAGCAGCTTCATGTGGAGGAGGCCGGGGACCTCGACGTCGAAGGTGTACCGGGCGGTGCCCGTCACGACCTGGGGTCCGGCCGGGGCGCCGAGGCTCTTGCCCACCGCCTGCCCGGCGCAGGGGCGTTCGGTGTGTTTCACCCCGCGGACGGCGTCCTCGATGGCGCGATATCCGGTGCAGCGGCAGATGTTGCCCTTGAAGGCCCGAGGGAGGTCGTCCAGTTTGCCGTCGTCGTGGGCGCACCCCTTCTCCTGTTCGAGGGCGGCCGTGGTCATCAGGAACCCCGCGGTGCAGAACCCGCACTGGAAGCCCTGGGCGTCCAGGAACTTCTGCTGAACGGGGTGGAGTTCGCCGTCCTTCCCGGCCAGGCCCTCCACGGTGGTGACCGACCGGCCCTGTGCCCGTACGGCCGGATAGAGACAGCTGTGGACCGGCTCGCCGTCCACATGGACCGTGCAGGCGCCGCAGTCTCCGGCGTCGCAGCCCTTCTTCACGCCGAACCAGCCGCGCTCGCGCAGATACGTACGCAGACACTGGCCGGGACGGGGCTCGGCTGCGAAGGGCTGGTCGTTGACCTGGATGTGGAAGCTCATCGCGCACCGTCCCGGGTGAGTTCGTGACGGACCTGCTCGGCGAGGTGGAAGGCCATGTGCCGCCGCCACTCGGGCAGCCCGTGGATGTCGTCGAACCAGTCGGCGTCGCCCACGGCCGACGTGATCGCCGCACGCAACTCGGCCCGGTCCGGCGGCAGGGCGAACCAGAGGCGGAACGGCCGTCGGGTCGCGGCCGTGAGGGTCACGGCCAGCGAACCGTCCACCGGATCCAGCGTCCCGATGACGAGGGCGCCGGAACGCCCGAGACCGTAGAGCGACGCCTGCCGGAAAGCCGTACGGCACCGCAGCGAGCGGGCGGGGATCGTCACCGAGCGCAGCAACTCGCCCTCCGCCAGGTCCTTGCGGCCGGCTCCGGTGACGAAGCCGGTGGTCCTCACCTGCCGGACCGATCCGTCCTGGGCCTGGAGCAGGCACTCGCCGTCGAGGGCCGCGGTGAGGGAGATCATCGGGCCGGCGGGCAGGGCGTTGCAGAGGTTCCCGCCGACGGTCGCCATGTTCCAGATCTTGAACGAGGCGAGGAAGGCCCGGCAGCACTGCTCGATGAGGGGGGCGGCCGTCGCATCGAGCGTCCGCCCGAACCGGGACAGCTGCGCGATCGTGCACGTGGCTGCGATCTCCACCGAGTGGTCGGGCAGCGTCCGGAGCGGCTCCCAGCCCGTCCGGCTCAGGTCCACCAACCGCCGCAGATGCGGCTGGGGTTCGGAGAAGAGGTACGTTCCGCCACCGAGCCAGGCGTCGCCCGGACGCCAGGGCTCGTGACCGCGTGCGTCCCGGATGTCGAGAACCGTGTTCAGATCCATGTCTCCACCGCCGTCGGCTGCTGCTTGCCTGCTCAGTGAAGCGGGACCGGAGGCCGAAAACGACTGGTGCGCAACACGGAAAATCTCCAGCCCGGCCGACCCCGTCCTGGTGGATCAACCAAGAGGATTCTCCTTCTTGTCCCTTGCATTTACGATGGCCCGACTCGCGTCCACCTCGTGGATGTGAGAAGCCGGAGCACTGTCCGGTGGCCGTACAAGGAGTCAGCGCATGCACGTCGGAGACCTCCTCCAGATCGAGGGGCTCGATCTCACCCTCGTCTGGGGTGGCGAGAATCTGCTCAGCCAGGTGATCAGCGGCGTGACCGCGACCGACCTGGAGGATCCCGCCCGTTTTCTCCAGCCCGGAGAGATCGTGCTCAGCGGTCTGGTGTGGTGGAACGAAGCGCACGGCCGGGTGAGGACCGAGCGCTTCGTCTCCGCACTGGCGGAGGCCGGAGCCACCGCGCTGCTCGCCGGGGAGGAGACCCACGGCGCCGTTCCCGTCGACATCGTCAACTCCTGCCGTGAGCACGGCATCGCGCTGCTGGCCGTGCCGGCGCGCACCAGCTTCCGGGCCGTCACCGACGTCGTGTACCGGCGCCAGTGGGGCGACCTCAGCCGCCGCCCGGCGGACCACTTCGCCCTGCCGGAGAACGTACGCAGCGATCTCGGCCGCCTCGTCGATCTCGGCACCGACGCCGGTGAGATCCTCGGGCGGGCGCTCGCCCCGTTCGGTACGCCGCCGTGCTACGTGCTCACCAGCACCGGGCGCACGATCGCCCGCACCGCGTCGGCCCCCGAGCTGACGGCGGCGCGGGCCGTGGAGAACCTGCGCAGCCTCACCGGCGAAACGCTGCGGGTCCAGGCCGAGACCACCCCGTACGACGCCTGGTACCTCCATGTGCCGGAGGCCGGCGGGGCGCCTCCCCGGGCCCTGCACGAGACAGCCGAGGTCATCGGCCAGTACCGCCACCATCACCATCGCAGGCACTCGGGCCGGCGCCGGACCGGGCAGGACCTGGTCGCCCTCGTCAGCAGGGGGGACGCCGGTACCGGAGCTCTGGCGAACGCCCTTGAATCCTGCGGGCCGCTGGCCCGGGGACCCTGGCGGGTGGTGGTCACGACCACCGGCGGGCGGCTCGCGGGCAGTGGCGCCGAGGAGGCGCTCGGAGAGGCACTTCAGCACCTCCCTTCCCCGGTCTTCGCGGTCGGCACCACGCCGGACGCGGAAGCCGTCGCCGTCGTACGGAGTGACGTCGAGAGCGCCCTCTCGCTGGGCGAGCCCTGGTCCCTGCTGCACGGCTGTCGGCCCGAGACTCCCCTGTACGCCGGCGTCAGCGCCGTCACCACGGAGCCCACCGGACTCCACGCCGCCCTCACCCAGGCCCGTTACGCGCTGGCGGCGGCACGGCAGAGCTCCCCGACGACCGGGCGCGTGACCAGCGTCGAGGAACTCTCCTCGCTGGAGTCACTCCTGGCCGGCATCCCCGCCGACGTCCGGGCGATCTTCAGCGGCACGACCCTCGGGCCGCTCGCGCGGAGCGACACGGCCTCGCACCACATGCTGCTGCACACCCTGGAGGTCTTCCTCGCGCACAACTGCTCCTGGGCCCGCACCGCCGAAGCCCTGCATCTGCACGTCAACACCGTCCACTACCGCATCGAACGCGTCCAGGCCCTCACGGGACGGGATCTCGCCCGCCTCGACCACAAGCTGGACCTGCGCGCCGCGCTGCTGTGCCGCTGAGACGGCACCGAGATGCCACTGGGACAGCGCAGGTTCAAGGAGTGTCGATGTGCACGTTGGTCGACTTCACCCGCGCGGTGACGGTGACACCGACCTCGATGCCGAGTTCCTCGACGGACTCCCGCGTCACGAGCGAGACGATCCGGTGCGGTCCGGACTGGATCTCGACCTGCGCGGCGACGTCGTCGAGCGCCACCCGCGTCACGATCCCCGGGAAGGCGTTCCGTACCGAAGTGGCCACGGCGCTCTCCGGCAGCGCGTGCATGCCCTGCGCCCGCTCCTTCGCGAAGGCCGCCAGGCTCACCCCGTCGATCGCACGGTTTCCCGGCCCTTCCCTGTCCATGCGCAGGCGTCCGGAGTCGGCCCACCTCCGGACGGTCTCCGAACTCACGCCCAGCAGCCTCGCTGCCTGCCCAATGCTGTACGACGGCACACAGCGCACTCTAGTGCCGTTCCCGGCAAGCTCTGCCCTGCCGTCGAACTGCCCTCTGCCGCACGGCGTTCTCCACGTCGGCGCGGGAACCGGATCCTACGAAGGCGCCGCCCATGCGGTCACCACGGTCGAACCGTCCGCGTCCATGCGTCCCCGGCGCCCCGCCTTCAGAGCCGCCCGCTCGACTCCTGCCACTCCTGTGCGTACTCGTTGAAGATCGACCTCAGGTGGTGGCCGATCTTCAGGTAGTCCAGGTCGTCCAGGTTGGCCAGCGACACCCGGACCGACCACTCCGGTCCGTCGAAGCCGCCGCCGTTGAGCAGGACCACGGAGGTCTGCGCGGCCAGCCGGAACAGCGGGTCGACCGGTTCGTAGGCGGCTTCGAGGTACTCGGCGAACGGTTTGCCGTGGATGCGCTCCGCCTCCGCGAGCAGATCGAGTTCGATGTAGTAGCCGGCTCGTTTCGGATCCTCGGAGATCTTCATGTGCGCGCCCTCCAGCAGGAGTTGCAGCCGCTGCTGGACGATCGCGCGGATCCGTTCCTTGTAGGCCTGCCCCTCGTCGAGCATGTCGAAGAGCGAGAAGAGCGCCATCATCACCTGCTGCGGCAGGGAGAGTCCGGCGGTGTGGTTCAGCGCCACCTGGCGGGAGTCGGCGACCAGCCGGTCGATGAACCTGATCTTCTCCGGTTCCAGGGACAGCGTCCCGTACCGCCTGTTCAGCGCGGCCTTCTCCTGCGGGCCGAGTTCCGCCAGCATCGTGTCGATGACGTTGTCGTCGTGCAGCCCGATGACGCCGAGCCGCCACCCGGTGGCCCCGTAGTGCTTGGAGTACGAGTACACGAGCAGCGTGTTGCGTGGCAGATCGGCGGCCAGTGAGCGGAAGCCTTCCACGAACGTGCCGTACACATCGTCCGTGACGACGATCAGCTCCGGGTTCGGCCCGTCGACGATGGAGACGATCTGTTCGGTGACCTTCGGGGAGAGCGCCAGCGAGGGTGGATTGCTCGGGTTGACGCAGCAGACCAGCCTGACCGCCGGGTCGGCGAGCTTCGCGATCTCCTCGGGCGGGTAGCGCCACTGGCGGACCCCCGTCTCCGCGAAGAGACTCGCCTCGATCCGCACCACGTCGAATCCGTACGTGTCCAGCTCGGGGATCTCCACGTACGGCGTGAAGACCGGCACCATCAGGGCGATCCGGTCCCCCTTCTTCAGGATGCCGTTCTTCATCAGCGAGTCGAAGATGTAGCACATCGCCGCGGTCCCGCCTTCGGTGGCGAACAGGCTGAGCCGCTGCCCCGCCGGCGGGCGCCCGTCGAAGATCTCGTCTGCGAGGTAGCCGCGCACGATCTCCTCGGTGTGGTGCAGGATGCGGTCCGGCACCGGGTAGTTGTCGCCGATCGACGAGTCCGTCATCTCATGGACGAAGGCGTCGGGTTCGAAGCCGAAGCGCTCGACCGCCAGGTCGAAGCTCGCCTTGAGCAGCTCGATGCCGGGCAGTTCGGGGTGCGTACGCACGAAGGATGCGAAGCGGCGCGCGCATCCGCTCTCCTCCGGCATCCCGCCGAGGTTGTCGGCGGTCCACACCCGGCGGGACTCGGCGAGCGAGAAGTAGCCGAGGGCGTGGAAGGCCTCGCGGGGGCCGGTGGCCACCCAGTTGGGGTTGCCGCGTCCCGCGTTGAGCATGGCCCGGGTGGTCTTGCCCTTCTGGCCGGGCTTGTCGCTCTGCGCGGACCGGGCGATCTCGATGAACTTGTCCTTCAGCTCGAACGGGCTGAGCCGGGCGAACGACTTGATCTCCGCACGGCTGAAGCTGCTCTGGGTCATCGGTTGGTCCGCTCCTGAAATTCGTGGGGTACCGGTGGTCGGGGATGACGGGCAGCCGGGTCAGCTGCCCAGGACGCCGACGAGAATCGGGCCGGTGAGGGGCAGCAGGAAGTTCGAGAGGGTGTACGTGATCGTGTAGCCGAGGAGCGGTACGGAACTCTGCGCCACCTGGGTGATCGAGGTGATGGCCGGGGTGGAGCACTGCTGCCCGGCGATGGCGCCGATCAGCAGCGGCTTCTCGATGTGCAGCAGCTTGCGGCCGACGATCAGTGAGATCGTCGCGGGGACCAGCACCATGGCGATGCCCGCGAAGGGCAGCAGCGCCCCGTACTGCTTGAGCAAGGGCCAGGCCTGCGGACCGGCGGAGAGTCCCGTGCAGGCGATGAAGACGGCGAGGCCGAGGTCCTTGAGCAGGGTCGCGGCCTGTGGTGGGAAGGCGCCGAACGTCGGCCTGCGGGAGCGGAACCAGCCGAAGACCAGCCCGGAGATGAGACAGCCGCCACCGGTGCCGAGAGACATCGGGATGTCACCGGCGCGGATGACGATCTGGCCGAGGAGCGAGCCCACCACGATGCCCAGGCCGAGGTAGATGTAGTCGGTGGTGTCGTTCTTGACGACCGCGCCGACCCTGGCGACCAGCTTGTTCAGCCCGCCACGCGCACCGACGAGGGTGAGGACGTCACCGCGTTGTACGACGGTGTCGGCGGAGGCCGGCAGATGCTGGTCGTTGCGCAGCACGTCGGTGATGTACACCCCGTCCTCGCGGAACTCCGGGTGCGTCTGCTCCACCCGGTCGATGGTCATGCCGTGGGTGGCCTTCTCGGTGACCGCCACCTGCTGCATGGCAAGCGGGGTGTCGAGTCCGGGAACGGCGGGGGTCTCCGGGCCGATCTCGCGGCCCGCAGCGATGACGGCGGAGCGGCGGCCGACGATCTGTACGAGGTCGCTGAGCACCAGCTTCAGGCCTGGGGTGGGGGTGAGCAGTCTGCTGCCGCGTTTGATGCCTTCCACCGTGATCTGCCCGCCGCGGGCGGCTCGCAGTTCGCCGACGGTACTGCCGTCCGCCACGGTGACGAGGTAGGTACGGCCGACGGTGCCGGGCAGCGCCTCCCGTTCGTCGGACTGCAGACCGGAGGTACCACCCCGCAACTTCTCCCACAGCTCGCGGGAGGCGTCGGCCAGGTTGATGCGCAGCAGCATCGGCATGATCTGGCTGGTGAAGAGCACGATGGTGATCAGGCCGAAGAGGTAGCAGACCGTGTACGCGGTGGCGACGTGGCCCTGGTACCGGGAGACCTGGTCGGCGGTCAGCCCGCTCAGCTTGGCGATGGACTCGGTGGCGGTACCGACGACGGCCGACTCGGTGGCGGCGCCCGCCAGGATGCCGGAGGCCGTACCGACGTCGAGGTCGAAGCCCTTCGCCAGGCCGTAGGCGATGCCGAGGACACAGACCAGTTCGATCACGCACAGGGCGAAGAACCGCAGGCTCTTGCGGTTCAGGTTGGAGAAGAACTGCGGCCCCGCCATGTATCCCAGCGAGAAGATGAAGAGCGAGAAGAACACCGTCTTCACGTCGTCGTCGACGGTGACATGACGGGTGCCGAGCAGCAGCGAGACGATCAGTACGCCGCAGATGCCGCCGAGGGTGATCGGGCCGATGCGTAGCTTCCCCACCAGATATCCGGCGGCGACGCAGAGGAACAGGGCGAGTTCGGGATGGTCGCGGATCGTGCCCATCCGGCCTCACCCGCCCAACTGATCAGAGACCGATAATTCACGCATAAGGGGCAAATTAACAGAGCAGACAGAACGTGACCTCCCGACGTCCGAGCGCGGAGAGCCGAGCGCGGACAGCCGAGCGCCGGTCAGGAATCGGGTCCTGGTCTGACGGCCGCCGCGCTCCCCCGCAGCCGGCGGGTCACGGCGACAAGTCGGGGATGCCGCTCGCGCACGGCATCGGTCCGGCTGTTCAGTTCCTCGATGAGACGCTCGGTGCGTTTGTCGACATCGAGTTCGTCCAGGATCCGGTCCACTTCGGCCAGCAGCGCGCCGTGCAGCTGCCACTGCCGGGGGTGCCTCTGCACGTTCTCCAGAAGAAGATCAGCGACCCGGTCCCGGGTGGCCCGGCCCTCGGCCAGCGCCGCGAACAGCCGCGTCTCGGCCTCCTCGGCGCTGGCCGCGACCGGCGTGGTGACCAGGACGGCGAAGCTCTCGATGGCGTCGGCCAGGTCCCCCATCAGTACTTCGAGGCCGGACGTGACATCCGCGGGGAAGAGCAGTTCGTCGGTGCGCGCCTTCGACAGGTCCGTCATGGTCCGGGTCAGCACCCGCAGCACCACGGCGCAGATCTCCAGGGTGTCCAGGCCGGTGCGCAGTACGACCCGGGACAACAACCCCTGGCGTACCCGGGGGTTGAGCAGCAGACTCTCCTCGGCCTGCCGCAAGGACGCGTCCACCTCGGCGATGTCGTGGTCGAGGCGGCGGGCCTCGTGCAGTCGCCGGGCGGCCCGCGCGACGGGGACCGGGGCGTCGATCTCGGCACCGACGGCCCGCAGCATCCGGCCCATGTCGCCCGCCAGGCCCTGGATCGACGTACCTGCGGACTGGACCCAGACGGGCGGTGCGAACAGCAGGTTGAACAGCAGCCCCACGCCCGCGCCGATCAGCGTCTCCAGGATCCGGTCCCAGGCCGTGTCGGCCACCTGGGAGACGCCCAGCACCAGCATGGCGCTGATCGCGACCTCGGGGACGAACTCGTCCACCCGGACCAGCCGTCCCACGATCAGCGCGGTGAAGATCGTCAGCCCGAGGCTCCACCAGGTCAGCCCCACCAGGGTGCTGAAGCCGATAGCGATGAGCACCCCCACCACCACGGAGTTCACCCGCTTCATCCCGGTGGTGAGCGTCGCGTAGAGCGTGACCTGGACGACCAGCAGGGCGGTCAGCGGCGCGGTGAGCGGTGCCTGTTGCGGCAGCAGCAGGAGCGCGACCACGTACGCGATGACCGCGGCGGCGGTGGACCGGAGGGTCTGTGCCGCGACGGGTTCGGTGGTACGCCGGACCAGTTTGACCACGGGTGCGGATACATCGGGCATTTCACAGCCCTTCCCGGTCCGGAGGCCCGGCACTCCGGCGGCGGTCGCGCCGATCACGTCGACCGGCACGGCTACCCCGGCCGCCCCGGCCGCCCCGGCCGCTCCCGCCGCTCCCGCCACGGGTTCCTGCGGGGGCCCGCTCACCCATGCGCGTTCGCCCGTTCGACGACCGCAGCCGCGGCCTTCCGGTCGAGGGCGACCCGCACCAGCGCCGCTGCGAACCGGGGCAGTTCCTCGGCCCCGACCAGCCGGGCCAGCCCCCGCGGCTCGTCCGGCAGGCCCACGGCCGCCGCTCCCTGAAGGGCCTTCACGTCCAGCAGGGGCGCGACTTCGGGCCACACCCCCTGCACCTCCCGCAGGAAGATGTTCACGCCGGTGGGACCGAGGCCGGGCACGTCCCGCAGCAGCGTGCGCAGCCGGCCGAGGTCCCCGTCCGCCCGCTCCCGCATACCCCGCACGTCCCCGCCGTACGTGTCCGTCAGCAACTGCGCGCCGTCGCCGAGCTGTGTGGCGGTGCGCTCGTCGTAGCGGCGGTAGCCGCCGCGGCCGAGGGCGTCCACCCGCTCCTGCCACGACGCCGCGCGCATCCTGCGGGCGTCACGCAGCCCCGCCTCGCTCAGGGACCGGGCCGTCGCGACGGCGACGCCGCTGCGGATCCGGGCGCTCAGCAGGCACGCGAGGACCAGGAGTTGGTACAGCGGCTGAGGGGTGTCACGCAGCCGGATGCCCGCCTCCGCGGCGAACGTACGGCCGTGTTCGTCGAGCAGTACCCGGGTGATCTCTCCTCGGGTGGCCATGGGTGCTTCCTCTCGGGAGGACGGGGCGGGAGGCCGGGCGCGAGGCCGGGCCGTGGGCCACCGCACGGGACGTACGGCAGGAGCGGAACGAGCCGTGTGCCGGGCGTCAGCGCGCCGCTGTCATACGGGCGAAGACGACGACGTTCCCGGCGTACCCGGTCTTCTCCGCGTACGCGCCGCCACAGGTGATGACCCGGAGTTCGGGCCTGCCGGTGTCGGCGTGGACCCGTCCGGCGGGGAAGCCGTCCTTCGTGAACACGCTGATGCGGTAGATGTCGAACACGGCGGTACGGCCGTCCGTCCGCAACACCTCGATGCGCAGCCCCGGCCTGAGGGCGCCCAGGTTGAAGAACACCCCCGGCCCCGTCCGGTTGTCCACGTGCCCGACGACGACCGCGGTACCGCTCTGCCCCGGCGAGACCGAACCGGTGTACCAGCCCGCCAGGTTCCTGCTCGCCGGAGGCGGCGCGTCTATCCAGCCCTGCGGGTCCCTCCCCACGTCGGCGACCGGGGCGTCGACCTGGATGGCCGGGACACGGATGCGCTGGACCCGGGCGGCCGGCAGCGCCCGTACCGGGGGGAACGTCGGGTTGCCGGTGAGCCCGGCGGCGGCCGAAGCGGAGGAGGGTTGCGGTGGACCGCCGGTCTGCGCACCGTGGCGTACCAGCGCGAGACCGGTGACCAGGGCGAGCGCCACGGCTCCCCACCAGGAGCGGCCGGACCGGGCACAGTCGCCGGTCACGCTCATCGCGTACCGCCTGGCACCGCGGTGAACAGCTTCCCGCTCCCGGTCAGGAGTTGGCGCGGGAGGCGCGACGGCGCAGGTGGATCACGCCGCCGAGGGCCGCGGCGATCAGTACGCCGCCCGCTGCCAGTTCCATGGTGTTCATCCCGGTGATCGATCCGCCGAGACCGGCCCTGACACCCTTGGAGGGGCTGGAGATCGTGAGGGGGGTGGTGCCCGTCTCGCCTTTGCACTCGAACGTCACGTCGTACTGGGCGCCGACCCTGGCGTCCGGATCGACCCTGGCGGTGGCGGAGTGGCCTTCTTCGAGCGTGACGGTGTCGAAGACCCCCGACGAAGCGGTGACGCTGGGCACTTCGCAGCCGTTGGCGCTGAGGGTGACCGTGCCGCCCGGGGCGACGGATGCGGGCGAGACGCTGAATCCGAAGGACGTGATGTTTCCGTTGTCGCCCGCCATGGCTGCCGGGGCGGTCAGAGATATGACGACGGCGCTCAGCAGGGCGGCGGACCCGACACTCGTCAAACGCATGGGTGTACCTCCGGGCACAGGAATGCATGTGCGGCAATTGCCGACGCTCAGCAGGAAATGCACCCCATTGGCGAGCAACGCTAGGCCGGGAGTGATCACCGTGCGAGCCCGGCCACCCGAACGGGTAAGCCGGTTGCGCTGGACGGTCCAGCCGTCCGCCGCACGGCAACAGGGCTCCTCCGCAGCGCCCTTGCTCCGTTCGGACTCCGCGGTCAACCCTGCGGCGACTCCTGGGATGCGAGCGGCGCCGCCCCTTCTTAACGTGACGGAATGATCTTCAGACCAGCCGTACGTAGTCTCTGCGCGGGAGCTGTGGTGCTGGCGGCGAGCACCGCCATGATCGCTCCCTGCGCCGCCGAAGCCCCGCTTCCGGGCCCGCACGCACCGGCCGGACAGACCGGGCACAAGACCCGGGCCCCCGCCCTGCCCAGTCAGGTGTCGGCCCTGTCCTGGGTGGTCGCGGACGCCGCTACGGGCGATGTACTGGCCTCCAAGGACGCGCACCGCCATCTGCCCCCGGCCTCCACGCTCAAGACGCTCTTCGCGCTCACGGTGCTCCCCAAGCTGTCCGGGCAGGGGCTGCACACCGTGTCGCACGAGGACCTCGCGGGGATGGGCGAGGGCAGCAGCCGGGTCGGCCTCGTCGAGGGGCGCGCGTACCGGGTACCGGACCTGTGGCGCGGGGTGTTCCTGAGTTCCGGGGGCGACGCGGTACACGTGCTGGCCGCCATGAACGGCGGCTGGCAGAAGACCACCGACGAGATGCGGAAGCGGGCCGTCGAGCTGGGGGCCCACGACACGCAGGTCATGTCCCCGGACGGCTACGACACCCCGGGCCAGTACTCCTCGGCCTACGACCTGGCGGTCTTCGGCCGGGCGGGCCTGTCCGACCCGGCGTTCGCCCGGTACTGCTCGACCAGCGTCGCCCAGTTCCCCGGCGGCCTGGACAAGGACGGCCGGAGCGGCCCGTCCTTCGAGATCCAGAACACCAACCGTCTCCTGGCGGGCACCCAGGACGTCAGCCCCTACCCCGGCCTCATCGGGGTCAAGAACGGCTACACCACGGACGCGGGCAACACCCTGGTCGCCGCCGCCCGCCACGGGGACCGCACCCTGATCGTGACGGTGATGAACCCGCAGGAAGGCTCGGTGTACGAGGACGCCCGTGCCCTGCTCGACTGGGGCTTCGCCGCCGACGGCGCGGTCAGGCCGGTCGGCACCCTCCAGCCCGCCGCGGCGAAGACCACCTCCGACGCCAAGGGCGCGCAGGCACCCCCGGCGGCAGCGGCGGCTGCGGCCGGTCACCACACCACGACGAAGAAGTTCTCGGTGCTGGCGGGGGTGGCCGCGGTCGGCGCCCTCCTCGCCTCGCTGGCCTGCTCGCTGTGGCTGCTGCGGCGCCGGATGCGCCGCTAGGACCTGTCACGGCGAGCCGTGCCCCGTCACGGCACCGGATTCCGCGGACCCCGGTCTCGACCGCCGACTCGCGTCGTACGGCGGTCCGTTCAGGCGATGGTGGCGCCGCTCCACAGCAGCAGCGCCACATCCACCACCGCGACGGTGACCGCCGCGGCGAACGCCGCCCGCTCCCGGCGGCGCCCCACGACCGTCCCGGCCACCGCGACAGCGGCAGCCACTCCGAGAGCCGCCGGCGCCCAGCTGTCCGGCGGTCCGGCGGGTCCCAGCACCAGTACGGCCGACGCGGCCACCAGCGGGACCGGCAGCAGCAGCCGCGCGCCGTCGGGGCCCAGCCGGTGCGGCCAGCCCCGTACCCCCAGCTCCAGATCGCTGCGGATGTCGGGCAGCACATCCCCGAGATGGGCGCCGATCCCCAGCAGCGCGCCCGCGACGACGATCCACCACGCGGGCCACGGCTGCCCCGGCAGCCCCAGCGCGACGAAGGCCGGAAGGCCCGCGAACCCGATCGCGTACGGCAGCCAGGACCAGGCGGTCGCCTTGAGCTTGAGGTCGTACGCCCAGGCCCACGCGACCCCGGTCAGATGCACGGCGCCCGCCCGCGGCCCGCAGCCGAACGACAGGGGCACGCACAGCGCCAGCGCGAGGAACGCGGCAGTCCAGACGGTGCGTACGCCGACCGCGCCGGCGACCAGCGGCTTGCCGCGCTGCCGGGCGGCGATGTCCCTGGGCGCGTCGAACGCGTCGTTGCACCAGCCGACCGACAACTGGCCGGTGAGCACGGCGGCCACGGTCAGCGCACAACGCGGCGCGCTCTGCCCGGCGGTGACGGCGAGCGCGGCCATCAGGGCGGTGACCGCCAGCACGGGGCCGGGGTGACACGAACCCGCCAGAGCGGCCGTCACACCGCCGCGTCGACCGGCCGGGAGACCGGCCAGCGGCTGTTCGGGAGTTCCCACCCGGCGATCGTAGGGTCGGCCCCCTGCCCGGTGGCGCTGCGCCGCTCCCGCGCGTACGGGCGAACCGACCGTCGGGGCACCGGGTGTGTCGGGACCTCCGCCGAGGGGGCGGGGATGCTGCAATGCAGGGCAAGCCATCCCCGAGGCGGGAGAGCACATGACCCGGATCGCAGCCGTTCACGGCACCTTGGCACCGCACCGCCATCCCCAGCACGAGATCACCGACATGGTGGCCCGCGCCTGCCTGCCCGCGGGCGCCGACCGGCGGGCGCTCGACCGGCTGCACCGGAGTGCGAAGGTCCACTCACGGCACATGACGCTGCCGCTGGAGGAGTACGGGAAACTCGACGGGTTCGGCGCCGCGAACGACGCGTTCATCACCGGCGCCACCGAGCTGGGCGCGAAGACCGTCCGGGGCGCCCTGCACGCGGCCGGGCTGGCCGCCGACGACGTGGACCTGCTGATCTTCACCTCGGTCACCGGCATCGCGACGCCCTCCATCGACGCGCGGCTGGCCGTGCGTCTCGGTATGCGCCGCGACATCAAGCGGCTGCCGCTGTTCGGTCTCGGCTGCGCCGGGGGCGCCGCGGGGCTGGCCCGGATGCACGACTTCCTGGTCGGCAGACCGGACCAGGTGGCGGTGCTGCTCTCCGTCGAGCTGTGCTCGCTCACGCTTCAGCGCGGTGACAGCTCGATGACCAACCTGATCGCCTCCGCCCTCTTCGGGGACGGCGCGGCTGCGGTCGTCGCCTGCGGTGCGGACCGCTCCGACGTGGCGACCGGCGGTCCGGGGGCGACCGTCGTGGACACCCGCAGCACGCTCTATCCCGACACCGAGCACATCATGGGATGGGACATCAAGAGCTCGGGCTTCCAGGTCGTGCTCGACCCTTCCGTACCGGACATGATCCGCCGTCATCTCGCCCCGGACGTACGGAGTTTCCTCGGCGATCACGGGCTGAAGCCGAAGGACGTGGCCGCCTGGGTCTGCCATCCCGGCGGCCCCAAGGTCCTGGAAGCCGTCAGTGACGCGCTCGAACTGCGGGACGGGGCGCTCGACATCACCTGGCGCCACCTCGCCGACGTGGGCAACCTGTCCTCGTCCTCGGTGCTCCACGTGCTGCGCGACACCCTCGCCGGGGACCGTCCGGCACCGGGCACCCCCGGGCTGCTGCTGGCGATGGGCCCCGGGTTCTCGTGCGAAATGGTTCTGCTGCGCTGGTAGTCCGGAGGACCCCATGATCTGGTACGTGCTGCTGGTGGCCGCGGTCGCCGCCGAACGCGTCGCCGAACTCGCCGTCGCCCGACGCAACGAGCGCTGGAGCACGGCGCGCGGTGCGACCGTCGCGGGGCGCGGCCACTATCCGGCGATGGTCGCCCTGCACACCGGCCTGCTGGCGGGCTGCGTGGCCGAGACCTGGCTCGGCGCCCGGCCGTTCCTGCCCGCGCTGGGCCTGCCGATGCTGGCCGTGCTGGTGGCCGCGCAGGGCCTGCGCTGGTGGTGCATCGGGACGCTGGGGCCGCGCTGGAACACCAAGGTGATCGTCGTTCCGGGACTGCCACTGGTACGGGGCGGGCCCTACCGGTGGATGCGGCACCCGAACTACGTGGCCGTCGTCGCCGAGGGCATCGCGCTGCCGCTGGTACACACCGCGTGGGTGACCGCGCTGGCCTTCACCGCGCTCGACGCCGTACTGCTGTCCGTCCGCATCCGCTGCGAGAACGGGGCGCTGACCGCCGCGGAGGCACCACGGCCCGGTACGGGACAGGACGTCACGGCGTGATCGATGTGCTGGTGGCGGGCGGCGGTCCGGCCGGTCTGGCCACCGCGGTGCGGGCCGCGCTGGCCGGTATGGAGGCGGTCGTCGTGGAGCCGCGGACCACTCCCGTGGACAAGGCCTGCGGGGAAGGCGTCATGCCCGGCGGGGTCGCCGCACTGCGCGACCTGGGCGTCGAGGTGACGGGGCGTGAGCTGCGCGGCATCCGCTATCTGGACGGGGCCTCCCGCGCCGAGGCACCGTTCCGGGGCGCCGCCGGGCTGGGCATCCGCCGGACCGTGCTGCACACCGCGCTCCACCGGCGCGCCCGCGAACTGGGCGTACGGATGGTCACGGGCCGGATCGGCGCGGTCACCCAGACCGGGGACTCCGTCGGCGCGGCCGGTCTCACCGCGCGTTGGCTGGTCGCCGCCGACGGGCTGCACTCGCCGGTGCGCCGCGGCCTCGGCCTGGAGCTGCCCGACCGCTCCCCGGCCAGGTACGGGCTGCGCCGTCACTACCACTGCGCGCCGTGGACCGACTTCGTCGAGGTCCACTGGTCCCCGTACGGCGAGGCCTATGTGACTCCGGTCGGTGAGGACCTGGTGGGGGTCGCCGTACTGAGCCGGATCCGCCGGGGGTACGACGACCATCTGACCCGATTCCCCGCCCTGGCCGCCGCCTTGAGCGGTCCGCACGCGAGCACGGTCCGCGGCGCGGGCCCGCTGCGGCAGCGGGCGAAGCGCCGGTCAGCCGGGCGGGTGCTGCTCGTCGGTGACGCCGCGGGGTACGTCGATGCCCTCACCGGCGAGGGCATCGCCCTGGCGCTGGCCACCGCGGAAGCGGCCGTCCGGTGCCTGGCCGCGGGCCGCCCGGAGGCGTACGAGAGCGCCTGGGCCCGGCTGACCCGGCGCCACCGGCTGCTGACCGGAGCCCTCCTGGCCGCGAGCAGCCGCCCCCGGACCGCGCGCCTCGTCGTGCCCGCGGCAGCCCGCGTACCGGCCGTCTTCGCGGCTGCCGTCCGGGCACTCCAGTAGCCCGCCCCCGACATTCTTTTACGAGTAAAACACCTGTTAAGCTTTTTGCATGCCGAAACACGCCAGCAGCCCGCACGCGGGCGCGCCGCCCCGCCCCCAGCGGGTCCGTCCGCTGCCCCTGCGGACCACCGTGCAGCTGCGACGGCCCGTCGACGGCTGGCACAAGCCCGCCCTGAGCGCGGCGGCGGCGCTCGCCGTGCCCGATGTGACGCTCCTGGCGCTGGGCCGGATGGACCTCGTCCTGTACACCTCGGCCGGTGCGATGTGCGCGCTGTACGCACACGGCCTGCCCTACGCCGCGCGGGCCCGCACCCTGGTGCGGGTGGTGCTGTGCATGGTGGCGAGCCTCGGTGCCGCCCTGCTGGCCGGCTCGCTGATCAGCTCGCCCGCGCTGCTGGTCCTGCTGGCCTCGCTGCTCGCCGCCGTTCACAAGATGGTCTGCGACGCGACGCGTATCGGTCCGCCGGGCAGCCTCATCCTCACCTTCATCGCGGCCTCCGCCTTCTTCGTACCCCAGCACCTGAGCCAGCTGCCCCTGCATCTGGCCCTCGCCGTCGGCGGCGGGGCGGTGGCCTGGCTCGTCTGCATGGCGCCCGCGCTGGTCCGGCCGCAGGGGCCGGAGCGGATCGCGGTCGCCCGCGCCCTGGAAGCGGCGGCCGGACTGTGGCGGGCGGAACGGACGGGCGCGCTCCCCGGCCGGCGGGCCACCGCCACCGCGGTCAACGCCGCCTGGCACACACTCTTCCTCGTTCCCTCCGGCAGCACGGACCGGGCCGGTCTGGAACGGCTGCTCGTCCACGCGGAATCCGCGCTGGCCGCGCCCGCGGCGGAACCGGCCGCCGGCCGTCCGGCCGCAGATCCGGCCGCGGAGGCCCAGCGGTGCGCGGAGCTGGCCCGCTCCCTGCGACGCGACCGGTCCCTGCCTGCGATTTCCCGGACCGCGGCCGGGAGCAACGGGGTCAGCCACCTGCCCAGGCTTCCGGTGCCGGACCGGGCCGGTGGCGTGCGGGCCATCCTGGCGCGGCTGCGGCCCGGATCTCCGCTGCTGCCGATCGGAGCCCGGGTGGCCGTCGGCTGCACGCTCGCGGGATGGGCCTCGCTGGCGGTCGGCGTCGGGCACCCGTACTGGGCCGTCGTCACGGCGGCCTCGGTCTTCCAGGCGAACACCACGCTCACCTGGCAGCGGGCCGTCCAACGGCTCATCGGCAACCTGCTCGGGCTCGCCCTCTTCTTCGCCCTGCTGCCGCTGATCCACACCGGTCACCTGGCGATGGTGCTGCTCGCCCTGACCTTCCAGATCGGCGCGGAGGCGCTGATCACGCGCAACTACTGGCTGGGGTCGATCTGTGTCACCCCGATGGCGCTGCTGCTCACCGAGTTCGGCACCACCGTGCCGGCCCGCACCCTGATCTCCGACCGCGCCCTGGACACCCTGGCGGGGACGCTGGTGGGGCTGGCCTGCTGCCTGCTGGTCACCAACCGCCGGGCCACCGACCGTATCCACCAGGCCCTGGACCGGGTCACCGCAGCGGAGACCACGGCCCGCGGCGTACTCGCCCCGGACGCGGCTCCCGACCACACCGCGGGATGGGCCCGCGACCGCCTGGCGCTGGCGCTCGTGGAGCTGCGCGAGGCCGTCGACGTGGCGTCGGGCGAGTGGTGGCAGCGGGCCCTGCCCTCGGAGCACGTCGCCTCGGCCGAGCTGCACGGTCACCACACGCTGTCGCTCCTGGTCCGCCACACCGCCCCGCCGGTACTGGCTTAGGCCGCCCGGCGAACGGGAGGCAGAATCGTCCCGGACCGAGAGCGAGGAGGGGTACATGGCCGAGGACATCGTCGCGGGGGTGATCCGGCAGTGGGGACAGGTGCTGCCCGGTCTCGACACCGGCCCGATGGCCGTGATCGGACGGCTCAACCGCTGCTCCGCACTGCTGCAGCAGGCCGCCGACGCCCCGCTCCGGCGGGAGGGGCTCTCCCGCCCGGAGTTCGACGTCCTGGGCACCCTGCGCCGCGTCGACCACGAGTTGACGCCCGGCCGGATCGCCCGCGAGACCTTCGCCTCCGGCGCCGCGGTGACCAAGCGCGTACGGCAGCTGGAGGAGCGGGGGCTCGTCGCCCGGCGGCCCGACGACCGCGACCGCCGGGTCTCGCACCTGTCGCTCACCGAGGAGGGACGCACCCTCCTGGACCGGCTGCTCCCCGAACAACTGCGGTACGAGGCGGCCCTGCTGGACGGAATCGACGAGCAGCGCCGGGAGGAGCTGTCCGAGTCGCTGGGCGAACTGCTCGTGCTGCTCGAAGGGCGGCTGGGCAGCCTGCTGGGCTGACCCCGCCATCGGCCGGGCCCGCTCGCGCATGGTCCGTCGCTTTCCGGGCACCAGCGGCTGGAAGGGACCGCCCAAGAGCGAAGGAACGTACGACTGTGGACTCTCTCCCCACCCCCGGTTCGCCGATATACGACCAGTTGGTCCGGGAACACGGCGACGTGCTCGCCGAGGCCCGGAAACTGGCCGACCAGGCGCTGCTGGAGGCGGACCCGGCACAGTTCTGGGGTCGCACGCCGATGCGCCACCGCGTCCCCGAGGAGGTCCGCGCGGGCTGATCGCGGTGCCCGCACCCGGCACCGGACCGTACTGCCACAGGTAGGTTTTCGGCCACGAAGTCCGGCTCACGCCGTTCGGAGCCTTTTCGAGTGGCATGGCCCATTGGTGCAAAGTCTGAATCGGTTTGGTCACGACAGGCAACCACTCCGTCGTCTCACCGTTCTTCATGAGTAGCGATTCCCGAAGAGGGATCGCCGTTCGCACACAGACACGGAGTGAATGACGATGGTGCACCTTTCGGTTGTCGTACCGTGCTTCAACGAAGCGGAGGTGATCGACGCGTTCCACACCGCGTTGGTCGCCGCTCTCGAACCGACCCGGGAGACCTTCGAGATCTGCTACGTCGACGACGGCAGCAGTGACCAGACCCTGCGTCAGCTGCGTCGACTCGCGGCCGACGACCCCCGGGTGCGCTTCACCTCCTTCAGCCGCAACTTCGGCAAGGAGTCGGCCATGCTCGCCGGCCTGCGGATGGCGGGCGGCGACGCGGCCGTTCTGATGGACGCCGACCTCCAGCACCCGCCGGAGTTGCTTCCGCGCATGCTGGATCTGCACCGCCACGGCTACGACCAGGTCGTCGCCCAGCGCGACCGTGCGGGCGAGGGAAAGCTGCGGACCGCGCTCAGCCGTACGTATTACCGGATCGTCCGGCGCTGCATGGACGTCGAGGTCATCGACGGGGCCGGGGACTTCAGGCTGCTCTCGCGCCGGGCGGTGGACAGCGTGCTCTCGCTCCCCGAGAGCAACCGGTTCTCGAAGGGGATCTTCTCCTGGATCGGTTTCGACACGGTCAGCTTCACCTACCGCAATGTCGAGCGGGCGGCGGGCGAGTCGAAGTGGGGTGGCCGCCGACTGCTCAACTACGGCATCGACGGGCTGCTCTCCTTCAACAGCAAGCCCTTGCGGCTGGCCATCCACACCGGGCTCTGCCTCTTCCTCTCCGCTCTCGCCTACGCCCTGTGGATCATCGGGAACGTCGCGTTCGACGGCGTCGACACCCCCGGCTACACGACCCTGCTCACCGCGATCGTCGCGCTCAGCGGCATCCAGCTCGCCACCCTCGGTGTCATCGGTGAGTACGTGGGACGGATCTACCACGAGTCGAAGCGCCGGCCGCACTACGTGGTCCGCGAGACGGACACCGCCCCGAAGGAGTTCTCGCCCCGCTCCGCCCTGGAGTCCGCGGTCCCGGCGCGGCCGGCTTCATGAACCCGCAGCAGTCGCAGGACACCCGGGCGCAGGCCCCGCAGGCCCCGCCCACGAAGACCCGTACGCTCGGGCAGTTCCTCACCTTCGCGGCCATCGGGGTCGCCAACACCGCGGTCTACTACGCCGTCTACGCCACGCTGAACCGCTGGATCCCCTACCTGGAGGCCCATGTACTGGGGTGGGCGGTGAGCATCACGTTCTCGTTCCTGCTGAACTCGTACATCACCTGCCGCACCCGGCCCACCTGGCGCGCCTTCGCGCGGTATCCGCTGTCCGGCGCGGTGAACGTCGTGGGCAGCGGAATCCTGCTCTATCTGGCCGTGAGCCTGCTCGGGATGAACAAGGACATCGCCGCTCTCGCCGCGGGTGTCCTTGTCACTCCGTTCTCGTTCCTGCTGGCCAGGTGGGCCATCGACTCCGGGACGTCCGGCCCGAAGGAACCGGTCAGGGCAACCGCTTCCCGTGGGTGACACGGTCGAGGTGGTAGTACTGGGCGACGCAACTGGCGGGCCAGCCGTTCGGTTTGTGGCTGAACGGCTCCAGCATCTTCCCCACGTGCGTCGGCTTGTACGGGAGGACCTTGGCCCCGCCCGCCGCCTGCTGCCGCAGCCACTCGTCCTGACGGTCCCACTGCTTCGCCCTCACGTGCATCTGGTGCCCGAGGGTGTGCAGCGGACCGGCCAGTGAGAAGCAGACACCGGCGCAGAGCACGGCCGCGGCGGCCGCCACCGTCACCGTCCCGAGCGGTCGCCGCCGCATCGCCCGCCCCAGCAGGGCGCCGATCCCGGCGAGCAGCAGCACGTAGAGCAGCAGGTAGTCGTTCCACGTCCGCTCGGTGAGCTCCACCTTCGCGCCGAACACCGGGTACGTGATGACCGTGCAGAGGTACCCGGAGACGAGGAATGCCAGCACGCCCACCCCGGCCAGCAGGAACGGCCGGACGGGCAGCAGCGGTCCGGACGACCTCTCCCGTACGAGCAGCCCGAGCAGCAGTCCCGCGGCGACCGCGCCCAGGTACTGCCAGGTCGAGAAGACCGTCCCCAGGATGTCCAGGTAGTGCGCCATGGAGGCGGACAGCGAGTGGGGGTCGAGCATCGAGGTGCCCGCGCCGTACCGCTGGCGGCGGTTGCGTGAGCCGGGGGAGGTCACCAGCAGGACGATCCCGATGGCGACCCCGGCCATGGTGGCCAGGGACCAGCGGCGGGCGTAGCCCCGTACCTGCTCGGTGAAGACCTGGCCGGCGAAGAGCACGACGGCGGAGAGGACCACCAGCAGGACGACCGAGGTCTCCTCGGACAGCGTCCCCAGGAAGGTCCCGGCGATCACCGCGAACGCGAGGGCGGCGATCCGGCCGCGCGGCCCGCGCACCAGCAGGACCGGGATGAGCGCCGCGCAGGCGAGCACCGGCGCCAGGGTGTGCGACACGGAGGCGGCGGGCCAGTAGAAGGTCTTGTACGTGTTGGTGGAGGCGAGGAAGAAGACCACCGACACCATGGACGCCACCAGCAGCGGCACTCCGCGGGGCGCCGTACGGCCGGACCTGCGCACCACGAGGGCGATCACCACCCACAGCAGGCCCACCATGACGACGGCGCTGACCGGTGCGTACCACTGGTGGCCCGCGACGCCCGGCTTGGCGTAGAGCCCGACGAGCCAGCCGTTGGCGATGCGGCCGTTGTCCTTGAAGTAGAACTTGCCGGTGAGTCCGGAGATGCCGTGGTCCCGTACGTACGGCAGGAAGCACCACTCGTCCGCGCTGGGGCGCACGTACTGCCCGAACCAGCACGCCACGGCGAGCAGTCCGAGGGGCACCAGGGACAGTACCGCCGCCCAGGAGTTCACCAGTTCCCGGACCAGACCGCGGGGACCCCGCTCTCTCGTCGGCCGGGCTCCGTCGCCCGGTTGTCTGGGGACGGTGACGCTCGATGCGTCGACGGCCATGTGCACCACTGCCTCTCGGGGATTCTTCCGGTCGGTCCCCAAGACGTGATTCTTCGGGTCGGCGTTCCACCACGTGGCGCAACAGGACCGATATGACCCCCGATCGGGTGAACTCAGGTCGATTCCACACACACGCGTCAGGCGACGGACCCTATCCGGCCGACCGGGCCCTGCGAGCCGTTGTGGTGGATCGGGGTGTGCGCGCCGGTGAGCGGGACGCCGGTGCCGCCGCGGCGGTGGGCGACGATCTCCGCGCCGATCGACAGGGCGGTCTCCTCGGGCGTACGGGCACCGAGGTCCAGGCCGATGGGCGAGCGGAGACGGGCCAGTTCCAGCTCGGTGACGCCGACCTCACGGAGACGGGCGTTCCGGTCGAGATGCGTGCGTCTCGACCCCATGGCGCCGACGTAGGCGACCGGCAGGGTCAGCGCCAGTTCGAGCAGCGGGACGTCGAACTTGGCGTCGTGGGTGAGGACGCACAGCACGGTACGGCTGTCGACCTCGGTGGACTTCAGGTAGCGGTGCGGCCAGTCGATGACGATCTCGTCGGCCTCCGGGAAGCGGACGGCGGTCGCGAAGACGGGCCGGGCGTCGCAGACGGTGACCTGGTAGCCGAGCAGCTTTCCCACCCGGACGAGGGCCGAGGCGAAGTCGATCGCCCCGAAGACGATCATCCGGGGTGGCGGGACGCTCGATTCGACCAGCAGGGTGAGCGGCCGGCCGCAGAGTGAGCCGTCCTCGCCGATCTCGACGGTGCCGGTCCGGCCCGCGTCCAGCATGGCGGACGCGTTGCCCACCGCGGTGCGGTCCAGTTCCGGGTGGCCGCCCAGCGTTCCTTCGTACGAGCCGTCGGCCCGGACGAGGAGTGCGCGGCCGAGCAGTTCGTCCGGGCCGTCGGTGATACGGGCCACGGCCGCCGACACCCCCCGTGCGGCGGCGGCCAGCGCGGCCACGTACACCTCCCGCGACGGTGCGTCCGCGCGGAGCGGGGTGACCAGGATGTCGATGACTCCGCCGCAGGTGAGACCCACGGCGAAGGCGTCCTCGTCGCTGTAGCCGAAGCGTTCGAGAACGGTGGAACCCGTTTCGAGCGCCTGCTGGCACAGTTCGTACACCGCCCCCTCCACACACCCGCCGGAGACCGACCCGATCGCCGTGCCCGCACTGTCGACAGCGAGGGCGGCGCCCGGTTGCCGGGGCGCGCTCCCGCCGACCGCCACGACGGTGGCGACGGCGAATTCGCGGCCCTGCTCGACCCACCGGTTGAGTTCCTCGGCGATGTCCAGCATGTCGGTCTCCTTAACGGGTGTGTGAACGGGACAGGGCTACTTGACGCCCAGCCAGCTCTCGATGGGATGAAGCCCGAAGTAGGCCAGGAACAGGGCGGCGAGCACCCACATCAGCCAGCCGATCTCGCGGACCTTGCCCTGCGCCAGCTTGATGACGACGTGGGAGATGACACCGGCCGCGATGCCCACCGTGATGGAGTAGGCGAACGGCATCAGGACGGTGGTCAAGAACACCGGGATGGAGGTGGCCTGGTCGTTCCAGTCGATGTGCTTGGCGTTGGTCAGCATCATCGAGCCGATGACGACGAGGGCCGCCGCCGCGACCTGGGTCGGGATGAGCTGGGCGAGCGGGGTGAACACCAGACAGAGCGCGAAGCCGAGGCCGGTGACGACACTGGCCAGGCCGGTGCGCGCGCCGTCGCCGACGCCCGCGGTGGACTCGACGAAGACGGTCTGGCCCGAGGCCCCGGCGAGACCGCCGACGATGCCGCCGGCCCCGTCGATGGTGAGGGCCTTGTTGAGGCCCGGCATCTTGCCGTCCTGGTCGACCAGGTCGGCCTGCTGGCCCACGCCGATGATGGTGCCGATGGCGTCGAAGAATCCGGCGAGGACCAGGGTGAAGACGATGACACCGACCGTGATGCCGCCGACGTTGCCGAGGCCGTGGAAGGAGACGCTGCCGAGGAGGCCGAAGTCGGGTGCGCTGACGACGGAGCCCTTGAGTGCGGGGGCGTTGAGACCCCAGTCCTTCTGGCTGAGACCCGCGACCTGGTGGACGATCGCTGCGAAGACCGTGCCGCCGACGATGCCGATGAGGATCGCGCCGGGGACCTTGCGGACCTGCAGCACGAAGATCAGCAGGACGGTGACGGCGAAGCAGACCACCGGCCAGCCGGTGAGCATGTCGGCCGTGCCGAGCTGGAGCGGCTTCGCGCCGGTGACACCGCCGGGGCCCTTCATACCGGTGACGAATCCGGCCTGGACGAGGCCGATGAGGCAGACGAAGAGGCCGATTCCCATGGTGATGGCGTGCTTCAGCGCCAGGGGGATGGCGTTCATGATGAGTTCCCGCAGGCCGGTGACGACCAACAGGACGATGATGGCCCCGTAGATGAGGCACATCGCCATCGCGTTGCCCCAGGTCATCTCCGGGGCGACCTGGTAGGCCATGACGGCGGAGACACCGAGTCCGGCGGCGAGGGCCAGCGGCACGTTGCCGACGAAGCCCATCACGATGGTGGTGACGGCCGCCGCGAGCACGGTGGCGGTGGTGATCTGGCCGCCGTTGAGATGGTGGCCCGTGACATCGGCCCCCGAAAGGATCACCGGGTTCAGCAGGACGATGTACGCCATCGCCATGAAGGTGGTGATGCCGCCGCGCACCTCCGTCCCTACGGTCGAACCGCGCTGCGATATATGGAAGTACCGGTCGAGCCACGATCTGCCGGCGGGCTGGCGCGCGCCCTCGCCCGCGTCTTCCGGCACCGTTTCCGGGTCAATCGACTGCTGGGTCATGGTGCTTACTCCCAAGGTTCAAAGGGGCACCCGCGAGAAGGCCGGCTCTGCGGGTTTTGGGATGTGCTGCACGACCCGGGGGACGGCCCGAGACGAACTGGGTACTGCCGTGTGCGTACTGCGTCGTGCGTACTGCGTCGTGCGTACTGCCGTGTGCGTACTGCGATGTTGCGTACTGCGATGTGGGGGCAAGGACCGCGAGCGGGGCGGTACTGCGGTGCTCCGGGCGGCGCGCGCTGGGAAGTGTGACGTTCCCAGGAGGCACACGCCGCCCGGAGAGTTCGGGAATCAGACGCCGGTCAGGTGCTCGGGTCGCACCGGCGTCCTGTCGAGTTCCAGACCGGTCGCGTTGCGGATCGCCGCGAGGACGGCCGGGGTGGAGGAGAGTGTCGGCGCCTCGCCGATGCCGCGCAGCCCGTACGGGGCGTGCTCGTCGGCGAGTTCGAGCACGTCGACCGGGACGGTCGGTGTGTCGAGGATCGTCGGGAGCAGGTAGTCCGTGAAGGACGGGTTGCGTACCTTCGCGGTCTTCGGGTCGACGATGATCTCTTCCATGACCGCGATGCCCAGGCCCTGGATCGTGCCGCCCTGGATCTGGCCCACCACGGAGAGCGGGTTGAGCGCCTTGCCGACGTCCTGGGCCACGGCGAGTTCGATGACCTTGACCAGGCCGAGTTCGGTGTCGACCTCGACGACGGCGCGGTGCGCGGCGAACGAGTACTGGACGTGGCCGTCGCCCTGACCGGTCTTCAGGTCGAAGGCGACCGTGGGCCGGTGGCGCCACTCCAGCTCCAGGTCCACCGCCTCGTCCTCCAGTACGTCGACCAGGTCCGCCAGGATCTCGCCGCCGTCGGTGACGACCTTGCCGCCCTCCAGGAGGAGTTCGGCCGTCGCCCAGGCCGGGTGGTACGTGCCGAGCTTGGCCCGGCCGATCTCCAGTACCTTCTCGCGGACCGCCTCGGCGGCGTTCTTCACCGCGCCGCCGGTCATGTACGTCTGCCGGGAGGCGGACGTCGAACCGGCCGAGCCGACCCTGGTGTCGGCCGGGTGGATGGTGACCTGGTTGACGCCGAGTTCGGTGCGGACGATCTGCGCGTGGACGGTGACGCCGCCCTGGCCGACCTCGGCCATCGCGGTGTGCACGGTCGCGACCGGCTCACCGTTGATGATCTCCATCCGCACCCGTGCGGTGGAGTAGTCGTCGAAGCCCTCGGAGAAGCCGACGTTCTTGATGCCGACCGCGTAGCCGACACCGCGTACGACGCCCTCGCCGTGCGTGGTGTTGGAGAGTCCGCCAGGCAGGGCGCGGACGTCCGCGGCCTCGCCGGCGGCGAGCCACTGCTGCTCGGGCGGCAGCGGACGCGCCTTGACCAGACGCAGCAGTTCGGCGACGGGTGCGGGCGAGTCACAGGCCTGGCCGGTCGGCAGCAGCGTGCCCTGCTCCATGGCGTTGATCTGGCGGAACTCCACCGGGTCCATGTCCAGCTTCGCCGCGAGTTTGTCCATCTGCGCCTCGTACGCGAAGCACGCCTGGACCGCGCCGAAGCCGCGCATGGCGCCGCAGGGCGGGTTGTTGGTGTAGAGCGCGATGGCCTCGATGTCGACGTCCTCGATGACGTACGGGCCCGCGGAGAGGGAGGAGGCGTTCCCGACGACGGCCGGGGAGGCGGAGGCGTAGGCCCCGCCGTCCAGCACGATCCGGCACTTCATGTGGGTGAGCTTGCCGTCCTTGGTGGCCCCGTGCTCGTAGTGCAGCTTCGCCGGGTGGCGGTGGACGTGGCCGAAGAAGGACTCGAACCGGTTGTAGACGATCTTGACCGGCTTGCCGGTGCGGAGCGCCAGGAGACAGGCGTGGATCTGCATCGACAGGTCCTCGCGCCCGCCGAAGGCGCCGCCGACGCCCGACAGCGTCATCCGCACCTTGTCCTCGGGCAGGCCGAGCACCGGGGCGATCTGGCGGAGGTCGGAGTGCAGCCACTGGGTGGCGACGTACAGGTCGACGCCGCCGTCCTCGGCCGGTACGGCGAGACCGGACTCCGGGCCGAGGAACGCCTGGTCCTGCATGCCGAACGTGTAGTCCCCGGAGACGATGACGTCGGCGCGCTTCGCGGCCTCGTCCGCGTTGCCGCGGATGATCGGCTGGCGGTGCACGATGTTCGGGTGCGGGACGTGGCCGATGTGGTGGTCGTCGCGGCCCTCGTGCACGAGCAGCGCGTCCGGCCCGGTGGCCGACGCCTCGTCGGTGATGACGGGCAGCTCGACGTACTCGATCTTGATCTTGGCAGCGGCCCGGCGCGCGGTCTCCGGGTGGTCGGCGGCGACGACGGCCACCGGCTCACCGTGGTGGCGGACCTTTCCGTGGGCGAGAACCGGGGTGTCCTGGATCTCCAGGCCGTAGTTCTTCACGTCGGTGGGCAGGTCGTCGTAGGTGAGCACGGCGTAGACACCGGAGGTGGCGAGCGCCTCCGAGGTGTCGATCGACCTGATCTCGGCGTGCGCGGTGGTGGAGCGGAGCGTGAAGCCCCAGAGCATGTCCTCGTGCCACATGTCCGAGGAGTACGCGAACTCGCCGGTGACCTTGAGGGTCCCGTCGGGGCGGAGTGTGGACTCGCCGATACCGCCCTTGGTCTTCGACCCCTGCTGGATGTTGGTGGGGGAACCAGTGACGCCCATGATCAGACCGTCTCTTCCTGGCGAGCGGCCGCGAGGCGGACCGCGTCGAGGATCTTCTCGTAACCGGTGCAGCGGCAGAGGTTGCCGGAGAGCGCCTCACGGATGTCCGCGTCGGACGGGGAGCTGTTCTGCTCCAGCAGTTCGTCCGCCGCGACCAGCAGACCGGGGGTGCAGAAACCGCACTGCACGGCGCCCGCGTCGATGAACGCCTGCTGGATCGGGGAGAGTTCGTCCGCTTCGCCGGTGCGGCCGTCGGTCGGCTTGGACTGCCAGCGCTTGGCGGCGTCCAGGCCGGTGCCACAGGATCCGGCGGCGCAACCGGTGCCGGGGTGGGCGTCGTCGCGGTGCTTGGCGTAGTCCGCCAGGCCCTCGACCGTGACGACCTCGCGGCCCTCGGCCTGACCGGCGGCGACCAGGCAGGCGCAGACCGGCACGCCGTCGAGGCGGACCGTGCAGGAACCGCATTCGCCCTGCTCGCAGGCGTTCTTGGAACCGGGCAGGCCCATGCGCTCACGGAGCACGTACAGCAGGCTCTCGCCCTCCCAGACGTCGTCGGCCTCCTGCGGGCGGCCGTTGACCGTGAAGTTCACGCGCATGATGCGACTCCCTCTGTGCTGCGGCCGTTGCCGCGGTAGGACTCCCAGGTCCAGCCGAGCGTGCGGCGGGCCATGATGCCGACGGCGTGACGGCGATAGCTCGCGGTGCCGCGGACGTCGTCGATCGGGTTCGCCGCACCGGAGACGAGGTCGGCGAACTGCTTGGCGATCGACGGGGTGATGATCTTGCCGCTGTCCCAGAAGCCGCCCTCGTCGAGTGCCGCGTTCAGGAACTCCTCGGCCGCCTTGGCCCGGATGGGGGTCGGGGCCGCCGAGCCGATGCCGGTGCGGACCGTGCGGGTCTCGGGGTGCAGCGCGATGCCGAAGGCGCACACGGCGATGACCATCGCGTTGCGGGTGCCGACCTTCGAGTACTGCTGCGGGCCGTCGGCCTTCTTGATGTGGACCGACTTGATGAGCTCGTCGGGGGCGAGCGCGTTGCGCTTCACCCCGGTGTAGAAGTCGTCGATGGGGATCAGCCGCGAACCGCGCACCGACTCGGCCTCGACCTGGCAGTCGGCGGAGAGCAGCGCCGGGTGGGCGTCACCGGCGGGGGACGCGGTACCGAGATTGCCGCCGACGCCGCCGCGGTTGCGGATCTGCGGGGACGCCACGGTGTGCGAGGCGAGTGCGAGACCGGGCAGCTCCGTGCGCAGGTGCTCCATGATCTTGGCGTAGGGGACGGAGGCGCCCAGCTGGACGGTCTCCTCGCCGACGTGCCACTCGCTGAGGAGGCCGATGCGGTTCAGGTCCAGGAGGTACTGGGGTCGGCGGTGATCGAAGTTGATCTCGACCATGACATCCGTGCCGCCGGCGATCGGCACAGCCGTGGGGTGCTCGGCCTTGGCGGCGAGCGCCTCCTCCCAGCTGGCGGGGCGAAGGAAGTCCATGAAGCGGCTCTCTTCTTCTCATTCGGGTGTTCGCTGGGGCCCGGGACGGCCGGCCCTCGACTGGACGTTCATCTGCTGTTCATTGCTTGACGGCACAAGTACACAAGCCGTGCGGCGTGCGGTGCAGTCACCGAAACCATGAAGGAGTTGGCTGGTGACCTTGGTCGTCTTGTATGTTCGAACGAAGGACGGGAACGAGATACCTCTTCGGATCCCCCTGAAAACGACAAGCTCCGCCGATCGGCAGTATCGGAACGGCGGACCACACAGATCGGCGGCGACGAGATGCGGCTGCGCGCACTGCTGGACACCGACGCGCTGGGCCTGCGGCTGCTCGGCGGCGAGGACGAGCTGGACCGCACCGTGCGCGGTGTGATGACGACGGATCTACGCGATCCGAGCCGGTATCTGACCGGGGGTGAGCTGGTCCTCACCGGGCTCGCCTGGCGGCACTCCGCAGCGGAGTCGGAGCCGTTCGTTCGAACGCTCGCGAGCGCCGGTGTCGTCGGGCTCGCGGCCGGCGAGGCCGAACTGGGTGATGTACCGGAGGACCTGGTGGCGGCGTGCGCCCGCCACCGGCTGCCGCTGTTCGCGGTGAACGAGTCGGTCGCCTTCGCGACCATCACCGAGTACGTGGTCCGCCAGGTGTCCGGCGAGCGGGCCGGGGACCTCGCCGCGGTCGTCGACCGGCACCGCAGGCTGATGACGTCCGGTCCGGCGGGTGGCGGCCCCGATGTGGTGCTCGACCTGCTCACCACCGACCTGGATCTGCACGCCTGGGTGCTCTCCCCCACCGGCCGTCAGATCGCCGGGGCCGGTGACCCGCTGACGGCCGAGGTCGGCGCCGTACTGGCGGCCGGGCACCTCGCGGCGACCCGCACCGGGCGTCGGGGGCCGCACCGGGTCACCGTCCAGGGCACGGTGTACTCGCTGTTCCCGATCCGCAGCAGTGGCCGCGGCGCGGGCCCCGCCGCCCGTGATGTGCGCGAGACGGTGCTCTCCGACTGGCTGCTCGCGGTCGAGGCGGACGCGGGCGACTGGCCGGCCGCCCGGCTGGATCTGCTCCAGGGGGTGACCCAGCTGATCGCCGTGGAGCGCGACCGCCGGGACGCGGCCCGTACGGTTCGGCGCAGGCTCGCCCAGGAAGTCCTCGAACTGGTCCAGACGGGCGCCGCGCCCGCCGAGATCGCGGCCAGGCTGCGGGTGGCCGCTCCGGTGCTGCTGCCGGGGATCGGGGCCGCGCCGCACTGGCAGGTGGTGGTCGCCCGGGTCGACTGGGACCAGCAGGACGGTCCGGCGATCGACGCGGGACCGGTGGCCCAGTCGCTCCTGGAGGAGATCCTGGTCGATCAGGCGCTGCCGGGTGGCGCGGGCACCGGGTCCTCCGACCGGATCGCGGTGGCGCACACCGGGGACGAGGCCATCGCACTCGTCCCGCTGTCGACGCTCACGACCGGCGCGGGAGAGCCGGATTCCGGCGGCCAGGACGCCGGGCTGCACGCCGACGCGCTGCTCACCGCCGTACGCGAGCCGCTCTCGGCGGGCCTCGCCGACGACGGCAGGCTCACTCTGGGTGTATCGGCGTCGGTGCACTCGGCGGAGGGGCTGCGGGGTGCGCTGGAGGAAGCCAGGCACGCCCGGCGGGTGGCCGCGGCCCGGCCCGGCCGGGTCTGCGCGGCGGGCCATCACGAGCTGGCCTCGCATGTGCTGTTGCTGCCGTTCGTCCCCGACGACGTGCGCAAAGCGTTCACCGCCCGGCTGCTCGACCCGCTGCGCGACTACGACCGCCGGCACCGGGCCGAGCTCATCCCGACGCTCGAAGCGTTCCTCGACTGCGACGGTTCGTGGACCCGCTGCGCGACCCGGCTGCATCTGCACGTCAACACTCTGCGCTACCGGGTGGGCAGGATCGAGCAGCTGACGGGCCGTGATCTGTCGCGGCTGGAGGACAAGCTCGATTTCTTCCTCGCGCTGCGGATGAGCTGACGCGACGGGGGGCGCCCGGGACGGCGGGTAGCTCCAAGATTGTGAATTAATTCACCCAACCCCTTGGCCCGGCATGCGTTTCCGTGCTGAGATGCGCCCGTACTCAACAGCTCAATGGCGCGCTCGGGGAGGGCAATGTGGCCTATACCGCCATGTCTGGTTACGGAACGACAGCTGATGACGATCCTCCGCTCCAGACCGCGGTATGGCGGCTGCGCTCGCGCGGCTGCTGGGCGGACGCGGCCGCCCTGCTCGAACCGCACGCGAAACACGACGCCGAGGCCGCGCTGCACCGGGCCGCGCTGCTGATCGAGCGGTGCCTCTACACGGAGCAGGGCTGGACGGACGCGGAGGACGCGCTGCGTACCGCCGAGGCCCTCGCGCGCGACGACGAGGCACGCGGCGCCGCCGCCTGCGAACGGGGTCAACTGGGCTACGCGTCCACGCTGTTGGGCGTACGGGACCGGGCCGACGAGGCGCGGGCCGCCATGGGCAGGGCCGCCGCACTGATCGCACCGGGCTCGCCGGGCCGTCCGCTGCTGGACTTCCGCCGGGGGCTGATCGCACAGGATCTCGCCGATTCGGCCCAGTCGGCCCGCGCCGCCTTCCGTCGGGCGCACGCCGGCGCGACGGCACACGGCCAGACCTTGCTGCTCTCCTTCACCTGGCGCCATCTGGCGTCGCTGGCGCTGCGGGAGGGCGAGCTGGCGGAGGCCAGGCACGGCTTCGCGGAGTCCCTGCGGATCAGGGAGGAGCTGGGCTATCTCGTGGGTACGGCCCCGGCGTTGGCGGCGCTGGCCGACGCGGAGTCCGAGCCGGAGGCGACCCGGCTGCGGGCCGAGGCCGCCCGGCTGTTCCGGCTGCTGGACGGCGTACCCACCTGGCTGGCGGCGCGGCTCGCACCGCCCGCAGCGGCGGTCTGACGCGGTGACCTGCCGGGGCTGCGGCGCCTGCGGCGTCTGCGCGGGGTGCGGTACGTGGGCCCGGAGCGGACCGGCTCCCGGAGGGCACCCCACAGCCGCTCAGCCGTGGGCGCCGGTGAAGTGCTCCCGTACGAGTGACTGGACGACCGTCAGGTCCTGGGCGATCAGGGCGTCGAGCAGCGCCGTGTGCTCCGCCGCGTCGGCGAGGAGGTCGGCGCGGCGGGTGACGGGGGCGCTCACCAGTGGCCACTGGGCCCTGCGGTGGAGATCGTCGGCGACCCCGACCAACTGCTGGTTGCCGGAGAGTCCGAGGACCGCGCCGTGGAAGGCGCGGTCGGACTCGGCGTAGCGGGCCCGGTCGCCGACCGCGGCGGCCGACACGGTGGCCTCGGCCAGGGGCCGCAGCTCCGTCCAGCGCCGGGCCGGGACGGAACGGGCCAGCCTCAGCATCACCGGAACCTCGATGAGGGCCCGCACCTCGGCCAGTTCGGAGAGTTCCCGCGCGCTGCGCTCGGCCACCCGGAAACCCCGGTTGGGCACGACCTCGACGGCGCCCTCGACGGCGAGCTGCTGCATCGCCTCGCGTACCGGCGTGGCGGAGACACCGAAGCGCATCCCCAGGACCGGTGCCGAGTAGACCTCACCGGGGAGCAGTTCGCCGCCGACCAGGGCGGCGCGCAGCGCGTCGAGGATCTGGCCGCGCACCGAGTGGCGCTGCACCACTTTCGGCCCAGCGAACGGCGGTGTCACCGACGGCTCTCCGTGGGTGTGCTCGCCGCGGACCTGCCCGGCGCCGCCGAGCGGCTCGGGGCTGCGGGCAGGTCCCGGGATACGGGCCTGCTCAGGCGGGTGCGCGGAGACGTGCGGCCGTGCCGCGTCGCGCGCTCTGCCCTGTTCCACCTGGGTCCTCCTCCTGCGTCCTGTTCAGCACGATAGGCGGACCTGGCGTCAGTTCACACATCCGCCGAATCGGATAAGGTAAGGCTTACCTGCCCACGATCGCGATTCGGTGGTCCCTGCATGACTCTCCCCACCATGCTGCGCAGCCCGGTCTCGGCCGCCTACGAGCGACTGGCCGAGGTCTTCCCCGGCCTGTCCGTCACCGAACTGACGGGCGCCGAGCAGCCGCCGGTCACCGGTGGCTGGGTGACCGCCACCGCGCTCGCGGCCGGTGGTCCGGCGCTCGACGCCTTCCTCGACTGGGACCGGGCGCAGGTCCAGCGGGACTACGGGCAGTCGGCCCGGCCCGATGTCATCGCCGGCTTCGGCTTCCACCGCTACGCCTGGCCCGCCTGTCTGCTGATCACGGTCCCCTGGTTCCTGCACCGCAGGGTGCCCCGGCTCCCGGTCGGTTCCGTCGCCTTCCAGCGCACGCTGGGCCGGATGACCGTCCGGACCGGTGAATTCGCCTGCCTTCCCGACGACCCGGCGGCGGCGCTGCCGGGCGCCAGGGCGGTGGCCGATGAGGACGCGCTGCGCGCCGAGGTGCGGGCGGCCGTCGCCGAGCACCTGGATCCGGTGCTCGACGGTTTCGGGCCGCGGATGCGGCGCGGCAGGCGTGCACTGTGGGGCATGGCGACCGACGAGATCGTCGAGGGGCTCTGGTACATCGCGCATCTGCTCGGCGAGGAGCAGCGCGGGGTGACGGAGCTGGAGCGGCTGTTGCCGGGCGCGACCGCCCCGTACGTCGGTGCGGCGGGCTTCCGCGAGCTGACCGGACCGCAGGGCCGGCCACTGCCGACCCGGGACCGGGCGAGCTGCTGCCTCTTCTACACCCTGCGCCCCGAGGACACCTGCGTCACCTGTCCCCGGACGTGCGATGCGGACCGAGTCGCGAGGCTCAGCTCTGACACCGCCCGTTCGGCTGACTGAATTCGCACGCAACAGGACGCGCACGCAAGGCAGTTCGACCAGATCACCCCTATCCGGTGTTCCCCGCCCTCCGTTGGCGTGCTCTTGTCCCGAAACGCCCTGAGGGCCCCGGGATCTGAGCAACCATTGCGCCCGCAAGGCACTGACGCGATGCAAGGGACACCGCATGCGACTGACCGACATATCTCTGGACTGGCTGCTTCCCGGTGGCGTGATGATCGCGGGGGTCCTGGTCGCGGTGGCGGTGCTCGCGCGCGGCAAGCGCGCCGCGGACAAGGCCACGACCGACGACACCTGGGAACGCAGCGAAGAACGCAGACGGCACAAGGAAGCGGTCTACGGGATCGCCTCCTACCTGCTGCTGTTCTGCTGCGCGGCGGTCGCCGCCGCGCTCTCCTTCCACGGCCTGGTCGGCTTCGGCCGGCAGAATCTCGACCTCACAGGGGGCTGGGAGTACCTCGTCCCGTTCGGCCTGGACGGCGCCGCCATGTTCTGTTCGGTCCTCGCCGTACGCGAGGCCAGCCACGGCGACGCGGCGCTCGGCTCCCGGCTGCTGGTGTGGACCTTCGCGGGTGCGGCGGCCTGGTTCAACTGGGTCCACGCACCGCGCGGGCTGGACCACGCGGGCGCTCCGCAGTTCTTCGCGGGGATGTCGCTCTCGGCTGCGGTGCTCTTCGACCGCGCGCTGAAGCAGACGCGGGTGGCCGCGCTGCGCGAGCAGGGGCTGGTGCCCCGTCCGCTGCCGCAGATCCGGATCGTACGGTGGCTCCGCGCCCCCAGGGAGACCTTCGGCGCCTGGTCGCTGATGCTCCTGGAGGGGGTGCGGACGCTGGACGAGGCGGTCGACGAGGTACGCGACGACCGGCGCCGGAAGGAGGAGGACCGGCTCCGCAGGCGGGACCACGAGAAGCTGGAGCGGGCCCATCTCAAGGCCATCAACCGGCAGCACCGTTCCTTCGGACGCGGTCGCGGCGGCCGTCAGGTGGAGGTGGCGGGCACGGCTCCGGCTGTGACCGCCGCGAAGGCCGTCGCGGAGCCCGCCATACCCGAGCCGGGACAGCTGCCCTTACGACCCAGGCCCTCCCTGCAGGCGGTGACCGGCCCTGAGGCCGCGAAAGGCGCGGAGCCCGCGCCGGTCGACCTCACCGCCGAGGACGACACCCAGACCCTTCCGCGACTCGACTCCCTGGAGCAGAAGCTGAAGGATCTGGAACAGCAATTCGGCTGAGCGCGACGTGCCGTGGGCCCTATCCGGGCTCACGGCACAGCACTCGGTTCACAGCTCTCGGTTCACGGCGCTCAGCTCTCGGCTGTACCGGCGGCGGTCAGGCGGCACCTCACAGCTGACCGCCGCCCGGAGCGGCCCCCGGCACAGGGCCCAGTTCGAACCAGACCACCTTCCCCAGCCCGTGGGTCCGTACGCCCCAGGCGTCGGCCAGGGATTCCACCAGGACCAGTCCCCTGCCGTGCGTGCCCGCAGAGGTGGCCCTGGCGCGCCGCTCGGGCCGCCCGGCCGCGAAGTCCCGTACTTCCACCCGGAGTCCGGACGGGCCGATGCCCGCCGTGACCACCGCTCCGCGGTCGGTGTGGATCAGTGCGTTGGTCACCAGCTCGCTCGTGAGCAACTCCGCGACATCGGCAAGATCTGCGACAGCGGCGGGATCAGGCACGCCGATGGCTCCCGAAGCGCCGACGGCCCCTGCGGCATCGGAACTCCCGCACTGCCGGAGCAGTTCCCGGAGGCCGCGCCGGACCTCCCGGACCGCCGCCAGATCCCCGTGCGCGAGTCTGTGCTGCAGCCGTCGGCTCCCCCTGATGTCCTCACCGTCCGCACCGAAATCCTGGCCGCACCGGCCCGGCACGGTGTCCACCCCGCTCTGACACACCGTCATATCCCCCGCCCACGCATCGCCGTACTCGCTCGTGCTCGAACAGCTTCACCGGAATGCATGCCCGGCAGGTGGTCGCTCACGCCTTCGGGGCCCGGAGAACCACAGGTGGGTGCCGCGCGCCCGGCCGGGGAAGTGAAGCGGAGAACGTCACGCCGAGCCGATCCTTGAGGAGCAGCGATGCACGACGACCGATCGCTGGTGGAGGGCCGCCTGGAGCGGGCCCTGCACCAGTTCATCCGGCCCGCGCAGTACGCGGACCGGGCGCCCCTCGCCCTTTCTGTCTGGCATGTCCCGGGCGAACCGGTGCCCGTGGCGGAGGCGCTGCGGGCGACGTACGAGCCGTTCACGACCGGTACTCCATGGGGAAGCCCCTGGTCCACGAGCTGGTTCCGACTGGAGGGCACCGTCCCCGAGAACTGGGCGGGCCGTCGGGTCGAGGCCGTGATCGACCCGGGGTTCACCGGTGACGGGCCCGGCTTCCAGGCCGAGGGCATGGTCCACGACACCGACGGGGTCCCCGTCAAGGGCATCCATCCGCGCAACCGGCATGTACCCGTGGCCGCGCCCGCCGCCGGTGGTGAGCAGGTGCGCCTGCTGCTGGAGGCGGCGGCCAATCCGGCGGTGCTGCACGGATTCGAGCCGACACCGCTGGGCGACGTACTGACCGCGGGCGACGACCCCGTCTACCGCTTCGCCTCCGCGGATCTGGCCGTGCTGGACGAGAACGTCTGGCATCTGGTCCTGGACATCGAGGTGCTCTCCGAGCTGATGCGGGAGCTGCCCGCCGACCGGTCCAGGCACCACGAGATCCTGCGTTCCCTGGAGGACATGCTCGACGCGCTGGATCTGCACGATGTGGCGGGGACCGCGGTCGCGGCGCGCGAAGCGCTCGCGGACGCGCTGTCCCGGCCCGCCGAATCGGGCGCCCACCGCGTCTCGGCCACCGGCCACGCCCATATCGACTCGGCCTGGCTGTGGCCACTGCGCGAGACGGTACGGAAGGCGTCCCGCACCTTCGCCAATGTGACCGCGCTGGCGGCCGACTACCCGGAGCTGGTCTTCGCCTGCTCGCAGGCCCAGCAGTACGCCTGGGTGAAGGAGCACCAGCCGCACATCTGGGAGCGGATCAAGAAGGCCGTGCAGGACGGCAACTGGTCGCCGGTGGGCTCGATGTGGGTCGAGTCGGACGCCAACATGCCGGGCGGCGAGGCGCTGGCCCGGCAGATCGTGCACGGCAGGCGCCTCTTCGCCGAGGAGTTCGGCGTGGACACCGAGGAGATCTGGCTGCCCGACTCCTTCGGCTACACGGCGGCCTTCCCGCAGCTGGCGAAGCTCGCGGGGATCAAGTGGTTTCTCACCCAGAAGCTGTCCTGGAACCAGGCGAACAAGATGCCCCACCACTCCTTCTGGTGGGAGGGCATCGACGGGACCCGCGTCTTCACCCACTTCCCGCCGGTCGACACCTACAACTCGCAGCTGCACGGCGCGGAACTCGCCCACGCGGAACGGAACTTCGCGGAGAAGGGCCGGGCCACCCGCTCCCTGGTGCCGTTCGGCTGGGGTGACGGCGGGGGCGGTCCGACCCGGGAAATGCTGGAGAAGGCGCGCAGGCTCAGTGATCTGGAGGGCTCGCCACGGGTGGAGATCGAGAGGCCGTCGGTGTTCTTCGCGGCGGCCGAGGAGGAGTACGGGCCCCAGGCGCCCGTCTGGTCGGGCGAGCTCTACCTGGAGCTGCACCGGGCCACGTACACCACGCAGGCGAAGACGAAGCAGGGCAACCGGCGCAGTGAACACCTGCTGCGCGAGGCCGAGTTGTGGGCCACGACGGCCGCGCTCAGGTCGCCGCGCTACGCCTATCCGTACGACGATCTGGACCGGATCTGGAAGACGGTACTGCTGCACCAGTTCCACGACATCCTGCCGGGTTCGTCCATCGCCTGGGTGCACCGGGAGGCGCGGGAGACCTATGCGCGGGTACGGGAGGAGCTGGAGGGCATCATCGCCGCAGCAGTGGCGGCGCTCGAACTCGGCCCGGACGTGCGGCCGTTGAGTGGCGGGCCCGGCCGGGCGACGGCGCTCAACGCCTCACCGTACGCGCGCCGCGAGGTGATCGGGACGGCGGACGGGGGCCTCGGCTTCGTCGACGTACCGCCACTGGCGTCCGCCCCGGTCTCGGCCTCGGTCCGGGCCGCCACGACAGCGGCGGGCTCCGACTCGCTCTCCGGCGGCGCGGCGGGAGACGCAACTACCGTGCAGGCGACCCGGGTCGGGCCGGACACGGTGCTCGACAACGGGCTGCTGCGGGTCACCGTCGACAGCGACGGGCTGCTCACCTCGGTACGGGACCTGGTGGCGGACCGCGAGGTGCTCGCCCCGGGCAGCCGGGGCAACCTGCTCCAGCTGCACCCCGACCACCCCAACCAGTGGGACGCCTGGGACATCGACCGGCACTACCGGCGTAGCCACACCGATCTCACGGCGGCCGACTCGGTGGAACTGCTCGGGCAGGGACCACTGCGGGCCGCGGTGCGCGTCGTACGGACCTTCGGGAAGTCCCGTATCACCCAGGAGCTGCGGCTCGACGCGGCGAGCCCGCGCCTCGATGTCGTCACGGAGGTCGACTGGCAGGAGTCGGAGAAGGTCCTGAAGGCGGCGTTCCCCCTCGACGTACACGCCGAACGGTCCACGGCCGAGATCCAGTTCGGGCATGTGCACCGCGCCACGCACACCAACACCAGCTGGGACGCGGCCCGTTTCGAGATCTGCGCGCACCGCTGGCTGCGGGTCGCCGAGCCGGGGTACGGGGTCGCGGTGCTCAACGACTCGACGTACGGCCACGATGTGACGCGTGCGGCGCACGAGCACGGCCTGGGCACCACCGTACGGCTGACCCTCCTGCGCGCCCCGCACAGTCCCGACCCCGGGACGGACCTCGGCACGCATCGGTTCAGCTACGCACTGCTGCCCGGCGCGGGGGTGACGGACGCGGTCCGGGAGGGGCTCGCGCTCAACCTGCCGCTGCGGACGGCCGACGCCCCGGAACTGGCACCGCTGGTCTCCACCGGCCACCCGGCCGTGACGGTCGAGTCGGTGAAGCTCGCCGAGGACCGCAGCGGGGACGTCGTGGTGCGGCTGTACGAGTCGGCCGGTGGCCGCGCCGACACCACGCTCCGTCTCGGCTTCCCCGTGGCCCGCGTCCAGGTCACCGACCTGCTGGAGCAACCGCTCCAGGACGCGGCGGGAGGCACGGAGGCAGATGCGGACGGAGACTCCGAGGAGCTCGCGGTGAGTCTGCGCCCCTTCCAGATCCTGACGCTGCGCATCCGGCCGGCCTGACCGTCGCAGCCCGTCCGTCCGTCTCGGGAATTGCTCCCGGGACGGGCGGTACCGGGGTCGCCTCATCTGGGTGTTCCACTGCTGGGCCATGCGATGTCGTCAACGGCGAGAAACCGCTCGTCGGCCACGGTTCCGGGAGTTACCCCGGTGAAACCCATGACGTCACGATGCAGGTGGGACTGATCGGCGTAGCCGGTGTCAGCCGCGACTTGGGCCGCGTGTTCACCCGAGACCAGACGGTGGGCAGCATGGTCGAACCGGACCAACTTCACAGCTTGCTTGGGTGGCAGGCCGAGCTGCGACCGGAACCGGGACCACAGTCGTTTACGGCTCCATCCGACCTCGGCCGCGAGTTCGTCGACTCTCACCAGGCCACGGCTACCGATGATCCGGTGCCAGGCCCAAGCCACCTCCGCGTCTACCGGCGGCCCCGCCTCGTACCGGCGGGCGAGCAGCACATCCGTAAAGGCGAAGCGATCCTGCCACGACGACACATTGGCCAGTTGCTCGCGGATCCGGGGCGCCTCCCGGCCCCACAGATCGTCCAGGGACACGACGGCGCCGTCGAGGTCGGCGGGGGCAACATCCAGAACCGCGCGTGCGATCACCGGCGACAGGCGCACCTGCACGCACTCGACGTTCTCGCCCCATGCCCGGACCGTGCCTCCGGACCCGAACCCGGGCCCGGCGACGATGCTTCCCCGCTGCTGCTGCCCGACAGCACAGTCGAGAACGGGCGAGCCTGCGCCGAACTCCAGGAGCAGCGTCACGGCCGGGTGCGGGACCATCCGGAGCGCGTCCAGGTCATGGACACGGAACCCGGCCATGGTGAGACCGTCCACTCTGCTGGGACGCTGCGGGCATGCGACATCCCACACAGCCGCACCGTGCATGAAGGTCCGCACAGTCCCATGCTACGTGAGCCGACCGACGGGAACATTTATCCAATCCGCCGGTGGGTACCAGCGGCGACAGTGAACTCATGACTGATTCTGACGGCAGCCCGCACATGGGCAACTACACGGGGACCACCGGGAGTTCGATCCTGACGCTGGACGGCGACGACATCCACGTGTGCCAGGACGGCCCTCGTGACGCCCCCGCGCTCCTGCTCATCCACGGGTCCGCGTCCTCGACCCGCTCGTGGGACCCACTGGTTCCGTTGCTGACCCCATCTCACCGAGTCATCCGCATCGACCTGCTCGGGCACGGCCGGTCTGCCAAACCGGCCGACCGCAGCTATGCGCTCCCGGACCAGGCACGCCGGGCCGGCATGGCCCTGGACCGGCTCCGCGTCGAACACGCCGTGGTCATCGGCCACTCCAGCGGCGGCGTGGTCGCCACCGCCCTCGCCGAACAGCGACCCGACCTGGTGAGCGCGCTCACGCTCATCAACACAGGCCCCGGTCTGGGCGCCTTCATCGCACCGCAGTCCGTCACCATCGGACCCTCGCAGTGGCCTCCGACCGACGAGCAGATCCGCCAGTTCGCGAGCACCGGGTTCAGTCGAGCGGGCTACCAGATCCCACCAGAGCTCCTGGACGAAGTGCGCTGTATGACCCACCACACGCTCACCGCGACGATGCAGGCCACCCGTGACTACCTGGAGCAGCAATCGCTCCCGGACCGGCTGGCGCCCCTCGGCAAGCCGCTACTGGTGATCTTCGGCGAGGACGACCGCAGGTGGCGATCCTCATCCGCCGCTGACTACCGCACCGTTCCGGGCGCGAACGTCGAGTTGCTGCCCGGTCTCGGACACTCCCCCATACGTGAGGATCCCTCCAGTACCGCTACTTTCCTGCTGGCTTTCACCACGACCCACTCCGCACGGGTGGACTGAATGACAAGGAGGGGTGCCATGCGGATTCTTGTCTCTGGCGCCGGCGTCGCCGGTCCGGTGCTGGCGTACTGGCTCACCAGGCACGGCTTCTCCGTCACCGTTGTTGAGCGCGCGCCGGGTCCGCGCAGGACCGGCGGCCACGCGGTCGACCTGTTCCGACCCGCTGTGGACATCTCGGAGAAGATGGGCGTGCTCCCGCACATCGAGGAGCGGGCCACCGGTACCAAGCGGATGACCATCCATCAGGAGAGCACACGGCGTCCCGTCCGGGTGGACCTCTCCAAGATCTTCGGTGCCGCCTCCGACCGGCACGTCGAGATCATGCGCGACGACCTGAGCGAGATCTACTACGGCGCCGCGCGCGACGATGTCGAGTACCTCTTCGGCGACTCGATCACCGCGATCTCGCCCGACGGCGAGGTGCGGTTCGAGAACGCCACGCCACGCCGTTTCGACCTCGTCGTCGGCGCAGACGGGCTGCACTCCCATGTGCGTCGCCTCAGTTTCGGCGACGAGTCCCGCTTCAGTGCCTTCACGGGGGCCTACTTCGGAGTGCTGACCCTGCCGAACGTCTCCGGGCTCGACGGTGAGCTCCACATCCACGTCGGCGTCGGCCGCACTGCCGGCATCTACGGCGCCCGGCACCTCGGGGACGCGCGGGTGTTGTTCCTGTTCCGGAGCGAGCGCGAACTCGACTGCCACCACCACGACGTGGCCCGGCAGAAGGAGCTGCTGCGCAGTGCATTCGACGGCATGCACCCTGATGTGGACCGCTGGCTGGAGGAACTCGGCCGCACCCGGGCGTTCTACTTCGACTCGATCACCCAGGTTCGCATGGACACCTGGTCGCGGGGGAGGGTGACGCTCGTCGGCGATGCGGCCTATTGCCCAGGTCCGGCGGTCGGCGGCAGCACCAGCCTGGCCGTTGTCGGAGCCTACGTCCTCGCCGGGGAACTGGCGCGGGCAGGCGGCGATCACAAGCGCGCCTTCCCCGCCTACGAGCACGCGATGGCGGAACACGTGCACGGCAGCCGCGCGGCAGCACTCGGTGCGGCCAAAACCCTGATCCCCACCTCACGCCTCGGCGTGCGGGGACTGGCCCAGGGCGCCCGCTTGATCTCCGCCCTGCCCGCAGGACCCAGCCGCGCCCTCCTCCGCCTCACCACCAAGAGCGCACGCCTCTACAACTCCATGACTGTCGACGACTACCCGCCGCCGCCCACCGCATCACGAGGCACCCCATAGCGAGCGTGCCGAACAGCATGCCCCTGCCCATCATGTAGCTCAGGGGCAGGTAGTTCAGCGCGGTGGAGGGCCGAACCCCTTGACCGGGTACGAAGTCGACCCAGAACTGCCTGACCAGACGCTCGGTGTACATGGCGCCCTTGGGGAGGCCGGTACTGTCCGAGGTGGATCAGTGCGCTGAGCGCGTCGGCCGCAGACCCGTCGGGGACCTGCGGGAGCGACGGCAGTACCCTTCCCCGGTCGACGACCGACGCCAGCGTGTCCAGCGCCACGCCCCGGTCCCGCGCCAGGAGCCGGTCGCGCGCGAAGTCGAATTTCCCCTGGTGGGTGGTGACTTCGGCGCGATGCCCCATGGCGATGATCCTGCCCAGTGAGGGGGCGCTCGCCGCCAACTCGACCGCGACCTCCAGGTGATCGATGTGCACCACGAGCAGGCGCGGGGCGGCGCGCAGCACGTCCGCCTCGCATCCGGTCAACGGGCTTCTTCAATCCCTGACTTTGAGGAAACGCATCCGGGTCGCCCCGTTGCTGTCGGTACCGCCGGCCTCGGCGTCGGTGACCCTGCCGCCGGTGAGGACGAACATCAGGTGCAGGCGGACCGTCCGGGGGCCCGACGTGACGGTGTACTCGGTCATGATGTGTGTGGTTCCGCCCTGCTCCTCCTGCCCTGCCGCGTTGATCGCCGCGATCTGGGTGAAGCTCGTCAGGAGGGTGTCCGTCGTCTCGTCCCTGAGCCAGCCGATGATGTAGCCGCTGCCGCCGGTGGCGGTACCGAGCGCGTACCGCACATCACTGTCGATGTGGTAGACCCCGGCTTCCGGGAGCACGATGTCGGACTCGGGGATCGGCACATCGGTACCGGTCTTGGCCAGGAGGTTGGCATGCTGCCGCTCGGCGTTGAGGAACCCGCTCACCGGCGTGAGGCGGGCGCCGATCCTCCACTCTTCGGGGCAGCCGGGCATTTCGGCGATGTCGATGTCCACCGACCGTTCGAGGCTGGTGTTGCCGCCCGGTGCGATGCCCATCAGGTCGACCCGCGGTACGAGTAGCCCGCCGGCCGTGTTCCGCGCGGCGTTGCACGGGGACGGGTCCAGAGCGGGCGTGTCGGGCGCGTACAGACACCCGTCGCTGCCCCGGGTGATGGCGTTGCCCAGGTCGGTGGAGATGCACGGGGGCCGGGGGGTGGAGCATCCGTCCTGGCATGTGGAGACCGGGATGACCGGCGGGACCGGGGCGTAGGGGGCTGCGCCGTCGAGGGTGTCGGTCGTGCATGTGACCACGCCGTCGCAGTTGCGACAGGTGGTACGGAGGAACGGCCTGCCGCAGCCCGGGGCGGATGCCTGGACGGTGAGGACGAGGCTGTCGACGGTCCACTGCTTGGGGCCGACCCGGCAGGTGTCGTCGTTGCCTGTTTCGAGGTTGAGCTCGACGACGATCTTTCCCGCGAGGACATCCGCGAGGGACACGGTGGTCGGTGGGATGACGCCGTTGTCGTCACCACCCGCCGGCAGATCGGGTGGGCCCAGGAGATCGGTGCGGATCGGGGTCGTGCCGTTCCACAGGGCGAAGCGACCGTAGAGCTGGCAGGCCGCGTTCGGGCCGTCGTTGTGGACATGGACCGAGGCACTGATCGTGAGGCTGGTGGGGTTGCCACGCAGTGACGCGGGGTCGATGTGCACGACGCCGGCGAGCCAGGTGTGCTGGCCGTTGTGTGTGCCGTCGTCAGCCGGGAACGTGCCCGTACCGCAGTTCAGGATGGTCTGAGCGACGACAGGGTCCAGTGCGGCATGGGTGTTGGCGATGGTGTAGTAGGGCGTCGGGTCGGTGCTGTCGGCGGTCGCTGCGACCCGGTACGGTGCGGAATCGCGCAGCGGGGTCGTCTCGCAGCGCTGGCACGGCTCGGAGCCGGGACAGAGGACGCCGACGGGGCGACAGGCCGCTTCAGTGGGCTGACAGCCGCCGATGACGATCGGGGACTGCCTGCAGCCGCATCCACTCATGGTTCAACTCCTGGTGTGAGGTGGGGTGGTGTGGTGGCAGCGGCGTGTGCGCCATGCCTTTCGGCGCCGTTGCGCCCGGGGTGGTGGTGTGCCGGCTCGCCAACCGCGCGAAGGAAGTCGCGCTGGACGCAGGCACGTTGAGGGATACCGGCGACCCCGGAGCCGGTCGCGACCGGGCAGAGGAAGACGGCCGTCTACCGGACTGTCCACCGGGCCGTGGCTGATATGACGTCGGGCGTCAACCAGCTACGTATTCCCTCAGCTGGTCACGCCCTTGAGGTGGGAAACAGAAGCGGCCATGTCGGCCCCTCTTCGAGAGTCTGCTGCTGGGCAAACCCGCGTGGGGCGCTCGGACATGGGCAAACTCAAGCTCAGTCACTTACCGTCTTCGTTACAAGACTTAATGTACTGTTTCAGCATCTGTATGGCATTACGCCGTTAGGGTGGCTGATTTCACCGTCTGACGGCAGAGCGCTCGCAACCTTCCGCCGGACAGACCCCGGACGCATCCAGTGATCGGTTCCCCACAGCTCGACCCACAGGCCGACCATGCTGCCGGGCTCGTCGCTCACGCTCGTCCTGGACATGCTCGCACCCTGACCAGCAACATGATCGGCCGGACACGTCTTAGCCGTTCACCTCGTACTGACCGGTCAGCCGGAAGTACCGCAGAGCCTCCGGGGAGCCGTCGTCGAGCACCTTGTTGACGGCAGCGCGCAGAGCGTCGCTGATGTTCGGGTCCGTGAGCATGTGAACGATGTAGACGGCGTCGTCCTCGGCCTGGGCGAGCCGGTACCCGGTTTCCCGGAAGGCTCGCGCCGCTTCGGGAGTTCCGGCATCAAGAGCCTCGTTGCACCTCTTGATGACCGCCTTGTCGCCATTCTCCGTCGCCCCGTTGAGAATCCGGGCGATGGCAACCTGGTCATCCTCGAACTGAGCCTTCTGGTAACCGGTTTCGAGGAACGCGCGCATGTCCTCCACGGTCCCGCCGAGAGCCCTGTCGGCTTCTCGGACGACCGCCCTGCCGCTGTTCTTCGCCAGGATGTCGGCTATCGCGGCGCGCAGTTCGGCTTCCGTCATCTCGTCCACCGGCATGTCGGACCTGACCGTCGCGGTAACGGCCGTGGCAGCCGGGGCGGCGGCGAATGCCGGGGTGGTGAAGAGCAGGGCAGGAGTGAGGGCGGTGACAGCGACGACGAGCGCGGCGCGGGTCGGTCTCATGAGTGTGTGCCTCCACGGGCGGGTTATGGGCGGGTTACCGGCGGGCGGACTCTTTCACGGGTATTCACGAGGAAGATACTCATCGATCTCCCCGCCGTGCTCGTCGCACCACCACGCGATGCGGCAGTCCAGACACGTGTACCGCCACCGCAGGCCATCGGCGATGGGGTCCCGCGCCTGCGACATGACGACGTGGATGTCACCGCACTTCAAGCACCGGAGAGCGGGCTTCACCGGCCCTGTGCCGTAGGCGTCGTACACGCAATTAATTCCTCTGCTCGGAACGCGTTTCGGGACGCCCAAGTCTCTCGCAGGTGCAAACGGTGGGAGCGCGGTCGGCCGAACGCACGCCCCCACCGCCCTTCCGTGCGCTGGCTGTTGTGACGAGCGAGCGCGCGGGTCCGGGTGGGCAGGCCACGGACCGTCAGGGCGCGGCCTGCCCGGTCCCACGCGCAGGGGGGAGCATTGCGCGCGTGGGAGCTTCAGCGGTTTCACGCGGGGCTGCCGACGTCCCCGTGTGGATCGGGCACCGGCAGTCCGGCCACGTGGCCCGCTTCGCTTCGCGGTGGATCACCCGAAGCGCTTCACCCGGGGCGCAGTTGACCCCTGCCTGGTGGCAGTCGGCGCACTGGGTGAGGTGGTTGAGGTACTCGCGGTACGTCTGTTCCGCACGCGCCCGAGCTTCCGCCCCCGAGGGCGTATTCAGCACCATCGCGTCACTCGCCGAGTACCAGCAGCGGCAGCCGCAAGCCCCTTTCGAGGGCGGTTACGGCGGCGCGGATGCGTCGTTCCTGGTAGGGCGGGGTGTACTCGCCGAGTTGGGCCAGCGGTACGCACGTGAGGGCGCCGATCTCGTCGGCCGCGTCTTCGGGTACGGCGAGCGCGGATTCCTCTTCGGGGGTCAGGCGTCCCCCGTCGCAGACGATCGTGAACCCCTCGGCCGACCTCTTGCCCTCGGTCGGTGCGGGGACGTGGTCGAGGGCGAGGAAGTGGGTGAGGCGGCGGTAGAGGCCGGTCTCCTCGGCGAGTTCGCGTGATGCGGCGGTGGCGATCCGTTCCCCCTGATGGGATCCACCCCCGGGCAGTTGCCAGCCCTCGCGGTAGGTGGTCTTGACCAGGAGTACGGCCCCTTCGCTGTTGCGCAGGACCGTGACGGCGCCGATGTGTCGGCGGGGCGGATTCACGGAGTCGATGTCGGCGTGGGGCATGGGGAGTGCCTCGTTCCCAGGGGCCGTGGACGGCTCAGCACCCTCGGTGAGTTCGTCGAGTCGGCGGTCGATGCGGTAGGCGAACCGGGTTGCTTCCGCTACCGAGATGGAGCCCAGAGAGATCTTGTGCAGGGGGTGGTTGCAGGCCGCGCAGGGCTCTTCGATGCCGATGTCGTCGAAGTCGACCTGGAGCCGCCGGAGAGCGTTGACGAACGCGGTGGCGGCGTCCTCGGCGTTCTCCCGGTCGTTGTTCGTCCAGTACCCACGGTCAACAGGGCCGAAGTCGTTCATGCGTGGGTCTCCTTGTTCTCCCGGAGCTGTGCGCGAGCCCGGGTCATCGTGGACGACTCCCCGGCGTCGGCCTTCGGGGCATCTGGACAGACCGGGTTGCCGCACCGGCAGGGCGGCCACTTGTGTACGGAGAGATCCGGTTCGGGTTGCTCGCCCATGTGGTTCAACTGCCTTTCCAGCCCGGCGACGCCCTCGCGGAGGACGTCCTTGGTCAGGGGTACGTATCCGGTGCGCGGCACCCGGTCCGGGGCCAGGTGCCAGAACCCGCCAGCCGCTACCAGGGCTGCCAACTGGGCAGCACCGGAAGCGGGCTGGGCAGTGGGGGGAATCCGTTCCCCGCTCAATATTCACTCCCCTCTGTAGTCATTCCGCTACCGAGGGGTTCAGCGTGGCCTACTCTCAAGAGACCTTCAACCTCCACATAGTTGAATGAAAGAGCGGTGAAGTGTGGCTAACCGTAAGGAGCTTGACCCCGATGGGGGGCCGAGGGCTGCGTTCGGGGACCGTCTCCGCAGGCTGCGAGAAGAGCGCGGCTGGACCCAGGACGACTTGGCAGACCGCACGGGATACTCCCCGTCACATATTTCGGGCGTAGAAACCGGGGCCCGAAATCCAACTGCCAAGTTCACTGCGAGTGCGGACAAGGCGCTCGGCACCGGGGAAGCACTCGTCCGACAGGGGGCAGCCGTCCGCGACTCGGCGATACTCGACGGCTTCCCGGAGTTCGTCGGGTTCGAGGGCAAGGCCTCAGAGATCCGCCTGTTCGAGCTGGGGATCATTCCGGGCCTGCTCCAGACGCCGGAGTACGCCGCAGCCATCACCACGGGGGCCGTGCGGCGCGGTGCGATCACGGAGCAGCAGGCAGAAGAACGGCTTGAGCTGCTGGCCCGACGGCAGCAGTCGGTCGGGCGGACACCGCCTCCGCAGATGTATGTCCTGCTCGACGAGAGCTGCATCAGGCAACGCGTAGGCGGGCCAAGGGTCTTGGCCGATCAGCTGGGGCGACTCCTGGATATCGCGGACATGCCCAACACCGTTGTGCAGGTGGCCACGTACGAACTGGGCGAACGCCGTTCCTTTGATTCGCCGGTTACGCTCGTCACCCTCCCCGACGGGTCCTGCATGGCCTACGCGGAGTCCGCGCACTCCGGCCGTTTGGAGCGCGATACGCGGTTGGTCCGGCCGCTTTTCACGGCCTACCATCAGCTACAGGCTGAGGCGCTCTCCCAGACAGAGTCCGTGGCCATGATCAGTCAGGTGAGAAAGGGCATCCTGTGACAACCGATTCGCTCCGCTGGTTCAAGTCCTCCTACAGCTCCAACGGTGGCCAGTGCGTTGAGGTCGCCGCCGACCTGGTCGCCTCACACGGCGTTGTTCCCGTGCGCGACAGCAAGATCCCTACTGGCTCTGTCCTGCTGATCTCCGACAGCACGTGGGGTGTCTTCGTCGACGGCGTGAAGGCCGGCGGCCTCGTCTAGTTCAGCGACGCAACGAGCCCCCTGTCTCTCGGTGAGGCAGGGGGCTCGACGCATCCCGGACGGGGACGTCGCGCCTCCGACAGCCCCTACGGCCTTGGCATCAGAGCAAGCTCTACGCCTCCGGGTCCGGGCGTCGAAGGCCGGGGAAGGCGGCGGGGGTTGCCCAGCCCCGCAGTACGGCATCAACCGTTGACCGGAACGCCGCCTCGACCGCGGCGCCGTTGAGGCCGCCGGCCAGTTCGAGGGTCACGAGCCCGTGCAGGGCGACCCACAACGAGACGGCGATCAGTGTGGTGTCGCCCGCGAGGATCTGGTCCGCCACGGCACGGTCGATCGCCGCGACAAGCGGTCGCACCGGGTCTCGGTCGCCGACCCGGGTCGACGGTACGAAGGACTGAGCGCCACCGAACAACACCGCGTACAGGTGGCGGTGTTCGCGTCCCCAATGGCGATACGCCACGGCCAACGCGTACAGATCCTCCAGGGCGGCCTCCGAGCCGGGAACGGCCGTCAGGTCCTGGAACAGGCCGGCGACCGCCTGGTCGCGCACCTCGCGGATCACTCCGTCCTTCCCCTGGAACAACGTGTACACCGCCGCCGTCGACGTTCCGGCGGCGGTGGCCAGCGCGCGGACTGTGACCGACTCCTGCGGGCGGGTGGCGAACATCTCGGTCGCGCATGCGATGAGCCGCTCTCTGACGTCGGCGTCGTTCGTTCTCGGCCTTCCCATGGAAAGCAGTCTACCCATGCTGATAACATCGTTTCAAAACAGCGTTCCAAAACTCTGGGGAGCTCACCGTGCCACCGTCCGTCATACGTCCCTTGCACCTTGTCGGCCGCCTGCTGGCGGCCACCGCCGCAGTAGTGGGGCTGGCCGCCGTCTTCCTCGCGCTGATCGTCGCCACCGACGGCGCGGGGTCGGGGTTAGCCGCATGGTCCGCGGCTGTGGGCATCGCGGTCATCGCGGCGCTGTGGCGGGGCCGCCGCCGCTCCTGGCGGGGGCGGCTGGTGCCCTTCCTGCCGGTCCTCGTCGCAGCGGCCCTGACCCTGTCGGTGTGCGTCCCCACCGTCCCCACAACGCGCCACCACCCGCCCGCCCTGGCGTTCGTGACCACCGAGCACGTGCGCCTGTCCACCGGCAGCCGGGTCGCGGTCTACCACTACCCGCCCACCGGCAACAGCCCTCGGCAACGCACCCCGCTCGTCTACCTCAACGGCGGCCCGGTGCGCGGCATCTCGGTGCTCGACCACCGCTTCCTGCAGCGGCTCGCGGGACAGGGCTACGACGTGTACGCCTACGAACAGGCCGGTGGCGGACGCAGCGACCTGCTGCCCATGAACCAGTACTCGATCACCCGGTCCGTCCAGGACCTCGGCGCCTTCGTCAGCACACTCGGCAAGGGCCGCGCCGACGTACTGGGTTTCTCCTCGGGCGCGGTCGTGCTCACCCGCGCGTTGGCCGACCCGGCCATCGCCGACCACCTGCACCGGGCGGTCATCGCCGAGCCGGGCCCGATGGACGGCCCCACCGCCCGTATGGCCGGGCAGAAGGGTCGGCCGTCGGCCCGCGACATCGCGCCGGCCATGACCGGACCGCGCTCCACACGCGTCCCGCGGTACGCGGTCGCCTTTGGCCTGATACGGCTCGGACTGCTCAGCCCGGACAACGGGCTGGTAGGGCAGGCGGAGGGCGACAATGCCTTCACCGCTGCCGATCTCGGCAGCGACACCGCGTCCGCCTACTGCGCGCGGGACGCGCACCGCATCCCGGTCGAGGACACTGCGGAGAACTTCTCCTTCAGTGCCGCTGCCAGCCTCCGCATCCAGCAGACAGTCAAGGACTCCCCGTCCATCGCCCCTCAGTTGAGGCGCTCCCGGACGCCCGCGATGCTGATGATCGCCGAATGCTCCTCGCAGGTCCGCCAGTGGGAGACAACCGTCCTCGCGGACAACCCCGCCATCCAGCGCACTCAGTACATGCCCGGTGTCGGCCACCACATGTGGAACGGCCTGGGTGACAACGACCAACGCGCAGCAGCTGTCATCACCGCATTCCTCCAGGACAAGCCCGCACCGCTGCCCGACTACCCGACCCGAGCCGACATCCCGGCCTTCCTCCGTGACCACAAGTAAGAGGGCAGGCCATGGACGTCGCACCCGAGTTGCAGGGACAAGTTGGCACGATCTACGGGACAGGAGCCGATCGGCCTCAGCCGCGGCACCGGACGCAGCAGCGCCGACGGAGAGATCCTTCTCATCGGGTCCTAAGCTTCGCCGATGGCCTACGAAGCGCTGTGCTGGGAACCGATAGCGGCGCTTCCAGAAGGCGAGCCCGAGACGTCCTTCGGCGGGCGTTGGGAGGACCGGCTCTGGTTGAACGTTCCTGGCCCTTTCTACACCGGCATCGCCGACAACTGTTGGACGGGCCGGCTGCACGCACCGCGTCATGTGCTCTACGGCGGCGAGTACTTCGGTGAATATGTGTATCGTCAGCCGGCGACCACGGCCGAGGTCCTGAACCTGGTGACAGCGGCCCAGGAAGATCCGTACCGCGGCTATGCCTGCGACGGCGACAGCCGATGGACACCGGAGGCTGTTCGGGACTGGTGGCGCGACCGTGGGCGGGTCACCGAGTACCTGGAGTCCCTCCTACCCAGATGGTCGTCCAGCGACAGGTCTGACGAGCGGGAAGCCGCGGAGGGACTGAGGGACTTTGCCGCCTACACCGCTGAAGGGCTCGACGCGGACCTCCGGAAGTACCTCTTCCGGCTTGAAGAGGGCTGCTACCCGAAGAGCTCCGGACCACTGCCTGAGCTCCGATAAGCAATGACGGCCATGGGGTGCTCGGTGCGCTCGCACCTGGACACCGATCTCCTGGCTCGCCGGGCCCTTGCCGAGCAGGAGGGCTGGCTCGGAGAGATCGAGGGAATCGACCTCACCCTCACCTTCCTCCGTCAGAAACGCGAAGAGAGCCAGCGGCTGGCTCGCATCGCGCCGGTCAACCTCGCTCCGGGGCTTATCGGGGGGTCAACACACAGAACTCGTGACCGTCGGGGCCGGCCATCACCACCCAGTTGACGTCCCCTTGGCCGATGTCGATGCGCGTTGCCCCAAGGGAGACGAGCCGGTCGGCCTCCGTCTGCTGGTCACTGCCGGCCGGTGGAGCGAGGTCGATGTGCAGCCGTTCCTTCCCCGTCTTCGGCATCAGGGGTGGACCACCCCACGTGGCCTTCGGACCACCGTGCGGTGAGCGGATCGCGGTCTCCTGGTCCTGGTCCCAGACCAATGGCCAGCCCAGCGCTCGGCTCCAGAAGTACCCGGTCTCCTGCGAACCATCGCCCGCCAGCGCTCCCATGAATCCGCACTCGGCGAGGAAGCTGTTGCCCGGCTCGATGACACAGAACTCATTGCCCTAGGATTCCCCGGCCTCCTCGACGTTGGCGACCATCCTGCGCAGCACCTTGAGCGCGGCCACGTACTCTTCATCGCTGATGCCCTCGTGGACCACGGCGCGCAGCTCGGTCACCAGCTCGCGCAGCCGCACCCTGGCGGCCTCCCCGGCATCGGTAAGCTGCAGGCGCTGCCCGGCGTCGGTCCGGAGCCAGCCGCGGTGGAACAGCTGGTCGATGACACGAGCGATCTCATGCGGCCCGTCCGCGAGGGGCGTCAGCTGGATGACGACCTCCTCGCGACTCGGCGCCGCGGGGCCGCCGTTTACCCGGTTGAGCACCCAGTACTGCGGCTGCGTGACGTCGATCCTGGCCATAGCGTCACGCAGATGCCGGGTGACGGCTACGTGGGCGAGGCCACTCCAGTACCCAATGGGCTGGGTGGCCAGCATGTCGTCGGTGGCGGCCGGATCAGCCGGCGCCTGGTCGGTGGTGATGTCAGTCAGCGGTCCCATGATCGCGACGCTATATCCCCCAACGCTCACACGCCCCCATCCGAGGGACGAATAGTCGTACCGGGCAGGGAGGTCAACTGTCCGCGCACAAGGATCTGAGATGTCCGCTCACCCGGACGGCCCGCTGTCCGTTGACACTGGGCCCAGCCAGCCAGGCCGGAGCGTTTCGCGGATCAGCTTCTGGGCGGGATCGGAGCAAGGCCGAGCGTGTCGAGCGGGGGCTCGATCTGCACGCGGTCACCGCTTCGCATTGCGCCGGTCAGGGATGGTCGCTCCGGTCAGGCGGCGGACCATGACGTGAATCATCGCCCCGTGGACGCGCGAGGCCTTGTGGAGCTGGAAGCAGTACTCGCTGTCCGCGAAGGGGACGGGCCCGGGGGCGAAGGCCGTCATGACGCCACGGAGGCCTGTGACGCGGCGGGTTCGCGATCGACCGCGACCTCCGAAGGCTGTGACACCCGGCCGGTGTCGCCGCTCCGGCGCAGCCCCATGACCACGCCCACCGCGACGAGCAGCGCGCCGGCGACGTCTGCGGGGCCCGGCCTGTCCAGGCCGAGGGCGACGGTCGTGAGCAGGGCGCCCACGGGGACGAGGCCGGCGAAGAGGCCCGCGCGGTCGGTGCCGAGGCGGCGCAGGGCGTCGTACCAGAGGAAGAAGGCGGCTGCCGTCACGATCGCCCCGAGGTAGCCGAAGGCTGCCGCCTCGCCGGGCGTGGGGAGACGCAGCGCGGACGTTCCGTCCAGGGCGAGGCTCGCGGCCAGCAGCATGGGGACGGACAGCGCGGCGGGATACGCGGCGACCCGCAGCGGACCCAGCTTGGGCAGGAGCGGGACGGCGAGCAGGGAGAACGCCACCTCGCAGGCGAGCGCGCCCAGTGAGAGGAGCAGGCCCGGCAGGCTGCCCGAGCCGAGGCCGGCGGCGACGGCCGCGCCGACCGCGACCACGAGTGCGGCGCCGACCGTGCGCGGGGACGGTCGGCGGCGTTCGAGGAGCGGCCCGACGAGGGCGAGGACGAGGGGGACGGCCCCGACCACGCTGCCGATCATCGCGGGTCCGGCGTGTCGGGTGGCCTCGACGAGGAAGAGGTTGAAGCCGGCCAGACCGGTGGCGGCCAGCGCCACCAGGAGCAGGAGTTCACGCGGCGTCAGACGGACGCGGGGCAGCCGACGACGGCGCACCACGGCGAGCAGGATCACCGCGGCGAGCGCGTAGCGCAGGGCCTGCCCGGCGAAGACCGGATAGTCGGCGACGGTGGCGGAGACGGCCGTGGACGTGCCGACGAGGAGCATCGCCGAGGCCGCTCCGGCGGGGGCGGATTTCATACGGTGCGCTCCTGAAGGGTCGGGGCGGCGGCGGGTGTGGACAGTACCTTGCGGGTGACGCGTTCGGCGATGGCGGCGACCACGGTGCGGGGACGGCGCGGCGTCAGATGCGCGGCGAGAGCGTTGCCGAACCCGGGAGCGACATAGCCGCGGTCGCGGTCCAGCGCCCGCAGCGCGGCACGTACGACGGGTTCCGGAGTGGTCATCGAGCCCATGACGGCCGCTTCGCGGGTGCCGATGGTGTCGAAGAAGGCGGTCTCCACCGGGCCGGGGCACAAGGTGAGCACCCTGATGCCGCGCCGCCGGTACTCCTGGCGCAGGGCGAGCCCGAAGCTGAGGACGAACGCCTTCGCCGCGCCGTAGACGGCGAAGTACGGGGAGGGCTGGAACGCGGCGTTCGACGCGACGTTGACGACCGCGCCGCGGCCCCGCTCCAGCATGGCGGGCAGCAGTTCATGGGTGAGGTCGACGAGCGCGACGACGTTGACCATCAGCTGGTCGTGGTCGCGGGCCCCGGATATCTCTTCGAAGCGGCCGCAGGTACCGAAGCCGGCGTTGTTGACCAACAGGTCGACGCTCAGCCCGCGGGCCGTCAGCTGTTCGGCGATGCGGCGGGCCGCGTCCGGCTCCGCGAGGTCCTGGACCAGTACGTGCGCGCGGACTCCGTACTCGGCGACCAGACGCTCGGCGAGCGCGGCGAGCCGGTCGCCGGACCGCGCGACCAGGATCACCTCGTGCCCCTGGGCGGCGAGTTGCGCGGCGAACTCCGCGCCGAGACCCGACGATGCCCCGGTGACGAGGGCGGTGCGGTGCATGAGGGCAGTGCCGTGCATGAGTCCTCCTCAGTCAGATACCAACTGAGAGTGGAGAGTACCGGTACGACTCACAAACGCAACAGATCTGATGCAATTAATAAGTGGATTGCATCCCTGCTGTACTGTGTTATGGGTCAAGTGGTCCAGCTGGAGGCGTAATGGGCGAGACAGCGGCACGAACGTTGCGGGCGGACGCGGAGCGCAGCGTGCGCGCGATCCTGGAAGCGGCCGAGCGGGTGCTCGCCGAGGATCCCGGTGCGTCCATGGAACAGATCGCCGCGGCGGCGGGGGTGGCCCGGACGACGATCCACCGGCGGTTCGCCAACCGGCAGTCGCTGATCGAGGCGCTGGCGTCGTCCGCGGCCCGCCAGCTCGCCCAGGCGGTGGACGACGGCAGGCCCGACACCGCACCGCCCCTGGTGGCGATGCACCGGATCACGGCCAACGTGCTCCAGGTGAAGGGTGCTTGGGCTTTCGCCCTGGAGCTTCCGGCCACCCCGGACAGCGAGGCCGCCGCCCTCCACCGGGACATCGACGACCGCTGCACCGCCGTACTGAAGCGGGCGCGGGCCGACCGTCTCATCGACGAAGCGGCCGACCTCGACTGGGTGCGCCGCGTCTACTACGCACTCATCGGCGAATCCCTGCGCGAGAGCGCGGCGGCCACCGACCCGGACACCACCGGCTCCTACCCGGGTAACACCGATCCGGACGCCCTCGCCGCCCGGATCATCGACACCCTGCTGCGCGGCGCCGGCCCGCGCGCCTGACAGCGGTTCCCAACTGGGCGTGTTCCGCAGGTCGGAGCGCGCCACCTGCGGCGGTCGGCGTGTTCAACTCCGGCCGACCGAGGGATGGTTGCGTACGCCGGTTCCCACGCGGGTGAGGCAGCGGGCCCGACGCATCCCGGACGGGGCCGCCACGCCTCCGACAGGCCCTACGGCCTGGGCACGTTCCGCAGGTTGGAGCGTGCCATCTGCACCATGCGGCCCACCCCGCCGTCCAGCACGATCTTGGAGGCGGAGAGCGCGAACCCGGTCACCATCTCGGCGCTGATCCGCGGCGGGATGGAGAGCGCGTTGGGGTCGGTCACCACGTCCACGAGCGCGGGCCCCTTGTGCTTGAAGGCGTCCTTCAGCGCTCCGGCCAGTTGCTTCGGCTTCTCCACCCGTACGCCGTACGCCCCTGCCGCCCGCGCGATCGATGCGAAGTCGGGGTTGTGGTTGGTCGTTCCGTAGGCGGGCAGGCCGGAGACCATCATCTCCAGTTCGACCATGCCCAGCGAGGAGTTGTTGAAGAGGACGATCTTCACCGGCAGGTCGTACTGGACCAGCGTGAGGAAGTCGCCCATCAGCATCGAGAAGCCGCCGTCGCCGGACATCGAGATGACCTGCCGGCCCGGATCGGTGAACTGGGCGCCGATGGCCTGCGGCAGCGCGTTGGCCATCGATCCGTGACTGAACGAACCGATCACCCGGCGGCGGCCGTTGGGCGAGAGGTAGCGCGCGGCCCAGACGTTGCACATCCCGGTGTCGACCGTGAACACCGCGTCCTCGTCGGCCAGTTCGTCCAGGACGGACGCGACGTACTCGGGGTGGATCGGGACGTGCTTGTCGACCTTGCGGGTGTACGCCTTGACCACGCCTTCGAGTGCGTCAGCGTGCTTCTTCAGCATCTTGTCGAGGAACTTGCGGCTGGTCTTGGCCTTCACCCGGGGCATCAGCGCGAGCAGCGTCTCGCGGACGTCACCCCACACCGCCAGATCCAGTGTGGTGCGGCGGCCGAGGTGCTCGGGGCGGACGTCGACCTGGGCGATCTTGACGTCGTCGGGCAGGAAGGCGTTGTACGGGAAGTCCGTGCCCAGCAGGATCAGCAGATCGCACTCGTGCGTGGCCTCGTAGGCGGCGCCGTAGCCGAGCAGCCCGCTCATGCCGACGTCGTACGGGTTGTCGTACTGGATCCATTCCTTGCCGCGCAGGGCGTGCCCGACCGGGGACTTGACGCGCTCCGCGAACTCCATCACCTCGGCGTGCGCGCCCGCGGTGCCGCTGCCGCAGAAGAGCGTGACCCGCTCCGCCTCGTCGACCAGCCGGGCGAGCTTGTCGATCTCGGTGTCACCGGGGCGTACCGAGGGGCGCGAGGTGACCAGTGCGTGTTCGATGCCCTTGTCGGGCGCCTGCGCCGCCGCGATGTCGCCGGGGAGGGTGACCACGCTGACCCCGCTACGGCCGATCGCGTGCTGGATCGCCGTCTGGACCAGCCGTGGCATCTGCTCCGGGTTGGAGATCATCTCGCTGTAGTGGCTGCATTCCTGGAACAGCCGGTCGGGGTGGGTCTCCTGGAAGTACCCGAGGCCGATCTCGCTGGACGGGATGTGCGAGGCGAGGGCGAGGACCGGCGCCATGGAACGGTGGGCGTCGTACAGGCCGTTGATCAGATGGAGGTTGCCGGGACCGCAGGAGCCCGCGCAGGCGGCGAGCTTGCCGCTGATCTGGGCCTCGGCACCGGCCGCGAAGGCGGCGGTCTCCTCGTGCCTGACCTGGATCCAGTCGATGGCCGAGTTGCGCCGGATGGCGTCGACGACCGGGTTCAGGCTGTCGCCGACGACTCCGTACAGGCGCTCCACGCCTGCGCGGACGAGGATGTCGACGAACTGCTCGGCAACGTTCTGTTTGGCCATGGCTCCATCAAGCCATGGCCGGGTCCGTTGCGCCTGCGCTGTTAGGCCCATCTGCGGAACCCGGCCATGCCCCCGGCTTGCCGGTCGGTCTACGCCTCCCAGACGGCGGCGGCCGTACGGTCGTCCGCGTACCCCTTGACCCGGATCTGCGCGTCGGACAGGAACTCCGTCAGGCCCGGCGGTTCGGCGGACGCCCAGCGCTCGGCCAGTTCTCCGGCCAGTTCGGGTTCGCCGCGCAGCGGTTCGGCGAGGCCCGCGCTGCACAGCAGCAGGGTGTCCCCCGGCCGCGCCGTGGACGCGCGGAAGAGGAAGGGTTCGGCGGTGAGCGGCGGCACCGGCCGCTCGGCGGAGGCGTACGGGGAACCAGCCGCGGCCCTGCCGAGGTCCATCGTCAGCCTGTCACCCTCCGGTGTCTCGGCGAGCGCCTGGGGGAAACCCGCGACAGCCGCTCGCGGGTCGGTGACGTACTCGGGCGGTAATGGCTCCAGGTCCTGCCAGGTGCCGTCCCGGAGACGGAAGAGCCCGCCGTCTCCCACGCCGAAGAAGACCCGGGTACGGCATTCTGGGTCGCCGGAGAGCAGCAGACAACGAAGGCTCGTGGTGTACTCGTGCGGCTCCAGGCCGAGTTCGTCGGCGCGGGCACGCAGTTTGCCGAAGCCCCGTCCGGTGAGCCGGTGCAGACCCGATTTGAGGTCACCCCGGCGGTCGGCCCGGATGTCCTCGGAGAGCCGCGCCCGGCTGCGGCCGACGGCCCCGCCGATCCAGCGGCAGGCGTCGGCCGCCGCGAGATGCGCGCCGTCGGCCGGGCGGGCGCCGCCTGCCACGGCCACCAGGACGAGCGCGCTGTCGCCGCTGCCAAAACGGGCGGTGAGCAGGGCGTCGCGGCGGGGTTCTCCGCGGTAGCGGGCGGAGTCTCCCCGTACGGACATGGTGCGCAGGGTGTACGAGCCGTAGCGGGCGCCGTCGAGGACGGTGTCGGCGGTGAGTTCGGCGAGGGCGTCGGGGTGCGCGCCGGGGAGTGCGGTGGGCTCGGCGTCGTAGGTGGGCGGGCCGTCACCGACGTGGACCACGGCGGGACGGGTAACCGGTCCGGCACCCGGCTGCGGAGCCGGCTCGGAGCGGTTGAACTCCTGTGCGGGGAGCTGTGGTTGAGCGGGAAGGGGCCGGGGCGACAGGGGCGGTGCGGCGGGCGGCCCCAGCTGCTGAGCGCCGAATCGCGTGGCGGGGTAGATCAGTTGAGCGGGCGGCGCGGTCTCCAGGGGCGGGGGTGGTGGTGACGGTGGTGAGGGAACAGAAGGGGACGCTGGCGGAGGCGGTGTGGGCGACGGTGCCGGAGGCGGCAGAACGGTGTCGGGCGGACGGTGCGGACCCGGCCGGAACGGGAAGGTGCGCGACGGTAACGCGTCGTCGGCCGGTGGCTCCCAGGGGGCTCTCGCCGGTGGCTCCCAAGGGTCTCTGGTCGTCGGCTCCCACGGGTCTCTGGTCGGTGGCTCCCACGGGACTCCGGCCCGCGGTTCGGCGCCCGGCCACCGAGTGCCCTCCGGTTCGGACACCGGGGCGTCCTCCCGGGCGTCCTCCGGCTCGGACACCGGAGCGGGCGCCGGGGCCGGGTCGCGCGCGAACACCGGCTCGTCGTACGGCTCCGGCTCGGTCTCCGGTTTCGGGTCCGGCTCCGGCTCCGGCTCCGGCTCCGGCTCCGGCTCCGGCTCCGGCTCCGGCTCCGGCTCCATTTTCGGCTCCGGCTCGATCAGCGGCTCCGGTTCCCTCAGCGGCCCCGGCCCGAGCAGCGGCTCCGGCAGCGGCTCGCGCGAACCGCTCACCGTCCCCGCCGCGGAGTCGAATCGGTCGTCGAGGCTCTCGCCCGTGGCGGCGGCCCCCTGGTCCTCGGCGGTCTCGTCGTACAGCCGGCTCCACCAGTCGTCCTCGGCGGCGGTGGGCCTCTCCCCCTGCTGACTCATGCCCCTATTGTCCATCGATGGGGTGGTCCTGGTACAGGGTGCGCCGAAATAGCCGTTGGGCCGTACCGCCCCCCACGGGGGTACGGCCCAACGGAACCGAGGTCCGGGCCGGTTGCCGCCGTCGATGCGGTCGGCTTGGCGCGTGGTCCGATGCGGACTGCCACGCCGGTTCGCTCACCCGTCTCCTCACTCGGCTCGATCACCCTGGCAGAAACAGCACTCCAACGGCGATGATGTGCCGCGGCGGGTATCCGCCGTGGCTCAATCCCGCCATCGGATCGAGGTCCTCTTGCTCGGCGTCATAGGTCTGGACGACCTCCAGGAATCGGCGTACCGCTCACTCGTCGCACTGGGTGCGGCCGAGGTCGCCGATCTCGCGCACCGCCTCGCGCTCTCCGAGACCGATACCGAACGGGCCCTGCGCCGACTGGAACGGCACGGTCTCGCCGCCCAGTCCTCCGCCCGTACGGGCCGATGGGTGGCGGCGCCGCCGGGTGTGGCGCTGGGCGCGCTGCTCACCCAGCACCGCCACGAGCTGGAGCAGGCGGAGATCGCGGCGGCGCTGCTGGTGGAGGAGTTCCGGGCCGAGGCCAGGGAGCCCGCCGTACTCGATCTGGTCGAGGTGGTCACCGGCGCGAACGCCGTCTCCCAGCGCTTCCTGCAGTTGCAGCTCGGCGCGTCCGAGGAGGTCTGCGCCCTGGTGACGGGCGGCAACCCGATCGCGGTGTCCGGCGACGACAACGACGCCGAGGCCCAGGCGGCGACCCGCGGGGTGTCCTACCGGGTGGTACTGGAGCGCGTGGTGCTCGAAGCGCCCGGTGGGATCGCCGGGCTGGCGGCGGCGCTGGGCCGCAAGGAACAGGTACGGGTCACCGACCGGGTGCCCACGAAACTGGTCATCGCCGACCGGAGCCTGGCCATGGTGCCGCTGACCGGCCGGGGCGCGGAGCCCGCCGCGCTCGTCGTCCACGAGAGCGGGCTGCTGGAGTCGTTGCGGGGACTGTTCGAAGCGGTGTGGCGGCAGGCGCTGCCCCTGCGGCTCAGCGATCAGGGGGAGCTCTCGGAGGTGACCGAACCCGGCCCCGACAGCATCGATCTGCAGATCCTGTCGCTGTTGCTCGCCGGGATGACGGACGTGAGTGTCGCCAAACAGCTGGAGCTGGGACTGCGGACGGTGCAGCGGCGCGTGAAGAGACTGATGGAGCTGACGGGGGTCACCACACGGCTCCAGCTCGGCTGGCACGCGTACGAGAAGGGCTGGGTCACCAGGGACCGCTGATCCACTCCGCGGTTCTTCCCGTCCGGACCGGGGCGGTATTCCATGCTGCGGTGTCCGGTCACTTCCTGCACGCTTGGCAGATGAGTGTGTGGCAGCTCGTCGCGGTCGCCCTGGTGATGCTGCTCGGTCTGGTCGGGGTCCTGGTCCCGGGTGTGCCGGGACAGGCGATCGTCTGGGCGGCCCTCGCCTGGTGGGCGCTGACCGACACCACCGGCCTGGCCTGGGGAATCCTGGCCGGGGCCACGGCCGTGCTCCTGCTGAACCAGGCCCTGCGCCCGCTGCTGCCCGCCCGCCGCCCCCGCGAGTCGGGGGCCCCGCGCAAGACCGTGTACATCGGCGGGGCCGCCGGGATCGTGGGCTTCTTCATCGTGCCGGTACTGGGCGGCATCGTCGGGTTCATCGGAGGAATCTACGGGGCCGAGCGCGTACGCCTCGGCGGTCACGGCGCGGGCCGGGCCTCCACCCGTACGGTCATGCGCGCCATCGGCACCTCGATCCTCGTCGAGCTCTCGGCCTGCCTCATGGTCGTGGGCGCCTGGGTGGGCGCACTCATCCGGGGCTGAACACCGGCCGCCGTGTACGGGTCCCGGCCAGATCCTCGCAGCACGCGGGGAGCAGGCCTTGCGGCGCGGGGGAGGCAGGCCCTCGCAGCACAGAGGGCCGGACCGACCAAAAGATGGGATCTCTCCCGACTCATTGACGCACCCGGGCACCGTGCTTACCTTTCTTCAGGGAATAGCTCGGATGAATGTCTGGATACGAGCCGCCGGGAGGCGTCATGGTCGCTGTACCTGAACCACCGAAACGACGAACCGTTCTCGCCACGGGCACCGCCCTCGGCGGAGCGCTGCTGACCGGCGGCCTGGCCGCCGTGCCCGCGCAGGCGGCCCCGGCGCCGGGGAACGCGCACCCGGCCACACCTCGCCCGGCGACGTCGGTGAAGTCATCGGATGACAGCTGGACCACGGTTCTCTCCGACGCCGATCTCGTCTGGCAGAAGATGCCGCAGACCTGGTACGAGGGCCCGTACCTCGGCAACGGCTATCTCGGCTCCGGCATCTACGCCGAACCCGGCAAGAACGCGGTGCGGTTCAACGTCCAGCACTCCGAGGTCACCGACCACCGCCCGGAGTTCGGCTCGCTCTTCGGCCTCGCGCGGCTGCCGATCGGCTACTTCACGCTGGAGCCGGTCGGCACCATCACGGCCGTCGACTGGCGCCTCGGCCTGCGCGACGCCGAACTCACCGGCACGCTGACGACCGACCGCGGCACGCTGACGGTGCGCGCCCTGGTCCACAACTCCCTCTCGGTGCTCGCCGTCGAGATCACCCCGAGCGTGGGCGAGAAGGACTTCCGCTGGGTCTTCCACCCCGCCGAGTCCATCAGCCCGCGCGCCGCTTCGAAGCCCCTTCCCGACGGGTACGCGGCCAACCCGCCGGCCGTGACGGAGCAGCACAGCGGGGTGACGGCCGCCGTACAGCCGCTGCTCGCAGGCGGCCAGCACGTCACCGCCTGGCAGGAGCGCACCCGGGGCGCGCGGCGCACGCTGTATGCCACCGTGGCGCACTCCCACCCGAAGACCACGGCTCGCGACCGCGCGGTCCGGGTGGTGCGCGGCGCGGCCACGGCCTCGTACGACGTGCACGCCCTGACCCACCGCGCCTGGTGGCACCGCTACTACCGCAAGAGCTTCCTCTCCGTGCCCGACGCGCGGATCCAGCGCTTCTACTGGATCCAGCTCTACAAGGTGGCCTCCGCCGCCCGCGCGGACGCCCCGGTGATGGCGACGTCCGGCCCCTGGCTGGAGCCCACGCCGTGGCCCAACACCTGGTGGAATCTGAACGTCCAGCTGGAGTACTGGCTGATCCACGGCTCCAACCACCTCGAACTCGACGCCGTGACACGGGCGTTGAGCGAATTCCGGGACAACCTCTCCAACCAGCTGGCCGGCCCGTACCAGAAGGACTCCGCGGGTATCCCCCGCACCACCGACCCCCAGCTGATGAACGGCGCGGATGTCCCCAACGGCGGTTTCGGCGTGGGCATCCCGGGCCAGGACCCGCCGACCCCCGAGGTCGGCAACCTCACCTGGGCCCTGCACAACGTCTGGCTGAGCTACCGCCACACCATGGACGAGCGCATCCTGCGCGACACCCTCTTCCCGTTGCTGCGCAAGGCGGTCAACTACTACCTGCACTTCCTGACACCGGGCCCGGACGGCAAACTGCACCTCCCGGCCACCTTCTCGCCGGAGTACGGGGTCAACGCGCCGGACACCAACTACGACCTGATGCTGCTGCGCTGGGGCTGCCGCACCCTCGTCGAATCGGCGGGCATCCTCAAGATCAAGGACCCGCTGACGGCCCGCTGGCAGGAAGTGCTGACGAAGCTCACGCCGTACCCGGTCGACGAGAACGGCTTCATGATCGGCGCGGGGGTCCCCTTCGCGATGTCCCACCGCCACTACTCGCACCTCCTGGCGGTCTACCCGCTGTACGAGCTCACCGGCCGCACACCCGACGAACTCGCCCTCATCGAGAAGTCGCTGGCCCACTGGGTCGGCTTCGAGGGCGCCCTCCAGGGCTACACGTTCACGGGTGCCGCCTCCATGTCGGCGCTGCTCGGCAAGGGTGATGACGCGCTCAAGTACCTCGGCGAACTGATGGCCCGCTTCATCCAGCCCAACACCATGTACAAGGAGTCGGGGCCGGTCATCGAGACGCCGCTGTCCGCGGCCCAGTCACTGCACGACATGCTCTGCCAGTCCTGGGGCGGCGTGGTCCGTGTCTTCCCCGCGATACCGGCGGCCTGGCAGGACCTCGCCCTGCACGACTTCCGTACGCAGGGCGCGTTCCTGCTCAGCGCGGTACGGGAGAAGGGTGCGACCCGGTGGGTCAGGGTCACCAGTGAGGCGGGCGCGCCGTGTGCGGTACGCCATGGGATCGCGGGCCGGATCGACGTGCACGACTCTCACGGGCGCCCCCTGCGGTACGAGGACCTGGGCGACGGCACGGTCCGGATCCCGCTGCGCAAGGGCGAGTCGGCGCTGATCACCGCGGCGGGCGACCGCCCGGATCTGACCATCAGGCCCGTCACACCCAACGAACCGGCCGCTCACTGGGGTCTGCCGGCATGAGGGCCTGACACCGGGTGACGATGCGGTGGGGAGCTGGGCGCGCGATGCTGGAGGCATGAGTGAATTCACCGAGGCCGAGCGCGCGTATCTCTCCACCCAGCGCCTGGGGCGGCTGGCCACCGTGGACCGCCGGGGCCAGCCGCAGGCCAATCCGGTCGGCTTCTTCCCGCAGAAGGACGGGACGATCCTGATCGGCGGGTACGCGCTGGGCACCACCAAGAAGTGGCGCAATCTGCAGGCGAATCCGAAGGTCGCGCTGGTGGTCGACGACGTGGTGAGCGTGCAGCCGTGGGAGGTGCGCGGGGTGGACATCAGGGGCGAGGCCGAGCTGTTGACGGGTCCGCACGAGTTGGGCCCGCAGTTCAGCGAGGAACTCATCCGGATCCACCCGAAGAAGATCCACAGCTGGGGCCTGGAGTGACCCGGCGGGGCACCGTCGTCACCTGACGTACCATCAGCTCTCTTGCTGCACAGGGCAATTCGCCGTCCATGGCGCTTCGAGGAACGGCTCACTCCAGCCACAGATGCCGCAGTGCGTACGAGCGCCAGGGCCGCCAGAGTTCCGCGTCCGGTTCGCCGGGCAGCGCCACATCGGGATCACCCAACGCGCGCATCCGGACCAGGGCCGCGGCCCTCGGTGTCATGCCGGGCAGCGCCAGCAGTGCCTGCTCGGTCCCGTCGCGGTCGGCGCCGACGTCCAGCCGTACACCGGCCACGGCGCCCAGCGACGGCTCGTCCGCCATCAGCTCCGCGGGCGCGGGGAAGACGTGGGTGAGCCCGCCGCTGGGCCGGTCGAGCACGGTCCCGTACCGCTCCACCAGCCATGCGGACTTCTCCCGCCCGGCCAGTGCCCGTACCGCGAACTCCTCGGGTTCGGCCGCGCCCGGCGAGCGCAGCCCCGGCCGCCGCGCGACCAGTGGCGCCAGCCGGGGGTCGGCGGCCAGCCGCTCGTCGATGGCGTAGGGATCCGCGTCCAGGTCGAAGAGGCGGCGCAGGCGCTGGACGGTGGTGGTCAGGTCGCGCAGATCGGTGAGGTGGATCCGCGCGTCCAGCCAGCGCCCCGCGGACCGTTCACCGACGGCGACGACGCCGGAGCCGTGCGGCAGCCGCAGGGTACGCCGGTAGGTACGGGATCCCGGCGTGCCGGTCATCTCCTCGATCCGGGGCAGGGCCTCCCGGCCGAGGAGATCGAAGACGTCCTTCGCCGCGTAGGCACCGCGGTACGCGAGCCGCAGCGGGATGCCCGCGGCCGTCGCCGCTGCCGGGGCGGCGGCCTCCGCGCGCAGGTCGCTCGGCGTGCGGGCGTAGATCTGCCGGATCGTGTCGTTGAACTGCCGCACACTCGCGAACCCGGACGCGAACGCGATCTCCGTGACGGGCAGCCGGGTGGTCTGGAGCAGCACACGCGCGGCCTGCGAGCGCTGCGCGCGGGCCAGCGCCACCGGGCCCGCGCCCACCTCGGCGGTGAGCTGCCGCTGGACCTGCCGGGTGCTGTAGCCGAGCCGTTCCGCGAGACCGGGCACGCCTTCGCGGTCCACCACGCCGTCGCCGATCATCCGCATGGCGCGGCCGACGACATCGGCGCGTACGTTCCAGGCGGCCGATCCGGGCACGGCGTCCGGCCGACAGCGGCGGCAGGCCCGGAACCCCTGCCCCTGGGCCGCGGCAGCGGTCGGATAGAAGCGGACGTTCTTACGCTTGGGGGTCACCGCGGGACAGCTCGGCCGGCAGTAGATGCCCGTGGTGCGGACGGCGAAGAAGAACTCGCCGTCGAAGCGCGCGTCGCGGCTGCTCACCGCTTCGTACCTGGTCTCTTCATCCATCACGGGTACCAGTGTGCCCCTGGTCCGGGCACCCGGCTGGCGGGATTCGGACGGCACTGCCTTCACAGTCCGGGTGCCGTCAGCCCGCCCAGCGCCCGGACAGGAAGGCCAGGGAGTAGGCGCCCATCAGGGGAACGGCGAGGCTCAGGTAGACGGTCTTGACCCGCGGGTTCCGCAGGGACCATCCGGCCAGGCCGATCCACAGGGGCCACCACAGGAGCGTGGCGCGCGGGATGGAGGTGTACCAGTAGGAGGTGCCCAGCGCCCACAGGCTGAGGCCGATGTAGAGGGCCTCGGCCCAGCGGCGGCGCCATGCCAGCAGTCCCACCAGGAGCAGCCCGACGACCATGGCGGCGAGTTCGGCCTGGAACATGAAGGCGTACCCGCTGGCCTGGGTGTGGCCGAAGGCGGAGTGCCAGGTGGTCGTCCAGGCGTCCCAGGGGGCGTGGAAATCGCGGTACCAGCCGCGTTCCTCGGCGTGCTTCCAGGCCATCCAGTCGCCGGTGTGCGCGTGCAGGTACCAGCTGTAGATGCCGGCGGACAGGGCGGGCAGGGCCAGCCAGGGCAGCGAGCGCCACTCCTTGCGGGTGCGGGTGGTGAGGAGGAAGTGCAGGGCGATGGCGGCGGCGACGAAGAGGCCGCTGATGCGGACCGACGTGGCCAGTGCGGTCAGGACGGCCGCGAGGGGCCAGTTGCGCCGCTGGGCGGCGAGCCAGGCGGGCAGCGCGAAGGCGAGGAAGAGGGCTTCGGTGTAACCGACTGCGAGGAAGATCGCGCACGGTGAGAGCAGCAGGAACAGCACGGTGCGCGTGCCCGCGTCCGGGTCGGGCAGATACAGCCGGGCGATGCGGGCCAGCGCCAGGACGGCAAAGGCTCCGGCGACGAAGGAGACCAGCAGGCCCGCCGCGGCCCAGCTCGGGACCACGACGTGTACGGCCCGGAGCACGAGCGGGAATCCGGGGAAGAAGGCCTCCCGGTTGTCCCAGCCGCTCTGCCAGGGACCGGCCTGCCCGGGGAAGTAACCCTGCTGCGCTATGTGCAGGTAGTGGTACCAGTCCCACTGTTGGAAGGGCGCGAGGACGGGCTTGACGTCCCGGGAGTCACCGGTGGGGGGAAACACCCATCGGACGCAGTAGGCCGTGGTCCATATGCCTATGCGGGTCCACAGGTACAGCCACAGCACCTCGCGGTCGGCCGGGCACAGCCGGAGGGGCAGGCGCAGGGGGCCGGGGAGGACCGCTCGCTTGCGGGGCCCGGACCCGTCTCCCCCGTGGCCGGACGGTGACGGCTGTTCCCGCGTCCCCGGGGGTTGCGTGGGTACGGGAACGCCGCTCGCACGCAGCTCGGGCGACACAGCGGGCATAGAGAACTCTCCTGGGTGTGCGGGTATGCGCGAACGTCGAGGTGTGCGGTGGCATCCGGACGCGCGGGCCGACGGCGCCCGCCCGGCCGCGGTACGGAAAGGAACGGCCTTGTGAGGGACGGATCCCGCGCGGCGGGGGTTGCGTCGGCCTGCTGCCTCCGCACCCCCGGACGGTCACGCACCACTCGCCACTCCCTGACGTCCGCACTGCCGGATCTCTCGCTTCACCAGGCATACGCACGGCGCGGGGCATCCGGCCGACACCGGCAGCGAGAAACCGACGTGAGGATCGTCACGGAACCGGGCCCGGCCGACACGCGTCGACCGGGCCCGCCACACACACGTACACACACGTACACACACGTACACGCACGTACACGCGCACACACACCGAACGCTCCGCGGACCCGCCCCGCGGGGCAGGCCCTACGGCTTGCGGACCTTACCCCGCTTGGCCTCCATGTTCGCCCGCCCCTCCGCACCCTTCATCTTCCAGTCCCGCCGGATCTGGGCGCGCATCCGGGCATCGGTCTTGGCGACGATGCGCTGGTTCTCCCGCAGCAGCTTGCGGTAGCTCTCCAGCCGGCGGACCGGCAACGAGCCGTCGTCGATCGCCGCGAGCACCGCACACCCCGGCTCCGCCTCATGGGCACAGTCGTGGAACCTGCACTCCCGCGCGAGCGCGTCGATCTCGGAGAAGACCTGGGTGACCCCGCTCGAAGCGTCCCAGAGGCCGACCCCGCGGAGCCCCGGGGTGTCGATGAGGACTCCCCCGCCGGGCAGGGCGAGCAGGTTACGGGTGGTGGTGGTGTGCCGGCCCTTTCCGTCCACGTCCCGGATGGCCTGCACCTCCATGACGTCCTCGCCGATCAGGGCGTTGGCCAGCGTGGACTTGCCCGCACCGGAGACCCCGAGCAGCACGCTCGTGCCGCCGGCGACCACCGCGGCGAGGATGTCGACCCCGGCGCCGGTGGCCGAGCTGACGGCCAGCACCTGCACACCCGGTGCGGTCGTCTCGACGTCCTCGACGAGATACGAGAGCCCGGTGGCGTCCGGCACCAGGTCGGCCTTGGTCAGCACGACCAGCGGTGTGGCGCCGGACTCCCACGCCAGGGCGAGGAACCGTTCGATCCGGCCGAGATCCAGCTCGACGGAGAGCGGCACCGCGATGATCGCGTGATCGACATTGGCCGCGAGGATCTGCCCCTCGGACCGCTGCGAGGAGGTCGACCGTACGAAGGCGGTCCGCCGGGGCAGCAGCGTCCGCACGAACAGCGGATCACCCACGGCGTCGACCGCCGCCCAGTCGCCGGTGCAGACGACCTTCATCGGGTCGCGCGGCACGACGTACTCGGTGTCGGCCCGCACGATGCCGTCCGGGGTGATCACGTCGCACTGCCCACGGTCGACCCGCACGACCCGGCCGGGAACAAGACCGCGTTCGGCGTACGGGGTGAACTCGGCTTCCCAGGCCGCGTCCCACCCGTACGGCGCGAGCGGGTGCGAGGACGCGGAGGAAGCCTGCGGGAAAGAAGAGAAAGACAAGGGGTGACCCTTCACAAGGGCGGCCCCGGCACCACGCTCACTGGCGTGGAGGAAGAGAGATCAGCCGGAGGCCACGGAGGTGGAGTGGATGAGCTTCCGGGTGCGCGCGGCACCCACCATGGCGACAGTCATCGGTCACCCCTCCTGCCTTGCTTCAGCTGATCCCGGCAGCGGTCGGCCGCCGGAGGAACGCTGCAAACCATAACCACAGGCTCCGGTAGCGCACCAGCTCTTTTCTCCCGCCGAACCCGGTCATGCCGCCAGGCGTAAACGAGCCTGCTCCGGCGCCCGGCGTCACCCTCCGAGCCCGCACGGCCTCAGGACGACCGTCACGCTGTCGCGCAAACCGGCGCGGCCTCTGCTCGGACCCGCATGCGGTCAGGGAGAGCACGCAGCGCGTGCCCGCCGATCGCGCTTCCCCTCGGCCAGGCTCTGACCACGTGGCGCAACAGTCAGGGCACCAGGGCAGTCATCGGTATGTCATCGCAATGTCAACAGCCGCTCCTAGCGTCTGATGCGTTCGTTGCCGGACACGTCCACACTCCAGGGGGAGATCAGGCAATGTCGAAATCGAGCAGGATGGCACGGGCTGTTCGCAGCGCGGTCATAACGGCGGCGCTGGCCGCCGGCACCGCTGTCGCGTTCCCCGCCGCCGCGCACGCGGCCGACGCGGAGCACTACTACATCGAGATCGGCGGCACCGGCCCGACGCCGGCCGACGCGGGGCAGGGGCACTGCGACACTTCCTACGACGAGGGGAACAAGGCTCTCCCGCCCGGCTCCACCGCGGTCGATGTGTGCTATCCGCACACCGCCGGCCCGTTCATCGGCTACAGCGGCTCGCTCATCGAGTTGCCGGGCCTGCAGGTGCACCCCGACGCCCTCACCGCACCGAACTACGACTCCAGCGTCCAGCAGGGCTACCAGAAGGGGTTGCAGGCGGCGGAGGACACCCACCGCGCCCACCCCGACGCGCGCATCACGATCACCGGCTACTCCCAGGGCGCGCAGGCCGCCGACCAGGTGCTCCAGACGATCGCGGGTGACACCACCGGCATTCCGCTCTCGCAGGTCGACGGCATGCTCTACGCCGATCCCATGACGCCCGGCACCGGCTTCACAGCCCAGTTCCCGAAAGGATTGGGCGTACCCGGGTTCACCTCCCCCGGCGCCGGCCCGGCGGAGTTCAACGGCATTCCGGTCACGCGGTACTGCATCCACGGCGACCCGGTGTGCGACGTGTCCCTCGTGAACGCGCCCCACTATTTCGATCTGCACCCGAAATACCCGGCGCCCGGGAACGTCATAGCCCAGACCCTCGCCGACGTCGGCCACGCCGACGGGATCCAGTGGAGGAATCCTGACGGGAACGCCGGGTAGGAAATGAGGAAGTCCTGACGGGAGTTCCGCGTAGGACCCCTGGCAGGAGCGAGACAGGGCCCGGCCGACCACGCTTCAGCCGGGCCGACTCGCGACCGGAAATCCCCTGTTCGTCCAAGACGGTCTCTACGTGCCGTCGGCACTCGGCCGGCGCCTGCGGCCGAGGTCGTCCAAAGCGCGGGAGATTCTCGCGTGATTGGCGCCGGTATCGGGGAGGGCGGTGGCCCGTTCGAAGAAGTCGCGTGCCCCGGCCAGGTCCTCCACCGCGGCGCCGTGCCAGATCAGCCGATGGCGTATGGCGATCTCCGACTCGGTGCCGGTCTGCTCGTCCAGGACCGCGCGTGACCGGCGGCGGAGTTCGGCAGCCGCCTCCGGGTTGCCCAGGTTCGCTTCGGCCGTGGACAGTCGGCCGAGGACGGCGGAGTACAGGGGGACATCCCCGAGACGCCTGGCCAGGTCCTCGGCTCTCCCCAGTGTGCGGACGGCCTCGGTGGGTCGGCCGAGGCCGAGTTGGAGACTCCCGAGGCGGAGCAGAGTCTTTCCGAGGAGCCTGGGACTACCGGTCCTGTCGGCGAGGTCGATCGCCTCCGTGTACCGGTCGTATGCCTTGTCGTACTCGCCGAGCTGGTGGTGCATGTCACCGGCACGGCTCATGATCGAACCCGTGAGCCAGTCGTCTCGTTCCAACTTCCCTGCCAGGCGGATGACTTCGGCGAAATGGGTCATGGACTCGGCTATCCGACCCTCCAGATTGGCGAATGTCCCGAGACCGGCCGCGGCTCTGGCCTGCTCATGCGGGTCGCCCGCCCGGCGACTGATGTCCTGCGCTTCTGCGAACCAGAAGCGGGCCTGCTGGTAACGGCCCTGCAGGCCGTACATGATGCCCAGACCCGTGCGCAGTGCGGAGTCCATCTGCCGGTCGGTGGCCTGACCGGCCATGGGCAGCACGATCTCCAGGGCGGTGCGGCACTCGTGAAACCGGCCCTGTCGGGTGAGGTAGTCGACCAGGCCCTCGGCGATCCAACAGGCCTCATCCAGATGGCCCACGGCCGCCGCCTGACCGATCACGTCGACCAGTTCACCGCCCGTCGCGTCCAGCCAGGTCACGGCCTCCTCCCAGTCCGCGAATGGTCCGGTGTCCTGCGGGCCGGTCAGGGAGGACGACGTGCCCCAGTCGCTGGAGCAGCGGGCAGCGGCCACGTACAGCCGGAACACACCGCTCCGGGCTGCCGCGACCTCGTCGGGGAACGCGGCGGCGACACGGCGGGCGTAGACCGCCATCAGGTCGTGCAACCGGTAGCGGTGGGCGGTCACTTGCTGCACCAGATTCGCGTCGGCCAGGCTTTGAAGGGTCTGCTCGGCGTCGGAGGGCGTCCAGCCGAGCATGGCGGCCAGCGCCAGGCGGTCGAGCTGCACCGTGGGCAACAGGCCCAAGGCGCGGAAGGCACGCTGCTCGGCGACCGGAAGCTGACTGTAGGAGATCTGGAACGCAACTTCGACGCTGCGGTCCTCCACAGTGAGCTCGTCGAGTCGACGCTCGTCGTCGGTCAGCCGCGCTGCCAGGGCTTCCACCGCCCACAACGGGCGGTCCTGTATCCGTGCCCCGACGATGCGCAACGCCAGCGGAAGCCGATCGCACAACGTGGCCAGTTCACGTATGGCCACATGCTCGCGGGCGGATCCCTGTCCGCCGACGATACGGGTCAGCAGTCCCGTCGCCTCGTCGATGTCGAGAGGGGACAGCGAGATCCTGCGGTCCGCGTCCACCCCCGTCAGACGCTGACGGCTCGTCATCAGTACCATGCTGCCGGAACCGGCGGGTAGCAACGGTCGCACCTGCTCGGCGCAGGAGGCGTCGTCGAGTACGAGGAGCAGTCGGAGGGGAGCGGTCGCCGCCCGCCAGGATGCGGCCAACTCGTCCCGATCCTCGAAGTCTTCCCCCTCACCGGCGTCCACCGCCCGCAGCAACCGGCGCAGTACTCGTTGCTGCCCCACCGTCTCACGGTCTTCGCGGTGCCCATGCAGTTCCACGAACAGGCAGCCGTCGGGGTACTGGTCCGACAGCTTTCGCGCCGCGCGCACCACAAGCGCGGTCTTCCCGACCCCGGCCATGCCGTCCACCGCCCGGACGGTGACCACCCGCGCCTCGGCGGGCGCGACGAGAAGTTCGAGCTCTCGGTCCCGGCCCGTGAAGTTGCCGATTTCGACGGGGAGTTCATGGCGTACTCGGCGCCTGTGGCGAGCAGGACCCAGATGTCGCGGTTCGGTTGGCTGTTTCGCCGGTTGTGCCATCGTCCGGCCCTGCCGTGCGGTGGTGCCGAGGAAGAACGCGTCGTCGCCACGGAGGACCGCCTCGTGTACTCGTCGCAGTTCAGCGCCGGGTTCCACTCCTTGCTCGCCCACCAGACGGCGGCGCACCGTGGCATAGACGTCCAGCGCGTCGGCTTGCCGGTTGCCGGCGCAGAGGGCACGCATGAGCAAGGCGGCCAGCGCCTCGTTGTAGGGGTGGGTCGCCGTCAGGGAGAACAGTTCGCCCACGGCCTCATGGTGCCGTCCCAAACGGAGTTGGCAGTCCACCTTGTCCTGCACCAGCACGAGCCGGTGCTCCGCCAGCCGTAACCGTTCGCTCTCCGCGAAGGGCCCGGGGACTCCGGCCAAGGGCTCTCCGCGAAACAGCCCCAGCGCCTTGGACCACGCGCCCACCGCGGCGTCCAGGTCTCCGGAATTCCTCGCCGAACGCCCTTCGGCGGTGATCTCCTCCCACCGTGCCACGTCCACACACGCGCTTCGTGGGACGAAGCGATAGCCACCGCGGACGGTGGTGATCACTGAGTCCTCCAGGCCCTTTCCGGGAGCATCCAGGCGTCTGCGTAGCCGGTGCACATAGACCGGAATCACCCTGGCGCCCGTGCCCGGGGGTTGCGTACCCCAAACCCCGTCGAGCAACTGCTGCCGACTGACCGTCCTGCCTGGTCGAAGCAGCAAAGCGGCCAGTAGAGCCTGTTCACGAACCGGTCCGAGCTCCAGACACGCTTCGCCGCTCCAGGCCTGGGGCGGACCGAGCAGAGCGAACCGCAGTTGCTGGTTTGCATTCGTGGACAACTCGCGCGTGATCGGCACGCGGGGAGTTTATAGAGATTCCGGTTACCTTCGGCGACCATCACAAGACCCGCCCCTATCGCGAACAGTGGCACGACACAGGAAGGCTTACCGGGCCGCCTTGTCGGGGGTGGCGCCCATCCCCGACAACCCCCTGCACGAGGAGTTGCGAGCACCACCAGGCGCCCGCACCGAACGCGCTGCGGGAGGTCGCCGATACGTACCGTTCCACAACGTTGCACTGCTTGTAGATTTCGCCAAGGGCATCGCAGACCAGATGAATCTTGCTGGTCAGCCCACCTCTGGAGCGGCCGAGCGCCGGATTTCGGAGCCCCGTTTTCGGGCCCGGCAGCGTGCTGGTGGGCCCGGAGACGGTGGAGTCGACCGACACCGGCCAGTCGACCTCACCCGCCGCATCAGCCCGCGCCTGGGCTTCCCGGAGCATCCGCTCGAAGGTGCCGTCCCTGACCCACCGGCGGAAGCGGGTGTGCAGCGTGGCCCGGCATCCGTACCACTCCGGCACGTCCCGCCAGGCCGTGCCCGTCCAGAACTTCCAAACGATCCCGTTGAGGACCGCCCGGTCATCCAGCCGCTTCCGCCCCCGCCCCGACCGGGGCAGCAGAGGACAGACGAACTCCCGCTCGGCATCGGACAGTTGATGGCGGCGTACCACCCGACCATGATCCACCACACAAGATCATTTGACGACAGACCCTAGCTGTTCTGTCTCGGGAGGGGGTCTCCGGTGCGACGCTCGCCAGCGGACGCGGCGGGTGGATACTGGGAGAAGGAGGTGTGTGACATGCGCAAAATAGCCGACTGCCGAGATTTTCCCAGCGAGACGAAGTGCACCCTCGCCATCACCGGCGAGGAGGACGAGGTTGTCCGCGCCGCGAGTGAACACGCTGTGTCCGTACACGGGCACGAGGACAGCCCTGAGCTGCGGGACCAGATCAAGGCCGCGCTCAAGGACGAGGCTCCGCAGCACGTCTGACCGGCGCCGGACGACCGGGCCCTCGGCCCTCGGCCCGTGACCCGTGGAGCTATCCGGAGCAGGCCCCGGCAGTCCGGTGTGTCCCACCAGGCAGCCGGGGCGTGGCGGGCCGGAACCTTCCCTCCGGGCGTCCCGACGTGGAGGAGAGCCGGCCGTACCGAGCGGCTTTCGCACCGGAATCCCCGATGCGGTACACCTGCACCACCGCGCCGACCGCCGCGACCACGGACAGCACTACGGCCGCCACTCGAAGCCGGATGTCCACCGTCCCTCATCGTTGGTCGGCGCGCGACAACGAAACCCAACAGATGACTCGCACTCCGCCAGCAGTCGGCCCCGCCCGGCCGTCGACGCGACATGGACCATTTCCAGCTAGGCCGGCGAGGGAAAGCCCGCAGTTCGAGGCGGGCGCAAGGGCTCGCATGGCCGCTGAGCGTATGCGCGACACCTTCCGTCTACAAGCGCGTAGTAGGTTACCGCTCCTGTAACTTCCCCTGCCGAAGGAGCCTTTCCGTGGGACCTACTGTGATCAACGGCCTTCCCGCTCACGTACTGCTGGTGCACTTCGTGGTCGTACTGGTACCGCTCACCGCTCTCGCGCTGGTGGTGACCTCGGTATGGCCCGCGTGGATACGCAGGCTGGGCCCGGCTCTGCCCATACTTGCCCTGGTCACGCTGATCAGCGTGCCGCTGGCCACCCATGCCGGGGAGTGGCTGGAGAAGCACACCGACAGCGACGCTCTGGTCCGCAAGCACACCGAACTCGGTGACGGCCTGCTGCCCTGGGCCATCGGACTGTTCGCCGTCGCCGTCGCCTTGTGGTGGCTCGGCCGCCGCGCCACGACCCGGTCCTCCGATGCGGAGGACTCCGGCCGCAGCGTAGCTGTCGCACTGAGCGTCCCGGTGCGCGTGGCCGCCATTGCGCTGTCCGTCCTCATCGCCGCAGGCTCGGTCGTACAGGTCTACCGGATCGGCGACTCGGGGGCCAAGGCGGCCTGGCACGACGGGTACTCGGCCAAGCCTGTCAGCGGCCAGGACCACTGACAGGCGGGGGCGACGGCGATGGCCTCACGGCTCGGATGCGCCGCAGAGACCGGATCGTCGGCCAGGTGATGCCGGGAGATGGCCGTGAACACGACGTTGTCCTCAGCCTGCGTCCAGAAGGTGGACTCGCCTGCCTCTCCACGGTAAACCCGCAGGCAGTGGGCCGTCGCCACGGCTCGAACGCGGCTCTCTCACCCTGCCCCACGAGTGGAAGCCTGCCAATACCGGGTGAGCAGTACACGCCCCTGCCGCCGGTACAGCGACCGCACCAATCCGCGCCACCAGGTCGGCCGTACCCATAGGACATCAGAACCTCGCACGCTTTGCTCGGCCTGTTGTCGTCGCCAATTGAGCGGGGGCAGGTGAGACCGGCTTCAGATAGCGCGCAGAGGCTGCCCTGCGATACTGGTTCCGACGTCGAAGGGAGGGCTCTCCCTATGAGTACGGCAGCGTATTCGCGTCACCGCACCCACAGAATTCCGCGCCCGCACCGTCCGCGTACGGTAGTCCCGCTAGTCGCCCAGTGCGTCATCTGGGCAGGCGCCGCCGGTGTCCTCGGCCTCTGGTGGAGCGACAACTCGTCGGTGGTGGGAGCAGCGGGCTGGCTGACCGGCGCGGGCCGGATCACCGGGTTGCTCGCCGGGTACGGATGCGCGGTCCTGGTGGCGCTGATGGCCCGTGCACCGGTCCTGGACCACAGCATCGGCACCGACCGGCTGGCGCAATGGCATGCGATGGGTGGTCGTTACACGATCTCGCTGGTCGTGGCCCATGTCCTGCTGATCATCTGGGGGTATTCCCTCACCTCGCACATCGGTGTCGTCAGTCAGACGACTAATCTCGTCCTGCACTATCCGGACATGCTCAAGGCCACGGTCGCCTTCTTCCTGTTGGTGGGCACCGCTTTCGTCTCGGCGCGGGCCGTGCGCCGCAGGATGGGCTACGAGACGTGGCACTACCTGCATTTCGCCACCTATGTGGCTGTCTTCCTTGCCTTCTTCCATCAGCTCAGCAACGGAGCCGACTTCGTCGGCAACCGGCCCGCTCAAGTGGCCTGGTACACGTTGTACATCGGAGTCGCCGTCCTGATCATCTGGTATCGCTTCCTGGTACCGGTGCGGCGGGCCCTGCGGCACCGGATGCGCGTGACCGCCGTCCGTCATGAGGCGCCGGGTGTCGTCTCCGTGCTTCTGACCGGCGACCACCTGGATGAGTTGGGCGCCCTGCCCGGACAGTTCTTCCGCTGGCGATTTCTGGCCCCCGGGCTCTGGTGGACGGCCAATCCGTACTCTCTGTCCGCGCCGGCCCTCAGCCACGAACTGCGGATCACGGTGAAGACCGCGGGAGGGCACAGCGCGGCTCTTGCCAGCCTGCGGCCCGGGACCCGGGTATGGGCCGAAGGTCCCTACGGCGCGTTCACCGCGGGCCGGCGCAGAGCCGGCCAGGTGCTGTTGCTGGCGGGCGGCGTCGGGATCACTCCGCTGCGCGCCCTGTTCGAGACGCTCCCCGGCGAAGTGACCTTGATCTACCGTGCCCGCAGGCCCGAAGACCTCGCGCTGCGCACCGAACTGGACGCGATAGCCGATGCCCGTGATGCCGTCGTCCACTACATCGTCAGTGAACCCGGGAAGCCTTCGGACCCGCTGACTTCCCATGCGCTGACCGCCTTGGTGCCGGATCTCGCGGCACACGAGGTGTACCTGTGCGGCCCGCCCGGTATGACCGATGCGGCCAAGGAAGCCCTTCGCAGCGCCGGGGTACCGCGCCGCCACATCCATCACGAGTCGTTCGAGTTCTGAGGAGGGCATCGTGCGCAGAGCAATCGCCGCAGCCGCGTCGACCGGTGCGCTAATTGTGGTGCTGCTTGCTGTGAAGCCGCACCACAGCGCCGAACCGATCGCCGTGCCACCACCGACCGGGACCGTCCCGGCACCGACACAGACCGTGTCTCCGGGGACCGGGACGTCGGCTGCCCGCACCTACACCGGCACTCCCGCGGACACCAAGTACGGCCCCGTGCAGGTGTCCGCCACCGTGAAGGCCGGAAAGCTGACCGACATCAAAGTGCTTCACATGCCGTCCGAGGACAGCCGCAGCCGCGAGATCTCCGCGGGCGCCGTGCCGAAACTGACGAAGGAGGCGCTCACCGCCCACAGCGCCCACATCCAGTCGGTTTCCGGTGCCAGCTACACCAGCCAGGGCTACATGCAGTCCCTGCAGAGCGCACTGGACCAGGCCCATGGCTGAGTCCGGGCACGGCCTGCACCATGTCGAGCACGTGATGGGCACGGTCTTCTCCTTCGACATCCGCGACACCCGGACGCCCGCCATCGAAACGGCGCTGGGCGAGGCGGTGGGGTGGTTGCACCATGTCGACGAGGTGTACTCCACCTACCGGCCGGACAGCGCCGTGAGCCGGATTTCACGAGGCGAACTCTCACCGGCCAAGTGCTCCGCAGAGGTGCGCGGGGTGCTCGACCTGTGCATGAGTGCCGCACGGAACAGCTCCGGCTGGTTCAGCCATTTCGCGGGCGGCTCTCTCGACCCGTCCGGACTGGTCAAGGGATGGTCGATCGAGCACGCCTCACAGCTCCTCCACGAGGCGGGCGCGCACCACACCTGTGTCAACGGCGGCGGCGATCTGCAACTGCGAGGCGAAGCGGCTCGGGGGGCTCCCTGGCGCATCGGCATCGCCCACCCACTGCGTCACGGTGAACTCTGCACGATCGTCACCGGTGGTGACCTGGCCATCGCGACTTCCGGTACCGCGGAACGCGGCTCGCACATCATCAACCCGCACGAAGGCAGAACAGCGGACGGGTCGGCATCCGTCACGGTGATCGGGGCCGGGCTCACGATGACCGATGCGTATGCGACCGCAGCCTTCGCCATGGGGCCGACGGCGCGGAGCTGGCTGGAATCCCTGGACGGCTACGAAGGGTTCGGGGTCGAGCGGGACGGCCGCACCTGGCGTACACGAGGATTCCCCGGCGAGGCGCCGTAGAACGTCTCGCCGGCACGACGCAGGAACGAACCCGTACGCCTGCCGTGCCGTGCCGTGCCGGAAATCTATAGGGCCGAAGTTCCGATCGCCTTCATCGGCCAGGTACTGCGTCGTTCTTCTGACCGGTCCATACCGCCGCTTCGGCTCCAGCTCCGGTGCAGGAAACGAAGACAACGACCCCATCGTCCACGAGGCCATCGCGGGCGAGGCTTACCCCACGCGACGAGCGGGATCCGCAGGACAATGATGATCACGGCGATGATCGGCCGAAGGTAGCTGTCCACATCGAGGAGGGAAGAACCCAGCGCGGCCCCCGGCGACTACCACAGTTGACTCCACCCTCTCCCTTTACTGAGCGATGACTCCCTGATACGGGAGGGGAACAATCGACGGCAACAGCCGTGCCTCGTACAGTCGTTACCGATCGCGTCGGGGCGAAGGCACTGTCCGGAGTCGCGGACAGGTCCGGCGTCAGGCCCCGGCCGAGCCCGGCGGCCTGCTCAGCGTCCGCACCGACTGATCGCCACCCCATGCACGGCGTCCCGGGCCGTCGCTGCGACCGAAGAACGCTTCTCGCGTTCCGCGAACCGACCATTGCACAACTCGAACGAGGGATGACTCATGAAGACAACCCCTGTCCGGCGTCTGACGCAGGCCGGCGTGATCACCGTCTGCGTCGCCGCTCTCGCGGCGTGCGGGACCTCATCGCGCTCCTACAACGTCTCGGGAGCTCCGGGTGGCGACAGCGCGGCCTGCTCCCGTCTGATGGACAAGGCGCCGCAGAGAGTGGGGGGCCACGGGCGCGAGGACTCCGGCCCGAAGGGCACGGCCGTGTGGGGTGACGGCGACGTGATCCTGCGGTGCGGGAACATCTCGGACGTCCCCGAGTCGGCTCCCTGCACGTCGGTGGACGGCGTCGACTGGGTCGTGAACGAGAAGAAGAGCCAGGACGGGAAGAAGACGGTGCTCTCCTACGGGAGCGCTCCCACCGCCGAGATCGCGGTGTCGGAACGGGTGAAGGACAAGGACGCCGTCGTCCGCGAACTGTCCGCAGCAGTGTCGGGGCTGGCGAAACAGAAGGCGTGCACGGAGCGGGGCTGACGTGTACGGCCATATCGCCCGTCGCCAGGGACTCCGGCTCGTCCTGGCACTGACGAGGGTAGGGCCGTACGGAGACACCCAATCATCGTGTGCAGTACGCCGCTGCAACACCTACCGGACACTTGCCACGGATGTCCTGCGGTCAGCAAAGTTGTCCAGACAAGTTTCCCGTTCACCAGGAGTGCAGCATGCCACCTTCCCGCTTCCGATCTGCACTGACGGCTGGGGCCTGCGCCGTTGTTCTCGCCGTGGTGGGCGCACCCGTCTCGTCCGCCGCGCCGGTCGGCGGGGCCCCGTCGGCCGTGAGTGCGTCCACTCTCACCCTGGTCACCCAGCAGCCCCAGGTCGGTCAGAAACTCAGCTTCGGCTACACCACGGACGCGCCCGGCGCCACGAACTGGATCGGCATCTATCCCGCGAACCGCAAGCCCGGCGACGGGGCTGCGCTGGTCTGGGTCTACGTCCCGAACGCGACCGGCACCGTGGACCTGGACACCTCCGGCCTGCCCGCCGGCTCCTACTCCGCGTGGCTGCTGGCCAACGACGGGTACCAGGCGCTCGCCGCGCCGGTGAACTTCGACATGGCCCCCCGCCCCGCGCGCCACGCCACCGTCCAGGGCACCGTCTTCGACGACAAGAACGGCAACGGCACCCAGGGCAAGGGCGAGCACGGGCTGGCCGGGGTGTCCGTCTCGGACGGCGCGGTCATCGTCCGTACCGACCGGAACGGCCACTACACGTTCTCCGCCGACCTCAACCAGTGGAACCACACGATCGTCAACATCACCATGCCGCGCGGCTATTCGGCCGCCCTCGGCAGCAACCGGGTCCAGCGCTTCTACTACGACCTCGGTTCGCCCGAGGACGGCGCCACCGTCACCCAGAACTTCGATCTGCGGCGCGACAAGGGCAGCGAGCGGCCCGACTTCACCTTCACCCAGATCACCGACACCCACCTGACCAGCCCCGACGGTCCGGAATCACCCGCGGAGGGCGACGGGGTCACCCCGGGCAAGCTCGCCAAGCAGCTGGACGACATGGCCGCACTCCCGACCCGGCCGGCCTTCGTCCTGGCCACCGGGGACCTCAGCGGCGACGGTGCGTCCTCCCACTGGCAGGCATGGCTCAAGGGCACCGCGAACTCCAAGCTGCCGATCTGGCCGGTGACGGGCAACCACGACCACGGCGGCGGGGACACCGACGGCGTCGGCAACTACCGTTCGCTGCTCGGGCCTTCCTGGTACTCCTTCGACTACGGCAACACCCACTTCATCCAGCTGGAGAACAACGGCGGCCTCGGCGATCCGGTACAGATGGCCTGGTTGAAGCAGGACCTGGCGCTCAACGGCAAGAACGCCAACGGCAGCAAGAAGCAGATCGTGGTCAGTTCCCACGAGCCGCTGGACACCCCCGACACCGGCGGCTCCGCCGGACAGATCGACGCCCTGCTCGGACTCCTCAAGGGGTACGACGTCAAGGCGTTCTTCAACGGCCACATGCACACCAACTTCACCGATCCTCACCTGCTGGACGGCGCGGTGGAGTACAACACGGCCTCGGCGACCTACAACGACGACCACTCCCCCATCGGCTTCCGCGAGATCGCGATGCGCCACGCCGAACTGACCGCCGAATTCCGGATGTTCAACCAGGAACACACGATCGCGGCCACCTCGCCCGCGCCCGGCTCCCAGGTCGGCCAGGGCCGTACCGAGTTCCAGGTGGACGCCTACCACACTTCCAGCCATGTGGTGCGGGTCGAGGTCCGGGTCGACGGCCAGAAGGGCCAGAAGCTGGGCCGGACCGGCAAGTTCTCGTGGTCGGCGCCGTGGGACACCCGCCGGCTGAAGCCCGGCGCACACACCGCCGCGGTCACCGCGTTCGACGACGCGGGCAGGAGCTGGTCGACCACGAGCCGCTTCACCGTCGTGCCGAAGGCCGAACCGGTGCGCGCGGGCGCGGACGTGCCCGAGTTCCACGGGGACGCCCTGCACACCGGAGTACAGCCCGGGAACCTGGGCTCCGGAAACCTCACCAACGCCTGGACCCACCGCAGCGGCGCCACCATCGGCATGTCCTCCCCGGTGGTCGCGAACGGAATCGCGTACATCGGCACCTGGGACACCGACGGGGCCAAGGGCAACGGCGTGGACGCCGTCGACCTCGCCACCGGCCGGACGAAGTGGCACTTCGCCACGGACAGCCTCGTCCAGTCCACGCCCGTGGTGCACGACGGGACCGTCTACCTCACCGAGATGCGTGGCACCCTGACCGCGGTGGACGCGGCGACCGGCGCGGTGAAGTGGCGCCACGCCCTCCCCGGTTCCTCGACGACCGGCGCCTACGACGGTTACGGCTACGGCGGCGCGACCGTCTCCGGCTCCACCGTCTACTACTTCGGCTACACCACCACCGGCAGCCACCTCGTCGCCCTGGACACCGCGACCGGTAAGCAGCTGTGGGACTCCCCGGTGGACAGCGGCTGGTGGAACAGCAGCACCCCCACCGTGGTCGGCGGCAAGGTCTACGTCCACGACAGCCGCGGTGGCCTGCGTATCTACGAGGCCGCCACCGGTGAGCAGCTCGTCTCGGCCGGAGGCGTCGGCGGCGTCCACCACTCCACTCCCGTGGTGGCCGACGGGCAGGTGTTCACCACCGACATGAGCAACACCCTCCTGGCCCGGGACGCCTCCACCGGCAAGGAACTGTGGCACTACCAGAGCGACGGGGTATCCAAGGACGACGCCGCGCAGCCCGGTGGCTCGGCGGCCGTTGACGGGCACACCGTCTACGCCGGCTTCACCAACGGCCGGGTGGCCGCCTTCGACACCAGCACCGGCACCAAGCTCTGGGAGTTCCAGAGCGGCAGGGCCTTCGTCGGCTCGCCGACCATCAGCGGTGGGACGTTGTGGATCGGTGGCACCGACGGCCACCTGTACGGGCTGGACAAGGCCACCGGCGCCAAGCTCCAGGACCTGAACGTCGGCGCGCCCATCCTGTCGACCCCGACCGTCACCGGTAACACGCTGCTGACCGGCGCCTGGGACGGCAACCTCTACGCCTTCACCGCGCGCGGCTGACACCCCCGCCGGAGTGGCGGCCCGAGCCGACCGGGGCAGCGGCCCGCGTCGGACGGGCCGCTACCCCGGCGAACTGTTGCCGCAGGCATAGCAGATGTACCAGCCGTCTTGGTTCCTCGTCATCCGGGCTCCGCACTTGGCACAGGTCATGTACCTATCTTCGGCGGTGGAGCGCGCCAGAAGTCGAAGTCGGGCAGGCCGAGTTGTACGGCGCATATCCGACAGTCTCATCCCACGGTCTCAGGCGGCCCCGTTGCGGGCGGCGGTCCGCGACAGCCGGACGCCGACCGCGACGGTCGCGGCGACCACCAGCCCGGCCAGCGGGACGGCCCGGTGCCCGGCGAAGCCGGCGGCCAGCACCAGGGGCACGCTGACGGGCAGGACCAGGCGCTGGGCGGTGCCCTGCTTGAAGTGGCGGGTGTGCAGCAGGGACACGGTGAGCAGGAAGAGCGCGGTGGGGACGGTGACGGCCATCGAGGCCGCGAGCGTCGAGAGGTGGGCGTGGTGCGTCACCTGTTCCACCGCGACCTCGATGCCGGAGCCGATCGCGGCGGCGGAGGCGAAGACCAGGTAGTGGCCGTAACCCCACAGGAACGCCTGCCGGTTGGAGACCAGGTACTCGTGGATCGGGACGGCGAAGTAGATCCAGTAGGCGCCGAAGACGATGAGCAGCCCGCCCGCCGCGATGGGCAGGAGCTCGCCGAGCGCGGCTGACGCGTCGACCGCCGACTGCACGGCCACGGTCGCGGCGGCGATCGTCTCGCCGAGCATGATGATGGTGAAGAGGCCGTAGCGTTCGGCGATGTGGTGCGGGTGCCAGCTCGTACGGTGGTGGCGTTCGGCGAAGACCGGCACTGCCAGGTCGGCGACCGCCATGGGGACGAAGCCCCATTCCCAGGCCTCGTGGGGCAGCAACAGCAGCACGACCCAGCCGATCTGGACGACCAGCAGTCCTGCCGCGTAGCGCAGCGCCGTGGTCCTGGCCGGCCCGGTCTCCCCGTGTGCGGCCCTGAGCCACTGGAACGTGAGCGCGAGGCGCATGATCAGGTAGCCGACGATCGCTACCGTGAAGTCGGCGTCGTCGAAGGCGCGCGGGACTCCGGCGGCCAGGACGAGGACGCCGGAGATCTGGACGAGGGTGGCGATCCGGTAGAGGACGTCGTCGCTGTCGTAGGCGGAGGCGAACCAGGAGAAGTTCACCCAGGCCCACCAGATCGCGAAGAACACCAGCAGATAGCCGGTGATCCCGTGGACCGGTTCGCCTCCGGCCACGGCGTGTACCAGTCGCGACCCCGCCTGGGAGACGGCGACGACGAAGCACAGGTCGAAGAAGAGTTCCAGCGGGGTGGAGGCGCGGTGCGCCTCGTCGCGGTCGCGGGCCCGCAGCCGGATGCCCGGCAGAACGGCCCGGCCCTGTCCCGCGGCTCCCGCGGACGTTTCCTCGCTCATCAGCGCGCCGATCCTCCGCCCGCACCCGGCCAGTTCCTCATCGCTTCACACAATGGCGCAGATCGTGCGGGGCCGCGCCCTCGCCACGGGTGACGTCCCCGAAACGTCCGACGCCGAGGCGGGCGCCAGGCGAGGCGGGCGCCAGGAGGTGGGCGTCAGACAGCGCGGTACATGCCCACGGACTCCGGTGCCGTCTCCCTGAACCCGAACTTCTCGTAGAGGTGCCGGGCGTCGCCGTCGGCGATGAGGGACACGTAGGCACTGGCCGGTGCGCGGCGGCCGAGTTCCCCGGTCAGTTCGTTCATGATCCGCTTGCCGAGGCCACGGCCCTGGTGCGCGGGGGTGACGCAGATGTCGACGATCTGGAAGAAGCAGCCGCCGTCACCGATGACGCGCCCCATGCCGACGGGCTCGTCACCGTCCATGATCACCACGCTGTGCCAGCTGTTCGGCAGTCCGGCCTCGGCGGCCTCGGCCGTCTTCGCGCTCAGACCGGCCACGGACCGCAAGTGGCGGTAGGTCTCGACGGACGGCACTCCGACTCGGATCACGTAAGGGTCAACAGCAGGATTCATGGCCTACATGTTACGTGACTGCCGGGCCGGGGTGCCGTCCAGCTCGAACGGGAGCGTCCGTGTCGGGACGGGTCAGCTCGCGGTCGTCTGCTGACCGGTGGCGCTGGTCTTCAGCCACTCCGCCCAGGAGAGGTTGAACGAGGCATAGCCGTTGTCCGCGGCGGCCTTGCCTCGGGGGGAACCCGTGATGGTGATCGGGTCGCCCTGCTTGACGAAGTCGTAGAACCACTTGGAGTCGGCCATCGACAGGTGGACACAGCCGTGCGAGCCGTAGCTGTGGCCCGGGTACGGGTCGCCGGTGGAGTAGTGGACGTAGGTGCCCGACGTGGTGAGGTGGACGTCCCAGGGCAGCGTCAGGTCGTAGAAGTCGGGGCTGCCCTTGGTGCAGCTGATGCCGACGCTGCACGAGGTCATGTGCACCTCACGCTCCTTGTCGATCACCGCCATCGTGCCGGTCCAGGAGGGGAAGCTCGGGCTGCCCGCGTCGATCGGCAGGGACCGTACCAGCTTGCCGTCGCGCATGACCTTCATCGAGTGGCCGGGCACCGACGCGGTGGCCTCGACGTCGTCCCCGATGGTGAACTTGTGCTGGTAGTTGTGGGTGCCGTAACGGCCCGAGCCGTTGCCGACGTCCGTCAGATCGGCGTCCAGCGTCACCTTGGTGCCCGGGTGCCAGTACTTCTCCGGCCGCCAGTCGGCCCGGGTGCTGCTGAACCAGTGCCAGGCCCCCACCACCGGTTCCGACGCGGAGACCTTCAGGTGCTTCTCGATGGTGGCACGGGCCGAGGTGGCCACCGGATTGGTGAAGACCACCGAGATCGGCATGGCCACGCCGACCGTCGCACCGGACTTGGGAGCGATCGTCTCCAGCAGCATGGGCGGCCCCGCGGGGTGCGAAGGCTTCGGGTGCACGCTCGCCGACGGCTTCGAGGCCGCTCCGGAGCCGCTCCCGGAGGCCGACGCCGAGGCGTCTCCCCCACAGGCACTCGTGCCCGCCAGTACCGCGCTGACCAGCAGTGCGATCCCTATGCTGCCCTTGACCCGGCCCATGCCCATGCTCCGCTCACGTCACTTCCCGCTGAATACAACATCACTAGAGACAGGGACACCGGGGAAACGGTTGCAGGGCCTTCGTAAAGCACAGGCCAAGTCTGCCGACGGGTGCGACCGGGCCTCCGGCCAGGGCCGTACCGGCCTCTCCGGAGCTGCTCGGCGAGGGTCGCCCGCAAAGAGTTTCGCTTCGGACCAATACACCTGTCCGGTGACGCTCGTTGGCCCTGATGGCCCGTCGGGGCCGAGCAGACGGCCCGTAGGGGCCGAGCACGCGTAGAGACCGAGCACGCGTGGAGACCAGCACCTGCGTCAGGAGACGGCACGCATGAACAGGAAGTCCGGCAGCCGGAACGGTCGCTTGCCGCTGACCGCCGCGCAGACGGGGATGTGGTTCTCCCAGCAGTTGGACGCGGAGAACACCAACTACCGCGCCGCCGAGTTCGTCGAGATCAGGGGCCCGCTCGACCGGGCTCTGCTGGAGGAGTCACTGCGCCGGGGAGTCGACGAGACGGAGGCGCTCCGGGTCCGCTTCGAGGCCGATGACGAGGGCAACGCCTGGCAGCTGACCGGGGATTCCCCCCGGTGGGAGCTGCCGCTGGTGGATCTGCGCGGCGCCGACGACCCGTGGGCCGCGGCCCGCGCCTGGATGTGGGCGGACATGCGCCTGCCCCTGGATCTCGGGCGGCCACCGCTGTTCACCTTCGCACTGCTCCGGACCTCGGACGAATGCTTCCTGCTGTACATCAGCGTGCACCACATCGCGCTGGACGGGTACGGCTTCTCCCTCTTCATCCAGCGGGTCGCCGAGACCTACACGGCGCTGGAGACGGGCACCCGTCTTCCGGCCCCCGCGTGGGGAACGCTGGCCGAACTGCTGGCCGACGAGGCCGCGTACCACGGGTCGGAGCGGTTCGCCGAGGACCGGGAGTACTGGGCGGCGCAGTTGGCCGGCCATCCCGTCGGCCCGGACGCCGCCGACCGGCTGAAGTCCGTCCCGCACCGTTTCGTCCGGAAGACCGGCCATGTCGGCCCGGTCGCGGCCACCGGTCTGCGCGCCCTGGCCCGGCAGGCCAGAACGGGTCTGCCGTCGGTGGCGATGGCCGCGCTGTCGCTGTACGTGCACCGGCTCAGCGGCCGGGACGCGGTGACGCTGGACCTCACGGTGACCGGCCGTGCCGGTGCGGTGGCGCGCGGGGTGCCGATCATGCTGGCCAATGTGCTGCCCCTGACGGTGCGACTGGATTCCGGCACGACCGTGACCGATCTCGTACGGCACACCGCGCGGCAGGCGCGGGGGCTGTTGCGGCACCAGCGCTATCCGGCGCCGTACCTCGTCAAGGACCTGGGCGGTGTCCCCGCCACCGGGTATCTGGGCGACTGGGGCATCAACATCATGGGATTCGACCCCCGGTTGACCTTCGGGCAGCTCCCGGCCGTCCTGCACAACCTCTCCAACGGCCCCGTCACCGGTCTCGGAGTGAACGTCTACGACCGGCCGTCGGACGGGTCGCTGCGGATCGACTTCAACGCCGACCCCGCGAAGTACAGCGCCGAGGTCACCGCCGCGCACCACCGCCGCTTCCTGGAGCTCCTCGACACGCTCGCCACGGTCGGGCCGGACCGGCCGGTCGCCGAACTGGAACTGCTGACGGCCGCGGAGCGGCACACCGTGGTGACGGCCTGGAACGACACGGCGCGGCCCGTGCCGGCGACGACGCTGCCCGAGCTGTTCGAGGAACAGGCCCGCAGGGCGCCGGAGTCCATCGCCCTGGTGTGCGGGAAGACCGTGCTCTCGTACGGTGAACTCAACGCCCGCGCCAACCGGCTGGCCCGGCTGCTCATCGCGCGCGGTGCCGGTCCGGGGACGTTCGTGGCGCTCGCGCTGGAGCGCACCGCCGACTACCCGGTGGCGCTGCTCGCCGTACTGAAGTCGGGTGCGGCCTGTGTGCCGGTGGACCCCGAGCATCCGGCGGACCGGATCCGGTATCTGCTCGACGACACGGATCCGCTCTGTGTCATCAGCACCGTCGGGGGCGCGCCCGGACTGCCGTCCGCCGTACCGGTCCTGCGGCTCGACGCCCTGGACACCGTCCGGGACCTGGAGGGGCGGCCCGACACCGATCCGGCCGACCGTGACCGTACGGCGCCGCTGCTGCCGCACCACGCGGCGTACGTCAGTTACACCTCGGGGACCACCGGCCTGCCGAAGGGTGTCGTCGTCGAGCACCGCGCTCTCACCAACCTCTGCTTCGACCACCACCGTGAACTGATCGCGCCCGCCGCCCGGTCGGCGGGCCGTCCGCTGCGGTCCGCGCTGACCGCGACCTTCACCTTCGACACCGCGTGGGAGGGTCCGCTCTTCCTGGCCGCGGGCCAGCAACTGCACGTGATCGACGACTCCGTACGGCTCGATCCCGGGGCCCTGGTCGACTACATCGCCGAGCACGGGATCGACTTCCTCGACGTCACGCCCTCGTACCTGCACCAGCTGATCGCGGCCGGGCTGTTCACCGGTGACCGGCACCGCCCCAGGCTGCTGATGGTCGGCGGTGAGCCGCTGGACGCCGCGCTCTGGCGGACGCTGCGCGACTGCCCCGGCACCACCTCGTACAACTACTACGGGCCGACCGAGTGCACCGTCGACGCGGTGTACTGCCGGCTCGACGAGGAGGGCGGCACGCCGGTCATCGGGCGCCCCGGCCACAATGTGCGCGCCCATGTGCTGGACGCGTCGCTGCGCCCGGTGCCGCCGGGGGTGCCCGGCGAACTCCACCTGGCCGGTGCCCAGGTGGCACGTGGCTATCTCAACGCGCCGGAACTCACGGCCGAGCGTTTCGTCGCAGACCCGTTCGGTGCGCCGGGCGACCGGATGTACCGCACCGGTGACCAGGTGCGGTGGACCGACCGGGGTGCGCTGGAGTACCTCGGGCGGTGCGACGACCAGGTCGAGCTCCGGGGCCTGCGGATCGAGCCGGGTGAGATCGAGACGGTGCTCGCCCGGCACCCGGGGGTGGCCCGTGCGGCGGTCGCGGTACGGGAAACCCCGTCGGGTGAACGGGTCCTGACCGCGTACGTGGTGCCCGCGGCGCGCCCCGCGCCCGGAGCCCTGCCGTCCCAGCGGGCCGCCGCCGGCGAGGGGGTGGACGCCGCCTCGCTGCGCGCCTGGGCGACCGCGCGGCTGCCCGGCTACATGGTCCCCTCGGCCTATCTCACGCTCGGCACGCTCCCGTTGACGGCCCACGGCAAGCTGGACCGGGCCGCGCTCCCCGCGCCGGAAGCGGCGGCGGACCGGGTAGGCAGGCCCGCCCGCAGCGCGCGGGAGAAGGCGCTCTGCGCGCTCTTCACCGAGGTGCTCGGTGTCGTGGACATCAGCATCGACGACGACTTCTTCGCGCTGGGCGGCTATTCGTTGCCGGCTGCCCGGCTCATCGGCCGCATCCGGTCGTCGCTGGGCACCGCGCTGTCCATCGGCGCGGTCTTCGAGGCGCCGACCGTGGCCGGGCTGGCCCGGCTGCTCGACGAGGGCAGCGCGCAGGACCCGTTCGCGATGCTGCTGCCGCTGCGCACCGACGGTTCCCGGCCGCCGCTGTTCTGCGTCCATCCGGCCGGGGGGCTGAGCTGGTGCTACGCGGGGATGCCCCGTCATCTGGCGGACGACCTCCCGGTGTACGGGCTCCAGGCGCGCGGCCTCTCGGGGCCGGGCAGGCTGCCCGCGACCTTCGAGGAGATGGTCGCCGAGTACGTGACGCACATCCGCTCCGTGCAGCCGTCGGGGCCCTACCACCTGCTGGGCTGGTCCCTGGGCGGTGCCCTGTCGCACGCCATCGCGGTACGGCTCCAGGAGCGGGGCGAGCGGGTGGCCCTGCTGGCCATGCTGGACTCCCGTCCCATCGACCCGCGGAGCCGGCTCCGTTCGCTGCCCGACGACCGTGCGGCCCTGGCGCTCCTGCTCGAAGCCGCCGGGCACACCCCGCCGGGACCGGGTCTCTCGGCGCTGACCGCCACCGAGGTCGCGGCGATCCTCAGCAGCGACGGCGGCAACGGCCCGCTGTCCGCCTCCCTGGCGGAGTACCGGGGGCTCGGGAAACACCAGGGCCTCGCGGAGCACCATGTGGCCGCGATGACCTCCGTCCTCACCAACTCGGTCCGGCTCCAGCCGACGTTCGTCGAGGGCGTCTTCGACGGGGATCTGCTGTACTTCCACGCGACCCAGGGGAAGTCGGCGCAGGCCCTGGACGGTGAGGCCTGGCGGCCCTGGGTGACGGGACGCATCGAGTCCCACGACATCGCGTGCACCCACCACGCCATGACACAGGCGGCACCACTGGCCCGGATCGGGCAGTCGGTCTCCCGGCATCTCGACGGAGCCGGCGCGCACTCGGTCTGACGGACGGCTCCGCGGGAGCGGAGCCCCGGAAGAGACATCACCACCACGGAACGGGACACACGCAGAGGTATGAGCACGCCGGAGAGAGAACCATTCGAGGACGAGCACGTGGGCACCAGATACCGCGCGGAGGTGGAGGCGGCGTACCGGAAGCTGGAGGCGGCCACCGCCGGGCCGGACGGGCGGACACCGTTCTCCCGCGGTGCGCTGACCGGTTACCGCTGGGCCCTGGGCCGGGCGGACGCCGCCCCGGTCACGGGCGGTACGGACGCGGGTGCGCCGGACCTGGGGCTGCTGACCGCCGAAGTGGACGCGGTGGCCGTGCAGTTGGAGGACACGGCGCAGCGCGATGTGCCGGACGACCACGCCCGCGGGGTGTACGAGGCCCTGGCCTGGATCTGCGGCCAGAGCGACCTGCGGCCCTGACCGGCGGCCGTGACCGGCGGCCCGGTGGAGGTCACGTCGTGCCCCGGGCGCCGTCGGCGCGGCCCGCCAGTGCGGCGATCTGTGCCCGGGAGGAGAACCCGAGCTTCGCGAGGATGTGCTCGACGTGGGCGTCGGCGGTGCGTTTGGAGATCACCAGGCGCTCCGAGATCTCGCGGTTGGTCAGCCCCTGCGAGACCAGTGCCGCCACCTGCCGCTCCCGGCGGGTCAGGACGTCACCGGGCGTCGAGTCGGCCGGGCCCGTCAGGGCCGGGGTCGGGGTGTCGGCGTCGGCGAGCGCCAGCTCCACGGCCCGGTCCAGCGGGAGTTCCGCGCCCTGCGCGAAGAGCGCGGCGAACTCCCCGTCGCCCAGCGCGGAGCGGACGGCGCACTCCACCCGGGTGTGGTCGTCGAGGTACACCGCGGCCCCCACCATCGGGGACCCGACCTTGCGCCACAGCGCTCCGGCCGCACCCAGCAGCCAGGCCGCCCTGCTGGAACTCCCGAGTTCCGCGGCGCCCCAGGCCAGCAGTTCCAGGCTGTTCGCCGCACCGAACATCTCGCTGACCTCGCGGCTGCTCCGCAGGCCCGACCTGGCCAGCGAGACGCACTCCACCGGCTCGCCGCGCGCCCAGGCCGCCATCGCCTCGACGACCAGGATCTGTCCCTTGATGATGCATTCGCCGCTCTCGTCACCGAGCAGCACCAGTGCCCTCTCGCACTCCTCGACCGCGGAGACCGAGTCACGGAGCACGGCGTGCATGTAGCCCTTCTGGTAGTGGAAGACGACCAGTCCGAGGCGGTCGTTCAGCCGGTGCTGGCGGGCCAGCGCGTCGTCCATCAGCTGCTGTCCGCTCTCGGGGTCGCCGAGCAGCCAGCGGACCCCGCCCACATAGCCGGTGGCCAGGGCGAGTTCGAGGTCGGAACCGGCTTCCACGGCCACCTGCCGGGCCTCCTCGAAGCCCTCCAGGGCCGGTTCGAGATCGCCCTGCACCAGCGCGAGGAGACTGCGCCACAGCATCGCCAGGGCCCGCTCCCGGCAGGGGGACGGATCTGCGTCGATGCCTCGGCCCAGCCAGTACCGGCCTTCCTTGGAGAGCCCGGCCGTCACCCAGAACGGCCACAGCCTGGCGGCCATCTCCAGACCGGGCCGGACGCCGTCGGGGCGGGCCAGCGAGTAGTCGAGCGCGCTCCGCAGATCGGCCAGATCCCGGTACAACTGCCAGTACAACGGCACCTGTTCGGACGTGAGGACCGTCTGGTAGAAGTGCTGGACGCGGGCCAGGTAGTGGTCACGGTGCCGTTGGCGGCAGCGTTCCTGCTCGTCGCCGCCCAGCGTGCCGCAGTGGTCCGCTCCGTACTCCCTGATGGTGTCGAGCAGCCGGTACCGGGAGCCGTCCGCGCTGTCCCGCAGCACCACCGACTTGTCGACCAGGCCGATGAGGTGCTCCAGGATCTCGTCGCGCGGCAGGCCCTCGCCCGAGCAGACCTCCTCGACAGCGGTGAGATCGAACGGCCCGGCGAACACCGAGAGCCGCGCCCAGAGCAGCCGTTCCTCGGCCGAGCACAGGTCGTGGCTCCAGTCGATCGCGGTGCGCAGGGTCTGGTGCCGGGGCAGAGCGGCACTGCGGCGTCCGCCGGTGAGCACCCGGAAGCGGTGTTCGAGGCGGGCGGTCAACTGGTCGAGAGGGATGGCCCTGAGCCGTACCGTGGCCAGCTCGATGGCCAGCGGTATGCCGTCCAGCCTGCGGCACAGCGCCAGGACGTGGTGGCGGTTGGCAGCGGTGACCCGGAAGCCGGGGACGACGGCCGCCGCGCGCTGTTCGAAGAGCGTCGTCGCGTCGTCGTACCCCAGCGGCTGTACGGGCAGGGTGTGCTCACCGGGGACGTCCAGGGGTTGCCGGCTGGTGGCGAACACGGTCACTCCGGGCGCCTCGCGCAGCAGCAGGTCGGCGAGGAACGCGCAGGCGTCCAGGTGGTGTTCACAGGTGTCGAGGACGAGCAGCAGCCTGCGGTCCTGGAGGTGCTCCATGAGGACGTCCAGCAGGATCCGGCCGCTCTGTTCAGCCAGCCCCAGGGCGCTGGCCAGGGCCTGCGGCAGCAGTTCGGGGTCGTGCAGCGAGGACAGTTCGGCCAGGACGACCCCGTCGGCATACTCCCCCTTGAGAGTGAACGCCGCACGCATCGCCAGCCTGCTCTTGCCCACCCCGCCGGGTCCGACGAGGGTGACCAGCCGTGCCCGGACGAGCAGTTCGCGGACCTGGGCGAGCTCCGCCGTACGACCGACGAAGCCGGTCACCTCCACGGGAAGTTCGCCGGTGCGCCGACTGTAACCGAGTGCCATGCCGCCCCCGCCGCGCTTCCTGAGCGTTCCTGTGTTCACGGCGAACTCCTCCGCGCGCACTGCGCGTGTCTGCCGCGCACCTCAGCGTAAGGGCTGCGCAACGGCTCGTGACACCCGTCGGCGGACATGGCCACCGGACGGGCGACCCCTGTGGCCCCGGGCGCTCATTTTCGTAAGGACGGCGCCAAGCCTTCGCCAAAAGCCGTAACCCCCGGTACCACCTGGTCCGTTACGCCGGGTGGGTCGGCCGCGCGGGATCGGCGTGCGGCGGCGTGCCGGGGCGAGGATGGTGCCCTCGCCCCGGCACGCCGTCGCCGTCCGGGTGGCGGGAAGCTGCCTGGTGGGCGGGGCGGGACGTGCCCGGTCGGGGTGTCCGATTCGTACAAGACCGTCGGCGCGACCGCTGTTTACGGTGAGCGCATGACTCCACGATTCGACGCGATCGGCCTCGTCGTCGCCGACATGGCCGCATCCCTCTCCTTCTACCGGCTCCTCGGCGTGGACATCCCCGCCGACGCCGACACCCGGCCGCACGCCGAGGCGGTGCTGCCCGGCGGGACACGGATCCTCTGGGACACCGAGGAGACCGTCCGGTCCTTCGATCCGGGGTGGCAGCCGCCGCAGTCGGGGGGCCGGGCCGGACTCTGCTTCGGCTGCGACTCGCCCGCCGAGGTCGACACCACGTACGCGGCGCTGGTGGAGGCGGGCCACCGCGGACACCTCGAGCCCTGGGACGCGTTCTGGGGGCAGCGTTACGCGACGCTGTGGGACCCGGACGGCTGCGAGGTGTCGCTGTTCGCCGACGCCACGTAGGCGCTCAGCGGCATCCCCGCCAGGTCGCGCATCTCACGGGCGAGGTGCGCCTGGTCGGTGCAGCCCGCGGTCAGGGCGGCTTCGGCGTACGGCGCTCCGCCCGCGACGAGGGCGAGCGCCCGCTGGAGCCTCAGCACCCGGGCGAGGGTCTTCGGTCCGTAGCCGAAGGCCGTCAGGGACCGCCGGTGCAGCCGGCGTGCGCCGAGGCCGACCGCCTGTGCGGTGGCCGCGACGGAACGGCCCGCGCCGAGGTGCCCGGCGACGGCCCGCAGTACCGGGTCGGGCGGCCCGGTCCGGGCCGCCCGGTGCAGGGCGAGACGTTCCAGGGCGGCGGCCGGGTCGGGGGCCGCGTCGATGCGCTCGGTGAGCCTGCGGGTGTCCGCACCGGGCCACAGGTCGCTCAGCTCGACCCGCCGGTCGCGCAGTTCGTGTGCGGGTACGCCGAGGTACGCGGGCCCGGTTCCGGGTGCGAAACGCACGCCGGCGTACCGCCCGGCGAGCGCCGGATCCGGGGCGTACGCCCGGGTGTCCGGCCCGGCGACCAGCAGCCTGCCCTCGGTCCAGAGCAGGTCGATGCACCCGTCGGGCAGGACCGGATACGTGTCACCGGCCCGCGCGGTGCGCGTCCACATCACGGCCCCGTCCAGCCGGGACGGCCACTGTGTGTACGTCACGACGGCCGCCGCGTGCGCGTCGGGAGGGCCACCGCGTGCACGTTCCGCAGCTCACTCCCCGCCCTTCTTCGAGCGCAGGCGTGAGGTGACGTCCTCGGGCGGCAGGAACCGCGACCAGCGCTCGGGGAATTCGGACGGCATCTCCGACCCGCCGTCCTCGTCGTCGTCCTCGTCGGCGGTGTGGTCCGGGGCGTCCGGGTGGTGCCCGACGCCCGCGCGAGCGTTCTGTTCGGCGCGCAGCCGCTCGTTCGCGGCGCGGGCCGCCGCGGTCGCCACCGAGGGCCAGACCCGGTCGATGGCAGCGTTGACCGCCGCCCCGGCCAGGACGGCGAAGGCCGACACCCCGATCCACAGCAGGACCGCGACGGGGGCGGCGAGCGAGCCGTAGATCGTCGGGCCCTCGACGGTGCTCGTGAGGTAGATCCGCAGCAGGAAGCTCCCCACGAACCACATGGCGAGGGCCACCAGCGCGCCGGGGATGTCCTCGACCCAGGGCGAACGCACCGGTACGGAGACGTGGTAGAGCGTGGTGAGGAAGGCGATCGACAGCAGGATCACCACGGGCCAGTACAGGAACGCCACGAGCTGTTCGCCGCCGGGAACGAACTCGACGACCCGGTCGGGGCCCGCCACCGCCAGCGGCAGCACCACCGCGCCGATCACCAGGGCGACGACGTACAGCAGGATCGAGAGGAGCCGGGTCATCACGATGCCGCGCCGGCCGTCGAGTCCGTACATCACGGTGATGGTGTCGATGAAGACGTTGACCGCCCGCGACCCCGACCACAGCGCGAACGCGAAACCGATCGAGACGATGTCGGGGCGTTTGCCGTGGGTGACGTCCTCCAGGAGCGGTGTCGCGAAGTCGTGGACGCCCCGGTCGGAGAGGATCGTCCGGGAGGCGTGCAGGAGGTTCTGCTCAAGACTGAAGACGGTGTGGGTGTCGGTCCAGCCGTCGACGTAGCCGAGCAGGGCGATCAGACTGAGCAGCAACGGCGGCAGCGAGAGCAGCGTGAAGAACGCCGCCTCCGCGGCGAGTCCCAGAATCCGGTACTCCATGCACGAGTTGACGGTGTCCTTCAGTAGCAACCACGCCATCTTGCGCTTGGAGACATTGCGGTAGAGGGCTCTGGCCCTGTGGAGCAGGCCTGGTTGCCGCTCGCCTGTTTCTTTTGCTGCCTGCACCTCCTTACCGTAGCTCCATGGCAGCGAGCACTCACACAGTGACCAACCAGCCTCCACCCCTGGTGGGACATGACGTCTTCACATCCGACCGGGTCCTGGCCGAAGCGGTGGACCGGCACACCGCACCCGAGCTCATCGACGGGGTGAGGGAGGAACTGACTCTGCTCGGCCGCAGCGCCGGATCGGCGCAGGCCCAGGAGTGGGGATTCCAGGCGAACGAGAATCCACCGCGCCTGCGTACGCACGACCGTTACGGGCACCGGATCGACGAGGTGGAGTTCCATCCGGCCTGGCACCGGCTCCTCGGCAAGGCCGTGTCGGCGGGACTGACGGACGCCTGGGGCAGACCGGCCGGTCATGTGCGGCGCGCGGCCGGGTTCCTGGTGTGGAGCCAGGTCGAGGCGGGGCACGGCTGCCCGGTGTCGATGACCCACGCGGCGGTGCCCGCGCTGCGGGCCGATCCGGCGCTCGCCGCCGAGTGGGAGCCGCGGCTCACCTCGCACCTGTACGAGCAGGAGCTGCGGCCCGCACCGCTCAAACCGGGCGCCCTGTTCGGGATGGGGATGACGGAGAAGCAGGGCGGCAGTGACGTCCGGGCCAACACGACGAGCGCGGTACCGCTCGGCGCGGACGGCGAATACCTGCTCACCGGGCACAAGTGGTTCTGCTCGGCGCCGATGTCCGACGGCTTCCTGGTCCTGGCACAGGCACCGGACGGGCTGACCTGTTTCCTGGTGCCCCGGGTGCTGGCGGACGGGACCCGCAATGTGTTCGCGATCCAGCGGCTCAAGGACAAACTGGGCAACCGGTCCAACGCGTCGAGCGAGGTCGAGTTCGACGGGACCTGGGCGCGCAGGGTCGGCGAGGAGGGCCGCGGGGTGCGCACCATCATCGAGATGGTGGCCGCTACCCGGCTGGACTGCACGATCGGTTCCGCCGCGCTGATGCGGCAGGCCGTGACCCAGGCCGTGCACCATGCCGCGCACCGCAGCGCGTTCGGCGGGGAGCTGATCGACAAGCCGCTGATGCGCAACGTACTGGCCGACATGGCGCTGGAGTCCGAGGCCGCGAGCACACTGGCGATGCGGCTGGCCGCGGCGTACGACAACGACACCGACGAGGAGCGGGCCTTCCTGCGGCTCGCGGTGCCGGCGGCCAAGTACTGGGTGACCAAGCGCGCCACGCCCGTGGTCGCCGAGGCACTCGAATGCCTGGGCGGCAACGGCTACGTCGAGGAGTCGGGGATGCCCCGGCTGCTGCGCGAGTCCCCGCTCAACTCCATCTGGGAGGGCTCGGGCAACGTACAGGCGCTGGACGTTCTGCGGGCCCTGCAACGCGAGCCTTCGGCGCTCAACGCCTTTCTGCAGGAGGTCGGCAAGGCGCGCGGCGGGGATCACCGGCTGGACCGGGCGATGAAGGACCTGCTGGGCGAACTGGCCGATCTGGAGGGGATCGAGGCGCGGGCCCGGCGGGTGGTCGAGCGCATCGCGCTGGTGCTCCAGGGCTCGCTGCTGGTGCGCTGGGCGCCGCCCGAGGTGGCTGACGCGTTCTGCGCGTCGCGGCTGGGCGGTGACTGGGGCAGCGCCTTCGGTACCCTGCCGCACACGCTGGACCTGGCGACGGTCGTCGACCGCGCGAGGGTCGAGGCGTAGGGACACGGATATCAGCCGGGGTTGGTGCTGCGCCGACACGGCACCACCCCGGCTGGTCCGCCCATCCTCGTACGACCGGCCGGGTGCGCGCGAGAGTTGCAGACAGTTGCAGACCTGGAACCGGATGTGTCGAGAGCGGTGCGCGGCAGCCTTCGGGGATGCACGATGGGGCACCCACCGGGGCGGTGTCCGCACCGTCCCGCACCGATTTGCCCCGCTGGACCGATTCGGGAGTACCTCATGAGGACCGGAGCCCCCCGTACGGCTGGTCTGGACGCCCGGCACACCCAGGAGACGGCGCGCGTGCTGCACGGCCTGCGTGAGGCAGCGCTGGCGGGCGGCCGTCCCGAACTCGCCGCGCGTCCGGTCATCGACGCGTCCTGGCAACGGATGTTCCGGGCAGGCATCGACCCGGAGCAGGACACCCGCAGCGTGCTGCTGGACACGGAGGAGTTGGAGCACCGGCGCCGGGCCACCCAGCTCAGCGGCCTGCTGCCGACGCTCAGTCAGGAGCTGGCCCCGGCCGTCGACGCGTCGATGCAGGTCATGGTGGTCACGGACGCCGAGGGCCGGGTGCTGTGGCGCAGCGGCAACCGGGCGACGATGCGCAAGGCCGACCGCATCTGTCTGGCGGAGGGCGCCGCCTGGAGCGAGGGCGCCACCGGCACCAACGCGGTCGGCACGGTGCTGGCGACGGGCCGGGCCGTCCAGGTGCACTCCGCCGAGCACTTCGTCCGTACGCTGCGGAACTGGACCTGCGCCGCCGCGCCGATCCACGATCCGCGTGACGGGCGGCTGATCGGTGTCCTCGATGTCAGTGGGCCCGACTCCACCTTCCATCCGGCCATGCTGGCGCTGGTCGACTCGGTGGCCCGGCTGGCCACGGCGGAACTGCAGAAGCGGCATCTGGTGACGGTCGACCGGCTGCGCTCCGTGGGCTCGCCGATTCTGAGCAGAGTGGGCGGCCGGGCCCTGGTGGTGGACGCGCACGGCTGGCCCGCGGCGGTGACCGGGATGCCGCCGACGGACCGGCTGCCGCTGCCCAAGTCCTTCGCCGCGGGGCGGGTCTGGCTTCCCTCGCTGGGCATGTGCACGGTGGAGCCGCTGCCCGGCGGCTGGCTGATCCGGCTGGACGAGGAGGGTACGGAGCCGGGCGGGGGCACGCCGACGAGCCGGGTCGTCCTCGATCTGAGTGGGCGCCGGCGGTGGTCGGTGACCGTGTCGGGCGCGTCGGGGAGCTGGACGCAGGAGCTGACACCGCGCCACGCGGAACTGCTGTACGTGCTGAGCCTGCACCGCGAGGGGCGCACCGCCGCCGAACTGGCGGACGGTCTGTTCGGCGACGCGACGCGGACGGTGACGGTGCGGGCGGAGATGTCCCGGGTGCGCCGCCGGCTGGCCGAGATCCTCGCGCACCGCCCGTACCGCTTCGCCGAGGGGGTGGAGGTCGAGGTGATCCGCCCGGCGGACCCGACGGATCTGCTGCCGCACTCCACGGCGCCCGCGGTGCGGGGTCCGGGTACACCGCCCTGACGGCTTGCGCCGCGCCCCGCTCGGAATTGTCTCCCTGCCAGACGTGCATTAGGTTAGGGCAGCCTTACCTAATGAGGTTGCCCGCACGGGGCCGCCGAGAAGGGAGCCCGAGGTGACAGCCGAGGTCCGCCGCGACGACTGGGGCATACCGCATCTGCGCGCGGACAGCGCGCACGCGCTGGCGCACGCACAGGGACACAACGCGGCCGTGGACCGCGCCTGGCAGATCGAGTTCGAACGCCACAGGTCGCAGGGGACCACGGCCGCGTTCCTGGGCGCGGCGGCCGTCGGCTGGGACAGCTTCGCCCGGCAGTCCCGGCTGGACGACACGGCCCGGCGCTGTTTCGGGAACCTGGACGCGCGGACCGCGGACTGGGTCCGCGCGTACGTGGCGGGGGTCAACGCCGGACTGGCCGAAGGGGCCCGCCGCACACCGGAGTTCGCCTCCGCGGGACTGGCCCCCGGCAGCTGGCGGCCCTGGACGCCGCTGGCCGTCTGGCTGTCCACCCACATCCTCTTCGCGGGCTTCCCCACCAAACTGTGGCGCGAGGAGGCGGCCCGCGCCCTCGGGGAGGGCGCCATCGACCTGTTCGCCACCGACGGTCCCGGCACCGCGGGCAGCAACGGCTGGCTCGTCACCGGGGAACTCACCGCGAGCGGCGCACCGCTCCTGGCGGGCGACCCGCACCGGTTCATCGAAGCCCCCGGTGTCTACCAGCAGATCCAGCTGGCCTGCCCGGAGTTCGACGTCGTCGGGCTGGCCGTTCCCGGCGTCCCCGGCATCGCGCACTTCGGACACACCTCGACCGTCGCCTGGTCGATCACCAACGCCATGGCCGACTACCAGGACCTCTACCAGGAGAAACTGCGGCGCCGGGGCGGGTCCGTGGAGGCACTGGGCCCGGACGGCTGGCGCCCCGCGTCGGCACACCTGGAAACCATCGAGGTGGCAGGGGCCGATCCGGTCACGATCGAGGTGATCGAGACCGCCCGCGGCCCGGTCGTCGTCGGCGGTCCGGAGGCGCCGTCGGCCGTCAGCCTGCGTCACCCGCCGCGGGTGAGCGGTGAACTCGGCTTCGACGCCCTACCGTTGCTGTTGCGGGCCCGCACGGTCGACGACGTGGACCGGGCCTTCGACCGCTGGGCCGAGCCGGTCAACGTCGTACAGGCGGCGGACACCGAGGGCGGTCTGCTGCACCGCGTCGCGGGCACCGTACCCGTACGCGACCCGGCGAACGGCCTGCGTACCGTCCGGGCCTGGGATGCGCGGCACGCCTGGCGCGGGCTGCACGAGTCGCTGCCGCGCGAGGCGGTCGAGGGCTTCGCCGTGATGGCCAACCAGCGGGAACTGGCCGCCCCGCTCGGGGTCGAGTTCGCACCGCCGCACCGCGCGCGGCGCATCCGGCAGCTGCTGGGCGGGGCCGCGGACTGGACGGCCCCGGACATGGCCGCCCTCCACATGGACAGCCAACTGCCCGCACCCCAGCCGCTGTTGGACCTGCTCACGGGTCTCGACGGGCTGACCCCCGGCGCCGCGCGGCTCCGGGAACGGCTGCTCGGGTGGGACCGCAGGATGGACGCCGGCAGTACGGACGCCGCCGCGTACGCCGCGCTGCGGGCAGCCGTCGTGCGACGGCTGGCGGCGCATCCCGCGCTGGCCGCGCTGGCGGAACCCGCGGTGGCCGACGCCTACCCGGAGGTGTTCCGGCCGTGGCTGGCGCTGACCCCCCGGGTGGCCTTCGCGCTGGACGGACTGCTGACGACGGAGCTGCTGCCGGAGATCGACCGGGCCGCCGTGGTCAGGGCGGCGGCCGAGGAGACCGGGGAGACGGACGGATCCGGGCCGTCCTGGGGCGCGTTGCACCGGCTCGCCCCCTGGCAGGCACTCCCCGACGAGCAGGCCGGCGAAGGGCCCGGCCTGTCGGGCGACCACGACTGCGTCCTGTCCACCTCCAGCATCCCCGGACTCACCCACCGCACCGTCCGCGGCCCGGCCGCCCGCTACGTCTGGGACCTCGCCCGGCGCGACAACAGCCTCTGGGCCGTGCCGTTCGGCGCCTCCGGGGTACCGGGCCACCCCCATCACCGCGACCAGCTGCCGCTGTGGGCCGAAGGCGGACTCGTCCCGGTGGTCAGCGACTGGAACCGGCTGAGGAGCCCCGTGCCGACCGTGTACGAGCAGCAGGTCGACGGTTTCGGAACCGTCCGTGTCGTCCCCGTCGACCCGCAACAGGACTCCGCCCTGATCCACCGCTGGGTCGGCCAGGAACGGGCCCGCTTCTGGGGCATGCGGGACGCGAGCCCCGACGACGTCCTGGAGACCTACACCTTTCTCGACTCGCTGGACACGCACCACGCCTATCTGCTCCACCTCGACGGCACACCGGTGGCGCTCTTCCAGACGTACGAACCGGAGGCCGATCCGCTGGGCGAGTGCTACGACGTCCAGCCGGGCGACTTCGGCATCCATCTGCTGATCGGCCCCGCCGACGGTCAGCAGCGGCGGGGCTTCACCGGCGAGCTGCTGTCCGTGTTCCTGGCCTTCGTGCTGTCCGACCCGGCCGTGCGTCGCGTCGTGGCCGAACCGGACGCCCGTAACACCAGGGCGGTCGACCGCCTGCTGCGCTCCGGGTTCGTGCTCGGTCCCGAGGTGGACAAGCCGGAGAAGCGGGCCAGGCTGACCTTTCTGCTCCGGGACGGGGAGCAGGGGCGGGAGCGGACAGCGTGAGCCGGGGCCGGTGAGCCGCCGGTGGCGCCGGACCCGCCGCGCGGCCCGCCGCCGCCTCGTGATTCTCTGACCCGCATGAGCACCGTCACCGTGACCACCTGGTCCCTGGAACAGACCTCGCCCGCCGATCTGAAGCCCGCCGCCGAGCCCGCGGGCGACATCCGGATCGTCCGGGCCGAGGTCCCCTCCCCCGAGTTCAGCCGGTTCCTCTACGCCTCGGTCGGCGGGGACATCCGCTGGACCGACCGGCTGCCGCTCTCGTACGCGCAGTGGCAGGAGATCCTGGACCGGCCGGGCGCCGAGACCTGGGTGGCGTACGACCGGGGCACTCCGGCCGGGTACGTGGAGCTGGACCCGCAGGACGACGGGGTCGTGGAGATCATGTACTTCGGGCTGATCCCCGCCTTCCGGGGGCGGCGGATCGGCGGCCATCTCCTGTCGTACGGCGTGCGGCGCGCATGGGATCTCGCCGACCGCACCCCCGGGCGTCCCCCGACGAAGCGGGTCTGGCTGCACACGTGCAGCAAGGACGGTCCGTACGCGATGGACAACTATCTGCGCCGCGGCTTCCGGCTCTTCCGGACCGAGACCGAAGAGGAAGCGGAGGTGGCGACTCCGGGGCCCTGGCCCGGGGCGCAGCACACGTCCGGTGCGTGACCGACACCACATCGTCTCATGATGCGGGACCATCTCGTCCACATGACGGATAGTGGTGGACTGGCGCGAGAGTGCCGTGCCACGCTTCCGCCATGCCTGGAACTGGAATTGCCTTGGTGAGTCGGCGCCACGTCGATCTCTGCCGCATGTCCAGCGCCATCTGTCCGGCGCGCTGATCTTCACCAGCCACGCCGTTTTCCGCCGTCCCCGTCGTTGCGGACGAGCGAAGTCCCCTGCTGGGGTCCTGTTTTCTCTCAGCCACCGCGCCCTGCCATGAACTGGCAGGTCACAGGGGTACCTTCAGCCTGATTCGCCGCCCCGAGCCGCTCTTCGAGCCGCCCCCGAGCCGCCACAGAAGGACGAACCATCATGGCCGCCAGCCCGGAAACGCCCCCTCCAGCCGCGCCCCGCCGCAAGGTGAGCCGTCACCGTGGCGAAGGCCAGTGGGCCAAGGGCCACTTCACTCCGCTGAACGGCAATGAGCAGACCAAGAAGGACGACGACGGTCTCAATGTGCGGACACGCATTGAGACGATCTACTCCAAGCGCGGCTTCGACTCGATCGACGGCGGCGACCTGCGCGGCCGGATGCGCTGGTGGGGGCTGTACACCCAGCGCAAGGAAGGGATCGACGGCGGCAAGACCGCGATCCTGGAACCCGAGGAGCTGGACGCCGAGTTCTTCATGCTGCGGGTCCGGATCGACGGCGGTCGGCTCACCACCGAGCAACTGCGTGTCATCGGGGACATCTCGCAGGAGTTCGCCCGCGGCACCGCGGACCTCACCGACCGGCAGAACGTCCAGTTCCACTGGATCCGGATCGAGGACGTCCCGGAGATCTGGCGGCGGCTGGAGGAGGTCGGCCTCTCGACCACCGAGGCGTGCGGTGACACTCCCCGTACGATCCTCGGCTCACCCGTGGCGGGCGTCGCCGCGAACGAGATCATCGACGGCTCGTGGGCGGTCGACGAGATCCAGCGACGCTTCATCGGCAACCCCGAATTCTCCAACCTGCCAAGGAAGTTCAAGACCGCGATCTCCGGCTCGCCGCAGCTCGACGTCGCGCACGAGATCAACGACATCGCCTTCGTCGGCGTCGACCACCCCGAGCACGGCCCCGGTTTCGACCTGTGGGTCGGCGGCGGCCTCTCCACCAACCCGAAGCTCGGCGTGCGGCTCGGTGCCTGGGTTCCGCTGGACGAGGTGCCCGATGTGTGGGAAGGCGTCATCTCGATCTTCCGCGACTACGGCTACCGCCGGCTGCGCAACCGCGCCCGGCTGAAGTTCCTCGTCGCCGACTGGGGCCCGGAGAAGTTCCGGCAGATCCTGGAGGACGAGTACCTGGAGCGCAAGCTCCTCGACGGGCCCGCGCCCGAGCAGCCCGCGGAGGTCTGGCGCGATCACCTCGGCGTGCACGAGCAGCGGGACGGACGGTTCTACGTCGGCTTCGCCCCCCGCGTCGGACGCGTGGACGGCACGACCCTGACGAAGGTCGCCGAGCTGGTGGCGGCACACGGCTCGGGGCGGCTGCGGACCACCACCGAGCAGAAGATGATCGCCCTCGACATCGAGGAGTCGCGGGTCGACTCGCTGGTGGCCGGTCTCGAAGCGCTGGACCTGAAGGTCGACGCCTCGCCGTTCCGGCGCGGCACCATGGCCTGCACCGGCATCGAGTTCTGCAAGCTGGCGATCGTCGAGACCAAGGCGAGCGGCGCCGCACTGATCGACGAACTGGAGCGCCGGATCCCGGAGTTCGACGAGCCGATCACCATCAACATCAACGGCTGCCCCAACGCCTGTGCGCGTATCCAGGTCGCCGACATCGGCCTCAAGGGCCAGTTGGTGCTGGACAAGGACGGCAACCAGGTCGAGGGCTTCCAGGTGCACCTGGGCGGCGCACTCGGGCTGGAGGCGGGCTTCGGCCGCAAGGTCCGTGGCCTGAAGGTGACTTCGGAGGAGCTGCCCGACTACGTCGAGCGTGTCCTGAAGCGGTTCCAGGCCGAGCGCGCGGACGGTGAGCGGTTCGCCACCTGGGCCGCGCGGGCCGCAGAGGAGTCCCTCTCGTGAGCGAGCGTGCCGCACCGTTCTTCTGCCCGTACTGCGGCGACGAGGACCTGCGCCCCTCCGAGGCCGGACACGGCGCCTGGGAATGCGCGGCGTGCAATCGCGCATTCCAGTTGAAGTTCCTCGGGCTGCTGGCCCGTGGACTCCAGCGCGACTCCGCCAACAACGTTGAAGGAGACCGGATATGACCGACACTCAGGAGACCGCGGATCCGGAGACCGAAGATCCGGAGACCGAGGATCCGAGGGCACTCGCCGAGCGGGCCGGCCGCGAGCTGGAGGACGCCTCCCCGCTGGAGATCCTCCGCTGGGCCGCCGACACCTTCGGCAGGCAGTTCTGCGTGACCTCCTCGATGGAGGACGCGGTCGTCGCCCACCTCGCGTCCCGTGCCTTCCCCGGGGTGGACGTCGTCTTCCTCGACACCGGCTACCACTTCCCGGAGACCATCGGCACCCGGGACGCGGTGGAGGCCGTGATGGACGTCAACGTCATCACGCTGCTGCCCTGGCAGAGCGTCGCCGAGCAGGACGCCGAACACGGCCCCCGGCTGCACGACCGCGACCCCGACCTGTGCTGCGCCCTGCGCAAGGTGAAGCCGCTGGAGGACGGGCTCAGGCACTACCGGGCGTGGGCCACGGGCCTGCGCCGCGACGAGTCGCCGACCAGGGCGAACACCCCGGTCGTCGGCTGGGACGAGAAGCGGCAGAAGGTCAAGATCTCGCCGATCGCCCGCTGGACGCAGGACGACGTGGAGGCGTACATCACCGAGCACGGCGTCCTCACCAACCCGCTGCTCACCGACGGATACCCCTCCATCGGCTGCGCGCCCTGCACCCGGCGGGTCGCCGAGGGCGAGGACGCGCGGGCCGGCCGGTGGGCCGGACGGAACAAGACCGAGTGCGGGCTGCACGGCTGATGACGAGTGTTCAGGAGAACCAGATGACGACGGACCAGGGAGCCACTGTCTGGCTCACCGGTCTGCCGAGCGCGGGCAAGACCACCATCGCCCATGCCCTCGCGGAGCGGCTGCGCGGCGAGGGCCGCCGGGTGGAGGTGCTCGACGGTGACGAGATCCGCGAGTTCCTGTCCGCCGGGCTCGGCTTCAGCCGCGAGGACCGGCACACCAACGTCCAGCGCATCGGCTTCGTCGCCGAACTGCTCGCGTCCAACGGCGTGACGGCGCTGGTGCCGGTCATCGCGCCGTACGCGGACAGCCGGGAGGCCGTGCGCAAGCGGCACGGGAGCACCGGCACCCCGTACCTGGAGGTGCATGTCGCCACTCCGGTGGAGGTGTGCTCCGTACGCGATGTGAAGGGTCTGTACGCCAAGCAGGCGGCCGGTGAGATCTCCGGGCTGACCGGGGTCGACGACCCCTACGAGGCGCCGGAGGCCCCGGACCTGCGGATCGAGTCGCACCAGCAGACCGTGCAGGAGTCCGCCGCCGCGCTGCATGCGCTGCTCACCGAGAGGGGCCTGGCCCGATGACGACCGCTGCCGCTGTCACCGAAGGTACGGACAGCCCGTTCGCGCTGAGCCACCTGGACGCCCTGGAGTCCGAGGCGGTCCACATCTTCCGCGAGGTCGCGGGCGAGTTCGAGCGGCCGGTGATCCTCTTCTCCGGCGGCAAGGACTCGATCCTGATGCTGCACCTGGCGCTGAAGGCCTTCGCCCCGGCCGCCGTGCCGTTCTCGCTGCTGCACGTGGACACCGGGCACAACTTCCCCGAGGTACTGGCCTACCGCGACCGGGTGGTGGCCGAGCACGGGCTGCGGCTCCATGTCGCCTCGGTCCAGGAGTACATCGACGCCGGGAAGCTGCGCGAGCGCCCCGACGGGCTGCGCAATCCGCTCCAGACGGTCCCGCTCACGGAGGGGATCCAGCAGCACCGGTTCGACGCGGTGTTCGGCGGCGGGCGTCGGGACGAGGAGAAGGCGCGCGCCAAGGAGCGGGTGTTCTCGCTGCGCGACGAGTTCTCGCAGTGGGACCCGCGCCGCCAGCGCCCGGAACTGTGGCAGCTGTACAACGGCCGGCACGCGCCCGGCGAGCACGTCCGGGTGTTCCCGCTCTCCAACTGGACGGAGCTGGACGTCTGGCAGTACATCGAGCGGGAGCGGATCGAGCTGCCCGAGATCTACTTCGCCCACGAGCGCGACGTGTTCAAGCGTTCCGGCATGTGGCTGACCCCGGGCGAGTGGGGCGGCCCCAAGGGCGACGAGAGCGTCGAGACCCGGCTGGTGCGCTACCGCACCGTCGGTGACATGTCCTGCACCGGCGCCGTCGACTCCGACGCCACCACGCTCGAAGCCGTGATCACCGAGATCGCCGCGTCCCGGCTGACCGAGCGGGGCGCGACCCGCGCCGACGACAAGATGTCCGAGGCCGCGATGGAAGACCGCAAGCGCGAGGGGTACTTCTAAATGACCAGCCCTACTGACCAGTTGGCCGATCAGCTGTCGGCCACCACCCTGCTGCGCTTCGCGACCGCGGGCTCCGTCGACGACGGCAAGTCCACGCTGGTCGGCCGGCTGCTGCACGACTCCAAGTCGATCTTCACGGATCAGCTGGAAGCCGTCGCGCAGGCCTCGCTGGGCCGCGGCCAGGAGACCCCCGACCTGGCGCTGCTGACCGACGGGCTGCGCGCCGAGCGGGAACAGGGCATCACGATCGATGTCGCGTACCGCTACTTCGCCACGCCGCGGCGCCGGTTCATCCTGGCGGACACCCCGGGGCATGTGCAGTACACCCGCAACATGGTGACCGGGGCTTCCACCGCCGAGCTCGCGGTGGTGCTGGTCGACGCCCGCAACGGTGTCGTCGAGCAGACCCGCCGTCATGCGGCGGTCGCCGCGCTGCTGCGGGTGCCGCACGTGGTGCTGGCCGTCAACAAGATGGACCTCGTCGACTACGCCGAGCCCGTCTTCGCCGCCATCGCCGAGGAGTTCACCGCGTACGCTGCCTCCCTCGGCGTCCCGGAGATCACCGCGATCCCGATCTCCGCGCTCGCCGGTGACAATGTGGTGGAGCCGTCCGCGCACATGGACTGGTACGGCGGCCCGACCGTTCTGGAACATCTGGAGACGGTCCCGGCCAGCCACGACCTCACCGCGTGCAAGGCGCGCTTCCCCGTCCAGTACGTGATCCGGCCGCAGACCGCCGAGCACCCCGACTACCGGGGCTACGCGGGCCAGATCGCCTCGGGCGCGCTGCGGGTCGGCGAGGCCGTGACGGTACTGCCGTCCGGCCGTACGTCCACCATCGCCGGGATCGATGTGCTGGGGCAGAGCGCGGACATCGCCTGGGCCCCGCAGTCGGTGACCGTACGGCTGGCCGACGACCTCGACATCTCGCGCGGCGACCTGATCGCGCCGACCGCCCACGCACCCGTGCCGACGCAGGACGTCCTGGCGACCGTCTGCCATGTGGCCGACTCGGCGCTGGTGGTGGGTCAGCGGGTGCTGCTCAAGCACACCACCCGCACGGTCAAGGCGATCGTCAAGGACATCCCCTCCCGGCTGACCCTCGACGACCTCTCCCAGCACCCGGACCCGGGGCAGCTGGTCGCCAACGACATCGGCCGGGTCGTCGTCCGTACCGCCGAGCCGCTGGCCCTCGACGCGTACGCCGACTCCCGGCGCACCGGTTCGTTCCTGCTGATCGACCCGGCCGACGGCACCACGCTGGCGGCCGGTATGGCGGGCGACGCGTTCGCGGTGACGGCGGAGCACGTCGCCGCGGCGGCCGAGACCGCACCGGACGACGCGGGATGGGACTTCTAGCCGTGTCCTTCGACATCTACGGCACCTTCGCGAAGGAGGGCGGCCGGATCGGCAGCGGCGCCCTCGGCAGCGGCCAGGGCGGGGTCGCGCGATGTGCGCGATGACGTACGCGCACTGCCTGCGCGCCCGGAAGCTCCGCTCGCCGTCACCCCACCGGCGAAGACCCCGAAAACCCACCGACCGCCCGGTCGTGTCCTGAGGGACACCCGCACCGGGCCGACGAGAGGAAACCCTCCCGTGCCTGCCACCCTTCTCCCGCGCCGCGTCCTGGCCGCTGCCGCCGCCGTACCGCTGCTCGCCGTGGCGCTCACCGCCTGCGGTTACGGATCCGACAAGGCCACGGACGACTCGGGGAAGTCCCAGGTCGCCGCCGGGGCCAAGAAGCTCTCCGCCGACACGGTGAAGATCGGCTACTTCCCGAACCTCACCCACGCCACCGCGCTCGTCGGCGACCAGCAGGGCATCTTCCAGAAGGAGTTGGGCGGCACCCGGCTGAAGGCATCGACCTTCAACGCGGGCCCGTCCGAGATCGAGGCACTCAACTCCGGCTCGATCGACATCGGCTGGATCGGCCCGTCCCCGGCCATCAACGGCTACACCAAGTCCGGCGGCAAGAGCCTGCGCATCATCGGCGGCTCCGCGTCCGGCGGGGTGAAGCTGGTGGTCGACCCGAAGAAGATCAAGACCCTGGACGACGTCAAGGGCAAGAAGATCGCCACCCCTCAGCTCGGCAACACGCAGGACGTGGCGTTCCTCAACTGGATCGCGGGCAGGGGCTGGAAGGTCGACGCCAACAGCGGCAAGGGTGACGTGTCCGTCGTCCGTACGGACAACAAGGTGACCCCGGACGCCTACGCCTCCGGGTCCATCGACGGCGCGTGGGTCCCGGAGCCGACCGCGTCCAAGCTGGTCCAGCAGGGCGCGAAGGTGCTGCTCGACGAGAGCGACCTCTGGCCGGACAAGAAGTTCGTGATCACGAACATCATCGTGTCGCAGAAGTTCCTCGAGGAGCACCCGGACGTCGTCGAGGCCGTGCTGCGCGGCTCGGTGAAGACCAACGCGTGGATCAAGGCGCACCCCGACGCCGCGAAGGCCTCGGCCAACGCGGCGCTGAAGCGGCTGTCCGGGAAGGCGCTGCCCGCGGCGGTGCTCGACCCGGCGTGGAAGTCGATCGAGACCACCGACGACCCGCTCGCCGCGACCCTCGACAGCGAGGCGTCCCACGCGGTCAAGGCCGGACTGCTGAAGCAGCCCGACCTGAAGGGCATCTACGACCTGCGACCGCTCGACAAGGTGCTCAAGGCCGCCGGCCGGCCCGAGGTCTCCGACGCCGGTCTCGGCGTCAAGTAGGTCCGATCCCGTTTGCCGGGCGGTCCGAGCCCGGATTCCCCGACCGTCCCCAGGAGGTGACGACCATGGCCACAGCACTCGCCGGGGCCGACGACCGCATCGCGGTGACGCACGCGGCCCGTATCGAGCACGTCTCGAAGTCCTTCGGCGGACCCGCCGGGCAGCAGCTCGTCCTGGACGACATCACCCTCGATGTCGCACCGGGTGAGTTCGTCACGCTCCTGGGGGCGTCGGGGTGCGGGAAGTCCACCCTGCTCAACCTGGTCGCAGGGCTGGACGCGCCCACCGCGGGCTCCATCGAGACGCCCGGCGGGCGGCCGGCGCTGATGTTCCAGGAGCACGCGCTGTTCCCGTGGCTGACCGCGGGCAAGAACGTCGAGCTGGCGCTGCGGCTGCGGGGCGTGCCGAAGGCCGACCGGCGCGGGGAGGCGGAGCGGCTGCTCGCTCTCGTACGGCTGGAGGGGGCGTACGCCAAGCGGGTGCACGAGCTGTCCGGCGGTATGCGGCAGCGGGTGGCGCTGGCCCGCGCGCTGGCGCAGGACAGTGAACTGCTGCTGATGGACGAGCCGTTCGCCGCGCTGGACGCCATCACCCGGGACGTGCTGCACGACGAGCTGACCCGCATCTGGCGCGAGACGAAGGTCTCGGTGCTCTTCGTGACCCACAACGTGCGCGAGGCGGTCCGGCTCGCGGAGCGGGTGGTGCTGCTGTCCTCGCGTCCCGGCCGGGTGGCGCACGAGTGGACGGTGGACATCGCGCACCCCCGCCGGATCGAGGACGCCGCGGTGGCCGAACTCTCGGTGGAGATCACCGAACAACTGCGTGGGGAGATCCGCCGCCATGGACAGCACTGACATCAGGGCCGACGAACTGGCCGGGCTCGGAGCGGGCCTGGACGCGCTCGACACCGTACGGGTCGACCGGGTCCCGGTCCGCGAGGTGCTGGTGCGGAAGATGCTGCCGCCGGTGGTGGCGGTGGCGCTGGTGCTGGTGGTCTGGCAGATCCTGATCTGGGCGAAGGTCACCGACGACTACAAGCTGCCCTCGCCCGCCCAGGTGTGGGGCGAGGTGTCGGACTCCTGGGCGCAGGGCACGCTGCTCGGTTACATCTGGACGAGCGTCTCGCGCGGTCTGCTCGGCTTCCTCCTGGCCCTGGTGATCGGGACGCCGCTCGGTCTGCTGGTGGCGCGGGTGAAGTTCGTGCGGGCGGCGATCGGCCCGATCCTCTCGGGTCTCCAGTCGCTGCCCTCCGTCGCCTGGGTGCCCCCCGCGGTGATCTGGCTGGGGCTGGACGACACGATGATGTACGCGGTGATCCTGCTGGGTGCGGTCCCCTCGATAGCCAACGGTCTGGTCTCCGGCGTGGACCAGATCCCGCCGCTCCATCTGCGGGCCGGGCGCACGCTCGGCGCGACGGGGCTGCGTGGCACCTGGCACGTGGTGCTGCCCGCGTCGCTGCCCGGCTATCTGGCGGGGCTGAAGCAGGGCTGGGCGTTCTCCTGGCGCTCGCTGATGGCCGCGGAGATCATCGCGTCCTCGCCCGATCTGGGCGTGGGGCTGGGGCAGTTGCTGGAGCAGGGCCGGGAGACCAGCAGCATGTCGATGGTCTTCCTCGCCATCTTCCTGATCCTGATCGTCGGTATCGCCATCGACCTGCTCGTCTTCAGCCCGCTGGAGCGGCGGGTGCTGCGCAGCCGCGGTCTCCTGGTCAGGAGCTGACCCGCCGTGCACGACCACCGTCCGGTCCTCCTCGTCATCGCCCACGGCAGCCGCGATCCCCGGCACGCGGCGACGGTGCACGCGCTCACCCGCCGGGTGCGGTCGCTGCGCCCGGGGGTCCGGGTGGAGACGGGCTTCCTGGACTTCGACGCCCCGTCGGCCCCCCGGGTGCTGGACCGGCTGGCGGCGGAGGGGGTACGGGACGTGGTGGCGCTGCCGCTCCTGCTGACCCGCGCCTTCCACGCGAAGTCGGACATCCCCGCGGTGCTGCGGGAGGCTCCGGCGGGGTTGCGGGTCCGCCAGGCGGAGGTGCTCGGCCCGTCCCCGCTGCTGCTGGCCGCGCTGGAACGACGGCTGTACGAAGCGGGCCTCGACCCGCACCACAAACGCTCGACCGGGCTGGTTCTGGCCTCGGCGGGCTCCACGGACCCGGAGGCGATCGCAGTGATCGCTGAAATTGCGCGGGAGCTGCGGCACACCGGTTGGTGCGCCGTGCGGCCTGCGTTCGCCTCCGCTGCTCTGCCCCGTACCGAGGACGCGGTACGGGAACTGCGGGCGTCCGGGTGCGACCGCGTCGCGGTGGCCCCGTACGTCATCGCGCCCGGCCGCCTCCCGGACCGCATAGCCGCGGGCTCCCGGGAGGCGGGGGCGGATGTGCTGGCCGAAGTGCTGGGCGAGTCCCTGGAGTTGGCCCGGTTGCTGCTCACTCGGTACGACGAGGCACGGGTACGGGACCCCAGGGCCTTCAGCTGTGCGGCAACGGCCTCGGGCGGGCGTCGTGCAGGCGTCCGCCCGAGACTGTTGCCGGTTGTTATCCGGCCTTGGTCGTCGCCTTGACCGTGGCGGCCGGGCCGGCGCCGGCCGCGGTGACGGCGGCGACCGTGACCGTGTACGAGGTGCCCGGGGTCAGTCCGCCGATCACCCGGAACATCCCCTTGCCCGAAGGCTGTCCGACCAGGGCGTCACGTCCGGTGACCTCGATGGTGCGGCCGTCGGAGACGGTCAGCCGGTAGCCGATGACCTTGGCGTCGCCCATGTCGGTGGGCGGTGTCCAGGCGACGGTCGCCGCCTTGGCCTCGGTGCGCAGCTTGGGCCCGGTGGGCGCGGCGGGGAGCACGGTCGCCGCGGTGGGCCGGAGCGGGGCGGAGGCCAGCGACGGGGCGCTGATCCCGTGGGCGTTGGCCGCGGTGACGGTGACCGTGAAGGGGCCCGCGTCCGCGCGGAGTCCGCTGATCCGGATGTACGCCTGCCGCTTGTAGTCGGCCGCGGAGAGGGTCGCCGTGGCGGCCTCGGTGCCGTCGGGGCGCAGGGCGTGCGCGGTGTAGCCGAGGACCGGCGAACCGCCGTCGACGAAGGACGGGTTGAAGATCGCGTACAGGGCGTCGGCCCCGGCCGTGCTCGTACCGACCCGGGACGGCGCCTCGGGCGCGGAGACCGCTCCCGCCGTACGGCTGAGGATCCCGCGGTAGGCGGGCTCGATCCCGGCGTTGCCGACGATCGCCGCGGGGGCGTCGGAGGGGGCCGTCATGATGTGGTTGCCGGTGGTCACCAGGCCCTTGTTGTCACCGTCGGCGGTGCCTTCCTCCCACCAGTTGTCCTTGATGAGCGTCGGGTCGTGGTTGCCGAGCTGGTCGCGGTAGTCGGTGTGGCTGCTGGCCACGTTGGCGTACGAGGCCCCGTAGAGCACATTGCCCTCGACGGTCTCGTAGGTGCAGCCGTTGTCGGTGTAGACGCTCTTGCCCAGGCCCCACTGGTCGTGGATGACGTTGCCCGTGACCTTCTCGCCGTCGGCCTGTGAGGTGCCGGTCAGGCCCTGGGTGTAGATGCCACCGCCGTCGTCGAACATCTGCATGTAGTCGAAGATGAGGTTGTCACGCACCGCGTTGTCGTGGCTGGAGTTGGGGGTCGCGGGTGAGCCGACCTTGTCGGGCCAGCCTCCCCAGCCCATGGAGATCGCGCTGTAGCCGAGGTGGTCGAGCTGGTTGTGCGCGAGGGTGTTGTGCTGGGTGTAGCCGTTGAGGATGCCGACGGATCCGTGGAACTCCCGGGGCAGCGCGTACAGGTGATTGTCCGTCACCTCGACGCCGCTCGCCGGGGTCCGGCCGTCGACCCCGCCGATCTCCAGGCCGTTGCCCGAGATGTCGGTGAAGGTGCTGCCCTTGACCTGGGAATCGGTGGTGCCGGTACCGAGTTCGAGCCCGGCGGCGCCCAGGTGGGTGAAGGCGTCGTCACTGAATTCGATGTGTGTGCCGTAGGCGAAGGAGACGTTGCCCGGCATCGGGGTCCAGGACGCGAACGGGCAGGTACCGCCCTCGACGAAGCCGCACAGGCCCTGGGTGGCCCAGCCGGTCGGGCCGGTGACGGTGTATCCGGCCTGGATCTCGGAGAACCCTTCGGAGCTGGAGGGCGTCAGCCAGGTCGCGTAGCTGAACTGGAGCCCGCGGAAGGCCACATCGTGCACGGGGGCGGCAGCGGTGCCGCGGCCGTCGACGAGCTTCTCGGCGGCTGCCGCCTCGACGTCCGCGTGGCGGATGTTCTCGCCCTTGCGCGGCATGTAGTAGACGGTGTGGGCCGAGCGGTCGAGGTACCACTCGCCGGGCTGGTCGAGGAGTTCGTAGGCGTTCTCGATGTACGAGGCCTTGCCGTTGTTGGTGAGGTGGCCGGGGCCGACCATGGAGACGGTGCGCCCGGGGATGTCGGGGAACTCGACCCGCTTGTTGGAGTTGTCCCAGCAGGGCTGGACCATGGTGAGGGTGGTGCCCTTGGCCGCGGCGATCCGGCAGCGCGGTTCGGTCCACTGGCCGAGGCCGTTGCGTTCGACGTTCCAGAGCTCCTCGCCGCTGGAGTAGACGAATTCGGCGTCGGAGGGGTGGCGCCAGTGCGCGAGGGTGTCCGCCGTGGTGGTGTACCCGGTGGCGGTGGGGGTCAGGCCGACAGGTACCTCGCCCCGCGCGCGCTGGGCCCGCACCCCGTCGACGTACAACTGCCGGGTGTCGGTGAGTCCGCGGGGCGCGGGCGCCGAGTAGAGGCCGGGGCGTCCGTGGACCGGCTGCCAGCCCTGGACCTGCTTGCCACCGCTGATGACGGTGGATCCGGTGCCCTGCCAGACGATGGTGTGGCCGTTGCGACCGGAGTCCCTGGCGTCGAGTACGAGCGGCTTGTCCGTCCGGTACGTACCGGACGCGAGGTGGACGGTCAGATCGCCCTTGGCGCGGGCGGCCCTGGTCCGGGCGAGATCGCGGGCCCGCTGGAGCGTCCTGACGGGGTGGCGGGCGGTGCCTTGTGCGTGGTCGTCGCCGGTCGGGGTCACGTAGACGTCCGAGGCGTGCGTATCAGCGGGGTGGCCGTTGCCTGCGTCGGCTCCGGCGGCGGTCACGCTGCCAGGGACGCCGAGCGCCAGGACGGCGGAGAGAGCAGCGACAAGTGCGGCTCTTCGGGGTGCGAGCATCTTCCCTCCCATGGAATCAGTTTCAGATAGCAGGAGAAAGGTAGGAGGGCTGGCGTGTAACGGTCAACGGTTATGCCAATAACTTCGCAACGGGTCCGAGACTTGACGGTGAGTCATCGGAGCAATCGGCGTGGGTCCGTACGGGTCCGTCGTCGGTTCAGCAGTCAGGTCAGCCGTGGCACGTCGTCACAGGGCATCGGAAGCGCGCGGGACCACGCCACGGACGGGCCCGTGCCGGGACCGCCTCGCGCCGGGCACCGCCCTGTTCAGCTCAGTGGGCCGCCGCGCTCAGCGGGCCGCTTCGGCGGCGACCAGGGCGGCCAGTTCCGCGACCGGCAGGGAGCCCGCGGCACGTCGCTCGCGCGCGAAGGCGTTGGCCGTGCGCTGGAGTACGTCGTTCACCGGCGTCGGCACACCGTGCATCCTGCCGAGGAGCGAGATCTCACCGTTGAGGAAGTCGGCCTCGATCGTGCCGGTCCCCCGGCTGAGGCTCTGCCACGAGGAGCCGCCGGCGTGCGGTTGCCCATCGAGCGGCTGCAGCACGATCTTCTCGCCGCGGGCCCGCTGCTGTTCCTCGGTGCTCGCGGCCTCGATCCCGGCCGCAGCGTAGACCGCCTCGCCCTCCGCCACCACCTGCCGGGCGAGTCCGGCCCGTACCTCGCCGGGGTCGGAACCGCAGACGGCCTGGATCGAATTGCCGAGATTCGAGAGCAGCTTGGCGTACTTCCAGCGCATCACGTCCGGGACGACCGGTGCCTCGAACGGGGCCTTCTCCAGATCACCGGAGATCTGCCGGGCCGTTTCGTCCGTGCCCGACGGATAGCGGCCGATGTGCAGCATCCCGGTGAGCGGGGAGCCTGCCGCGGCGACCAGACCGGGCTCCAGGAACGTCGCGGGCAGCCAGACGCACATGCCGTAGACGTGGTGGAAGCGGCGCAGTGCCAGCCGTTCGCCCTCGACGCCGTTCTGCGCGCAGACCAGCGGGAGCACCTCGGCGGCGGTCGCGCCGGTACCGGCCACCGGGCGCGGGGCCCAGGCGTCGAGGGCCGCGGCGCTGTCCTGGATCTTCACCGTCAGTACGAGTACGTCGTCGGCGCGCAGCTCGACCGCCTCCGGCCCGTCGGCCACCGGGAGCGCGAGCGTGCGGGTGCCCTCGGCGGTCGCCATGCGCAGTCCGGCGTCCCGCAGCGCTGCGTAGTGCGCGCCACGGGCGACGAGGACCACCTCGCTGCCGCTCTCGGCCAGCCGGCCGCCGATGATGCCGCCGACGGCTCCCGCTCCGATGATGATGTAGCGCATACGGGCGACTCTGGCACAGTCGGATAGCGTCCAGCCATGATCAGGGACACTTTTCGGCTCGGCGGTGAGCTGCCGGTACGGCGCCTCGGTTTCGGTACGGCGCAGCTGACCGGCGCCGGGTACTGGGGCCCGCGCGGCGCACGGCAGGACGCGCGGGACGTACTGCGGCGGGCGGTCGAGCGCGGCGTCACCCTCATCGACACCGCCGACAACTACGGGCCCGACATCGCGGAAGAGCTGATCGCCGAGGCCCTGCACCCGTACCCGGCCGGCCTGGTGATCGCCACCAAGGGCGGAGTCGTCCGTACCGGCCCCGACACCTGGCACATCGCGGGCCGTCCCGAGCAGCTGCGCGCGATGTGCGAGGCGAGTCTGCGGCGGCTGCGGGTGGACACGATCGACCTGTACCAGCTGCACCGGCTCGATCCGGACGTCCCGATGGCCGAGCAGTTGGGCGCCCTCGATGCCTTGCGGCAGGAGGGTAAGATCCGGTACATCGGCCTGGACACCATTACCGCCGATCAGCTCGAGCAGGCGCTCTCCCTGACCGGGATCGCCTCGGTGCAGAACCGCTTCAATCTCCTCGACCGCGCGTCGGCGGACGTGTTGGCGGCGTGCGAGCGCCACGGCCTCGCGTTTCTGCCCTGGTTCCCGCTGTCCAACGGCGCTCTGACCGGCGAGGCCTCATCGGCACTGACCGCGATCGCCGAACGCCATGGCGCCACCAGGGGCCAGCTCGCGCTGGCCTGGCTGCTGCACCGTTCCCCCGTCCTGCTCCCGACACCCGGCACCGGCTCGCTCGGACATCTGGACGAGAACGTGGACGCGGCAGAGCTGCGCCTGTCCGAGGAAGAAATGAAGGAGCTGAACGACCTATGAGTACCGTCGTGATCCGGGCGGACGACGTCGATTTCGTACGGGACGGGAATCTGCTGCTGGACTCGGTCTCGATAACCGTGCACAGCGGGGAGCACTGGGCTCTGCTCGGTGCCAACGGCGCGGGCAAGTCGACCCTGCTCGGTCTGCTGGGCGCGGTGACCCATCCGACCCGGGGGACGGTGGAGATCCTGGGGCGCACCCTCGGCCGGGTGGATCTGCGGGAACTCCGGTCCCATCTGGGGCACATCAATCCGCGCCATCCGCTGCACTCGCCGCTGCGGGTCCGCGACGTCGTCCTGACCGGGCTGACCAACTCGATCGAGCCGGTCCCGCGCTGGTCGCCGACGGCCGAGCAGATCGGCCGGGCCGAGCGGCTGCTGCGGATGCTCGGCATGGGCGGCGAGAAGGCCGAGTCCCGCTGGCCGACGCTCTCGCAGGGTGAGCGGGGCCGTACGCTCATCGCCCGCGCGCTGATGCCGAGCCCGCGGCTGGTGCTGCTCGACGAGCCGGCCACCGGCCTGGATCTCGCCGCCCGTGAACAGCTGTTGAGCAGCCTGGACGAACTGCGCGGTGAGCATCCGGAGCTGGCGACAATTCTGGTCACCCACCACCTGGAGGAGCTGCCCGCGTCCACCACGCACGCGATGCTGCTGAGCGGTGGCCGGTGCCTGGGCTCGGGCCCCGCCGACGAGGTGCTCACGACCGACCAGGTCAGCAAGTGCTTCGACCACCCGGTACGGATCACCCGCACGGACGGGCGGTGGGCGGCACGGGCGATGGGCGACGTCAGTCGGCGGTCATCTCCAGCAGTTTGACGACGGTGTTCCAGTTGCGGGACGTGCCGTTGATCCCCCGGTTCAGGCCGGGCCGGCTCAGCTGTTCCGCGAGCTTGGAGCGGCCGAGTCCGTCCGGGGCGTAGAGGTAGAGGGCGCGGTCGCCGAGCCTGAACTCCTCCGGCAGATACGTCTGCGGGTCGAGGGCGGCGAACCGCTCGGGGGTGACGGGGCCCGAGAAGTAGGTGACATGGAGTTGCCTGCCTTCCAGCTCCGCCGCCGGGAACGGACAGGCCTCGGCGACGGCCCGCAGGTACGGGCCGCCGCGCACCAGGCATTCGACGTGGAAACCGAAGTGGTCCTCGATGGCCTGCTCCACTCCTGCGGCGAGCGCGTCCTCGTCCGTCGCGTCGCTGCTGAAGGCCGCGTTCCCGCTGTTGAGGTACGTACGGACATCGCCGTGGCCGAGTTCGGCGAGCACTGTTCTGAGCTCGGCCATCGGTACCTTCCGGTGCCCGCTCACGTTGATCCCGCGCAGCAGAACCGCGTACTTGTTCGTCATGGGACGAACATAGTGCGGGGCACGGACAGGGGTCCCGTGCCGCGACGGGCCGTCCGCTTCACCGGGTGGGCAGTTCGCTTCACCGGGCGGGCCGTCCGCTTCACCGGGCGGGCAGTTCGGCCTCGATGAGGTCGGCCGCCCGCTTCGTACCGCCCTCCCCCGCCATCTCCTCACGGATACGCGTCAGCCGCTCCGCCACCTCGGGGTCACCGGCCACGGCGAGCACCGTGTCGCGCAGGGTCGCGGCGGTGGCCTCCGCCATCGGTACGTGCCGGGCGACGCCCAGCGACTGGAGCATGTCCGCGTTGGAGAACTGGTCGACGGCCTGTGGGACGGCGACCATCGGTGTGCCGGTGGCGAGGCCCTCCTGGCTGCCGCCCGCGCCCGCGTGCGTGATGAACGCGTCGGCCTGCTTGAGGATCGCGAGTTGCGGCGCCCAGCTCAGCACCTCGAAGTTGGCCGGGACCGGGCCCAGTTCGGCCGGGTCGATGAACTTGCCGATCTGGAGCACCACATGCCAGCCGGGCAGGTCTCCGAAGGCCTTGATGCACTCGCGGTAGAAGCCGGGCTGTTTGGTGAACGTCGACCCGAGCGAGACCAGCAGAACCTTCTCGGCACCGTCCGGCCGCTGCCAGCCGCCCTGTTCTCCGCGGTCGCCCTGGCAGGCGCCGACGAAGGTGTACACGTCCTCGTCGACGCGGTCGGCGTTCGGCTGCATCGCGCGGGGGATGAGGACGATGCTGCGGCGGGGGCGGCCGACGAACGGGTCGGGGTGTTCGTCGATGCCCTGGGACTCCAGCCAGGCGTGGAAGCGGTCGTAGTACGCCCGGCCGCGCTCGGTGGCCATCAGCTGGGCGGTCATCGGTTCGCCGACCTCCTGCTCGTACCCCCGCCAGGCGACCAGGTTGGGGGAGAGCGAGACGTCGGGGACGTTCCAGCGGCGGGACAGGACGATCGCCGGGTAGGAGGTGATGTCGTGGACGATCAGGTCGGGCACGCCGACTCCGTCCGCCCCTTCGTGTGCGTCGATCAGCTGCGGCAGCACGGTGATGGCGTCGCGGAGGAACGGCTCGACGTGCTCGATCACCTCGGTGCCCCAGGCCTCGGGGTCGTCGTCGGTGGGGAGCGTCGAGGTGTAGACGACGGGCTCGGCGCCGGTCTCCGCGACCTTGCCGGCGAACGACTCGGGGATCGCGTACGTGACGCGGTGGCCACGGGCGACGAGTTCCCGGATCACTTCGATGCTCGGGTTCACGTGACCGGAGGCCGCGATGGAGAACATGGCGATATGGGCGCGCTTCGGAGAAGTCATGCCTTCACGGTAGGCGAGACGAGACGTCTCGTACACTTAATATTCGGGGGCAGCCCACGGGGCACCCCGCGGTGCGCCCACCGACCGCCGGCCGCCCGTCGCCGACCGCCCGCCCGCTGCCCTCCGCCGAACGGGCCTGCCCGCACGGATGCGAAACTTGGCCTGTTCCAACGAGAGCGGGAGACATCACATGGACGAGTCCAGGGCGCGGGACGTACTGGCGGCGGCAGGTCTGGCGCAGGACGCGGCGCTGCTGGCGTTGGGCGAGAACGCGGTGTTCGCGTCCGGCGGGCTCGTCGTCAAGGTGGGCCGGGACGCGGCCCTGCTGGAACGGGCCGAGCGCGAACTGTCCATCGCCGGCTGGCTGGCGGAGGCGGGCATCCCCGCGGTCCGCGCGGCCGAGCCGAAGGCGCGGCTGGTCGACGGTCACCCCGTGACGCTCTGGCACCGGCTCCCCGACGCGGTCCGCCCGGCCGGGCCCGCCGACCTCGCCGTACTGCTGCGCGCCGTCCACGCGCTCCCCGCCCCCGCGTTCCCGCTCCCCCGGCGCGAGCTCCTCGGCGGTGTCGAGCGCTGGCTGCGGCTGGCCGGGGACGCCATCGATCCGGCGGACGCCGACTATCTGCGCGAGCGCCGTGACGGGTTCGCCTCGGCGGCAGCCGTGCTGACACCTCACCTGCCGCCCGGCCCGATCCACGGCGACGCGCTGACCCGGAACGTCCATGTCGGCCCCGAGGGGCCGGTCCTCGTCGACCTGGAGACCTTCTCCTCGGACCTGCGGGAACACGACCTGGTCGTGATGGCCCTCTCCCGCGACCGCTACGGCCTGGCCCCGGAGGCGTACGACACCTTCACCCGTGGCTACGGCTGGGACGTACGCGAGTGGGACGGCTGCGCGGTACTGCGCGGCGCCCGCGAGACGGCGAGCTGCGCCTGGGTGGCCCAGCACGCCCCGGCCAACCCCAAGGCGCTGGCCGAGTTCCGCCGGAGGGTGGCCTCGCTGCGGGACAACGACCCGGAAGTCCGCTGGTACCCCTTCTAGGACGTCCGGGACCCGTCCGAGACCTGCCCGGGAGACCTGCCCGCAAGACCCTGTCCACGGCTCAGGACCCGGCTGCCGGTCCCGCCGGAGCCCGGACGGCGGTCGGCGGCGCCTCGCGCAGCGGCCAGGCCGTGTCCACCACCGCGTCCGCGTTCCCCTTCCGCCGCAGGAACTTCTGGAAGTCGGTGGCCCAGTCCGCGTACCACCCGATCTGACTGCGGTGCAGGTCGGCGAGGTCCAGCGCGGCGACCTGCGGATGCCGCTCGGCGATCGCGATCGCCACCCGCACCGCGGCCAGCGCGTCGGCCGACGCCTCGTGCGCCGATTCGAGGACCACTCCGTACTCGCCGCAGGCCGCCTCCAGGGTGCGCTTGCCCCGGCGGAAGCGGTCGACGGCCCGGTCGATGGTGAGCGGGTCGATGACGGGCGCGGCCTCCGCCAGGCACGGCAGGCCGTGCCGGCGCAACTCGGCGGCGAGCAGCGACAGATCGAACGCGGCGTTGTACGCGATGACCGGCACGCCGAGCGCCCAGTACCCGGCGAGCACCTCGGCTATCTCACGGGCCACTTCCCGCACCGGCCTGCCCTCCGCCACCGCCCGCTCGCTGGAGATGCCGTGGATCTCCGACGCCTGTGCCGGGATCAGCACCCCCGGGTCGGCCAGCCAGTCGTGGCGACGCACCACTTCCGCGTCCCGTACTTCGACGATCGCGGCTGTCACGATCCGCGCCTGAAGCGGATCCGTGCCGGTCGTCTCCAGGTCGAAGCCGACCAGCGGTCCCCGATGCCAGCTCATGGCGGCCCTCCTTCGTGGTGCTTTCCCCCAAGTGGGAACCACCCTCGCATGCGCCACTGACAACGCCCCCGGCGCGACCCGGTGGCGCACCCTCCGTCAGGAGACCGGGCGGGAATCGGCCCATACGGACTCGAACTCGTCGCGGTACGTCTCGAAGAGGCCGTGCTCGGCGTCCTGACCGTGCCGGACCACCGCCCGGCCGCCGCCCCGCAGCACCAGCACCGGGGCCTCCATGCCACGGGCCTTGCGCAGATACGACTGGACCACCGCGAGGCCGTCCGATCCGTCGCCGTCGACCAGACACGCCATGAAACGCGGGGTCTCGTCGAAGACATGGATCTCGAAGGCGCCCGGGTCCCGCAGCCGGGACCGGACCCGGCGCATGTGCAGGATGTTCATCTCCACCGACCGGCTCAGCTCGCCCTTCTTCAGTCCCAGTTCCCGCTCGCGCCGCTTCACGGCGCTGCTCGCCGGGTTGAGGAACAGCAGCCGGACCCGGCAGCCCGACTCGGCCAGCCGGATCAGCCGCCGGCCCGAGAAGTTCTGGACGAGGAGGTTCAGGCCTATCCCTATCGCGTCGAGCCGGCGGGCACCGCCGAAGAGGTCCTCGGCCGGGATCTGCCGCTGGAGGCGGACCCGGTCCGGGTGGACGCTGACGACGTCCGCGTAACGGTCACCCACCAGGTCCTCGACGGCGTCCACCGGGAGCCGGTCGGCGGTGGGCGCGCCGGAACCCGCCCCCAGGATGTCGAGCAGCCGCGAGGAGGCCCGCTCGGCCTGGGCCAGCACCGCCTGGGACAGGGCGCGGTTGCGCGAGACGACGTTCCGGGTGACCTCCAGCTCGTCCAGAGCCAGTTCCACGTCGCGCCGGTCGTCGTAGTACGGCTCGAAGCACGGCCAGTGCTGCACCATCAGCTCCCGCAGCTGCGGGAGGGTGAGGAAGCTGAGCACGTTGTCGTCGGCCGGGTCGAGCAGATAGCCCTTGCGGCGCGAGACCTCCCGTACGGCGACGGCACGCTGCACCCACTCCTGACCGGCCGGGCCCGCCGCGGCGACCACCCAGTCGTCGCCGTGCACCGGTTCGTAGATGGGGCGCAGCACAGCGGCCACCACCGCGCGGAGCCGCTGCTCCACGAGGTTCAGCCAGATGTAGGCGCGCCCGGCCCGCTGGGCCCGGGTGCGCACCTCGTTCCAGGCGTCCGCTCCCCAGTCGAGTTCCGCCCCGATCTCCATGGGCCGCGCCAGCGAGACCGCTCCGGGTGAGACACCTGTGGAGCCCCCGTCGTGACCTGGGTCACCTGGGGGTAGCTCCAGCCCTCCCGAGCCCACCCGCGTACCGCCTCTCACTCCCCCTGCAACGATCAAGGAAGGGTACTCCGCGGGCGGGAGCCGGTGCAGCCGCTTGCACAGGCTCCTTTCTCAACTCCCCTATTCGTGGTGACCGTTCTCACGACAGTTGCGGCCGGGTGAGGGGATTCGTAGTGGTTCGTGGCGAGAAGGCGCTGACACGCCCGACTTGGCACGGAGTGTGGAAGAGTCCTTCCCATGCAGGTCTGGCCGGGACAGACATACCCCCTCGGTGCCACGTACGACGGCGCCGGGACCAACTTTGCGGTCTTTTCGGAGGCCGCCGACCGAATCGAGTTGTGCCTGCTGCACGACGACGGTTCAGAGACGGCGGTGGAGCTGCGGGAGACCGACGCCTTCGTACGCCATGCCTATCTGCCGGGCATCATGCCGGGGCAGCGGTACGGATTCCGGGTGCACGGCCCGTACGCTCCGGAGAACGGGCAGCGCTGCAACTCCGCGAAGCTGCTCCTCGACCCGTACGCCAAGGCGGTGAGCGGGCAGGTCAAGTGGGACGAGTCGGTGTACGGCTACCACTTCGGCCGGCCGAACTCGCGCAACGACCTGGACTCCGCCCCGCACACGATGACCTCGGTGGTCGTCAATCCGTACTTCGACTGGGGCGACGACCGGCTGCCGCGGACGCCGTACCACGAGACCGTGCTCTACGAGGCCCATGTGAAGGGCCTGACGATGCTCCATCCGGCTCTGCCCGACGAGATGCGCGGGACGTACGCGGCGCTCGCGCATCCGGCGGTCATCGAGCACCTGACGGAACTGGGCGTCACGGCCCTGGAACTGATGCCCGTTCACCAGTTCGTCAACGACCACCGTCTTGAGGACACCGGGCTCTCCAACTACTGGGGCTACAACACCATCGGTTTCTTCGCCCCGCACAACGCCTACGCCTCGTGGGGCGACCGCGGTGAGCAGGTCCTCGAATTCAAGCAGGCCGTCCGGGCCCTGCACGAGGCCGGGATCGAGGTCATCCTCGATGTCGTCTACAACCACACCGCCGAGGGCAACCACCTGGGGCCGACCCTCTCCTTCCGCGGCCTCGACAACGCCTCGTACTACCGGCTGACCGGCGATCCGCACTACTACATGGACACCACGGGCACCGGCAACAGTCTGCTGATGCGCTCCCCGCACGTGCTCCAGCTGATCATGGACTCGTTGCGGTACTGGGTGACCGAGATGCACATCGACGGCTTCCGCTTCGACCTCGCCGCCACCCTGGCCCGCCAGTTCCACGAGGTCGACCGGCTGTCGTCCTTCTTCGACCTGGTGCAGCAGGACCCGGTGGTCTCGCAGGTGAAGCTGATCGCCGAGCCGTGGGACGTCGGCGAGGGCGGCTACCAGGTGGGGAACTTCCCGCCGCTGTGGACGGAGTGGAACGGCAAGTACCGCGACACCGTGCGGGACCTGTGGCGCGGAGAGCCGCGGACGCTCGCGGAGTTCGCCGGGCGGCTCACCGGCTCGTCCGACCTGTACCAGGACGACGGGCGGCGCCCGCTCGCCTCGATCAACTTCACCACCTGCCACGACGGCTTCACCCTGCACGACCTGGTCGCGTACAACGACAAGCACAACGAGGCCAACGGCGAGAACAACCGGGACGGCGAGAGCCACAACCGGTCGTGGAACTGCGGCGCCGAGGGCGCGAGCGACGACCCCGCGGTGCTGGAGCTGCGGGAGCGTCAGATGCGGAACTTCGTGGCCACCCTGCTGCTCTCGCAGGGGGTGCCGATGCTGAGCCACGGGGACGAGTTCGCCCGTACCCAGCGCGGCAACAACAACGCGTACTGCCAGGACAGCGAGCTGGCCTGGGTGCACTGGCCCGATCCCGAGCAGGTCCGCTCCGAGGACGGCGGGCGCAGCTCGCTGCTGGCCTTCACCCGGGCGATGGTGGCGCTGCGGCGGGAGCATCCGGTCTTCCGGAGGCGGCGGTTCTTCCACGGGCGTCCGGTGGAGGGCACCCATGACGACCTCTCCGACATCGCCTGGTTCACCCCGGAGGGCGAGGAGATGGTCCAGCGGGACTGGCAGGCCGCGCACGCCAAGGCGCTGTCGGTCTTCCTGAACGGGAACGCCATCTCCGAGCCGGGTACGCGGGGCGAGCGGATCACCGACGACTCGTTCCTGCTGATGTTCAACGCGAGTGCGGACGAGATCGAGTTCGTGGTGCCGGTGAGCCACGGCAGGCAGTGGGAGGTCGTCGTCGACACGGCCCATGAGGACGGTGTGCCGCCCGGCCGGGGGCCGAAGGTCGACGCGGGTGACCGGCTGGCGCTGATCGGGCGGAGCCTGACCGTGCTGAAACGGCCCGCCTGACCGGCCTGTCCGACCGGCCCGTACGGCAGGCCCGTACGGCAGGAGAGGCGAGCGGGTCGGGGCGGAAAGTGACAGGGAGTCGCGGAAACGGGGTACGTACGCTCCCATGACGCCCACTGCGACGTACCGGCTCCAGATCCAGCCGGAGTTCCCGTTCTCGGCCGCCGGGGAAGCGGTGCCGTATCTGGCTGCCCTCGGTGTCTCGCACCTCCATCTGTCGCCGGTCCTCGGCGCCGTGCCCGGCTCCACCCACGGCTACGACGTCGTCGACCACGCGCGGGTGCGCGACGAACTGGGTGGCGAGGCGGGGCTGCGGGCGCTCGCGGACACCGCCAGGACGCACGGTCTCGGTCTCGTCCTGGACATCGTGCCGAACCACATGGCCGCGTCCCCCCGCTACAACCGGCCGCTGTGGGAAGTCCTGCGCGAGGGGCCCGTGTCGCCGTACGCCCGCTGGTTCGACATCGACTGGGAGTCGGGCGGCGGCAAGGTGCTGCTGCCCGTCCTGGGCCACCGGATCGGCGACGAGCTGGACCGGCTGCAGGTCGACGGCGAGATGCTGCGCTACTACGACCATCTGTTTCCGCTGCGCGAGGGGACCTCGGGGCTGCCGCTGCCCGAGCTGCTCGACGCCCAGTGGTACCGGCTCACCTGGTGGCGGCTGGCCCGTACCGAGCTCAACTACCGCCGGTTCTTCACCATCTCCGATCTGATCGGGGTCCGCGTCGAGGACCCCGCGGTCTTCGTCGCCACCCACGCCAAGGTGCTGGAGCTGATGCAGGACGGCGTGATCGACGGGCTGCGCATCGACCACCCGGACGGCCTGGCCGATCCGGGTACGTATCTGCGCCGGCTCGGTGAGGCGACCGCCGGACGCTGGACCGTCGTCGAGAAGATCCTCACCGGCGACGAGCGGCTGCCCGCCGACTGGGCGGTCGCCGGGACGACCGGTTACGACGCGCTGCACCGGATCGACGGCCTGTTCACCGACCCCGCAGGCGTCGGCGAACTGCTCCGCCACTACCGGGACTACGCGGGCCCCTCGGGTGATCGCGGCGGGTACTGGGAGTCGACGGTGCGCCGGGCCGCGTACAAGGTCCTCACCCATGAACTGGCGGCCGAGACGGCGTTCCTGGTCCGTACGGCGGAGCAGATCTGCGCGGCCGACCCGGCGCTGCGCGACCACGCGCCGTGGGCGTTGCGGGTCGCGCTGCGCGAACTGCTCGTGCGGCTTCCCGTGTACCGGCCGTACGTGACGGCGGGCGGGCCCACGCCGGACACCGCCGAGGCCACGCTGGATCCCGAGACGGTCCGGCAGGCCGCCGCTTCCTTCCCGGTGGCGGAGGAGGCGGCGGCCGTGGGGGTCGTACGGGACCTGGCGCTCGGCAAGCTGGGCGACGGTCCGGCCCACGCCGCCTTCTGCGCCCGCTTCGCCCAGACGTCGTCCGCGCTGCGCGCCAAGTCCGTCGAGGACACCGCCTTCTACCGCTACGCCCCGCTGGTGTCGGCGGGAGAGGTGGGCGGCGATCCGGGGGCGCCCGCGGTGAGCCCGTCGGAGTTCCACGCGTTCTGCGCCCGGCTCGCCCGCGACTGGCCGGGCAGCGGGACCGTACTGACCACGCACGACACCAAGCGCAGCGCGGACGTCCGGGCGCGGATCGCGGTGCTGACCGAGTGCCCCGAGCGGTGGGCGGAGCTGCTGGGGCTGCTGACCACTCCGGCGCCCGATCCGCATCTGGCGTGGATCGCCTGGCAGACCGCGTTCGGTTTCGGGCGGCCCGATCCGGAACGGCTGGGTCCCGCGCTGCTGAAGTCCGTCCGGGAGGCGGGGCTGCACACCAGCTGGACCGAGCAGAATCCGGCGTACGAGCAGGCGGTGGCCGACTTCGTGGCGGCGGGGCCCGCGGGGCCTCCGTACTCCGCGGTCGCCCGGTTCGCGCGCGCGCTCGATCCGTACGTACGGGCCAACACGCTCGGGGCGGCCCTGGTCCACCTGACCATGCCGGGGGTGCCGGACCTCTACCAGGGCACCGAGGGCACCTACCTGGCGCTGGTGGATCCCGACAACCGCCGTCCTCCGGTCCCGGTGGACCCGTCGGACGAGAAGCTCGCGGTGACGACCACCGCGCTGCTGCTGCGCCGTGACTTCCCGGACGTCTTCGGTGAGTCGGGGACGTACGCACCGGTGTCCGCCGAGGGCGCCGCCGCCGCGCACTGTCTGGCGTTCTGCCGCTCGGGCGAGGTCGTCACCGCGGTGACCAGACTGTCGCTGCGGCTCGCGGACGCGGGCGGCTGGCGGGACACGGAGCTGCCGCTGCCCGCCGGGGTGTGGCTGGATCTGCTGGCGCCCGAGCGGGAGTTCACCGGCCGGGTGGCGGTGCGGGAACTGTTCGCCGTACGGCCGGTGGCGCTGCTCAAGCGGGTCGTACGCACAGCGCCCGAGGCGCGCGGGTGAGCAGCCCGGTCTCGACGGGCCGGAAGCCGTCGGCCCAGCGGAGGCCGGGCATCGCGTCCAGCAGTGCGCGCAGCCCGTACTGCGCCTGGAGCGCGGCCACCTCGGCCACCGGACAGCCGGGCGGGCCGAGGGTGAGACGGCCCGGGTCGGGGCGGAACAGGTCGAAGTCGTCGGCTGCCGCGAACCGTTCGTGGTCGCGGCCGGCCGAGCCGATCAGGATGCCGACGGCGGCGCCGGCCGGGACCGTGCCGCCCGCGAGGGGTACGTCCTGCACGGCCCTGCGGACCAGGACATGGACCGGCGGGTTCCGGCGCAGCGTCTCCGCCCAGGCGCGCGGGATCAGGGCGGGGTCCTCCCGGACGGCCGCCAGCTGCGCGGGGTGGTCGAGGAGGTTGGCGATGAGTGAGGCGAGCGCCTTCTCGGTCAGGGCGGCCCGGTCGGCGAGGAGACCCGCCAGCGCGGCGGTGCCGGGCCCGCCCCGCCCGCGCCGCCCGGGTCCGGTACGGGTGGGCGGCAGGCCGCGGTCCCCGCGGGCGAGCGCGTCGTAGGGCAGCCCGGCGGCGGTGGCGACCACTCCGGACGGCAGCCAACGGCAGAACTCGGCGACCAGGTCGGCCTCGGGGCGGCGGGCGAGCCGGCTGGCCAGGACGTACGCGGTCCGCTCGGCGATCTCCCGGAACGCGCCCGTGGCATGCTCACGGACCGCCCGCGGGGCGAGGAGGTGCGGGGCCCCGCACCGGTCGTCGCCCGGTTCGCAGCACGAGACGGAGCGCGGGCGGCCCAGGCGCGCGTCACGGAGCGCGCCGACGACATCGGTGTACCGGCTGACCAGCCAGGCGCCGAGGTGCGGGTCGTAGGCCGGCGGGTGGCGCTCGCGCAACGTGCGGTACAGCGGGTACGGGTCGGGGGCGGCGGCGAGGGAACACTGCGGGGCGGCTGGTCCCTCAGCCGGACGCACCGGCACCGGAGCGGACTCCTCGGCGGCCGGATCAGCGGTCATCGTGTCACCCGCCCGGTCTCGGTGCCCCGCCGCGCGGCGCTGTTCCTCTCAGCGGACCACCGGAGGCCCGGCCACGCAGTCGGCGTGCGCCCGAACGGGTGACCGCGTGGTGCGCAGCAGCTCGGTGAAGGCCGCTGCCGCGCCGGTCAGCGCGACGCGGGAGAAGACCGTCAGCTCGCGTCGCCACGACGGGTCGACGCGCAGCACCACACAGTCCTCGCCGACCGCGCCCCGCACCACGTGCAGCGGAACGGCCGTGATCCCGACGCCCGCCGCCGCCATCCGTACCGCTGTCGAGGTGTGCTCGGTCCGTACGGCGGTGCGCGGTGCGAAGCCCACTTTCGCGCAGGCCCGGTCCAGGAACAGCTGCCCTTCGACCAGTGGTTCCATCGCGCACCGCACCCAGGTCCGGTCGGCCAGTTCCGTCAGGCCGACCGTGCCGCGCCCGGCGAGGGGGTCGTCGAAGGGGACGGCGACGATGATCTCCTCCTCGCCCACCGGGACGACGGGACCCGGCCAGTACTGCGGCGACGGGCCGACGGCGAGGTCCGCGGTGCCGCGCTCGACCTGTTCCTCCAGGGCGTCGGTGGAGGCGTACTCGTGCAGGAAGAGCGCGACGCCCGGGTGTGCGCGCTGCCACCGGGCGAAGACCTCGGGCAGGACACCGACGGCTATGGCGTGCACGGTGGCGATGTGCAGCTCCCCGCCCTCCGCGCCCGCGGCGGCGCGGGCCGCCCGCCGGGCCTGGACCGCGCTGCGTACGGCGAGCTGCGCGTGCGGCAGGAAGGCGCGGCCCATCGGGGTGAGCCGGACGCCGCGCGGCAGCCGCTCCAGGAGCGGTCCGCCTACGGACTTCTCCAGTGACTTGATCTGGTGGGAGAGCGCGGGCTGGGTGACGTGGAGAAGCTCGGAGGCGCGGGTGAAGGAGGACGTGTCGACGACGGTCACGAAGTACTCCATCTGTCGCAGGCTCATGCGTCCGCGTTCCCGGCGCCGCCATAGAAGCTGTGCATGGACTCCACACAAACATTGCCTTGGACTCATGACAAGGTCCGGCCGGAGGGTGGAGCCATGACAGCGGCAGAGGCAGCAACAGCGGTGACGGCGGCGACAGTTACGGACGTGATCGTGATCGGCGGCGGCACCGGTGGGTACTCCACCGCGCTGCGCGCCGCGGCCCTCGGCCTCGATGTCGTCCTCGCGGAGCGCGACAAGGTCGGAGGCACGTGCCTGCACCGGGGCTGCATCCCCAGCAAGGCCATGCTGCACGCCGCCGAACTCGTCGACGGCATCGCGGAGGCGCGCGAGCGGCGGGCTCAAGAAGCGCGGCATCGAGGTGCAGGTGGGTGCGCGGCTGGTGGACGCGGCCGTCGACGGCGACGGTGTACGGGCCACGGTCCGCACCGCGCGCGGTGAGAGCCGCACCGTGCGGGCCGAGCGGCTGCTGGTCGCGGTGGGCCGGGTGCCGGTGACCGACGGGCTGGATCTGGCGGCGGCCGGACTGGCCACCGACGGACGCGGCTTCGTGGCGCCCGCCGACTGGTCCCGGCTGGAGAGCGCGGTGCCCGGCATCCACGTGGTGGGCGATCTGCTGCCGCCGCCCGCGCTCGGGCTGGCCCACGCGTCGTTCGCGGAGGGCCTGTTGGTCGCCGAGACGCTGGCCGGGCTGCGGACTTTGCCGGTGGACTACGCGGCGGTGCCCCGGGTCACGTACTCCTCACCGCAGACCGCCGCGGTCGGTCTGACGGAGGCCGAGGCCCGGGGGCTCGACCACGACGTGGTGGTCGGCACGATGCCGTTGACAGCGGTCGCCAAGGGCATGGTGCACGGCCGGGGCGGCATGGTGAAGGTCGTGGCCGAGCGGAACGGGCGGGTGCTGGGCGTGCATCTCGTCGGGCCGAATGTCTCGGAGATGATCGCCGAGAGTCAACTGATCGTCGGCTGGGACGCCGAACCCTCCGATGTGGCGCAGCACATCCACGCCCACCCGACGCTCTCCGAGGCGGTCGGCGAGACCTTCCTCGGTCTGGCGGGACGGGGGCTGCACCAGCGGTGAGCCAGGACCTGTCCGGCCGGTCAGGCGGAGGACAGCCGGAACTGGATCTGCCCGAAGCTGACCGAGTCGCCGTCGTGCACGATCACCGCGCCCGTGACCCGTCGCCCGTTGACGGTCGTCCCGTTGGTCGAGCCGAGGTCGCGCAGCACCCACGCCCCGGCCTGTACCCCGAGCTCCGCGTGCATCCGGGAGACCGATTCGTGGTTCAGCCGCAGGCCGTTGAGCGGATCGCGCCCGATGCGCAACGGATAGGGGCCGGGCGCGGGAAGCAGCAGTTTGGGCAGCCGCTCGGCGGTCCAGGCCCTGCGCAGCCGCCCCGGGAAGGCCGAGACCTGGCCCACCGCGCCCACCAGCCGCTGCGTCCAGCCGCTGTCCCGTTCCAGGTCCGCGGTGAGCACCTCCAGCTCGTCGGACCTGCGGGCGGCGAGGGCCAGTTCCATCCGGCGCATGAAGGTGTCGTGCGACAGCTTGCCCTGCACCGCGCCCTCCCTGAGCACGACGAGTACCCGGTCGCGCTCGGCGTCGGAGAGCCGGACGGGAGAGGTACTGGGGTCGTGCGTGGGAGATTCGGAGGAGGACGTCACACGGATGATTGTCGGGCCGCCCCGCCGGAGGTGTCCAGACGGGTCCCCGCTTTCCGATATCCGTGTGACGGGGACGGACGGCGATTGTTACGGTCCGCGGACATCACCTGCCTCCAGGAGCCGATTTGACCGCGTCACCGCACGACCGCGAGCTGGTGATCCGCCCGCTGACCGGGCCGGACGAGCTCGCACTCTTCCGTACGCTGCCGTACGTACTCGACCACGAACTCGCCGACGACCTGGCGAACGGTCTGCGCCGTCCCGAGTGGATGTGGGTGGCGCTGCGCGGTGACCGCGTGCTGGCGCGGGCCGCCTGGTGGGCGCCCGGCCCCGGCAGCGCGGCGCCGTACATGCTCGACTTCTTCGATCTGGACGACTCGCTGCCCGAACCCGAACGCGGCGAGACCGGGCTCCAGTTGCTGGAGACGGCCATGGCGCGGCTCTTCCCCGGTGGTACCGAACGCCCCGAGTACGGCCGTTACGTACCGCCGGACTGGCGGACGGACCCGGTGGCCAGGGACACCGTGGAGGCCAGGACGCGGGTCCTGGAACGGACGGGGGCGCGGCTGCTGGTGGAGCGGCTCCGGCTGGAGTGGACGCCGGGGACCGCTGTCCCGGAACCGAGTGGGCGGCTGGTCTTCCGTGCGGTGCGCGACCGGGAGGACCTGGTGTCGTTGATGGCGCGGGTCGTCGAGGGCACCCTGGACGCGCACAGCCTGGCCGCTCAGGCGTCCGGGCTGAGCCCGCGCGCGGCAGCCGAGCAGCAGTACGACGAGGAGCTGACGGGGTACCGGTCGCCGCGCGAGTGGTGGCGGATCGCGGAGCTGCCGGACGGCGAGCCGGTCGGTTTCGTGATCCCCGCGCGCAACAACTACCACGCGATCATCGCGTACATCGGGGTACTGCCCGGCCACCGCGGCCGGGCACACATCGACGAGATCCTCGCCGAGGGCACCCGGATCCTGGCCGCCGAGGGAGTGCCGCGCATCCGCGCGGCGACGGACCTCGGCAACGTCCCCATGGCACGGGCCTTCGAGCGGGCGGGCTACGCCAACTTCGAACGCGAGCTCAACCTGGTGTGGGATCCGCCGCCCGGCGAGTCCGCTTAGGATCTGTCCTGGACCGGCCGGCACATGGGGGGGCGGCGTCGTCCACCCCCCCATGTGGGTCTCAGGACTTCGAACCGCGGATCACCTCGCGGTACCAGTGGTAGGAGTCCTTGGGGGTGCGCCGCATCGTCTCGTAGTCGACGTGGACCAGGCCGAAGCGCTGGGCGTTCCCCTCGATCCACTCGAAGTTGTCGGTGAGCGACCAGGTGAAGTAGCCGCGGACGTCGACGCCTTCGGACATGGCGGTGTGCAGGGAGCGCAGATGGCCGTCGAGGAAGGCGATCCTGCGGGGGTCCTCGATGCCGTCGTAGCTGCAGCCGTTCTCGGTGATGTAGAGCGGCGGCAGCCGGTCGCCGTAGCGGCTCTCCAGCTGGATGAGCATCTCGCGCAGCCCGTCGGGGACCACCGGCCAGCCGAAGTCGGTCCGGTCGTAGCCCTCGATCTCCCTTATGCCGAAGGGGAGTTCGGACGGTATGTCGAATCCGGCGAAGGAGTCGAGCGCCTGCGGGGCGGGCGCGCCGACCAGGGTGGGGTTGTAGTAGTTGACCCCGTACCAGTCGAGCGGTGTCGAGATGATCTCCAGGTCCTCCGCGACCGGGCCCGGCATCAGTGCGGCGAAGTTCTCGTCGGGGTAGGCGCCGGTGAGGAGCGGGTCGGCGAACAGCCAGTTGGAGACCGTGTCGTACAGCTCGGCACCGAACCGGTCCTCCTCGCTGTCGCCCGCCGTCCAGACGGGGGTGTGCGAGACGGCGATGCCGATGTCCGACGCGCCTGCCGCACGCAGCGCGCGGACGGCGAGCCCGTGGGCGAGCAGCTGGTGGTGGGCCGCGGGCAGCGCGTCGAAGAGCATCTTCTTGCCGGGGGCGTGCTCGCCCAGCGCATAGCCGAGGAGTGTCACCTCGGCCGGTTCGTTGATGGTGATCCACATCGGGACCCGGTCGCCGAGGCGTTCGGCGACGATGCCCGCGTAGTCGGCGAAACGGTACGCCGTGTCCCGGTCGAGCCAGCCGCCCCGCTCCTCCAGGGCCAGCGGGGTGTCCCAGTGGTAGAGGGTCGGCGCGGGCGTGATGCCGTGCGCGCACAGGTCGTCGACGAGCCGGTCGTAGAAGTCGAGCCCGGCGGCGTTGACGGCGCCCGTGCCGTCGGGGACGACGCGCGGCCAGCTCACGGAGAAGCGGAAGGCCCCGGCGCCGAGTCCGGCGAGCAGGGCCACGTCCTCGCGGTACCGCTCGTAGAAACCGGTGCCGCGCGTTCCGTCCCCGCCGTCCTTGATCCGGCCCGGCTGTGCGGCGAAGGCGTCCCAGCCGGATGGACCCTTCCCGTCTGCTCTGGCCGCGCCTTCGGTCTGGAAGGCGGAGGCGGACGCGCCCCAGAGGAAGCCGGGCGGGAAGGTGGGCAACGACGGAATCTTCATGGATCGCGACCCTAATGGCCCGAGTGCGCTCGCTCCAGCCCCTGATCTTGCCAAGATGAGAGTCAGCCGACCGGTCGCGGTTCCGACGACGAGGGGGACTCTGTGCTGTTCGAGGTGTGGGCACCGGAGAAGGAGCAGGTCACGCTCCAGTTGGCCGGTCAGGATGCGGCGATGGAGCGCGATCCGCTGCGGGACGGCTGGTGGACCGTCACGGCGGACGCCGCGGACGGCGACCACTACGGCTTCTCGCTGGACGGCGGTCCGGTGCTGCCCGACCCGCGCTCGCGCCGTCAGCCAGCAGGACCGGACGGCCTCAGCGCGGTCGTCGACCACGACACGTACCGGTGGCGGGAGGAGTGGACCGGCAGGCGGCTGCCGGGGGCCGTGCTGTACGAGCTGCACATCGGCACGTACACCCCCGAAGGGACCTTCGACGCCGCCGCGCAGCGGCTGGCTCACCTCGCCCGGCTGGGGATCACCCACATCGAGCTGATGCCCGTCTGCCCCTTCCCCGGACGGCACGGCTGGGGGTACGAGGGGGTCTCGCTGTGGGCGGTGCACGAGCCGTACGGCGGCCCGCAGGGGCTGAAGCGCTTCGTCGACGCGGCCCACGCGCACGGGCTGGGAGTCGTCCTCGACGTGGTCCACAACCACCTGGGCCCCTCCGGCAACTACCTGCCCGCCTTCGGTCCCTACTTCACGGAGGCCCATCACACCCCGTGGGGCGCGGCGGTCAATCTCGACGCACCCGGTTCCGACGAGGTCCGTGCCTATCTGCTGGGGAGCGCGCTGGCCTGGCTGCGGGACTACCGGCTGGACGGGCTGCGGCTGGACGCGGTCCACGCGCTCGCCGACACCCGGGCGCTGACCTTCCTGGAGGAACTGTCAGCGGCCACCGACGTCCTCGCGGCCGAGCAGGACCGGCCGCTCTTCCTGATCGCCGAGTCCGATCTGTGCGATCCGCGGACGACGACACCGCGCGCGGCGGGCGGTCTCGGGGTGCACGCCCAGTGGAACGACGACTTCCACCACGCCCTGCACACCGCGCTGACCGGTGAATCCCACGGCTACTACGCCGACTTCGCGCAAGCGCCGCTGGCCGCCCTCGCCAAGACGCTGACCCGCGTCTTCTTCCACGACGGTACGTACTCGACCTTCCGCGGCCGGACGCACGGCCGCCCGGTGCCCCGGGCGACGACTCCGGCGCACCGCTTCCTCGGCTACGCCCAGACCCATGACCAGATCGGCAACCGCGCGCTCGGCGACCGGCTCTCGGCCACCCTGTCGCCCGGTCTGCTGGCGTGCGCGGCGACACTGGTGCTCACCGGGCCCTTCACCCCGATGCTGTTCATGGGCGAGGAGTGGGGGGCGGACACCCCCTGGCAGTTCTTCACCGACCACTCGGATCCGGAGCTCGCCGAGGCCGTACGGGGCGGCCGGCGCCGGGAGTTCGCCGCGCACGGGTGGGCTGCGGACGACATCCCCGACCCGCAGTCCCCGGCCACCCGGGAACGCTCCTGCCTGGACTGGTCGGAGCCGGCGGGCGGGCACCACGCGCGGCTGCTCGACTGGTACCGCGAACTGGTCGCGCTGCGCCGTACCCAGCCCGATCTGGTCGACGCGGACCTGGCGTCCGTCAAGGTCGCCCACGACGAGGACGCGCGCTGGCTGGCGCTGCGCAGGGGCGATCTGCGGATCGCCGTCAACCTCGGCAAGGAGCCCGCGCACATCCCGCTGAACGGACGCGACGGCCGGATCCTGGCCTCCTGGGAGCCGGTCCGGCCGCCGGGCGCCGACGGGGTGCTGCTGTTGCCGCCCGAGTCCTGTGTGGTGATCGCCGATTCATGAGGACGGCGGGCGGGGGCTGCTCGCCTACTCGACGATCGCCATCTCGCGCCGGGTGGTGTTCAGCCGCCGCCCGCCGTCCTCGGTGACCGTGACGATGTCCTCGATCCGTACGCCGAAGCGGCCGGGGAGATAGATGCCCGGCTCGACGGAGAAGCACATGCCGGGGACCAGCGGCTGCTCCTCGCCCTCGATCATGTACGGCGGCTCGTGGGTGGTGACACCGATGCCGTGACCGGTGCGGTGGATGAACTGCTCGCCGTAACCGGCCTCGGTGATGACCGCGCGGGCCGCCCGGTCGATGTCCTGGCAGGCGGCTCCGGGCCGTACGGCGTCGCAGCCGGCCTGCTGCGCCTCGCGTACGACGTCGTGCACCCGCTGCTCGGCGACGCTCGGCTCGCCGACGTGCACGGTACGGGAGGTGTCGGAGCCGTAGCCGTGCTTGAGGCCACCGAAGTCGAGTACGACCATGTCGCCGGCCTCGATGACCCGCTCGCCCGCCTCGTGGTGCGGGTTGGCGCCGTTGGGGCCGGACCCGACGACCGTGAAGTCCACCTGGGAGTGGCCGAACTTCCGCAGCAGCGCGGCCAGTTCGGCGGCGATGTCCGTCTCCCGGCGTCCGGAGAAGCGGACCTCGAGGATCTCCTCGTACGTCGCGTCGGCCGCCGCTCCCGCCGCTTCGAGGCGCTCCAGTTCCGGCGCGTCCTTCACGGCGCGCAGCATCGGCAGGGCCTCGGTCAGCGACACGTAGGAACTGTCGGGCAGGGTCCGCTGGAGCCCCAGCAGGTGCATCGCCCAGCCGTTGTCGCTGACCGCGAACCGGCCGTCCGCGCCGAGCAGCGACGCGGTGAGCGCGTAGGGGTCCTTGCCGTCGGTCCAGTCCAGCAGGGTGAGGGCGGGCGCGCCGACGGCGTGCTCGGCGTCCGCGGCCTCCAGCGTCGGTACGACGAGGACCGGGTCCTGGCCCGCTGCGAGGACCAGCATGGTCAGCCGCTCGGTGGCCGCGGTCGGCCGGTAACCGGTGAGGTGGACGAGGTCGGGGCCGGGGGCGACGAGCACTCCGGCGAGTCCGGCGTCCGCGGCGCTCCGTGCGGCACGGGCCATCCGGGCGCGGTAGTCGTCGGCGGTGAACGGTACGGGTTCGGTGGGCATGGCCCCATCCTGCCGGGCGCCGTTCAGAGATGCGACACGATCAGGTCGGCCCGGTCCCTGGTGCGCTCGACGGTCCGGGTGTTGGCCTCGTCCGAGCGGTGCACCCAGGCCTCGGCCGCCTCGCGGCTCCTGCCGTGCGCGATGTGCCGTTCGACGAGCCGGCGGACGCGCTCGTCGCTGTCGGGGGCCAGGAACCACGCCTCGTCGAGCAGGGCACGCGCGCGCGGCCAGTGCAGCAGGTAGTTCCCCTCGGTGACGACGAGCGGCACGCCGGGCGGCACCGCGACCGATCCGGCGACCGGCTCCTCCAGCGCCCGGTCGAAGGCGGGGGCGTACACGGTGTCGCCGTCGGGCGTCCGCAGCCGGGTGAGCAGGGCCACGTACCCGGCCTCGTCGAAGGTGTCCGGGGCACCCTTGCGGTCGGCGCGGCCGAGGCGGCGCAGTTCGGTTCCGGCGAGGTGGAACCCGTCCATCGGGACGAGCACGGCGCGGCCTTCGAGCGCCTCGACGAGCCGGGCGGCGAGGGTGGACTTCCCGGCGCCGGGCGGGCCCGCGATGCCGAGGATCCGCCGTTCTCCGGTACCGGCGAGCCGCCGGGCGCGGTCCAGGAGGTGCTGCGGAGTCGGCGGAGTCATGGGGGCATTGTCCCTCCCGGGGGCACTCCTGCGGATGCCTCTCCCGGCTCGGGCGTCGCGTGCTCGACCGAATACCGCCGGTACGGGAACCGGTGGGACCTGTTGCAACCGGCGTGAGGGTCATGTCCGACATGGCTGTTACGTTTCCCCTATGACGGTTTACGGACGTGCCATCGACCTCCTGAGGGCGCAGCCCGCGCTGGCCGACGTGGCTGCCTACCCGTTCGAATTCGACCTGTCCGGGGCCGAGCACGTCGAGGCGGTCCGGCTGGCGTCGGGGGCCTCGCTGGAGCCGGTGGCCGGTGACGGCACCGGGGGTACGTACTTCGTGTGCGGCGGCGGACCTGTGCTCTACGCCTCGTCCGAGGGTGAGGCCGGGCTGATCGGCGACAGTCTGGACGAGGCGCTGGAGGTGCTGGTCGGGCTGCCCGGCTGGCACGGTCTGCTGCATCTCTCCCCCACCGCGGACGCGGATCAGCTGCTGGCGGCGGTGGCCGGTGCGGAGGCGGAGATCCGTGCGTACATACCGGACCTGGATACCCGGCGGGCCGAACTGCGCGCCGCGCTCGGCTTTCCCGCCCGCTCCCCCGTCGAACTGATCACCCGGCTGCACACGGCCCTGCTCCGTACCGAACCGGACCATCTGCTGCTCAACTCCGCGGAGGGGCCTGCCTACGCCCGGCTCGATCCGCATCCGCGCCCGCCACTGCGGGAGACGGTCCTGGCGGCGGGTCGGGCGGACCTGGCCCTGCTGCGGGAGTCGACCGCGGGCTGGGCCGATGCGGAGCAGGACGGCGGGCGGCGGGCCGCGGTGCTGCGCGCCGCGCAGTTCGACCGGCAGGACCGCGATCTGCCGCTGCTGCGGCGGCTGCTGGCGGCCGAGGCCGCCGACCCGGAGCGCAGCGAGGAGCTGCGGCTCGCGGCGGTCCTGGTCGCTCTGCACGGCCGCGCGGAGGACCTGCCGCTGCTGGGCCAGGTCCGGACCGCGAAGCCCGCGCTCCGGTGGGGTCCGGACGGATTCCCGGAGCGGCCGGAGGCGCTGGCCGAGTGGGCGCGCGGGGTGGACGGCGCGCTGTACGGCGAGGACCCCGCGCGCGAGCCGGAGCTGACCTGGATCCGGCTCGCCGCGCGGCAGGGCCGGACCGAGGCGGCCCGGGTGGCGCTGCTGCGCATCCTGGACGACACCGGGCCGCAGGCCGATCTGCTGCGCGCACTGAGCGTCGAACTCGAAGCGCTCGGTGACCACTTCCAGGCGGCACGCGCCCAGTCCGGATACGCCTCGCTCCAGGACCGGCCCTGGGACCGGGCTTCGGCGTACCGCAGGCTCGCCGGGCTCCAGCGGCGTTCGGGCGATCCGGCCGGCGCCTGGGAGACGCTGCGGCGGGTCCCGGAGATTCTTGACGCGGAGGGGTCCGACCGGCCGTGGCGGCGCCTCGGGCTGGGGACGCTGGTCACCGCCGAGTCCTTCGAGATCGCGCTCGCGGCGGCCGGGGCGGGGCTCGCGACCGTGGCCACGGAAGCGCTGGCCGTCGCCGGCGAGCTGCACGCCGGGATGAGCAAGTCCGCCCACCGCAACCTCGGCATGCTGGCCCAGGAGGCGAAGTGGGCCGTGGCCCGGCTGAAGTAGCGGCCGGACCGGGGCACGGGCGCCGGGGCCGGGGGACGGGCATCGGGGCCGGGGTGACGGGCGTCGGGCGTCGGGCGTCGGGCGTCGGGCGTCGGGGCCGGATCAGGACCTACTGCGGGGCGTTCCCTTCCAGATAGGCCAGTACCGCCAGTACCCGCCGGTGCACCGAGCCGTCGTCCGGCGGCAGTCCGAGCTTGGCGAAGATCGAGCCGATGTGTTTGCTCACCGCCCGCTCGGTGACCGTCAGTTCAGCGGCGATGGTGCCGTTCGCCTTGCCCTGGGCCATGTGTTCCAGCACCTCCCGTTCGCGCGGGGTGAGGCTCTGCAGCGGACGCGCGGCCGACTTCCTGGTCAGCAGTTGCGTCACCACCTCCGGGTCGAGCGCGGTCCCTCCCGCGGCGACCCGTTCGAGGGCCTGGAGGAACTGGTCGACCCGGCCCACCCGGTCCTTCAGCAGATAGCCGATGCCCTGCGCGCCCTGGGCCAGCAGCTCCGCCGCGTAGGTCTCCTCGACGTACTGCGAGAGCACCAGGATCGGCAGCCGGGGCAGTTCCACGCGTGCGGCGAGCGCCGCCCGCAGCCCCTCGTCGCGGAACGACGGCGGCAGCCGTACGTCCAGGACCGCCGCGTCGGGGCGGTGTTCCAGCAGGGCGGGCAGGATCTCGGGCCCGGTGGCCGCGTCCGCGACGACCTCGTGCCCCGAGGACGTCAGCAGCAGCGTCAGCCCCTCCCGCAACAGCGCATTGTCCTCAGCGATCACGACGCGCACGGCAGCTCCACCTCGATCTCCGTCGGCCCCCCGGTGGGGCTGACGATACGGGTGGTGCCGTCCAGCGCGGCGACCCGCCGTCTGATCCCCACCAGTCCGCTGCCGGCGCCCTCGTCGGCGCCGCCGCACCCGTCGTCGCCGATGTGGACCCGGAGCACGCCCGGTCCGCGGGCGATCCGTACCGTCGCGGTGGTCGCCCCGCTGTGCTTGCTGATGTTGGTGAGCGCCTCGGCGACGACGAAGTAGGCGGCTGCCTCGATCGCGGCGGGCAGCCTGCGGCCGTCGTCGACCCCGTCGAGGTCCGCCTCGACGGGGACGGTCACCCCGGCCGCCAGGGCCCGTACCGCGCCTGCCAGTCCGCGGTCGGTGAGCACCGGCGGGTGGATGCCGCGTACGACGTGGCGCAGCTCGGCGAGTGCCTCCTCGGCGCCGTCCTGTGCTTCGTCGAGTCGTTGCCGCGCCACTTCCGGGTCGCGGTCGAGCAGTTGCTTGGCGAGTCCGATCCGCATCGAGAGTGCGACGATCCTGGCCTGCGCCCCGTCGTGCAGGTCCCGTTCGATACGGCGCAGTTCGGCGCCGTGCGCCTCGACGGCCCCGGCCCGGCTCTCTGTCAGCTGGGTGATCCGCTCGGCCATCCCGGTGGGCGGCGGCCCCGGCCTGAGCAGATCGCGGGTCCACGCGGCTGCCAGGTCGGCGAGTTCGGGCAGCCACCGCAGCACCAGGCCCTTGCGTGCCGGGGGTTCGGTGCCGTACTCGTCGGTGCGGCGCCGGTCGACGAGGTGCATGACGCTCAGATGGATCCCGTCCACGAGCAGGGCCACCGGCCAGACGATCAGGGTGGCGTATCCGAAGATCATCCCGAGGACCGTCTGGACGGCCAGCCAGCGCACGATCCGCCAGGTCGCCGGGTCGGTGAGGGCCAGCCGTACCCGCACCGCGGTCTCGCCCTCCAACGGCAGGTACCGCGCGGGTTCCGGCACCGCAGTCCCCAACCGCCGTGCCGCGCGCCGCCGTTCGGCCTGCGCCAGCTTCCTCAGCAGCTTCACCACCTCGGGCCAGGCGGGCAGCCCGATGGCGATCAGGGCGAAGAGCAGCGCGGCGGCGACCCCGAAGAGGCTCACGTAACAGACCAGCGCGACCGCGAGCCCGACGAGCAGGTAGCGCGAGGCGTCCCCGGCACGCAGGATCGCCGCCGTCAGCGGGGTGCGGTCGGCCGGTGCGGTGCTCATGATCCGCCACGGTACGGGCCCGGCGGCCCACGCGCGCTACGGTCCGCACCCGCCTCCGTGGTGGAGCTGGCTGAACCCCCGTCCGGGAGCGCGCTCCCTGGCGCGCACGCACCCGCCGTACCTACCGTTTTCGCAGGTCATGTACGTAGGGCGAAGGAGCGGTGCACATGCTGACGCTGGAATCGGTGAGCCGGGTCTACGGCCGGGAGGCCGGTCGGGAGACAGCCGCCCTCGACGGGGTCAGCTGTACGGTCCCGGCGGGGAGTTTCACCGCGGTGGTGGGGCCGTCGGGTTCGGGCAAGTCCACCTTCCTGCAGTGCGCCGCCGGCCTGGACCGGCCGACTTCGGGGACGGTACGCATCGGTGGTACGGATCTGGGGGCGCTGAGCGAGACCGCCCTGACGCGGCTGCGCAGGGACAGGGTCGGGTTCGTCTTCCAGTCGCACGCGCTGAATCTGGTGGACTCGCTGAGTGTCGGCGAGAACGTGGTGCTTCCGCTGGTGCTGGCCGGGGCGAATCCCTCCGCGCCCGGCATCCGGGAGCGCGGCAGGCGGCTGCTGGCGCGGGTCGGTCTCGCCGACCGGGACACCGACGCGCCCCACCGGCTCTCGGGCGGCCAGCAGCAACGGGTCGCGGTGGCACGGGCGTTGGTCACCGGCCCGGACGTGATCTTCGCGGACGAGCCGACGGCCTCGCTCGATCCGGAGTCGGCGGTCCTGGTGCTCGGTCTGCTGCGCGACGCGGTGCGGGCCGACGGCCGCACGGTCGTCATGGTCACGCACGACCCCACGGCCGCGAACTGGGCGGACACCGTCCTGACGATGGACGGCGGCAAGCTGCTGTGACCAGCACAGCGGAGAACGGAGCGCCGCGGACGAGAACACCGAAGGAGACGCGCCAGGGGATCCGGCGGGCCTCGGTCTTCCTCGCCGCGCGCTCGCTCAAGGCCCACCGCCGGGCGTGGGCCGCGGTGTTCGCCGCGGTGGCGCTCGCGGGCACCCTGCTGGGGGCCTTCGCCATCGTGATCGGATCGCTGCTGGTGGCGCAGCCTCCGGTGGAGCGGTACGGGGCGGCGGACGCGGTGGTGGCGGCGAACCAGCGGATCTCGTACACGGCGAAACCGTGGGGCAGCAAGCCGAAGACGGCGACCGCGTATCTGCCCGAGCGGGCCGGGCTCAGCCGTGCGGTACTCGCCGAGGTGCGGGGCGCCCACGGGGTGGCCCGCGCGGTGGCGGACGACTCGGTCCCGCTGACCCTGCCGGGCGGGCGTCCCGCGGTGGGCCGCTCCTGGCCCTCGGCGGCGCTCACTCCGTACGGACTGACCGCGGGCCGTGCTCCCACCGGTCCGGACGAGGTGGTGCTGGACACGGCGCTGGCGCACGGTGTCCGGGTCGGCGGCACCGTCCGGCTCCAGATCGACGGACCGGCGCGGCCCTACACCGTCTCCGGTCTGGCCTCCGCGCACCGTTCCGGCTCCCCCGCCGTCTTCTTCACGGAGCACCGGCTGAGCGCGCTGGCCGGGCACCCCGGCACGGTGGACGCCATCGGCGTGATCGCCGAGCCCGGTGTGTCCACCGGGGCGCTGCACGACTCGCTGCGCGCGGCGCTGCCCGACGGTTCGGTCCGGGTCCTGACCGGTGCGGGCCGGGGCGTGGCCGAGCAGTTGGGCGCGCTCGGGGACCGGGACGACCTGCTGGCCCTGCTGGCGTCGATCGCCTCCACCGTGGTGATGGTCGCGCTGCTGGTCATCGCCGCCACGATCTCGCAGGCCGTGTACCAGCGGCTGCCCGGACTGGCCCTGCTGCGGGCCGTCGGTGCGACGCCCCGGCAGCTCAGGGCCGCCGTCGGGCACGAGGTGATGCGGGTGGCGCCGGCCGCGGCCGGCGCGGGGGCGGTCGGGTCCGTGCCGCTGGGGCTGCTGCTGCGGCACCAACTCACCTCTGCGTCACTGCCGTTGCCCGCGCCGCCGTGGCTGTTCCTCGCCGCGCCGCTCGCCGCCGCCGTGCTCGTGGTGGCCGCCGCGCGCCCGGTCGCGGCGCTCGCGGCGCGTGCCGTGACGGCCGTGCGGCCCGCGGAGGCGATGAGTTCGGCGGCGTCGGCGGAGCCCGGCGAGCCGGGCCGGTTCCGGCTGGGCGCCGGGCTGGTGATGGCCGTGGTGGGGTTCGGCGCGGCCGGTACGGCCACGCTGCAGAGCGGCCAGCTCGCCGCTGCCGCCGCGTCCACCTCCGCGCTCGGGCTGGTCGTCGCGGTCGCGCTGCTCAGCCCGGCCATCGCCCGCACGGTCACCCGGGTCCTGGGCGCGCCGCTGCGCCGCTCGGGCGGGCCCGCCGGGTTCCTCGCGGCCTCGGCGCTGACCGCGCACGCCCGCAGGCTGGGGGCGGCGCTGACTCCGATCGTGCTGGTGGTCGCCTTCGTCTGCGTACAGCTGTCGGCGGGCACCACGCTGGAGCGGGCCACCGATGCCGGTGCGGCGGCTGCGGTGCGGGCCGGTCTGACCGTCGACGGGCCGCCCGCCGGGCTGCCGGTGGGCGCGGCGACGGCCGTGCGGCACGCGCCGGGTGTGCGGGCGGCCACCGGTGTGCTGCACAGCACGGTCGTCCTGGCACACCGTTCGGCGGGCGACCCGGTGCTGGACCGCGTACCGGTCCAGGGGGTGACGGCCGAGGGGCTGACCTCGCTGCTCGATCCGGGGGTGACCGCCGGTGATCCGGCGCGGTTGACGGGCCGGGACACCGTGGCCGTCGGCAAGGACCGCGCGGACGAACTCGGCGTCCGTCCCGGCTCGACCGTGCGGCTGCGGTACGGCGACGGAACCGAGGCCCGGCTGCGGGTGGTGGCGGTCTACGAACGCGCCCTGGGCGTGGGCGACTTCCTGCTCCCGCACGACCAGCTCGCCGCGCACATGTCGGCGCCGCGCGACCATCACATCCTGGTGGCGCTCGACGTCACGTCGGACGCGGACGCGGTGCGGGCCGCGCTCGCCCCGTACACCGGGTTCCGGCTCCGTGCGACGGCCGCGGCCGATGTGCGGCCGGTCCCCGCGCCCGACCGGCAGGGGCTGCTGGTGGTCGGTGTGGGGGTGATCGGCGGGTTCACGGTGCTCTCCGTGATCAGCACACTGGTGCTGATCACCGTGGGACGCCGCCCGGAACTCGCCCTGCTGCGTCTGATCGGCGCCCGGCGGTCGCAGCTCGTCCGGATGCTGATGGCGGAGACGGCGCTGATCGCGGTCGCGGGCCTGCTGATCGGCACGGTGGTGGCGGCGGTCCCGCTGGTGGCGTTCGGGCTGTCGGTGGCGGGCACCCTTCCGTACCTGCCGCCGGCCCAGTACGCGGTGATCGCGCTGACGGTGACGGTCGCGGCGGCGGCCGGCACCCTGGTCCCGGCGCTGTGGACCGCGGCCGGACGTGCTGCCCTCAAGCACCGCACGGACTGAAGAAGCGCCGGACGGGCTGCGGAATCAGCCCGTCCGGCGCTTCAGGGCACGGTCCACGGAACCCCTTGAACGGTTCGCGGCCCCGGCACTACGCCGCGGTCGCGGCTCCGAGCAGCGTGATCAGCCCGGTGACCGTTTCGGCCATCGCCTGCCGCCCGGCCTTGAGGTACGTCCGCGAGTCGACCGCCTCGGGGCGGGCGGTGAGGACCTCCCGGATCGCGGTGGTCATCGCGATGTTCAGGGCCGTACCTATGTTGACCTTGGCTATGCCGCCGGTGACGGCCGCGGAGAGTTCGGCGTCCGGCACACCGGAGGAGCCGTGCAGCACCAGCGGTACGTCGAGGGCCTTCCGCAGCCGGCCGAGCAGGTCGTGGTCGAGCACGGCGGTACGCGAGGTCATCGCGTGCGAGCTGCCGATCGCCACGGCCAGCGCGTCCACCCCGGAGTCGGCCACGAACGCGCGGGCCTCCTCCGGCTCGGTACGCGCGCCCGGTGCGTGCGCGTCCAGCGGTGCGGCGCCGTCCTTGCCACCGACCTCGCCCAACTCGGCTTCGATCCACAGTCCGTGGGAGTGCGCCCACTCGGCGGCGTTCCGGGTCGCGGCCAGGTTCTCCGCGTACGGGAGGTGCGCGGCGTCGTACATCACCGAGCTGAACCCGGCGTCGGCCGCCTGCCGCAGCAGGGCGTCGCTCTTCACGTGGTCGAGGTGCAGCGCGACGGGCACGGCCGCGAGCCGCGCCGCCTCGGCCGCGGCGCGCGCCAGCGGAAGCAGCTGCCCCTGCCGGTACTTCACCGCGTTCTCGCTGATCTGGAGGATGACCGGGGCACCGGCGGCCTCGGCCCCGGCGATCACCGCCTCCGCGTGCTCCAGCGTGATGATGTTGAACGCGGCCACCGCGCCGCGCCGGGCGGCGGCGTCGGCGACCAGCGTCCCGCTCTCGGCGAGGGGCATCGCTCAGCCCTCGTCGAGGATGACGGAACGGGTGAGGTGACGCGGGGAGTCCGGGTCGAGACCGCGGGCCGCCGCGATGGCGACGGCCAGGCGCTGCGCCCGGACGAGCTCGGCGAGCGGGTCGAGACCGCCGGCCACCCACATGCCGCCGGTGGAGCGGACCTGCTCCTCCAGGCCCTCGGGGGTCTCGCCGAACATCCAGGTCGCGGTGCCCTCGGTGGTGATGCTGATCGGGCCGTGGCGGTACTCCATGGCGGGGTACGCCTCGGTCCAGGACAGCGAGGCCTCGCGCATCTTCAGCGCGGCCTCCTGCGCGAGGCCGTTGCTCCAGCCGCGGCCGAGGAAGGTGAACTGCGAGCAGTCGACCAGCCCTTCGGGCAGCGGCTCGGCGAGCGCGGTCCGCACGTCGGCCACGACGGCGTCGGTGTGCAGGCCGAGGTGGGCGCGGAGCAGCGTGAGCGCGGTGGTGGCGAACCGGGTCTGGACGACGGACTGCTCGTCGGCGAATTCGAGGACGACGACGTCGTCGGCGGCGTCGATCGCGGGGGTCTTGGGGTCACCGATGATCGCGGTCGTACGGGACGTGCCGCGCACCTTGGCGAGGAGTTCGAGCACCTCGGTCGTGGTACCCGAGCGGCTGAGCGCTATGACGCGGTCGTAGCTGCGGTTGAAGGGGAATTCGGACGCCGCGAAGGCGTCGGTCTCGCCCTGGCCCGACCCCTCGCGCAGCGCGGCCACGGCCTGCCCCATGAACCACGAGGTTCCGCAGCCGACGATCGCGACGCGCTCACCGGCGGACGGCAGAGCCGCCGCCTGGCTTCCGGCCAGCGCCGCAGCGCGCTCCCAGCACTCGGGCTGACTGGACAGCTCGTTCTGGACATGGCTCATGTCTGGATTCCACCCCTCAGGTCAATGTTTATTTCTGCAAGATACTGCGTTGTTTCAAGCACAATCAAGCACTATGCGATTCTGGGTTAGGGTCGCATCGTTCCACCGAAGAGGAGAGTGCGAGAGATGTCCCAGTCCCGCGACGCGCGTTGGAAGGCACTCCTTGAGCTGCTCGTCGAACAGGGCCGTCTCGATGTCGAGGCTGCCGCCCTCGCGCTCGACGTGTCGGCCGCCACCATCCGGCGTGATTTCGACCAACTCGCCCAGCAGCAGATGCTGGTGCGCACCCGTGGTGGCGCCGTCGTGCACGGCGTCAGTTACGAACTCCCGCTGCGCTACAAGACGGCACGCCGCGCATCGGAGAAGCAGCGTATCGCGCAGGCAGTCGCCGAACTGATCACCGCGGGCGAGGCAGTTGGCCTCACCGGCGGCACCACGACGACGGAAGTCGCCCGCGCGCTCGCCGTCCGCCCCGACCTGTCGGCGGGAACTCCGGCGCTCACCGTCGTGACCAACGCGCTGAACATCGCCAACGAGCTCGCCATCCGGCCCCAGTTCAAGATCGTGGTGACCGGTGGAGTGGCCCGCCCGCAGTCGTACGAACTCACCGGGCCGCTCGCCAACGGCGTCCTCGGCCAGATCACCATGGACACCGCCGTCCTCGGGGTGAACGGCTTCGACGTGGTGCACGGAGCGGCGGCGCACCACGAGGACGAGGCGGGCATCAACCGGCTGTTGTGCGAGCGTGCCGAGCGCGTGGTGGTCGCGGCGGACTCCACGAAGCTCGGCATGCGCGCCTTCGCCAGGATCTGCACCACCGATCAGGTGGACATCCTGGTCACGGACAGCTTCATCAGCCAGTCGATGACGGATCTCTTCACCGACGCGGGCGTCGAGGTCATCGCCGTGTGAACGGCGGGCGGGGCCCCTGCGGCCCCGCCCGCCACGTGTCATCGCCGAGACCGTCAGTCCCGCTGCTGGCCCGCGGCGAAGTAGGCGATCAGCTCCGGGGCGAGCGGCGGCACGTCGTAGGGCGTACCGCCCTCACGCAGCGACTGGGTGGCCATCACACCGGCGGCCACGCTCATCCGGGCGGCGACCGGCGACGTGTCGGTCGCCCCGCCCTCCCGGGCGAACCGGCAGAACTCCGTGATGATCCGCTCGTCGGCCCCGCCGTGCGAGCCCTTCGACTCCGGCACCTTGTAGACCGCGTCGGCGTCGGCCCGGTAGCCGGTCGGCCCGGTGTTCCAGACCTTGACCTCGTCGCCCGGCCGGTCACCGAAGTTCTCCAGCCGGCCTTCGGTGCCGATGACCGTGTAGTTGCGGAAGTAGTCCGGGCTGAAGTGACACTGCTGGTAGGCGGCGATCACACCGTTGTCCAGCCGCATGTTCATGACGGACACGTCCTCGACGTCCACCACGTGGTTGAGGTCCTTGCGGGTGGCCGGCGGCCAGTCGAACTCCCGCAGCCAGCCGTCGGGACGGGGTGTGCCCGGCTCCCGGCGCGGCAGGTCGCCGTACATCATCAGGTCGCCCATGGCGTTGACGCGCTGCGTGTAGCCGTCGGCCAGCCAGTGCACCACGTCGATGTCGTGCGCGGCCTTCTGGAGCAGCAGCCCGGTGGTGCGGGTGCGGTCGGCGTGCCAGTCCTTGAAGTAGTAGTCGCCGCCGTACGACACGAAGTGCCGTACCCACACGGTCTTGGGCTCACCGATGTCGCCGCGCGCGATGATGTCGCGCATCAGCCGCACCACGCCCATGTGCCGCATGTTGTGGCCGACGTACAGCCGGGTGCCCGTCTCGTACGCGGTGCGCAGGATCGTGTCGCACTGCTCGACGGTGATGCCGAGCGGCTTCTCGACGTACACGGCCTTGCCCGAACGCAACGCGTCGCAGGCGACGGCCTCGTGGGTGTCGTCGGGGGTAGCCACGATGATCGCGTCGATGGTGGCGTCGTCGAGCAGCGTGCGGTAGTCCTCGACCGCGACCGCTCCGGTGAACCGGTCGGCCACCTTGGCCCGCACCGCGGGATCGGTGTCGGCGACGGCCGCGACGACGGACCCGGCTCCCGGGCGGTGGGCCGCGTCGGCCAGGTTGGCGCGCAGGCCGAGGCCGATCACGCCGATACGGAGGTCTTGCATGGTGCTCCTCGGCCGCCCGGGGGCGGCGGTTGTACGGGTGCTCACTTGCTGGTCATCTCGATGGACTTCTCGTACTCGCGGCGGATCTTGTCGCCGCCGCCGGAGCGCCAGGTGCGCACCAGTCCGTCGTACGCGGAGATCGGCTTGCGGCCCGCGACGATGTCCTTGATCCCGTCGTTCACGCCCTGCGTCAGGGACGCGCCCTTGCTGGCGTAGGTGTCGGAGTAGTGACCGACGGTCGGGTTGATCACGGCCATCGCGATCAGCTTCTTCTGCCAGTCGTGGATACGGCGCGTCAGATCGGCCTGGCCCGGCAGGTAGAGGTACTCCGGCGCGTTGGCCAGGAAGGACACCGGCATGCCCGTGGTGACGGCTTCCGCGTTGCCCTTGTCGGTGAGCGTGACGTCACCCTTCGCGGTGCGCTTGAAGTGCGTGCCCTCGATGCCGTTGTCGAGGAACAGCCGCTCCTCCGTGCCGAAGGGCGCGGCGAGGTAGTCCAGGACCTTCAGCAGCATCTCAAGACGCTTCTTGTCGGCCTTCTTGTTGATCGCGGTGTAACCGACCGAGCCGAGCCCGTAGTAGAAGTGCGGGGTCACACCCGCCTTGGCGGCGAACGGCATGATGATCCCGAACGGGAAGCTGTACGTCTTCACGTCCACCAGGAACGACGGGAAGGACTGGACGTACGCGCCGAGGGTGCCCTGGGCCATCTTCTCGCGGGTGGTGGTGAGGTTCGGGTCCGGCCAGAACAGCCCGGCCTTGCTCACCTTCACACCGAATTCGAGGGCCTCACGGAATTCGTCGGTCTCGAACTGGTGGACCAGCTTGCCGTCCTTCTCGGACCACCCGGACGGAGCGCCGAACCACTGGGCGTACATGCCGACATGGTTCGTGTAGGCGGGCTCCAGCACGTACTTCTTGCGCTTGACGTCGAGCAGTTCCTTGCCCTTGTCGAGGAAGTCCTGCGCGCTGGAGAAGGTGGCTCCGCCGACCGGCTTCCAGAAGTCCTCGTTGGTGACGTACACCTGGCCCATACGGCCGTACGCCACGGGAACGCCGAAGATCTTGCCGTTGATGACGGCGGTCTTCCAGGCGAATTCCGGGAGGTTGGCGAGGTTCGGGTACTTCTTGACCGCGTCACCGGAGAGGTGCGGGGTGAGGTCCTGGAACTTCGCTTCGAGCAGCTCGGGAATGCGACGCAGACCCTGGTTCGGCGGGATCCACACCATGTCGGGGATTTCACCGCCGGCTATCGCCGCGTTGAACTTGGACGAGTAGCTGTCGTCGGTGGTCTCCACGACGATGTTCATCTTGAACTCGGAGCCCAGCCGCTTGTTGAGCTCCTTCCAGTACGCGTTCTTGCCCATGGCGGGGGCCGGCGTGGTGAAGGTCTCCGTCAGCGCGGTGATCGGGGAGCCGTCACCGGGGGGCGTGGCAACCGACTTGACCAGGTTCTTCGGGTAGCGGAGGTACGCGGCGTCCAGGCCCTCGGCGCTGCCCGCCAGGTCCGGCGCGGCGACCTTCGCGGGGACGAAGGTCGGCAGCTTGACCTTGGTGAACGCCTCGGCGCCCTTGCCCGCGGCGGCTGTTCCGGTGGAACAGCCGGTGAGGGTGGTCATTCCGGTGACGGCGATTCCGGCGACGCCCGCGGCACCGAGGAACGTACGCCTGTTGACGTGCTGAGAAGACATGATTCTCCTGGAAGGACAGGAAAGGCAGAACGGACAGGAAAGGCGAGATCTGCGGGCGGGTCAGCCCTTGACGGCGCCGGTGAGAACACCCTTGGCGAAGTGCTTCTGCAGGAAGGGATAGACGCACAGGATCGGTACGAGCGCGATGATCAGCACGGCCATCTGGAGCGAGATCGAAGGCGGCAGCACATTCACACCGAGTGCGTGGGCGTTGATCGTCTCGCCCTGGACCACGTACGAGCGCAGGATGACCTGGAGCGGGTACTTGCCCGAATCGTTCATGAACAGCAGGGCGTTGAAGAAGCTGTTCCAGTAACTGACCGCGTAGAAGAGGCCCGCCACCGCGATCACGGCCTTGGAGAGCGGCAGCACGATACGCCAGAGAATGGCCAGTTCGCCCGCACCGTCGAGACGCGCGGCCTCGTACAGTTCGGTGGGAATTCCCTGGAAGAACGCTCTCACGACAATGACGTTGAATACGTTGAGCAGTACGGGAAGGATCAACGACGCGTAGCTGTCGAGCAGGCCCAGCTGCTGGACGACGAGGTACGTGGGGATGATGCCCGGCGCGAAGAGGAACGTACCGAGCACGATCAGCAGGATGGGTCGGCCCATCAGCATCCCGGGCCGCGACAGACCGTAGGCGAGGGTGACCGTGCAGAGCAGGCTGAGCGCGGTACCGACCAGGGTGATGCCGATGCTCACGAGCGTCGCCCGTGTCACCACCCCGCCCTGCAGCAGGACGTTGTACGCCTGGAAGGTCGGGTGGTGCGGGATGAGCACGTAGCCGCCGCGCTCCTCCAGCTCCTTCTGCCCGGCCAGGCTGGTGCCCAGGGCGAGCAGGAACGGGTACGTCACCATGACCACGATCAGGGCGAGCGCCAGCGCCTTCGCGCCCTGGCCGAACCAGCTGGGGCGTTCCATCCACGGCGGACGGTCGCCGCCGGACCGCAGCTTGGCGAGGAAGTTCTCCCGCTTCGGAGCGAATTTCGGGGTGATGGACGTGGTCATCGGTAGACCCCCTGCTCACCGAAGCGGTGGGCCAGTTTGTTCGCGGCGATGATCAGCCCGAGGCCGATCACCCCCTTCATCAGACCTGCGGCCGTACTCATGCCCCAGTCACCGTCGATGACGCCGTGGTAATACACGTACGTATCGAGCACTTCCGACGCATCAGGCCCGACCGCGTCCCGCTGGAGCAGCATCTGCTCGAAGCCGACGGAGAGGATGTCGCCGAGGCGCAGGATGAGCATCATGATGATCACCGGCCGGATGCCGGGCAGGGTGACGTGCCACATGCGCCGCCAGGTGCCCGCGCCGTCCATCGCCGCCGACTCGTACTGCGACATGTCGATGGACGCCATCGCCGCGAGGAAGATGATCGCGCCGTAGCCGCAGTCCTTCCAGATCATCTCCGAGGTCACGAGCACCTTGAAGGTGTCCGGGTTGCTCATGATGTTGCCGACCGCGAGCCCGTGGTTCTGCAGCAGGCTGGTGACCGTGCCGGTACCGCCGAAGACCTGCTGGAACATCGCCACGACCACGACCCACGAGAGGAAGTGGGGCAGGTAGACCACGGTCTGGACGAGCCGCCTGACCTTCTCGCCGACGAGCGAGTTGAGGAGGAGCGCCAGTGCGATGGGGGCGGGGAAGTAGAGGATCAGCTGGAGGACGGTGATCTCCAGCGTGTTGCGCACGGCGGACCAGAACTCGGGCTGCGAGAGCAGGTCCGTGAAGTTCTGGAGGCCGACGAACGGACTTCCCTTGAAGCCGAGGAACGGCTGGTAGTCCTGGAAGGCGACCACGTTGCCGGCCAGCGGCAGGTAGAAGAACAACGCGAAGTACAGCAGGCCCGGCACACACAGCAGCAGAAGCATGCGGTCCTGCCGGAACCGCTGACGCAGCGACTTCCGCCCCGAAGGGCGTCCGGCCTTGGGACCGGCCGAAGAGGACGGCTTGTCGTCAGGGGCTTCCGACTGGGGTGTGGCCGGACGGGGCGAGGTGGGCGCAGCGGCCGACACAGTCACCTCCGCATAGAGGGCGATCAGGGGGTGCGCAGACCGGCTGAACGCCTCAGATAAGTGGAATCTGGCGTTCTGGTCTGCAAGATGACCTGATCCTGCACTGTCCTGCACGCAAATGACAAGAGCTGATCGAAAAAAGCTCTCTCGGTGCAGTAACGAGCACGCTTCGCGCACTCTTCAATCACGAAGAGGTCTCGAACCTCCATGGAAGGGTCGTCTTCGACACCATTCACTCCAACTCCCCGCGACGGGCGGGGATTACCTGCGGTCCTGGACCGTGCGGGAAGCCAGGTACCGTGGTACGGACCGATCTCATGAGCCTCTACGGGCTGCGTGACCCCCCGAAGAGGAACACATGACCACGAACCGCGGACGCAAGGATGTCATCCGGACCCGGATGGCCCGTACCGGCGAGTCGTACAACGTCGCCGCCGCCAACTTCAAAGCGATGAAGGACATGGGCGCCACCCGGGAGGCCGTCCTCACGCAGCGCTGGCAGCCCGCGGACTCGTTCGACCTGCCGTGCCCCTGCGGCGGGACGTGCGAGCCCGGCGAGACCTGCGACCGCTGCCACGCCCGCCACCGGCACACGGCCCGCACCCCCGGCAGCCTCACGGACGTCGAGACCTGGGCGGACCGGTACCGCTGCACCGGCTGCGCGGCCACCTACACGCTCACCGTGGTCCTGCCGGGCCGCCCGTGGGGCATCGCGGAGACGGTGATCCAGGGCGGATCCGCGGAGCCGGTCGTCCGGGTGCGGGTGTTTCCCGGTGTGGTGCATCCCCAGCTGCGTCCGACGGTTCCGGAAGAGGACTGACAGCGGGGAGCCGGTCACAGGGCTCTCCGGCCGGCGGCCACCTCAAGATCCCGAAACCCCCACGCCCGCGGCAATCATCTGCTGGGATGGACGGGCGGAGCCGGGAACCATTCATGGGGGCACATCGTGGGGCTGGAATTCGGGCACCACCTCGGGCTGCCCCGGGCGCTGCCCTGGCTGCCGCTCTCCCCACTGGTCCCCCGCTACGGACAGCTCCTCGCACAGCAGCGTGCCCTCGGGCTGCGGCACATCGGCGAGGCGCTCGTGGCACGCGGGGAGACGGTGCGGGTGCTCGATGGGGTGTACGTTCCGCGCACACCCCATGACCGACAGCACCTGGACGCTGACGAGCTGCGCAGGCTACAGGCGCAGAGACCTGAAGCGGCTGCCCTGCTGGGGCAGCTGACGGAGATCCACGAAGCGGACCTGACGGCCGTGCGGCGGGTCCTCCTCTATCAGCTGACCGAGCTGCTGCAGAGCCATCCGCAGGGCGGGCAACCGGCCACCGCGGTCTCGCTCGGTGTCGATCCGGCCGAAGCCGGAGCGCTCGTCCACGCCGTGCGCGCACGGAAGCCGCTCAGCGCCGAGCAGCGTTCCGCGGCCGAGGGGTTGCAGGACGAATGGGAGCGCGGCCGACTGCGCCGGGCCGCCCGGATGGCGGCGCTGCTGCTGCCGGGCAGCGAACAGGACCCGTTCCTCACGGTCCGGCTGGCCGCGGTCACCGCCCGGGTACGCGAGACGGACCAGACACTCGACAGGGCCCGCGGTTCCGAGAGCGAAGGGGACCCGGAAGCAGCGGGCGGGTACTACCTGCGGGCGGCCCGGCTGGCAGGAGACTGCCCCGTCGCCGTCCGCGGCCTCGTCCGCACCCATCGGCCCGCCACCGGTTCACCTGGCCCACTGCGGCTCGAACTCGCCCCGGACGCCGTGAAGTTGGCCTGGTCCGAGGAGGGCGAGCCCGCTGCCAGGACCTGGCGGGTCATCAGACTCACCCGGGTCAGGAACGGCCGGGCGTCCCTCGCCGAAGTCCAGCCGCACGCGACGGGCGGAGCCTCGCTCGACCCGAGTCCCCCGCTGGGCAGTGAGGTCCGTTACGCTGCGCTGCCGCTGCTCGCCGGAGTCGTCGACGGACCGCCGCTCGTGTCCGGGTCGCTGCGCGCCACCCCGGAAGTGACCCGCATCAGGCCGGCTCCCGGCAGGTCTCGCATCGAAGCCACCTGGGAGCAGCCGGGCGGGGCCCGCGGCGTTCGCGTGCTGCTGACGGGCCCCGACGGGCGGGCGCAGGAGATCCCCTGCGCCGGCGGCAGGTTCACCGCGCACGGACTGCCGACCGGCGCGTACCGGATCCGGATCAGCTGCCGCTACCGCACAGCCGACGGCACGGACGTCGAATCGTCCGGCGCCGAGGCGCGCACCACCGTCCTCCCCTGGCCGTCCCCGGTGCGGGAGCTGAGCGCCACGGCCCGGGACGGGGCCGTGCGGTTCACCTGGACCGGTGGCGACGACGCGAAGGTCGAACTCGTCGACTGGCCGGGCGGACCACCGCCACCCGGCACCGAACTGCAAGAATCCGCAGGCCCGTTGCCGGTGCCGCTCGCCTGGGACCGGAGAGCCGGGGGCCTGGTGGCCCCGCCGGGCAGCCTCACCCGGGTCACCTCCCTCGCGGTCCTCGGCCCATGCGCCGTCGTCGGCCCCGGTGTCCTGATCGAGGCACCGGCCCCAGTCACTTCGCTCGCCGCGGCCCGCGCCACGGACGGGCTCGCCCGGGTCACCTTCGACTGGCCCGGGGACACCGGACTGGTGACCGTGAGCGCGGAGCAGGACGGGAGGCACGTCCAGCACCGGATCGCCCGCAGCGTGTTCCTCCGCGAAGGGCTGTACATCCCGGTGGGCCCGACCGCCGCCCGTCTGACCGCGACCGCCGAACCGCGCAGGGCGGACACCGTTGTCGTGCAGCCGGTCCGCGCCGGGGCCGTACTCCCCGCCGAGCTCACCATCAGCTACCGGATCATCCCCGGGAGCCGCCGCCCGCTGCTCGGCAGGCCCACCACCGTACGGGTCACGCTCGTCTCGCCCGGTGGTCAACTCCCCACAGACGTACCCGAGTTCGTACTGGTCGCCCGGGGCGGCGGCGGACGGGCCCCGCTCCGGCCGGGCAACCCCGCCGACGGAACCACCGTTCTCCGGCTGACGGGTGAGGAGTTGTACCGTACCGGCACGGTCGAACGTGAGATAGCCGCCGGCACCCTCCCGCCGCCCTATGCTCTGCGCGGCTTCCTCCTCGGCGGCGGAGCCACCGACGTACGCCTCGAAGAACTCTCCCCCGCGACCCTGGTGATGCGCTGACATGACAACCGTCATTTGCCCCTACTGCTTCGAACGCACCACAGCCGCACGGCTGCCGTTCCGCTGTCTGATGACAGCCACCCGGGTGCGCGGCGGTACCCCCTGCGACGCGGAACGCGACGACGTCTGGGCCGAGTTCATGGGCCCGAGCATTCCACCGGCACTGCGGATGCGCGGCCCGGTGTTCCCGCCTCCGCGCACCCTGGGCGGACTCCGCGGCGGCGGTGCGCGGGCCGCCTGCCCCGGCTGCGGGGTGTCCACGCACGTACGGGTCTGCCGCCGCTGCCACAGCGACTTCCCCAGTGACTACTGCGACCAGGACAGCCGCATCATCGCCCTGGTCGGTGCGAAGGCGTCGGGCAAGAGCACCTACGTGTCGGTACTCGTCAATGAGCTGCGCAACCGGGTGGGACGCGCCTACGAAGCGTCGATCGCCGCGATGGGCAGCGACACCCAGCGCCGCGACCGGGAGATGTCGGAGGATCTGTACGACCAGTTGCGGCTGCCCGATGCCACCCGGCCCGCCGCCATGGGCTTCAACGACCCACTGCTCTACCGGCTCAGCCTGCCCCGCCGCAAACGTCTGGGCGACGGCAGCAGGCACACCGCGCTCGTCTTCTTCGACGCCGCCGGTGAGGACCTGAAGAGCGCTGAGGCGATGGACCGCTACACCCACTACCTGGCCGCGGCCGACGGCGTCATTCTGCTCGTCGACCCCCTGCAGCTCGGTTCCGTACGTGACCAGCTGCCACCGGGTGAAGGGCCGCCCCTGCCCTCCGTGGAGACGTCCCCGCAGCAGATCGCCGCCGATCTGGCGGCCCAGCTGCGCGCGCACGGCCGCGGGGGCTCCCGCGGCCGGGTCACCACCCCGATCGCGGTCGCCGTCACCAAGACCGACATGCTTCGGCCGTTGCTCGACCCGCACTCCCCGCTGCTGCGCAACGCCCCGCACAGCGGCGGAATGGTGAGTGAGCAGGAGCGGCTGGCCGTGCATGAGGAGATGCGCTCACTGATGGAGAGCTGGGACTCCGGCGCGCTGACCCGTCAACTGGAGCGTGATTTCGCCGAGTTGTCGCTCTTCGGGCTCTCGGCGCTCGGCGCCCCACCGCCCGCGCACGCCCCGGCCGACGCTCCCAAGTCCGGGCCGCAGCCGCTGCGTATCGAGGACCCGCTGCTGTGGCTGCTCGCCCGGCGCGGTCTGCTTCCCGTTCACAAGCCCGGCAGGGACCACGACTCCGGCAAGTCCGCACGGAAGGCCGACGTATGAGCCTGGCCCAGCTCCACTACACCTCCGCGCCACCGGGGCCCGACGGTTCGGGCTTCCGCTTCACGGCGGTGACACCTGGCCTGCCCCGGTCGGTGCTCAGGGAAGCCGAACAGCTCATCGGCTACGAACCGCCCCGCGACGCCCCGCCGCGGCCCGATGGCACCGAACTCGCGGCGTTTCCGGAGGCGTTCAGCCACAGTTCACTCGCCGACGGAAGCCGGCTGCTGACCCGCACGGTGTACACCGGGTCCGACTACAGCGGGCGGTGGGGCAATTTCCACGCCCACGGCGTGCATCTGCCCGTGGGCGCGGAACTGCCGGGCGGGATGCTGCCCATCGCGGCCTGGCGCTCACCGCAGTGGGCCACCGCCACCCCGGTCGGTGCGGTGGCGGAACCACTGGAGGTACGGCCGGTGCCCGGCGGGTTCAGCCGCGACGCGCTGGCCGGATTCGCCGCGTCGCGCGTGCCGTGGCTCGCATCGTTCTTCGCCGGTCTGCGGAGACTGGTCGAGGACGCAGCCGCGCCGCAGATCGTGCTGATCGAGCGGGACAGCGCCGACGTGGCACTGTGGATCGCGCTGTCCGGGGCCGCGCTGCCGCGGGCGAGCGCACACCGGCTGACCTTCACCACGTACACGAGGCGACCGCAGCAGGCCCGGCAGCAGATCATCGGGGTACTCCCGGACGACGGGCAGGGCCTGGCCGGGTACGACCAGCGCTACCGGGTGCTCGACTGCACGGGTCCGGGCCCCGGGGAGCCGACGGGGCGGCAGCCCGCGGTCTCCGAGGACGACGGCTGGGCAGGAATCGCCGCGCAGATCTGGCTGGGCGGGGCTCCGGGACTGTTCCGGGAGGCGTCGGCGCTGCCCGGCGGGGACTTCGACGCGGGCCGCCTCGCCGTCGTCGCGCTCTGCGCCGGAATCGGCCTCGGCACGGGCGGCCGTACCGCAGCCGCCGACTGGGCGGGCACCCACCCGGACGCGCTGGACGACACGGAGCTTGCCCGGCTCACCGGAGCACTGAGCATGTCCGGGACGGCCCGGCCGCCCGCCGAATCGGCCGCTCTGGCAAGGCTGTTCGCGACGCTCGCGGACCGCGCCCCGATCACGGTCGCCGCGCCGCTCGGGGGCGTCGTACTGACCGACGCGGTCCGTACGCCCACACCGGGGCTCGTACTTCCGGCGAGTTCGGCGCTCACCGACGACGTCAGGCAGCGCCTCGCCACCGAACTCGGTCCCGAACTGCGGGCGGGGATCACCGACCCGGCGCAGGACGTACCGCGCGCGGTCGAACTGCTGCACATCGCCGGGCTCCTCGGCGTGGACTGCGCGGACCTGCTGGACGGGACGGCGGGGCGGCTGTCACACGCGCTCGTCGCCGATCCGGACGGGGCGTACACCGCTGTCGTACGTACCGTGCTGGCGGACCGGTTCGAGTTCCGTGCTGTGCTGCTCGGCAGACTCGAAGCTCTCGCCACGGACGACCCGCCCGCGGCTGCCCGGCTGCTCGCCCGGGTTCCGCTGCCTCTCACCGGGGTGCGGGCCCTCCCCCATCTGCGCATGTGTGCCGAGGCCCACGCGTCCGGAGCGGCCGGGGGCGACCGGGTCGGCGTGCTGCACGCAGTGATCCGGGCCAGTGGGGTCTCCCTGTTCACCGATCCCCTGGTCCTGCGCACCGCCGTCCAACTGGTCTGGGGGGACGGCGCGATGACGCCGGGCGAAGCGCGCCTGCTGCTCGGGGAGACGGGATCCGATCCGTTCCGCACCCCTGGATCCGGCTCGGGCTCCGGGACCTGGTCCGACCTCGTCAGGGCCGCCCTCGAAGCCCCCGGCGACGACCCGGACGCCCCGGACCTCGCACACGACATCCTGCGCTGCTTCCCCGAAGAGCTCGGACCACGGGTGCGGGCAGCCCTCCTGCTCCTCGAATTCGCCCGGGACCTCGAGCGGGGGGACGCGGGCGGCAGATGGGCCGACCGCGCGGTGTCGCTGCGGGCCGTCGCCGAACCGGTCGAACCGGCGGTGCTGGAGCAGGCCTTCGGAGCGGTAGCCAGGCGCCTGCTGTCTCCGGGGCGGCCGGACGGCGAGCTGTACGCGCTGATCGGCGCCGGTGACACCGACCTGATCGCGGCGTACGGGCGGGCTGCGCGGGAAGAGACCGTGCGCGACCGGCTCCGGGTGTCCCCCGCCTATGTGGCCGACTGTTACAGCGCCTGGTCCTCGCGGCCACAGGCGGGCCGGGCCTGGGAAGAGATTTGCAAGTCGCTGCTCGAAAAGGTGCTCCGCCCGGTGGTACGGGCGCTGCCGGAGGCGGACGTGGAATCCGTGGAGAAACATCTGGAGCGGGCAGGGGGCCGCTGGGTGCGGGAGTTCGGCGAGTGGAACCGGCCGGGGGCCTTCGGCCGCATCGGCCGGAAGCTGTCCGGGCGGGGCCGCCGCCCCTCGGCGGAAGGCCCGCGCCCGGGTGACGTGGAACCGCCCCGCAAGGACGGCCGGTCGTGGTGATCCTGGTGAAGCTGGCCCTGGGCTGCACCGCCGGGGTGGCCGTGTTCCTCTGCCTGGGCTACACGTTCTGGATGTTCCTCGGACTCTCCCTGGTGACCGCGGGAAACATGTTCGGCCCCCGGTCGGCGGGAACACCCGATCCTCGCGTCCGGCCCGTCGGCACGGGCGAACCGGCACACCGCGCCTACTGGTCGGACCAGATGTGGCGGGATGCCCGGGACTCGGTGCGTGGTGGGCTGCTCTCGATCCGGTACCGGCTGACCACCGAGTGGCTGCGACGGTCGGTCCCGCGGCTTTTCCGGGGACGGCGGCCCACCACCGGAATCCGCGGGGTGAACAAGTTCACGCGCACGGTGCTGCGGGCCGTCGCACCGGGAACGGCCGCCGGGGCGATCCTTGGCGCGCTGCTCGCGACGCTGGTCACCACCCTGGTCCTGCTGGTGTTCGGGGTGCTGCTCGCCCTGGTGTGGCTGTCCGCGGTGACTGCCGTGGGACTTCTGCGCGCGGTGGAACGGCTCTGGCGGCTCGTCCGGCACATCCGTATGAAGTGCCCGCATCCCGGCTGCTATCTGCCGTTCGGGCTGGCCGTCCACCGCTGTCCGGACTGCGGCGCGGCCCACGGCGAGCTGAGGCCCGGCCGGTACGGGGTGCTGTGGCACGTCTGCGGTTGCGGACGGCGCCTCGCCACCACCTCGCTCGGCGGCCGGGGCAGCTTCGCGGCCCGCTGTCCGTCGTGCGAACAGGAACTTCCGGAGGCGGTGGGCCGTACCCGGGTCGTGCATCTGCCGCTGATCGGCGGGACGTCGTCGGGGAAGACGATGCTGATGGCCGCGATGGTCGCCGGACTGCAGGCCTGGTCGCGGCGCACCCGGCTCACGGTGGAATACGCCTCACCGAGTGACCGCAAGGAGGCCACGGCGCTCAAGCGGCAGGTGGACAGCGCCGGTTGGGCGCTCAAGACGCAGGGCGGTCCGCCCCGCGCCCTCATGCTGTACGTCGGGCACGGCAGGCAGCGGCGTCTGTTGTACCTGTACGACCCGATGGGCGAGTCCCTGCGGGACGCCGGTGTGGTCCGGGAGCAGCAGTACCTGGCGCACGCGGACGGTGTGGTCCTGGTCGCCGACGTCCTCGCGGAACCTCAGGTCCGGCGTGCGCTGCACGGTGACGACGCGAATCTGGCGGCGGGCGCACGCCCAGCCGACCAGGGCCCCATGGACACCTATCAGCGGCTCACCGGGGAACTCTCGGCGCTCACCGGCCGACGCGGACGGCTCCCGGTGGCCACGGTGGTCACCAAACGGGACGTGCTGGACGGCATCGCCGCCCTGCCGGTGCCCGGAACCAGGATCGACGGCTGGCTGGAGGGCATCGGCCTCGGCGCACTGGTCCGGGCGGTGCGCCACGACTTCGGGACCGCCCGCTACTGGGCGGTGAGCGCCCGTGCGGCCACCGGCGCGGGCGCACTCGACCGGGAGCAGCGCCGGGCAGCGGAGCCGGTGTTGTGGGTGCTGGCGCTGTCGGGTCTGCGGGTCGGATCGCTCGTCGCCGAGGACCACTCGGCGGGCCTTCCCGGGCCGCGAGCCGGAACAGCGACCGGGACCGGGACTGGAACTGCGGCCGAAACCGATCAAGTGAAAGGCTGACGGCACACCGTATGGAAGTCGTGACACCACATGTGGCCAGGGGACGGCGGCTCGCACTGGCCCTGTTCGTCACCGCGATCGTCGCCTCCGGAGTCCTGGTCGCGGTGCTCCTCACGTACATGGACCGGGGGCCCGGCAACTGACACGTTTCGGCAGTGCCCCGGAAGAAACAACGAAGACGAAAGGGAGGACATGGAGTGAGTGACATCCCCGGCGGACCGATGGCGAACCGGCCGGTCCACTTCATCTGGCTGCTGGACTGCTCGTATTCCATGATGGGCGAGAAGATCGGCCAGCTCAACTACGCGATCCGGGAGGCCGTCCCGGAGATGCGGTCGGTCGCGAACGACAATCCGGCGGCTCAGCTACTGCTGCGCACGCTCACCTTCTCCACCACCGCCCAATGGCAGCACAAGGACCCCGTACCGGTCGACGACTTCGTCTGGCAGGACGTGCAGGTGGACGGGATGACCAATCTGGGTGAGGCGCTGCACACGGTGGCGGCCGAGCTCCGGACGCCCCCGATGCCTCAGCGTGCGCTCAAGCCGGTGCTGGCGCTGGTCTCGGACGGGGTGCCCACCGACGACTGGAAGGCAGGGCTGAAGGCCATCGACGAGACACCGTGGGGCCGGAAGGCCGTACGGGTGGCCATCGCCATCGGCACGGACGCCGACCGGAGCGTGCTGCAGGAATTCCTCGGCAACCCGGAGCTCCAGCCGCTGGACGCCAACAGTCCCAAGCAGCTGGCCGCGGCGATCCGCTGGGCCTCGACGGCCGCCGTCAAGGCCGCGTCCCAACCTGTCGTGGGCTCCGCGGAGAACAAGGTCACGCAGCCGCCCTACGCCCCGCCGGTGCTGGACGACGACGATGACGACGTGTGGTGAGCGGGTCACCCGTGGAGGATCCACGCCTCCGAACGCCTCAGCTGCCGCCCTGGACCACGCTCACCGGCACGGTCCAGGGCGTCAACAAGCCGCGCAACCAGGACTTCCACCACGCCGCGGGGTGCGGCACGGCGGACGAGCCGCTGATCCTCGCGGTCGCGGACGGGCACGGCTCGGCAGCGCACGCACGGAGCAACCTGGGTGCGCGGTACGCGGTGGACATGTTCGCCGACCAGGCACGGCAGTTCGGCGAGCTGGCGGGCGCCGGGGGCGCGGACGGGCCGCCGAGCCTGGCCTGGTTGATGAACTACGCCCAGCACACCCTCCCCCGGCGGCTCATCAGTGCCTGGCGGGAGAAGGCGCTCGGCAACTGGACACGCCTCCAGGAGACGGCGGAGCGGACCGACCCGGCAGCCACCCCCGAGCAGAAGCTGGTGCTGTACGGCACCACGCTCATCGGCGCCGTGCTGACTCCGCAGTTGTTCGCCGCCTGGCAGCTCGGTGACGGCGAACTGACCCTGGTGGAGGACGACGGCCGGGCGGAATCACCGCTGGCCCCTGCCGAGGCCGAACTCGGCGACGAGACGGAGTCGTTGTGCAGCCGCGACGCCTGGCGTCTGGTGCGGATGTACTGGGCGCCGGTCACCGAACCGTCGCGGATGCCCCGGCTCATCGCGCTGTCCACCGACGGCCTGTCCAAGAGCTTCGCGTCGGACCGGGGCTTCGCCCAGTTCATCGAGGGTCTGGACCAGCGGCTGATCGACGAGGGCACCGACGGCGTACGGAGTGTGCTGCCCGAATGGCTCGCGAAGGCGGCACAGTTCTCCGGGGACGACACCACCCTGGCCGCCGCGTGGCGGCCCGCACAGCCCCCCGCAGCAGACGGATAACGGAGAGATCATGACGGGCATGCTCGACAACGACACCCTCCTCGCCTCGGACAGCGGAGAGGAGGTGCGAGTCACCGGCATGCTCGGAGCCGGTGGCCAGGGCGAGGTCTACCGGGTGCAGACCCCCGGCGGTGACAAGGCACTCAAGTGGTACTACCCGGCGTGCGCGACACCCGAGCAACGGGCCATCGTGCAGCAACTGGTGGCCCGCGATTTCAACGACGACCGCTTCCTGTGGCCCACGGCGTACGTAGAGGGCGCGAACAGCGCGTTCGGCTACCTCATGGACGTCCGCCCCGACCGGTTCAAGGGCCTGCCCGCCCTGTTCAAGCGGCAGTTGCGCACCACGCCCCGCGCACTGCTGACCGCCTGCCTCTACACGGTCGAGGCCTATCAGGCGCTGCACTCCCGGGGCATCGCCTACCGGGACATCTCGTGGGGCAACATCTTCTTCGACCCGGACACCGGTGACGTCCGGGTGTGCGACAACGACAACGCGGTGGTGGAGGGGGACAGCAGCGGCATCTCCGGGACCATGGAGTTCATGGCGCCGGAACTGGTACGGGGGGACTCCGGCGCGACACCCGGCACCCAGAGCGACCTGCACTCGCTCTCCGTGCTGCTGTTCATGCTCCTGATGAACCATCATCCGCTGAAGGGCCGGAAGGAGCTGGCCATCCACTGCCTCGACGAGGCGGCCGAGCAGAGGCTGTACGGCAAGGAGCCGCTGTTCGTCTTCGACCCGGACGACGTCACGAACGCACCCGACCCCGTCGAGCAGAGCACCGTCCTGGCCACCTGGGCCGTGGCCTCGGCGTCACTGCAGGGTCTGTTCACGAAGAACTTCACGACCGGGCTGCGTGATCCGGCGGCCCGGGTAAGGGAATCGGAGTGGCGCGACGCCCTGCGGGCCGCACTCGACTCGGTGGTCGACTGTGCCCACTGCGGCCGTCAGAACATGACCGAGCCCGCGCAGAGCACTGCCGGTGCGTGCTGGTCCTGCGGCAGCGCGCTGATCCTGCCGCCCCGGCTGGTGCTCACCACTCCCCCGCCGCGCGCGGAGCGGCACATCCTGCTGCACCGCACGTCCCGGGTGCACGCCCACCATCTGGTGCCGGAGCCCACCCGGCACGACTACAGCGACACCACTCTGGTGGCCGAGCTGACCGAACACCCGAAGAAGCCGGGCAGGTTCGGGCTGGCGAACCGTTCGGACACGGTGTGGACCGGCACCCGCTCCGACGGCACGGCCCAGGAGATCGCCCCTGGCCAGACGGTGCCGCTCCGCTCGGGCCTTGAACTGGTCCTCGGCGAAGGAACGAGCGGAGCCAGGGGCGTCGTACGGGCGAAATGAGCCGGGCGGGCGACTCCGAGCCGGCTCGGGGCGGTTCGGGGCGGTTCGGGGCAGCTCACATTCCGACGAACCGCCCCAGCTCCCGCACGAGTTCGAGTCCCCCGCTACCCGTCGCAAGCCCGAGCGAGATCGTCTCCAGCGCCTGCCGGATCCGCCCATGGTCTGCGACGGGGCTCCCCTGCCCGGCCCGCGCCAGCTCGCCGCGTACTACTTCCGCCTCCGCGGCCAGGGCGGGACGCCCCTCGGCCCGCAACTGCTGTACGAGCTGGGTCGCGAGCCGCATCGCTTCGGCCGGGCTCATCCCGTGCTGGTGGATCTCGATCTTCCCGCCGTCACCGAAGTTACTGGGCCCGGAGATGTCACCCTTGAAATTGAACGTACTCATCGGTCCTCCTGATCGTCGCATGCATGGGTGGCTCCGGCAGTTCGGGTCTGCCCACCGTCAGTTCAGGGCTGTCCACCGGCGGGCCCGGAGGCTCCGGGCTGCTGAGCCCCCGGTCCGTACGCCGCGATCTGGCCGTTGTTTCCGAAGTTGCTCGGGCCGGTCACGTCCCCGGAGAAGTTGTAGGTCTGCGTGCTGATGACCTGCTGAGCCCGGTCGAACGAACTCGTATCGACATGATGATCCTTCAGGAAGCGCTCCGTCGCGGTCAGTACGCCCTGCTGGAGCCGGTACAGGAAGTCCTGCGAGTCGGTGCGGTCCGAGTGGCCCAACTCCGCGGCGGACGAGACACGTTCGCGCAGACTGTCGACCGCGCCGTAGTCGTAGGCCGCGTGCCGTTTACTGATCTCCTTCCGCCACTTCTCCAGTTCGCGCACCCGGCGGTTCTGCTCCGAGCCCCGGCGGTGGTTACGGCCCAGCGCGCCACGCAGAGCGGGCCAGGTCTGTCCGGTCGCGAATCGCGTCAGGCTCCACCACCGCTCGAAGCCGTCGATCGGCAGCCGGTCCACCCGGTGGAATCTGCTGCTGACGGGCGGGATCGCGTACGCCGCGACCTCCCAGGACAGGCTGGGGTGGTGCAACCGGGCCCGCAGATGCATCGACACGATCACCCGTCCGCCCTCGCCGACCCGCTCCAGGCTGAGATAGGTGCGCATCCCGGCGCCGGGGTTAACAAGACCGGCCTGCACCAGCTGCTTGGGAATCTGCGCGCAGGGGCGGCCCAGCGGATCGGGCAGCAACTCCTTGCCGACGAGGGGGACATGGGTGCCGTGCACATAGAGCCTGTTCTGTGCCCGCAGCCCTTCGAGCCCGGCGATGTTCGCCATCTCCTTGGCCACATAGGTGTGCAGGTCGACGGCGTCGAAGGGCTTGACGGCCGGACTGCCAACACCGGAGGCGGCGGCAGGGCGGCTGATGTCCATGGGCTGCCAGACCACCTCTTTGATCTTCGCCCCGCTGCCGACGAACGGATTGGTCCGCTCGGCACTCGCCGTGTACGGCACCACGTTGGCCCGCTTCATCTCCAGCAGTCGGCGCTCCACCTCCGGTGGTGCGGGCGGTACCAGATCCTCGGACCTGGTACCGGTCCGGTAGACCGCGAGCGCGACAGCGCGCGCCTCGCTCTCCGCCTGGTGAACGAGCCACCACGCGGCGGCGAACACGGCGAGCATCCCGCCGCCGCCGATCGCCACGGCCCCGGACGGTCCGGCAACGAGCCCGTACAGCAGGAGAATCACTGCCGCGCACAACCCGGCGAAGAGCCAGGCCAGTCGGCGGTCCCGCACATCGCCGCGCCTGGCCGCAACGGTGGCGTGCCGCACCAGCGCCACCAGGTTGATACCGAGCGGCAACCCGGCGGCTGTCATCCCGTCCGCGGTGAATTCGTCATGCACCTGCCGGGCGAACTGCTCGTCCAGATGCGCCGCCGCACATAGCCGGCGCGTCACCGCGTCCGTCCGGTACTTCGGCAACACAGGCAGCTGCCGACTCCCCATACGTCCTCCCCCGACGTCAGGGGCCGCGTCCGGTTCGCGCGCCCCACTCGCTCCACGGTCAGGGTACTTTCCGACGTCCCCGGACCGCACGGCAACCACGGCGACGGCCGCAGGGCGTGCGTGCCGGTCGGTCCTCCCTCCTGGTCAGACCGTTCCGTCGGACGGGGCACGGAAGTAGTGCCCCTTGTCGAGGTCCTCAAGGAGCCCCGGTCCGGTCGGCTGCCAGCCGAGCAACTCGCGGGTCAGCACGCTCGATGCCGGGCCGTCCAGGCCCAGGAAGCCGCCCAGCCAGGTGAAGTGCTCGCCGGCGTCCTCGGCCGGGACGGACGCCACGGGGAGATCGAGACGGCGCCCGATGACTTCGGCGACAGCGCGGATCGGAACCCCCTCCTCGGCGACCGCGTGCAGCGTCGATCCCGCGGGGGCCTTCTCCAGGGCCAGCCGGACGAGGTGGGCGGCGTCCAACCGGTGCACGGCGGGCCAGCGGTTGGCGCCGTCGCCGACGTACCCCGAGACACCCTTGCCACGGGCGGTGCCGACCAGGGCCGCCATGAAGCCGTGGTCCCCGTCGCCGTGCACCGTCGGGGGAAACCGCACCACCGATGAGCGGACGTTCCGGGAAGCGAGGGCGACCGTCGCCAGCGCGTTGGCCAGCCGGACCCGCGCACCCTCGAACGGCACCGGCCAGTCGGAGCGCTGCCCGTCCCGCTCGGTCGCGACCTGGCCCGGCGCGAGGCCGAGCGTCCCCGAGGCGATGACGAACGGCCGGTCGGTACCCGCGAGCGCCTCGCCGAAGGTATCGATGGCCAGGCGGTCCGCGGCGCCGGCGCCCTGGAAGTCCCCCGTGAAAGCGATGTCGTGCTTGAACGCGAGGTGGATCACGCCGTCCGACGCGGCAGCCGCACTCCGCAGGCCGTCGAGATCGTCCAGAGAGCCGCGCACCACCTCCACCCCGGCCGCGTTGAGGGCAGCGGCCGAGGCGTCCGAGCGGGCCAGACCGACCACTTGATGACCTGCACCGATGAGCTCCGGCACGACAGCGGAACCGATCCAGCCGGACGCACCGGTCATGAATACGCGCATGGGGAACCTCCCGGGTGAGTCGGTGGCCCGCGCCACGGCAAGCGCGGTGGGTGCCACCGATGTCAGCAACTGTCATCAACCTACATCTGATGCCAGTCACTGTCATCACATAGGATGAACGACATGAGTCGATGGGAGCCGAACGCACGCGGCCGACTGGAACAGGCCGCGCTGGAGCTGTACAGCGAGCGCGGCTTCGAACAGGCCACCGTGACCGAGATCGCCAAGCGGGCCGGGCTCACGGAGCGCACGTTCTTCCGGCACTTCGCCGACAAGCGCGAGGTCCTGTTCGGAGGCTCGTCGTCCCTCCAGGAGCTCTTCGTGACCACCCTCACCGACGCGCCCGCTTCCGCGGCGCCGATCGACGCGGTGGCCACGGCCCTGCACGCCGCCGCGGCCGTCTTCGAGGAGCGCCGCGAACACTCCCGGCAGCGCCAGAAGATCATCACCGCCAACGCGGAACTACGGGAACGCGAACTGATCAAGCTCGCCTCGCTGGCCGGGGCGCTGGCCGGCACATTGCGCCGGCGCGGCGTCGCGGAACCGGCCGCGAGTCTGGCTGCCGAGGCGGGGATAGCCGTCTTCAAGGTCGCGTTCGAGCAGTGGATCAGCGACACCGAACAGCGGACCATGTCCCAGCTCATCGGCGAGTCGCTCGACGAGCTGAAGGCCGTGACCGCAGGAGGGTAGCCGTCAACTCCGGCCCGGGGAATGCCCGTTCAGGAGCGGGGATCGCCGGTACGGATCACGGCCGCCGCACCTCGAACTGGAAGCAGCCGTACTCCAGGGCCCGCACATGCACCAGCGCCACCTCCGGCTCCGCGAACGCCTCCCCGAAGGCCCGGTCGAACCCGGCCTCCATCTGCTCGGGTATCTCGAAGAAGCGGCCTCCGACGATGTGCCCCGCGACGTTGTAACGGCGAATGGTGCGCAGCGCCCCCACCCGCGCGAAGGGATAGCCCCCGGCCCCTCGCGGCCCTCCGCACGCCTCGGCGTGGATGAAGACCGGCCCCGCCTCGTCGTACGCTCCGGGCCCGGCCCCGGTCGCTGCCGCCCAGCGGCGCAACGGTGCGTACGAGACGAGCGCGACCCGCTCGCCGGGCTCGACGGCCCGCAGACAACAGCGCAGTGGACTCCCCACGCAGTCGGGGGAATCACCGCCCGCACCTGCGGTGTACGGCCGCATCGGCCGCCCGGAGTCATCGGTGTCGCGGAGTTCCTTGAGCGTGGCGGACGGGATGGAAAGCGCCGTGTACGTGGTCATGCGCCCAGTCTCGGCGGGCCTCCCCCGGTCCGCTGGCGGACTTCGGACACGGCGGTCGGCAGTCGCGGCGTGGCAACGGGTCCTCTCCGGGCACCGCCGGGCGGATCCGCCCAGGGCACTTTCGTCCTCCACCGGCCGGGAGTTGTACCGTAACCGGCACCGTCGAACGCGACATCGCGACCGCTGCCCGTCCACCATCTCCCCCTGAGAGGCGTCCTCTCCGGCAGCCGGACCATCGGCGTACCCCCTCGAAGAACCCGCCCCGCGACCCTGGTGATGCGCTGACATGACAACCGCTGTGTGCCGCTCCTGCCCCGAACGCGCCCCGGCCGCCCCCGAGTCCGGCAATCCCGTACGGCCCGGGTCCGGCAAGCCCGCCCGGAAGGCCGACGCATGAACCTGGCACAGTTCCACTGCACCCCGGCGCCCCCAGGAGCCGACGGACCGGGGCTCCGCTTCACGGCGATATCGCCCGGCGTGCCCCGGACGGTCCTCGATGAGGCCGAGCAGCTCATCGGATACGAACCGCCTCGCAGCGCCCCGCCCCGGCCCTCCGCATCCGAACTCGCCGCGTTTCCCGCAGTGTTCAGTCACAGTTCACTCGCAGACGGCGGCCGGTTGCTGGCCCGGACGGTCTGTACGGGAGCCGACCCCAGCGGGCGGAGCGACTTCCACGCGCACTGCGTGCATCTGCCCCTGGACACAGAACTGCCCGGCGGTGTACTGCCCATCGCCACCTGGCGCTCGCCCCAGTGGGCGGCGGTCACTCCGGACGGCGGGGTGCCCCGGCCGCTGGAGACGCTGTCGGCGCCGTGGCAGTTCGACCGGGACGAGCTGGCGGATTTCGCCGCCGTACGCGCCCCGTGGCTCGCCGTGTTCTTCGACGCTCTGCGGAGAACGGACGAGGAAGAGGCCGCCGCACGGATCGTGCTCGTCGAGCGGGACAGCTCCAATGTGGCCCGCTGGATCGCGCTGGCCTGCGCCGTTCTGCCGGATGCGAGCGCGCACCGGCTGACCTTCACCACGTATACGAGGCAACCTCGGCAGGCCGGGCAGCAGATCATCGGGGTGCTGCCGGACGACGTGCAGGCCCTCGCCGGGCACGAGGAGCGCTACCGGGTGATCGACTGCACCGTTCCGGGCCCCGGCGAGCCGGCGGGGCAGCGGCCACCGGACTCTGTCGCCACGGAGTCCGGTCGTCCGGACCGCTGGGCCGAGCTGGCTGCCGAGATCTGGCTGAGCCGGGCCCCGGAGCTGTTCGCGGCGGCTCCGTCCCTGCCCGGCGGGCACTTCGACGCGGGCCGCCTCGCCGTCGCCGCGCTCCGCTCCGGGACCGCTCTCGGCCCCAGCGGCCGTACGGCAGCCGCCGACTGGGTCGTCGACCACCCGGACGCACTCACCGAGAGCCTTCGGCAACGACTCGCCACCGAGCTCGCTCCCGAACTGCGCGCCGGGATCGCCGACTCCGCGCAGGACGTACCACGCGCGGTCGAACTGCTGCGTATCGCCGACGTCCTGGGCGTGGACTGCACGGATCTGCTGGCCGAGGTGGCGGGCCGGCAGGCCCGTGCGCTGATCGCCGATCCGGACGGGGCGTACACCCCCGGCGTGCGTACCGTGCTGGAGGACCGGTTCGAGTTCCGTGCCGCGCTGCTCGGCGAGCTGGACGCTCTCGCGGCGGCGGATCCGCCCGCGGCCGTCCGGCTGCTCGCCCGGATTCCGTTGCTGTTCACGGGGGTTCAGGCGCTGCCGCATCTGCGCATGTGCGCCGCAGCGCCCTCCTCCGAAGCGGTCGGGAGCGACCGCGTCGCCGCGCTGCACACGGTGGTCCGGGCCGGTGGGGTCTCCCTGTTCGCTGATCCCCCGGTCCTGCGCACCGCCGTACGGCTGGTGTGGGGAAGCGCCGCGATGACGGCGGGCGAAGCGCGCCTGCTGCTCGGGCAGAACGGATCGGACCCCTTCCGCGCTTCCGGGGCCTGGGCCGATGTCGTGCGGGCCGCGCTCGAAGCCCCCGGCGAGGATCCGGCCGCGCCGGACCTCGCGCACGACGTGCTGCGCTCCTTCCCCGAAGACCTCGAACCGCGGGTCCGCGCGGCCCTGTTGCTCCTCGAATTCGCCGGGGGCCTCCGGGACGGGACGGTCGGCAGCGGATGGGCCGGCCGCGCGGTGTCCCTGCGGTCCGCCGCGGAACCCGTCGAACCGACCGTGCTGGACCATGCCTTCGGCGCGGTCGCCAGGAGACTGCTGTCCCCGGACCGGCCGGACGGCGAGCTGTACGCGTTGATCGACAGCGGCGATCCGGACCTCGTCGCGGCATACGGCCGGGCCGCGCGGCAGGAGGCCGTACGCGACCGGCTCCGGGCGGTCCCCGCGTACGTGGCCGACTGTTTCAGCGCCTGGTCCGCCCGGCCGAAGGCAAGCCCGGCCTGGGACGAGACGCGTACGTCGCTGCTCGACAAGGTGCTCCGCCCGGTCGTACGAGCGCTGCCCGACGCGGACATCACCTCCGTGGAAGGACACCTGGAGCGCGAAGGAGGCCGCTGGACCCGGGAGTTCCGCGAGTGGAACCGGCCGGGGGCGCTCAGCCGCATCGGCCGGCGCCTGTCCGGCCGGGGCCGCCGCCCCTCCCCGGACGACCCCGGCCGGTCTTCCTGACGGCGTACGGACCGACGCCTCGACGCGGCAGGTCGAGCTCGGCCCGGACGCCCGGACGGTCTTTCCCGGTACGCGGTCGAGCGCTTCCCACCGGTCGGCGGGCGCCCCGACCGGTACCGGAGTGGCGCAGGGGCGCAGTGGCGCTCGTCAGCCGACGGTCGAGCCGTCCGTGGCCCGCGAAACGGGGACCTGGCCCGCTTGCCGGTCCCCCGCGGTGTCGGCCACGGACGCGGCAGCGCGGACGAGTGCCGCCGTGGCCGTCGAACGGGACTGCTGCGGCCAGGCGATGACGAGGACTGCGGGCGGTGCGTCCGGGACCGGCCGGTAGACGACACCCGGGCGCGGGTAGCGGGCGGCGACGGAGGCGGGCAGCAAGGGCGTGGGACCGCCCAGCCCGACGAGGGTGAGCAGTTGGGCGAGGTCGCGACCCACGACGCGGGTCTCTTCGAGGACCGGGTGCAGACCGTCGGGGCGCAGGCCGAGGTCGGCGAGGGTCAGGCTGTCCCGGGCGACGAGCGGGTGGGCGGCGGCGAGGGCGGCGACGCGCGGTTCGGTGGCCAGCGCTTCACTGTCCAGGCCTGTCCGGTCGAACGGCTCGTGGACAAGGGCCGCATCGGCCTCGCCCCGGCGCAGCAGTTGCGGCTGTTCGTGCTGGCCGCACAGCCGGACGGCAACCGGTACGGCCGCCGGCTCGGACGCGTAGCGCGCCAGGATCGGCCCCAGCAGCCCCGCGTCCCCGTCGGCCTTGACGGCCAGGACCAGCTTCGGTTCCGGGGCAGCCGCCCGCTGGACCCGCCGCCCGGCGGCCTGCAGGGCATCCAGGGCGATCCCCGCCTCCGCGAGGAGCACCGTTCCCGCCGGGGTCAGCGCCACTCTGTGGGTGGTCCGCTCGAAGAGCGTGACACCCAGCTCCTTCTCCAGCTGGCGGATCGCGCGGGACAGGGGCGGCGAGGAGATGCCGAGGCGCTCGGCGGCGCGGGTGAAGTTGAGCTCCTCGGCGACGGCGACGAAGTAGCGCAGCGGGCGGGATTCCACGCTCTCTCCCTGTTCGGTATTGCCCTGAGGGTAACAAGTGGGAGCGGATCGGTCCTTCAGTTCGGTCGCACCAGGCGACAGGCTCGACGACATCCAGTCGAAGCATCTCCCTTGGAGTCGTTCATGATGATCGTCGTCACCACCCCGACCGGCCAGATCGGCGCGCAGGTCCTCGACCGCCTTCTCGACGTACAGGGCCCGGACGGCACGACGGAGATCCGGGTGATCGCCCGCGACCCTGCCCGCCTCTCCGTGCGGGCGCGCGAGTGCGTCGAGGTCGTGCGGGGGTCGCACGCGGACCCCGCCGTTCTGCAGGAGGCATGCGCGGGCGCCGACCGGCTGTTCTGGCTGGTGCCCCCGGCGCCCCGGGCCGACAGCGTCGAGGGCCACTTCCACGGCTTCACCGAGCCGCTGTGCGAGGTGATCGGGCGCCAGGGCGTCGAGCGGGTCGTCGGCGTCTCGACCCTGGGCCGCGGAGTGGCGAAGCACGCCGGGCAGGTGTCGGCGTCGCTCGCCATGGACGAGGCGATCACGGCCACGGGTGTGCACTACCGGGCGCTGTGTCCGCCGTTCCTGATGGAGAATCTGCTGCGTCAGGCCGCGTCGATCCGTGACGCCGGTGTGTTCTCCCTGGCGGGGAAGGGTGACCGCGTTCTGCGCACCTGCGCCACCCGCGACATCGCCGCCACGGCGGTCCGGCTGCTGCTCGACGGCTCCTGGACCGGGCAGGGAGACGTCCCGCTGGTCGGACCCGACGACCTGTCGCCCGAGGGCATGGCACGGGTCGTCTCCGAGGTGCTGGACCGTCCGGTGCGCTTCCAGGAGATCAGCAGCGCGGACCAGAGGGCGGCGGCCCTGCGTTTCGGGGCGAGCGAGGCCTGGGCGCAGGGAATGGCCGACATGGTGGAAGCCCTGAGCGACCAGGGCTTCTACGGCGCCGTCGAGCCGAGCACCCCCGCCTCCGCACCCACCGGCCTCCGCCAGTGGTGCGTGGACGTCCTCAGGCCGGCCCTCCTGGCCTGAGGAGTGCCACGAAGCGCGATCAGTCCGTGTCGCGGCATGCACCGGACAGGCCGACACGTCCGTACCGGCCCGCTCCGCATGCTCTTTGATCCGCTCGGCCTGCCCCTGTTCAAGGCTGATACTGATCCGCGTCTTCGCCGTGCCCACAAGCGTATGACCGGTATCACGGCTCGCCGGGCGAGGCCTGCCGTCCCCGTGAAGGGGCCGGCAGGGTCACCGTTCCGGATCGGGCGGCGTCAGCCCGCGTCCGGCGTCAGCCGCAGGGAGATCGAGTTGATGCAGTACCGCTGGTCGGTCGGTGTCGCGTACCCCTCGCCCTCGAAGACGTGACCGAGGTGCGAGCCGCACGTGGCACAGCGGACCTCGACCCGTCGCATGCCGAGCGAGTGGTCCTCGATCAGTTCGACCGCGTCCGAGTCCTTCGGGTCGTAGAAGGACGGCCAGCCGCAGTGCGACTCGAACTTGGTGTCCGAGCGGAACAGTTCGGCGTTGCACGCCCGGCAGGAGTAGACGCCGGTCGTCTTCGTGTCCGTGTACTCACCGACGAAGGCGGGCTCCGTACCGGCCTTGCGCAGCACCGCGTACTCCGCGTCGGTCAGCTCCGCCCGCCACTGCTCGTCCGGCTTCTCGACGTCGTACGACATGGGGGCTCCCTCAGCTCGACAGGTGGTCAAGGATCTGCGGGCCGAGGTCCGTGACGTCGCCCGCTCCCATGGTGAGAACGAGATCGCCCGGCTTGGCCATTCCCGCGACGATCTCGGGGATCTGCGTCTTGTCGTGGGCGGCGGCGACATCGGCACCGGCCACCCGCGCCGCGTCGATGATCAGTGTGCTGGTGATGCCCGGAATCGGCTCTTCGCGGGCCGGGTAGATGTCGAGGACCACCGAGGCGTCGGCCAGGGCCAGGGCCTGGCCCATCTCCTTGCCCAGTTCCTGGGTGCGGGAGAACAGGTGGGGCTGGAAGACGACGAGGATCCGGGCGTCGCCGACCGCGCCGCGCATCGCTTCGAGGTCGGCGGTCATCTCGGTCGGGTGGTGCGCGTACGAGTCGACGACCTGGACGCCCGCGGCTTCGCCCTTGAGCTGGAGGCGGCGCTTGACCCCGGTGTACTTGCCGAGGGCGGAGGCCAGGTTGTGCGCCGGGATGCCGAGGGCGACACCGGCCGCCAGGGCGGCGACCGCGTTGAGGGCGTAGTGACGGCCGGGGACGGAGACGGTGAAGGTGAGGTACTTGCCGTTGAGGACGACCGTGACCTCGCTGGTCAGGCCGCGCGGGGTGATCTTGTGGACGCGTACGTCGGCCGACGCGGACTCGCCGTAGGTGACGACCTTCAGCGTGGACAGGTCACGGACCCGGGAGGTCAGCTCGACCGCGCCGGGCTGGTCGGCGCAGATCACCAGGGTGCCGCCGGGGACGATCTTGCCGACGAAGGTCTCGAAGGAGTCGTAGATCTCCTCCATCGAGGCGTAGTTGGCGTGGTGGTCCAACTCGACGTTGAGGACGACGGCGACCTCGGGGTCGTACTTCTGAAAACTGCGGTCGCTCTCGTCGGCCTCGGCGACGAAGATCTCGCCCGTGCCGTGCCGCGCGTTGGTGCCGGGTCCGGCCAGGTCGCCGCCGATCGCGTACGCGGGGTCGAGGGCCAGCTCGGTCAGGGCGACGGCGAGCATCGAGGTCGTGGTGGTCTTGCCGTGCGTACCCGCGACGGCGATGGAGCGCAGCCCCCGCATCAGCGAGGCGAGCGCGTCGGAGCGGTGAACGACGGGGATGGACAGCTCGGCCGCCCGGACCAGCTCCGGGTTGTCCTCGCGGATGGCGCTGGAGACGACGACGCAGGTGGCGTCGTCCGCCAGATGCGTGGCCGCGTGGCCGATGTGCACCGTCACGCCCAGCGCGCGCAGCGCCTCGGCGGTCGGGGACTCCCGGGAGTCGCTGCCCGCGACCTCGGATCCACGCTGGGCGAGGATCTTCGCGATGCCCGACATCCCGGCGCCGCCGATGCCGATGAAGTGCGGTCGGTCCATGGCGGCAGGGCTGTCGGGTGCCATACGGGTGTCTCCCAAGCTGTACGTGATAGGGGGTACCAGCCTATTCGCTGTGCGCGAAGAGTTTGAGCACCGGTACGCCGACCTTGTGACGGGCCCGTGAGGCCCAGTCCCGGTGGAAGAACTCCTCCACGTAGTGCGGCTCCGTGAGCACGATCACCTCGTCGGCCGACTTCTCCTCGACCACGGAGGTCAGCAGGTCCAGCGGGTGGCTCTCGACGACCTGCCCGTCCGCCTCGCAGCCCTTGTCCCGCAGGCCTGCCAGGGACTGCTTGAGTGCTGCCTCCGCCAGGACCTTCGCGTCCACGCCCTCGGGTACCTCTCCCTCGCGCCCCGCCTCGTCCAGCTCGCCCATCGCCACGTCGTCGAGGGCGCGGAGCAGGACATCGGCCTGGTCACCGCGGGGCTGCATCAGTACGAAGAAGGCGACGGTCTCGTCCCCGTGCAGCGTGGTGACGAACTCCATGTCTTCGGACGACAGCGGCTTCTCGATCATCAATACGCTCGTGAACACCAAAGGAGCCCTTCTGCTGAAACCATCCTTCCCCGCGTTCGCACGGGGTCTGCGATCTAAGTCTGCCCAAAGAAGAGAAAGCGGAACGGCAGATTCCGCAGATTGTCAGATCCGAAGGTAACGGGCAAAAAGGAAACCGGCCTCTTCCAGGAGCGAAGCCAGTGCGAACCGTTCCGGCACCGCGAGCCCCGGACCGCCCGCGATCCGCTGGGCATCACCCGAGGTGAGCATCGGGGAGAGCGTCAGACACAGCTCGTCCAGCACTCCGGCCGCCACGAACTGGCCGAGCATCCGTGGCCCGCCCTCGGTCAGCAGCCGCCGGAAGCCCAGCGCGGCCAGTTCCCGCACCGCCCTGGCCGGGTCCACCGCGCTCGCGTCCCCGGCGATCACGACCTCCGCCCCGGCCCGCCGCGCCGCCCCGACGCGGTCCGCGGGAGCCCCCGCGCCGGTGATCACCAGGGTCGGTACCAGCGGAGCGGTGAACAGCGGGAGCGAGAAGTCCAGGTCCAGGCTCGCGCTCACCACGGCGATCGCGGGCGCGGGGCCCTGCCCGGCCGCCGCCCGCCGCTCGGCGAAGGCCTCCCGTGCGCGGGCCGGGCGGTAGCCCTCCAGACGTACCGTTTCCGCACCCACCACGACCACGTCGGCCAGCGCCCGCAGGGTGCCGAAGATCCGCATGTCCGTCTGGTTGGAGATCGCCTGGGAACGTCCCTCGTGCTGGGCCGCCCCGTCGAGCGAGGAGACCATGTTGGCGCGCAGCCAAGGCGCGTCCCCGGTGGCCGGCGGGGGGTACGCATAGGCCTCGGCCAGTTCGTCCAGGCTCCACTCGTGCGCGGCGGCCGTGCCGGACTGCGGGCCGGGGACGGGAGCGGGGACGGGTGTCGGGTCGGTCACAGGGAGCAGACGTCGCATGTCAGGAGTGTGGCACGGCGATGACGACCTCCCCCGGGGTAGGGAGAGGTCGTTAGAGTGGGGAACGTGTCGTCGCCCATAGCCGAAGTGGTCCCCCAGTCCCTGTGCGCCCGCGAGCCGCGCGTCCCGGCCGACCGTCTGGTCGCCGAGATGGTGCCGCCGCCGCGCTTCGATTCGGTCCGCTTCGATACGTACGTACCGGACCCGAACCAGCCCAGCCAGACCGAGGCGGTGACCGTGCTCAGCGGCTTCGCCGCCGGGCTCGGCGGGGCGACGGCGAGCGGCGCCGCCCGCAAGCGGTGGTTCGGCGGCCGGAAGCACCCCGCGCCCACCGGACCGCGCGGGGTCTACCTGGACGGCGGATACGGCGTCGGCAAGACCCACCTGCTGGCGTCCCTCTGGCACGCCACCCCCGCCCCACCCGAGCACAAGGCCTTCGGCACGTTCGTCGAGCTGACGAACCTGGTCGGCGCCCTCGGCTTCCAGCAGACCGTACAGACGCTGAGCGGCCACCGGCTGCTGTGCATCGACGAGTTCGAGCTGGACGACCCCGGTGACACCGTGCTGGTCTCGTCTCTGCTGAGCCGGCTGGTCGAGGCGGGGGTCGCGCTGGCCGCCACCTCCAACACGCTGCCCGGCAAGCTGGGCGAGGGCCGGTTCGCCGCCGCCGATTTCCTCCGGGAGATCCAGGGGCTCTCGGCGCACTTCAGGCCGCTGCGGATCGACGGCGAGGACTACCGCCACCGGGGTCTGCCCGAGGCTCCGGCCCCGTACGACGACGAGCAGGTCACCAAGGCCGCGTACGCCACCGAGGGCGCTTCGCTCGACGCGTTCCCCGCGCTGCTCGACCATGTCGCCCGGATCCACCCGAGCCGCTACGGCGCGCTCACCGAAGGCATCACCGCGGTCTGTCTCACCGATGTCCGGCCGGTGGCCGACCAGTCGACCGCCCTGCGGCTGGTGGTGCTCGCGGACCGGCTCTACGACCGGGAGGTACCGGTGCTCGCCTCCGGGCTCCCCTTCGACCAGCTCTTCAGTGACGAGATGCTGAACGGCGGATACCGGAAGAAGTACTTCCGGGCGATCTCCCGGCTGACGGCGCTGGCGCGCGACGCCAAGCCGCTGGTGGCCCAGTAGGTTGAGCTCACGCCACCAGAAGGGAATCAACATGGCCACCACGCGTGTCGCTCACACGGTCTGGGAAGGCGAGCTCATCAAGGGCTCGGGCACCGTCACGTTCGACACCTCAGGCATCGGCGACTACCCGGTCACCTGGGCTTCCCGCGCCGAGCAGGCGAACGGCAGGACCAGCCCGGAGGAGCTCATCGCGGCTGCCCACTCCAGCTGCTTCTCGATGGCCCTCTCGAACGGTCTGACCGGTGCGGGCAACCCGCCCGCCAAGCTGACCACCCAGGCGGAGGTCACCTTCCAGCCCGGCGAGGGCATCACCGGCATCCACCTCACGGTGCGCGGCGAGGTCCCGGGCCTCGACGCGGACGGCTTCACCGCCGCCGCCGAGGACGCCAAGGTCAACTGCCCGGTCAGCCAGGCGCTCACGGGTACGAAGATCACCCTCACCGCCACACTGGGCTGACCGCCCGCGTACGCCCGGCGACGCTTCCGCTCCCGGTCGCGGCGCCGTACACCTCGGGGCAGGCAGGACTTTCACGTCCTGGCGCCGCCCGCAGAACCGATCCCGGTGACCCGCACGCAGCGGTCACCGGGATCGGTGCGTCCGGTGGCCCCGGTCAGTCGGAACCGTCAGCCGGACCAGTCAGCCGGAGCAGGCGGTGCGGCCCGCTTCCTGCCACTCACAGACCGGGCAGAGCGTCGCACCGCGGGTGGACTCCGGGTACTCGGTCGGCTCGCGGCACAGCACGCACTCGGCGTACGGAGGGCCGCCCGGCGCGGGGGCGGGAGGCTCGGGCGTCTCGCAGTAGGACTCGTCCATGCGTACGAGCGTACTCAGCCCGGCGGTACGGCGGACCGGGGACCGGGCGGTACCCGGCGAAGCACCCGAACTCCCTCCGGACCGGCGCCACTTCAGATGTGAATCCTTGAATCGCAAGCCTTGACAGTGAACTTGGTCTAGTCCAATCTCGTGTCTGCACACCGTCAAGGTGTCGCCCCGGCCGACTCCCCTTCCCCGGTCCACCGCGCCTTGACGACGCCCCCCCACCGCCCCACTCACACCACTGTCATCACAGCCATCACTGCCATCGAAAGGACCGGATGATGATGCGTCGACGTCCCCCCACCTCGTCACGTCGCACGATCGCCCATTCCCGGATCGCGGCGAGCCTGGCCACGGCCGCACTCGCCGTCGCGGGATCCGCGCTCGCGGCCGTTCCCGCGTCGGCCGCACCGGCGGCGCCGCAGGCCGGTGCCGAGTTCGCGCCGTACACCGACATGTCCAACTCCCAGGAAGGGCTGCTGGACACCGCGATCACCCAGCACGGCGTCAAGACCTTCACCGCGGCGTTCGTCCTCGGCTCGGGATGCAACCAGATCTGGGGCGACACCCTGCCGGTCGGCAACGACTCCTACACCGACCCGCTGATCAGCAAGGCCAAGTCCGAGGGCGCGTCGGTCATCGTGTCCTCCGGTGGCGCCGCCGGCCTGCCGCTGGCCTGGAGCTGTTCGGACCAGAGCGCGATCAACGCCGGGTACCAGAAGATCATCGACTCCTACGGCCCCAGCTCGCTGGACTTCGACATCGAGGGCGCCGCCATCGCGGACACCGCTGCCGCGGCGCGGAACATGAGCGCGATGAAGACTCTCCAGGCGGCCGACCCCGGCCTGAAGTTCTCGGTCACGCTCCCCGTCCTGCCCGACGGGCTGACCGCCGACGGTGTCAACATCGTCAAGGCCGCCAAGGACGCGGGCGTCAAGATCGACGTCGTCAACATCATGACGATGGACTACTACCAGGGCTCCCAGGACATGGGACAGGCCGCCATCAGCGCGGCCAAGAACACCCTGGCCCAGATGCAGTCCGTCGACCCGGGCTACAGCTACGCCAACGTCGGCATCACTCCCATGATCGGCGTGAACGACGACGGTTCGGTCTTCACGACGGCCGACGCGTCGACCGTGAAGAGCTGGGCCGCCGGAAACGGCATCGGCAGGCTGTCGTACTGGTCGATCAACCGCGACCAGTCCTGCGGAGGTGCCGCTCTCACCGCATCGTCGACCTGTAGCGGTGTGTCGCAGAGCCCGCTGGCCTTCGCCGACATCTTCGGCTGATCCCGGAACCTTCGGCTGATCCCGGAACCGGAACTGCCCCGGTACTGCCAGACGCGCCTGGCAGTACCGGGGCAGCACCGGCTTCATCGGAACCGGTTCCCGTCGGAGCCGGTCCTTGCAGGTACCGATCCCCCCGTCAGAAGACGAACGGGCCAGGAGCCTGCGTCGAAGTGGCACTGCAGTTCGCGGTGACACCCAGGACGACGACCTTGAGTGATGTCGCGTTCAGGCTGTAACCGGAGGCGACCGTCCCGCTCAGCGGCCCGGTGGACACCGCGCTGCCCGCCGAGATGGCCGGGCTGCTGCTCCCACTGAACGTGACATTGCCGGAGCTGCCGTTGGCCATGGTGAGCGACGAACTGACCGAGCCCGCCGCGAGATCGATGGGACTGGTGATCGCCGACGTGGAGAGGTTGATGGTCGCCGCTGTCCCGTTCTGGGTTGCCGTGAGGGTCGCCGAACCCGAACCCCAGATTCCGCAGTTGAAGTTGAGCGTGGCCGTTGTCGGGGTCACCGCGCCCGCGAGGGGTGCCGTGACGAGTGCCCCGGCGACGATGGCGCCGAATCCGAGAGCCGCAGCGGCTCCATAGGTGCCGCGCTTGCCGAATTTCATGTGGGGGGTCCCTTCTGCTCTGAAGGACAAGGAAGAACCGTCATGTCCGGCAGCGACGACCGGTGAGCACACGTCGTCACATGCCGCCCGCCCCAGTACCCGTTCGGGACGCAGGCCGGTAACAACGCAGGCCACCGCGTTTCTGACGGACAGTCACTAGCTCGGTTCGCCCACCATTGATGCACGCACCCCTGAAGAGAACAAGAAAAGGTCCATGATTTCTTGACATGTCTGCGTCGAGATTCGGTGAAGACCCACAACGCGGGCCGGGAACTGGTACACGGCGCCCGGCACCCGCGCGGGCCCGCTCAGCCGCGCCGCGAGGCGAGCGCGCCCACCCCCGCCGCGACGCCGGCCCCGACCACCACCGCGAGGACCAGGGGGAGAACCGGTACGTGCACGGTCCCGGTCCGGGACCCCGAGACCAGGCCGTACACGGCGGAGCGGGCGGGCGAGCCACGGGTGACCAGCAGGAGGAGAGCGGCGAGCGCGGTGACGGCGGTCGACCAGCCCCGGCCGTGCAGCACCGGCCGGGTGAACAGCGCACCGGCGACCGCTCCGGTCAGCGCGCAGACCAGCACCGCGAGCAGCCCCGCGACGGCCGCGGGGAACAACGGGACCGTCACTCGGTGATCGTCGCTCGTCGGCGAACTGACCAAGGTGATCACCAGCGTTCCCGCACACCCGAGCAGGGCCGCGCACCCCGTCGCGACGCCCAGCGAGGCGAGGTGGACCCGCAGCGGACTCGTCGCGGCGGCGGCGCAGTCGCGGGCCGCGGCGGGTTCCTGGTTCAGACAGATCCGTACCAGCCAGGCCGTCGCAGGAAGCAGCGCGGCAGCGGCGTAACCGAGCGAATCCAGCACCGGGTCACCGCCCTGCGCACCGACCGCGAGGAAGATCCCGTACAGCAGGACGGGCGGGAGCCAGCGCTGGGAGCGCAGCAGCAGCGCGGCCTGGTAGCGGAGCAGTGCGGTCATCGTTCCTCGGCGGTGCGGGATGCGGGGGTTCCGGCGGTGCGGGACGGGGGAATTCCGGCGGTGCGGGATGCGGGGGTTCCGGAATCAGGGGTACGGGATCCGGCGCCGTGGACAGCGCGGATGTGCCAGGGCGGCCGGGCCGTGAGCAGGGCGCGCAGCAGGGCGTCGGAGTGTGCGGCGGGGACCGTGAGCACGCTGGAGTCCGTGCCGGTCTCGCACACCGGGGAACCGGGCAGCCGGGCCGGGAGCGCGGAGCCCGGCGGACCTGCGGCCTCGATCCGGACCGTCGGCCCGGACGTCTCCGGCGGCGCTCCGACCCGTACGAGCGCGCCGTCCGTCACCCGCAGCCCCAGGTCGACCGCGTCCGCGAGCCGCTGCGGATCGTGATCGACGAAGACCACCGTCGCGCCCGTACCGATCCGCTCGGCGACCGCGCGGTCGAGTTCCGCCCTGGCCCTCGTGTCAAGACCGGTCCAGGCCTCGTCGAGGATCAGCAACTCCGGCTCCGCCAGCAGCGCCTGGGCGACCGCGACCTTCTGGCTGGTGCCCTTGGAGAGTTCGGCGAGAGGGGTACGGGCATGGCCCGCGGCGCCGAAGCGCTCCAGCCACTCCGCGGCACGGGCCGCGGCGGTGGCCCGCCGCAGACCGTGGATCCGGCCGAGGTGGACGAGGTAGCCCAGGGCGGTGAAGGGCAGCGCGGCCGGGAAACGCTCGGGTACGTAGGCGGTGCGCGGGCGCCCGGTGATCCGGCCCGTCGTCGGGGCGTCGATCCCGGCGAGCAGCCGGAGCAGGGTGGACTTTCCGCTGCCGTTGCGCCCCTCGATCCGGACCAGGGACCGCGCGGGCAGATCGAGATCCACCGCACGCAGCACCCAGGGCCCGCCGAGGCCGTAGCGGCGGCCGACCTGTCGCAGCGTCAGTGCCGCCGCAGCGTCGCCGGTCAATGCTGCTGCATCTTCTCCGGCTTGGCCTCGCTGGGCCTGACGATCACGAACCCCTCGCCCTGGAGCATCAGTTGGACGGCCTCGCCGGAGCCGCCGCGGATCATGGAACCTATCGACTGCGAGCGGTGCAGCGAGGTCTGGAGATGCGCGGACCAGCCGACGACCGCGTCGGTGTCGACGTACACCGGCTGCTGCGGGGTGACGGGGATGACTATGGGGTTGCCCTCGCAGATCAGGCCGAGTTTGCCGTATCCGCTGAAGAGGCTGTTGAAGAGCCCGCCGCCGGCGATGCCGGAGCCCTTCACCGTCTTGATCTCGTACGAGAGCGTGGAGTCGAAGCACAGGACGTTGCGGCCGTTGATGGTCAACTGGTCGCCCTGCTCGACGTCGACGATGAAGCAGTTCGCCGCCTCGTGCGCGAACCACGCCTCGCCCTGGCCGGTGACGGACATCAGGGGCAGCCCCTCGCCGGTGACGGCGCGCTTGAGGAGCCCGCCGATGCCCTGGCCCTTGCGTTCGAACTGCAGGTTCCCGCGGAAGGCGATCATCGCGCCCTGCCGCGCGAGCATGTCACCGTTGACGGCGTACTTGATCGATTTGGCGTTCTGCAGGGTCATCCCGGGGGCGGTCGCCTGCTGCGCCATGTTCTCGGTCTGGAAAAGATCGCTCTTCATGTCGGGCATCCTCACCCGGAAGGTTCCCCTCCGCCAAGAAGCGGCTGCGCGCAGGCTGGCAAACTGGGGCAGGTGAGCAGCAATGACAGTCCCTTCCGCGCGGAGCCGACGGCACGCGACGAGGCCCCGCAGTTCGTCCTCCCGCTGGTGGTGCACATCGAGAAGACCGATCCCCCGGCCCGTACCGACGCCCTGGAGACGGCGGCGCGTGCGGTGCTGGTGATGCTGTCGGACGAACGCTCGCTGGGCGACGGCGAGTGGGCGCAGGTGATGCGCGACTGGCAGGACGCCCGGATCCGCAAGGTGGTGCGGCGGGCGCGCGGCGCGGAGTGGCGCAAGGCGTCGGCCCTGCCCGGCAACACGGTCACCGGGACCACCGCGGAGGTACGGGTCTTCCCCCCGGTCCCCCTGGACGGCTGGCCGAAGGTGCTGGCGAAGCTCCAGGTAAGCGGCACGGACCTGGACGAACCGGAGGCGCCGCCCGCCCCGGATCCCACGGCGCCGGTGCTCTGGCTCAACCCCGACCTGGACATGTCGGCGGGCAAGACGATGGCCCAGACCGGCCACGGGGCGCAGCTCGCCTGGTGGGAACTGCCGGACGCGGAGCGCGAGGCGTGGCGGTCGGCCGGCTTCCCGCTCTCGGTACGTACGGCGGAGGCCGCCCGCTGGAAGGAACTCACCGCGAGCGGGCTGCCGGTGGTGTTCGATGCGGGATTCACCGAGATCGCGCCCGGGGAAACCGTTGCAGTCGAAGGGGGCAGCCGCTACTGTCCGCTCCCCGGCAAGCGCCGACCGTAACCGGCCGCTCCGTCGAACTCGCCCTACTCGGTGGTTCGCCGCGAAGAGTAGGGTGCAAGAGCGCTCTGACCTCGTGTTCATCGGCACCGGCTCAGACCCGAACCTCTTCGCGGGCGTCGACGAAGAACGGCCCGGCGATCCCTGGGCGGAGACAGTGAAGGACGCCGACGCGTCGGCGTCCTGGGGCGGCAGTCGGATCGCCGTAACGACGGTCCTGGCCGACCGGATCCACGGCGTGCGGGAGCCGCACCCCGGAGCACTGCGGAAGATCCGGTATCACGTCGGACACCACACAGTTGGCGACCGACCTCGACGACAGGAGCTATTTTTTCATGACCGGCACCATAGTCCGCACGGGTCACGGCCCGGTGCGAGGAGAGCACCGCACCGACGGCACCTTCCGCTTCCTCGGCATTCCCTACGCCCAGCCTCCGGTGGGTGAACTGAGGTTCGCAGCTCCGGTTCCGCCGGTCTCGTGGACGGAGCCGTTGGATGCCACGGCGTACGGACCGACGGCGCAGCGCCGCGCCTTCGCGGAGGTCACCACGATTCCGGAACCCTCGATCCCAGGTGAGGGAGTGCTGAACCTCAATGTGTTCACCCCGGCCGCAGACCCGGAATCGGCTCTGCCGGTCCTCGTCTGGATCCACGGGGGTGGTTACGTGGCCGGATCGGCGGCCAGCCCGTGGTACGACGGAGCGGCGTTCAACCGGGACGACGTGGTACTGGTGACCATCGGCTACCGACTGGGAATCGAGGGCTTCCTGCCGCTGGAGGACGCCCCCGCCAACAGGGGAGTCCGGGACTGGATCGCAGCACTGGAGTGGGTACGGGACAACATCACGGCGTTCGGGGGCGATCCGGCCAAGGTGACCATCGCCGGACAGTCCGCAGGCGGTGGCGCCGTCCAGACGCTGCTCGCGGTTCCGTCCGCCCAAGGCCTCTTCCGGGCCGCTCTCTCGGTCTCCGGAGCAGTCGTACAGCCCCAGGGCAGGGACGTCGCCGAGAAACTGTCGGCGCACTTCACCTCCCGTACCGGCGTCCCGGCCACCGCCGCCGCCCTGCGTGATCTGAGCGACGACGACCTCCTCGATCTCCAGGACCAGTTCTGCAAGCCGGGTCCCGGTAGCGAAGCGCTGCCGATGCTGCTCCTCACCCCCTATGTGGACGGCGAGCTCGTCCCCGAGCCGGTGTACGAGGCACTCGTCGACGGCGAGGCCGGTGCGGACATTCCGTTGGTGCTGGGCTTCACCGCCCACGAGTTCCACCTGGCCCAGCCCCCGGAGCTGGGTGCGGCTCTCACGGACACGTTGTTCCGTACTCCCGGCCTCGCGATTGCCGAGGCACGCGCCCACGCAGGCCGCCCGACCTGGCTGTACCAGTTCGAATGGCAGGCCACCGCGCCTGGTTTCGAGGGTCTGGCACACCACTGCATCGACCTCCCCTTCGCCTTCGACGTCCTGAACGCTCCGGGTGTCTCCGAGGCCCTTGGCAACCACCCGCCTCAGACACTCGCCGATGCCCTCCACGAGTCCTGGGTGCGGTTCGTCCGCGACCTCGACCCGTCCTGGCCGAGCTACACCACCGACACCCGCGCGACCCGGATCTGGTCCGCCGAACCCCGTGTCGCGCACGACCTCCTGCGCGAACTCCGGGAGAGCTGACATCCGCCTGACGGAGCCGGCCCTTCAGGGCCTGTCCGTTACCGGCCACGGACAGGCCGACTCCGTCCTCCCCAGCTGCCTTCCCTGGCCGGTTCAGCGTCCGTGGGCGGAGGCGCTCGCGGGCGGCACCGGGCGGGTGCTCGCCGGAGGCGCCTGACGCGGGTCGCTGCCCCAGCTCTTGTCGGGTCGGGGGCCCATCGTCAGGCTCAGTCGGCCGCCGTCCACGATTTCCTGGTGAGTGAGCCATGCCCGGTTCAGCGGACGGCCGTTGAGCCGCGCGGACCTGATGTACAGGTTCTCCGCCGAGTTGTCCCGCGCCTCCACCGTGAACCGGGTCCCGCGGCTCGTGGTGATCACGGCCTCGTCGAAGAGAGGGCTCCCCAGCGCGTACACGCCGCCGGCCGGGGCGACGGGGTAGAAACCGGCCGCGGCCAGCACGTACCACGCGGACATCTGGCCGCAGTCGTCGTTGCCCGCGAGACCGGCCGGCCCCGTGCCGTACGCGTACTCGCACACGTACCGTGACCATTTCTGGGTCAGCCACGGAGCGCCCGCGTAGACGAACATGAACGCCATCTGGTGCACCGGCTCGTTGGAGTGGTTGTACGCGTCGTTCCACTTCATCATCAGCTCGGGCGGCGTGCGTTCGAACATGCCGTTGAGCCGCTCGACGAAGGCGTCCCGGCCGCCGAGCAGGCCGATCAGCCCCGGCACGTCGTGCGGCACGAACCAGCCCTGCTGGTCCGGGTTGGACTCGATGCAGCCGTCCTGGTCGCCCATCCACGAGCCGTCCGCGTTCCTGCCGCGGAACCAGCCGGCCTCCGGGCTGAAGAGGTTGCGGTAGTTCTTCGCGGTGCCGTCCAGCCTGCGCGCGTCGCCGTGCCGGCCCAGCGCCTCGGCGAACCGTGCGAGGGCATAGTCGGAGTAGCTGTTCTCAAGCGTCTTGGACAGGCTGGTGTCCACGCACCAGCCGAGCGTGGTCCAGTTCTGGAAGTCGTTGCGGTTGGACTTCTCGGCCGGCCCGAGCGCCACGTCGCGGCAGTAGGCGTAGGCCTTCTCCGCGTCGAAGCCGCGGATGCCCTTGGTGTACGCCTCGGCGATGATGTTCACCGCCGGGTCGCCGACCATCGTGTCGGTGTCCGTGCCCAGCAGTTCCCAGCGGGCCAGGCCCTTCACCCTGCCGGAGTCGGTCAGCGCCAGCAGGGTGTTGATCTGGTCGGCGACCGTCTGCTCGTCGATGAGCGTCAGCAACGGGAATTCGCCGCGGAAGACGTCCCAGCCGCTGAAGACGGTTCGCTGGGCGAACCCGTCGTGCCGGACCGGGCCGTCGCCGAAGCGGGAGGCGCCGTCGGCGTCGCTGGAGATCCGCGGGTCGATCATGGTGTGGTACAGCGCGGAGTAGAAGATCTCCCGCTGGGTGGCGGTCCCGCCCTTGACCGAGATCCGGCCGAGCGCCTCCGACCAGGCGTCCCGCGCCCGCTGCTCGGCCCGGTCGAAGTCCCAGTCCGGCAGGGAGGATTCGAGGTTCCCGCGGGCTCCGGCCACGCTGACGAACGAGACTCCGGCCTTGAGGCGCACCTGCTGACCGGCCCGCACGGGGAACTCCGCGAAGAACCCGGCGCTGTCGCTCGCACTGGACTGCTCGGTCGCCGAGCGGGAGACCGTGTCCCCGTCCCAGGTGCCGAAGGCGGTCAGCGGGTCCTGGAAGCGGAGGCAGAAGTACACGGTGTACGTGGGCCCGTTGCCACAGATCCAGCCACCGCCCGAGCGGTCGGCCCGCATCGAGCCCTCGACGGTGTGCGCGTCCACCATCCGCAGATCCTGTGCCACGCTGTGTGAACCGTCGAAGCCGATCCGCCGGGCCAGATCGACCTTGATCCGGCCGAGGCCCGCCTCGGCGAAGGTGAAGCGGATCATGCCCGCCCGGCGCGCCGCGGTGAGTTCGGCCCGCACCCCGTAGCGGTCGAGGTCCACCGCGTAGTAGCCGGCCCGCGCGGTCTCGGTCTCCTTGCGGTACGGGCTCTTCGCCGCGTCCCGCCCGGTGACCAACTCCCCGGTCTGCGGCATGACTTGGAGGTTGCCCAGATCGCCGTAACAGCCGACTCCGCCGAGGTGGAGGAAGCTGAAGCCCTCGATGGTCGTCATGTCGGCCGAGTAGCCGCTGCCGTTGTCACCGCCACTGACCGTGTCCGGGCTCAACTGCACCATGCCGAACGGAGTGTCGGCGCCGGGAAACGTCTTGCCGCAGGCGGTGTCGGGCGAGGTGGTCAGGGCGCCGATCAGCGGGTCGACGAGGTCCACCGGCGCGATGGCCTGACGGACGGTGCCGGCCGCCTGCGCCACGGTGCGGGCCGCGGCGCCGCCCGGTGTCGCGGCCGGTACGGCAGCGGCTGCCGGCACCGCGCCGGCGGCGCCGGCGACACCGAGGGCAGCGACACCCGTACCGGCCAGGAAGGTGCGTCGGGTGAGCGGACGTCTGGGCTCGGTCATGACGGTCTCCCGGAGGCAGGGGCGAAGAGGGGCGGCGGTGCCGGAGCGCTCACTATCTGACAACGTTGTCAAGAGTGGGTTCATTTTGGGCCGCGAACGCGGGAGCGTCAAGGGGCAGGCGGGCGCAACCCCCTGCGGGACGCTGCGGAGTACGGGGCTCGTCCAGCCCCGTACTCCTGCGCTACCAGGTCCGACCGACGCCCGCCGCGATCAGCAGCAGCACCACGGCGAACGCGGCCGGCGCGTCGCGCTCAGGATCGCGACGGCGCTCGGCGCCCACGTCATGGCATGACGTGGCATGGCGTGGCGTGGCACGTCATGGCGTGGCACGTCATGGCAGGGCAGTCGAATCAGCTGCTGCAGCATGCGTCGCCGTCAAGGGCGTCACTCTTGCCCATCCGGTCGGCGTCGGCCTTGACCACGTAGACCTCCCACGGCTCCTTCCCGGGGCCGTGCACCCATACCTTGTCCTGCACGGCGTAGCAGCACGAGGTGTCGTTCTCCTCGAACGTGGCGAGGCCCGCCTCCTCGAGGCGGCCGGTTGCGGCTGCGACCTGGTCCGTGGAGTCGACCTCTACGCCGAGGTGGTCGAGGCGGGTTTCCTGTCCGGGCTCGCCCTCGATCAACACGAGCTTGAGCGGCGGCTCGGCAATGGCGAAGTTGGCGTATCCCTCGCGTCGTTTGGCCGGTTCGGTGCCGAACAGCTTCGAGTAGAAGGTGACCGACGCTTCGAGGTCGCTGACGCGCAGGGCGAGCTGTGCACGGGACATGGTGGTGACTCCGATCGGTTGTAGTGACGTCTGACCGCATCGACATCTGACCGCGGGCATCCGTCTGCATCGCCATCCGCCCGCACGGGCATCCGTCTGCAAGAACGTCTGCCTGCATTGATGCTTGTCGATTCAAGGTTGCATCTTGGATCGAAGAACGTCAACATAGAAGCATGTCGAAACAAGAGCGTGCAGTGCTCGGCCAGACCGACGGGACCGGCCCCTGCTGTCCCGGGCTGCTGGCCGCTCCCCTCGGTGAGGGGCAGGCCGTGGAGCTGGCAAAGGTGTTCAAGGCGCTGGGCGACCCGGTGCGCCTGCGCCTTCTCTCGATGATCGCCTCGCGCGCCGGCGGCGAGGTCTGCGTCTGCGACCTGACCCCGGCCTTCGACCTGTCGCAGCCGACGATCTCGCACCACCTCAAACTGCTTCGGCAGGCCGGGCTCATCGACTGCGAGCGGCGCGGCACCTGGGTCTACTACTGGCTGCTGCCCGAGATGACCGACCGTCTCGCCGCCGTCCTGACGCGTCCCGCCGGCGAGACCCTGCCCGCCGCGCCCGCCGAGGCGACCTCGTGAGCGCCGCACCCGAGCAGCCGGTCGTCGGCCGACTGTCCTTCCTCGACCGGTACCTCGCCGTGTGGATTCTCGCCGCGATGGCGCTCGGCCTCGGTCTCGGCCGCGTCGTGCCGGGCCTCGGGAACGCGCTCGCCGAGGTCACCGTGACCGGTGTATCGCTGCCCATCGCGCTCGGCCTGCTCGTGATGATGTACCCGGTCCTCGCCAAGGTGCGTTACGACCGGCTCGACACCGTCACCCGCGACCGGCGCCTCCTGCTTCCCTCGCTACTGCTGAACTGGATCGTCGGCCCGGCGCTCATGTTCGCGTTGGCGTGGCTGTTCCTGCCCGACCTGCCCGAGTACCGCACGGGCCTGATCATCGTGGGGCTGGCGCGGTGTATCGCCATGGTGATCATCTGGAACGACCTGGCCTGCGGTGACCGTGAGGCCGCCGCCGTACTGGTGGCGCTGAACTCGGTGTTCCAGGTCATCGCGTTCTCGGCCCTCGGCTGGTTCTACCTGTCCGTGCTGCCCGGCTGGCTCGGTCTCGAACAGGCCGGCCTCGACGTGTCCGTGTGGGAGATCACCCGGAGCGTGCTGATCTTCCTGGGCATCCCGCTCGCCGCCGGGTACCTCACGCGCCGGATCGGCGAGAAGGCCAAGGGCCGTACCTGGTACGAGGCGCGGCTGATCCCGCGGATCGGGCCGTTCGCGCTGTACGGGCTGCTGTTCACGATCGTTGTGCTGTTCGCACTGCAGGGCGACGCGATCACCTCTCAGCCGCTCGACGTCGTCCGCATCGCACTGCCGCTGCTCGTGTACTTCGCGGTCATGTGGGCCGGTTCGATGGCGGTCGGCCGCGCCGTGGGGCTCGGCCACCCGCGCGCGACGACGCTCGCCTTCACCGCCGCGGGCAACAACTTCGAGCTGGCGATCGCGGTGGCCATCGCCACGTTCGGCGCCACTTCCGGTCAGGCCCTCGCGGGCGTGGTCGGACCACTCATCGAGGTGCCGGTGCTGATCGGCCTCGTCCACGTCGCGCTGTACGCCCGCCGCTACTTCACCGCCCCCGCACCTCTGACCGAGGAGGACCCCGCCCATGTCTGACGCCGCTCTCCCCTCCGTACTGTTCGTCTGCGTCCACAACGCCGGCCGTTCCCAGATGGCCGCCGCGTTCCTCACCCACCTCGCGGGCGACCGCGTAGAGGTACGGTCCGCCGGGTCCGCCCCCGCCGACGCGGTGAACCCGTCCGTCGTCGAGGCGATGGCCGAGGTGGGCGTCGACGTCTCGGCCGAGGTGCCGAAAGTGCTCACCGTCGAGGCCGTACAGGCGTCCGACGTCGTGATCACGATGGGCTGCGGCGACGCCTGCCCCGTCTTCCCCGGAAAGCAGTACCTCGACTGGCAGTTGCCCGACCCCGCCGGGCAGGGCGTCCGAGCCGTACGCCCCATCCGTGACGAGATCAGGGCGAGGATCGAAGCGCTGATCGCACACGTGCTGGGCTCTCAGGGCACGGCACCCCCGTCGGCCGACGGGGCGCGAAACGGCAGCGCGCGAAACGACGGGGCGTGACACGGCGGGGCGTGAACGGCGCGGCCCGTGTCAGGATGCCAGGCATGTCCGGTCGCGCGCTGAGCTTCGGAGTGATGGCGGAAGCCTTCGAACGGTTCCGGCCGGGGTATCCCGTGGAGCTCTTCGACATGGTGACGGCCTACGCGGCTCAGCCGGTTCGAACTGCCCTTGAAATTGGCGCGGGGACCGGCAAGGCGACCCGCCTGTTCGCCCAGCAGGGCGTCACGGTCACCGCGACCGAGCCCGACGGGGCCATGCTCGCCGAACTGCGCAAGCATGTGCCGGCAGGCGTCAGGACGGTGCGAGCCGCCTTCGAGGACGTGCCACCGGGCGAGAGGTACGAACTGGTCTACGCGGCAGCAGCGTTGCACTGGACCGCCCCGGAGAGCCGGTGGTCGCACATGGCCTCACTGCTCGAACCGGGCGGGGTGTTCGCCTCGTTCGCCGGGCCGGTCCAGCTGGCCGACCCGGCCGTGGAGGAAGCCGTCCGCACTGCCCGGGCGCCGTTCCTGGACAGCGACGAGGTCCCGTCCCCGGACGGGACACCTCCGGGGCATCACCTGCAGTGGCCGGGTACGGAGCTGCAACGGTCCGAGTGGTTCACCGACGTCCAACAGTCCGTGATCGAACGGCACTTGACGATGAGTGCGCGCGACTTCGTCGGCCACCTCTCGACCGTCTCGGCCTACCTCGTGCTGCCCGCCCCGGTGCAGGAACAGGTATTCAGCGAGATCCTTCAGGTCCTTCCCGGGACGGTCGAGCTCGCCGCCGACATCACCGTCCATCTCGCGCGTCGGTGTGACGAGCCGTAACACCCGGAACACCGCTTGCCGGACACCGGGTCACGGCCCCGGACGGCGAGCACCCTGGCGACGGCGGCCGGGGGACGGCTGCCGTCGCCACGGGTGTCCTGACGGATCAGCCCTTTCCGGCGGTAGCGATCCGGCCGGCGTAGCGCTGCGTCCAGGTGGTGTCGGTGTCGACGGTGACGACCACGTCGTAACGGCCCTCCTGCGTCGGCCACATGACGACCTTCGTCTTGCCGTGGGCCACGGTGACCTTCTGGGTCCGGCCGAGGTAGTCGTTGGCGGTGAGCGTGTAGTGCACCGGCTTGGTGCCGTCGTTGTGCAGCGTGAGTCTCACCTGCGCCTCGCGCTTGGCGCCCTCACTCCTCAGCAGGTCGACCTCCGCGCGCGGGAGCCCACCGCCCTTGTTGCCGGCGGGCGCGACCTGGCCGGCGAAGGAGCGGACGAAGCCGTCGTTGGAGTAGATCGAGAAGGCGTACTTTCCGTCGGTGGCCTTGGTGTCCCAGGTGTGGTCGCGCGGCTTGCGCGCGGTGACGGTGTACGGCGTGTTGGAGAACGCCTGGTACTTGTCGGGGAACACCTGGAAGCTCAGGGCCTTGTCGTTCGGGCCGCCGGTCAGCGTCATCCGCGCAGTGACCGTCCCCGATGCGTGGTCCTCCGAGAGCGTCGCGTGCGGATGGAAGCTCAGCGGGCGGGGCTTCATGTGGTCGGCGGCGACCGGCTGCGCGTGCTCGGCGAGCGGGTCCGGGAAGTCGGCCGGTCCGGGTTGCGGGTGGGTGAAGTCGAGTGCGCTGGTCAGATCGCCCGCGATCGAGCGCCGCCAGTCGCTGATGTTGGGGCAGCGGAACGGCTTGCCGAGGTGGGCCGCCCACGTCTCCAGGAACGTGATCGTCGAGGTGTGGTCGAACACCTCCGAGGCGACGTACCCGCCGCGGGTCCACGGCGAGACCAGCAGCATCGGTACCCGCGCACCGAGGCCGAGCGGGTAGTCACCGGCGTACTCGCGGGCCGTGCCCGGCTCGGGCCACGGCGGCAGCACGTGGTCGAACTTCCCGTCGTTCTCGTCGTAGTTGAGAATGAAGAGGGTGTGGTTCCAGATGTCGGGGTTGCTCTGCAGGCTGTCGAGCACCTTCTTGACGTAGCGCTCGCCGTGCCGGGTGTCCGCGCCCGGGTGCTCGGACCAGCCGTACGGCGCCACGAGCCAGGAGACCGCCGGCAGGGGGTGTTCCGCACCCGGCTGGCAGGCGTCATGGAAGTTCTTGAGGACCGCGTCGAGGTTCTCGTCGGAGTCGTCGTCCGGCGTGGTGGCGCCCGCGTAGTACGTGGCGTTGGCACGCCAGATCAGCCCGGTGCCGGGCTTCAGCTTCGGGTCGTCGGCGCTCAGTCCCTCCGGCTCGAACCCCTTGAAGTACTTCAGCTCGTTGTCGCCGTAGTCGCCGATCCAGGAGCTGATGTACCCCTGCCGCCCGTTGCCGCTGTTGTCGGAGTAGAGCCGCCAGTCGATGCCGGCCTGCTGGAGCTGCTCGGCCACCGTGATCCAGGAACGGGAGTAGTTGGACTCATCGGTGTTGCCGGTCTCGCTGTTGGCGGTGCCGCTCCACAGGTACTTCCGGTTGGGGTCGGTCGGCCCGAATTCAGAGCAGAAGTTCTGGTCGGCGACGGTGTACTGGGCGGCGACGGAGTGGTAGAAGCCCATGTAGTCGTCGCTGTGGTAGTTCATGCAACTGGCGCCGCTGTGCTGCGCCCACAGATCCCACTTGCGATGCTCGACGTCGCCCCAGGCTCCGTGGTCGTTGCCCCAGGCGCCGTCATCGGCCTGCGGGGTGACGATCGTGCCGTCGCTGTTCTTCTGCTGGAAGACGGTGGTGCCGTCCTGGAAGCGCAGCGCCTGCTTGTCGTTGAAGCCGCGTATGCCGGGGAACGTGCCGAAGTAGTGGTCGAAGGACCGGTTCTCCTGCATGAGGATCACCACATGCTTCAGGTCCGATATATCGCCCTTGAAGCCCTTCGGTACGACATACCTCGGCTGCTTCGGAGCGGCGTACGCGCCGCCCGCGCCGGCGGTCGCGCCGAACACCAGCGCCCCGGCGGCGATCCCGCCGCCCTGGAGGAACCGGCGACGGGAGGCGCCGGTGGCCGTGTCGGTCTTGTCGCCGAGCCCGGACTCGGGTGCCGGAGTGATCGGATCGGGGTCCATGGAAAGCTCCTCGCGCAGATAAGCACAGGTATGCATAGGTATGCACAGATAGGGACGGGTACCGCAGCCTGCTCATCGAAGCGAGTGAACACCAACTCCGTGTAAACACCAACCAAACGGTGATCAGGCTGATCAACTTCAGGCTTGCCAGCTTCTGCTGCCCTTATCCCGGCAATCGAACCCGCCTTGCGGCGCCGGGACATCGACATGCGACACGGTTCCGTCGGCCTCGGGCGGCGTGGGTTCCGGCAACCTCAAATGAAGCTCTGAATCTGCCGCCCGGTGGATTCACCGCGCCCCTCCGGGGTCATCAGCCCCGCACGGGCCGGAACCGCGGGGGCGGCGGAGGGGGACACCATGGGGCAGCTGGGGATCGGCATCGGATGGCGGCCGGAGATCGCCGGGGCGGTGGAGGGGCTGCCCGGGATCGACTGGGTCGAGGTGGTCGCGGAGAACATCTGCCCCGGTCATCTCCCCGACTCGCTGCGGCGACTGCGCGAGCGCGGGGTGACCGTGGTGCCGCACGGGGTGTCACTGGGCATCGGCGGCGCCGGGCGGCCCGCCGATGACCGGCTGGACGCGCTGGCCGAGCGGGCCCTGTTCCTGGGATCGCCGCTGGTCACCGAGCACCTCGCGTTCGTCAGGGCCGGGGGTCCGCTGACCGCGTCCACCGAGCTGGAAGCGGGACATCTGCTACCGGTCCCCCGTACCTGGGACGCGCTGCACGTGCTGTGCGAGAACGTCCGCATCGCCCAGGACTCGCTGCCCGTCCCGCTCGCCCTGGAGAACATCGCCGCGCTGATCTCCTGGCCGGGCGAGGAGCTGACGGAGGGCCAGTTCCTGGCCGAGCTGGTGGAGCGTACCGGCGTCCGCCTGCTGATCGACGTGGCCAACCTCCACACCAACCACGTCAACCGCGGCGAGGACCCGGCGACCGCCCTGGACGAGCTGCCGGTGGAGGCCATCGCGTACGTCCATGTCGCGGGCGGTGTGGAGAAGGACGGCGTCTGGCACGACACCCACGCCCACCCGGTGACCGGGCCGGTCCTGGACGTACTGGCGCAGCTCCGCGCCCGGGTGGACCCGCCCGGCGTGCTGCTGGAGCGGGACGACGACTTCCCGCCGGCGGAGGCACTGGCGGGTGAACTGGACGCGATCCGGAGGACTCTGACGGTCCGGCACCTCACGGCCGACGCCGGGCGGACCCCCCGGGCCCCCTCCCCCGCTCCGCGCCCGCCCGCGGCCCCGACGACGTCCGACACCACCCGCACCCGTCAGCGGCTCGCCCTGGCCGAGACCTCCTTGCTGTCCGCGCTGGTCGCGGGTACCCCCGCGCCCGAGGGGTTCGACGCCGGCCGGCTCGGCGTCCAGAGCCGGTCCCTGGCCGCCAAGCGCGCCGATGTCGTGTCGAAGGTCGCCCCGGAGCTGCCCGTCCTGCTCGGCACCGGCTACCGGAGCGCGTTCCTCGCGTATGCCAAGTCCCGTCCGATGAGCGGCGGTTACCGCCGTGACGCGCTGGACTTCGCCGAGCAGCTGCTCCGCTCGGGGCAGCCCGCCGATGCCGCCGCCCGGCGCCGCCTCAGCCTCTGGTGGCAGGACCGGGCGGCCCCGCACCCCCCGACCAGGGCCGGCCGCATCGCGCGCGCGGTGCGCACCCGGTTCAGGGGCCGTCCCGCGCATCGGGGTCAATGAGTCCGACACCGTCGGACGGTCCTTTACAACGCCAACTACCGCACCAAGTATCCCTTTTGTTCAGTAGCCGCACGAAGGGACACCGATGAAGGCAGTCGCGCTGTACGGAACCGCCGGGGTTCTGGTCCTGTCCGGCCTGTCCGCGCTGGGCGCCGCGCCGCCGGGCGACGTCGGTACGGACACCGCCGCCACCGCCGAGGCCGCGGGCACCGCGGTCGCCGCCGCGCGGGCGGCGGCGACCGGGATCACCTTCGGCGCCTGCCCGAAGCCGGAGGGGCTGCCCGCCGCCGTGAAGTGCGGCACCGTGCGGGTCCCGCTGGACTACGCGGACCCCTACGGGAAACAGATCTCCCTGACCGTCAGTCACGCGCACGCCACCGGCAAGCCCGCCGACCGCCAGGGCGCCCTGATCTACAACCCCGGCGGCCCCGGCGCCTCCAGCATGTACTTCCCGATGGCGACCGCCGTCCCCGCGTGGAAGCCGCTCGCCGCCGCCTACGACCTGGTGGGCTACGCCCCGCGCGGGGTCGGCCGCTCGGCGCCGCTGTCCTGCGAGGATCCCGCCACGAACGCCGAGGAACCGACAGCGGCGCCGATCCATCCCTCGGAAGCGTTCAAGCGGAAGAAGATCGCGCAGGCGAAGGCGTACGCGGCGGGCTGCGCCCGCAAGGCGGGCCCGGCGCTGCGGCAGTACAACTCGCTGAACAACGCACGGGACCTGGACGTCCTGCGGGCGGCGCTCGGCGAGCGGAAGATCACCTTCATGGGCGCGTCCTACGGCACCTACTTCGGCGCGCTGTACGCGACGCTCTTCCCCTCGCACGTCCGCCGGATGGTCTTCGACTCGGCGGTCGACCCGGACCCCCAGCAGATCTGGTACGGCAACAACCTCGCGCAGTCGCTCGCGTTCGAGAGCCGGTGGGCGGACTTCCGTACCTGGGTGGCGAAGCACGACAAGACGTACCACCTGGGCGCCAACGAGTCGGATGTGCTGGCCAGTTACGAGACGGCGCGCGCCCGGCTCACGGACAAGCCCGCGGGCTCCACCGTCGGTCCCGCGCAGCTTCAGGCCGCGTATCTCCAGGCGGGCTACTACGACGACGTGTGGCCGGCCGACGCCTACGCGCTCTCGCAGTACCTGAAGGGCAACGCGAAGCCGTTGATCAAGCTGGCCGCACCGGACCGCGCGGCAGCGAAGGAGAACGAGAACGGCACCGCCGTCTACACGGCGGTCGAGTGCAACGACGCCCCCTGGCCGACGGACTGGCGGGTCTGGGACGCCGACAACACCGCGCTCGCCCGGCGGGCGCCGTTCGAGACGTGGGACAACGCCTGGATGAATCTGCCGTGCGCCTACTGGCAGGCACCGCAGCAGCAGCCGCTCGACGTCCGTACCGCGGAGGGCGCGCTGCCCCCGACGCTGATCCTGGCCGCCGAGCGGGACGCGGCCACCCCGTACCCGGGGGCGCTCGAACTCCAGCGGAGGCTTCGGGGGTCGGTGCTGGTCACCGAGCGGGACGCGGGTACGCACGGCATCGGCGGTGGCCGCAACACGTGCGTCAACAGGTACCTGGACGACTATCTGCTGACGGGACGGACGCCGGTGCGGCGCGCTTCGTGCGCGCCGCACCCGCAACCGGACCCGGTGTCGCTGGAGAAGCGGACGCTGCCGCAGCCGCGGCCCGCTCTCTGATCTTCCGGGTCATGGAGAGCCGGGTTCACCCCGGGGCTCGTCCGGCCGGTCGGTCGGCCGGACAGCTCCTAGGCGAGCCCGGCCACCAGATCGGCGACCGACTTGCGCCGGCCGGTGTAGAAGGGGACCTCCTCGCGTACGTGCATACGCGTCTCGGAGCCCCGCAGGTGACGCATCAGGTCGACGATGCGGTACAGCTCGTCGGCCTCGAAGGCCAGCAGCCACTCGTAGTCACCGAGCGAGAACGAGGCGACGGTGTTGGCGCGTACGTCCGGGAAGCCCCGGGCCATCTTCCCGTGCTCCGCGAGCATCCTGCGACGGTCCTCGTCGGGCAGCAGGTACCAGTCGTAGGAGCGGACGAAGGGGTAGACCGAGACGTAGTCGCGGGGCGTCTCGTCGGCGAGGAACGCCGGGATGTGCGACTTGTTGAACTCGGCGGGGCGGTGCAGCGCCATGTTCGACCAGACCGGCACCAGCGCCCGGCCGAGGCGGGTGCGGCGGAAGAGGTTGTACGCGGACTGGAGCTCGTCCGCGGTCTCCGCGTGCCACCAGACCATCACGTCGGCGTCCGCGCGCAGCCCGGAGACGTCGTACGTGCCGCGGACGGTGATGTCCTTGGCCGCGAGCTGGTCGAACAGCTCCTGGACCTCGTCGGCGACAGCCGTGCGGTCCGTGTCGCCGGGCAGCACGTCGCGCAGCTTGAAGACGGACCACAGCGTGTAGCGCACGACCTCGTTGAGGTCCTTGGCCTTCTTGCCCGCGTTCGGGGCCTTGGGGGACTTCACGGTCTCCGGAGCATCAGTCATGCGGCTATTGTCCCGCGCCGCTCGCGGTGCCCGACGCCAGGGTTGCTGTGATCTCGTTCGCAGCCCGCTCGGCGCTCGCGATGCAGGCCGGAATGCCCACACCGTCGTAGGCCGCACCGCAGATCCGCAGGGACGGCAGCCCGGCGACGGCGTCCCGCACGCGAGCGACCCGGGCCAAGTGCCCGACCGGGTACTGCGGCAGCCCGTCGATCCACCGGGTCACCACGGTGGCCACCGGCTTCGCGGTGAGTCCGGTCGCCTCGCCCAGGTCGCTCAGCGACAGGTCGACCAGGTCCGCGTCCTCACGGTGCAGATGTTCCTCGTCGCCGTAGCGCCCGAGCGAGGTGCGCAGCACGGCCAGCTCCGGGTCGGCGTCGGACCAGGCCCACTTCTGGCTGGAGAAGGTGGACGCCTTGATGGTGTGGCCGTCCACGGGCGGTACGAGGAAGCCGGAACCCTCGGGGAGGTCCAGCTCCGTACGGCGGAAGGCGAGGGTCACCAGCGACATCGAGGCGTACTCGACGGCGGCCAGCTCGGTGGAGGCGGCCGGTGACTCGTCGGCGAGCAGCGCGGACGCGGCCCAGGCAGGGACCGCGAGGACCACGGCGTCGGCGTCGAGTGGGCCCTCGTCGGTACGCAGCCGCCAGCCCCCCTCCGTACGCCTCAGCTCGTGCACCTGCTGGTGCAGCCGGATGTCACCGCCGCGGGCGCGGACCGCGTCGGCGACGGCGAGCGGGAGGGTGCCGATGCCGCCGTCGATTCCCATGAAGACCGGTGCCGTCGAGGGTGTGGCCCGCTGCTGCAGGGCGCGCACCGCGGCGCCGAGGGTGGCGTGTTCGCGTGCCGCCGCGTGGAGCGCGGGAACCGCGGCCCGCATGGAGGTGCGGTAGACGTCGCCCGCGTAGACGCCGCCGAGCAGCGGTTCGACGAGGCGGTCGACGACCTCGCGGCCCATCCGGGCGGCCACGTACGTACCGAGTGCGATGTCCTCGCCGACCTCGGTGGGCGGCAGTTCGCTGTCCTGGCCGATGCGGCGCAGGCCCTCGGTGGAGAGGACGTCGCCGAGCCCGGCGGCGTCGGCGGGGACGCCCATCACATGGCCCTTGGGCATCGGCGTCAGCACGCCCCGGTTCCAGAGGCGGGCGCTGCTGGTGGCGGGCGGCTGGAGCGCCGCGTCGAGACCCACCTCACGGGCCAGGGCCACGGCTTCGGGGCGACGGGCGAGCATCGATTCGGCGCCGAGGTCGACGCGTACGCCTTCGATCTCGCCCGCGTGGAGCTTGCCGCCGACCCGGCCCGAGCCTTCCAGGACCGTCACCCGGGCTCCGGTGGCGAGCAGCCGGTGCGCTGCGGCGAGACCCGAGATCCCGCCTCCGATGACGACGACATGAGCCGTACGCGTGTCCGCATTCATGCCCCTACTCTCTCAAACCCGTTCCGAGGCCCGAACGTGACCGCTTCGGAACCGCAATCGGGCAACCCGCCAGGCCTCCCCGGACGTCAAACCGTCACCGTCCAGCGTCATGTCCCCGGGGGGAACGTCCATGCGTGCAGCCAGAGCCCTTGCGGCTCTCCTTCTCACCACATCGGTCGCCGTCGCTGGGTGCGGCGCGGCCGGTGACAGTGGCGGCAAGTCGGCCGCCGCCGCCCACCCCGCCGTGCAGCCGGCCGAAGGCAGTGGCGCCGCCGGTTCGGGCTCCGGGTCGGGTTCGGGTTCCGGTTCCGCGTCCGCTGCGAAGCAGTCGGGCGGCAAGGCACCGTCGGCCGTGCAGAACAAGATCGTCCGAACCGCCGAACTCACCGTGGAGGTCAAGGACACCGAGAAGGCCCTCGACCACGCCCGCACCGCGGCCGAGGACGCCGGAGGCTTCGTCGGAAGCGAGTCCACCGAACGGACCGCGGACGGCCTGGTGCGCTCGACCCTCGTGCTGCGCGTCCCGCAGAGCGCGTACGACGAGGTCCTGGCCGGACTCCAGGGCTCGGGCAAGCTGCTCGACCGCAAGGCGGACGCCAAGGACGTCACCAGCGATGTCGTCGATGTCGAGAGCCGGATCGCCTCGCAGCGAGCGAGCGTGGCCCGCGTCCGCACCCTGATGAAGCAGGCGTCCCAGCTCAGTGACGTGGTCTCGCTGGAGGGTGAACTGAGCACGCGGGAAGCCGCGTTGGAGTCGCTGCTGGCCGAGCAGGCGTCGCTCAAGGACCGCACCGACCTGGCGACCATCACCCTGCGGCTGTCCGAACCCGCGGCCCCGCAGGACGACAGCGGGAAGACGGCGGAGAAGGACGGCGGCCCGTCCTTCCTGGGCGCCCTGGCCGGCGGCTGGGACGCGTTCGTGGCGGTGGTCAGGTGGATCGCGATCGTGATCGCCGCGGTGGCTCCGTTCGCCGCCGCGGCCGCGCTGGGTTTCGCGGTCTGGCGGCTGCTGCGCCGGAGGCTTCCGGAGCGGGGCGCCTGGCGCCCCGTGTCGTGGGGGAAGGCGCCGTGGCGGAAGGTGTCGCCGCAGAGGGCGCCGTCGGGGCAGATGCCGACCGGGCAGGTGTCGCCGGGAGAGGTAGCGCCGCCCGCACACGTACCGTCCCAGGAGGAAGCGCGGCACGAGCAGGAGTGACCCGATCGGTACGGGAGGAACGCAATGGCAGCGGAACGACTGGTGGTCATCGGCGGTGACGCGGCGGGCATGTCCGCCGCGTCCCAGGCCCGCAGGCTCAAGGGCCCTGCGGAGCTGGGGATCACCGTCTTCGAGCGCGGCCACTTCACGTCCTTCTCCGCGTGCGGAATTCCGTACTGGGTGGGCGGTGAGGTCGGCGAGCGGGACGACCTGATCGCCCGGACACCCGAGGAACACCGCGCCCGCGCCATCGACCTGCGGATGCGCACCGAGGTGACGGAGATCGACGTCGCCGGACGACGGGTGCACGCCCGCGACCTGGAAACCGGCGACGGCGCCTGGACCCCGTACGACAAGCTCGTCGTCGCCACGGGCGCCCGGCCGGTGCGGCCCCCGCTGCCCGGCATCGACGCGCCTGGGGTGCACGGGGTGCAGACGCTCGACGACGGCCAGTCCCTCATCGACGACCTGCACCGGACCGAGGGCGGCCGGGCGGTGATCGTCGGCGCGGGGTACATCGGCGTGGAGATGGCCGAGGCGCTGCTGCACCGCGGCTACCAGGTGACCGTCCTGACGCGCGGCGCCCAGCCGATGGCCACCCTCGACCCGGACATGGGGCGGCTCGTCCACCGGGCGATGGACGGCCTGGGCATCACCACCGTGACCGGGGCCGAGGTCACCGGCATCCGCACGGACGCCGACGGCCGGGTACGGGCGGTCGTCACCGACGCGGCCGAGTACCCGGCGGACGTCGTGGTCCTGGGCATCGGCGTGGAGCCGCAGACCGCGCTCGCGGGCGCGGCGGGGCTCCCGCTGGGCGCGTACGGCGGGCTGCTCACCGATCTGTCGATGCGGGTACGCGGTCACGACAACATCTGGGCGGGCGGCGACTGCGTCGAGGTGCTCGACCTGGTCGCGGGCCGGATGCGGCACATCGCGCTCGGCACCCACGCCAACAAGCAGGGCCAGGTCATCGGTTCGAACGTGGGCGGCGGGTACGGGACGTTCCCCGGGGTCGTCGGTACCGCGGTGAGCAAGGTCTGCGATCTGGAGATCGCCAGGACCGGGCTGCGCGAGAAGGACGCGCGTGCGGCCGGACTGCAGTTCGTCACCGCGACGATCGAGTCGACGAACAGCGCGGGCTACTACCCCGGCGCGGCGCTGATGACGGTGAAGATGCTCGCCGAGCGGCGCTCCGGGAAGCTGCTCGGTGTGCAGATCGTGGGGCGTGAGGGCGCGGCGAAGCGGGTGGACATCGCGGCGGTGGCACTCACCGCGGGGATGACGGTGGAACAGATGGTCTCGCTCGACCTGGGGTACGCGCCGCCGTTCTCACCGGTGTGGGATCCGGTGCTCGTCGCCGCGCGCAAGACGGTGGCGGCGGTGCGGAAGGCGGGCCTGTAGGCCTGCGCCCGGCCTGCGGCGGGTTCGTATGGTCGAGCCCGCCGCCGGCCGGGGTGTGTCAGCGCTCCGTGCGGGTGTGGACGTACTCCACCAGGCGGCTCAGCGCGTCCGGGTCGGTCGTGGGCGGGACCCCGTGGCCGAGGTTGAAGATGTGGCCCTCCAGCCCTGCGGCTGCGGCCAGCACCTCGTCCGTCTTGGCCTCCACGGCCTCCGGCGTGGCGAAGAGCACGGCCGGGTCCAGGTTGCCCTGGAGCGCGCGGCCGGGGCCCACGCGGCGGGCCGCCTCGTCCAGCGGGACCCGCCAGTCGACGCCCACGACGTCCGCGCCCGCCTCGCCCATCAGCCCGAGCAGTTCGCCCGTGCCGACACCGAAGTGGATGCGCGGGACCCCGTACGGGGCGACCGCGTCGAAGACCTTCGCCGACGCGGACATCACCGAGCGCCGGTAGTCGGCGGGGGCCAGCGCGCCCACCCATGAGTCGAAGAGCTGGACGGCGCTCGCGCCCGCCTCGATCTGGATCTTGAGGAAGGCGGCGGTGATCTCGGCGAGCCGGTCGAGGAGGTCGGCCCACAGCTGCGGGTCGCCGTACATCAGGGCCTTGGTGTGCTCGTGGTTACGGGAGGGGCCGCCCTCGATGAGGTAGCTCGCGAGCGTGAACGGCGCACCCGCGAAGCCGATGAGCGGGGTGGACCCCAGCTCCGCGGTCAGCAGGCCCATCGCCTCGGTGACGTACCAGACGTCCGTCGGCTCCAGATCGCGCAGCTGCGCGAGATCGGCGCGGGTACGGATAGGCCGGGCGATGACGGGACCGACGCCCGGCTTGATGTCGAGGTCGATCCCGATGGCCTTGAGCGGTACGACGATGTCGCTGAAGTAGACGGCGGCGTCCACCTTGTGGCGGCGCACCGGCTGGAGCGTGATCTCGGTGACCAGGTCGGGCCGCATGCACGAGTCCAGCATCGCCGTCCCCTCGCGCACCTTCTTGTACTCGGGGAGTGAGCGTCCGGCTTGCCGCATGAACCAGACCGGCGTGTGCGGAACCGGCTCGCGTCGGCACGCCTTGAGGAAAGCCGAGTCTGCGGCGGGATTTGTCTGCTTCTGGGCGCCCGTGGGGCGGTCGTTGGCACTCACGTCGAGAAGTTTCGCATGTGCGGGGGAAGCGGTTGCCCCGGGCCGGGTGTCCTTCCCTGCACGGGAGGCTCGTTCCGCCTAGTGTTCCCCGCATGGCTGCGGCTCAGGGACGATTTTCAGATGGCGCTGACGGTACGAACAGTGCGGAGACGGACTCCGTCCCGCCCGCGTTCCGGGAGGCGGTCGAGGCGTTGCAGTCGGCCCGTCTGCGGCCGGAGATGGAGATCGACCCGACCAAGGCCCCACGCCGCCTCGCTCCGTACGCGTACGCCCTGGAGGCCGCGGTCGTCGAGAACGACAACGATCTGGCGGACGGCAGGCTCGTCCTGCTCCACGACCCTGCCGGGCACGACGCCTGGCAGGGTTCCTTCCGGCTGGTGACGCTCGTACGGGCGGAGCTGGAGCCGGAGATGGCAGCGGACCCGCTGCTGCCCGAGGTCAGCTGGTCCTGGCTGACGGGCGCGCTGCACGGGCGCGGGCTGTCGTACGGGGAGCCGAGCGGCACGGTGACCCGCGCGGGTTCGCACTACTTCGGCGGCCTCGCGGAGCGCAAACCGGCGACGCAGATCGAGATCCGGGCCTCCTGGACACCGAGCGAAGGCCGGGGCGGGGTGCCCGACACCGCGGCGCATCTGGCCGCCTGGTGCGATCTGCTGTGCCAGATCGCGGGGCTGCCGCCGGTCGGCCCGCCGGACGCCGCGGTGGTCTCCCTGCCGCAGCGGCGCGGACCCCGGGTGCAGTAACCGTGCGGGCGTCTTCTCCGCACGCGCGGCACCGGGCACGCGTCACGGGTCACGGGCCACCGCGGAGAGCGCCGCGAGCCGCAGCAAGGCTGTCATACGGCAACAAATCCGGCGCAGATGAAGCCGCAATTGGGCCACGAACAGAACCTCCGCGGACACGACCATCTTTCGAATGATCGAGCGCGCGTCCTATTTGCCCGAATTGTTACTCACTAAATCGTGATCATTCTCTAAAGCCGGGCGGGTTTGCTGCCGAAGAAGTCTGTGACCCTTCAAGCACGGTTCGCCCCGGCTCCTTCCCCCGGCCGGCACCGTTCCGCACCTTCCCAGGAGGCCTGGTGTCCGTTCTCCTCGAGCAGCCCGCAAGCCTGGTCGCCTACCGCCCGAACAAGCCGACGGCCATGGTCGTCGTGGCCGACCCGCGCGTCCGCTCCACCGTCACCCGCCATCTGTGGGCGCTCGGAGTCCGTGACGTCATCGAGGCGTCGTCCATCGCGGAGGCCCGTCCCCGCGTCGGTAAACCACGTGACATCTGCGTGGCCGACGTCCACCTGCCCGACGGTTCCGGGCTGACCTTGTTGTCCGAAACCCGGGCCGCAGGCTGGCCCAACGGCCTGGCACTCTCCGCCGCCGACGACATCGGCGCCGTACGCAACGCCCTCGCGGGCGGCGTCAAGGGATATGTCGTCACCGGCACCCGTAACAACGTCGGTCACCCGACCCGGCCCGGCGCCGCACCCATCGGCGCCGCCCGGATGCAGCGCCGCCCCCCGGGCACCCCGAGCCACCCGGGTGGTTACCGCGAGCTCTCCGGCCGCGAGGTCGAAGTGCTGCGGCTGGTCGCCGAAGGTCAGTCCAACAAGGCCATCGGTGTCTCCATGGGGCTCTCCGCCCTGACCGTGAAGAGCCACCTCGCCCGGATCGCGCGCAAGCTCGGCACGGGCGACCGGGCCGGAATGGTCGCGGTGGCCCTCCGTACCGGAATCATCCACTGACTCAAATACGCCCCCTCAGCACCCGTCGACGGATCGTTCCGTCGACGGGTGCTGTGTGTTCACCGATACCCTTGACGAGTGACCGACGCTCAAGAGACCGCAGCAGAGACAGCACTGCGAACCACCGGGGGCGCTCCCCCGGACGACGTCGAACAGGCGCCGATTCCCTTGCTGGAGCCCCGCGAGGGCATTCCTCCGGTGATTGCCACCGATGAAGCACTGGCCGATGTCGTCGCGGCCTTCGCGGCGGGCACCGGCCCGGTGGCCGTCGACGCCGAGCGGGCGTCCGGCTACCGCTACGGGCAGCGCGCCTATCTCGTGCAGCTGCGCCGCGAGGGCGCGGGCAGCGCACTGATCGACCCGGTCGGCTGCCCCGATCTCTCCGGCCTCGGCGCGGCCGTCGCCGACGCCGAGTGGGTGCTGCACGCCGCGACCCAGGACCTTCCGTGTCTGCGGGAAATAGGCATGGTTCCCACCCGGATCTTCGACACGGAGCTGGCCGGACGGCTGGCCGGGTTCCCCCGGGTCGGCCTCGGCGCGATGGTGGAGAGCGTCCTGGGCTTCACTCTGGAGAAGGGGCACTCCGCGGTCGACTGGTCGACCCGCCCGCTGCCCGAGCCGTGGCTGCGCTACGCCGCGCTCGATGTCGAGTTGCTGGTGGATCTGCGGGACGCGCTGGAGAAGGAGCTCGACCGGCAGGGCAAGCTGGGCTGGGCGATGGAGGAGTTCGACGCCATCGCGTCGGCGCCGCCCGCGCCGCCCCGCAAGGACCCGTGGCGCCGCACCTCCGGGATGCACAAGGTCCGCAGGCGCCGTCAGATGGCCGTCGTACGGGAGCTCTGGACCGCCCGCGACAAGATCGCGCAACGGCGTGACGTGTCGCCGGGGAAGGTGCTCGGCGACGGCGCGATCGTCGAGGCGGCCCTCGCTCTCCCGGTGAACGTCCAGGGGCTGACGGCGCTGACCGGATTCGGTCACCGCATGGGCAAGCGTCAGCTCGAACAGTGGCAGGCGGCGGTCGACCGGGCGAAGGCGCTCCCCGACATCGAGCTCCCGCAGCCCGGCCAGCAGGTGGCGGGGCCGCCGCCGCCCCGCGCCTGGGCGGACAAGAACCCGGCAGCCGCGGCCCGTCTCTCCGCGGCCCGTGCGGCCGTGTCGGCTCTCGCCGAAGAGCTGAACATGCCCCAGGAGAACCTGATGACGCCGGACACCGTGCGCCGGGTCTGCTGGGAGCCGCCCCGGGAGCGGACGGAGGACAAGATCTCAGCCGTTCTTTCGGAGCTGGGCGCCCGGCGCTGGCAGGTCGAGCAGGTGGCGCCGCTGCTGGTGAGCGCGCTTCAGGACGCTCCGCAGCAGAGCTGACGAACCGGGCCTGCGGCGCCGTCGCCGCAGGCCCGAAGTCCCGGACCGCATCCCTCACACACTGCACCGGCTCCGGGCCGTGGGCCGTACCGGGCTCGTTCGGCAACGCTTCCTTGCGATCATTGATTGACATGTGCACGCCATCGAATGACGGCCGGGGGCGGCGGGCCGATGCCGCTCACGGGCACGGCCCGGCGGGCGACGGCGCCACTGGACGGCGCTCCGCGCCCATGTGACCTTCGACGCTCCCGCCCCAAGGACTGGGCAGCATGGTTACCCGTGGGTAGCATGACCTTGTGCAGCGCGCCCCGGCGTGCCCGCGCAGCAGCAGTGCCACCCCGCACCCTGGAGGAGAGCCATCGTGCCTCGTACCATCCGGGACGTCGTCTTCGTCGACGGCGTCCGCACCCCGTTCGGCAAGGCGGGCCCCAAGGGCATCTACCACGAGACCCGCGCCGACGATCTCGTCGTGAAGGCGATCCGGGAGCTGCTGCGCCGCAACCCGGATCTGGACCCCGCGAAGATCGACGAGGTGGCCATCGCGGCGACCACGCAGATCGGCGACCAGGGGCTCACCCTGGGCCGTACCGCGGGCATCCTCGCCGGGCTGCCGCAGTCCGTTCCCGGCTTCTCGGTCGACCGGATGTGCGCGGGCGCGATGACCGCCGTGACGGCGACCGCGGGCTCGATCGCCTTCGGCGCGTACGACATCGTCCTCGCGGGCGGCGTCGAGCACATGGGGCGCCACCCCATGGGTGAGGGCGTCGACCCGAACCCCCGGTTCGTCTCCGAGAAACTGGTCGACGAGTCCGCCCTGTTCATGGGCATGACCGCGGAGAACCTGCACGACCGCTACCCCACGATCACCAAGCAGCGCGCCGACGAGTACGCCGTGCGCTCGCAGGAGAAGGCCGCCAAGGCGTACGCCAACGGCAAGATCCAGCAGGACCTGGTGCCGGTCTCCGTACGCCGCACCAACCCGGAGGCCGGGGAGACCGGTTGGGGTCTGGCCACCGCCGACGAGCCGATGCGCCCCGGTACCACTCTGGAGTCGCTCGCCGGTCTCAAGACTCCGTTCCGTGCGCACGGCCGGGTCACGGCCGGGAACGCCGCCGGCCTCAACGACGGTGCCACCGCGTCGCTCCTCGCGTCCGAGGAGACCGCGCGCGAGCTGGGCCTGCCGGTCAGGATGCGGCTCGTCTCGTACGCCTACGCGGGCGTCGAGCCCGAGGTGATGGGTTACGGCCCGATCCCGTCGACCGAGAAGGCGCTCGCCAAGGCGGGGCTGTCCATCGACGACATCGGCCTCTTCGAGATCAACGAGGCGTTCGCGGTCCAGGTGCTGGCGTTCCTGGAGCACTACGGCATCGCCGACGACGACGCCCGCGTCAACCAGTACGGCGGCGCGATCGCCTTCGGCCACCCCCTCGCGTCCTCCGGTGTGCGTCTGATGACGCAGCTGGCGCGGCAGTTCGAGGAGCAGCCGCACGTCCGCTACGGCCTGACCACCATGTGTGTCGGCTTCGGCATGGGCGCCTCGGTCATCTGGGAGAACCCTCACTTCGACACCACTGCCGGAGGCACCAAGTGAGCACCACCACCTCTGAGCTCCTGAAGGGCGCGGCCGAGCTGTTCCCCGGCGAGGTCGTCACCCAGGCGCACGTACGCCACCTCGATCTGCCGGGCGGCGCGGGCAGGTTCGCCCTGATCACGCTCGACAACGGCCTGGACCACACCAAGCCGACGACCTTCGGACCGCAGTCGCTGGCGAATCTCGACACCGCCGTCGACCAGGTCGAGAAGGAGGCCGCCGAAGGAGCGATCGTCGGTGTCGGCATCACCGGCAAGCCGTTCATCTTCGCGGTCGGCGCCGACCTCAAGGGCGTCGAGCTGCTGACGAACCACGCGGACGCGCTCGCCATCGGCAAGGGCGGCCACGAGGTCTTCAAGCGGCTGTCCGGACTCGCGGTGCCCACCTTCGCGTACTACAACGGCGCGGCCATGGGCGGCGGGGTGGAGGTCGGTCTGCACTGCGCGTACCGCACGGTGTCCGCGTCCCTGCCCGCCTTCTCGCTGCCCGAGGTCTTCCTGGGTCTCGTACCGGGCTGGGGCGGCTGTGTACTGCTGCCGAACCTGATCGGTGCGGACCGCGCGGTCTCGGTCATCATCGAGAACTCCCTCAACCAGAACCGCCAGTTGAAGGGCAAGCAGGTCCACGAGCTCGGGATCGCCGACGCGATCTTTGAGGGCGCCGACTTCCTGGAGCAGTCGCTGATCTGGACCTCCGCCGTCCTGCGGGGCGAGATCGAGGTCGTACGTCCGGAGATCGACCGCGGCGATGCCTGGGACCAGGCCGTCGCCCGCGGCAAGGCGATCGCCGACTCCAAGGTGCACGGCGCCGCCCCGGCCGCGTACCGCGCGCTGGACATCATCGGGGCCGCCAGGAACGGTGACCTGCAGCAGGGCTTCGACGCCGAGGACCAGGCACTCGCGGACCTGATCATGGGCGGCGAGCTGCGCTCCGGGATCTACGCCTTCAACCTGGTGCAGAAGCGCGCCAAGCGCCCGGCCGGCGCCCCGGACAAGAACCTGACCCGCCCGGTCACCAAGGTCGGCGTGGTCGGCGCCGGGCTGATGGCCTCGCAGCTGGCGCTGCTCTTCCTGCGCCGCCTGGAGGTCCCGGTCGTCCTCACCGACATCGACCAGGAGCGTGTCGACAAGGGTGTGGGCTATGTGCACGCCGAGATCGACAAGCTGCTGCTGAAGTCCCGCATCAACCAGGACAAGGCGAACCGTCTGAAGGCCCTGGTCTCCGGTGTGCTCGACAAGGCCGAGGGCTTCTCGGACGCCGACTTCGTCATCGAGGCGGTCTTCGAGGAGATCGGCGTCAAGCAGCAGGTGTTCGCCGAGGTCGAGGCGGTCGCTCCGGCGCACGCGATCCTCGCCACCAACACCTCCTCGCTCTCGGTGTCCGAGATGGCGTCGAAGCTGAAGCACCCCGAGCGGGTCGTCGGCTTCCACTTCTTCAACCCGGTCGCGATCCTCCCGCTGCTGGAGATCGTGCGCGGCGAGCAGACCGACGACGCCGCGCTGGCCACGGCCTTCGGTGTCGCGCGGAAGCTGAAGAAGACCGCGGTACTGGTGAAGGACGCCCCGGCGTTCGTCGTCAACCGCATCCTCACCCGCTTCATGGGCGAGATCCAGAACGTCATCGACGAGGGCACCCCGGTCGCGGTCGCCGAGAAGGCCGTGGAGCCCCTCGGCCTGCCGATGTCCCCGCTGGTGCTGCTGGAGCTGGTCGGCCCGGCCATCGGTCTGCACGTCTCCGAGACCCTGCACCGCGCCTTCCCCGAGCGCTTCACGGTCTCCGGGAACCTGGCCGCCGTGGTCGAGGCGGGCAAGCGCGGCTTCTACGTCTACGATTCCGGCAAGCCGGAGCTGGACCCGGAGGTCGCCGCTCTCCTCAAGCAGGGCGATTCGGTCCTCTCCGAGGAGCAGACCCGCGACCGGGTCCTGGACGCGGTGGCGCAGGAGATCGGCCTGATGCTGGACGAGGGTGTCGTGGCAGAGGCGCAGGACATCGACCTCTGCCTGATCACCGGTGCGGGCTGGCCCTTCCACCTGGGCGGCATCACCCCGTACCTGGACCGCGAAGGTGTCTCGGAGCGGGTGAACGGCAAGAAGTTCCTGGCGCAGGGCGTGGCGAGCGTCCCGGCGTAACCTGTCCGACCGAGGCGAAGGCGCCCGTCCGCACCCCTGGACCTGTCCGGGTGCGGGCGGGCGTTCGTCGCTCCCCACAGGGTCAGGAACGGCAGGCACGGAAGCAATGGTGGACAACGGGAGGCGCGGCGTCAGCCGCAGGACGCTGCTGATCGCGGGCGGAGCCGGGGCCGCGGCGGTCGCCACGGGCGGTGTGCTGGCCACCACCCGGGACCCGCGCCCGCCGGTGTCACATCTGCGGAAGCGGCGCGCGGCGGGGGACTTCGTCATCGCGTCACCGTCGCGCGTGCTCGGCCGCACCGCCCTGTACGACACCACGGGCGCCCAGTCCTTCGCCTTCGACGACGCCCACGGCCATCTCTACACGGTCCAGCAGGTGCAGGACGGTCTGCGGCTGCCCGGCGAACCGCGGGCCGTCCGGTACGCCGACCGGCTCCGCCGTGGTGACATGTGCGTATCGAAACTGTCGCTGGCAGGGGCACTTCTCGGCCATATGTATCTGCGTGGGTTCGGGCACGGGATATCCATGGGCGTCGAACCCTCCGGAGCCGGGGTCCAGCTGTGGGTGGAGTCCCGGGCGCACCCGGAGACCGGGTACGGGCGCGCGGTGGCGCGGGTGCCGTTCACCGACGGCACGGTGCTCGACAGCGATTCGCCCGCCGTACGCCATCACACCCCGCTGCCGGGGACCGTGCGCAACCATCCCGCGCTGGATCTCGTGGGCCGCCGGGTGCTGATCAGCCACTGGGCGGGCAAGCACCACCGTTACGCGGTCTACGGCATGGACGACTTCCTCGCGGGACGCTACGAGCCCCTGTACACGATGCGCGAGACGGCCCGTCACAAGGGCGAAGCCCTTCAGGGCTGCGCTCTCCATGGGGACTACATCTACCAACTCACCGGAAATCCCTACACCGATGGGAGCGGGAGCAATCCTCCCGAATCCGGGGGAAATACTTTTGCCTCCGCCATCGCCCTCGGAACCGGAAAGACAGCGGGCCGCCGGCGGATCACCGCCGCCCCTTCCCTCCCATTCCGCGAGCCGGAGGGAATAGCCGTCCAGCTCTCGCCGACCCCCCGGCTGTGCACGGGTTTCTCGACGAAGACAGCCGGACGCAGAGAGCTGAGTGTGTACGGCTTCACGGAATGACCGCACCGCGTGTCATCAGTAACACGTAATCAGCGACCGTTGATCAGCGTTACGTGATCGACCGATCACCTTGCGTGGCGTTCCGGTGAAATCCCCCACGGGAGATCACGTCCCAGCAATGACCGCATAACTGTTGCGCATCCAGATGCGGAGGATTTCACTTTTCTCTCATTGAAAGTTCACTCAAGAGCACATCAATGACTAAGATGCACCGGGTACTTCACACATTCCCCACAGCTTTCGCTGCCTGCCCGCCCCAACCGTGCGCAGCCGCCGATGTGATGAGGCCCCGCACCACCAGCACGACACCCCCCCCAACGCCGGCCGAACGCCGGGCATCGCACGACGCCGCGTCGAAGGAGGGCCTCACCGGCCATGGGCAAGCAACACCGTCAGGCTCTGCTGGGGATTCTCATATCGACCGCGCTGGTGGCCTCCTTCGTGGCCATGATGGCGGCCGTGGTGATCCCGTCACTGCCGCTCTTCGTGGGCGCCGCGGCCGTCAGCTATCTGGCGGACCTGCTCCTGCACACCGCCCAGTCGTCGACGCTGGACCGGCTGAGGGACTCACGGTTCGGCCTCACCATGCGGTTCCTGATCCGGCAGTTCCTGCTGCTGGCGCTGTGCGGCTCGATCGCCGACATCGACTCGTTCGTCGTGAAGATCACCACGGTGGGGCTGCTGCTGCTCTTCGTTCTCCAACTGGCGTACGGCGGTGTGCTGAAGCATGTGCGCAGCACCAGGGCCGCCCTGCCCTTCACCACCCGCGGCCTCGATCTGGACGCGCTGGACATCCGGCGCATGCCCCATCCGTTCCTGATGTCCAAGCATGTCCGCAAGATGCTGCACCTCGATCTCCCGCTGGTGGGCGGTGCGCTGGCCACGATGGCCACCGACGACTGGCGGTACGTGAGCTTCGGCGGAATCATCACCGTCTGGGTCGCCTGTGTGGCACTGCTCGTCGTCATGCCCGGTGCGCGGAACGCACTCGTCCTGCCCTCCGCCGACGAGGCCATCGACGAACTGAACCGTCAGCTCACCGTCTACCGGCCGCAGGTCGCCCTCTACTTCACCTTCGCCGCGGTCTCCCGTGACTTCATGTACCAGGTGAACATGTGGCTGGAGTCGCTGGAATCGCTGGATCTGCGGCCGATCATCGTGCTGCGCGAGCGGGCCACTCTGCGGTTCCTGGACGCCACTTCGGTCCCGGTGATCTGTCTGCCCAAGGCCGAGTACCTGGCGCGCGTGGAGATGCCCGAGCTGCGGGTGACGCTGTACCCGGGCAACGCGGGCAAGAACGTCCACATGCTCCAGCGGGCCGAGGTGAAGCACGTGTTCATCGGGCACGGCGACAGCGACAAGCTGGCCAGCAGCAACCGCGTCAGCAAGGTCTTCGACGAGATCTGGGTGGCCGGACGGGCCGGACGCGACCGCTACGAACGCATCAAGCACGCCGTCAACGCCCACGAGATCGTCGAGGTGGGACGTCCTCAGCTGATGCCCCTGCACCGGTGGACGGGCGCGGTCAGCAACAAGATCCCCACCGTGGTCTACGCCCCCACCTGGGAGGGCTGGACCGACGACGCCTGCTACACCTCGGTCATTCCGGCCGGTGAGAAGCTGGTCCGCACCCTGCTCGCGCACGAGCGGCAGATCCGGGTCATCTACAAACCGCACCCGCTGACCGGCACCCGCTCCCCCGCCGCCGCGGCGGCGCACCGGCGCATCATCTCTCTGCTGCAGGCGGACAACGCCGAGCGGTTCGGCCGCAAGCTCATGGACTCCAGGAGTTCGGCCCGCAAGCTGGCCCGTATCGACCAGCGCATCGCGCAGCTGTCGGAGCGCGGCGTCCGGTCCAAGTTCCCCGATCTCACCGAGGAGGAGCGCACCGCGCGCATCCGCCGCAGCCGCAACCAGGCGGGCGCCCTGTACTGGAGCGCCATCCCGGACGAGGCACACCATGTGGTGACCGAGCGGGTGCCGTCGCTGTACGAGTGCTTCAACCACTCCGACCTGCTGATCGGTGACATGTCCAGTGTGGTCTCGGACTTCGTGGCGACCCGCAAGCCGTACGCGATCTTCAACCTGGACGGTCTCCCTGACGACGAGTTCAGGAACGAGCAGCGCACCGCGTACGCGTCCTACCTCCTCGACGCGGAGTGCAACGGCCTCGACGAAGCGCTGCACGCGCTGCTCTTCCCGGAACGCGACGTGATGGCGCCGTACCGCGAGCAGCTGAAGGAGTATCTGCTCGGCCCCGACTACCCGCCGTCCATCGTGCGGTTCAACGACGCGGCGAACAGTCTCTACGCCCGGGGGCTCCAGGACTTCCCGGTCGAGTACCCGGAAGTGCCGCAGCTCATGGCGTAACGACCCGCACACCCCGGTCACCCAGCAGGAGGCAGGAACCCTTGTCCCAGCACGCATCACGCCGTCGCACCGTCGCTGTCGTCCTCGCCGGTGGCACCGGGGAGCGGGTCGGACTGTCGATCCCCAAGCAGTTACTGAAGATCGCGGGGAAGTCGATCCTCGAACACACCCTGTGGGCCTTCGAGAACGCTCCCGACGTCGACGACGTACTCGTCATGATGGCCCCCGACCACACCGCGGCGGCCGAGCGGATCGTCGCGCGGGCCGGGCTGCGCAAGGTGGTGAAGGTCGTGGCGGGCGGCGCGACGCGCAGTGCGACGACGCGCCTCGCGATCGAGGCGGCCGGAGCGCTTCCCACCGCGGGCGAGGACTGCAACCTGCTGCTCCACGACGCGGTGCGCCCGCTGGTCTCGCAGCGCGTGATCAAGGAGTGCGTCGGGGCGCTGGACCGCTACCGGGCCGTCGACGTCGCGATCCCCTCGTCGGACACGGTCGTCGTCACCCGTACCCACGGCGGTGACGGGGAGTTCGTGACCGCGATCCCCGACCGTTCACGGCTGCGTCGCGGACAGACCCCGCAGGGCTTCCGGCTCTCGACCATCCGCCGGGCCCACGAACTGGCCGCGGCCGACCCGGCCTTCCACGCGACCGACGACTGCGCGGTCGTGCTGACCTATCTGCCGGACGTCCCCGTCCATGTGGTGCGGGGCGACGAGTCCAATACGAAGGTCACCGACCCCGTCGACGTGTTCATCGCCGACAAGCTCTTCCAGCTGGCCACCTCGACCACCCCCGACGAGGGCAGCGAGGAGTTCTACCGGGAGCGCCTGGCGGGCAGGACCCTGCTGGTCTTCGGCGGCTCCTACGGCATCGGCGCCGACATCGCCCGGCTCGCCGAGGGGTACGGTGCCCGGGTCCACGCGCTGGGCCGCTCCACCACGGGCACCCATGTCGAGCGGCCCGACCAGGTCGACGACGCGTTCGCGCGCGCCTACGCCGAGACCGGGCGCATCGACTACGTGGTGAACACCGCCGGGGTCCTGCGCATCGGCCGGCTCGACGAGACCGGCGACGACGCCGTCCGCGAGGCGTTCGAGGTCAACTACCTCGCGCCGGTGAACATCGCCCGCACCGCGTTCAAGTACCTCAGCGAATCGCGCGGACAACTACTGCTGTTCACCTCCAGCAGCTACACGCGCGGGCGGGCCGAGTACAGCCTCTACTCCTCGACCAAGGCCGCCATGGTCAATCTGACCCAGGCGCTCGCCGACGAATGGGCGGCCGACGGGGTGCGGGTCAACTGCGTCAACCCGGAACGCACCGCTACCCCCATGCGCACCAGGGCCTTCGGCCAGGAACCCGAGGGTTCGCTGCTCACCTCGGAGTCGGTCGCCCGCAGTTCGCTGGACGTGCTGCTCTCCGGGATGACGGGCCATGTCATCGACGTACGCCGGCAGGACCCGACGGCCGGAGCCGACGGGCGGGCCTGGTGAACGCCGGGCCGGCGCACGCCGGTGACCTCCCGGACGTCACGGTCGTCGTGCGGGCGAGCGACCACGCCGCCACCCTCCCTGCGTGCCTCGACTCGCTCGCCCGGCAGACGATCGGCGCCCACCGGCTGGAGGTGATCGCGATCGACGACGGTTCGCTCGACGACAGCGGTCCCCTGCTCGCCCGCGCCACCCGGACCTTCCCCGGACGGCTCCGTACCGGTCAGCAGCCCCGGGGCATGGGGCCCGCGGCGGCCCGCAACCTCGGTCTGAGCCGCGCGACGGGACGGTACGTCATCTTCCTGGAGGGCGCGGACCGGCTGGCGCACGACGCCCTCGACCGGATGGTCGCGGCGGCTGACCGCAGCGAGGCCGATGTGGTGCTCGGCAAACCGGAGAGCACCGGGCGGCACTCGGTGGCGACGTCGATGTTCCGGACGGACCAGGACCACGCCGACCTCTACCGCTCGCGGGTCTACTGGTCACTCACCCCGGACAAGCTGTTCCGGACCGCCCTGGTGCGGCGGTGCGGGCTGCAGTTCCCCACCGACATGGTCATCGGTGACGACCAGGCCTTCACCGCGGCGGCCTATGTCGCCGCTCGGAACATCGCCGTGGTGGCGGACCGCACCTGTGTGCTCAAGGGGCCGTCGGCCGCGGCCCCGGTGACACCGGTACAGCGGGTGGCGCTGGCCGCCCGGATGATGGCGCTGGTCACCGCACTCGTACCGGCCGGGCCGGAGCAGGACCGGCTGCTCTCCCGCCATCTGGAGGCCGAACTGGGACGAGCCACCGGCCCGCTGCTGCTCGCCACGGACGATCCGGCGGAGCGGGAGCGGATCGCGCGGGCCGCGTCGGACGTGCTGCGCGCCCGGCTCACCCCGGGGGCGCTGGCGCTCCTCGCCCGGCCGCTGGCCGTCCGTCTGGCGCTCCTGTCGTCCGGCCGGTTCGCCGAGGCCGAGCAGATGGCCGGGTACGAGGCGCAGAAGCCGCCCGCGCCGAAGAAGACGGTGGAGAACGGCCGGGTCTACACGACTCTGCCGTTCTTCCGGGACCCGAGGACGCCGCTGCCCGACGCGTTGTTCGACATCACGGACAGGATGACGGTGACCCACCGGCTGACCCGGCTCCGGTGGGCGGACGCGGTCCTGTGCCTCGACGGGTTCGCCTTCTTCGAGCAGCTCTCCACGCGCGACCGGGCCACTCATGTGGTGTTCCGCGAGCCGGTGACGGGGGCCGAGGCGCGGGTCCCGGTGACCGCGCGCCGGGACGAGGAGCTGGTCAACGCCAAGGGGAAGAGCCGGGCCATGGGGCGTTTCTCGGCCCGCGCCGACCTGGCCGGGCTCTGCGGCGGGCAGCCACCCGCCCCTGGTGTCTGGGAGGTCTGGCTGTCGGTGAGTTTCGAGGGCGTCACCCAAGAGGTACGGCTGGGCCGCAAGCGCTCCGCCGACGTGGACGTCACCGGCCGGCTGCCGGTGGTCGTCGCGCCCTCGCCGCACTCCCCGGACCACGAACTGGCCGCCACCCTCTTCTACACGCCCGAAGGTGACCTCTCGCTCCAGCTCGCCGAGCGGCGTCCGCTGCCCGTGGCGCGGTGAACGGCCCTGTCCGGGGACGGACCGCCCGGTCCGTCCCCGGGCTCGGGGACAGACCGGGCGGTCCGGGTGGCCGGTCAGCCCACCCGGCTCCACGGCCCGAACGCCAGACCCTGCCCACCGCTGTCCTGACGTGCCAGCAGGATCCGCCCCTGCCCGTCGAGGGCGGCGACCACGATGCGGCCCGCGCCGTCCACGGCCACCTGCGGCGCGTGGGCTTCCTCCCCGCCCAGGGGGGCCCACCAGGTGCCGTACCCCTCGTTCTCCGTGACGTACGCGGTGACCTCGATGCCACCGTGCGCACCGGTCTGGGCGAGCACCGTGCAGTCGAAGTCGCCGACGCGCGCGCGGGCGACGCCCGGCCGCCCGCTGCCCCCGGCTCCCCCGGCCGTCAGCAGACCGTTGTCCTGCGCCCCGCGCCCCTGCGGGCGCCAGGCCACGAGGGAGGAGTCCCCGGGGTAGCGCCAGAAGTACGTGGCCCGCTTGGGGCCCGTCTCCAGGGCTGTCGGGGTGGCGCCCGCGACCGGGGTGCCGATCCGGTCCCACAACTCGAACCGGCCCTTCTCGACACCGACCCAGCGGTCCACCCGGTCGGGGCCCACGCCGAGGATCTCCAGCTTGCCGCCCCTGGGCATGACGGCGGTGAGGTCACCGGTGTACGGATCGGGCGACACGGTCTTCCAACCGCCCCAGGCGCCCGCGGCGTTACGGCTGCGCCGCAGGATCCCGCCGGTACGCAGCGAGACGATCACATGGACCGTGCCGGAGACCTGGTTGGCGACGATGACCGGCCCGGCGACCAGGGGGTCGCCGGCCGGGCCGTCGGGGGCGGTCGGGACGCCCAGGCTCCGCCAGTCCGTCACCCCGCGTCCGGTCTGGAACTGCGTGGCGAAGGCGACCTCGGGCGCGCCCGTGCCCAGCTGCCGGAGCGCGGCGAAGTGCACGTACCCCTCACTGGTCTGCGCCATGTCGACCCGGCCGCACCAGCCGGGGGTACCGATCAAGTCCGGTCCCGGCCAGGGGCCTTGGCCCGACGGCGGCTCCGTCCAGCGGTGCAGCCCGTCCCGGGCCGGGGCGTACGCCGTCAGCCGTCCGTCGTGCCCCTTGAAGAGCCAACTGCCCGCCGGTACGGACCGCGCCGGACCGTGCGGGGCGGGCGCCGCGTCGGCACCGGCCCCCCGCCTCCTGCCTCCGCCGGACTCCGCTGCCCTGCTGCCGCTCCTGTCCCGGTTCACGACTCCGTGCCGCCCTTCCGTGGCTCCACATGTCCTGTGCGGCGTTCGCGGGTACTCAGCGGTGCACTCGGGAGCACGGAACACACGTCTACAGCTCAGGAGTTTGTCATACCGGTCACGGTTTGTTCACCAAACAACCTCTGAATTCCCACCGATCGAAAGGTTTGTCTATTATTCGCTGAGACCCGAGGCTGACAGCTGGGCCGGTACCCCTCGACCGCCCGATTCCCCTCGCGCGCAATCCAAAGCGTTCCGACGGAAGGGCCCGACGAGCAGTGACGTACCAGCAAGACACCACACCACCCGGCGACCGGCCCGCACCGTCCCGTCGCGCACCCAAGCGCGGCAGGACCAAGAAGCGAAGCCCCCTGAAGATCATCCTGCTCACCCTGGTCGTCCTGCTGCTCGCCGCGGGCGGCACCGTCTGGTGGCTGTACAGCAACCTCGACGGCAACATCAAGGGTGTCGACATCAACAGGGCCCTCGGCAAGGACCGCCCCGAGAAGCTGCCCACCAGCGGACAGAACCTGCTGGTGCTCGGTTCCGACTCGCGCGCCGGGGCGAACGGCAAGATCGCGGGCGGCGACGTCAGCGGCGCCCGTTCCGACACCGCGCTGGTGATCCACATACCCGAGGGACGGTCCAGGGCGACCGCGGTGAGCATCCCGCGCGACACCCTGGTGACCCGACCGGAGTGCACCAAGTCGGACGGGTCCACGGTGCAGAGCGCGAACCGGGTGATGTTCAACTCGGTCTACTCGCAGGTCGGTCCGGCCTGTGTGGTGAAGACCGTGGAGAAGATGTCCGCGGTCCGGATCGACCACTACATGGAGATCGACTTCGCGGGCTTCAAGGGCCTGGTCGACGCGATCGGCGGGGTCACGGTCAATGTCCCCGAGGACATCCACGACGGGGCGAGCGGCCTCGACCTCAAAGCCGGTCCGCAGAAGCTGGACGGCACCCAGTCGCTGGCCTTCGTACGGACCAGGCACGGCATCGGGGACGGCAGCGACCTCGGCCGGATCGGGCTCCAGCAGCAGTTCCTGCTCGACCTGCTCGGCGAGGTGCAGAAGCAGGACATGCTGAGCAGCCCCACCAAGACGTACAAGATCGCCAACTCCGCGACGAAGTCGCTGACCACCGACTCGCAGCTGGCCTCCCTGACCTCGCTGGCCCAGTTCGCCCGCAGCATGAAGGGCGTCAACCCGGACACCATGGAGACGATCATGCTCCCGGTGTCGTACGACAAGGTCGACCCCAACCGGGTGGTGGCGGCCGAGCCGCAGGCCACGCAGTTGTGGAAGGCGATTCGCACCGACACGGCGGTACCGGCCTCGGCCAAGAAGTCCCCGGCCCACGGCGGCTGACCTGGTTTCCGGGCGGCGGCGTGGCCCTGCGGCCGTACCGCCGCCCGGTCCGTGCGGACTGACTGGACCGACCGGACCGACCGGAATTTCCGAGCCGCCGGGACTCCCCGGTCCGTCCGGAATCTCACAGCGCCGGGACTCCCCGGACCGTCCGGAATCTCCGAGCCGCCGGGATTCCCCGGACCGCCCGGATCAAGCGGGCTCCCCGGACCGTCCCGACCGGTGCGGAATCAGCCGGTCAGGCCTGGGTCCAGGCCGCGAGTGCCAGCCCCGGTTCCGCCTTCTGCCGCGCCACCCGCAGCGTGCCGTCCACGGCGATCACCGCGAGAACCACCCGGCCCGCCGCGTCCACGGCGAGGGCAGGTGCGCCGAGCGAGGCCTCGCCGGTCTCCGTCCACCACAGCCCGTCCGCCTCACCCTCGGTGGGGCAGGCGGCGATGGCCGGACGGCCGTTGCGGCCCCGGTAGGCCAGCACCGTGCAGTCGTACCCTTCGACACCGGTACGCAGCACGGCCACCGGCCCGCCGTCCGGCGCCCCGCCCAGCTCCAGGGGTTCGGCGCCCGCACGGTGGCCCATCACCCCGGCGCCGCCGGAGTCGCACCAGTAGTACGTGGCACGGCCTTCCGCCGTGCACACCCCGGTGGCGGACCCCGCAGCCGGGGTGGCGGAGACCGGGTCCCCCACGGTGAAGTCGCCGCCCGGCTCCTCCTGGGCCCAGTGCAGCACCTGCTTCTCCGCGGGCGCCAGCACCTCGACGTGGTCGGCCGGGGCGACCGCGGCGGGCGTCCCGTCCAGCAGCCGGCTGCCCTTCAGGTCCTTCCACCCCTCCCACTTGCCGGACTTGCCCTGCCGGCGCATGGTCAGGCCGCGGCCCGCGTTGCGCACGAAGACATGGACCCGGCCGTCGGCGCCGACCACCGCCGCCGGGGCGCCGGTCCTGCGGGCGCGGTCGGCGTCCTTGTAGGGGGTCCCGAGGGAGTGCCACGGTCCGAACGGACGGCCCGTCTGGTACTGCGTCGTATGCATCACCTCGACCCCGCGGGCGCCGTCGCGCCGGGCCAGCAGATGGACATAGCCGTCCGGGCCCTGTGCCAGGGTCATGTGGGTGAGATCGGGGGCCGCGACGAAGTCCGGCCCGGACCAGTCGGGGCCGCCCGGCTGCTGCTCGGTCCAGCGCAGAAAGCCGCCGTCCGCGGGGGCGTACGCGCTGAGGCTGCCGTCCTTGCCCCGCAGCAGCCAGCAGCTCGTGGCCGGACCTGTGGCCTGTACGGAACGCGACGACATGGCTGGCTGCCAGCCTTCCCTCAACCGGTCATACTTCTGGCCGAGAATAACATTCTGGCTGGTGAGGGCCGATAGCACCCGGCCCCTCCACCGCGGCCTACCGTGCCCCGCGCTGTTCCATCCGGCTGTTCCCGCGCCCGTACGCGAAGTACACGACCGCGCCGATCACCATCCAGATACCGAACCGCAGCCAGGTCTCGGCGGGCAGATTCAGCATCAGCCAGAACGAGGCCAGCATCGACAGGATCGGCACCAGCGGCACCAGCGGTGTCCGGAACGCACGCGGCAGGTCCGGGCGCTTCCTGCGCAGGATCATGACCCCGGCGGCGACCGTGACGAAGGCGAACAGCGTCCCGATGTTGACCAGTTCGGCGAGTTCGTTGATCGAGGTGAAGCCCGCGACCACCGCGACGATCACGCCGAGCAGGATCGTGGAGCGGTAGGGCGTACCGAACTTCGGGTGCACCCGGGAGAAGAACTGCGGCAGTAGCCCGTCCCGGCTCATGGCGAAGAAGACCCGGCTCTGGCCGAGCAGCAGGATCATGCAGACGGAGGTGAGTCCGACGGCCGCCCCGAAACTGATCAGGCCCGCCCAGAAGGGGTGTCCGACCGCCTTGAAGGCATCGGCGAGCGGGGCGTCGGTGGACAGTTGGGTGTACTTCTGCATACCGGTGACGACGATCGAGACGGCCACGTACAGCACGGTGCAGATGATCAGCGAACCGAGGATGCCGCGCGGTACGTCCCGCTGCGGGTTGCGGGTCTCCTCGGCCGCGGTGGCGACGATGTCGAAGCCGATGAAGGCGAAGAAGACGACCGCGGCGGCGGTGAAGATGCCCATCACGCCGAAGGAACCGGGCGTGAACCCGAACATCAGCTGGACCAGCGGGGCCTTGAGGCCGCTGTCACCCGAGCTGTGCACGGAGGGCGGGATGAAGGGGTGGTAGTTGGAGCCGGTGATGTAGAAGGCGCCCACGACGATCACCAGCAGGACGACGGTGACCTTGATGGCGACCACGATCGTCGTCACCCGCGAGGAGAGCTTCATACCGGCGACCAGAATGCCGGTCAGCACGAGCACGAGGAGGGCCGCCAGCAGATCGAAGCCGAACTTCCCGCCGTGCGTCCCGGTCAGGAACCGGGGCAGGTTCAGCCCCGCGGTGTCCATCAGCGAGCGCATGTATCCGGACCAGCCGACGGCCACCACCGCACAGCCCAGGGCCAGTTCGAGGATGAGGTCCCAGCCGATGATCCAGGCAGGCAGCTCCCCGAGCGAGGCGTACGAGAAGGTGTACGCGGAGCCCGCCACCGGGACCGTCGACGCGAACTCCGCGTAACAGAGGGCCGCGAGAGCGCAGACGACACCGGCCACGACGAAGGACAGTGCCACGGCGGGGCCCGCGGTCTGTTTGGCGATCAGGCCGGTCAGTACGAAGATGCCCGTACCGATCACGACACCGACGCCGAAGACCGTCAGATCGAGCGCGGACAGCGACTTCTTGAGCGTGTGCTCCGGTTCCTCCGTGTCCTGGATGGACTGCTCCACGGATTTCGTCCGGAAGAGACTGCTGCTCACGGGCGTACCTCCACGCTTGTCGTCCTTGCATGATCAGGAGCGCGTGTGTCCGTGTACCCGGCAGCGAGCCTTTTTCACACGAATGAGCCGGTGGGACCACCCGTACAGGCTTGGTCCCACCGGCTCATCGGTGGCGCGAGGTGCTGCTGTGCCGTGTGATCAGTCGCGGGCGGGCTCCGCGGCGGCGGACTCGCTCTCGTAACGGCCGTCGATCTTCGCCACCAGGCCGGTGACCTGGCGGGCGATGTCCGGGGCGGTCAGCCCGATCTCGGCCATGACCTCCTTGCGGGACGCGTGGTCGAGGAAGCGCGGCGGGATACCGAAGTCCCGCAGCGGTACGTCGACCCCGGCGTCCCGCAGGGCCTGGGCAACGGCCGAACCGACGCCTCCGGCACGGCTGTTGTCCTCGACCGTGACGACCACCCGGTGCTGCTCGGCGAGCGGGGCGAGTGCCTCGTCGACGGGCTTCACCCAGCGCGGGTCGACGACCGTCGTCGTGATGCCCTGCTTGTTGAGCAGTTCGGCGATCTCCAGGCACATCGGGGCCAGCGCGCCGATGGAGACCAGCAGGACGTCCGGCCGGTCCGTACCGGCCTTGCGCAGCACATCCATGCCGCCGATCTTGCCCACGGCGGGGACGGCCGGGCCGACCACGCCCTTGGAGTAGCGCACGACGGTCGGCGCGTCCTCGACCTGGACGGCCTCGCGCAGCTGGGCGCGGACCTGCTCGGCGTCGCGGGGCGCGGCGATCCGCAGGGTGGGGACGCACTGGAGGATGGACATGTCCCACATGCCGTTGTGCGAGGCACCGTCCGTGCCGGTGACACCGGCCCGGTCCAGGACGAAGGTGACACCGCACTTGTGCAGGGCCACATCCATCAGCACCTGGTCGAAGGCGCGGTTGAGGAAGGTCGCGTAGACGGCGAAGACCGGGTGCAGTCCGCCGGTCGCGAGACCGGCGGCGGACACCGCGGCGTGCTGCTCGGCGATCCCGACGTCGTACACCCGGTCCGGGAATGCCTTCTCGAACTTCTCCAGGCCGAGCGGCTGGAGCATGGCCGCAGTGATCGCGACGATGTCGGAGCGCTCGTGGCCGAGTTTGACCATCTCCTCGCCGAAGACCGAGGTCCAGTCCAGGCCTGCCGCGGCGATGGGCAGACCGGTGTCGGGGTGGATCGGACCGATGCCGTGGAAGTGGTCGGCCTCGTCCTGCTCTGCGGGCTTGTAGCCACGGCCCTTCTCGGTGATGCAGTGCACGATGACCGGTCCGCCGAAGCCCTTGGCCCGCTCCAGCGCGGACTCCAGTGCCTCGATGTCGTGACCGTCGATCGGGCCCACGTACTTCAGGCCGAGGTCCTCGAACATGCCCTGCGGGGCGATGAAGTCCTTGAGGCCCTTCTTCGCGCCGTGCAGCGTCTCGTACAGCGGCTTCCCGACGACGGGGGTGCGCCCCAGGAGGTCCTTGCCGCGGGCCAGGAAACGCTCGTAGCCGTCGGTCGTGCGGAGCGTGGCCAGGTGATTGGCCATCCCGCCGATGGTGGGCGCGTAGGAGCGCTCGTTGTCGTTGACGACGATCACCAGCGGGCGGTCCTTGGCGGCGGCGATGTTGTTCAGCGCCTCCCAGGCCATTCCGCCGGTCAGCGCGCCGTCACCGATCACCGCGACGACATGGTCGTCCTTCTTGAGGATCTCGTTGGCCTTGGCGAGGCCGTCGGCCCAGCCGAGAACCGTCGAGGCGTGCGAATTCTCGATGATGTCGTGGTCGGACTCGGCTCGCGAGGGGTAGCCGGACAGGCCGCCCTTGCCTTTGAGCTTCGAGAAGTCCTGACGGCCGGTGAGCAGCTTGTGCACATAGCTCTGGTGACCGGTGTCGAAGAGCACCCGGTCCTTGGGGGAATCGAAGACGCGGTGCAGGGCGATCGTCAGCTCGACGACACCCAGGTTCGGGCCGAGATGGCCACCGGTCTTGGACACGGCGTCGACGAGGAAGGTCCGGATCTCTCCGGCCAGCTGTTCCAGCTGCTCCGGGCCCAGCCGGTCCAGATCGCGCGGTCCCGTGATGCGGGTCAGCAGCGCCACCCGTGCCTCCTTGCGTTCGAACTGTGATCGAGCTTTGCCAGGTCTGCTGAGTCTAATGTTCCATCCGGGGCGGTCGGCATCGGGCGGTGCGTTCTACGTCACCCGTTCGGAGTAGTAGTACGCACGGACGCCCGGCACCGGAACGCTTCCGGGCCGGGCGCCTGTCGCGTCTGCACTATGCGCGGCCTGCGGACTTCTGGGTCTTGCGGGTCACCGCGTCGATCACGACGGTGGCCAGCAGGACGCCACCGGTGATCATGTACTGGATGGGTGAGGCGATGCCCTCCAGCGACAGGCCGTACTGGATCGAGACGATCACCAGCACGCCGAGCAGCGCGTTCCAGGTACGGCCACGGCCACCGAAGAGGCTGGTGCCACCGATGACGGCGGCGGCGATCGCGTTCATCAGCAGGTCACCACTGCCGGCGCCCTGGTTGGCGGTGGCGATCTTGGAGGCGAGGAAGAGCCCGCCGATCGCGGCGAACGTACCGGCGACGGCGAAGACCGAGATCCGGATCATCGTGACGTTGATACCGGCACGACGGGACGCCTCGACGGATCCGCCGAGCGCGAAGATCTTGCGGCCGTACGTGGTGCGGCGGAGCAGGAAGTCCGTGCCGACCAGGACCACCAGGAAGATCATGACGGCGAGCGGCATGCCCTTGTACTGGTTGTACATGTACGCCACCGCGAAGGCCACGACCGCCAGCGCCCCGGTGCGCAGCAGGATCTCGCTGAGCGGCCGGGACGGCACCCCTGCGGCCTCGCGGCGCCGGGCGTCGAGGAACGACGAGAGGAAGAAGACCACCACGCCGAGCAGGGCGAAGCCGTACGCGACGGCCACGTCGGCGAAGTAGTAGCCGGTGATGTTGGCGATGGGGCCGTCACCGGGCAGGTTGATCGTGCCGTTGTCGCCGAGGATCTGGAGCATGAAGCCGTTCCAGAACAGCAGACCGGCCAGGGTCACGGCGAACGCCGGGACGCCGATGCGGGCGAAGAAGAAGCCGTGGATCGCACCGGCGACCGTGCCGGTGAGGATGGACAGCAGCAGCGCCAGCCACTGGTTCATCCCGTGTGTGACGTTCAGCACGGCGAAGGCCGCGCTGGCCACGCCGCTGACCGAGCCGACCGAGAGGTCGATCTCACCGAGCAGCAGGACGAAGACGATACCGACGGCGATCATGCCGGTACCGACCATGGTCACCGAGATGTCGGTCAGGTTGCCCGCGGTGAGGAAGCGCGAGTTCACGCTCTGGAAGACCGCGGCGATGACGATCAGGCCGACGATCACCGGGATGGAGCCGAGGTCGCCCGCGCGTATCTTGCGCTTGAACTCGGAGAGGTAACCGGCGAAGCCCTGCTCGCGCACCAGCAGCCGGGGGTCGACCGTGGTCACCGCGGCCGGGGCCGCCGCCTGGGCGTCCGCCGGGCCGGACGCGGTGGAGGTCTTGTCGATGCTCACTTCTGAACCTCCACACTGCGCGACGCACGACGGGTCACGGCGTTGTCCGTGGCGCCCGTGATGGCGGCGATGATTTCTTCCTGCGAGGTGGTCTTCACGTCGAAGACACCGTTGTTGCGGCCGAGGCGGAGCACCGCGACCTTGTCGGCGACCGCCTTGACGTCCGCCATGTTGTGGCTGATGAGCAGCACCGCGTGGCCGCGCTCACGGAGCCGCTCGACCAGGTCGAGCACCTGCGCGGTCTGCTCCACGCCGAGGGCCGCCGTGGGCTCGTCGAGGATGACGAGCTTCGGCTCGCCCAGCATGGAACGCGCGATGGCGACGGTCTGGCGCTGTCCGCCGGAGAGCGAGGCGATCGGGATGCGGACACTGGGGATGCGGATCGAGAGCGTGGTCAGCAACTCCCGTGACCTGCGCTCCATTTCGACCTCGTCGAGGATGCCGCGCTTGCGCAGTTCCCGGCCGAGGTAGAGGTTGCCGACGACATCGATGTTGTCGCAGAGCGAGAGGTCCTGGTAGACGGTCGCGATGCCCAGGTGCTGGGCGTCGTGCGGGCGGTTGATCTGTACCGCCCTGCCCTCCCACTCGATGACGCCGTCATCGATGGGGTGCACCCCGGCGATCGTCTTGACCAGCGTGGACTTCCCGGCTCCGTTGTCGCCCACCAGGGCGAGTACTTCACCGCCGTGGGCCTCAAGCTCTACATCGGTGAGCGCCTGGACGGCACCGAATCGCTTGGAGACCCCACGCAACGCCAGCACGGGCGTAGCGGACACTTGAACCATCTCCTTCGCCGCCTGACCGGCGGGGATGCCACGCTGCCATGAGAGCGCGGTGGCTGAGCAGGGTGTTCCGCCCGGCGCCCGCCCCGTTAGCGGGACGTTGGTGGGGCAAGGCGCCGGACAGGCTTCAGTGGGTCACGAATCCCTTGCGGAGCAGGGGAGTTACTTCAGACCCAGCTTGTCGCACGCAGCCTTGTAGGCCGGGGTGCAGATCTCGCTGACCTTGTAGATGCCGTCCTTGATGACGGTGTCGGTGATGTTCGCCTTGGTCAGCGAGACGACCGGGAGGATCACCGAGGGGATGCCCTTGACGCTGACGGTGTCGACCGTGGTCTTGGCGATCGAGTCGAGCTTCTGGCCCTTGGCGAGCGCGACAGCCATCTCGGCGGCGATCGGACCCTCCTGGATGTACGGCTTGTAGACGCTCATGTACTGCGTCCCGGCCACGATGCGCTGCACACCGGCGAGTTCGGCGTCCTGCCCGGTGACCGGCGGGATCGGCGAGATACCGGCGGCCTTCAGGGCGGTGATGATGCCGCCGGCCATGCCGTCGTTGGCGGAGTAGACGCCGATGACGTTCTTCTTGCCGAGGGCCGTGATCGCGCCCTCCATGTTGGAGTTGGCGTTCTCCGGCTTCCACTCCTTGGTGTCGTACTCCTTGCCGATGTTCACCTTGCCGTCGAGGACGGAGTGAGCGCCCTTCTTGAAGTCGGCGGCGTTCGGGTCGGTGGAGGAGCCGTTCATCATGACGATCTTGCCGGACTTGGCCTTGGTGCCGAGCGCCGCGAGCAGCGCCTCGCCCTGCGTCTTGCCGACGGTCACGTTGTCGAACGAGACGTAGGCGTCGATGGGGCCCTGGGCGAGGCGGTCGAAGGCGACGACGGGGATACCCGCCTCCTTGGCCTTCTTCACCGAGGCCGCGATCGACTTGTAGTCGACGGCGTCCACGATGATGGCGTCCACCCGGTTGGTCACCATGGCGTCCATCTGCTGGCTCTGCGTGTCCGGCTGCTGCTTGGCATTGACGTAAGTGATCTTGCCCTTGCCGTGGGTCAGTTCGTCGACCTTCTTCTCGATCAACGGCTTGTCGAACTTCTCGTAGCGGGCGGTCTGGTTCTCCGGAAGGAGCAGCCCGATGTTGAGGGCGTCGCCCTTCTTCGCGGAGTTCCCGGCCGGCTTGTCCTTGTTCCCGCCGGACTCCTTGGCACTGCCACAAGCGGCGAGAGAGACAGCCATCGCGGTGACGGCCACGGCCACGGCGGCACGACGCATCTGCGTGTTCACTTCAGAAACCTCCCTGACGAGGCCGCGACATTGCGGCCGAGGTGCCTGGAGTCAACTCGGCTGTCAGGCCAGCGTCAAGGAGTAAATCCTTAACGAGATGGCAACGGTGTCATTCCTTCTCTAAGTGAAGACAGGCGTCCCTGTGGGCATCGTGCTGTCCAAAAGACTTGAATCGCCCATTTCACTGAGGACCAGCGCGAGCGCGCCCAGCACCTCGGCCCGGCCGCCCAATGCCCCTGGAAGCACGGAGAGTTGGCGGGCGGCGCTGGGGATCGCGTACCGGCCGACGGACTCCCTGATCGGGCCGAGCACCAGCTCACCGGCCTCCGCGAGGTCGCCGCCGAGCACCACCCTGCTCGGGTTGAGCAGGTTGCAGAGATTGGCGACGCCGCTGCCGATGTGCCGGCCGACGTCCGCGATCACCCTGCGGCAGCCCGGGTCGCCGCCGCGCGCGAGCTGGACGACCCGCTCGATGGTCAGACCGGTGCCGTGGCTGGACTCGAGGAGCGGCAGGACGTACCGGGCGGCCGTGAAGGTCTCCAGGCACCCCCGGTTGCCGCAACGGCACACCGGGCCGGACTCGTCGAGCGTGATGTGCCCGATCTCGCCCGCGGTGCCACCGGGGCCGCGGTAGATCTGCCCGTCGATCACCAGACCGGCTCCGACGCCGCTGGCGACCTTGATGTACGCGAGGTCCCTGACCCCGCGACCGCTCCCCCACACCAGCTCGCCGAGTGCACCCAGATTGGCGTCGTTGTCGACGTACACGGGCACGCCGAGCCGGGCCGCGAGTTCGTCGCTCGGGTTGATGCCCGACCAGCCCGGCAGGATCGAGGTGGAGCCGAGCGTGCCCGACTCGACGTCGATCGGTCCCGGCACCCCGAGCCCCACGCCCACGACCTTGTCCGCGCCGATGCCGGTCGCCGCGATCAGCCGGTTCACCAACTCCTCGGCCCGCCCGAAGCCTTCGGCCGACGAGGCGTCCACATCGAGCGGTTCGGACTCCTCGGCGAGGACCTGGTGAGCCAGGTTGCCGACCGCGACGCGCAGATGCGTGTGGCCGAAGTCGACCCCTATGACGATGCCCGCCGAACCGCTGAGCGAGACGCTGCGGGCCCGTCGGCCGCCCGCCGAGGTCGGGGTGACCTCGACCGTGCCGCCGTCCTTCAGTTCGCGAACGATATTGGAAACCGTGGCTGCCGAGAGCCCCGTACTGCGGGCGATCTCCGCCTGGGTGAGCGAGCCCGCCATACGCACCGCGCGTACGACCCGCTCAAGGTTGGCCCGGTGCAGAGACGTCTGCGACCCCGGAGTCTCCATCGACTCATCCACTCCTGCCATTGGTGGACGGCGCGACGGCCGCCCCCGTGCGGGACACCCCTGTCAGGGCCCGCCATATCTCCAACATGTGAACCCTAAGCTGACTCTTTTGGCCTCCCCCCCGTCAAGACCTTGAGCAAGGGGAGAGACAGATGAGCAGCCGGCCCGGCGGGCAGAACAGACGAACCGCCCGACAGCGGATGCTGTCGGGCGGTTCGGGTGAACAGCGGAACAGGAGGCCCTACTTGAGCGCCCCCGCGGTCAGACCGGCGACGACCTGCCGCTGGAAGATGATGTACGCCGCCAGGACCGGCAGCATCGCCATCACCAGTCCGGCGAAGAGGCCGGAGTAGTCGCCCTTGTACCCCTGGCTGGTGGCCAGCTCGACCAATCCCTGGGCGAGGACCCGCTGCTTCGGGTCGGTGTTCAGCACCGTCGGAAGCAGGTACTGGTTCCACTGGCCCAGGAAGTTGAAGATACCCACGCTGATCAGGCCGGGCTTGGCCATCGGCAGCATCACCTGGAAGAAGGTCCGGGTGTGCGAGGCGCCGTCGAGCGTCGCCGCCTCGGCCACTTCTCCCGGCAGCGTCCGGAAGAACGAGGTGAGGAAGAAGACGGTGAACGGCAGCGAGTAGGCGATGTAGACCAGGATCAGGCCCTGGGTCGTGTTCAGCAGACTCATGTTGTTCATGACGAAGAACAACGGCACCAGCGCCAGGATGATCGGGAAGCTCATCCCTCCGACGAACAGGAAGTAGATGAACCTGTTCCCCGGGAAGTCGAAGCGCGCCAGCACGTAGGCCGCCATGGAGCCGAGCAGCAGGGTGCCGATGAGCGAGCCGCCGACGACCACGATGGTGTGCCCGAAGTACTGACCCATGTGCGCCTGGCCCCAGGCACGGGACCAGTTCTCGAAGTGCAGCCGGTCGGGCAGCTTCCACGGCTCGGCGAGGATGTCGTGGTCGTTCTTGAACGACGACATCACCGCCCACAGCAGCGGAACGACGACCAGGACCGCCCAGATGATGAGCACGCCGTGCGAGAAGACGTTGAGCGTGCCGCCGCCGCTCTCGCCCTTCTTCTTCGCCGGAGCCGCCGCGGGCTTGGTGAGCCGGGCCGGCGTCGGGTCCTCGGCGACCTCGGCCGGAGGGGTGTCAGTGGTCTTCATCTCAGAACTCCAGCCGCTCGCGCCGGCCCAGTCGCATCACGATGGCGGAGAACACCAGGGTGAGCACGAGGAGGGCGACGCCGATCGTTGTCGCGTATCCGGCCTGGCCGTCGCGGAACGCCGTCTGGTAGACGAACAGCGGCAGCACGGTGGTCGATTGGGCGGGGCCACCCGGGCCCACACTCATGATGTTCACCGCGGCGAACGCCTCGGCGCCGAGGGACAGGATGCCCATGTACACCCAGCCCGACTGCACGGTGTCCCAGAGCAGCGGAAGCGTGATCCGGAAGAAGGTCGTGACCCGGCTCGCGCCGTCCAGCAGCGCCGCTTCGTAGAAGTCCTTCGGAATGGATGCCATTCCCGCGGAGAACAGCACCACGAAGAAGCCGACCTGGGACCAGACGAGTACGGCGAAGATGCACCAGAGGGCCAGCTTAGGGTCTCCGAGCCAGTCCGGCTGAATGCTGTCGAGACCGACCGCGTCCAGGGCGCCGTTGAGAATGCCCCCGTCGGGGTTGTAGATGAACCTGAAGAGCAGGGCGACGATTGCGATCGACAGCACCTGCGGGAAGAAGTACGCGATCTTGTAGAACCCGGAACCGCGTACGCCCCCGATGGATACGCCCTTACGGCGCTTGCCACCCACATTCAGCATGAAGGCGAAGAACAGCGCGAGGCCGAGCGTCACCAGCGGCAGCAACAACACGAACAGCACACTGTGTTCCAGGGATTTCCAGAATGTCGGGTCCTGGAGCATCCGGCTGTAGTTGTCGAAGCCCACCATCTTGAAGTCCGGGCTCAGGCCGGTCCAGTCGGTGAACGAGTAATAGATCGACTGAATGAACGGCCATATGACGAAGATTGCATACAACGCCAGTGGGACTATCAAGAATCCCACAATGAACCGGTACTTACCTTGTTGCATGGTTACCGACCCCGATCTTCCGGCGGGTGCCGCCGCTGGTGACGCGTGCTCACTGGTGCTTGTAGTGCTTGATCGACGAGTCCTTGGCGGCTGCGTCGGCGTACTGCTGACACTTCTTGACAGCCTCGGCCGGGGTCATGCGGCCCGCCATCATCTCGCCCAGGACCGAGACGCCGATCTGCTCCTTCTGGAGCTTCACGTACCAGTCCTGGAGCCGCGGGTTGACCACGTTGTCGCCCGCGGCCTTCAGCACGTCGAGGCCCGACTGGAGGGCCGTCGACAGCTCCAGACCGTCGGTGCCACCGTTGAAGGCGGACAGCGACTTCACCGTCTTGGTGAAGTTCTTGGACGAGGCCTCACTGAGCATGATGCGCAGCTGGTCCATGCCCGCCTGCGGGTTCTTCGCGTTCCGCGGCACGATGAAGGGCTCGCCACCGGAGGCCCAGATGGTGCCGTACGGCATCTTGTCCGTGGACTCGTCCAGGCTGGACGGCGCGCCGACCTTCATCTGGAAGTTCTTGGGCGTGGTCTTCGCCGCCTCGTTCTCCACCCAGGAGCCGTTGGGGATGAAGAGCGCCTTGCCACCGGTCCAGGCGGTCTGGGACTGGATGTGGTCGATGCCGGGCGTTCCCTTGAGGATGTAGCCCTTCTGGAACAGCTCGTAGTAGGCATCGAATCCGGCCTTGACGGCGGGGTGCTTCCAGGCGTTGGGCGCCAGGTCGTCGATGTCGTCGAGGACCTGACGACCGCCGATCTTGGCGATGAAGGGGAAGAGCGAGAACGGCAGGTAGTACGGGTACTTGCCCGCGTACGTCCAGCCCGCGATGCCCTTCTTCTTCGCCTTGGCACAGACGGAGAGCATGGCGTCCCAGGTCTTGGGATACTCGACGTCCAGGTTGTCCAGGGCGGTCTGCGAGTACCAGACGCCGTAGACGGTGTACGCGTAGTTCATGATCCAGCACGGCTGACCGTCGTACTGGCCCATCTCCACGATGCCCGGACGCAGGGTGTCCCGGACCTTCTTGCTCGGGTCGTCGACGGACGGCGCGTCCAGCAGGGGCGTGAGGTCGGTCAGCTGGTTCTTGCCGACCAGGACACCCATGTCCATCTGCTCGGCGCCCGAGTTGTCGATCAGGTCGGGCGGGGTGCCGCCGTTGAAGCGCGGCTGCAGCTCGGACTGGATCTTCTGCGTGGACGAGAAGTGCACCTTCGACTTCGGGTGCGCCTTCGAGTACAGCGTGTTGGCGGCCTTGGCGTACTCGACGCCGAAGCCTCCGTCGAAGACGACCATGTCGAGCGGGGCGGTCTCGTTCACGCCGAGCGGGTTGCTCGCGGTCGTCTTGCCCTTCGCGACCTTCTTGTCGCTGCTGCTGTCGCTGCTCGCGCAGGCAGAGAGGAAGCTCATCGTCGGGACGGTGATCAGGCCGAGAGCGGCCGATCGCTTGATCAGATCACGACGGCCAAGGCCCTCAGTGGTGCGAGCGGAGGTGGATCCCATGCTCAAGTCCTCGCCTTCTACAGGACTCAGGCGGTGTACCGGTCGCCCGTTGAGAATTCGCCTCAGGCGAAGGGCCCCGCCACCGCGGTCAGTTGAAGCTGGGTTGCACTGGCTGCAGGAAGGGAACACTGAGAATTTGGATGAGGATGCCCTGATGCTCCCCCACCCTGTTCCCCACCCCCCCTGGCCCGCTGCCAAAGACACGGCGAAGCGGACGTCGACAGGTATAGTCCACTGACCTTCAACTGGGCAAGATCGAATGCAGGTTTGAACGTCAGTCTTTCCCGAGTTGAGACCTCACAGACATCTGGTGCACTCCGCCCACCAGCCGGGACTTCCCCTTGAGAGCGCGTCCAATTCCGTCCGGTACGCGCGGTCAACACACTTGACGGCACAGCCCACTTGCCTTCCTACTGGACCTTGCGCATCAGAGTGACAACGTTGTCCAAAGCGCATAGGTGAGAGGAAAACCCTCATGCAGACCAGAGCTCGGCACCGGGCAAGATCTACGGCCGCCCTGGTGGCGGCGGCATTCGCGCTCGTCGTGACGGGGCAGGGCGCTGCCGTGGCGCAACCCGCCCAACGTCACGCGTCGGACAAGGAGTTCCACTCCTCGTTCGAAGCGGGCCAGCCACAGCCGGACTGGCGGAATACCGTAGAAACAGGTCCTGACGGCCATAAACGCTCCTCCGGTATCGATGGCACCACCAATGCCGGTATACCGGGCAATGTCATGGATCATGTCATCGGGCTGCGGGCCAGTGACGAGAACGCGGCCAGCGGCGAGGGCAAGGGCAGCCTCGTCGACCTGGATCCGAACACCAAGTGGCTGGCGTTCCACCCGACCGGGTGGGTGGAGTTCGATCTGGACGAAGCGGTGAAGGTCACGACCTACGCGCTGACGTCCGCCAACGACCACTCCGAGCGTGACCCGAAGGACTGGACCCTGCAGGGCTCCACCGACGGCAAGGACTGGAAGACCCTGGACAGCCGGCAGGGCCAGGCCTTCGACCAGCGCTTCCAGACGAAGTCGTACGACGTCGGCGGTGCGGACACCGCCTATGCGCACTACCGGTTCGAGATCTCGGCCAACAACGGCGCTTCGGACGCCACTCAGCTCGCCGATGTTCAATTCTCGAACGGGGACACCAGCACCCCGCCGCCCACCGACATGGTCACCAGGGTGGACAGCGGGCCGCTGACCTCGCCGACAGCCAAGGCCGGGGCCGGGTTCACCGGGACCCATTCGCTGCGCTACTCCGGCACCCAGAAGGGCGAGGGCCACGCCTACTCGTACAACAAGGTCTTCGACGTCAACACCCGGATCGACCGGAACACCGAGCTGGCGTACAAGGTGTTCCCGGAGATGGGGAAGACCGACCTGAACTACCCGTCCACCGATGTGGCGGTCGATCTGGCCTTCACGGACGGCACGTACCTGAGCGACCTGAAGGCCACCGACTCCAACGGCGGGCTGCTGACGCCGCAGGGCCAGGGCGCCGCCAAGCGGCTCTACGTCAACCAGTGGAACACGGTCTCCTCGGACATCGGGACGGTCGCGGCCGGCAAGACCGTCGACCGGATCCTGGTGGCGTACGACTCCCCCAAGGGCCCGGCGACGTTCCGCGGCTGGATCGACGACCTCTCGATCGCGCCCAAGAAGACCGAGAAGCCGTCCGCGCACCTCTCGGACTACGCCCTCACCACCCGTGGCACCAATTCGAGCGGCGGCTACTCCCGCGGCAACAACTTCCCGGCGACCGCCGTCCCCAATGGCTTCAACTTCTGGACGCCGGTCACCGACGCGGGCTCCACGAGCTGGCTCTACAACTATGCGAGCACCAACAACGCCGACAACCTCCCCACGCTCCAGGCCTTCGGCGCCAGCCACGAGCCGAGCCCCTGGATGGGCGACCGGCAGACCTTCCAGCTGATGCCGTCGGTGGCCGCCGGAACCCCGGACGCCGACCGCGGCAAGCGGGCGCTCCCCTTCCAGCACGAGAACGAGGTCGCCAAGCCCCACTACTACGGGGTCACCTTCGAGAACGGCCTCAAGGCGGAGCTGACGCCGACCGACCATGCGGCGATGATGCGGTTCACCTACCCCGGTGACAACGCGAGCATGATCTTCGACAACGTCTCCAACGCGGGCGGTCTGACCCTCGACCCGAAGACCGGGACCTTCAGCGGGTACTCGGACGTCAAGAGCGGCGGCTCCACCGGAGCGACCCGGATGTTCGTGTACGGCTCCTTCGACACCCCGGTCACCGCGAGCTCGCGGCTCACCGGCGGGGGCGGCGACGACGTCACCGGCTACATGCGCTTCAAGCCGGGCAAGAACCGCACGGTCACCCTGCGCCTGGCGACCTCCCTGATCAGCGTGGACCAGGCGAAGGACAACCTGTCCCAGGAGCTGCCCGCCTCGGCCACCTTCGCGAAGACCGAGGCGAAGGCCCAGGCGCAGTGGGACAAGATCCTCGGCAAGATCGAGGTGCAGGGCGCCAGTCACGACCAGCTGACCTCGCTCTACTCCTCCATGTACCGGCTGTACCTCTACCCGAACTCCGGTTCCGAGAAGGTCGGTTCGAAGATCGAGTACGCGAGTCCGTTCTCGCCCAAGGCCGGTGAGAACACCCCGACCCACACGGGCGCGAAGGTCGTGGACGGTTCGGTGTACGTCAACAACGGCTTCTGGGACACCTACCGGACGACCTGGCCCGCGTACTCCTTCCTCACCCCGAAGAAGGCGGGTGAGATGGTCGACGGCTTCGTCCAGCAGTACAAGGACGGCGGCTGGATCTCCCGTTGGTCCTCCCCGGGCTACTCCGACCTGATGACCGGCACCAGCTCGGACGTGGCGTTCGCGGACGCCTATGTGAAGGGCGTGAAGTTCGACGCGAAGGCGGCGTACGAAGCAGCGCTGAAGAACGCCACCGTCGTACCTCCGAGTTCAGGAGTTGGACGCAAGGGAATGGCCACCGCGCCGTTCGTCGGCTACGCGGACACGAACACCAACGAGGGCATGTCCTGGTCGATGGAGGGATACGTCAACGACTACGGCATCGCGCAGATGGGCCAGGCGCTCTACAAGAAGACGCACGAGGCCCACTACAAGGAGGAGTCCGAGTACTTCCTCAACCGGGCGCAGAACTACGTGAAGCTCTTCGACCCGGAGGTCGACTTCTTCCAGGGCAAGGACGCGCAGGGCAACTGGCGGCTGCCGGCCGACAAGTACGACCCGCGGGTCTGGGGCTACGACTACACCGAGACCGACGGCTGGGGCTACGCCTTCACCGCCCCGCAGGACTCGCGCGGTCTGGCCAATCTGTACGGCGGCCAGGCGGGCCTGGCGAAGAAGCTGGACACCTACTTCTCGACGCCCGAGACCGCGGGTCCCGACACCACCGGTTCGTACGGCGGTGTCATCCATGAGATGACCGAGGCCCGTGACGTCCGGATGGGACAGTACGGCCACAGCAACCAGGTGGCCCACCACGTCACCTACATGTACGACGCGGCCGGTCAGCCCTGGAAGACGCAGGAGAAGGTCCGCGAGGTGCTCAGCCGCCTCTACGTCGGCAGTGACATCGGCCAGGGCTACCTCGGCGACGAGGACAACGGCGAGCAGTCGGCCTGGTACATCTTCTCCTCGCTGGGCTTCTACCCGCTGGTGATGGGCAGCGGTGAATTCGCTGTCGGATCACCGCAGTTCACCAAGGCCACCGTGCACCTGGACAACGGCCGGGACCTGGTGGTGAAGGCGCCGAAGAACAGCTCGAAGAACATCTACGTGCAGGGCCTGAAGGTGAACGGCAAGTCCTGGAACTCGACCGCGCTGCCGAGTGACGTCCTGGAGCAGGGCGGGACCCTGGACTTCGCGATGGGCTCGCAGCCGTCGCGCTGGGGCACCGGCAAGAACGACGCCCCGGTCTCCATCGCCAAGGACGACAAGGTGCCTTCGCCGCGTGAGGACGTGATCAGTGGTCCGGGGGCGCTCTTCGACAACACCTCGGCCACGGACGCCTCGTTCACGTCGGTCGACCTGCCCGTGAAGTCGGCGACCCGGCCGGTCCAGTACACCCTCACCTCGTCGGACAGGGCGAAGGCGCCGAAGGCGTGGGTGCTCCAGGGCTCCGACGACGGCACGAAGTGGACCCAGCTGGACGAGCGGTCGGGCGAGTCCTTCGCCTGGGACAAGCAGACCCGGGTCTTCAGCGTGGCCCACCCGGGCAGGTACAAGAAGTACCGCCTGGTGAGCGCGGACACGGCCACCCTCGCGGAGGTGGAGCTGCTGTCCTGACACGACGGTCGGTCTCCACTGCGGGGGCGGGTACGGGATTTCCGTATCCGCCCCCGCGGCCGTTCCGTATCCGCCCGGCGGCCGTCCCGTATCCGCCCCCCGCGGCCGTTCCGGGGCCGCGGGACCCGCGGCTGGACACGCCTCTGGAAACAATCGCGCCGATGCCGTATTAGTAGTGTCAGAAAACAAATCAAGTCGGCCGACCGGTGACGCCGTCGGCCGAGCCGGTGTCGACCAGAGGCAGACCATGTCGGACCGTTTCACCCCCACCCCTGCGGACAGGTTCACCTTCGGACTCTGGACCGTCGGCTGGAAGGGCAACGACCCCTTCGGCGACGCCACCCGCCCCGCACTCGATCCCGTGGAGTCCGTGGAGCGCCTCGCGGAACTGGGCGCCCACGGCGTGACCTTCCACGACGACGACCTGATCCCGTTCGGCGCCCCGGAGTCCGAGCGGGCGGCGCTCGTCACCCGCTTCAAGGAGGCCCTGGACCGCACCGGTCTCAAGGTCCCGATGGCCACCACGAACCTGTTCACGCATCCGGTCTTCAAGGACGGCGGCTTCACCGCGAACGACCGCGACGTCCGCCGGTTCGCGCTGCGCAAGGTCATCCGCAACATCGATCTCGCTGCCGAACTGGGTGCCCGGACCTATGTCGCCTGGGGCGGCCGTGAGGGCGCGGAGTCGGGAGCCGCGAAGGACGTCCGGGTGGCGCTCGACCGGATGAAGGAAGCCTTCGACCTGCTCGGTGAGTACGTCGTCGACCAGGGCTACGACCTGCGCTTCGCCATCGAACCCAAGCCGAACGAGCCGCGTGGCGACATCCTGCTCCCCACCGTCGGGCACGCCCTGGCCTTCATCGAGCGCCTGGAACGCCCCGAGATGTACGGCGTGAACCCGGAGGTCGGCCACGAGCAGATGGCCGGACTGAACTTCCCGCACTCCATCGCCCAGGCCATCTGGGCGGGCAAGCTCTTCCACATCGACCTGAACGGCCAGTCCGGCATCAAGTACGACCAGGACCTGCGCTTCGGCGCCGGTGATCTGCGCCAGGCGTTCTGGCTGGTGGACCTGTTGGAGAGCGCGGGCTACGAGGGGCCGCGTCACTTCGACTTCAAGCCGGTCCGCACGGACGGCTTCGACGGGGTCTGGGAATCCGCGAAGAACTGCATGCGCAACTACCTGATCCTCCGGGAGCGCGCGCTGGCGTTCCGCGCCGATCCGGAGGTGCGCGAGGCGCTGGCCGCCTCGCGGCTGGACGAGCTCGCACTGCCGACCGCTGCCGACGGGGTCAAGGGGCTGCTCGCGGACCGTTCCGCGTACGAGGACTTCGACGTGGCGGAAGCGGCGCAGCGCTCGATGGCCTTCGAGGCGCTCGACCAGCTCGCCATGGAGCATCTGCTCGGCGTCCGCTGACGCTCGACCGGAGTGCCTGTGCACCACGAAGGGCCGCACCTCCCGTGACGGGAGGTGCGGCCCTCGCTGTCGCTGCCGGACCCTACTTGCGGATCAGGTTCCGGAGCACGAACTGCATGATGCCGCCGTTGCGGTAGTAGTCCGCCTCACCGGGGGTGTCGATACGGACGACCGCGTCGAACTCGACGCCGGTGTCCGTGGTCACCTTGACCGTGCGGGGCGTGACGCCCTTGTTCAGCTCCGTCACGCCGGTGAAGGAGAAGGTCTCCTGGCCGGTGAGACCGTACGTCTCGGCGGTCTCGCCCTCCGGGAACTGGAGCGGCAGGACGCCCATGCCGATGAGGTTCGAGCGGTGGATGCGCTCGTACGACTCGGCGATGACGGCCTTGACGCCGAGCAGCGCGGTGCCCTTGGCCGCCCAGTCGCGGGACGAGCCCGAGCCGTACTCCTTGCCCGCCAGGACGGTGAGCGGAACGCCCGCGGCCTGGTAGTTCTGCGAGGCGTCGTAGATGAACGACACCGGGCCGTCCGGCTGGGTGAAGTCGCGGGTGAAGCCGCCCTCGGTGCCCGGCGCGATCTGGTTGCGCAGGCGGATGTTCGCGAAGGTGCCGCGGATCATGACCTCGTGGTTGCCCCGTCGCGAGCCGTACGAGTTGAAGTCACGGCGCTCGACGCCGTGCTCCGTCAGGTACTTGCCGGCCGGGGTGTCGGCCTTGATGGCGCTGGCCGGGGAGATGTGGTCGGTGGTGACCGAGTCGCCCAGCTTGGCGAGGACGCGGGCGCCCGTGATGTCCTCGACCGGGGTCGTCTCCATCGTCATGCCCTCGAAGTACGGGGGCTTCCTGACGTAGGTGGACTGCGGGTCCCACTCGAAGGTGTTGCCGGTCGGGATCGACAGGGCCTGCCACTGGGCGTCGCCCGCGAAGACGTCCTCGTAGGACTTGCTGAACATGTCCTCGCCGATGGTGTTCGCCACCACGTCGTTGACCTCGGCCTCGGTCGGCCAGATGTCCTTGAGGTAGACCGCGTTGCCGTCCTGGTCGGCGCCCAGGGAGTCCTTGGTGATGTCCACCTTCATGGAGCCCGCGATGGCGTACGCGACGACCAGCGGCGGGGAGGCCAGGTAGTTCATCTTGACGTCGGGGTTGATGCGACCCTCGAAGTTACGGTTGCCCGAGAGCACCGAGGTCACGGCCAGGTCGTGCTCGTTGACCGCCTTGGAGACCTCTTCCGGCAGCGGGCCGGAGTTGCCGATGCAGGTGGTGCAGCCGTAACCGACGAGGTTGAAGCCGACCTTGTCGAGGTAGGGGGTCAGGCCCGCCTTGTCGAAGTAGTCGGTGACGACCTTCGAGCCCGGCGCGAGGGTGGTCTTGACCCACGGCTTGCGGGTCAGGCCCTTCTCGACCGCCTTCTTCGCCACGAGCGCCGCGGCGACCATGACGTACGGGTTCGAGGTGTTGGTGCAGGAGGTGATCGCGGCGACGGTGACGGCGCCGTGGTCGATCTCGTACGTCGAACCGTCGGGGGCCGTGACGATGGTCGGGCGGCTCGGCACGCCGTTGTGGGCGGCCGGGGCGTCGGAGGCCGGGAAGGACTCCTTGCCCGACTCCTCGTCCTCGGAGACGTAGTTGCGGACGTCCTGCGCGAACTGCGCCTTGGCGTTGGCGAGGACGATGCGGTCCTGCGGGCGCTTCGGGCCGGCGATGGACGGGACGACCGTGGCGAGGTCGAGCTCCAGCTTCTCGGAGAAGTCGGGCTCGGCGGCCGGGTCGAGCCAGAGGCCCTGCTCCTTGGAGTACGCCTCGACGAGCGCGACCTGCTTCTCGTCACGGCCGGTCAGGCGCAGGTACTTCAGCGTCTCGTCGTCGATCGGGAAGATCGCGGCGGTGGAGCCGAACTCCGGCGACATGTTGCCGATGGTGGCGCGGTTCGCCAGCGAGGTGGCGGCGACGCCCTCGCCGTAGAACTCGACGAACTTGCCGACGACGCCGTGCTTGCGCAGCATCTCGGTGATCGTGAGGACCAGGTCGGTGGCGGTGGTGCCGGCGTTCAGCTCACCGGTCAGCTTGAAGCCGACGACGCGCGGGATGAGCATCGAGACCGGCTGGCCCAGCATCGCGGCCTCGGCCTCGATGCCGCCGACGCCCCAGCCCAGCACACCGAGGCCGTTGACCATGGTGGTGTGCGAGTCGGTGCCGACGAGGGTGTCGGGGTACGCCTGGCCGTTGCGGACCATGACGGTGCGGGCCAGGTGCTCGATGTTGACCTGGTGGACGATGCCGGTGCCCGGGGGGACGACCTTGAACTCGTCGAAGGCGGTCTGGCCCCAGCGCAGGAACTGGTAGCGCTCCTTGTTGCGGCCGTACTCCAGCTCGACGTTCTGCGCGAAGGAGTCCGACGTACCGAACTTGTCGGCGATGACGGAGTGATCGATGACCAGCTCGGCCGGGGCCAGCGGGTTGATCTTCTCGGCGTCACCCCCGAGCTCCTTGACGGCCTCGCGCATGGTCGCGAGGTCCACCACGCAGGGCACACCGGTGAAGTCCTGCATGATCACGCGGGCCGGCGTGAACTGGATCTCCTGGCTCGGCTGAGCCTGCGAGTCCCAGCCGCCGAGCGCCCGGATGTGGTCGGCGGTGATGTTCGCGCCGTCCTCGGTGCGCAGCAGGTTCTCCAGCAGCACCTTCAGGCTGTAAGGGAGGCGCGCGGAGCCCTCGACCTTGTCCAGCTTGAAAATCTCGTACGACTCGTCGCCCACGCGCAGCGTGCTGCGGGCGTCGAAGCTGTTCGCCGACACGACAGTCTCCTTCATCAATGTGCGCGTACTACCGCGCCGCGCCTCATGTGCGGCCGGCGCCGCATGGTGCCACCTACGGCTGCTCGGCCGTCCGCTGTGATAAGGATTAGTTAGGTAACCCTTACCGAGTGGCGGTTGCGATACGCCTCGGCAGATATCTCGATGTCGAGATAACTCTAGTACACGACCGCGCGGAGGTCATGCGGGGACCACGCTGACCCCTGCCATCCGATCGAGGCGTTCGACAGCGAACCCAGCCGTTCCGGCTTCCTTGCCGGCGAACCTGGTCGTACGAGGGGACGCACCGGGGGTGCTGGGTGGCCGCACCGGTCGGGATGGATCTTGCGGAGCCGCCTCCGCCTCCCGGAGACTCAGAACGACACGGTGAGGGCGATGACGACGATGTTGGCGATGAGGTACAAGCCCGTCGCGATGACGAAAGTGCGGTTGTTGAAGCGCCGCGCCGCCGGTTCGGCCATGGGATCGGTCAACAGCTTCATGACGTAGGTGGTGCTGGCGACACCGACCAGTACGTAGAGCAGGCTCATGAAGTGGATCTCTTCGACCAGCGTCACGTTCAGGAAGGTGCCCAGCGCCTCGTCGACCGCCCGCAGGTTGAGCATGATCGTGAAGAGCGCGGTACCGAGAATCCCGAGCCGTGCGACCATGGCGACCTCGTTGTCCTTCGACCAGATCAGAAACGAGATCAGGGCGACCAGGAGAGCCACATATACCGGCAGGATCTGCTTGCCGAAACTCGTGAGGTCCACTCGGGTGAGCTGGAACTCGATCACCAGCTGGGAGTAGTGACTGCTGCCTCCTTGTTTGAGCCGGGGATCGCCGAAGCTCGTCCTGTAGGACGCGTCACCGACACCGATCCGGAATCGCGTGATCTTGAAGTCGCCGGGATGGATCCCGGGGTTGTACGTGGAGTTCTTCACATCCGCCCGGTAGACGAACCGTGACTTGTCCAGTTTGTTTTCCTCGACCCGGATCCGGACGACCTGTTTGTCGAACGGGAAGTCCGTCAGGTTCAGGGTCTGCCGGAAGGTCCCGGCCACTTTGACCTGAGTCCAGTACTCGTTGTCCACCTTCTCACTGGAAGGCGCGGTCAGCGTCGTCTTCGTCGCGTTGGTGAATTCGAGACGCTGGACAGCGGCAAGGTCCTTGCGTGGGCATACGCTCCACAGCCACAGGTCCGCGTTCACGGTGCTCTCGACCGGATTCACCGCGTAGAGGTCGGTGACGTAAGCCCCGACCCTGCAACTGGGCACGGCCGCAGCGGCGGGCGTGACGATGATCAGCGTGCTCAGCACCGCAGCGACCGCTGCGAGCAGGGCGGCCGCTCCCGACGGGAGCCCGGCCAGGAAGTCACGTCGGCCGTTCGCTGGCCCGCCGTACGAACGGGGCATACCTGCGAGCCTCCAAGGACGCCGGCGGGAGCAGCAGGAACTGCCTCAGGGGAGCGTTTCCACGCGGACCTTAACCCGGCGGCCGAGGCAAGGTCGCGATCAGAGCGGCCCACCCCGCAGACCGGCTCAGATGCACCCGTTCGGCCCATGTCCAGGGCCTCGGCGCGGCTGTCGACCACGCAGGCGGCATGCTCATGACCGCCCAGGCGGCGCCCTCTGTGTGGACAGGTGGCGGGCGTTGCGTGCGGTTTCGTCTCACCTGAGTATCCGAAACCGCCTGTCTCATCCCATCCAGTCCCCGCGGGTCGGCGGAGATGCGGACGACTGACTTCATCGAGAGCATCAACCTGGTTCTGCCGCCCCTGGCCGAGCAGCAGGTGACCGGGATTCAACTTCCCCCTGCTCACGTCGGCCCGCTCGATCCGGTTCCGGTGCGCCGTTCGGTTGCCGGGCCGTGGCTGCGCGCCGTGGCTGCGCGGGTGTCAGCAGCGCGGCGAGCCGGTGGGTCTCCGCGAGGTAGCGGTCGTAGGGGAAGCCGGCCTGCAGGAGGGCGGTGCGGAGTTCTTCCTCCAGGGGCTTGCCCTCGACCAGGAAGGCGTCCTGGCCCGTCGGGGTGAGGGTGACCAGGCGTCGGCGTCGGTGGGCGGGGTCGACGCTGATCGTCACGTACCCCTGCGCCTCCAGCGGGCGCAGGGAGCGGCTGATGGCCGGGTCGGACAGGGTCAGGGCCTCGGCGAGCTGGTGCTGGGTGGCGGGTTGGATCTCCTCAAGGGTGCCCAGTAGTCGCAGTTGACTGTGGGAGAGGCGCTGGTTCGGGTCGGAGCGGCGCCGGGCCGCCTCGCCCATCAGCATGACCACGCGGTACAGGAGCTCTGCCAGTCCTTCGTCCATACGTCCACCTTACCTGATACTTGCATGGTTAATATTAACCATGCAACACTCAGATTCATGGACAACCTCCCGTACGCCGTTCAGACCACGTTTCCGCTTCTCTTCATGCTGGTACCCGCCCTCGGAGCGCTGCTGAGCTGCCGTCGCCGCGGTCCGGGCCGGTCGGCGGCGGAGATCTGGCAGCGCTGGTGGTCGGTCGGCGCCCTTGGCGTCGGAAGCCTGTGGATCACGATCTCGTTCCTGGCGATCCCGAAGGGCATGGCCGACACCATCGGCTTCGCCACCTCGCCGTTCCAGTTCGAGATCGCCTTCGCCAACCTCGGCCTCGCCGTGCTGGGCTTCCGCGGCGCGTCCGCATCGCCCCGCGAGCGACTCACGAGCGGGTTGGCCGCCGCCGCGTTCCTGTGGGGAGCCACGATCGGCCACGTCTACCAATGGTTCGCCAACGGCGACCACGCCGCCGGAAACACGGGTGGCATCCTGGCCAACGACGTCCTCATTCCCGCCGTCTTGATCGCCCTGGCCGCCCGGGACATCCGCCGCGCCGGCCCGGCCGCCTGACCACGGCGGCCCACCCGCCCGGCAGCGGAGCCCCGACGATGCGAACGGCCGGCTTCGATCGGCCAATGTTCCTCCCGGGACCGGGGCTTGAGACCGCATCCCGGCCGTCTCCGCGCGGGGTCGTCGGCCTGATTGACTGGTCGCATGAACAGGGACTTAGGCGCACCCCGGCCCGACCAGGCGGCGTACATGCTGCGCATGGCCGGAACGGGGCGTACGTACAAGGAGCAGCTGCTCGCCCTCCTCGATGTCCGGGCCGGCCAGACCGCGCTGGATGTCGGATGCGGGCCCGGCGCCGACCTCGGCGACTTCTCCCGGCTGGTCGGTGCGGGCGGCAGGGTGATCGGGGTCGACCGCGACCCGGCCATGGTGGCCGAAGCGCGGCGCCGGGCGAGCGGGCCGGCGCCCGTCGAGATCCGGGAGGGTGACGCACATGCGCTGCCGGTGGAGCCGGGGAGCGTGGACCGGGCCAGGATCGACCGCGTACTGATGCATGTCGACGATCCGGCCGCCGCGCTCGGCGCGTTGCACCGCGCGGTCCGTCCGGGCGGGCTCGTGGGGCTCGCCGAGCCCGACTGGGACACCCTGGTCGTCGACGCGGACGACCTCGAAACCGGTCGGGCCTTCACCCGCTTCACCACCACGGTCGCCGTCCGCAACGCCACGATCGGGCGCCGTCTCGCCCGCCTCGCCGAGGAAGCCGGGTTCACGGTGCTGACCGTGCTGGCCAACACCCCGGTCCTGCGGGACCCGGAAGTCGCCGACTACGCCCTGGGGCTCGGCCGCAACACCCGGAAGGCCATCGACGCCGGCCACATCGACGAGGAACGCGGCACGCGCTGGTTCGAGTCGCTGAGCCAGGGGCCTTTCCTCGCCTCCTGCACGGTGTTCACGGTGATCTGTTCGCGCGGCGTCACTCCAATGGCCGACCCCGATGAAGCGTCATCTCATATCTGAGATAGCGTTCCCGTATGGCAGACGACTACCTCGTACGCATCGGCAAGCTCATCCGTGACGCCCGTCAGCACCGGGGCTGGACACAGACTCAGCTTGCCGATGCGCTCTCCACCAGCCAGAGTGCTGTGAACCGCATCGAACGCGGTAACCAGAACATCAGCCTTGAGATGATCGCCCGTATCGGCGAGGCACTTGACAGTGAGATCGTCTCGCTGGGCTATGCCGGGCCGATGCATCTGCGCGTGGTCGGCGGACGCCGGCTCTCCGGCTCGATCGACGTCAAGACGAGCAAGAACGCCTGTGTGGCGCTGCTTTGCGCGTCGCTGCTCAACAAGGGACGCACGGTGCTGCGGCGGGTGGCGCGCATCGAAGAGGTGTTCCGGCTCCTGGAGGTGCTCAACTCCATCGGGGTGCGCACCCGTTGGATCAACGAGGGCAAGGACCTGGAGATCGTTCCCGGCGCCGAGCTGGACATGGCGGCGATCGACGCGACGGCTGCCCGCCGTACCCGCTCGATCATCATGTTCCTCGGCCCGCTGCTGCACCGCCTGGACAGCTTCAAGCTGCCGTACGCCGGAGGCTGCGACCTCGGTACGCGCACGATCGAGCCCCATATGATCGCGCTGCGCCGCTTCGGGCTGGACATCACTGCGACCGAGGGGCTCTACCACGCCCGGGTGGAGCGGGGAGCGACCCCCGACCGTCCGATCGTGCTGACCGAGCGCGGGGACACGGTCACCGAGAACGCGCTGCTCGCGGCTGCCCGCAGCGGCGGGGTGACGGTGATCCGCAACGCGTCCTCCAACTACATGGTCCAGGACCTGTGTTTCTTCCTGGAGGCCCTGGGCGTGGAGGTCGAGGGCATCGGCACCACGACGCTGACGGTGCACGGAATGCCGCACATCGACGTGGACGTCGACTACTCCCCCTCCGAGGACCCGGTCGAGGCGATGAGCCTGCTGGCCGCCGCCGTGGTCACGGAGTCGGAGCTGACGATCCGCCGGGTGCCCGTCGAGTTCATGGAGATCGAGCTCGCGGTACTGGAGGAGATGGGCCTCGACCACGACCGCAGTGGCGAGTACCCGGCGGACAACGGCCGGACGCGGCTGGTGGACCTCACGGTGCGCCCGTCCAAGCTGGAAGCTCCGATCGACAAGATCCACCCGATGCCCTTCCCCGGGTTGAACATCGACAACGTGCCGTTCTTCGCGGCCATCGCGGCGGTCGCCCAGGGCCAGACCCTGATCCACGACTGGGTCTACGACAACCGCGCCATCTATCTGACCGACCTCAACCGGCTGGGCGGCAGGCTGCAACTCCTCGACCCGCACCGGGTGCTGGTCGAGGGCCCGACCCGCTGGCGGGCGGCCGAGATGATGTGCCCGCCCGCACTGCGTCCCGCGGTGGTGGTGCTGCTGGCGATGATGGCCGCCGAGGGCACGTCGGTGCTGCGCAATGTGTACGTGATCAACCGCGGGTACGAGGAGCTGGCCGAGCGGCTCAACTCCGTCGGGGCGCAGATCGAGACGTTCAGGGACATCTGACCCACCCGTCCCCCAACAGGGCAGCACCCACCGCATCCTGAACCGTGCCGGGCCGGTCGCACCTCGCGACCGGCCCGGCACAGTCATGTCCGGCCTCGGCCCTCGCGGATTCCTCCCGCGACGCCCGGACCCCATCGCGGACAATCGACCCGAAGAATTCCCAACCATGATCAATCGGGCACGTCCGGCAAATAGCCAACACCCCGCATGACCCCAAATGGGCCCCTTGCTGAATTTCCGTCAGATGCCAGATTGATAACGCTTCCCCAGGAACGGCACCCCGTTCCGTGGTGCTAAGATCATCGCACTTGCCTGGCTGTCCCAAACCAGCTATGGCAAATTAATCGCGCAGCGCGTCGGCCCAGAATTCCGCCACCCCGGGGGGAACTATGCCATCAGCCGGGCCTTTCAAGGCAGTCGGGCAGGAGTACGCGCGCGACCGATCCCGTATGTCTGAGGCCACGAGCGAACTCGACCGCACCCCCGAGACATTCAGCACCCGGCGGCCCAGCCACCCGAAGAGAGCCTTATGACTCAGTACTTCCAGGATCCAGCACTCTGGGCTTTGATAGCTGGCACTCCTGTCGCCGCAACCGCGATCGTTCGCGGCAGAAAGTCGCTTTCCCAGATGCGACAGGAAAAGCAGGAACTCCGAACTCACTATGCCGCTCTGGAAGACCATTACGCGGAGTCCGTCGAGGAGGCGAAGGAGCGGGCCGAAGAAGCCACCAAGACCGCTCTGAAATCCGCCATGCGGACGCTCCAGGGCCTCGCGAGTGAGCAGCAGCTCGCCATTTCCAAGCTTCAGGGGAAATACGGCGAGTTGCAGATCCTGCAGGACCTGCTCGACATCGACCACATGAACTCGCAGTTCGCGCGACGGGCCCAGTCCATCGCCGTTCTCTGCGACGGCTGGCTCGGCCGCCAGCGTACGGATGCGTCGCTCTACGACGTGGTCCGCAGTGCCAAGGGCCGTATCCGGCACTTCACGCGTGTCGAGATCCGGACCCAGAGCCATTTCGCGATCGTCAGCCGGGCCGTCGAGCCCGTCGCGCTCACACTCGCGGAACTGCTCGACAACGCCACGAGTTACTCGGCGCCGGAAACGATGATCGAGATCAACATCCGCCCGGTACCCAAGGGCGTCTGCATCATCGTCGACGATGCCGGTGTCGGTATGAACGAGGAAGAGAAGAGCCGTGCGGCCAAGCTTCTCTCCAGCGAACGTTCCCCCGGCGTCTCGGGGCTGGGCAACCCGCCGCAGTTCGGATTCACCGTGATCGGTGTGCTCGCCGCCCGGTACGGATTCAGCGTGTCCGTGGACACCACCTCGCCGTACGGCGGTGTGCGTGCGGTCGTGCTGCTTCCCGATGAGCTCCTCACGGCCATGCCGGAGCCCGCCCCCCAGCCCGAGGCAAAGGAGATTCCCACCGTGGCCGCGTCTTCCCCGATGCCGCCCGAAGAGGATTCGGCGGCTCGCTCGACCACGTTCGGCGGCCTGCCGAAGCGCAGCCGAAGGGGTGCGATATCCATCGTGCCGACAGCCGACAGCGAGGAAACCCCGGTCCGCTCCACCGAGCAGATCGCATCCGTGATGGGGGCGTTCCAGCGAGGGACGCAATCCGGACGCCGTTCCACCAGTGCACGCAGCGAAGGGCATGAGACTCAGTGAATTACGACCTTTCATGGATGCTTGACAGTGCCCTGGAAGTCCCCGAGGCGCGGCACGCGATTCTCGTCTCCGCGGACGGACTGCTCATGGCCCGCTCGAAGGACGTCGGCAAGGACCACGGCGACACCGTCGCCGCCGCGATGAGCGGCATGCAGTCCTTGAGCCGTACGGTGGCCGACTTCTGCGGCGGCCCCCCGAGCAACCGGCCGCAGTGGCGTCAGACGCTGGTCGAGTTCGAGCACGGCTGGGTCTTCCTGATCTCTGCCGGCGAAGGCGCCTACCTCGCCGTCTCGGCTTCCCCCGAGGTCGACATGGCGGAGATAACCTTCCGGATGCAGCAGCTCGTCGGCCAGCTCGGCAAGGCGCTCACCAGTCCCCCGCGCGAGATTGCCGACACCCGCGCATGACGACGCCAGTGGATCCGGAACAGGGACCGGAAGCCCCGCAATTAGTGCGGCCGTACGTCATCACCAACGGGCGCAGCCTGCTGGACGACCACGAGCTGTCCTTGATCACGCTGGTCACGGTGGCCGAGGACAGTCCCCGGAGCGATCACCTCGACCCGGAGAAGCGCCGTCTCGTCGAGCTGTGCTCGGGCGGCTATCTCGCGGTCGCCGAGATCGCCGGACACAGCCAGCTGCCCGTGGGAATCATCAGAATCCTGCTCGCCGACCTCACGGAGGCGGGATATCTCTACACACGCAAACCCATCCCACGTGCGGAGCGGGTCGAACGCCACATACTCGAGGAGGTGCTGAATGGCCTACAAGCCCGTTTCGGATGACGGTGTCTATCTGCGCGATTCAGTGCGGACCGCGGCGAAGATCCTTGTGGTCGGCCATTTCGCCGTGGGAAAGACAACGTTCATCGGGACCATGTCGGAGATCCCACCGCTGCGGACCGAAGAAGTAATGACGCGGGCCGGCGAGGAGATCGACGACCTCAAGGGCACGCGCGGTAAGACCACGACGACCGTGGCCATGGACTTCGGCCGCCTCACGCTCAGCGAGAACCTGGTCCTCTATCTCTTCGGGACACCCGGTCAGCAGCGCTTCGTCCAGGTGTGGGAAGACATGTCCCGGGGCGCGCTCGGGGCATTGGTGCTGGTCGACCCCGAGCGCCTGGAGGAGTCGTTCCCGGTGATGGACCTGGTCGAGCAGTACGGAATTCCGTACACCATCGCCGTCAACCGTTTCGACCTCAAGCCGAATCACGAGGATGCGGAGATCCGGGAGGCGCTCGACCTGCTGCCCGAGACCCCGCTCGTGAATTGTGATGCGCGCGATCAGCGCTCGTCGGCGAATGCCCTGATCGTTCTCGTCCGCTATCTTCAGTCGCGCCTTTCCTAGGAGTTCGGCATGCAGTACCATTCGGAAGCTCAGGCACCGCCGCCTGGCTGCCCGGCACACAACAGCGGAAAAAGCGTCCCCTTGCACGGGTCCGAATTCGCTGCCGCTCCCGACGCCTTCTACGAGCACATGCGGGCGTACGGCACAGCCGCTCCGGTCGAGCTGTCCCCCGGTGTGGAGGCCTCGCTGGTCACGGACTACGCTTCGGCGCTCCATGTCCTGCAGAACCCCGACGTGTTCGCCCGGGACTCGCGTCGCTGGCGGGCCCTGAACGAGGGTCAGGTGCCGCTGGACAGCCCGGTCCTGCCGATGATGGCGTACCGGCCGAACTGTCTGTTCACCGACGGCACCGAGCACTTGAGGCTGCGTCAGGCGGTGACGGACTCGCTGTCCCGGATCGACACGCACCGGGTGAGCCGGCACGTGGACCGCGTCGCGCGGTACCTCATCGCACAGTTCAGTACGCGTGGCCGGGCCGATCTGATCGCCGAGTACGCCCAGTTGGTTCCGCTGCTGGTCTTCAACGACCTCTTCGGCTGCCCCGCGGAGATCGGCGACCGGCTGGTCTACGGGATCTCCTGCCTCTTCGACGGGGTGGACGTCGAGAAGGCCAACGAGATCCTGACGGAGTCCCTGTTCGAACTGGTCGCGCTGAAGCGTGCCCAGCCGGGTGAGGACATCACCTCCTGGCTGATGCAGCACGAGGCGGGGCTGTCGGACGAGGAGATGATCCACCAGCTGGTCATGCTCATCGGGGCCGGCACCGAACCCACCCAGAACATCATCGCCAATGCGCTGCGGCTGCTGCTGTCCGACGACAAGTACTCCGGCGGTCACCACTCGGCGGGTCTGCTGGTCGAGGACGCCATCAACGACGTGCTCTGGAACGGACCGCCGATAGCCAACTACGCGGCGCACTACCCGCTGTACGACGTCGACCTCTCGGGAACCACCCTGCGGGCCGGCGAGCCCGTCCTGATCAGCTTCGCGGCAGCGAACAGCGATCCGGCTCTCGCCATGAGCCGTCAGTCGCTCAGCAAGGGAGCCCATCTCGCCTGGGGCGCGGGCGTGCACGCCTGCCCGGCGAAGGACCCGGCGCTGCTGATCTCCGTGCTGGCGATCGAGAAGCTGCTCAACACCCTGCCGGACATCGATCTGGCCGTGCCCGCCGACAATCTCACCTGGCGGCCGGGCCCGTTCCACCGGGCACTCAACACCCTGCCCGCCCGTTTTACCCCGGAACGGAAAGAAAGGGGTCTGTCCGCGTCTTACGCGCCGGGCAACCGGGCCCCTGGAATCGCTCCCGCCCAAAACCCCCCGAAGAAGCCGGAGAAGGGTAGCTGGTGGAGTGGATTCCTGAGCTGGCGCAAGGTGTGACATCCACAACACCTTCAGTGACTTTACCGTCGCATGAACGTTCAAGCGTACGGGTAGACAGGGTTGGCAAATCTTATGTGTCTCTTGAAACAAGGAGTCGCTGTGGAGCTTTCTCTGGCTACCCCGCCTGTTGACAGGCGCGCTGTTGTTTCCCTGTTCTCGCGTATCCGAACTTCAGCAGGACAGGCGAATCCGTTCCCTTTTTACACAGACCTCAGGGCGATGGGTGATGTCTTCCCAGCCCCCTGGGGCGGCTATCTCGTCACCCCTTACCACCTGTGTGACCAGGTACTGAGGGACAGGTCCTGGACCGTTCCGGGCAGCGAGTGGCGGACTCGGCAGGAGGACGCCACTCGCTGGAGCGCGCCCGCTTCTCTTCAAATGGGCGACACGCTCCCCATGCTTAATCCGCCCGATCACACGCGAATGCGGCGGTCTATGGGAAATATGTTCGACCGAAAATCCCTGGAGATCATGCGGGAATCGGTCGACCGAATAACCGAGCGATTGCTCGATCAACTCACTGATGAATTGAAGGACGGTGACGCAGATTTCTGCGCGCTTGTCAGTGAGGAATTGCCGGTCATGGTGATAGGGGAATGGCTCGGCCTGCCGCCGACCGATTTCCCTCTTATGCGTTCGCTCACGCACGACCAGGTATTCACCCAGGAATTGTTCCCGTCCCGGAGTCAGCTCGCGCTCTCCGATGCCGCGACCAGCCGTTTGCGGGAGTATTTCACCGCCCTGGTCCAGGAACGCCGCAAGAACCCCGGGGACGATCCCGTCTCGACCTGGATCCGCACCTGGGACGAGCTGGAACCCGACCGCGCAGCCGCCGACGAGGCCGTCTACTCCCTCGCGCTCTTCGTGGTCCTGGCAGGTCTGGAAACCACCTCCCACCTGCTCTCCACCATGGTCTGGCTGCTCCTTGAGCACCCCCGCCAGCTGGACTGGCTGCGCACGCACCCCCAGCACCTGCCCGGCGCGATCGACGAAGTGCTGCGCTACGACCCGCCGATCCACATGATCAGCCGGATCGCCCCCGAGGACACCTGTCTCGGCGATGTACTCATTCGCAAGGACGAGATGGTGCAGCTGATGGTGGGCACCGCCCACCATGATCCGGAAAAGCACGATGCCCCTGATCTGTTCAACATCCACCGCAAGGCGTCGCACCTCAGCTTCGGCGGCGGAATTCACTACTGCATGGGTGCGCCACTCGCCCGGCTCGAAGCCACCTCGTTGCTGACCGGACTGCTGAATCGGCTTCCGGATCTTCAGGTCAGCGGCACCCCCGTCTGGTCGCCGCGCGTCGCTTTCCGCCGACTCAGCGAACTGCGGGTCGTCCGTTCATGACGTCGTAGGACCCCTCTTCCCCCCACAGGACTTGGAATGCCTCGTCGCGCCCACCGGCCGCGCATATGCCATGGGCCAATGAATCCAGTGAACAAGGAAAAGAAACCAGCATCGTGGAAGACTTCAAGACCCTGCGTGTCACGCACGAGGGCCCCGTACTGAATGTGGAGCTGAGCAGCCCCGAGACGGGCAACGCGATCTCCGGACTCGTCCTCGACGAACTCCTCGCCGTACTCGACGCGTTGCACGACGACCCGAGCATCCGGGTTCTGGTCCTCTCCGGTGCCGGGGACGACTTCTGCCTGGGCGGCGAACGCAAGGAATTCGCGACGCTGCTCGCCACTGATCCCGGCGGGGCGGGTCTGCACGCCCTCGGCAACAAGGCCCGCCGGGTCTGCGACGCTCTCGCGACGGCCAACGCCGTGACCATCGCCCGGCTGCACGGCGGGGTGATCGGTGCCGGCATCGGGCTCGCGGTCTTCTGCGACCTGCGGGTGGGGGCGGACAGCTGCCGGTTCCGGATGCCCGAGCTGGCGCTCGGAGTGCCGCCGGCCTGGGGTGGCGTCCTGCCGCGGCTGCTGAGCGAGGCGGGCGCGGCCCGGGTCCGGGAACTGATCCTGACCGCGGACAACTTCGACGCCGCGAAGGCGGTCGAGCTGTCCATCCTCCACAAGGCGGTCCCCGAGAGCGAGCTGGACGCCACCGTCACCCGGTGGATCAAACCGCTGGTCCGCCGCTCCCCCGCAGCCCTGCGCAGCGCGAAGGTCATGCTCAACGCGTACGCGGGTGCCAGCAGGCTGGCCGACGCCTCGTTCTTCGACGCGGAGCTGCTGACGTCGTCGGTGGCCGCGCGGCTCCGCTGAGCCACGGGCCGGGCGCCCGACCGTGCCGGGGTGTACGGCCGGGCGCCCGGTGTCAGCCGGTGGTGGCGATGCCGGTGGTGGCGATGAATTCCCGCAGAGCGGCGGTCAGTTGCTCCGGCTGGTCCTCGGCGATCAGCGTGCAACTGTCCTCGATCTCCAGCAGCCTTCCCTGCGGCAGCAGTTCGGCGAGCCGTCGCCCGTGGGCCCGGGGCATCATCCGGTCCTCGACCGCCCAGACGACCAGGGCGGGCTTGTCGAACGTCCGCAGCCCCTCGGCGGCTTCGAGCAGTTCCGTCTTCCGCACGCCCAGGTTGTAGCGCCGGAAGTCCGCGCGGATGGCCTTGTCGGTGAGCAGCGGGCGGAGCCAGCCGTCCACGATCTCGTCGGGGACGGGCCGTTTGGTGAGTGCTCCGAGGCCGACGGGGAGTCGGCGCATCGGCTTGACCGCGAGCGTACGGGCGAGGAGGGAAATACCTCCCGGCACCCGGCAGGCCCACCCGATCAGCTTGCCCGGGACGCCCGGCGGGTAGTTGTCGAAGGCTTCGCAGGAGGTCAGGACCAGCCGGGCGAGCCGTTCGGGGTGTCGCGCGGCGACGCTCTGGGCCCGGCCGCAGTCGTTCTCCACCAGGGTCACGTCCCGCAGGTCCAGCCGGTCGAGGAACTCCACGACGAGTTCGGCCACCGAGTCGGGGGTGAGCGGGACGTCGGGGCGCATCGGGATGCGGTGGGAGCCGTACGGCAGGGTCGGCGCGAGCACCCGGTGGCCGGGGCGCAGGCCGGCGATCACCTTGCGCCAGACGGTGGAGTCGTGGACGAGTCCGTGGAGCAGGACGACGACGGGTCCGGGGCCGCCGGTGTCCTCGTAGCTGACGGTGCCTGCGGTGAGCTCGATATCGGGCATGTCAGGACAGTACGGCGACGCCGTCGATCTCCACCACCGTGTGCTCGTCCCAGAGCCGCGTGGCGCCGATCACCGCCATGGCCGGGTAGTCGCGCCCGGCCAACTCGCGCCAGATACGGCCCAGTTCGGCGGAGTGGGTCCGGTAGTCGGCGATGTCGGTGGCGTACACGGTGACCCGAGCCAGGTCCGCGGGGGCGCCGCCGGCCGCGCGCAGGGCGGTGAGGAGATTCGACAGGGCCAGCCGGAACTGGGCCGGGAGGGTGGCACCGGTGACCTTGCCGTCGCCGTCCAGCGCGGTCTGTCCCGCCAGGAAGACCAGCCGGGTCCCGGTGGCGGCGACGGCGTGCGAGAAGCCGGTGGGCGGCGAGAGCTGCGGCGGGTTGACGCGGTCGAGACTCATCCGTACAGCTCCTTGGCGATGATGGTGCGCTGGACCTCGGTGGCACCTTCGTAGATCCGTGGGGCACGGACCTCGCGGTAGAGGTGTTCGAGGAGGTGGCCGCGCTGGAGGGCGCGGGCGCCGTGCAGTTGGACGGCGGTGTCCACGACGTACTGGGCGGTCTCGGTGGCGAAGAGCTTGGCCATCGCGGAGTGCCTGGCGATGCCGGGGGCGCCGGTGTCGTACGCGGAGGCCGCCGCGTACACCAGCAGCCGGGCCGCTTCGGTACGGGTGGCCATCTCGGCGACCTGGTGGGCGACCGCCTGGAGGTCCTTCAGCGGGCCGCCGAACGCGGAGCGCCGGGAGGTGTGGTCGCGGGTCGCGTCCAGCGCCGCCCGTGCCATGCCGACGGCGAAGGCGCCGACGCTGGGACGGAAGAGGTTCAGGGTGTTCATGGCGACCCGGAAGCCCCGGTCGGGCTCGCCCAGGACGTCCGCGGGCCCGACCGGGACGTCGGCGAAGTCCAGGGCGCCGATCGGGTGCGGGGACAGCATGTCCAGTGCGGTGCCCGTCAGTCCGGGCCGGTCGGCGGGTACCAGGAACGCGGTGACTCCACGGGCCCCGGCGCCCTCGGTCGTGCGGGCGAAGACCGTGTAGAAGTCGGCCTCCGGGGCGTTGGAGATCCAGCACTTCTCCCCGGACAGCCGCCACCCCCCGCCGTCGGGCACGGCCTTCAGCGCGAGGGCCGCCGCATCCGATCCCGCGCCGGGCTCGCTCAGCGCGAAAGCGGCGACGGCGCGGCCCGCGATCACCTCGGGGAGCAGCCTCGCGCGCTGCCGCTCGGTGCCCGCCTGGACGAGCGGATACGTCCCCAGCCCCTGGAGGGCGAGGGCGGTCTCCGCCTCGGTGCAGCCGTACGCCAGGGACTCCCGCAGCAGGCAGAGGTCCAGCGCCCCGGCACTGAACAGCCGCTCCAGCAGGCCGAGTTCACCGAGGGCGGCGATCAGGGGGCGGTTGACCCGGCCCGGCTCGCCCGCCGCGGCGAGCGGCGCGAACCGCTCCGCCGCGAGTGTGCGCAGCTCGGCGCACCACGTCTGCTGATCCTGGTCCAGCGCGAATGCGCCCATCGACGATCCCCTCTATCGTGAACCGTTGACTGTCGTCACACAAACGATACGCTCCATGGGCGACCAGGGAGGCGATCCCGTCATGGAGCTGAAGACCTCAGCGCACGTCGACACCTTTCCCCGCGAACAGCTGCCGCCCGCCGATCAGTGGCCGGAGCTGCTCCTCGACTCTCCGGAGCTGTCCGACCCGCCCTGCCCGGACCGGCTCAACTGCGCCACGGAACTGCTCGACCGGACCATCGAGCGCTTCGGCGCCGACCGCCCCGTCTTCCGCACCGGGGACGGCGAGCTGTGGACGTACGGGGAACTCCAGGCCGAGGTCGGGCGTATCGCGCATGTCCTCACCTCGGACCTCGGGGTCGTGCCGGGCAACCGGGTGCTGCTGCGCGGACCCACCACGCCGCGTCTCGCCGCCTGCTGGCTCGCGGTGCTGAAGGCGGGCGCGGTGGCGGTGACGGTGCTGGCCACCCAGCGGGCGCACGAGCTGGCCACGATGTGCGACATCGCCCGCATCAGCCATGCGCTGTGCGACATCCGGTCCGTGGGCGATCTGGAGAAGGCGGAGGTTCCGGGGCTGCGGATCACCACGTACGGCGGTGACGGCCCGGAGGATCTGCTGCGGCTGGCCGCCACCAGACCGGCGGTGTATCCGGCCGTCGAGACCTCGTCGGACGATGTCGCGCTGATCGCGTTCACCTCGGGAACGACGGGGCGGCCCAAGGGCTGTATGCACTTCCACCGTGACGTCCTGGCCGTCGCGGACACGTTCTCCCGGCACGTCCTGGAACCCCGCCCCGACGACGTCTTCGCGGGCAGCCCGCCGCTCGGCTTCACCTTCGGCCTGGGCGGTCTGGTGATCTTCCCGATGCGGGCGGGGGCTTCGGCACTGCTGCTCGAACAGTCCGGCCCCCGGCAGCTGCTGCCCGCGCTCGCCGAGCACCGGGTGTCGGTGCTGTTCACCGCGCCGACCGCGTACCGCACGATGCTGGACCGGCTGGGACCTGCCGGGGACGCGTACGACATCTCCGCCCTGCGGCGCTGTGTCTCGGCCGGTGAGAACCTTCCCGCGGCGACCTGGCGCGCCTGGCACGAACGGACCGGGCTGCGGATCATCAACGGCATCGGCGCGACGGAGCTGTTGCACATCTTCGTCTCGGCTGCGGACGAGGCGATCCGTCCGGGGACCACGGGGGTGGCGGTTCCCGGCTGGCAGGCCCGGGTGGTGGACCGGTCGGGGCGGCCGGTCGCCGACGGTGAGCCGGGGCTGCTCGCGGTCCGCGGCCCGGTGGGCTGCCGCTATCTCTCCGACGAGCGGCAGTCGGAGTACGTCAGGGACGGCTGGAACCTGACCGGCGACACCTATGTGCGGGATCCGGACGGCTACTTCCGCTACGTGGCCCGCGCCGACGACATGATCATTTCTGCCGGGTACAACATCGCGGGCCCCGAGGTCGAGGACGCGCTGCTGCGGCATCCCGACGTCCTGGAGGCGGCGGTGGTCGGGCGGCCGGACGCACGGCGGGGACAGGTGGTGGTGGCGTACGCGGTGCTGCGGGACGGCGCGGTACGGGACGCCGGGGCGCTGCGCGAGTTCGTGAAGTCCGAGCTGGCTCCGCACAAGTGCCCCCGGGAGGTGGTGTTCCTGGACGCGCTGCCACGGACCGCGACGGGGAAACTCCAGAGGTTCCGGCTGCGGGAGTGACGCGGGGCTCCCCTCCGCGGCCCCGGAAATCGCGTGCCCCGCATGCCCGGCATCCTCCACCATGTGGCCCATGGCCTGGACCTTCACGCACGACCTCGACGCCTTCCTGACCATCGCGGCACCCTCGGCCTCCGACCGGCCTGCCGAAAACACCCTTGTGCTCAGCATCACCGCCGCTCTGCACCGCCACGGCCCGCACTTCTACGGCGACGAACCGCCGCTCTTCGGCTGGTGGCGATCCCCCGACGACGTGGTGGACGGCACCGTGGTGTGGACTCCACCGCATGCCGTACAGGTCGGGGCGGTCCCCGACGAGGCCGTCGCGCCGCTCGCCGAGGCGTTCGGGGAGCTGGGGGTGTTCGGCGAGCTGGGGGTGACGGCCGTCAATGCGATGCGGTCCGTCGCCGATGCGCTCACCTCGGGCTGGCCGGACCGGGTCACCACCGGCGAGCAACGGCTGTACCGGCTGGCGGAGTTGATCCTGCCGTCGCCCGCCCCGCCGGGCCGGGCCCGTGTCGCCACGGCCGGTGACCGGGGACTGTTGGTCGAGTGGTACCGCGCCTTCGGCCGGGAAACCGGTCAGCCGGTGGACCGGGTGGAGAGCACGGTGGACGACCGGCTCTCGTACGGCGGGCTGACCCTCTGGGAGTCCGGGGGCGTCCCCGTGTCGCTGGCCGGGGCGACCCGCCCCGGCGCGGGCACGGTCCGGGTCGCCCCCGTGTACACCCCGCCGGAGCTGCGCGGTCGCGGCTACGGGGCAGCGGTCACCGCGCACCTCAGCGGCGCGGCCCGGGACGCAGGCGCGGGTGAGGTGCTGCTCTTCACCGATCTGGCCAACCCGACCAGCAACGGCCTGTATCAGCGCATCGGTTACCGGCCGGTGGCCGACCGTGTCGTCGTCGCCAGGGCGCTCAGCCGAGTCTGAGCCGCGGCTTCGGGTCGTCCGTCCTGCCCGTCCGTGGGGCGCGGCTGCCCGCCCGGTACGGGAGGGGCCAGGGCGCGCCGGGGCCCGCGTAGCCCTGTTCCGCGGCGGCGTGCAGTGTCCACTGCGGGTCGTAGAGGTGGGGGCGGGCCAGCGCACACAGGTCCGTACGGCCCGCCAGGAGCAGGGAGTTGACGTCGTCCCAGGAGGAGATCGCGCCCACCGCGACGACCGGGACGCCGAGTTCGTTGCGGATGCGGTCGGCGTACGGCGTCTGGTACGAGCGGCCGAACGCGGGCTGCTCGTCGGGGACGACCTGGCCCGTCGAGACGTCGATCGCGTCCGCGCCGTGGGCGGCGAAGGCACGGGCGATGGCCACCGCCTCGTCGGGTGTCGTCCCGCCGGGGGCCCAGTCGGCGGCGGAGACGCGGACGGTCATCGGCCGGTCGGACGGCCAGACGTCCCGTACCGCGTCGAAGACCTCCAGCGGGAAGCGCAGCCGGTCCTGGAGCGGGCCTCCGTAGGCGTCGGTGCGCCGGTTGGTGAGCGGGGAGAGGAAGCCGGAGAGCAAGTAGCCGTGGGCGCAGTGCAGTTCGAGCAGGTCGAAACCGCACTCCGCGGCGCGGCGGGCCGACGCGGTGAACTGCTCGCGGATCCGGGCGAGCCCGGCCCGGTCCAGCTGCGCGGGGACCTGGCTGACGCCCGGCCGGTACGGGAGCGGGGACGCGGCCGACAGCGGCCAGTTGCCGCCGTCCGGGAGAGGCTCGTCCATGCCGTCCCACATCAGCCGGGTGGAACCCTTGCGGCCCGAGTGGCCGAGCTGGATCCCGATGGCCGTGCCGGGTGATTGGTCGTGGACGAATGCGGTGATCCGCTGCCAGGCCGTGGCCTGTTCGGCGGTGTAGAGGCCGGTGCAGCCGGGGGTGATCCGGCCCTCCGGACTCACGCACACCATCTCGGTCATGACCAGTGCGGCCCCGCCGAGCGCGCGGGCGCCGAGGTGGACGAGGTGGAAGTCGCCTGCATTGCCATCCACGGCGGAGTACATGTCCATGGGCGAGACGACGACGCGGTTGCGCAGTTCGAGAGCGCGCAGCCGCAGCGGGGTGAACATCGGGGGTGTGCCGTCGGGGCAGCCGAAGTCCCGCTCGACGGCGTCCGTGAACGCGGCGTCGCGCAGCCGCAGGTTGTCGTGGGTGACCCGCCGGCTGCGGGTCAGGAGGTTGAAGGCGAACTGGCGCGGCGGCTGGCCGAGATACATCTCCAGCTGCTCGAACCACTCCAGGCTGGCGCGGGCCGCGCGCTGGGTGGAGGCCACCACGGGGCGGCGTTCGCTCTCGTACGCGGTGAGGGCGGCCGGGAGGTCGGGCTGCTCCTCGATACTGGCGGCCAGTGCGAGCGCGTCCTCGACGGCGAGTTTGGTGCCGGAGCCGATGGAGAAGTGCGCGGTGTGGGCGGCGTCGCCGATGAGGACGGTGTTCCCGTGCGACCAGCGGTCGTTGACGACGGTACGGAAGGCCGTCCAGGAGGAGTTGTTGCCGGTGAGCGGGCGTCCGCCGAGCGCCTCGGTGAAGATCGCGGCGCAGCGTTCGGTGGACTCCCGCTCGTCGCAGGAGTCGAGCCCGGCGGCCCGCCAGACCTCCTCGCGCATCTCGACGATGACGGTGGAGGCGTCCGGCCCGTACGGGTAGCCGTGCAGCTGCATCACACCGTGCTCGGTCTCGGCGATCTCGAAGCGGAAGGCGTCGAAGGCGAACGGCGCGGAGAGCCAGATGTAGCGGCAGCGGTGCGTGGTGACACGGGGGGCGAAGACGTCGGCGTACGCCTGGCGGGTGGCGCTGTGCACACCGTCGGCGGCCACCACCAGGTCGTACCCGGCGGCCAGTTCGGCGGGGGGCGGCGCCTCTTCCCGGAAGCGGATGTCCACGCCCAGGGAGCGGCAGCGCCGGTGCAGGATCTCCAGCAGTCGGCGCCTGCCGAGCGCCGCGAAGCCGTGGCCGCCGGAGGTCAGTGTGGTGCCGCGGTGGACGATGTCGATGTCGTCCCACCGCACGAACGCGTCCTGGAGCGCCCGGTGGACGACCGGGTCGGCGTGTGCGATGCCGCCGAGGGTCTCGTCGGAGAGGACGACGCCGAAGCCGAAGGTGTCGTCGGGGGCGTTGCGCTCCCAGACGGTGACCGAGCGGGCCGGGTCGAGCCGTTTGAGCAGCGTGGCGGCGTAGAGGCCGCCGGGACCGCCGCCGACGACCGCGACCCGCAGCGGCTGGGCGGCCGGTCGTTTCTGCGGCTGCGGCTGCGGCTGCGGCTGCGGGGCCACCGTTACCTGCCCTGCCATTTCGGGGGCCGCTTCTCGGTGAACGCGGCGTGGAATTCGGCGTAGTCCTCGCCGTTCATGAGCAGCGCCTGGGTGGCGGCGTCCAGCTCGACGGCGGCGGCGAGCGGCATGTCCAGCTCGGCCGTGAGCAGCGCCTTGGTCTGCGCGTACGCCAGCGCCGGCCCCTCGGCGAGGCGGCGGGCCAGCGCGGCGGCCCGTTCGTCGGCCCGGCCCTCCTCCGCCAGCTCGCTGATCAGTCCGATCCGCTCGGCCTCGGGAGCGCGGACGGGCTCCCCCAGCATCAGTAGCCGGGTGGCGTGCCCGAGGCCGACGACGCGTGGCAGCAGGTAGGCCGCGCCCATGTCGCCGCCGGACAGGCCGACCCGGGTGAAGAGGAAGGCGAAGCGGGCGGACGGGTCGGCCACCCGGAAGTCGGCGGCCAGCGCGAGGACCGCGCCGGCGCCCGCCGCGACCCCGTGCACGGCGGCGATCACCGGGAAAGGACACTCGCGCAGCGCCCGTACGACCTGTCCCGTCATCCGGTTGAAGTCCAGCAGCTGGGCGGTGTCCATGGCCAGGGTCGCGCCGATGATCTCGTCGACATCGCCGCCGGAACAGAAGCCGCGGCCTTCGCCTGCGAGGACGAGCGCCCGTACGGATCGCTCACGGGACAGTTCGGCGAGCAGGTCACGCAGATCGGCGTAGCCGCCGAAGGTGAGGGCGTTGAGTTTCTCCGGTCGCGCGAGAGTGACGGTAGCCACCCCGTCCTGCCTGGTCAGGCGCAGATGGCGCCACTTCTCCACACGGGGGGCTGAGCCGGAAAAGGGGCTCATGAGGGCGGCCTCCTTCGGTCGGTGGGCCCGTCCGGAGGCCGGGCGGAGACCCGGTGGAAGGGCTACCTGTTCGCACAAATTATCACTCCCCCGTGACTACCGTCACGAGTACGCGATAAACAAGATGGAGGCGACCCTGGCAGAAGGTCCCGCCGAAATGTGACGCAGGTCCCATTTCCTCCCGGCTGCTTCCTCTACTCGCCACGCCTCTCGGTTCGTATCGTTTAAACCAGGACGACCCCTCCCACACCGAACGGAACATCAGCCGTGCCGGACATCTCGCACCCCGCCTCGTGGCGCATCGCGCTGCCGCACACCGCGGCAGCCGCGCCCATAGCGCGGGCGCTGATCCGTACGGTGTTCGCGGACATCGAGGGCGAGGAGGCGGCGGACAGCGACACGGTCGAACTCCTCACCACCGAGCTGGTCGCCAACGCCGTGGAACACACCGACGGCAGCGAACCCATCGAGCTGGTCGTCGAGATCCTGCGCGCGGGCTGCCAGGTCGAGGTCCACGACCGCGATCCGGTACCGCCGGGCGAACTCACCCGGACGCCGCCGGTCGCGCCGCCGGACCCCTGGCAGGAACACGGCCGCGGTCTGCTGCTCATCCGTACGCTCAGCTCGTCCTACGGCCACCGGCCCACCGAGCACGGCAAGGCCGTCTGGTTCACGCTGCCGGCCGCCCCGCGGAACTGAGATCGCCCGGCAGCCGCGAGTTGCGGCGCCCGTAAGCGGCGTACACCGCGGCCCCCACCACCAGGAACACCGCGAACTGCACCCAGGTCCGCCAGCCGGTCCCGTACATCAGGTAGACGCAGAAGCCGACACCCAGCAGCGGGCTCACGGGGAACAGCGGCACCCGGAAGGTGCGCGGGAGCGCGGGGTGGCTGCGGCGCAGCGCGATCACGGCGATGTTCACCGCGACCATGGTCGCCAGCGCCCCGATGGTCGTCAGGTTCACCACGACGTCCAGCGAGGAGAAGGCCGCCGGGATCGCGACGACGGTCGCGACGATCCAGGTGTTGGCGATGGGTGTCGAGGTCTTCGCGGAGACCCGCTCGAAGACTCCCGGCACCAGCCCGTCGCGGGACATCGCCATCAGGATGCGGGTCTGGCCGTACATGACCGCGAGCACCACCGACGCGATGGCGACGACCGCGCCGAACGCCACGATTCCGCCGCCGACCGCCGATCCGGTGACCTGGTCGACGATCAGGGAGAGCGCGGCGGGCCGGTCGGCGACGGCGGGTGCGCCGAAGGCCCCGATGGCGGCGAGGGCGACCGCGCAGTACAGCACGGTGACGATGCCGATGCACACCATGATCGCGACCGGGATGTTGCGCCGGGGATTCCTGACCTCCTCACCGGCCGTGGTGATCGCGTCGAAGCCGATGTACGAGAAGAAGGCGATCGAGGCACCGGACGTGATGCCGCCGACGCCGTGGGAGGCGAACGGCACGAGGTGGCCGTGCCGGAACGCGGTGAAGGCGATGGCGCAGAAGACCAGCAGGATGCCGATCTTCAGCACGGCCATCGCGGCCGTCGCACCGGCGCTCTCCCGGATGCCGCGCACCAGCAGCAGGGCCGCGAGCGCGATCACCACCACGGCGGGAAGGTTGATCACCCCACCGTCGCCGGGGCCCTTGGAGAGCACGGCGGGCAACTGATGGCCGATGACACTGTTCAGCAGTTCGTTGAGGTACTGGCTCCAGCCGACGGCGACCGCGCTCACCGAGATGCCGTACTCCAGCAGCAGGCACCAGCCGACGAGGAAGGCGGTGCGCTCGCCGAGTGTGGCGTACGCGAAGGAGTACGAGCTGCCCGACACCGGAATGGCGCCGCCGAGTTCGGCGAAGGAGAACGCCGTGAAGACACAGGTGATCGCGGCGAGCGCGAAGGAGACGATGACGGCGGGGCCCGCTTTCGCCACGGTGTCCGACAGGCCGACGAAGATGCCGGTCCCCACGATGGCGCCGACGCCGAAGCACACCAGCTGGAAGAGGCCCATGCTGCGCCGGAGGCCGTGCCCCTCCAGGTCCGCGCCGGATTCGGCGATGAGCATTTCGGGGGGCTTGATTCGCAGTCCTGACGGACCCATGGATGCGGTTCTTTCTCTGGACTTTCCTACGGCGGACGTACACACGGCGGTCCGCACACGACGGACGGCACACAGCGAAGTGGGGTTCGGGCGTGCGAGCCCGAACCCCACCAATACGCGCCACAATATCTGCCGAACCGTACATTCACCCCATTGGGGGCATGTGCCTTCTTACTGCCGCTCACTGCCCGCGAGCGTGGCGACCATGACCGCCTTGATGGTGTGCATCCGGTTCTCGGCCTCGTCGAACACGACCGAGTGCGCGGACTCGAAGACCTCGTCGGTGACTTCCAGCTCGGTCAGCCCGTACTGCTCGTGGATCTCGCGGCCGACCTTGGTGCCGAGGTCGTGGAAGGCGGGCAGGCAGTGCAGGAACTTCACCTGCGGGTTGCCGGTGGCGCGCAGCACGTCCATCGTCACGGCGTACGGGGCCAGCGCGGCGATGCGCTCCGCCCAGATCTCCTTCGGCTCCCCCATCGAGACCCAGACGTCGGTGACGACGAAGTCGCACCCCTGGACGCCCTCGTCGATGTCCTCGGTGAGGGTGACGGTCCCGCCACTGGTTTCGGCCAGCTCGCGGGCCCGCGTCACGACGTCCTCGGCGGGCCAGTAGGCGCGGGGGGCGACGATCCGCACGTCCAGGCCCAGCAGCGCGCCGGTGACCAGGTAGGAGTTGCCCATGTTGAAGCGGGCGTCACCGAGGTAGGCGAAGGCGATCTGCTCCAGTGGCTTGTCGCTGTGCTCGGTCATGGTGAGCACGTCGGCGAGCATCTGGGTCGGGTGCCAGTCGTCGGTGAGCCCGTTGTAGACGGGGACCCCGGCGTACGCGGCGAGCTCCTCGACATGGGGCTGACTGTCCCCGCGGTACTCGATGGCGTCGAACATCCGGCCGAGGACCCGCGCGGTGTCCTTGAACGACTCCTTGTGCCCGATCTGCGAGCCGGAGGGGTCGAGGTACGTCGTCGACGCACCCTGGTCGGCCGCCGCGACCTCGAAGGCGCAGCGCGTCCTGGTCGAGGTCTTCTCGAAGATCAGGGCGACATTCCTGCCGCGCAGCCGCTGCACTTCGGTGCCTGTCTTCTTGGCGGCCTTGAGCTCGGCGGCCAGCTCGATCAGACTGCGGAATTCCTCCGCGGTGAAGTCCAGTTCCTTGAGGAAATGGCGGCCTGCGAGGTCTATCGCCATGGTGGCTGCTCCTGGGGCGCGAGTAGGGGACAGTGGAAGTCTATGCGTTCGAACGCATCACTATACGGCATCCCGTACGACCGGACAGCTCATGCACCGCGGCCCGCCCCGGCCCCGCCCCAGCTCGCTGCCCGGGATCTCGATGACTTCGATCCCCTGTTTGCGCAGATGGGAATTGGTGGTGAAGTTCCGCTCGTACGCGACGACCACCCCCGGCTCGACGGCGAGGACGTTGCAGCCGTCGTCCCACTGCTCGCGCTCCGCCGCGTGGACGTCCTGGGTCGCGGTCAGCACCCGGATACCGCTCAGCCCGAGGGCCGCCGCGATGGCACGGTGCATCTGCTCCGGCGGATGGTCGGTGACTTTCAGGTCGCGCTCGGTGTCGCCCGGCTCGATCGTGTACGAGCGGAGCATGCCGAGCCCCGCGTACTGCGTGAAGGTGTCCGCGTCGACCATGGTCATCACCGTGTCCAGGTGCATGAACGCCCGCCGCTTGGGCATGTCGAGGGCCACGATCGTCGTCGCCGAACCGGCCGCGAAGAGGCCGCGGGCCAGCATCTCCACCGCCTGCGGGGTGGTGCGCTCGCTCATTCCGATCAGGACGGCGCCGTTGCCGATGACCAGGACGTCGCCGCCCTCGATCGTCGAGGGGTAGTCGACCTGCCCCTGCGACCAGTGGTGGAAGGCACCGGACCCGGTGAACAGCGGGTGGTGGCGGTAGATCGCCTCGAAGTGGACGGTCTCCCGCTGTCTCGCCGGCCAGCGCATCGCGTTGATGGAGACGCCGTCGTAGATCCACGCGGACGTGTCGCGGGTGAAGAGGTGGTTGGGCAGCGGGTCGAGCAGGAAGTCGTCCAGGTCCATGACGTGGAAGCGGACGGAGACCGGTTCCACGTGGCGCTCCAGGAACTCCCGCTTGGTCATCCCGCCGACCAGGGCCTCGACGAGTTCCCCGGCGGGCAGCTCGTCGAAGGCCGCCCGCAGATGGCCGGTGGCGAGCGGGCCGTACTCCTTCTCGTCGAAGACCCGGTCCAGGACGAGGGTGCGGGCCTCGGGCACCTCCAACGACTCGCGCAGCAGGTCACCGAAGAGGTGCACCTCGATGCCCCGGTCGCGGAGCACGGCGGCGAAACCGTCGTGCTCCTGGCGGGCCCGGCGCACCCACAGCACGTCGTCGAAGAGCAGTGCGTCCTTGTTGGTGGGCGTGAGCCGCTTCAGCTCCAGATCGGGCCGGTGGAGGATGACGCGGCGCAGCGGCCCGGTCTCGGAGTCGACATGGAATCCCATGCCCCCATCCTGTCCCCGGGCCGCTGCGCCCACCCCCTGAACGAATCGGTTCAGAGCCGCGGGTCGACCGGCTCCGACTCCAGTGCCAGGACCGCGAAGACCGCCTCGTGGATCCGCCAGAGCGGTTCGCCGTCGGCGAGCCGGTCCAGCGCCTCCAGGCCGAGTGCGTACTCGCGCAGCGCGAGCGAGCGCTTGTGGCCGAGGAAGCGACCGCGCAGCCTGGCCAGGTTGTCCGGGTGGGTGTACTCGGGGCCGTAGATGATCCGCAGGTACTCCCGTCCGCGGACCTTGATGCCGGGCTGGACCAGTCGCCCCTTTCCGTCGCGCGCGAACGCCTGGAGCGGCTTGACGACCATGCCCTCGCCGCCGCGCCCGGTCATCTCCAGCCACCAGTGGATACCGGACCCCACGGACTCCTCGTCGCCGGTGTCGACGATCAGCCGGCGCGTGGTCCGCAGGAGTCCGCTCTGGTCGTGCTCCACCAGCCGGTCCAGCCAGGCGAGCTGCTCGTCGTGCGGTACGGCGGCGAGCGAGCGGCCCTGCACGGCGAGGAGCTGGAAGGGGGCGAGACGTACGCCGTCCAGGCCGTCCGTCGTCCAGCAGTACCGCCGGTACGCCTCGGTGAACGCGACCGCGTCGTCGGACCGTCGGCGCTGCGCCGCGAGCAGCCCCTCGACCTCGATGCCACGGGCGGCAGCCGCTTCGAGCGCCCCGATGACGCCGGGGAACACGGCTCGGGAGGCGGCGCCCACCGCCGCGTACTGCTTGCGCAGCAGGCCGGTGGCCTTGAGCGACCAGGGCATCAGTTCCGCGTCGAGCAGCAGCCAGTCGGTGGCGAGTTCGTCCCAGAGTCCGGCGTCGGTGACGGCGGTGCGCAGCCGGTCCAGGATCTCTTCGGTGACTGCGGGGTCGTCGAAGAAGGGGCGGCCGGTACGGGTGTGCAGCGATCCCGTCGGACCCGACACCCCGAAGCGCTCGCGCGCCGCCTCGGCGTCCCGGCAGACGAGCGCCACCGCGCGCGAACCCATGTGCTTCTCCTCGCACACGACTCGCCCGACACCGTCCGACCTGTACTGCGCGAAGGCTTCGGCGGGGTGCTCCAGATAGCCGTCGAGGTGCGAGGTGCCGGTGGGCGACATGGTCGGCGGGAGGTAGGCGAGCAGCCGGGGGTCGACCGCGAACCGGCTCATGACCTCCAGTGCCGCCGCCGCGTTCTCCTCGCGCACGGCGACCCGGCCGGTGTGCCGGGTCTCCACGACCCGTCGGCCGCTGACGTCGGCGAGGTCGAGCGGCCGGCCGTCGTGGCCGCCGGGCGCCTCGGTGGTGAGGGGCCTGGACGGCTCGTACCAGACCTGCTCGGCCGGTACGTCGACCAGCTCGCGCTCGGGCCAGCGCAGCGCGGTCATCCGCCCGCCGAACACGGCGCCGGTGTCCAGGCAGATGGTGTTGTTGATCCAGCTGGTACTGGGGACAGGCGTGTGGCCGTAGACGACAGCGGCCCGGCCCCGGTAGTCCTCGGCCCACGGGTAGCGCACGGGCAGGCCGAACTCGTCGGTCTCGCCGGTCGTGTCCCCGTACAGGGCGTGCGAGCGGACCCGGCCGGAGGTGCGGCCGTGGTACTTCTCGGGCAGCCCGGCGTGGCAGACGACGAGCTTGCCGCCGTCCAGGACGTAATGGCTGACCAGTCCGTCGATGAACTTCCTCACCTGCTCGCGGAAGTCCGGGTCCCTGGCGTCCTCCTTCTCCAACTGCTCGATCGTCTCGGCGAGTCCGTGACTGTGCTGGACCTTCCTGCCCTTGAGGTAACGGCCGAGCTTGTTCTCGTGGTTCCCGGGCACGCAGAGGGCATTGCCCCCGTCGACCATCGACATGACGCGGCGCAGCACACCAGGGCTGTCCGGGCCACGGTCCACCAGGTCACCGACGAAGACGGCGGTCCGGCCGTCGGGGTGCACGCCGTCGGTGTACCCGAGTTCGGTGAGCAGGGTCTCCAGCTCGGAGCTGCAGCCGTGGATGTCGCCGATGATGTCGAAGGGGCCGGTGAGGTGGGTGAGGTCGTTGTAGCGCTTCTCCAGGACGACTTCTGCCGCATCGGCCTCCTCGGCGCTGCGCAGGATGTGCACCTTGCGGAAGCCCTCACGTTCCAGCCCGCGCAGGGAGCGGCGCAGTTCGCGGCGGTGGCGCTGGATGACGTGGCGGGGCATGCCGGCCCGGTCGGGACGGGCGGCGTTGCGCTCGGCGCAGACCTCCTCGGGCAGGTCGAGGACGATCGCGATGGGCAGGACGTCGTACTCGCGTGCCAGCTGGACGAGTTGCCTGCGGCTCTCCGACTGCACGTTGGTCGCGTCCACGACGGTCAGCCGTCCGGCGGCCAGCCGCTTCCCGGCGATGTAGTGGAGGACGTCGAAGGCGTCGCGGCTGGCGCTCTGGTCGTTCTCGTCGTCGGCGACGAGGCCCCGGCAGAAGTCGGACGAGATGATCTCGGTGGGCTTGAAGTGCTGGTGCGCGAAGGTGGACTTGCCGGATCCGGTGGCGCCGACGAGGACCACGAGGGAGAGGTCGGTCACCGGAAGAGTGCGCTTGCCGGTGCCGGTGGTGCTGATGCTGCTGGTACTGGTACTGGTGCTGCTGGTGCCTTCGGTTCTGCTCATGCCGCCTTCGCCTCCTTCACGGTCGTGCCCTTGTCCGTCGCGTCCTTGCCCTTCGTTTCCTGCACGGACTTGTCCCTTGCCGCCTTGGTGAAGACCGCCATCTGGGTCGGCGGTCCGACCTCGGGGTCGTCCGGGCCCACCGGCAGGAACTCCACGTCGTACCCGTGTCGTTCACCGACCGTTCCCGCCCAGTCGCGGAACTCCTCGCGGGTCCACTCGAAGCGGTGGTCACCATGGCGGACATGTCCTGCGGGCAGGGTCTCCCAGCGCACGTTGTACTCGACGTTCGGCGTGGTCACCAGCACCGTCTGCGGCCTGGCCGCACCGAACACCGCGTACTCCAGCGCGGGCAGCCGCTCGGGATCGACATGCTCGACGACCTCGCTGAGCACCGCGGCGTCGTAGCGCTTGAGCCGCTTGTCCGTGTACGCGAGGGAGCCCTGCATCAGCTTCACCCGCCCCGCCAACCGCTCGCCCATCTGCTCCAGGCGGAGCCTGCGGGACGCGATGTTCAGCGCGCGCATGGACACGTCGACGCCGACGATTTCCGTGAAACGGACGTCCTTCAGCAGCTCCTGGACCAACTGGCCCTGGCCGCACCCCAGGTCGAGCACCCGGGTCGCGCCGGACGTGCGCAGCACTTCCATGATCACCTCGCGCCGCCGGGCGGCGAGCGGGACCGGCTTCTCCTCGGTGTCCGTGGTCTCGTCGACGGCGTTGTCGATCGTCTCGACCTCGGTGTCGTCGGCCTCCGCGAGGCGCACCAGTTCCAGGGCCTCCCTCGCCTGCCGGGTCAGTCCCCAGCGATGGGACAGGTAGCGGCTGGTGATCAGGTTCTGCTCGGGGTGCTCGGCCAGCCAGCCCTCGCCCGCGCGCAGCAGCTTGTCGACCTCGTCGGGCGCCACCCAGTAGTGCTTGGCGTCGTCGAGCACGGGCAGCAGGACGTACAACTGCCGCAGGGCGTCGGCGAGCCGCAGTTCACCTTCCAGTACGAGCTTGACGTACCGCGATTCGCCCCAGTCCGGGAACTTCTCGTCCAGGGCGATCGGTTCGGCCTTCACGGTCTCCCAGCCGAGCGGGCCGAAGAGCTTGTGCACCAGTTCGGGGCCGCCGCGCGCGGGGAGCGCGGGCACCTCGATACGCAGCGGCAGCGGGCTCGCGGCCCGCTCCGGCATGGCCTTGCAGTCGCCGCGCAGGGCGCTCTTGAAGACGGTGGTCATGGCGACGGACAGCAGCGAGGAGGCGGCGTACGGGCGGTCGTTGACGTACTGCGCGAGCGCCGAATCGGGCGCGCCGCCACGTCCCTTGCCTTTCCCCCGCCGTACGAGTACCACCGGATCCACCTCCAGCAGCAGCGCCGCGGTGCAGCGCTCGGCGGTGGCCTCGGGGTAGAGGACGTGCGCCGTGCCGTGGGAGGTGGAGAACATCTGCGCCTTGTCGGGATGCTTGTGCAGCAGAAATCCGAGGTCGGTGGCAGGACGCTCTGGGGTGCCGGTGGTACTGATCGTCAGGAACACAGGTCCGATTATCGTCCGCCCCGTGCACCCCGACCAGAGGTTTTCACCCCCGTGGTTACGGTCCGCGGGGAAGGTCCGGACGCCCCGGGCCCGGCAGAGACCGGCCGGACAGGGGCCCAGAGTCTTCCGTTTGGATCAGGCCGGGCTCGCGTGGTCCGGCCCGATCCAAACGAGAGGCCCTAGTTCAGCTGGGACAGGACCTGCGAGGAGATCAGCTCCAAGTGGTCCAGGTCGTCGAGATCGAGGACCTGGAGGTAGATGCGCGACGCCCCGATCGCGCCGTACCTCCCGATCTTGTCGACGACCTCGGCGGGCGAACCGCCCAGACCGTTCGCCTTGACGTCCGCCGTGTCACGCCCGATGGCGTCCGCCCGCCGCGCCACCTCCGCGTCGTCCTTGCCGACGCAGACGACCAGGGCGGTGGAGTACACCAGGTCGTCCGCCCTTCCTGCTGTCGCGGCGGCCTCCTTGACCCGCCCGAACTGCCGCTCGCTGTCCTCGACCGAGGCGAACGGGATGTTGAACTCATCGGCGTACTGCGCGGCCAGCCGGGGTGTACGGGTCGCTCCGTGCCCCCCGATCAGCACGGGCACCTTGGCCTGGGCCGGCTTGGGCAGCGCGGGCGAGTCGGCGAGCTGGTAGTACGTACCGTCGTAGCTGAAGGTCTCGCCCACCTCGGTGCCCCAGAGCCCGGTGATGATCGCCAGCTGCTCCTCCAGGCGGCCGAACTTCTCCTTGGGGAACGGGATCCCGTACGCCCGGTGTTCCTCCTCGAACCAGCCCGCGCCCAGGCCCAGTTCGACCCGGCCACCGGACATCTGGTCGACCTGGGCCACCTGGATCGCCAGGACGCCGGGCAGCCGGAACGTGCCCGCGGTCATCAGCGTCCCGAGGCGGATCCGCTTGGTCTCGCGGGCAAGACCCGCCAGCGTGATCCAGGCGTCGGTCGGTCCGGGAAGACCGTCCCCGGACCCCATCCGCAGATAGTGGTCCGAGCGGTAGAACGCATCGAAACCGAGGTCCTCGGTGGCCTTGGCGACGGTCAGCAGGGTGTCATAACTCGCCCCTTGCTGGGGCTCGGTGAAGATTCGAAGATCCATGCATCCATCCTGCACCTTCGAAGGGCCGCGGACCGCCCCCGCACCGCCCGCCGCCCGCCGCCCGCCGCCCAGGACACGACCGGGACCGGTTCCGGTCAGTGCCACGCTCTCTCCCCGTCCCGCTCGTCCAGCCTGCGCAGCATCCCGCTCACCCGGTCACCCGATTCGTCCGCCGCGTCCATCGCCTCGATGCACTGCCAGTAGACCCCCTCCTCCTCCGTGCCACAGGCGACGCCGACCAGGGCGATCCCCACCTCCCCGAGGAGCACGCCCAGCGCGGTCAACGCCTCGCGCACATCCGATACTTCCGACAGCTGCGCGGCACGTATCAGCCCGCCGCGCAGTGCCGGCACTTCGAGCGCCCCGCAGCCACGGCCGCCGGACTCACCCAGCGCCCGCGCCTCGGCCCGCAACTCCTGCGGGCCTCTCAACGCCAGGTGTCCGCCCACGGCCTGGGCGAGCGCCTGCGCCTGCCACGCCTCCACCATGGTGTCCAGTTCCGGCACGCTCTGCGCCAGAGCGTCCCGACTGATCGCAATGAGTCGCACCCCATCCATCCGCGTCCCCGTTCCTCAGACTTTCCCTCTCCCCTTTCATTACCCAGCGTGAGGGCAGTAGGACCGTAAAGCCAGGGGAATTCGGAAATCTGTGGACTCAAGGCGCATTGTTGATAACTCACTCACTCCGGAGAGTGACGATGCGGGGTGTCCTTTACTGAAAGACCCACCGGGAAGCGTGTCTCATTTCGGTCAATTTTGTCGGAAAGTGCCGCAAGAGCATCGATCCCCAGCACCTCGCAGAACTGCAGCACATAGGCCAGGACATCGGCGACCTCGTCCACCACCCGGTGTGCCGAAGCGGTCTCCTCCATCACCCGGGCCGACTGCTCCGGGGTCAGCCACTGGAAGATCTCGACCAGCTCGGCCGCCTCCACGCTCAGCGCCGACGCCAGATTCTTCGGCGTGTGGTACTGCTGCCAGTCCCGCGCCGCGGCGAACTCGGCCAGCCGACGCTGCAATCCCGCTACATCCAGTTCCGTCACGCGCTCAGGTCTACCACTGCGACGCCTTCCGCCCCACAGGCCCATCCCGCGTCCAGAGCCGTCCCCACCAGCCGGACACGGCCCCGCGCGCAGACCGCCGCCGCCAGGGAGGTCAGCTCCCGGATCTGCCGCCCGTCCAGACAGCGGTCGAATCCGTCGGCCAGGACCGTGAGCGACTGCATCGTGGACGGAACCTCGCCCGCGGCCCCCGCAGCGAGCACTCCGGGCCCCGTCAGCATCACCAGCGCGAGGGCCAGATAGCGCAGCTCGCCCTCGCCCAGTCCCCCCGCCGGTGCGACCGTCCCACGGCCCCGGCCGAGCACCATCCGCACGGTCCCGTCCGTCAACTGCTCGGCGGCCAGCTCCTCCACGGGCCCCGAGCATCCCGCACGCGCCGCCGCCGCCAGCTGCCTGTGCCCGTCCCCGCACTCGGACCGGGTGCGGTGCAGCACCGCGGCGAGGTTGTCACAGCCGCTCCGCAACCGGTCGTCCGTCACCACCGAAGGGTCCCGCATCCACTGCGGCTGGGGGTCACAGGCGAAGACCGTGCGGAGCGCCACCACCATCTGCTCGGCGGCGGCCAGCACCTTCAGCTGCCCGACGGTCTTGCCCGCCACGCGCAACGGCAACAGCGCGGTACCCAGCCGGTCGTCGGGCAGCGGAGCGCGGGTCACCGGGACCGAACCCGCCGTGTGCCAGGCGGCCTGTACGGTACGGCGCGCCGGATCGCGCAGCGCCGTGGACAGCAGTAACTCCCCGCCGGCGGTGAGGCGTTCACCGACGATACGCAGCGCGGGCTGTGCCTGGACCGCGAGATCGAGCCGCACGGGACCGGCCGGGCCGTCGGCGGTGCAGCCGATCCGGAATCCCCGTCTGCCCTGCTCGTCAGCCCCGGCCCACTCGGGTACGCACCCGGCCGGATCTCCGAAGACCGCGCCGAGTTCCTCCCCCGCACCGAGACGCGCGAGCGCCTCGTACGCCTGGAGCGCGCTCGACTTGCCGCTCCCGCTCGCTCCGGTGAACAGGGTCAGCGGGGCGAGCGGGAAGACGGCACTCCGGTGCGACTTGAAGGCGGAGAGCCGCAGTTCGGTGACGGCGGGGCGGGTGTGCTTCAGGTCCATGGTCCGGACCGTATGCACCCTCCACGGTGGCGAACCGTTCCGTCTCTCCTACCTTCCTACGATCGGGGGACCGCAGCCGCAGCGATCCCTTCGACCTCCATGCCGACCGGAGCCAGCAGGAAGACGTTCTTGTCGACCCGGTGCATCCCGCTGCCGAGACCGAAGACCACACCACTGGTGAAGTCCAGGATGCGCTTGGCCACGTCGGTCTCCGCCGCCGTCAGATCCAGCAGCACGGGAACCTGGGCGATGAGGTGCTCGGCGACTTCCCGGGCGTCCGAGAAGATCTGCACCCGCAGCACGACGAGCCGCCGCTGCTCGGACGCCTGGTCGTTGGGGATGGTTTCGTGATCGATCCGCGACGGCCATTCGTTACGGCCACGCAGCGGTACTACCTGGGCAAGCCCCTCCCACTGTTCATCGGTGACGTCGTACCTGTCGTACCTGCTCACCGGACCACCTCGGCTGGGCTTTCTATCTGCATCAGCCAATTCTGACCCTCCTCACCCGTTCGGCCCAACTCCGACACGGGCGAGTCCCTTGATCAGGTCCCGGTGTGAGCACACTCACCGCGCCGCGGCGGCCTCCACGGCGTCGGCCACCGCACCGAAGAACCGGGCGTGCGCGCGGGCGGTGCCGGGGGATTCCGGGTTCCACGGCATCACCCGGGCACCGGCCCCGATACGCTGCCAGCCCTCGACCGCACGCAGCGTGTCGAGTGGCGCGGCATTGGCGCGGACGTCGGCGAGCACGATGTCGGGGCGCAGCTCCGCCGCCTCCGACCAGCTGACGGTGGCCCAGTTCGCCCCGCCGCCCTCCGGTGGCCGCACGGTCCGGACACCACACTCCGTCAGCGCGCGCAGATCGGGCCAGGCGGTGGGGCGGGCCAGGTGCACCTGGTCGGGCCCGGCCGGCGAGAGTGCCAGTACCCGCGGCCCGGACGGTGCGCCCGCCACCGTACGGAGCCGGTCCCGCGCGGCGTCCAGCAGCCGCTGCCCCTCCCCGTCACCGGCGGCCCCCAGCGAGCGGGCCAGGGCGCCGAACCGCTCCCGGATCTCACTCAGGGTGCGCGCCTGTCCGACATCGACGACCACGACCGGTACCCGCTCCTCCAGATGTTTGGCGGCGTCCGGGTCCAGCCCGTACACCTGACCGCCGCCGTAGCTGACGGCCACGACGAGGTCCGGCCCGCCGGTCAGCAGGGTGTCCACGTCCAGGGCGCTGCCCGCCCCCAGATAGCCGATGCCGTCCAGGGGCAGCGAACCCGCTTTCACCGGGTCGGCCGTGGAACCGTCGTGGAACGAGCCGAATATCGCGGCCGGGGCTATGCCGTGGTCCCACAGGGTGGCTCCGGCCTGGATGTACGCCGTCACCTTCGAGGGCGTCCGCCCGGCTGTCGACAGCTGTCCACGGTCGTCGGAAAATTGCCAGGCCGGCTGTTCCATGACGTTTCGCGCCCCCTCCGGGTCCGCGCCGTCCGGACACCCGGACGCCGCACACCTGTACCTGCCCAGCCCGCGGGCGGGACATTCGGCGCCCACAGCCGATCGGCCCGGAATCGCACCAGGACCGCACCAGGACCGCACCAGGAATCGTGCCGGAACCGCCCGCGTTGCCCGGTCGCGGGTATGCCGGGAGAATGGCGGTATGCAGAGACTGTCCCTGGAAGCTCTGGCCCGCCAGCAGATCGAACTCGCCGCCGCGGCCGGTGGCGGCCACACCGCGGACACCGTCTACGGCGGCCACGAGAAGGTTCTGCGCCAGACAGTGATCGGCATGACCCTGGGCGCCCAGCTCGCCGAGCACGAGAACCCCGGCGAGGCGACCGTACAGGTGCTGCGCGGGCGGGTGCGGCTGACGGCGGGCGACCTCGCCTGGGAAGGCCGGGAGGGCGACTTGATCATCGTGCCCGACAGCCGTCATCGGGTTGACGCCCTGGAGGATTCCGCGATCCTGCTGACCGTGGCCAAGCTGCTCTGACGGTCACCGAGGAGTTCCGACAGACCTCGGCGATTCCGCCCGACGGCACCAAGCCGTAACCTCGTCGGGCGGGAGTTCGACCTACAGGGGACGGGGCGGCGATCCATGGGGCACGCGGGCGACGACGGAACAACATTTGCATCCGAAGCAGCTCTGCGGGCAGGCCCGTTGGGCAGGCTGCCGGCGGTCGTCAGGGGTGGGGTGACCATCGCGCTGCTCATCGTTGTGGCCGCAGTCGGGGCCGTCTTCCTGCCGGTTTCGGCGACCGTCGACCCGGCGGAACCCGGCACCGTCTACACCTACCCCAGGCAGGTGCACTGCGGGTCGGTCGTGCGCCCGGCGGGTGACGATGCGCTGGCCGACGACACCCACGATGCGGCGGCATGCGGCTCCGCACGGGTGCAGCGCCTGGGCTGGATCGGGGTGGGGCTCGGCGGTGCGTTCGCCGTTCTGCTCTTCACCCTGCTGATGGGCGACGGTATGTCCGGACCGCCGGAGGCCGCTTCGCCGGAGACCGGGCGGATGCCCGAAGAGGCAGAAGGGCGCCGAGAGACCGAAGAGTCAGAAGGTAAGGACGGGCCCGAAGTGCCGCACAGGAGCGCGTAGTTCCGGACCGCGCACTGTGTCGAGCCACAGCTCCGGTCACGGCGCCAGGTCAGCCTTCAGCGACCGGCACCGGTGCCTGATCGGTACAGCTCCGCCACGAGAAAGGCCAGATCGAGCGCGCCGGAGTGGCTGAGGCCGGGGGCCGCGGGCGCATCGGTGACGGTGCCCGCGCCCGAATCCGTACCGGTCAACTCGACGTGGATTCCGCCCGGATGGGTACCCAGGGCCCGGTGCACGTCGAAGAAGGCCGTCACCCGGTCGCGCACCGCGTCGAAGCGGCTGCTCGCACCGCCACGGGGCGCGTCCGATGCCGTGTCGTGCACGGGGTCGCAGATCCAGGTGACCAGATGGCCCTCCGCGGTGACCTTCTCGATCAGCGCGGACAGCCTGTCGCTCCCGGGCCCACCGCCCATGCGGACGAGGAAGGTCAGCCGTCCCGGCTCGCGCGCCGGATCGAGCCGGTCCAACCGGTCCAGCGCCTCGTCGTGGCCGCTGTCGGGGCCGAGTACGACGCCCAGCGGATTGCTGATCGTGGCGGCGTGGTCGACACGTGCCGGGTCGAGTTCTTCTGCGCCCGTCCCCGTGCCCGCCCTCGTCCCCGTACCGAGCCCGACGAAGTGGCCCGCGGTGTTGTACAGCCGCCCGGTGTCCGCGTCGGCCCGGGTGAGCGCGGAATCGTAGTCCGGTAACAGGCCCTCGTGGGAGGCGAAGAGCTCCACCGTGCGCAGCGGTTCGGGCGCGGTGCCGCAGGCCCGCATGAACGTGAGCGCGCGCCCGATCTGTGTGGTCAGTGACTCGTAGGAGGCGCCGCAGGGCGAGTTGGCGACGAAGTCGAGGTTCCAGTCGTGGACCCGGCGCAGATCGGCGTACCCGCCGGCGGCGAAGGCCCGGACCAGGTTCAGGGTGGCCGCGGCGGACCGGTAGCCGCTCACCGGGTTGCCGGCCGGTCCGGCGATCCGGCTGATCTTGACCACGGGCAGGGACGTGGCGTAGGTCAGCAGGGCGGACATCTGGAGCAGAGTCCTCAGCCGGTGACGGATCGTGTCGCCGGTCGCGCCGTCGAACGTTGCCGGGCGGGCTCCGCACTGGAGCACGAAGCCCTCACCGCGAGCGGCCTGCGCCAGCCGCCGCTTGAGCAGTTCACACTCCGCGGCGAGCACCAGGGGCGGGCACGAGCGCAGCTCGGCGGTGGCCTCGCGCACGGGATCGGGTCCCGGCGGCCGGCTCTCCGCCGTACGGATCACCCTGGTCTCGATGTCGGTCATTTCCACCCACCAGCTACCTGACCCCGCGTGTGTCCGACCCGTCCTTCTGCTTTCTCCGAGAAGACGGACCATAATGCGTGATCACACTCGGTGGCCCGGGTTACGGCGAGTCACTATAAGAAGTGCCAGAGGCGGGGGACTTACCCGTTGGCGCAGCCCTCGGACACGCCGGAGATACGGCTCGGCACGGGGTCCCGCGCGGGTGGTGGAATTGCACCTTTTCGTACCGGTGGTTCACCCAGTTGTCGCCCGACGGGACAGTTGGATAGGATCTTGACGCACCGCGAAGAGACCATGCAGTCTTTATGAAATCCTTTGGCATTGGGTCGGTTGAGAAAATGACACAGGGAATGGTAGTCCGGTTCGACGAGGCCAGAGGATACGGCTTCATCGCACCGGACGACGGCGGGGACGATGTATTCGTCCATGCCAACGAGTTGAGTGAGCGCGGCGCCTCCATCGGCTTCGGTACCCGGGTCGAATTCAGCGTTCTCGACGGCGGTCGCGGCCCGAAGGCGTACGGCGTCCATGTCGTCGACACGGCGCCGCCGGGCACCGGCACCGCTGTCGCCGACCGGTCCGGTGACAGCACGGGACCGGCCGACGCGGCGCCCGGCGGACCGGTCCCGACAGCCGGCGACCAGCCTTCCGCCGTCCGGGGCGAGGGGATCGCCGACGGGCTCTGCGAGGTGTTCTCGAAGGGCGAGTTCACCCGGCACGTCACCGAACTGCTGCTGGCGAACGGCCCCGACCTCACCGGGAAACAGGTCCTCGCCCTCCGCGCGGCCCTGGTGGACTTCGCCTCCCAGCGCGGTTGGGTCGACTGACACACGCGAGCACGGGGCCGACGGTTCGCCCGCCGGCCCCTCCGTTCCCGTCGGACAGCGATCGGACAGCGATCGGACAGCGCTCAGTCAGCAACGGGCCGGGGCACCCGCAGCCGGGTCACACGGACCCGGCGAGCGTCAGCCGGTAGCCCGATCCCTCGACCGCTTCGAGCCGGTGCGGCGCGCCGAGGCGCTGACTCAGTGACGCGACACAGCGGTGGACCGACTCGTGCAGCGTCGTCCTCTTGGCCCGCAGGATCTCGTCGGCGAGCTGCTCGAAGCAGAGCGTCTCGCCGGGCCGCCTGGCGAGCGCGGCCAGGATGCTGAACTCCTCGTCGGACAGCTCGGTCGGGTATCCGTTGATCAGCACGACCCGCTCCCACAGGTCGATCCGCACCGGACCGGCCAGGATGAGATCCCCGGGTGCGGCGCTGCCCGCCGCCGGCTCCGGCGGTTGCCGTCGCCTCATCACCGCCCGTACCCGGGCCAGCAGTTCGGCCAGGTTGTACGGCTTGACCAGGTAGTCGTCGGCGCCCAGGTCGAGCCCCCGCACCCGTGAGGCGTGGTCCGAACGGGCCGTGGTCACGAGGAGCGGAACCGAACTCCTCGCCCGGATCGCGCTGCACAGCGCGAACCCGTCGCAGTCCGGCAGGTCGATGTCGAGGAGAATCGCATCCGGGTGGCTGTCGAGCAGGTCGATCGCGGCCTTGCCGGTACCGGCGCAGACCGCCTCCAGCCCCTGCTGGGTCAGCGCGGCCTCCAGCGCGGCCGACACCCGGGCGTTGTCCTCCACTACCAGGAATTTCAAGACGCCCGCCCCCCGACCGTTCTGCGTCTGCGCTCCTCGTGTGCGTCCTGGCGGCCGTCGCCCCGGGTGCGCTCGGACCCGTTCCGATCGGCACGGATGTACTCCGGGAGCACGGTGGGCGGCCAGCAGCCGATGCTGAACATACCCATCGAGTACGCCTTCGCGGCGAGCGCGGTCCGGTTGGGCACCTTGAACTGCCGCAGCAGGATGCTCACGTGGTACTCGATGCCCTGACGGCTCAGGAACAGCTTGGCCGCGAGCCGTACGGTCGGGTCGCCCGCGGCGACCCCTTCGAGGACCCGCGCCGTGAGGGGCGTCAGCTTCCGCTGGGCGCCGATGAGCACCTGCTGGTCGTCGGACTTCTCGGGCGTGAACTGCACCATGATCATCTTGACCTTGCCGGCGTCGTCGTCGACCGGGAAGGCGCTCAGCTTTCCGGCGAGCGCGGTGTCGTTGAACCACATCGCGATGGACTGCCCCACCAGGCGTGCGTGGTGCCCCTGCACGAGCCTGCCGAACTGGCGCATCAGGTACTGCCGGACGCTCGGGTGGAGGAACTCGGCGAAGCTGCGCTCACAGATGTCGTCGTGGTGCCGGCCGCACTGCCCGCTGAACGCCCCGTTAACGGCCCTCACACGCAGCGTCGGATCAAGAATCGCGAGCCCGATCCCGGACCGCTCGAAGAACGACAGCACCACGTCGCCGTATTCGTCGCTGCGGATCTCCGCGTCGAAGAGAGATGAATCCGCAGGGCGAGAAGTATCGATGGAATTTGTCGACTGCCGAGGTATGAGTGCCACATCGGGCGACAAAGGAAATGGTGAATTTACGGTTGGATCCGGAGTCGAATAAAATTCGGCTCCCTCTCGAATGTCGCTGTCCGTGCCATTCTCTGTGAAGATCATCTACGCCACACCTTCCCCGTTGCGTTTACCGGCGGGCGTCGGGAGCGTAAGCACGGCGGGCCCAGGGGGTCAATGCATCACTGTGACGCGAGTTAACACTGTGGTCGCCCCTGCGGGGTTCGGAGAGCGGGCGGTGCGTGGAGCCGGGACCGACTGCCGTAACCCTGCGGACACCGCCCCCCTGCCCGAAGTCGACGTGCGGGACTTGGCGCCCGCGGCGGACGCGGGTCGGCAGGTACGGAAAGAGGGGATCGGGCCGTCCCGGATAGCCGGTTGGTGCACCGATCGGCTACCGAAGCACCGGACCGCAGCACGGCCGACGGGCCCGGGAACCGCACCGAGGGGTCGAGCCGGTGCAAACGTCCTGCACAGCGCCACTTCCTGTGGTCGAAGACGACCGACAGCGACCGGTGGAACACTCCCCGTGGGCGGATTCTCACCGACCGTACCAGAACCGGAGTACGTTGCCTCCGGCATTGCCAGGGGCGCGTGTCCGCCTCGACCGAGGCTCAACTCACCTTGTAGTGAACGGAGATGAGGTCCTTCGTACCGGCTCACTGGGCGCGGTACAGATCCTCCGGCCGGACTCCCCAGCCGTACGCCGTCGCACCCGCGATCCGGCGCACCACCGGGATCAGTTCCGCCCGGCTGGACACACCCAGCCGTCGGTAGAGCCTCGTCAGGCACTTCTCCACAGCGCGCCGGGTGACATCGAGTTCATCGGCGACGCCCTGATTGGTGCGGCCCAGCGACACCAGTCCGGCGACCCGGCGCTCGGTGACGCTCAGCCAGTCGGTGCCCAGCAGGCCGACCCCGCGCGACTCGCCCTGCCCCGGCTCCGCCCAGCACTTCAGCAGTGAGGTGCCCACCGTGTCGGCGATCCCGTCCGCCTCGGTGAAGAGGTCACGGAAGCCAGGCCGTCCCGCGGCGCGCAGCCGGGTGCCGTACGCCATCAGCGCCCGCCCCAGCTCCAGGGTGTTGGAGCTCTCCCTCAGTACGGCGACCGATTCGGCCAGCAGGGACAGCGCGTACCGGCCGGGAACGAGCGTCCCCCACACCCGCAGGGCCCGGCCCAGGGTCGCCGACGCCCCCCACATGCGGGCCCGGTCGCACTCCTCGGCGATGAGCTCGCGCGCCGTCTCGGTCTCCCCGAGCCGCAGCAGGGCGGGCGCGGCCCAGTACGCCATCGGGAAGAGCGAGGGGTTGTGCCAGCCCGCCGCGGCAGCCCGGCGTGCGCCGTCGACCAGTTCGGCCACCAGGCCGGGCAGTTCGGACATCGGCGCGGTCTGGGCGCGCAGTGCCAGCAGCCCGACGTGCAGGACGGGCATCCCGGCGTCGCGCTGGTCCGCGCACGCGGCCTGCACCTCGCCGATCAGCCAGGGGTCGCGGGTGTCGACCGCCACCGACATCAGACCGAGTACGGACAGCCAGTCGTTGGTTCCGAGCACGACCGAACCGGGGCCGCAGGCGTCCCGCGCGTCCGACCAGGCGTCCGCGAGGAGACCCGTGTGCTGGGCCGCCATCGCCCGCCAGCAGAGCATTCTGGTCCGCTGCCGTTCGTCGCCGCGCCCGCGTGCCGTCTCCAGCGCCATGTCCAGCCAGCTGCGGACGGGTTCGCCCGCCCCGGCCGCCGTGCCGGACGCGATCATCAGTGAGGTCGCCGCGTACCCGGAGGCGGACGAGGCGGGCTCGCGGTCCAGCATCCGCCCCACCAGCGTGGCCACTTCGCCCGCCGGGAGCTGTCCGCCGACGGTCCCGCCGAAGGTGAGGACGGCGACGAGTTCGCGGCCCGCGGAGGTGCCCAGGTCGGCCTGCGGCCCCAGTTCCCGCAGTCGCGCGACCGCGTCGGCCGACGCGGTGGGGCTGCCGAGTCCGGCCAGCCGGGCACGGGCTTCGAGCCGGGCCGCCAGGTCAGCGGTGCCGGGGTCCGGCGTCCCCGAGCCGGCCAACGCCGCGCGGGCGCACTCGATCGCCTCGTGCGCGGCGGGCGACGCAGCCGCGGACAGGGTCAGCGGCACGCAGGCCGCGACCGCCGCGCGTTCCCGGGCGGACCCGAGCAGCGGCGCCGCCTGGGCGAGGTGTCGCAGCGTCGCGGAGGTGTCGAAGTCCTGTTCCGCATCGGCCAGCGCGGCCAGGTATCCGCCGCGCCGGGGGCTGTCGAGCGGGAATTCGCGCAGCGCCCTGCGCAGGTAGCGGATCGCGCGGTAGTGGTCGCCCCTCCCGCGTGCGTCATCGGCTGCCTCGTGCAGGATCCGGGCGGCATGGGCGTGCACACCCGGGCCGACCTCCAGCAGGTGTCCTGCCACTTCCTCGGCCGGGTGGCCGGACGCGTGGAGGAACGTGGCGGCGCGCCGGTGCAGATCGTCGCAGGCCGCGAGGGAGTAGCTGTCCTCGGCGATCTCCCGTACGCACTCCCACAGCACCTCCGGTCCGTATCCGTCGGCGGACCAGCCGAGTCTGCGCAACGCCCGTTCGGCAGCGGCCTGTTCGGCGGGGTCCAGCCGGGCGAGGCGGGCGATGAGCTGCCCCTCCGCGGGGCCGCCGAGGAGCGCCGCGCAGTAGGCGTAGCGGCGCACCGGCTCCGGGTGGCCGCTCAGCGCGGCGGCGACCCGGCCGCGCAGGCTCCACGGCGCGGGCCTGGCGAGGGCGGCGGCGAGCAGGTGGGGGTGTGCGGGCCGCCGTATCCCGGCCAGGCGTTGGCACAGGGAGTCGAGGAGCGCGGGATTGCCGCCCGCGGCCCGCGCCCACGCCCGGCTCCCCTCGTCGGAGAGGAGGACGGACCGCTGCCCGAGGAAGGCCCTGGCGCCGTCCGCGGTGAGCGGTCCGAGCCGGATGACACGATCGGCGGCGTTCAGCATGTCCTGCACGGCGGGCAGTTCGGCCTCGGCCTCGCCGTCGCAGACCGTCACCAGCACGAGCAGTCCGGCCGGGCCCGTTGCCGTATCGGCGAACAGCCGCGCCAGCCAGTCCAGTGATGCCTCGTCGGCCCACTGCAGGTCGTCCACCAGGATCGCGACGGCGGTGTGCGCGGGGGCGCGGCCGGACGCCGACAACGCGTCCCCGAGGACCGCGCCCGGTACGCATCCGTCCAGCGCCGCGCCGCACGGGGTCCGCGGCGGGGACCAAAGCGGCTCGCCGTCGTCCGCGCCGATCGCGCTTGCGAGGACCTGCCGGGCTACGCCGGACGCGACCCCGTGCTCCAGCCGTCCGGCTGCGGCCCGCAGGACGACGAGCCCCTGCCCGTCCGCCAGTTCGGCGGCCGAGTCGAGGAACGCCGAGCGGCCCGCGCCCGGTGTCCCGGTGACCGCCACGAGTCTTCGGCCACCGGCCAGGACCGGCGCCGTCGCCGCGCCGACTGCGGCGAGGTCCTCCGCCCGGTCGTGGAGCAACGCGGGTGCCTCCGTCGTGTACACGGCCGTCCTCCGCCACGGCCGAAGGCGGGAACGGGAACCGTTCGGCGCCGGGCCGGAAGGAGAGCGGCATCGGTGGTCGAGCGAATGTTGAACGAGACAATACAGTCGACCGACTACAGCGGAACGTCGGGCAGCCGCACGGGATCCGCCCGCTCCACGTCGTGCGATCCGCCCCGTGCCAGGGTGCCGTCAGGACTTCTGAGGACCTTCTGAGAACGGGGCGTCGCTCGCGCACCGGATGTCCGAACTCGGCGGTTTCCACCGGCAGATGGAACCTGGTGTCCACCTCGCTGCCGTACGTTTGTCCGACCTGGGTTCACAGTTTCGTCGTACTGTAAGAATCATGAGCTCGATCCGGTCAGAGCACGACTACGCCTGGACGCCGACCGCGGCCCAGAGACACGGCCTGCCCGATACCGACCTCCTCGGGAGAGCGTGGCGGACGAGCCGGCCACTCGTCCGCGTTCCCACCGGACCGTCCTCCGCACGCTGCGTCGTCACGCTCGGCTCGCACGCCCCGGCGCCGGTGGACAAGATCGTCCGGCGTATCTGCGGCAGTTACGGGGAGACGGCGACGCTGCGTCGCTTCAGATGCCTCCCGCACGGCATCGGCGCCGAGTACTCCGTACTCCGGGGGCTGTTCGGGGAGCAGAGCGATGCCTGGGCACGGGCCCACCGGACGCCGTCCGAAGCACTCGCCCATGTACACGGGCTCGTCGAGCGGGCGCCTCTGGTGCTGGCCCTGGTCGATGCCCAGTGGTGCGACGCCGGTACGCTCCGCTGGATCGACCAGCTGATGCGCCGTCTGCCCGGTCGGCCGCTGACGGTCCTGCTGTCGTCGTCGCACCGCGCGCTCGGCGCCGCCGACGCGACATTCCACGAGATCACGACCCGGGACTACTGCACGGTCGCCGAGGTCGCCGACTTCCTGACGGCCGGGGCGGGCCAGGCGGCGAGCCCCGACTACGACGACCTCGTACGGCACGACCCGCACCTGCTGCACGTGGCGCGGGCCGCCGCCGTGCTGCGCAGCACCGACACCGACCTGGTCGGCGCCCTCACCCGTCTCCCCGCGCGGCTGGTCGGCAAGGCGCTGAAGGCCGCGCGGAGCACCGGGATGATTCCCGAGCCGATGCCGCCGATGGGGGTGTCGCACCCCGTCGACGCCCTGCTCGCCGAGCTGCCCGAGGCCGAGAGCGAGCGGATGCACGCACAGGCCGCCGCGATCCTCAACGACGCGGCCCGGCCGGTCGGGCAGGTGGCCGACCTCCTGCTGGCGCAGTCGACCCTGGACCGGCCCTGGATGGTCTCCCTCCTGAAGGAGGCCACCGCGTCCGTGTGGCCGAACAGCCCGGCGGACGCGGTGCGTTACCTGTCGCGGTTGCGTCGCCTCGACCCCGACGACGTGTCGACGCGCGTCGACCTCGCCACGGCGCTGCTCGACACCGACCCCCTCGCGGCGCTGGACCAGCTCGGCAGGCCGCTGCCGCGCACCGCGGGGCCGGCCGCCGAGGACCGCACGGTGGTACTGCTCGGACTCATCGCGCTGATGACGGGTGAACGCCCGGACACCCCGCACGCGTTGGACGAGATCCTCGGTGATCTGCGCACCGGGGTCGGCACCGGACCGCTCAGCGCCCGCTGCGCGCCCCGGGCACCCCGGCCGGGCGCCGTACGGACACACACCGGGCCGGCGGAACAGGCCGGGCCGCCGGTGGCCGACCACGCGCTCCGCGCAGGGCCGCGTCCCGCCACGCCGCCGGCCACCGCCGCGCCGGGGCGGCTCGCACTGGCCACCCGGGCACTGCGCGACGCACTGCGCGGCACCACGTTGCAGGACACGGTCGACGATGCCCACCAGGTGCTCCGCTGCGACCAGCCGCGCAGCGCCTGGGCGACGGTCGCCGCGGCGCGGGCCCTGAGCCTGGCCGACCACACGGCCTCCGCGCTCGACCATCTGGGCCGGGCCGTCGCCGAGAGCCGACACCGCGAAGAGGTGTGGGCGGAGTGCCATGCCCGTTCGGTACAGGGCTGGATCCTGCTCCGCACCGGCGAGTTGGCCGAAGCCGTGGCCCAGGCCCAGGCCGCGCTGCGGATCGCGGAGGCACACGGCTGGGAGACGCAGACGGCTCTCCCGCTGACCACTCTGGCGATGGCCATGCTGGCCAGGTCGGACACCGACGGTGCGGAGAGGACGCTGCGCAGACTCGACGGCAGGCGGACCGACGGCTCGGTCGGGGAACACCGCCGTCTGATGGCGGCGGCCCTGATCCAGCGCAGGCGTGGCCGGCCCGAGGAGGCACTGGAGCTGCTGAATGCCTGCGGAACGAGCCTGGAGTCGGCGGGTGTCGGCAATCCGGTGTTCACCACCTGGTGGGTGGCGAGCACCGATCTGCTCGTGCGGCTCGGCCGTGCGGACGAAGCCGCCGACCGGGCCGAACGGGGACGGCAGTTGGCGGAGCGGTGGCCCACCGGGCGCAGTATCGGCCTGAGCCTGCTCGCGTCGGGGATGGTCGCCACCGGGTCCGCCCGTGCGGAGCTGCTCGCCGAGAGCGTACGGACCCTGGCGACCAGCCCGGACCGGCCGTACCACGTGCTCGCCGAACTGCGCCTCGGCTGCGCCCTGCTCGAACTGGGCGACAAGAAGGCCGCGCGCGCCCATCTGCACGCGGCACGGACCCGGGCGACCCAGCACGGTCTGCTGGTCCTGGCCGGTCACGCCCGTGCCGCGCTGGCGACGGCAGGTGGCCGGGCACCGGCCGTGGGGCGCCTCTCCCAGGACGTCCTCACCGCCGCCGAACGGCCGGTGGCGGAGCTCGCGGCGACCGGCGCGACGAACCGCGAGATCGCCGACGCCCTCTGTCTGACGGTGCGCACCGTCGAGTACCACCTGACGAACGCCTACCGGAAGCTGGGTGTGACGGGCCGGACGGATCTCGCGGAGCGGCTCGATCCGGACAGCGCGCGGACACCGCCGAGAGCGCTCGGCGATCCGCGATGAGCCCGCAGCACCGGGCCCCCGGCCCGGCGGACCCGGACGGGGACCGGGTCCGGCTGGTGGAGAGGGCGGCGGAGTCGGCGGCCCTGCGGGAAGCCGTGCGGCAGGTGGCGGGCGGGGGGTCGGCCACCGTGGTCGTGCACGGCCCGCCGGGCACCGGCCGCAGCGCCCTGCTCACCGAGGCCGCGGAACTCGCCCGGGATGCCCGGCTCCAGGTCATCACGGTGAGGTGCGCACCCGCCGACCGCGCACGCCGGTACGGGATCGCCGGGGACGTCGTCACCGCGGTGCGAGGCGCCGGTGCGCGATCGGCCGGGGAACCGTCCGGGCCACAGCCACCGCTGGCACTCCTCGTCGACGACACCCAGTGGGCCGACCCGCACTCGCAGCGGTGGGCCCACGCGCTGACCCGTCGCCCGGTGGACCGCCCCCTGCTCCTGGTCCTCACCGGTCACGGCCCGGTGCTGCCGACGGTGCGCGCGGCGGCACGGTACGAGCTGGCGCTGCGCCCGCTGAGCCGCAACGGGGTGCGCACCCTGCTCATCGAGGCGTACGGCGAGCGTTCCTACCGCCCGCTCGTCCCGGCGGCCGTCGCCGCGACCGGCGGCAACCCCGCGGTGCTGCGGGCCACGCTCCACCGCTGTCCGGCCCCGGCCCCGGCGGCCGGTGAACTGGGCGCGGTGGCCGACCAGGTGGGCAGGGACCAGGTACGACGGGCGCTGGCCGCACTCCCCGCGCAGCTGATCGCGCTCCTGCGGGCGAGCGCGGTGGGGAGCGGTGACCTCTCCTTCCGGCAGGTGTACGAGATCGCCGAGGTCCCGTCGTCCTGCGAGCGGGCCCGCGCGGAGCTGGCACACACCGGGCTGCTGGACGATCCGGCCCGGCCCCGGCTGCGCGACCCGCTCATGGCCGACCGGATCCTCGGCCTGATGGACGGCGCCGAGCGGCGTGAGCTGTACGTCCGCGCGGTCCGGCTGGGGCGCCGCGACGGGGCACCGGCCCCGGTCCTCGGGCGGCTCGTGTCGCACACCCGGCTGACCGAGGCGTGGGTGCCCCGGATCCTGCACGCGGCGGGCGCACACGCCCGCCGGTCCGGTGACCCCGGAGGTGCGGTCGCGCTCCTCGAACGCGCCGTGGACCGCGGGGCCACCGGCGCACTGCGGGCCGAGGTGCTGCTGGAACTCGCCATGGCACAGACCTATGTGCGGCCGGAGGCCGCCGACCGCGGATTCCACCGGGTGCTTGCCGAGGTGACCGAGCCGGAACTGTCCGGGCCCCGGCTCATCGCAGCCGATGTCCTGGCGCTGCGCGGCGGTGGCCGGGCCGCGGCGTGCGCGCTCGCTTCGGCGGGCGGCCGGGACACGGTGCCGGAGGCCGAGCGGCGCACGCTGCTCGGCCTGCACGGTCTGTCGGCCGCCGAACAGCCCACGGCCGGGCAGGCGTTCGCGCCCACCGGTCCCGTCGCGCCCGGCGGTGCCCGCACGGAACCCGCCCCGCCGCCGACCGATCCGGCGCAGGCCGCTGCCGCCGCCTGGCGCCGCTGCGCCCTCGGGACCGAACCGCACGAAGCGCGCCGTCTCGCCGCGGTGGCGCTCACCCGGGCAGCCGTCGCCGCCGGGCCCCTGGCACCCGGACTGGCCGCGGTCCGGGTGATGGCGGTCGCCGAGGACATGGACGCCGCACGCGCCGGTCTCGACCTGATCGAGGCCGAGGCCAGGCGGCGCGGGGTACGCCCCGCTGTCGGTCTGGCCATGCTGACCCGCGCCGAACTCGCCCTGCGCTGCGGAGATCTGCCCCGTGCGCGGGCCCGGCTCGCCGAGACCGTGATCGAGGTGCCCGGCGCCCACTGGCACCCCAGGGAGTTGCCCCGGCTGACCGCGCTGGGGGTGCTCGTCGACCTGGAGTCGGGCCTCGTCGACCGCGCCGAGTCCGCTCTCGCGGCGCCGCTCCCCGACGGGCACGAGTACAGCCTCGGCTGGACCGAGCTGCTGTTCGCGAGGGGCCTGCTGGAACTGTGCACCGGCCGGACCTCCGAGGCCACGACCCATCTGCGCGAGTGCGGCCGGCTGCTGCTCAACGCGGGGTGCACCAACCCCGCCGTCATGCCCTGGCGCTCCCATCTGGCCCTGGCGCAGGCGGCCACCGACCCGGAATCCGCCACCCGGTTACTCGCCGACGAGCTGGCCACGGCGCGCGCCTGGGGGGCGTCGGGCACCGTCGGCGCGGTCTATCTCCGGACCGCTCTCGCGCTGCCGGGACCTGCGGCGGCCAGACATCTACGGAACGCCGTACGGGTGCTGGCTGGCTCCCCCGCCCGCGCCCGGTACGCCCAGGCGAAGGTGGAGCTGGCCGCGGTACTGCTGGACGACGGACAGCCGGCGAACGGCCGCCGCATGCTGCGCGAGGCGATGGAGACGCTACGGGTGGGCGGCGGGCGCCCGACGCCCCGCGCGGACGAGGTGGCCGCACGGTACGCGGCGCTCGCCCGCACCGCACAGGTCCGCCTGACGGCGGCGCAGCTCCGGGTCGCGCTGTTCGCCGCCGAAGGCTTGCCGAACAAGGCGATCGCCCAGGCCCTGTCCATCTCCCTGCGCGCGGTGGAGCTCCATCTGACCAACAGCTACCGGGCGTTGGGGATCAGCGGCCGGGCCGATCTGGCCGCCGCGCTGGGACTCGGCGACGGCGGCACCCCCACCGGATGAAGCCCCCGGGCCGGCTGAAGCCCCCGGGCGGGCCGGTCCTCAGCGGCCCGGTCAGCCCGTACGGTCCTCGCGCCGACCGGCTGCGACCCGGCCCGCGATGCCACGGAATCCCGCGTCGGCGCCGACCAGTCCTTCCCGCAGGGCCACGGCGACGGCCTGGGTACGGTTGGGGCAGTTCAGCTTCGACAGCACGATGGCCACCAGCCGCTTGGCGCTGTGTTCGGAGAACGCCAGCGCCTGCCCGATCTGTTTGTTGCTCCGCCCCTCGACGAGGAGTTCCAGCACGTGCTGCTCGCGCGCGGTCAGCAGTACGGCCGCCACACCGGCCATGGGGGTGACGTCGCCCTTGCGGGTCCGCTGCGCCGCCCGCGCCGTCGGCTCCATCACGAACCGTTCACCGCTCGCCAGCCGTTTGAGCGCGCAGCTCAGCCCGTCGGTGGTCAGGGCGTCCTGGTCCAGGATGCCGTCGCACGGCACGACGATCCCGGCAGCGGCCCGGTCCATCTCGGCCCCGGGCAGGACCAGCACCACCAGGATGCCGTTCTCACGGGCGACCGCGGCGAGTTCGGCGGTCCACGCGTCCTCGCCGTGGCCCGATCCGTTCACGGACCACAGGATCAGCACATGGCAGGAGAGGATGAGCAACTGGATGGCGTCCTCGCGCGCCTCCGCCGCGAACTCCTCGGGTTCGAACACCGCGTAGCCGTCGACGCCCACGGCCTGTTCGAGCATCTGGGCAAGGCCGGTCCGGACCACTTCACTCGTGGCAACGACGGCGGCCTTCAGTATTCCCGAGGCGTTCATGTCCTGCTCCCCCGCTCATCCCACTGCCCTCGCGGACCATGATCTTGCACAGTAGGCGATTTCCGGCCCCGAGATGAGGGGCACCCGTTATTCGCCCCGCCGTACACACGGAGTTCATGTACTGACAGAGCGTCAGGGGGCTGGTTCCCGGGGCCGGGAATGAGACGAGGTGTCAGTCGGTACCGGCGGAAGATCAGCCCCTGGCGCGTGCCTCGATGTAGTCCGCGGCGAGCGAGGGGCCATCGGTGGCGCGCAGGTCGTCGCTGAGCGAGCGGACCCGTGTACGTACCCCTTCGTCCGAAGCGAGGGTGGCCACGGCCGTGCGGAGCCGCTCGGCCGTGACCTCGGCGGGCGGCAGGTGCACGCCGAGGCCCAGCTCCGCCAGGCGCGAGGCGATGAGCCGCTGTTCGGGCATGTGGGGCAGTGCGACGACCGGCGTACCGAAGTACATCGACTCCATGACGCTGTTCATGCCCGCGTGGGACACGAACACGTCGGCCCGTTCCAGTACGGCGAGTTGAGGCACCCAGCGCATCAGCTGGATGTTGTCCGGTACCTCGCCGAGACCACCGAGGTCGAACTGCTCGCCCACCGACATGACCACGTGCCACGGCGTCCCGGTGAACGCCTCCACACAGGTGCGGACGAACGCGTCCTGGTGGTCGTAGCTGAAGCTGCCCATCGACACCAGGACCACCGGCCGGTCCGGCGCGGGCGGCTGCCACTCCGGCTCCGTGGCCCGGCTGCCGATGCACGTGCCGACGAACGCGAACCGGTCGTCGAAGGTCTCCTGGGCGGGCTGGAACCGGCGCGGCAGGAACACCAGGTTCGCTCCGTCCGCCGGGGCGTTGAACTCCTCCAGCGTCATGCCGTCGAGACCGTGTTCCGCCCAGAGCTGCCCCTGCTTCACGAAGAAGTCGATGATCGCCGGGTGGCTCCCGTCGATCTCGTCGGCGTACATCGCGCCGATCTGCTGGGTGAGTGAGTAGTGCTCGTTCGAGGCGAAGGTGGCGAACAGCTCGATCGCGGGCCGTTTCCACTTGCGGGCGAGCACGCGCCCCGCGGCGAAGGTGCTGACGTCGTAGAGCAGCACGTCCGGTACGTCCTCGGCGAACCCGGCCTCGTAGAGCGGCACGGTGGCGATGGCCTCGTCGATGGAGCGGACCGGCTCGTGCGCCAGATAGTCCGCGTCCACCGTGTCGGGCAGCTTGCGCGAGGCGAGCCACGACTCGTAGCGCAGTACGTCCGCACCCGCCCCGGCGGCCAGCGGCGCGAAGCGCTCGTTGGTCGCGAACGTCACCCGGTGACCGCGCCGCACGAGCTCGGCGACGATCGGAAGGGTGGTGTTGATGTGTCCGAATGCGGGAAACGGCAGAAACGCCACGTGGAGTTCCGACATGGCCGCAGCATGTCAGCACCCACCGCCCGCCGACCGGCCGCGCCGGTCAACTCTGGGGAAATCACCAGGCGGTTCGTGCACCCGCCGCCGCGGTTGCGGGAAACACCCGGACTCCGGCTCTTGTCCTGGATCCGGGTGCGGGCGTCGTGCTGGGTTGGGGGCCCACGGCCCCGGCCCCACCACCCCGGCCCCGACGGAGAGCGAGACGTTCCGTGACCCAATCAGCAGGGCACGCCGATGTGCGAGTGCCCGGCGGACACATGAGCCCCGGCCTGGAGGTCTTCTCCCGAGGGTGGCCCGACCAGGCACCCGACACGGTCTGCGGCTGGGGCTCCAGCGAGCCTCACACCCAGCTCGTCCGCAAGGAACTCGTGAACATCCTCGAAACGTACGAGGTGACCACGTTGAACGACGCCGGCTGCGGCGACCTCGCGTGGATGAGCACGCTCGACCTCGGAGGGGTCGACTACACCGGGTACGACGTCCACGAGCGGGACTCCTGGCCCGAGTTGCGGCGCCGCGGGTTCCGGCTCGAAGTCGTCGACATCACGGTGGACGAACCGCGCCCGGCCGACCTGCTGATCTGCCGGGACGTCTTCATCCATCTGCCGAACGACATGATCCTGGCCGCGCTCGAACGGTTCAGGAAGTCCTGCCGGCTGCTGCTCACCACCAGTTACACCAGCGATCCCGGCGTGGCGCGGGGCGAGTTCACCAATTCCGACCGGATGGACGCGCCGAGCCTGCTGCACGCGAAGCTCGACCTCGCGCTGCCGCCGTTCGGCCTGGGGACGCCGCTGGAGCGCATCCCCGAGGACTCGCCGAACAAGTACCTCGGCCTGTGGGACATGTCGGCCGCCCCGGCGGCAGGAGCCACCCGATGACCACACCAGCCACACCGACTACCCCGGCCACACCGCTGACGCTCGCCCACTCGCCGTGTCCCAACGACACCTTCGTCTTCCACGCGTGGACGTCGGGGCTGCTGCCGGGGGCGGTCCCGCCCGAGGTCACCCTCGCCGACATCGACGTCACCAACTCACTCGCCGAGAAAGGCGAGTTGGACGTGCTGAAGATCTCCTACGCGGCACTGCCCCGGGTGCTCGACCGGTATGCGCTGCTGCCCTGCGGCGGCGCACTCGGGCACGGCTGCGGGCCGCTGGTGCTCACCCGGGGAGTCCGCGACCCTGCGGACCTGGACGGCGGGACCGTCGCGATCCCCACGGAGCACTCCACCGCGTATCTGCTGTTCCGGCTGTGGGCCGAGCGGGCACTGCCCGGCGGCAGCGTACGGACCGTGGTGATGCCGTTCCACGAGATCATGCCGGCGGTCCGGGACGGCAGCGTGGACGCCGGACTGGTCATCCACGAGGCGCGGTTCACCTTCCACACGTACGGACTGCACCGCGTCGTCGACCTCGGCGAGGCGTGGGAGGCCCGCACCGGGCTGCCCATCCCGCTCGGGGCCATCGTGGCCCGCAGGGATCTGGGTGCGGAGCGTCTGGCCGGGATCGCCGACGCGATCCGTGGTTCGGTCCGGTACGCCTGGGCGGATCCGGGTGCGTCCCGGGAGTACGTGCGCGCCCATGCGCAGGAGATGGAGACCGAGGTGCTGGACCAGCACATCGGTCTCTACGTCAACGCGTACACCGAGGACCTCGGTGAGTCGGGCTACCAGGCGGTCCGCTCGCTGCTGGGCCTGGCCGCGAGGACGGGCGCGGTTCCGGCGCTCGCTCCGGGGGCACTCGATCTGCCCGCCGTACACGGGAGCGGTTCCGCCGGCGCGGTCTGAACGGACCGGTGGGCCACGCGGGCACCGGCCTGCACCTGGTGCCGTGGCTGCGTGGCCCACCGGATCCGCCCGGCCGCCGGTCTGTTCCCATCGGCGGCCCGTTCCCACCGGCGGTCCGTTCCCACCGGCGGCCGGGCTCAGTTCGGGCCGGACATGAGCGACTCCAGCCGGTCGGCGACGCCGGGCGCTCCCGGCGCCGTCCGCACGGAACGGCTCATCTCCCGAGCGCGCCGCCCGGCGTCCGGATCGGCGGCCACCTCCTCGACGGCGGCCCGCAGCCCGTCGGCGTCGAGATCACCGGGGTGGAGCCACTGCCCCATGCCCAGGTCCCTCACCTGACGGGCAGTGGCGTGCTGGTCCCACTGCTGCGGCACCACCACGACGGGGACGCCCTGGTGGGCCGCCTCCATCAGGCTTCCGACACCGCCCTGGCAGACGAACACGGTGGCGTGTTCGAGCACCGCGAGATGCGGGATCCACTGATGTGCCTCGACGTTGGGCGGCAGCATCCCCAGCTCCGCCGGGTCCACTCCCCCGCCGAGCGTCATCACCACGTGCCAGGGCGTGTCCGCGAACGCCTTCGCGCACGTCCGGAAGAAGTCCGGGTGCTGGTTGGCGGTGGTACCGAGCGAGACCAGCAGCAGCGGTCCGGTGCCCGCCGGAGGTGTCCACCGCCCGCTGAAGTCCGACGCGCGCAGGCAGGGTCCGGCAAAGAGGTACTCGTCGCCGAAGGTGTCGCCCCGCATCTGGAACTCACGGGTGACGAAGGAGATGTCGAGCACCGCGTCGTCGCCGCTGGCCGGTCCGGTGGAGAGCAGGTCGCCCACCCCGGCCGCCGTGATACGGGCGGCGAGTTCGCCCCCCAGCTCGGCCAGCCGCGGGTCGCCCGGATCGGGCGGGGTGTGCGTGGGATCGGCCTCGGTGCCGTTCTGCGGCACGTGACTGTTGGTGCCGAACCCCGCGTACGTCCGTACGGTCGGCACACCGTACTTCCGGCTCAGCACGGCGGCCGTGTCGGAGGCGAGCGCGTCGTGCACGATCAGGTCGGGCGGATCGTCGGCCACGCTGCCCAGCGCGGTCTCCAGGGGCGCGAAGCTCTCGCGCAGGAACGCGACCATCATGGTCGTCGCGGTCTCCTCCCCGCTCAGGGAGGCGGGGAACACCGAGGAGTACGGAACGACCCGCGCACCGGTCTCGGCGACCCGGTCGGCGAGCCGGTCGGCCACGACGTAGGTGACGCGGTGTCCGCGCCGGATCAGCTCCTCGACCATGCCGAGGGAGGCCTTGAGGTGGCTGTACGCGGGGAAGCCGAACCAGAGGATGTGCCGGGACACGGGCGCTTCGGACACCGTCACTTCGGACCTCGGCACTTCGGACAGGGGCACTTCAGGCAGGGCCGCTTCAGGCAGGGGCGCCGTGGACCGCGGCTCGCTAGGCAGGGACATGAGCGCTCCTCGCGTCGTGGACCGCCGACGGCCCGGCCGGGTCCGCGGCGCCCGCCCGGCGGACCACCGATTCGAGCAGCGTCGCCTGGCGCACGGCGTCCGTGCCGTGCCGCCGGTGCCCCGACGGGTCGGCGCAGGCCTCGGCGAAGGTGGTGACCGCGCCGAGGAACTGGTCGGCGGCGGGCAGCACACGCTCCTCCCTGGAGTCCGCGCGGTGCAGCCGGATCACCGGCCGCGTCGTGGGGGGCGGGGTGAAGGCCCAGTCCACCTCGATCCGGCCCTCGCTGCCCCACACCGCGTACGTGTTGCGGTAGGCGTGGGTCAGCCCGAAGTCGCACTGGGCGGTGAGCCCGGCGCTGTCGGCCAGCAGCACCGAGCCGGAGACGTCGACCCCGCTGTCCGGGTCGTACCGCAGTCGCGCGCCCAGCACACCGATGCCGTCGCCGAGGTGGAGCTGGGCGAGCCGGACGGGGTAGCAGCCGGTCTCCCGCAGCGCGCCGCCCGCGAGTTCACGGCTGTACCTGATGAGTCCGGAGTCGGCCCGCGGGATTCCGAACGAGGCGCTGACCACCTGGGGTTCCCCGATGACGCCGTCGGCGATCAGTTCGCGCACCCGGTCGTGCTGGGGGTGCCCGAGGAAGGCGAAGTTCTCCATGAACGCGAGCCCCGCGGTCTCCGCCGTCCGCACCAGTGCGGTGGCCGCTGCCGCACTGGTGGTCAGCGACTTCTCCACCAGGACGTGCTTACCGGCGCGCAGGGCGGCCTCGGCCCACTCCTCGTGCAGGGCGTTCGGCAGCGGAATGTAGACGGCAGCCACGTCCTCACGCGCGAGCAGCCGCTCGTACCCGGTCACGGCCTCGCAGTCGAAGGCGTCGGCGAAGGCCCGCGCCTTCTCCGGGGTGCGGCTCGCGACGGCCTCCAGCCGCAGCCCGGCGCAGCGTCGGATGGCCGGTACGGTGCGCCGCCAGGCGATGTCGGCGGCGCCGAGCACCGCGATGCCGACAGGCTCGATGTCAGACATGTCCCCCCACGGGGTTTCGGTGGCCGACCGGGCCAGGCTTCGGCCGGACCGTTCCCCGGCCGGACCACGCCTCTGGCCGGCGTGATGTGCGGCCCATCCTGGACCGCCGTGGTCACCGTGGCACCGGCCGTGCCCGGAGTCTGCGACTTTCCCCAGAGTGCGGCACCGGGCACGGCGTCCGCCCAGGTCATCGGGGGTCGCGACACTAGGGTTCGGCTCACCCCCGGGCCCGCGGCGGCCGGCCCGGGGACCAGCCACCGGAGGTCTCCCGTGCGCGTGCTGTTCTCCGTGTCGTCCTGGCCCACCCACTACGCCGCGGCCGTACCGCTGGGCTGGGCCCTGCAGGCGGGCGGGCACGAGGTGCGGGTGCTGTGCCCGCCCTCGCAGTCCGCGCCGGTCACCCGGGCAGGTCTGCTGCCGGTGCCGGTGCTCGACGGCATGGACGTGGCGGTGCACAACCGGATGAGTTACGTACGGGAGGCGCTGCGCGGCGAGTGGGCGTACCCCTGGCTGCCCCTCCACCCGCTGACCGGTGCCCCGATGTCGGCGCTCGGTGACTTCGACCTCGCGGAGTACCGGCGGTCCGTCGAGCCGCAGTACGCGCGCCGCTCCGCCCACGGGCACGACGAGGCGGTCCGGTTCGCCCGGCGCTGGCGCCCCGATGCCGTGGTGCACGACCCGGTGAGTACCGAAGGGCTGCTCGCCGCACGGGTGTTGGGCATCCCGGCGGCGCTCGCCCTGTGGGGCCCGGTCGGCACGCACGAGGACCGCGGTCTCGACATCCTGCCGCAGGACCTCGGCCGTTCCTTCGAGCGGTACGGCTGTGCGCCCTTCGGCGCCGATGCGATCGAGTACGTCATCGACCCCTGTCCGTCCGCGCTCCGGCCGCCCGTGCGCGGTGAGCGGCTGCCGGTGCGCTTCGTCCCGTACAACGGCGGTGGGGTGGCTCCGGAGTGGCTGGGCGCGGCGGGCCGGACCCGGCCCCGGATCGCGGTGACCTGGTCCACCGCGCTCACCTCGATGTCCGGTCCGCGCTCCTACCTGCTGCCGCGGATCGTCGAGGCGCTCAGCGGTCTCGACGCCGAGCTGGTCCTCACCGCGACCAGGGACGACGTGGCGGCGCTCGGTGACGTACCGCCGGACGTCCGGGTGCTGGAGCGCTGTCCGCTGCGGCTGCTGCTCGACCACTGCGACCTGGTGGTGCACCACGGAGGCGCGGGCAGCACGATGACCGCGCTGGCCGCCGGGGTGCCGCAGCTGGCGATCACCTTCGCCACCGAGCAGACCCGCGTCGCGGAACGGCTGACCGGCGCCGGGGCCGGGCTCCGGCTGTCCGGGCATCCGGCGGACGCGGAGTCCATCCGTGCGGCGGCCGTGGAACTGCTCGGCGAGCCGCGCTACCTGAAGGCAGCGGCCGGGCTGCGCGAGGACAACCTCCGGCGACCGACACCCGTCGAACTCGCGGCCCGGATGGAGGAGTTGGCCCGCGGCTGACTCCCCGGCCGGACGGGGAGCGAGCAGGCGCCCGCCCGCCCGCCTCCCATCTGTTCAGCTCAGTGCGGCTTGGCGACGAACTCCCGGAGGGAGGCGACCATGTAGTCGACCATCTCGCCGGTGATCCCCGGGTACACACCGATCCAGAACGTCCGGTCGGTGATGATGTCGCTGTTGGTCAGCTCGCCACTGACCCGGTACGTCTCGTGGCGGTACGCGGGGTGCCGGGTGAGGTTGCCCGCGAACAGCAGCCGGGTGCCGATCCTGCGCGCCGTCAGGAAGTCCACCAGCTCCGGGCGGCTGAAGGGCGCGTCGTCGGTGAGGGTGATGACGAAGCCGAACCAGCTCGGGTCGCTGCCGGGGGTGGCCTCGGGCAGCAGCAGCCCCGGCACCCCGTCGAGGCCGTCGCGCAGCCGCTGCCAGTTGCGCTTGCGGGCCGCGACGAAATCGGGGAGCTTGGCGAGCTGTGTCAGACCGAGGGCCGCCTGGATGTCGGTGGCCTTCAGGTTGTAGCCGACGTGCGAGAAGATGTATTTGTGGTCGTACCCGTGCGGCAGGTCGCCCATCTGGTAGTTGAAGCGCTTGAGGCACTTGTTGTCCTCGCCCGGCTCGCACCAGCAGTCCCGTCCCCAGTCCCGCATCGACTCGGTGATCCGGGCCAGCTCCAGGGTGTTGGTGAGGACACAGCCGCCCTCACCGGTGGTGAGGTGGTGGGCCGGGTAGAAGCTCACGGTGGCGTAGTCACCGAAGGTGCCGGTGTTGCGGCCCTGGTACGTGGAGAGCACCGCGTCGCAGTTGTCCTCGATGAGGAACAGGTCGTGCTGCGCTGCCAGTTCGGCGACCTCGGCGACCGGGAAGGGGTTGCCCAGGGTGTGCGCCAGCATGATGACCTTGGTGCGCGGGGTGAGCGCCGCCTCGATCCGCTCGACCGTCGTGTTGTACGTCGCCAGGTCCACGTCCACGAAGACGGGCACCAGACCGCACTGGATGATCGGGTTGACCGTGGTGGGGAAGCCCGCCGCCACGGTGATCACCTCGTCGCCCGGCCGCAGTCTGCGGTCCTCCAGCTCCGGCACCGCCAGCGAGGAGAGCGCGAGGAGGTTGGCGGACGATCCCGAGTTGGTCAGGTGTGCCTTGCGGACACCGATGGTCCTGGCGAACTTCCGCTCGAAGAGCAGTGCCTGGGCACCGGACGCGATCCGCATCTCCAGGGCCTGTTCCACGAGCGCGGCACGGTCGTCCTCGTCGAGGACCGCACCCGACGGCAGGATCGGTGTGACCCCGGGAACGAACTCGCTCCCGGCCGAGGCCCGGTCACGGTGAAGCTTGCGGGTCTGCTCCAGTATGGACTGCACATCGGGGTCAGCCATGAATGCTCTCTCCGTCCACTGCGAGGGTCGTAAGGGGTACGCCGGGGCCGTCGGCGGGTGGGGCGACGCTGTCCCACAGGGCCCGCAGCGCGTCCGCCGGCGTCCGCGCCGGGGACCATCCCAGCTCCCGCAGCGCCAGGCCGACGTCGAGCGGCTGCTCTCCGGTCCCGGCGTCGCGGCGTACGGTCGGCGCCGGGGTGCGGACGACCGCGGCGGTCGAGCCCGCGATCCGGATCAGCGCGTCCACGGCGTCGGTCAGTGCGACTCCGACACCCGCGCCGATGTTGACGACCGGCGGGACCTCCGGCGCGTCCGCCGCGGCCAGTACGGCGTCGGCGACGTCCCGGACATCGATGAGGTCCCGCACCCCGTAGATCGGCGGAAGCTTCAACTCACCTGGTTGTTCAGCGAGTTGCAGGGCCAGCCCGCCGAGCAGGCTGTGCCGTGAGGCGTAGGGGCCGACCGAGACGGTGACCCGCAGGACGACGGCGTCGATACGGCCGTCCCGGACGGCGCCGGTGACGGTGCGGGTTCCGGCGAGTTTGGTCCTGGCGTACCCGCTGGCCGGGGCGCACGGGGCGGACTCCGACAGGGCGGTGTGCCCGGGGACGCTGCCGTACTCGTAGGACGAGCCGATGTGCACCAGCCTGACCGGTCCCGGCAGGGCCGCCACCGCCGACACCAGACGCCCGACCAGCGTCACATTGCCCTCGGTGAGTTCCTCGTCGGTGACGTCCCACAGGGCACCCGCGGCATTGACCACCAGGGTGGGCCGCAGGCGTACCAGCGCCTCGGTGAGCGTGGCGGCGTCCGCCCGTACGGCGTCGATCCGGAGCGTTCCGCAGCCGGGGGGCGCCGCGGCGGCCCGGCGCACCACGGCGGTCACCGCCCAGCCCGCGGCCCGCAGCACCGTACAGACATGGCGGCCGACGAATCCGGCGCCACCGAGCACGACGGCGACGGGCGGCGCCGGGCCGTCGTTCCCCACTGCGCGCATGGGCAGCCTCTCTGGCTCGCTGGACACTCGGACCCCTCACTGGACAACCGGGGCTCGCGGACCCCGGGGCCCGTCGCTCACTATTCACACGGATCGCCTTCCCGGGCACCCGCGTCCCCCCTTGCCGGACCGAACTCTGGGTGTTTCCCCCGACTCCGCGGGCCACCGCCCCCGCCGGCCGGGGAGCGGACGAACCTGGACCCGCACCGGATCACCCGTCCACCCAGGAGTCCACCGTGCGCGTGCTGTTCGCGACCATCCCCGAGAAGTCCCATCTCTTCTGTCTGACCCCGCTCGCCTGGGCCGCGCGGGCCGCCGGTCACGAGGTCCGTGTCGCCAGTACCGCGGAGTTCGTCGACGTCATCGCCCGTACCGGCATGACCGCGGTGGCGGTGGGCAGCAACGACGGCATCAGCGCGGCGATGAGCGCGAACCGCGAGACGCAGCAGTGGGACTCGGTCAACTGGAGTGAGCTCGATCCGCCGAACCCCACCTACCAGGAGGAGTTCGACCGCGCCCAGCTCGGGGCGTACGGGTGCGCGATGTACAACGAGCCGATGATCGACGACCTGGTGGCGTTCGCCCGGGACTGGCGGCCCGATCTCGTCGTCTGGGATCCGCTGACCTACGCGGGGCCGATCGCCGCGGGCGTGGCGGGTGCCGCGCACGTGCGGTCGCTGTGCTTCGCCGACGTGTGGGTGAAGAAGCGCCAGCTGTTCCTGAAGCTCGCCGCCGAGGCCCCGGCCGACGAACGGGCCAGGGACCCGCTGGGCGGCTGGCTCACCGAGCGCACGGAGCAGTTCGGAGGTACCTACTCCCCCGAGTCGACCACCGGTCAGCTGACCCTGGACCCGCTGCCCGACAGCCTCGCCATCGACACCGGGGTGGCGCGGGCCCCGGTGCGCTTCGTGCCGTACAACGGTCCCGCGGTGGTGCCCGCCTGGCTGCGGACGCCGCCGGAACGCCCCCGGATCTGTCTGAGTCTCGGCGCGTCGAACACCGAGCGCTACGGCGGTGACTACGTGTCGAAGTCCGACATCCTGGAGTCCCTGGCGGAGCTGGACGCCGAGGTGGTGGCCGCGCTGCTGCCCTCGCAGGTAAGGGAGTTGGGGGCGCTGCCGGCGAACGTCCGGGTGGTGGAGTCCGTGCCGCTGCACGCGCTGCTGCCGAGCTGTTCGGTGCTGATCCACCACGGCGGTTTCGGCAGCTACGCCAACGCGCTGGTCCACGGCGTCCCGCAGCTCACCGTCACCACCCCGGTGGCCGATCAGATCTACCGCGGGGCCGGTCTGGAGAGCCAGGGCGCGGGGCTGCTGCTCGAAAGCGCCAGCGCCACGGCGGGGCAGGTGCGGGAGAGGACCGCGCGGATCCTGTCCGACGCGGCCTTCCAGGAGAACTCCGACCGGCTGCGCGAGGAGGCGCTGGCGCGTCCGGCACCGGCCGATGTGATTCCGGTACTGGAGAAGCTGGTCGCCGAGCGCCGGACCGATCCCTGGACGGTCTGACGCGGCAGGCTCCGGCTGCCCCTGTCCCCGGGCCGGGTCAGGGATCGACCGGGCCCGGGATCACTGCTCCTGGGCCGGGACGACACCCGCCTCGTGCGCGATCAGTCCGGCCTGGGTGCGGTTCGCGCAGCTCAGCTTGTCGAGCATCCGTGACACATAGCCCTTGATCGTCGCCTCGGAGAGGTGGAGCCGGGCCGCGATCCGCGCGTTGGACAGACCCTCGCCGAGGCAGGCGAGCACCTCGGTCTCCCGCTCGGTCAGCGTCGCGACGAGCTGCCGGGCCCGGTCCCGCGCGGACGAGGTGTCCGTCGACGCGGCGACCAGCCTGCGGGCCGCCACCGCGGACAGCACGGTGTGGCCCTCGGCGGCCACCCGTACCAGTCCTATCAGGTCCTCCGGCGGGGTGGACTTGACCAGGAAGCCCGCCGCACCGGCCCGCAGCGCGCGCATCACGTACTGGTCGGCGTCGAACGTCGTCAGCACCACGATGGGCGGCGGGTCGGGGAGCCGGCCGATGCGTTCGATCGCGGTGAGCCCGTCGACGCCCGGCATCCGCAGGTCCATCAGTACGACGTCCGGCCTGCTGCGTACCACCGCGTCGACACCGGCCGCCCCGTCGTGCGCCTCGTCGACGACTTCGATGTCGGGGGCGGAGCCGAGGATCGTGCGCAGGAACACGCAGACCATCGGCTCGTCGTCCACCACCACTACCCGGATCATGACTCACACCGCCGATTCCGCAGTAGGTACGTAGGCGGGCAGGGTCGCCGCGAGGCAGAACCCGCCGTCCGGCGCGGGTCCGGCGCGCAGGGTGCCGTGGACCAGTTCGATGCGCTGCCTGAGGTTGACGATGCCGAGGCCGGACCCGGTCTCGACCAGGGCGCTGCTGGGTCTGCCGGTGGGGGGCGTGTTGTGGATCGTGACCCGCAACTGGGCCTCCTCGTACTCGACGCGCACGGTGACCCGCGCGCCGGGCGCGTGTTTGCGTACGTTGGTCAGCGCCTCCCGCACGATGCGGTACGCGGTACGGCCGACGACCGGCGAGGCGAGCGACCGGTCGCCCTCCTCGACCAGTTCGGTGGGTATGCCGACCGCGGCCGACTCGGCGATGAGCGTGGTGAATCCGTCCGCCGACGGTGTGGTGTCCTCCTCCGGGGCGGTGCGCAGAATGCCCACCAGGTCCCGGAGTTCGTCCAGTGCCTGGCAGCCCGCGGCGCGCAGTTCCTCCGCGGCCCGCCGGGTCGCTTCGTCGCGCGCCGTCATCTGCAGTGCACCGGCCTGGAGCACCATCAGACTCACCCGGTGGGTGACCACGTCGTGCATCTCCCCCGCCAGCCGGGCCCGTTCCTCGTCGCGGGCCTGCTCGGCGAGCAGATGGTGTTCCCGCTCGGCCCGCTCGGCCCGCTCGGTCAGCGCGAGCACCAGGCGGCGTCGGGCGTCCAGGTACAGGCCGAGCAGCGGCCCGGACACGGTGCGGAGCAGGCCGATCGTGATGATGGTGGCCGTGGGCTGCCAGACCCGCGCGACGATGAGCGTGAACCCGGTCAGAGCGACGAACGCGGTCCGGCGGCTCGTCCCGTAGAACAGCGGCCCGGTGGCGGCGAGCGCCGTCGCGTAGGGCGCCCACACGTTGCCGGGGCGGGCCGGGGTCAGCGCGTGCGCCGGGGAGATCAGCAGCGTCACGGCCAGGGTGAACGCGCCGAGCACGGCGACGACCGTCAGCGGGGCGCGGCGGCGCAGGACGAGTGAGCCGCAGGCGAGGGCCTGCACCCCCAGTAACACCTCGGCGAGCGGCCCCGGGTGGTCCGGCCACCAGGTCGCGCCGGCGAGCGTGGCCCCGGTGTCGAGCAGTACGAAGAAGACCGCGATCACCACGTCCACGGCGACCCGGTGCCGACGGTGCCAGCGCTCTTCTCTCACGCGGCACACGTTATGCCACGCGCGGGTCCGCGGGGTGTGCCTCCGCCGACAAGCAGACCCCCGGCCGGGGCGCAACCTACGAAAGTCGCATCCCGCCCCGTACGACCGGACGTTCGTCTCCTTCACGACCGACCGGCGGCCCTGCTGTTCGCCGTCCGGACGCCGTGTAATGGGTGCATGGAAACGAACCGGGGCAACGGGGCCGCGACTCCCCAGCTGGGCCGCTACGACATCGACACCAGCAGTTCGGTCATCAAGTTCAGGACCAAGCACATGTTCGGTCTCGGCTCGGTGCTCGGCACCTTCGCGATCCGCGGCGGGACGGTCGATGTCGCCGAACCGCTCGGGGAGTCGAGCGTCCGCGTCGAGATCGACACGGCCAGCTTCGAGACGGGGACCGAGAAGCGGGACTCGACCGTACGGTCGAAGACCTTCCTCGACACCGGCCGCTATCCGACGATGACCTTCGTCTCCGAGAGCGTCGACGCCACCGGCATCACCGGGCAGCTGACCGTGCGCGAGGTGACCAGGCCGGTCACCCTGGCGATCCAGGAGTCGCGGACCGCCCCCGGTGCGTTCAGCGCCGTGGCCACGACGCGGATCGACCGGCTGGAGTTCGGGGTGACCGGGTCCCGCGGGATGACCGGGCGCTACCTCGATCTGACGCTGGAGATCCAGTGCACACGCACCTGAGACCGTCGCACGTCCGCCGCCACCCGCACCCGGGCCGGGTCGCGCATGTCTAGCGCGGTGGTGGTCGAGGACCTGCACAAGACGTACGGCACGCTGCGGGCCGTGCACGGGGTGAGCTTCTCCGTCGAGCACGGGGAGATATTCGCGCTGCTCGGCCGCAACGGCGCCGGGAAGACCACCACGATGGAGATCCTGGAGGGCTTCCGCACCCGGGACAGCGGTCGCGCCGAGGTGCTGGGGCTCGATCCGGGTGACACCTCCACGGAACGGGCTCTGCGCGAGCGGATCGGCCTGGTGCTCCAGGACATCGCCGTGGAACCGTATCTGACGGTCCGTGAGACGATCGCGCGCAATGCGGGGTACTACCCGTCGCCGCGTGACGTCGCCGAAGTGATCACGCTGGTCGACCTCGCCGGTCAGGAGAACCGCAAGGTCAGAGCGCTGTCCGGCGGTCAGAAGCGGCGCCTGGACCTGGCGCTCGGCATCATCGGCAACCCGGGCGTGCTCTTCCTCGACGAGCCGACGACGGGCTTCGACCCGAACGCGCGCCGGGGTGCCTGGCAGCTCGTACGCGATCTGCGCGACGCCGGGATGACCATCGTGCTCACCACGCACTACATGGAAGAGGCCCAGGAGCTGGCGGACCGGGTGGCGGTGATCTCCAAGGGCGAGATCGTGGCCGAGGGGACGCCGGAGACGCTCGGCGGCCGGGACACCGCCAAGGCCCGGATCAGCTTCGCCCTGCCCGAGGGGTGCGCGCTCTCCGACCTCCCGGTCGACGCCGCACCCGCGCACGGGATGTCCGAGCCCGCACACGGGCTGATCGTGGTCGAGTCCGCCGAACCGACGCGGACGCTGCACCAGTTGACCGGCTGGGCCCTCGACCGGGGCACGGTCCTCGACCGGCTGTCGGTCGACCGGCCGAGCCTGGAGGACGTCTATCTGCATCTGACGGACCAGGGCGCAGGCGCACCGGAACACACACTGGAGAGGAGCGCACGGTGAGTACCGTCACCGCCGCTGCCGACGTCCGCCGGTCCCCGCACCGTGACTGGGCGTTGCTGTGGCACCAGATCCGCTACGAGCAGCTCACCTTCTGGCGTAATCCGCAGAGCGCGTTCTTCACCTTCCTCTTCCCGGTCGTGGTCATCGCGATCTTCGGTGCGCTGTTCGGCGCCGTGGGCAGCAGTGACTTCTTCTACGGGCGGTCGGCGCTCCAGTACTACGTCTCCACCGTCGCCGCGGTCTCCGTACTGGGCGCCTGTTACAGCCAGTTGGCGATCGTGCTGTCGACCCGCAGGCAGAACGGCATCCTCAAGCGCGTGCGGGCGACGCCCCTGCCGACGTACATCTACTTCCTGGGGCTGCTCGCGCACTGCATCGTCGTCAGCATCGTGGACGTCGCGCTGATCATCGGTGTCGGCAGGCTCTACGGGGTCCCGTTCCCGGCGGGCTCCCAGTGGCCCGCGATCGCGGTGACCCTCGTACTGGGATCTGCCAGCTTCTGCGCCCTGGGGGTCGCGGTGGCCTCCCTGATCCGCAACGCCGAGGCCGCGCCGTCGGTCGTGCAGCTGATCCTCTTCCCGCTGGTCTTCATCTCCGGCACGTACATGCCGATCCACTCCGGCACGCTGAACAGCATCTCGGCGGCGCTGCCGGTGCGGCCGTTCAACGAGGCCCTGCTCAGTGCGTTCGCCGAGCACTCGGGGGTGCCGTGGAAGAACTTCGCGGTGCTGCTGATCTGGGGCCTGGCCGGGGCGGTCGTCGCCATCCGCCGGTTCCAATGGGCCCCCCGGCAGGAGTGACTCCGGTCAACTCCGCTGCTGTACCGGCCGGTTGATCCGGCCCCCACGAACGGCCGTCCGCACGGCCGAAAGAGCCGTGTCGCTGCGACTTCCCCCGAGCAGCGACACGGCTCGCCTCGTTGTCCCGGTCCGGTCGGGTCCGGTCCTGTCGGGTCCGGTCGGGGTGGGCTGCGGGGTTCGGCCAGAGCCGTCACGCCTCCAGGGTGCGGAGCCAGTCGTCGACCACCCGGGCGGTCGTGCCCGCCAGGTCCTCCATCATCGTGAAGTGGTTCCCGGGGACGTCCACGACGGTGTCCGCCGCCGTCCACTGCGTCTGCCACTGCTCCGGTGCGAGCGACTCCCCGCCGGCCATGGGCTCCCCGGCCCGCACCAGCAGTACCGGCGCCGCGAGTTGCTTCGGGGCCCAGTCGCCCAGCAGGTTGAAGTACCAGCTCATCGCCGACAGCCTGGCCGCGTCCATCCGGGCGAAGCCGGCCTCGCGCTCGAACATCCCGCCGAGGAGCTGATCCTCGAACTGGCCGAGGGAGTCGTCACCCGGTACGTAGGTGTCGAGCAGCGCCACACCCCGGGGGGCCCGGCCCTCCTCGCCCAGCCGGGCGGCCGTGGCGTGCGCCAGGATGCCCCCGGAGGAGGACCCGAGCACGGCGTACGGCTCGTCGCCGACCTGCTCGCGCACCATCCGGGCCAGCAGCCCCACCAGCGCCTCGTCGGTGGCCGGCAGCGGCTCGCCGTCGGCGAACCCGGGGACCGCGAGGGCGACGACGTCCCGGACATCGCGGAACGCCGAGGCGAACCGCGCGTACTGGTGCACACCTGCGAGCGCCACCTGGGAGCTGAAGCAGACCAGCCGGACCGGCGCCGGACCTCTGGCGAGGCGGACCGAGGTGGGCAGTTCGCTCACCTCGGCGGCATCGGTGAAGGTGGGGCGCAGATTGGCGACGCTCTGCAGCAGCTCGAAGCCCTCGCGCAGCCGCCGGTCCTCGCAGGCCTGACGGAACAGCCGTCCGATGATCTCGTCCGGTGCGGACCGGCCGGGCCGCGCCACCGCAGCGTCTCCTGCTGTCTCCGCCCCGGTGATCCCCGCCCCCGTGGTCTCCGACGTGTCCCCGCCGCCCAGTTCGGCCTCCAGATGCACGGCGAGGGCGAGCGGGGACGCGTGGTCGAAGGTCACGGTGACGGGCAGCCTGAGGCCGGTCGTCGCGGCCAGTGCGTTGCGCAGTTCCACGGCGGTCAGTGAGTCGAGGCCGAGTTCGAGGAACGCCTGGTCCGGCTCGACCGCCTCCTGCGAGGCGTGCCCGAGCACGGCCGCGGTGGCACCGCGCACCGCCGCGAGCACTTCGCGCCGCCGCCCCGCCCGGTCCAGCCCGCGCAGCCGCCCGGCCAGAGAGGGCCCGGTCCCGCCCGTGGCCGCGACGCGGCGCGCCGCCGGGCGGGCGAGGCCGCTCAGCAACGGGGCCGGGTGGGCACCGAGGGCCGCGGTGTCGATGCGTACGGGGACGAGCGACGCGGCGTCGACGCGCAGCGCCGCGTCGAGGAGCGCGAGCCCTTCCTCGTCGCCGAGGGCGAGCACTCCGCCGCGGGCCATCCTGTTGCGGTCCACACCGTCCAGCCGCCCGGCCATCCCGTGCTCCCAGGCACCCCAGGCGAGCGAGGTGGCGGGCAGGCCGTCGGCGGTCCGCTGTTCGGCCAGGGCGTCGAGGAAGGCGTTCGCAGCGGCGTAGTTGGCCTGGCCGGGTGTGCCGAACGTCGCCGCCGACGAGGAGAAGAGGACGAAGTCGGCGAGCGGCGCGGACCGGGTCAGCTCGTGCAGGTTCAGCGCCGCGTCGACCTTGGGGCGGAACACCGTGTCGAACCGGTCCGGGGTGAGCGAGCCGATCACCCCGTCGTCGAGTACGCCCGCCAGATGCAGCACCACGGTGAGCGGGTGCTCCTGCGGCACGGCCTTCAGTACGGCCGCGAGGGCGTCCCTGTTCCCCGCGTCGCAGGCGACCAGGGTGATGTCCGCGCCCAGCGCGGTGAGTTCCTTCCGCAGGCTCTCGCCCGCCGGGGAGGCCGGCCCACTGCGGCTGAGGAGCAGCAGGTGCCGGGCGCCCCTCCCGGTGACGAGGTGCCGGGCGACCAGTCCGCCCAGGGCGCCGGTGGCGCCGGTGACGAGGACGGTGCCTTCCGGGTCCCACTCGGAGCCCGGTCGCCGCTGCTCGGGAACGGCACACCGGACCAGCCGCGCCTTGTTCAATACGCCGTCTCTGACGGCGAGTTGGGGCTCAGCAGTGTCGAGTGCGGCGGGCAGGGCGAGCACGGAGCCGGTGCTGCCGTCGATGTCCACGAGCACGAACCTGCCGGGGTTCTCCGACTGCGCGGTCCGTACGAGGCCCCACAGGGGTGCGGACGCGAGGTCGTCGGGCCGCCCGCCGTGCGTACCGAGTGCGCCCCGGGTCACGAACGCCAGCCGGGAGCCCGCGAACCGTGTCTCCGCCAGCCAGGAGTGCACCGTGGTGAGCGCCGTGGCCGTGACCTCCCGTACCGCGTCGGCGGGGTCGCTCCCGGCGCGGCCCGCGCAGCAGACCAGGACGATCTCGGGAAGCGTCATCCCGGTCGACACGGCGGCCGTCAGGGCATCGAGATCCACGAAGGACTCCACCGGAACGCCCGCTTCGGCGAGCGGACCCGCGATCCCCAGGACGTCTGAGCCGACCAGCACACAGCGCCGGGAGTCCCGGACCGCGCTGCCGCTGTCGCTTCCTTCGGGCACTGCCCGGGTCCACTCCACGCGGAACATCGAGTCGCCGGTGCGGGAGTTGGTGGGAGCGGCGGCACGGGAGCCCGTCCGGGAGACGGTTCCGTGGGCCGGGGCAGCCAGCGGGCGCAGGGTCAGCGAACCGGCCGAGAGCACCGGCCCGCCGGAAACGTCGGCGGCGCTGACGGCCACCTGTTCGGTACCGGTCGCCGTCAGCCGTACGCGCAGTACGGCGGCGCCCTGGGCGTGCAGCTCGACATCGCTGAAGGAGAACGGTACGAGCCGTCCGGCCGCGCCCGGCAGCAGGTACGCCAGGCCGTGCAGGGCGGCATCGAGCAGGGCGGGATGCAGACCGTAGCGCGGTGCGTCGTCGTGTACCGGTTCGGGCAGGGCGACCTCCGCGTACAGCTCGCCCTCGCGCTGCCAGGCGGCGCGCAGCCCCCGGAAGGCGGGTCCGTAGGCCACACCGGTCACGGGACGCGCGGGCTCTCCGCCGTGGTCCCCGTCGCGCTCGCTGTCCTGCGTGTCGTAGAGGCCGTCGACGGGCACCTCAAGGGCGCCCTCGGGCGGCCAGACCGTGGCGTCGAACGGGTCGGGCTCCGTACGGGCCTTCGTACCGGGCTCCGTACCGGCCGTTGTGGCGGCGGCTGTGGCGGCGGCTGTTCCGGCAGCTGTCAGGGTTCCGGTCGCGTGGAGGGTCCACGGTTCCCCGCCCACCGAACCGCCGTTGGCGTCGCCTTCGGTGAAGTGGGAGAAGAGCTGGACCGTACGGTCTCCGGACTCGTCGGCGGGCCCCGTCACCAGTTGGACCCGGCGGGGACGCGAGTGGTCGAGGGAGAGCGGCGCCGCCAGGACCAGTTCGTCCACGCGGGGGCAGCCGGTGTGATCGCCCGCGTGAATGGCCAGTTCGAGCAGCGCGGTGCCCGGCACGACCGCGGCTCCGTCGACCAGATGGTCGGCCAGCCACGGGTGGGCGGCCGACGAGAGGTTCCCGGTGCAGACGAATCCCCCGTCGGGCAGCGGCATGCACGCACCGAGCAGCGGATGTGTGCCACCTGCGGCACCGGCCGGTGCCGCAGGAGCCGGACCGCCTTCGGCCCAGTAACGCCGGTGCTGGAAGGCGTAGGTGGGCAGGTCGACCTGCCGGGCGCCGCTGCGCGCGAAGAGCGCCGTACGGTCGACCCGGGTGCCGTACGCGAGCAGCCCGCCGAGCACCGTCCCCAGTGTCCGGGCCTCGGGGCGGCCACGGCGCAGCACCGACGCGGCGAAGAACGGCGGGGTCCGGCGCAGCCCGTCCACCGACGCGTCACCGGCCCCGTCATGGGTGCCGTTGCCGGTCCCTGTACCCGTACTCGCACCCATACCCGTACCCGTACCGGCGTCCTGTCCGATGCCGGTGGTGGCCTCTTCGAGTTCCTGGACGGCCGCTGTCAGTACCGGGTCGGGACCGAGTTCGACGAAGCCGGTGACGCCCTCCGCACGCAGGTGGGCGAGCGCGTCGTGGAAGCGCACGCCCTCGCGTACCTGCCGTACCCAGTAGTCGGCCTCCCCGATCCGGTCGGCGAGGTCCGCACCCAGCGTCGGCACGATCGGGATCCGGGCCGGATGGTAGGTGACCGACTCGGCGACCGCGCGGAACTCCTCCAGCATCGGTTCCATCCGGGCCGAGTGGAAGGCGTGGCTCACCCGGAGCCGCTTGCTCGCGCGGTCCGCGAAGTGCCCGGCCACGGCCAGTACCGGGGCCTCGTCACCGGACAGTACGACGGCGTCCGGCCCGTTGACAGCGGCGATGCTCACCCCGTCCCGGAGCAGGGGCAGGACTTCGGACTCGGCCGCACGCAGCGCGACCATCGCGCCGCCCGGCGGCAGCGCCTGCATCAGCCGGCCACGTGCCGCCACCAGCCGGCAGGCGTCCTCCAGCGTGAGCACACCGGACACGTGCGCCGCCGCCAACTCGCCGACGGAATGGCCCACGAGGTGGTCGGGGCGCAGACCGCAGGATTCGAGCAGCCGGTACAGCGCCACCTCGACGGCGAACAGGGCGGGCTGCGCGCAGCCGGTCCCGTCGAGCGCGTGGGCTCCGGACCCCGATGGCTCCTCGTCCCACAGCAGTTCCCGCAGCGGCCGGTCGAAGTGCGGGGCGAGGAGCGGGTCCAGGTGCGCACACACGGCGTCCAGCGCCTCGGCGAAGACAACCGACGAGGCGTACAACTCCCTGCCCATTCCGGGGCGTTGGCTGCCCTGTCCGGTGAAGAGGAACGCGATGCGCCGCTCGGCGGACCGGCCGCGCGTCACCTCGGGAACGGTGCCACCGGCCGCGATGGCGCCCAGGGCGGCCAGTGCGGTGTCCCGGTCGGTCCCGAGTACGAGGGCGCGGTGCTCGAAGACCGTACGGGTGGTGGCGAGCGAGAACCCGACGTCGAGCGGTGTGAGCCCGGGATGGCGCGTCAGGTGCTCTCGAAGGGCCGCCGCCTGCGCCCGTACGGCGTCCTCACTCCGACCGGAGACCAGCAGCGGGACCACGGGCGGCTCCTGCACCGGGCCCTTGTACGTAACTGCCTTCTCCGGGGCGGCCGTTGAGGCGTCGTCCGGGGCTTCCAGGATGACGTGGGCGTTCGTTCCGCTGATCCCGAAGGAGGAGATACCCGCCCGTCGGGGGCGCCCGGCCGGGTTCCACGGCACCGCCTCGGACAACAGCTCCACCTGGCCCGCCGACCAGTCGACCTGCTCGCTCGGCGAATCGACGTGCAGGGTCGGCGGCAGTACTCCGTGCCGCATCGCCTGCACCATCTTGATGATCCCGCCGACACCGGCCGCCGCCTGGGCGTGGCCGATGTTCGACTTGATCGACCCCAGCCACAACGGCTCACCGTCCGGGCGGTCCTGGCCGTAGGTGGCGAGCAGCGCCTGCGCCTCGATCGGATCGCCGAGCACCGTACCGGTGCCGTGTCCCTCGACGGCGTCCACCTCGGCCGGGCGCAGCCCCGCGCGGTCGAGTGCCTGGCGGATCACCCGCTGCTGGGACGGGCCGTTGGGTGCGGTGAGCCCGTTGGACGCGCCGTCCTGATTGACCGCGCTGCCCCGGACGACGGCGAGGATCCGGTGCCCGTTGCGCCGCGCGTCGGACTCCCGCTCCAGGAGCAGCATGCCGACGCCTTCCGCCCACCCGGTGCCGTCGGCCGCGGTGGCGAACGACTTGCACCGGCCGTCGGGGGCCAGCCCGCGCTGGCGGCTGAAGTCGACGAACGTACCGGGGGTCGCCATCACCGTCACACCACCGGCCAGAGCCGTCGCGCACTCGCCCTCCCGCAGCGCCTGCGCCGCCAGGTGCAGTGCGACCAGCGACGAGGAACAGGCGGTGTCGATGGTCACCGCGGGCCCTTCCAGGCCGAGCAGGTAGGCGACCCGGCCGGTGGCGACACTGCCCGCGGAGCCGGTGCCGAGGAAGCCCTCGGCCCCCTCGGGAACGGTCTGCAACCGGGCGAGGTAGTCGTGGTACATGACACCGGCGAACACTCCGGTGCGCCCACCCCGCAGCGTGGAGGGGTCGATCCCCGCCGACTCGACGGCCTCCCAGGAGGTTTCGAGGAGCAGGCGCTGCTGGGGATCCATGACCACCGTCTCGCGCGGCGAGATCCCGAAGAAGGCGGCGTCGAAGTCGGCGGCGTCGTGCAGGAATCCGCCCTCGCGGACGTAGCTGGCGCCACCCGCGTCGGGGTCGGCGTCGTACAGCCCGTCCAGGTCCCAGCCACGGTCCTCCGGGAAGGGGGTGACCCCGTCGGCGCCGGATATCACCAGGTTCCACAGATCGTCGGGGTTCCGCACGCCGCCGGGGAACCGGCAGCTCATCCCGACGATGACGATGCGGTCCTCGGTTCGCCGTGCCGCCGCCCCGGTCGGGGAGGGGGCGGGGCTCGCCGGGTCCTGCTCGGCGCCGAGCAGCCGTTCCAGGACGTGCGTGCTGACGGCCGCCGCGGTCGGATGGTCGAACACCAGCGTCGCGGACAGCCGGAGCCCGGTGATGGCGTTCAGCTGGTTGCGCAATTCGACCGCGGTCAGCGAGTCGATGCCCAGGTCGCGGAACGGCTGGTCCAGGGCCACGTCGTCAGCCGTGTCGTGGCCGAGCACGGTGGCCGCCTGCGCGCGGACCAACTCGCGTACTGCTTCCGTGCGTTCCTCCACGGAGAGCTGCCTCAGCCGCTCGACCAGCGAGGCGGAGGTGGCCGATGCGGCCTCCGCGGCCCGCCTGCGGGGCCTGCGGACCAGGGCGCGGAACACCGGGGGGAGGTGGTCGGCCGTGTCCCGCAGCGCGGCGAGGTCGAGCCGTACGGGCAGGAGCGCGGCTCGCCCGGCCGACGGCGCGAGGTCGAAGAGCGCGACGCCGTCCGTCGCGGACAGCGGGACGACACCGCCACGCGCCATCCGGCGCAGATCCGCCTCGTCGAGACCGCCGGTCATGTCGCCCGCCCCGGCAGGGGCCCACAGGCCCCAGCCGAGGGAGAGCCCGGCGAGACCTTCGGCCCGGCGGTGGGCGGCGAGGGCGTCCAGGAAGGAGTTCGCGGCGGCGTAGTTGCCCTGTCCCGGTGCGCCGAGGGCGGCGGAGACGGAGGAGTACAGGACGAATGCCGACAGCGGTGCGGTACGCGTCAGTTCATGCAGGTTCACCGCCGCGTCGACCTTGGGGCGCAGTACCCGCCGTACCTGCGCGGGGGTCAGCGAGGTCACCGTCGCGTCGGCGAGCACTCCGGCCGTGTGCACGACGCCGGTCAGCGGGCGGTCGGCGGGGATGTCCGCCAGTACGGCCGCGAGCGCCGGGCGGTCGGCCGCGTCGCACGCGGCCAGGGTGACGTGTGCACCGAGTTCCGTCAGGTCGGCGACGAGTTGGGTCGCAGTCGGCGCCGCGGATCCCCGGCGGCTGAGCAGGAGCAGATGCCGTACGCCGTGCACGGCCACCAGGTGGCGGCAGAGGATGCCGCCGAGTTGGCCGGTCGCGCCGGTGACCAGGACGGTGCCCGTGGTGTCCCACATCGGCGTCGGCTGATCCTGCGGCGGCCGGCCCCCCTGCCGCACCGAGGCCCGGCCGAGTCTGCAGGCGAACAGGGCGCCGTCCCGCACGGCGATCTGGGGCTCGGCGGAACGGAGAGCCGATGACGTGGCGGCTGCAGAGAGGGTCGGGACAGCGGTCGGAGTAGTGGTCGGGGACGAGTTCGGGGCCGCGTTCGGGGCTGCGTTCGGGAAGGTGGTTCCGCGCAGTGGGGTGTCGATGAGCTGGAAATGCCCTGGGTGCTCGGACTGCGCCGACCGTACGAGTCCCCAGACCGCCGCTCCGGGCAGGTCGGTGACCCCGTCCCCGGCTCGGACCGCCACCGCGCCGTCCGACACGAAGGCCAGCCTGCTCCCCTCGAACCGCTCGTCTCCCAGCCATCCCTGAATCAGCTCCAGGGCTCGCAGTACCGCGTCGTGCGTGTCCTGTACGACGTCGGCGCCACCGTGTTCCGTCGCTGTTCCGATCCCGGTCAGCACCACGTCCGGCACGGGAGCGCCCGCGTCGAGCGCAGCACGCAGCGCGTCCAGATCCGCGTACCGGTCGCCGCCCGGCCCCGGCGAGTCCTCGTAAGTGTCCGTATCGATGACCGCCCAACTGGTCGGGGCGGTCTCCGGAGCCGGGACCTGGGTCCAGTCCAGTTGGAACAGCGCGTCACGCACCATGCCGTCGGCCGGTCCGGCTGCGAGGGTATCCACGGCCATCGGCCGGAGCGTCAGCGAATCCACCGTGGCCACCGGCCGACCGGACGCATCGGCGACCTGAAGGGTTACCGTCTCGGGCCCGGTGGGCATCAGACGGGCTCGGAGCGCGGTGGCACCCACCGCGTGCAGCGCCACCCCTTCCCACGAGAACGGCAGTCGCCCCGGCTCACGGTCACCGGTGTCGTATCCGGCACCGGATACGGATGCAGATGCGGATGCGGCCTCCCCGAGAGCGCCACCGAGCGCCATCGAGTGCAGCACGGAGTCCAGAGCGGCCGGGTGGAGATTGAAGGGATCCTTGTCCCCCTGCTCGGGATCGGGCAGCAGGACCTCCAGGAAGAGCTCGCCATCACGCCGCCACGCCCGCTGCAACCCACGGAAGACCGGCCCGTACTGAAGTCCGACGCCCGCCAGCCCCTCGTACAGTTCGGTCGCATCGAGGGATTCGGCATCGGCCGGTGGCCACTGGGCGAACTCGAAGGCGGCCTCGTCCGCCGCAGGAGCGAGCATCCCGCCGGCGTGGTGGGTCCACTGCTCAGCCGGATCGTCGTCGTGGCGCGACGACACCTGCAACGGACGGTGCCCCTCGCCGTCCGGCGGGCCGACCAGGAGCTGGAGATGCACGGCGCCGGTCGGGGGAATGACCAGAGGCGTCGTGATGGTCAGCTCTTCGACCCGCTCGCAGCCGACACGGTCCCCCGCACAGAGCGCGAGTTCCAGGAAACCGGTCCCGGGGAACACGATCCGGCCCGCCACCTGGTGGTCGACCAGCCAGGGCTGCGCCTGAGTCGAAAGCCCGCCGAGCAGGAGCACATCGCCCGAGCCGGCCAGCGAGATCACGGCCTGAAGCAGGGGGTGCCCGGCACGGGTGGATCCGAACGGGTGCGGGCCGACGGACAGACGAGCGGTCGGCCAGTAACGCTGGTGTTGGAAGGCGTACGTGGGCAGCTCGGTACGGCAGGCACCGGTCGGCGCGTAGAACGCCTCCCAGTCGACGGAACAGCCGTCCGCCCACAACCGGGCGAGCGCGGTGACAACCGTGCCCGGCTCGGGACGCTTACGGTGCAACAACGGCACAGCCAGCACGTCATCGCCGCAGGTCTCACCGACCGCGCCCACCAGACTTGCGTCAGGACCGACTTCTACGAGCCGGGATACGCCGAGGGCCTGGAGTCGGGTCACGGCATCGGCGAACCTGACTGTGCCGCGTACCTGATCCACCCAGTACCGGCCGGTGAACTCCTCCACCAACTCACCCGTCAGGGTGGACACCACGGGGATCTGCGGGCGATGCATTTCAATGCCAGAGGCAGCGTCGCCGAACGCCTCCAACATGGGATCCATCAGAGCCGAGTGAAACGCGTGACTCACCTCCAGCCAACGCCCTTCACGACCCGGGACAGACGCGGCAACAGACTCGACAGCCGCGCGCTCGCCGGACAGAACCACCTGACCAGGAGCATTCACCGCAGCGATGGACACACCCTCGACCAGAAGCGGCGTGACCTCCTCCACAGACGCCCGCACCGCCCACATCGCACCACCCTCGGGCAACGCCTCCATCAGCTGGGCACGCGCCGCCACCAAACGGCACGCATCCCCCAGGGACAACACACCGGCCACATGAGCGGCAGCCAACTCGCCCACCGAATGGCCCACCACATAATCGGGGACCAGGCCCCACGACTCCACCAGCCGGAACAACGCCACCTCGATGGCAAACAGCGCGGGCTGCGCCCATCCCGTCCGCCGCAGCGCCTCCCCGTCTCCGTCCTCGAACATCACCTCACGCAACGGACGGTCGAGCAGCACGTCGAAATGCCCACACACCTCACCCAAGGTCTGCCCGAAGACCGGAAAGGCGGCGGCCAACTCATGCCCCATGCCCAGCCGTTGGCCTCCCTGTCCGGAGAAGACAAACCCGGTGAGACCAGATCCCGCGACTCCACGCACCACACCAGGCGAGGACTCACCAGCAGCCAACACACCCAGACCCGAGCACAACTCGGCCACATCCGAACCGAGCACCACCGCACGATGCTCCAACGCCGTACGCGTCGTCGCCAACGAGAAACCGACATTCGTGCCGGTCAGCCCGTCGGTGCCGCTCAGAGCGGAGAGCATCTTTGATGCCTGCGCAGCAACACCCGAAGGCGCCTTCGCCGAGATCGCCCACGGCACGACCGGCAGGACCACAGCATCATCGGTCGAGTTGCCCGCACCCTCCGTGTCCGACTTCGCGGGAGGGGAAGCAGGCGCAGGCGGCTCCTCGACGATCACGTGTGCGTTCGTCCCACTGATGCCGAAGGATGACACACCTGCCCGGCGCGGCCGGTCCGCATCCGGCCACTCCTGCACCTCTGCCAGCAACTCCACCGCACCTGCTGACCAGTCCACGTGCGACGACGGCGTACCCACATGCAACGATGCGGGCATCAGGCGGTGTTGGAGCGCGAGGATCACCTTCATGACACCGGCCACACCTGCTGCGGCCTGGGTGTGACCGATGTTCGACTTGACCGACCCCAACCACAACGGCCGCCCCTCCGGCCGCCCCTGCCCGTAGGTGGCCAGCAACGCCTGCGCTTCGATCGGGTCGCCCAGAGATGTACCCGTGCCGTGCGCCTCCACCAGATCCACGTCCGACGCCGACAGACCGGCATCAGCCAGAGCCTGCCGGATCACCCGCTGCTGGGAGGGGCCGTTGGGCGCGGTGAGGCCGTTCGACGCACCGTCCTGATTGACCGCACTGCCCCGTAGCACAGCCAGTACGGGATGCCCATGGCGCCGAGCGTCCGACAACCGCTCCAGTACGAGAACGCCGGCGCCTTCCCCCCAGCTGGTGCCGTCCGCGTCGTCAGAGAACGCCTTGCACCGTCCGTCACCGGCCAGGCCGCCCTGCCTGGCGAACTCCACGAAAGCGCCCGGCGTCGACATCACCGTCACACCACCGGCCAACGCCAGCGAACACTCCCCCGAACGCAACGACTGCGCCGCCAGATGCATCGCCACCAGGGACGACGAACACGCCGTATCCACCGTCACCGCAGGACCCTCAAGCCCCAACACATACGACACCCGACCCGAGAGCACACTCCCCGAACTCCCGGTCCCCCCATAGCCGTCGACGGGCTCGCCCGTCATCGCCAGCAATCCCGGGTAGTCCTGGCCGTTCGTCCCCGCGAACACACCAACCGGCCGTCCACGCAGGGACATCGGGCCTATCCCCGCACGCTCCAGGGACTCCCACGCCACCTCGAGCAGAAGACGCTGCTGCGGATCCATCGCCAACGCCTCACGCGGCGAAATCCCGAACAAAGCAGCATCAAAGTCCGCCACGCCTTGCACAAAACCGCCGATACCACTCTCGGTACCCCAACCCCGGTCCGCAGGGAAGTCGCCCATCGCGTCGACTTCGCCCGCAAGCAGACCCCACAGACTCTCGGGCGAATCCACTCCGGCCGGAAAGCGGCATCCCATCCCGACCACGGCCACCGGATCATCTCCGGTGGACTCCACCTCACGGAGCCGCTGCTTGGTCTCGTGCAGTTCGAGGGTGACCTTCTTCAAGTAGCCGAGAAGCTTGTCCTCGTTGCCCATCAAGCTCACCGCGTCCCGATCTCGTTATCAATAAGGGCAAAGATGTCGTCGGATGTGGCGGCTTCGATCTTTGCCGAGATGTCACCGGAACTGCCCTCGCTCGCGCCGGTCTCCAGGCGTTTCATTAGCTGTTGCAGACGCGAGGCCACCCGCATGCGAGTAACTTCCTGTGCGGGCAGGGCCAGCAGTGTCGCTTCGAGACGGTCCAATTCGGCGTCGGCGTCACGACTCCCGTCGGACGAGTCGTCGACCAGCTCGCCCAGCAGGAACTCAGCAAGGGCCGAGGCCGTCGGATAGTCGAACACGAGCGTCGACGGAAGGCTGAGTCCCGTTGCCACTGCCAGGCCGTTACGTAGTTCGACAGCGGTGAGGGAGTCGAACCCGAGAGCCTTGAACGGAACAGCCGCCTCGACAGCGGTGGCGTCGGCGAAGCCGAGTACGGCGGCGACCTGCGCCCGTACCAACTCCCCGACGAGGGACCGGCGTGCCACTGCGGACTCCCCAGCCAGGCGGTCTCGTAGTCCGTCCTTCTCCGGAGCAGCCTCGATAGCGGGGAGGGTGCGTGGTGGTGCGACCTCGTCCCAGAACCGGTTCTCCCGCACCGCCGTCATCACCGGAACAAACCGACCCCAGTCAACATCCACCACCGTCACACAACCCGACACCGACTCCAACACACCCAACGCCACCCCAGGATCCAACGCCACCACACCACCACGCCCCGCACGCTCCAACACACCACCACCAGCCATACCCCCCTCAGCCCACGGACCCCACGCCACCGACGCACCCACCAACCCCCGAGAACAACGCCACTCCACCAACGCATCCAACGCCGCATTCGCCGCCGCATAACCACCCTGACCCACACCACCCCACACACCAGCCGCAGAAGAAAACAACACAAACGCATCCAACGACCGACCCTCCACCACCCGATGCAAATTCCACGCACCACCCGCCTTACCACCCCACACACCACCCAACCCACCACCAGACAAACCACCCACCACACCATCATCCAAAACACCCGCCACATGCACCACAGCCGACACATCAAACCGCTCAAACAAACCCTCCACCTCACCCAACACACCCACATCACACGCCACCACATCCACCACAGCCCCCAACCCCACCAACTCATCCCGCAACCCCACCGCACCCACAGCACCCAACCCACCACGACTCACCAACACCACACGACCAGCACCCCGACCCACCACCCAACGCGCCACCCGACCACCCAACACACCCGTCCCACCCGTCACCAACACCGTCCCCGAAAACCCACCAACACCCAAACCCCCACCCGAAGCTGACTCAGGCGAAGGACCAGACGGAACCGCAGGAACCAGACGACGACCGAACACACCACCACCACGCACCGCCAACTCACCCTCACCCACCACACCACCCGCCAACACATCCACCAAACGACCCACCACACCACCATCCACAACCTCAGGAACATCAACCAACCCACCCCAACAACCCGGCTCCTCCAACGCCACCACACGACCCAAACCCCACACACCCGCCCTCACCGGACGCAACACCACATCACCACCACCCACACCCACCGCACCCGACGTCACCACCCACACACCACCAACCCCACCCACATCACCCCACGCCTGCACCAACACCGCCGACCCCACCAACCCCACCGGCACACCCGAACCCACCAAACCAGCCGAACCATCCGAACCAGCCGAACCAGCCACGTCACCCGCATCACCCGCATACGCCGACTCACCCTGACCCAAGAACGACACCACCCGCCCACAACCCGCAAACCCAGCCAACAACCCCGCCAACACCCCACGATCCACATCACCCACACCCACCACCAACCGACTCACCCGCGCCCCACGAGACACCAACTCCTCAGCCAACAACCCCGGCCAAGGATCCCCACCACCCTCGAACTCCACCAACAACCACTCACCCGAAACATCCCGATCAGAACTCACACCCACCGGAGTCCACGAGACCTCGTACTTCAGCCGGTCCACCGCCGCACGCTCCTGGCGACGCCTACGCCACGCGGAAAGCGCCGGAAGCGCTTCGCTCAGCGAAGACCCTGCCCCCAGCCCGAGCTCTGCGGCAAACAGATCGGCATCACCCCGCTCGACCGCCTCCCATATCTCGGCGTCGGCACCCACACCGGGCTCCGCCAGGGCAGCGGGCTTCACACGCGGCCAGTAACGCTCACGCTGGAAGACATACGTCGGCAGATCGACGGCGACCGCACCCGTGGGCGCGTAGAACCCCTGCCAGTCCACCGGACAACCATCCACCCACAACCGGGCCAGCGCGGTGACAACCGTGCCCGACTCAGGACGCTTACGGTGCAGCAACGGCACAGCCGGCGCACCTTCACACGTCTCGCCGACCGCGCCCACCAGACTCGCGTCAGGACCGACCTCCACGAACCGGGACACACCCAGAGCCCGCAACCGGGTCACGGCATCCGCGAACCGCACCGTCCCACGCACCTGATCCACCCAGTACCGGCCCGTGAACTTCTCCACCAACTCACCCGTCAGGGTGGACACCACGGGGATCTGCGGGCGATGCATTTCAATGCCAGAGGCAGCATCACCAAACGCCTCCAGCATCGGGTCCATCAACACCGAGTGGAACGCATGACTCACCTCCAGCCAACGCCCATCACGGCCGGACAGAGACGCGGCAACAGACTCAACAGCCGCACGCTCGCCCGACAGAACCACCTGACCAGGAGCGTTCACCGCAGCGATGGACACACCCTCGACAAGAAGCGGCGACACCTCCTCCACAGACGCGCGCACCGCCCACATCGCACCACCCTCAGGCAACGCCTCCATCAGCTGGGCACGCGCAGCCACCAGACGGCACGCATCCCCCAGCGACAGCACACCGGCCACATGAGCGGCAGCCAACTCGCCCACCGAATGGCCCACCACATAATCGGGGACCAGGCCCCACGACTCCACCAGCCGGAACAACGCCACCTCGACGGCGAACAGCGCGGGCTGTGCCCAGCCCGTACGCCGCAGCGCCTCCCCGTCCCCGAACATCACCTCACGCAACGGCCGGTCGAGCAGCACGTCGAAATGCCCACACACCTCACCCAAAGCCCCGTCGAAGACCGGGAAGGTAGCAGCCAACTCCGCTCCCATGCCGAGCCGTTGGCCACCCTGGCCCGAGAACACAAACCCGGTCAGACCACCACTGTTCGCCGTACCGAAGACGACGTTACGCGCGGGTCGACCTGCCATCAGTGCCTCGAGCCCGGCTTTGAACTCCTCGGAGTCCGAGCCGAGTACTACCGCACGGCTTTCAAGGCCGGTTCGGGTGGTGGCCAATGACAAGCCCACGGCCTCCGGCTTCATGCCCGAAGCAGGGTCGGACGCCAGGCGGCTCGCCTGCGCTGCCACCGCATCGGTCGACTTCGCCGAGAGCGGCCATGGCACCAGCGGTAGCTTCCATGCCTCCAGTTGACCGCCCTGTCCCGACAGGTCATCACTGACCGGGACAGCGGCCAGCTCGGGTGCTTCTTCGATGATCACGTGTGCGTTGGTGCCGCTGACGCCGAACGCGGACACACCGGCCCGCCGCGGCCGGTCCGTCTCCGGCCAAGCCCGACCCTCGGCGAGCAGTTCCACCGCACCCGCCGACCAGTCCACGTGCGACGACGGCGTACCCACATGCAGCGACTTGGGCATGGCCCCGTGGCACATCGCCTGCACCATCTTGATGACCCCGGCCACACCCGCCGCGGCCTGGGTGTGACCGATGTTCGACTTGACCGACCCCAACCACAACGGCCGCCCCTCCGGCCGCCCCTGCCCGTAGGTGGCCAACAACGCCTGCGCCTCGATCGGGTCACCCAGAGAGGTACCCGTGCCGTGCGCCTCCACCGCGTCCACGTCCGCCGCCGACAGACCGGCATCGGCCAGAGCCTGCCGGATCACCCGCTGCTGGGAGGGGCCGTTGGGCGCGGTGAGACCGTTGGACGCGCCGTCCTGATTGACCGCGCTGCCCCGCAGCACAGCCAGTACGGGATGCCCATGGCGCCGAGCGTCCGACAACCGCTCCAGTACGAGAACGCCGGCGCCTTCCCCCCAGCTGGTGCCGTCCGCGTCGTCAGAGAACGCCTTGCACCGTCCGTCACCGGCCAGGCCGCCCTGCCTGGCGAACTCCACGAAAGCGCCCGGCGTCGACATCACCGTCACACCACCGGCCAACGCCAGCGAACACTCCCCCGAACGCAACGACTGCGCCGCCAGATGCATCGCCACCAGGGACGACGAACACGCCGTATCCACCGTCACCGCAGGACCCTCAAGCCCCAACACATACGACACCCGACCCGAGAGCACACTCCCCGAACTCCCGGTCCCCCCATAGCCGTCACCCGACTCACCTGCCAGGGCCAGCAGGGCCGGGTAGTCCTGGCCGTTCGTCCCCGCGAACACACCAACCGGCCGTCCACGCAGGGACATCGGGCCTATCCCCGCACGCTCCAGAGACTCCCACGCCACCTCGAGCAGAAGACGCTGCTGCGGATCCATCGCCAACGCCTCACGCGGCGAAATCCCGAACAGACCAGCATCGAAGTCCGCCACCCCCTCCACGAAACCACCCACCGGCGCAAAGTCCCCACCGGCCTCCCAACCCCGGTCCACCGGGAAACCACCCATGGCATCGACCCCACCCGACACCAACCCCCACAAACCCTCCGGAGAAACCACCCCACCAGGGAATCGGCACCCCATCCCCACCACCACGACCGGATCCTCCACACCAGCCACCACCACCGACGGAACCAGCACACCCGACGAAGCGACGCCCTCACTCCCGAACAACTCACCGATCAAGAAATCAGCCAGCGCCTCCACCGACGGGTAGTCGAACACCACCGTCGAAGCCAACTTCAACCCGGAAGCAACCACCAGGGCGTTCCGGAGTTCGACAGCGGTGAGCGAGTCGAAGCCGAGGTCCCGGAATGCCGTCGCCGTATCCACGGCAGTGGAATCCGGAAAGCCGAGCACAGCACCGACCAGCCCGCGCACCAACTCCCTCACCTGCGCGCGCCTGGACGTGGCAGCGAGGCCCGCCAACTGTTCCTTCAGGCCGCCTGCCGTGGCAGGCAAAGATCCTGATGGCGCAGCGGGGAGGGTGCGTGGTGGTGCGACCTCGTCCCAGAACCGGTTCTCCCGCACCGCCGTCATCACCGGAACAAACCGACCCCAGTCAACATCCACCACCGTCACACAACCCGACACCGACTCCAACACACCCAACGCCACCCCAGGATCCAACGCCACCACACCACCACGACCCGCACGCTCCAACACACCACCACCAGCCATACCCCCCTCAGCCCACGGACCCCACGCCACCGACGCACCCACCAACCCTCGAGAACAACGCCACTCCACCAACGCATCCAACGCCGCATTCGCCGCCGCATAACCACCCTGACCCACACCACCCCACACACCAGCCGCAGACGAAAACAACACAAACGCATCCAACGACCGACCCTCCACCACCCGATGCAAATTCCACGCACCACCCGCCTTACCACCCCACACACCACCCAACCCACCACCAGACAAACCACCCACCACACCATCATCCAAAACACCCGCCACATGCACCACAGCCGACACATCAAACCGCTCAAACAAACCCTCCACCTCACCCAACACACCCACATCACACGCCACCACATCCACCACAGCCCCCAACCCCACCAACTCATCCCGCAACCCCACCGCACCCACAGCACCCAACCCACCACGACTCACCAACACCACACGACCAGCACCCCAACCCACCACCCAACGCGCCACCCGACCACCCAACACACCCGTCCCACCCGTCACCAACACCGTCCCCGAAAGCCCACCAACACCCAAACCCCCACCCGCAGCTGACTCAGGCGAAGGACCAGACGGAACCGCAGGAACCAGACGACGACCGAACACACCACCACCACGCACCGCCAACTCACCCTCACCCACCACACCACCCGCCAACACATCCACCAAACGACCCACCACACCACCACCAACCACACCACCATCCACAACCTCAGGAACATCAACCAACCCACCCCAACAACCCGGCTCCTCCAACGCCACCACACGACCCAAACCCCACACACCCGCCCTCACCGGACGCAACACCACATCACCACCACCCACACCCACCGCACCCGACGTCACCACCCACACACCACCAACCCCACCCACATCACCCCACGCCTGCACCAACACCGCCGACCCCACCAACCCCACCGGCACACCCGAACCCACCAAACCACCCGAACCATCCGAACCAGCCACGTCACCCGCATCACCCGCATACGCCGACTCACCCTGACCCAAGAACGACACCACCCGCCCACAACCCGCAAACCCAGCCAACAACCCCGCCAACACCCCACGATCCACATCACCCACACCCACCACCAACCGACTCACTCGCGCCCCACGAGACACCAACTCCTCAGCCAACAACCCCGGCCAAGGATCCCCACCACCCTCGAACTCCACCAACAACCACTCACCCGAAACATCAGCCACCTCACCCACCACAACCGACCGCCACACCACCTCGTACTTCAACTGGTCCACCACCGCACGCTCCCGCCGCCCCCGCTGCCAAGCCGACAGCGCCGGCAACGTCTCACGCAACGACGAATCCAGCCCCACCCCGAGCTCAGCAGCAAACGACTCCACATCGCTCTTCTCGACCGCATCCCACAGTCCGGTGTCCTTCGGCTCGCTGCTGCGCGCGGCCTCGGGGTTGTCCATCCAGTAGCGTTCCCGCGCGAAGGGGTAGGTGGGCAGATCGATGGCAACCGCACCCGTGGGCGCGTAGAACCCCTGCCAGTCCACCGGACAACCATCCGCCCACAACCGGGCCAACCCCGTCACCGCAGTCAGCGGCTCCGAACGCTTCCGGTGCAACAGCGGCACCGCAAGCACGTCATCGCCGCAGGCCTCACCGACCGCGCCCACCAGACTCGCGTCAGGACCGACCTCCACGAACCGGGACACGCCCAGGGCCTGGAGCCGGGTCACCGCATCCGCGAACCTGACCGTCCCACGCACCTGATCCACCCAATACCGCCCCGTGAACTCCTCCACCAGCTCACCCGTGAACGTCGAGACCACAGGAATCTGCGGGCGATGCATCGCCATGCCCGAGGCAACGCCGCCGAACGCCTCCAACATCGGATCCATCAGAGCCGAGTGGAACGCGTGACTCACCTCCAACCAGCGCCCCTCACGGCCGGACAGAGATACGGCAACAGACTCAACAGCCGTACGCTCACCCGACAGAACCACCTGACCAGGAGCATTCACCGCAGCGATCGAAACACCCTCCACCAGAAGCGGCGTGACCTCCTCCGCAGACGCCCGCACCGCCCACATCGCACCACCCTCAGGCAACGCCTCCATCAGCTGGGCACGCGCCGCCACCAAACGACACGCATCCCCCAACGACAACACACCCGCCACATACGCGGCAGCCAACTCACCCACCGAATGGCCCACCACATAATCCGGCCGCACACCCCACGACTCCACCAACCGGAACAACGCCACCTCAACCGCGAACAAAGCGGGCTGCGCCCAACCCGTCCGCCCCAACGCCACCCCATCCCCGTCCCCGAACATCACCCCACGCAACGAGCCGCCAAGAAGCCCGTCGAAATGAGCACACACTTCACCCAACACAGCACCGAACAACGGGAACGCCTCGGCCAACTCCCGCCCCATACCGACCCGCTGCCCACCCTGACCCGAGAAGACAAACGCAAGCCGTTCCCGGGATCGCGCCGTCCCGCCGCGTGAGGCCGTGCCTCGGACGAGCGTCGGTGACGGCTGACCCGCCGCCGCCTGTCCCAGGTCGTTGATCGCCGATTCCACGTCCGTCGCGAGCACTACCGCCCGGTGCTCGAACGAAGCGCGTCCGGTTGCCAGCGAGTAGCCCACGTCCGCCGGGGCCACGTCGGGCCGTGACGTCAGTGAGGTCCTCAGGCGGGCGGCGAGCCGTGGCAGGGCATCGTCCTGACGGGTCGAGAGCAGCCACGGCACCACCGGCAGCTCCGCACGGCGCCCGCGGGTACCTGCGAGAGTCACCCCGCCCGCAGCCCCGGAGCCTGTGCCGGAGCCCTGTTCCGATCCAAGTTCCTCAGTGGCAGTCGAGGTTGGGGCCTCTTCAAGAATGACGTGGGCGTTCGTGCCACTGATCCCGAACGACGACACGCCTGCGCGCCGCGGTCGGTCCGTACGGGGCCAAGGGCGGTCTTCCGTCAGGAGTTCCACTCCTCCCGAGGACCAGTCGACGTGAGACGACGGCGTACCCACATGCAAGGACCGGGGCAGCGCCTCGTGCTGGAGAGCGAGCACCATCTTCATCACACCCGCGATGCCGGCGGCGGCCTGGGTGTGCCCGATGTTCGACTTCACCGAACCCAGCCACAACGGCTGCCCCTCCGGCCGCCCCTGCCCGTACGTGGACAGCAGCGCCTGCGCCTCGATCGGGTCCCCCAACGACGTACCCGTACCGTGCGCCTCCACCACATCCACATCCGACGCCGACAGGCCCGCGTTCGTCAGCGCCTTGCGGATCACCAGCTGCTGCGAAGGGCCGTTCGGTACGGTGAGGCCGTTGGAGGCTCCGTCCTGGTTGACCGCTGTTCCCCGGACGACCGCCAGTACCCGGTGCCCGTTCCGCAGGGCGTCGGACAGCCTGCTGACGACCACCAGGCCGACGCCCTCGGACCAGCCCGTGCCGTCAGCGTCGTCGGAGAACGCCTTGCACCGGCCGTCGGCGGCCAGGCCCTGCTGCTTGCTGAATTCGAGGAACATTCCGGGCGTCGACATGACGGTGACACCGCCGACCAGGGCGAGTGAGCACTCCCCCGACCTCAGCGACTGGGCCGCCGTGTGCAGTGCCACCAGGGACGACGAGCATGCCGTGTCCACCGTCAGCGCCGGGCCCTTGAGACCCAGGGTGTAGGCGACGCGTCCGGAGGCGACCGCCATGGAGTTCCCGGTGAGCAGATACCCCTCCACGCCTTCCGGCAGGGCGGTGAGGTGCGATCCGTAGCCGGTCGAGGCCGCGCCCACGAAGACGCCGGTGTTGCTGTTCTTCAACGAGTGCGGATCGATGCCGGAGTGTTCGAACGCCTCCCACGAGGCCTGGAGCAGCAGCCGCTGCTGCGGGTCCATCGCCAGGGCCTCGCGGGGGCTCATGCCGAAGAACGCCGGATCGAACTCGGTCGCGTCGTGGACGAAGCCACCCTCCCGGGCGTAACTCGTCCCGGTCCCGGTCCCCGTCCCGGTGTCCGACGGGTCGGGGCTGTAGAGCCGTTCCAGGTCCCATCCGCGGTCGGCGGGGAAGCCGGACCTGCCCTCGCCACCGCGGTCGAGGAGCTGCCAGAGATCCTCCGGTGAGCGTACGTCGCCGGGGAACCGGCAGCTCATGCCGATGATCGCGATCGGCTCGGTGCTCGCCGACTCGATCTCGCGCAGCCGCCGGTGTGCCTGGCGGAGGTCGCCCGTGACCTTCTTCAGGTAGTCGAGCAGCTTCTGCTCGCCGTCAGATTTCCGCACAGCCTGGTTCTCGCTCAAGACGCGCCACCAAATTCGCCGTCGATCATTTTGAAGAGTTCGTCGGCCGTGGCCGACTCAAGGGCGTCGTCGTCGACGACGCTGCTGTCCGTTCCGCCCGCCACCACGGCCCACTTGGCCGCGAGTGCCTGGAGGCGCCTGCTCACCGCGCCGTCCGGCCCGTCGCCGGGTGCCCCGCCCTGCGCCGTGCCGTCCAGCCTGCCGCCGGCCGCGAGCCGGTCGAGGGCCTGCTCCAGCCGCTCGATCTCGTCGAGTGCCGCGCTTCCCGTCCGTACGGTGTCCTCGCCGCCACCGGGCGCTGACTCACCTTCGTCCGGGAGGAGTTCGCCCAGTAGGTACTCCGCGAGTGCCGTCGGTGTCGGGTAGTCGAAGACCAGCGTCGCGGGCAGCCGGATTCCGGCGGCCGTGTTCAGCCGGTTGCGCAGTTCGATGGCGGTGAGTGAGTCGAACCCGATGTCGTTGAACGCCTGGTCCGGTTCGATCTCCTCCGCCGTGCCGTGGCCGAGTACCGTCGCGGCCTGCCCGCAGACCAGGTCCAGCAGGTGGTCCGCGCGGTCGGCCGCCGACATGGCGCGCAGGCTCCGGACCAGCCCGATCCCCTCGGACTCGGCACTCGCCACGGCGGCCGTCCTCCGCGGCGCGGCGCCCGCGAGGGCGCGGAACAGTGGCGGGACCGGCCCGGCGGCGAAGGCTCCCGGGCCGGTGCTGAGCCTCATCGGGAGCAGCGCCGCCCGGTCGACGGTGAGCGCGAAGTCGAGGAGCGCCATGCCCTGTTCCTCGCCCAGTGCCCGCAGTCCGGCCTGTTCCATACGTGCGATGTCGGTGTCGGTGAGGTGGCCCGTCATGCCGCGGTCCGCGACCCAGGGACCCCAGGCCAGGGACACCGCGGGCACTCCCCGTCCCCTGGCCCACCGGGCGAACTCGTCGACGAACGCGTTGGCCGCCGCGTAGTTGGCCTGCCCGGCGCCGCCGAGGGTTCCGGCAGCGCCCGAGAACAGGACGAACGCGGCGAGATCGGCGTCCTTGGTCAGTTCGTAGAGGTTGAGGGCCGCGTCCATCTTCGGGCGCAGTGCGGTGTCCATGCGGTCCGGGTCCAGCGCCGGGATCATCCCGTCGTCGACCACGCCCGCGACATGGACCACGGCGGTGAGCGGGTGGGCGGCGGGGACGGCGTTCACGGTGCGTGCGAGCGCGGCCCGGTCCGAGGCGTCGCACGCCTCGATCCGTACGTCGGCCCCGAGCGCGGTCAGCTCCGCGCGCAGCTCGGCCGCGCCGTCGGCCGATTCGCCGCGGCGGCTGACGAGCAGCAGGTTCCGTGCCCCGTGCTGTTCGACCAGGTGCCTGGCCACATACCGTCCGAGGCCACCTGTGGCACCGGTGACCAGTACGGTTCCGTCGGGGCTGAGCCGTGCGGGGACGGTGAGGACGACCTTGCCGATGTGGCGTGCCTGGCTGACGTACCGGAAGGCGTCCGGTGCCCGGCGTACGTCCCAGCTGGTCACCGGGAGCGGGCGCAGTGCCCCGGCCGCGAGGAGGCGCAGCACTTCGGTGAGCATCTCGCCGATGCGCTCGGGCCCGGCCTCGATGAGGTCGAATGCTCCGTACGCCACTCCGGCGTGCTGTTCGGTGACGCTCTCCGGGGTGCGGATGTCGGTCTTGCCCATCTCGACGAACCGGCCGCCCGCACCGAGCAGACCCAGTGAGGTGTCGACGTACTCGCGGGCCAGTGAGTTGAGTACGACGTCCACCCGGCCGCCCGGTGCGACCGTGCGGAACTGCTGCGCGAAGTCGAGGTTCCGCGAGGAGGCGATGTGGTCGTCGCCGAGTCCCAGGTCCCGCAGGGCATGCTGCTTGCTGTCGCTCGCCGTGCCGAACGCCTCGGCTCCCAGGTGCCGGGCGAGTTGCACAGCGGCCATCCCGACGCCGCCGGCCGCCGCGTGGACGAGGACCTTCTCGCCCGGCTGGAGCCGGGCCAGGTCGACGAGCGCGTAGTAGGCGGTGAGGAACACGATCGGCACGGAGGCCGCCTGCTCGAAGGTCCAGCCGTCCGGCATGGGGGCGATCATCCGGTGATCGGCGACGGTCACCGGCCCGAACGCCTTGCCGAACATGCCGAGGACGCGGTCCCCGGGTGCGAACTGGGTTACGTCGGGGGCGACTTCGGTGATGACGCCCGCTCCCTCGACCCCCATGGCGCCCGGTTCTCCCGGATACATGTCGAGTGCGTTGAGTACGTCGCGGAAGTTCAGGCCCGCGGCGCGCACACCGATCCGTACCTGGCCGGGTGCCAGCGGTTCCCGGAGTTCCGGGTCGGCGACCAGGGCGAGGTTGGCCAGGGTCCCGCGGCCGGTGGTGTCCAGGCGCCAGACGTCGGTGCCGGGCGGAGGGACCAGGGATCCGTCGTCGGCGAGGCGGGCCAGGCGCGCCGCCCGTACCGCCCCGTCGCGTACGACGACCTGCGGCTCGTCACCGGCGAGGACGCGTGGCAGTTCGCGTACGGACTGCTCGGCGCCGTCGATGTCCACCAGCACGAAGCGGCCGGGTTCCTCGGACTGGGCGGAGCGGATGAGGCCCCAGACCGTGGCCGCCGCGGGGTCGCAGAGCCCCTCCCGCAGGGACTCGGGGTCGGCCGCCACCGCGCCACGGGTGATCAGGGCGAGCCGGGAGGATGCGAACCTGCGCTCGCCCAGCCACTGTTGGACCAGTGAGAGGACGCGGTTCGAGAGAGCGCGCGCCTCCTGCGCCATTCCGGAGGTGTCGTCTCCGGAGGTGTCGTCTCCGGAAGTCTCGTCTCCGCCGGTGCCTGCCCCGTCTGCTCCCCCGTCTGCTCCTGCCTTCGCGGAGATGCACGGCACCAGGACCACATCGGGGGCCGGGCCTTCGCCGAGGGCGTCGGGACCGGGGACGTGGCGTACGCCGAGCGTTCCCGCCAGGTTCAGTTCGTCGGGACCGAGTACCGCCCACGACGTGGTGTCGGCCGCGCTCGCACCGGGCAGCGCGGTGTCCGCCCAGTCGAGGCAGAACATCGCGTCCGGGTACCGCGTGGGCGAGGTGTGCAGCTGCGCGGCGGACACCTGGCGCATCGCCAACGAGTCGACGCAGGCGACGGGTTGGCCCGTGCCGTCCGCGATGGACAGGGTCAGGGAGTCGGCTCCCGCCTTGGCCAGCCGTACGCGCAGTGTCGACGCTCCCGATGCGAACAGGGAGACACCGGACCAGGAGAACGGAAGTCTGCTCCGGCCGCTGCCGTCGAGTGCGACGAAGGTCAGCGCCTGCAGGGCCGCGTCGAGCAGCGGCGGGTGGAGTCCGTAGCGGGCTGCCTCTGCCGCGTGCTCCTGGTCCAGGGCGATCTCCGCGAAGACCTCCTCGCCGACGCGCCAGGCCTGCCGCAGCCCTTGGAAGGACGGCCCGTACGCGAATCCGCCCTGGCGGTACATCTCGTAGAAGCCGGAGACGTCGATGGCTTCCGAGCCGGGCGGTGGCCAGGCCGTGAGGTCGAACGCGGCAGCCCGTTGGGCGGTGCCCAGGGTGCCGGTGGCGTGCAGCGTCCACGGGGTGTCCGCCGGGCCGCCGTCGGGGCGCGCGTGCAGCTGGAGCTGGCGCAGGCCCGTCCCGTCGGGGCCGCCCACCGCGAGCTGGAGTTGGACGGCGTGGTCGGCGGGCAGGACGAGGGGTGCGGCCAGGGTCAGTTCTTCGACCTGGTCGCAGCCGACCTCGTCGGCCGCGCGCATCGCCAGCTCCAGGAAGGCGGTGCCGGGGAAGAGGACGGTCCCCATCACTTCGTGGTCGGCGAGCCACGGGTGGTCGTGGACGCTGAGCCGGTTGGTGAACAGGTGGCCGTTGTCACCGGCCAGTGCGACGGCGGCGCCGAGCAGCGGGTGCCCCGCGTCGGCCAGGCCGACCGCCGACACGTCACCGGGCCTTCCGGCCATGGCCTCCGGCCAGTACGGCTTCCGCTGGAAGGCGTACGTCGGGAGTGCGGTGACGACCGCACCTGTCGGAGCGTGGAACGCCTGCCAGTCGACCGGGCAGCCGTCCGCCCAGAGCCCGGCGAGTGCGGTGACGGCGGTGGCCGGTTCGGGCCGTTCACGGCGGAGTACGGGGACGGCGAGCGCCCCGTCGTACGTCTCGCCGATCGCGCCGATCAGGCTGGCGTCCGGGCCGAGCTCCAGGAACCGGGTCGCGCCCAGGGACCGGGCGCGGGTGACCGCATCGGCGAAGGCGACGGCACCCCGGACCTGGTCCGCCCAGTACCGGGCGTCGAACTCCTCGACGGGCTCGCCCGTCAGGGTCGAGACGATGGGGATCCGCGGGCGGCGCATCTCGATGTCCTGCGCCACCTTGCCGAACTCCGCGAGCATGGGGTCCATCAGGGCCGAGTGGAAAGCGTGGCTGACGTCCAGCCATCGGCCCCGCCGGTCGGAGAGTGTGGCGGCGACCGTCTCCACGGCCGTCCGTGCACCGGAGACCACCACTTGGCCGGGGGCGTTGACGGCTGCGATGGACGCACCGTCGACCAGCAGCGGAGCGACCTCGTCGGCGGTGGCCCGTACGGCCCACATCGCACCGCCCGCCGGCAGCGCCTGCATCAGACCCGCCCGAGCGGCTACCAACCGGCACGCGTCCTCCAGGGACATGACCCCCGCGATGTGGGCGGCGGCCAGCTCACCGACGGAGTGTCCGACAAGGACGTCGGGGGTGATCCCCCACGACTCGACGAGCCGGAAGAGTGCCACTTCGACCGCGAACAGTGCGGGCTGAGCCCATCCCGTCTGCCGCAGCGCGTCCGCGTCCTCGCGCACGACTTCACGCAGCGGACGGTCGAGCACCGCGTCGAAGTGCGCGCACACCTCGCTGAGCACGTCGTCGAACACCGGGAACGCCTGCGCCAACTCCTCGCCCATGGCCAGGCGTTGGCCACCCTGTCCGGAGAAGACGAACGCGGTGAGTCCGCTCGCGGTCGTTCCCGTGACCACTCCGGGCGCCGAGCCGCCCGCCGCGAGTGCGGCCAGCCCTGCGTGCAAGGTTTCCTGGTCGGAGCCGAGTACCACCGCGCGGTGTTCCAGACCGGCCCGGGTGGTGGCCAGCGAGAGGGCGACATCCACCGGGTTCTGCCCGGTGGGCAGGCCGTTCAGCAGACGGTCGGCCTGCGCGGCGACCCCGGCGGGCGTCTTCGCGGACACCAGCCAGGGGATCACCGGCAGTGCGGCACCGGCGTCGGCGGCCGGCGTGGTGCTCGCCGTGGTGGCCGGGGTTGTGGTCGGCGTGGTGGCCGGGGTGGTGGCCGGCGTGGTGGCCGGGGGCTCGCCGGGCGCCGTGCCATCGGCCGCAGCACCACCGGTCACCACGGCGTCCTCGGCCGGTGGCTCTTCGAGGATCACGTGCGCGTTCGTTCCGCTGATGCCGAACGACGACACCCCGGCGCGCCGCGGCCGGTCCGTACGCGGCCACTCCCGTGCCTCGGCCAGCAGTTGGACCGCCCCTGCCGACCAGTCGACATGTGTGGACGGCGTTCCCACGTGCAGGGTCCTCGGCATCACCTCGTGCTGCATCGCCAGGATGACCTTGATCAGCCCGGCGACGCCCGCCGCGGCCTGGGTGTGCCCGATGTTCGACTTCACCGAGCCGAGCCAGAGCGGCCGGTCCTCGGTGCGCCCCTGCCCGTACGTGGAGAGCAGCGCCTGCGCCTCGATCGGGTCGCCGAGTGTGGTGCCCGTGCCGTGTGCCTCCACCGCGTCCACGTCCGACGCCGACAGACCGGCACTGGCCAGGGCCTGCCGGATCACCCGCTGCTGCGAGGGTCCGTTCGGCGCCGTCAGGCCGTTGGAGGCACCGTCCTGGTTGGTCGCGCTGCCGGAGACCAGGGCCAGGACGCGGTGTCCGTTACGTCGTGCGTCGGACAGCCGCTCCAGTACGAGGACCCCGACGCCCTCCGCCCAGCCCGTGCCGTCCGCGTCGTCCGAGAACGCCTTGCAGCGGCCGTCGGTCGCCAGGCCGTGCTGCCTGCTGAACTGGACGAACGGTGCGGGCGTCGAGATCAGTGTGACGCCACTGGCCAGCGCGAGCGAGCACTCGTCGGCGCGCAGGGCCTGCGCCGCCAGGTGCAGGGCCACCAGGGACGAGGAACAGGCCGTGTCCACCGTCACCGCCGGACCCTCCAGGCCGAGCGTGTAGGCGACGCGGCCGGACAGCACGCTTGCCGCGTTGCCCGTCATGAAGTAACCGTCGGCGCCCTGCGGGCTGCTGAGGAGCAGGCCCCCGTAGTCGGAGCCGTTGCTCCCGGCGAACATGCCGGTGCGGCTGCCTGCCAGCGAGAGCGGGTCGATGCCCGAGCGTTCGGCGGCCTCCCACACGGTCTCCAGGAGCAGTCGCTGCTGCGGATCCATCGAGAGGGCTTCGCGCGGGTTGATTCCGAAGAGCGTGGCGTCGAACTCGCGGACACCACTGACGAATCCGCCCCGTCGGGTGTAGGTGGTTCCCGCCTTGTCGGGGTCGGGGTCGTACACCCCGTCGACGTCCCAGCCGCGGTCGGTGGGGAAGTCGGAGATCGCGTCGGTGCCGTCGGCCAGGAGCCGCCAGAACTCTTCGGGCGAGCCGACACCACCGGGCAGCCGGCAGGCCATCCCGACGACGGCGACCGGGTCGTCCGTCAGCTGGGCGGGCAGGGCCGGGGTGGCGGATGCCTCCGCCACCTCTGGTGCCTCGCCCACGAGTTCATGTCGCAGATGGCGTACCAGTGCGTGCGGTGTGGGGCAGTCGAAGATCAGAGTGGCGGGCAGCCGGAGGCCGGTGACCAGGCCGAGCCGGTTGCGCAGTTCGATCGCGGTGAGCGAGTCGAAACCGATGGCGGAGAACACATGGGTGGGCTCCACGTCGGACGGGGCGGCGAAGCCGAGTACCCCGGCGACGTGTTTCCGTACCAGTTCGAGCAGTTCGCGGTCCCGCTCCGCCTCGGTGAGCGGCGCCAGTCGCGCGGCCAGGCCGTCCGGGGTACCGGCCGGGCTGTCGCCGTCGGCCGCCTCCAGCGCCTTACGGGCTTCCGGGACCCCGTCGAGCAGGGGGCTGCGCCGGGCGGCGGTGAAGGCCGGTGCGTACCGCTCCCAGTCGATTCCCGCGACGGTGAGGGTCGCTTCGCCGTCCGCCACCGCGTGCCGCAGGACCGTGACGGCCGACTCCGGTGCCAGTGAGTGGATTCCGCCCTTGCGCTGCCTGGCCTCGATGGCGGCGCTGTCCGCCATTCCGCTGTCGGCCCACGGCCCCCAGGCGACCGAGGTCGCGGCGAGGCCGTTCGCCCGCCGGTGCTCGGCGAGCGCGTCGAGCACCGCGTTGGCCGCCGCGTAGTTCGCCTGCCCGGGTCCGCCCCACGTTCCGGCGGTGGAGGCGAACATGACGAAGGCGTCGAGAGCGAGACCGCTGGTCAGCTCGTGCAGGACTGTCGCGGCGTGCGCCTTGGGTGCCATGACCCCGGCGATGCGTTCGGGGGTGAGTGCGTCGAGGATTCCGTCGTCGAGTACGCCCGCCGCGTGCACGACCGCCGTGAGCGGGCTCCGCGCGGCCAGCTCGCCGAGCAGTGCGGCGACCTGCTCGCGGTCGGCCATGTCGCAGGCCGCGAGGGTGACTTCGGCGCCGAGTGCCTCCAGCTCCTGCCGGAGCTCCGGGGCGCCCGGTGCTGCGGCGCCGCGCCTGCTGGTCAGTACGACGTGGTCGGCTCCCTGTCCGGCCGCCCAACGCGCCATCCTGGCCCCCAGGGCGCCGGTGCCGCCGGTGATCAGGACCGTGCCCGAAGGGGTCCAGGACGCCTCGGCGCCGGGCTGCCGGGGGGCGCGTACGAGGCGGCGCCCGAAGAGGCCCGACTCGCGGACCGCCAGCTGGTCGTCGGTGCCCGTGGTGAGCGCGTCGACCACACGGCGCGCGGATCGCGCACCGGCCTGGCCGGGTACGTCGACCAGACCGCCCCAGCGGTCCGGATGTTCCAGCCCGGCCACCCTGCCGAGACCCCATACGGCGGCCTGCCCCGGGTGGCTCACTCCGTCCCACTTGGCGACGGACACCGCCCCCGAGGTCAACGCCCAGACCGGAGCAGCCAGTTCGGTGTCGCCGAGCGCCTGGAGCAGTACGGAGGTCAGGCCGACGCCGAGGGAGAGCCCCGGAAGGCCGGTGACCTCGCGGTCCTCCCAGGCCAGCAGCGACACCACACCCGCGACGGCGTCGCCGCCGCCTGTGCCACTTGTGTCCCCTGTGTCACCTGTGCCGTTGATGCCACCTCTGTCGTCCGTGTCCGCGAGGAGCCCGGCCAGCGTGCCGCGTTCCAGGTGGGCCGCGCCGAGCGTCAGCTGCCTGACGGTGGCGCCCCGCCCGGTGAGCTCCGCACCGACCGCGTCCGCCCAGTCCTGCCCGGCTCCGCTCTCCGGCGTCACGACCAGCCAGGTGCCGGTCGCCGGTACCTGCTCCGCCGGGGACAGCGGTGTCCAGGAGACCCGGTAGCGCCAGGTGTCCGTGGTGTTCTGCTCGCGCTGCTCCCTGCGCCACCGCGCCAGTGCGGGCAGCAGCGGGTCGAGTACGGAGCTGTCGGTGTCCAGCGTGCCGGCCAGCGCGGCCGAGTCCTCACGCTCCACCGCCGCCCAGAACTCACTGTCCACCGGGCCGCCGTCCGCCACCGCGACCGCCTCGCCCGGTGCGCCCAACTGCGGCCAGTAGTGCTGACGTTGGAAGGCGTACGTCGGAAGGTCCACGGCCTTCGGGCGGGTACCGCGGAACGCGGCGGCCCAGTCGACGTCGACACCCCTGACCCACAGTTCACCGACTCCGGCCAGGAAGCGGTCCGGACCGCCGTCGTCACGGCGCAGCGACCCGGTCACCGCACCCGGTTCGGCTCCGGACTCCTCCAGCGTCTCCTCGACCGCGGCGGTGAGCACCGGGTGCGAGGAGACCTCCACGAAGGTGCCGTAGCCCTCGCCGGCCAACCGCTCGATCGCGTCGGCGAACCGCACCGGCTCGCGCAGGTTCCGGAACCAGTACGCGCCGTCCATCGTGAGCGGATCGACGAACTCCCCCGTCACCGTGGACAGCAGCGGCACCCGCCCCGCGCGCGGGGTGACTCCGCTCAGTTCCGGGGCCAGCCCATCCTGCAGGACGTCCATCGCGGCCGAGTGCGAGGCGTAGTCCACCGCGATGCGACGCGCCCGGACACCCTGCCGACCACACTCGGCCACCAACTCGTCGACCGCGGTCGCCTCCCCCGAAACCACCACCTGAGAAGGCCCGTTCACCGCAGCCACCGACACCCGGCCCACCCACGCACCGAGCAGCTCCCGGACACGCTCGGCCGACACCCGGACCGACGCCATCGTCCCCTCGACACCGTCCGACCCGACCCCCGCACCAGCCAGCGCCGCGATGGCGGCCGACCGTGCGACCACGATCCGCAGTGCGTCCTCCAGTGACAGCACCCCGGCGACGTACGCCGCGGCGATCTCGCCCTGCGAATGCCCCACCACAGCCGCAGGCTCCACCCCGTACGAACGCCACAACTCCGCCAACGCCACCATCACCACGAACGAAGCAGGCTGCACCACATCCACCCGCTCCAACGACTCACCGCCAGAGACACCCCGCAGCACATCCGTCACCGACCAGCCCACCAGCCCCGCCAACACCCCCTCACAACGCTCCACCATCCCCGCGAACACAGGTGAGGACTCCAGCAACGCCCGGCCCATCCCCGACCACTGCGCCCCCTGCCCGGGGAACACGAACACCGTCCGCCCCACCGGACCCACCACACCCGACACCACACCGGCCGACGGCTCACCCGCCACCAACCCGGCAAGCCCGGACCCGAACCCGCCCACCACCACCGCACGGTGCTCGAACCGCGCACGCGTCGTCGCCAACGACCAACCCACATCCACCGGATCAGCCACATCCACCAGACCGCTCAACGCAGCCGCCTGACCCCGCAGACCAGCCGCACCACGACCCGACAACAACCACGGCACCACCGACGGCTCGTGGGAGACGGAGGCATCCTCCTGTTCGGCCAAGCGCACCTCGGGCACCTCTGCCACCTCGGGCGCCTCTGCCACCTTGGACACCTCGGACACTTCGGGCGCTTGCTCAAGGATCACGTGTGCGTTGGTCCCGCTCATCCCGAAGGCCGATACGGCTGCCCGGCGCGGGCGGCCCTCCTGCGGCCACTCCCGCTCCTCCGCGAGCAGTTCGACCGCGCCGGCCGACCAGTCCACATGCGTGGACGGTGTGCCCACGTGCAGCGACCTGGGCATGACGCCGTGCCGCATCGCCTGGACCATCTTGATCATTCCGGCCACCCCGGCCGCGGCCTGGGAGTGTCCGATGTTCGACTTGACCGAGCCCAGCCACAGCGGCTGCTCGGCAGGACGCTCCTGGCCGTACGTGGCGAGCAGGGCCTGCGCCTCGATCGGGTCACCCAGCGAGGTACCCGTACCGTGCGCCTCCACCACGTCCACGTCCGAAGCCGACAGCCCCGCGTTGGAGAGCGCCTGACGGATCACCCGCTGCTGGGCAGGACCGTTCGGCGCGGTGAGACCGTTGGACGCACCGTCCTGGTTGGTCGCGCTGCCCCGTACGACAGCGAGCACCCGGTGCCCGTTGCGCCGGGCGTCCGACAGGCGTTCGAGGAGCAGCATTCCGGCGCCTTCGGCCCAGCTCGCTCCGTCGGCGTCCGAGGAGAACGGCTTGGAGCGGCCGTCCATGGCGAGCGCGCGCTGGCGGCTGAACTCGACCAGCGAGATCGGGGTGGACATGACGGTCACACCACCGGCGAGCGCCATGGAGCAGTCCCCCTCGCGCAGCGCCTGGCACGCGGAGTGCAGAGCGACCAGCGACGAGGAGCAGGCGGTGTCGATGGTGAGCGCGGGGCCTTCGAGACCGAAGGTGTACGAGACGCGGCCGGACAGCACGCTGGGCGAGTTGCCGGTGCCGAGGAAGCCCTCGAAGTTGTCCTTGGCGACCGCGAGCAGGCCGCCGTAGTCCTGGTAGGTCACGCCCGCGAACACGCCGGTCCGGCTGCCGCGCATCGTGTGGGCGTCGAGCCCGGCCTGTTCCATCGCCTCCCAGCTGATCTCCAGGAGCAGCCGCTGCTGGGGGTCCATGGCGACGGCCTCACGCGGGCTGATACCGAAGAAGGTCGCGTCGAACTGGCCCGCGTCGTGCAGGAATCCGCCCTCGTGGACGTAGCACGTGCCGGGGTTGTCGGGGTCCGGGTCGTACAGCGCGTCGAGGTCCCAGCCGCGGTCGGTCGGGAATCCGGAGATCGCGTCGGTGCCCTCGGCGACCAGCTGCCACAGCTCGTCCGCGCTCCGCACCCCGCCCGGGTACCGGCAGCTCATGCCTATGATGGCGATCGGTTCGTCGAGAGCCCCGGCGAGCCGGGCGGTCGGGGCGGCGGACGCCGGGGACTCGCCGAGCAGTTCCGCCCGCAGATGTGCGATCAGGGCGCGCGGTGTCGGGTAGTCGAACACGAGCGTCGCTGCGAGCCGCAGGCCGGTCTCCTCTTCGAGCGCCTGGCGCAGTTCGACCGCGGTGAGCGAGGTGAAGCCGAGGTCGCGGAAGGCGAGGTCCTCGTTCATCGCCTGCGTCCTGGGCTGGTCGAGCACCATGGCCGCGCGGCGGCCGATCATCTCCAGGAGCATGCTGTGCTGTTCGTCCGCCGACTGTGCGGCGAGCTGTCGGCGCAGCGCGTTCCCTCCGCCGGACACCGCAGCCGCCGCCTTGCGCCGTACGCGCGCCGGACGGGCTGGGCTCGCCGCGGGTGTTGCTCCTCCCTCCGGCGTAAGTACGGCCTCGGCAAGGGGTGTTGCCGATTCATTCTCCGTACGTGCCGCTTCCGATGGAGGTGTTGCTGCCGTGTCCGGTGTGAGTGCGTCCCCCGCGGACGGGCGCAGGATCAGTGAGTCGGCGGTGAGTACGAGCTCGCCCGAGGTGTCGGCGACGGTGACGGAGTAACTGCCGACCGCCTCACCGGGTGCCAGCGCGACGCGGAGCACGGCCGCACCGGTCGCGTGCAGGGTCACCCCGTTCCAGCAGAACGGCAGCCGCGCGGCCCCGGCAGCCGCCTCGTCGAAGGACAACGCCTGGAGTGCGGCGTCGAGTGCGGCCGGGTGCAGACCGAACCGGTCGGCCTCGCTGCGGAATTCATCGCCCAGGGCGACCTCGGCGAAGAGTCCGGCGCCCTTGCGCCACACCGAGGTCAGTCCCTGGAAGATCTCGCCGTATCCGTATCCGGCCGCTGCGCGGGCCGGGTAGTAGCCGTCGATGTCCACGGGGGTGGCCCCGGCCGGGGGCCAGACGGTGAGTGCGTCGTGGGCCGCTCCGGCCGCGGCGGCGAGTACACCGCTCGCGTGCCGGATCCAGGCCGGTTCGCCCTCGCCGCGGGAGCTGATGCCGAAGTACCGGTTTCCGTTCTCGTCCGCCGGGTCGACGACGATCTGCAGCTGGACCGCCCGCTCCGCCGAGAGGACCAGCGGCGCTTCGAGGATCAGTTCATCGACCCGGTCGCAGGCCAGTTGGTCTCCGGCGCGGACGGCCAGTTCCACGTATGCGGTGCCGGGGAAGACGGTGTCGCCTGCCACCTGGTGTCCGGCGAGCCAGGGATGGCTGCGGGTGGAGATCCTGCCGGTGAACACATGGCCACCACCGTCGGCCAGCTCCACCACGGCACCCAGCAACGGGTGCTGCAGCGGGTCGGCCCCGATGGCGCCCACGTGCAGCGGGCCGCTGGCTCCTTCCAGCCAGTAGCGCCGGCGCTGGAACGCGTAGGTCGGCAGGTCGGTGACGCGCGCACCGGCCGGGGCGTAGAAGAGGCTCCAGTCGACGGGGCAGCCGTCGGCCCACAGCCGGGCCAGGGCGGTGACCGCGGTCACCGGTTCGGAACGGTCGCGGCGCAGCAACGAGGTGGCGCGGACCGCGTCGTCGCAGGTCTCGCCGATGGCGCCGACGAGGCTCGCGTCCGGGCCGAGTTCCACGAAGCGGGTGACACCGAGGGACTTCAGCCGCGTGACGGCGTCGCCGAACGCGACGGTGCCACGGACCTGGTCCACCCAGTACCGCGCGGTGAACTCCTCGACCGGCTCGCCCGTGAGCGTGGAGACGATCGGGATGCGGGGCCGCGCGTAGGTGACGCTTGCCGCGGCGATGCCGAAGTCCTTGAGCATGGGGTCCATCAGGGCCGAGTGGAAGGCATGGCTGACGTCCAGCCATCGGCCCCGCCGGTCGGAGAGTGTGGCGGCGACCGTCTCCACGGCCGTCCGCGTACCGGAGACCACCACCTGGCCGGGGGCGTTGACGGCTGCGATCGACGCACCGTCGACCAGCAGCGGAGCGACCTCGTCGACAGTGGCCCGTACGGCCCACATCGCACCGCCCGCCGGCAACGCCTGCATCAGGCTTGCCCGCGCGACCACCAGCCGGCAGGCGTCCTCCAGGGACATGACCCCCGCGATGTGGGCGGCGGCCAGCTCGCCCACCGAATGGCCCACCAGGTGGTCGGGGCGCACACCCCAGGACTCCATCAGGCGGAACAGCGCCACCTCGACGGCGAAGAGCGCGGGCTGTGCCCACCCCGTCCGCCGCAGCGCGTCCCCGTCCTCGTACATCACCTCACGCAACGAGCGGTCGAGCAGCGCGTCGAAATGCCCGCACACCTCGTCCAGAGCGTGTCCGAAGACCGGGTAGGCCTGCGCCAACTCCTCTCCCATGCCCAGGCGTTGACCACCCTGACCGGAGAAGACGAAGCCGGTGAGACCGGCACTCACGACACCCGACACGACACCGGGCGACGGTTCACCGGCCGCGAGTGCCCGCAGTTGCGCGCGCAGTTCGTCGGCGTGTGAGTCGCCGTTGGAGCCGGAGCCGGAGCCCGCATCGGAGCTGGAGCCTGATCCGGATCCGGAGCCGAGCACCACCGCCCGGTGTTCCAGTGCGGTACGGGTCGTTGCGAGGGAGAGGCCCACGTCCTCCGGCCGCACACCGGCGGCCGGGTCGGCGGGGCCGGAGGCCAGCCGGTCCGCCTGCGCCGCCACCCCCTCCGGTGATCTCGCGGACACGATCCACGGCACCACCGGCAAGGTCACCGGCGCCGCCTCCGGGCCGTGCGCGGTGGCGGCAGCGGCCTCCGGTCCGGCCTCCGCTGCGGGTGCCTCTTCGATGATCACGTGTGCGTTGGTGCCACTGACGCCGAACGCCGAGACGCCCGCCCGGCGCGGCCGGTCCGTCCCCGGCCAGGCACGCTCGTCGGCAAGCAGTTCCACCGCACCCGCCGACCAGTCCACGTGCGACGACGGCACACCCGCATGCAACGACTTCGGCAGCACCTCGTGCTGCATGGCCAGGACCATCTTGATCAGCCCGGCGGCCCCGGCAGCGGCCTGGGTGTGACCGATGTTCGACTTCACCGACCCCAGCCACAGCGGCTCACCGTCCCGGCGTTCCTGCCCGTAGGTGGCCAGCAACGCCTGCGCCTCGATCGGGTCACCCAACGACGTACCCGTGCCGTGCGCCTCCACCGCGTCCACGTCCGACGCCGACAGACCGGCATCAGCCAGGGCCTGCCGGATCACCCGCTGCTGGGAGGGGCCGTTGGGCGCGGTGAGACCGTTGGACGCACCGTCCTGATTGACCGCACTGCCCCGCACCACAGCCAGTACGGGATGCCCGTTGCGCCGCGCGTCCGACAGCCGCTCCACCAGGAGCAGGCCGATGCCCTCGCTCCATCCGGTGCCGTCCGCGTCGTCCGAGAAGGGCTTGCACCGGCCGTCGGCGGCCAGACCGCCCTGCCGGGCGAAGTCGACGAACGCGTCGGGGGCGCCGATGACCGTGACTCCCCCGGCCAGCGCGAGCGAGCACTCGCCGGACCGCAGCGACTGCACCGCGAGGTGCAGCGCCACCAGGGACGACGAACACGCGGTGTCCACCGTGACGGCCGGGCCCTCGAAGCCCAGGGCGTACGACACCCGGCCCGACAGGACGCTGCCCGAGTTCCCGGTGATCAGGTGTCCGCCCACCTCGTCGGGTACGTCGTGCACGTTGCTCAGGTAGCCGGAGCTGCCCGCGCCGACGAAGACGCCGACCCGGTCGCCCTTCAGGGACAGCGGCGCGATCCCGGCGCGTTCCAGGGCCTCCCAGGAGACTTCGAGGAGCAGGCGCTGCTGCGGGTCCATCGCCAGCGCCTCACGCGGCGAGATCCCGAAGAGCGCGGCGTCGAACTCGGCGGCGTCGGCGAGGAAGCCGCCCGTGCGGGCGAACGTTCCGGTCTGCGACGGCGTACCGGTGGTGTCGAGGCCGTCGAGGTCCCAGCCGCGGTCGGTCGGGAACGGTGTGATGGCGTCGGCCTGCCCGGCGAGCAGTCGCCACAGCGCCTCCGGGTCCGTGGCGCCGCCGGGGAATCGGCACCCCATCGCGACGAGTGCGATCGGTTCGTCGACGGCCGCCCGGCCGGGCTCCTGCAGTGCGGGGAGCCGTTCCGTACCGAGTACCTGGTCGACGAGGTGCTCGGTGAGCACCGCAGCGGTCGGGTAGTCGAACACCAGCGTGGCGGCGAGCTGCAGCCCGGTGGCCACGACCAACCGGTCGCGGAATTCGACCGCGGTGAGGGAGTCGAATCCGAGGTCACGGAATGCGCGATCCGGCTCGATCGCGGCGGATCCGGTGTGTCCGAGCGCCGATGCGGCCTCACCTCGTACGAGTTCGAGGAGCAACCGTCGGCGGTCCCGGCCGTCGAGCGTACGAAGCCGGGCGCAGAGCGCCGACCCCGCGTCGTCGCTGTCCGGCTCGGCGGGTCCCGCCGACTCGATGTGCCGCGCGGCGAACTCACCGAGCAGCACGCTGGGGCGCCGCACGGTGAACGTCGGCAGGAACCGGCTCCACTCCACATCGGCGACCGACACACACGGGTCGCTGCCGGTCAGTGCCAGCTCCAGCCCGGTCATCGCGTCTTCCGGCACGAGAGACAGCAGGCCGCGGCGGCGCAGGTCCTGCTCGGCGCCTTCCAGTGCGGCCATCCCGCCGCCGGACCACGGCCCCCAGGCGATCGACGTGGCAGGCAAGCCCTGCGCGTGCCGGCGGGTCGCGAGAGCGTCGAGGAAGGCGTTGGCCGCCGCGTACCCGCTCTGGCCGCCACTGCCCCAGGTGGCGGCGACGGAGGAGTACAGCACGAACGCGTCGAGGTCGCGGCCCTCGAGCAGCGCGTCGAGGTTCACCGCGCCCGCGACCTTCGCACCGGTCATCTCGGCCAGCTCGGCCACGTGGGACTCACGCAGCGGCGAGGACTGGGTCAGGCCGGCGGTGTGGAAGACGGAACTGATCCGGTGCCCGCCGGACTCGATCCGCGCCACTGCGTCCGCGAGGCTTGCCCGGTCGGCGATGTCGCAGACGGCGAAGGTGACTTCGGCGCCCCGGGACATCAGCTCGTCGCGCAGTTCGGCGGCGTCAGGAGCCTCGATGCCCCGACGGCTCAGCAGGGCCACCCTCCCGGCGCCCCGCTCGACTGCCCAGCGGGCCACGCGGGCGCCCAGGGCGCCGGTTCCACCGGTGACCAGGACCGTTCCGGCCGGTTTCCACGGGGGCCGTACGGAGGTCTCCTGGGGCGCGACCACCAGGCGGCGCCCGAGCACCGCCCCTGCGCGGAGGGCCAGTTGGTCCTCACTGCCGGCGCCACCGGCCAGTACGTCCACCAGCCGGGCAACTGCTCCGTCCCCGGGACGGGCCGGTACGTCGACCAGGCCACCCCAGCGGTCCGGCTCTTCGAGGGCGACCACCCGGCCCAGTCCCCATACGGCCGCGCGGCCGGGGTGCGACAGCACGTCGCCGGGGCCCGTACCGACCGCGCCGGAGGTCACCGCCCAGATGCGGGAGTCCGGGCTCGTGTCGCCCAGCGCCTGCACCAGGACGGTTGTCGCGACGAGCCCCAGCGCCAGGCCGGGGTGGTCGGCGTGATCCGTGTCGTCCTGGCCGAGGAAGGACACCACCCGGCCGCAGTCCTCGAACGCGGCGAGACGCGCGGCCAGCACGTCCCGGTCCAGATCGGTGGCACCCAGCCGGAGGCGGTGCACCTGTACGCCACGGGTGGTCAGAGCGTCGGTGAGTGCTTGGGGCCACAGGTCCTCGGCCGACTCGGCATCCCCTGCCGTGTCCGGCTCGACGATCAGCCAACTACCCCTGATGTGCGTGGTCTTGACGGGTCCGGTGGGTGTCCAGGTGATCCGGTACGTCAGCCCGTCGACGCTCGCAGCGTGTTCCCGGCGGCGCTGCCAGGCGTCGAGCGCAGACATCACGTCGCCCAGCGGGGCGTCGGCCTCGACGTCGAGCGCGGTGGTGAAGGTGCCGAGGTCCCCTCGCGCGACGAGATCCCAGAAGGGGGCATCGGTCCGGTTGAGAGCGGAGTCGGGCGTGGGCACCTGCGGCCGGGATCGCGGCCAGTAGCGCTGGTGTTGGAAGGCGTACGTGGGGAGCTCGGTGCGGCGGGCACCGGTCGGGGCGTAGAACGCCTGCCAGTCGACCGTGCAGCCGTCCGCCCACAACCGGGCGAGCGCCGTGACAGCAGTAGCCGGCTCGGAACGCTTGCGGTGCAGCAACGGCACGGTCAGCGCGCCGTGCCCGCATGTCTCACCGGTCGCGCCCACGAGACTCGCATCAGGACCCACCTCTACGAACCGGGTCACGCCCAGGGCCTGGAGTCGGGTCACGGCATCCGCGAACCTGACCGTGCCCCGTACCTGATCCACCCAGTACTGGCCGGTGAACTCCTCCACCGGCTCACCCGTCAGGGTCGACACCACCGGGATCTGCGGGCGGCCCGTCGCGATTCCTGAGGCCGCTTCGCCGAACGCCTTCAGCATCGGATCCATCAGGACCGAATGGAACGCGTGGCTGACCTCCAGCCAACGTCCGTCCCGGCCGGGGAGAGCTGCGGCAACGGACTCGACGGCCGCGCGCTCGCCGGACAGCACCACCTGGCCGGGAGCGTTCACCGCCGCGATGGACACACCGTCGACAAGGAGCGGCGTGATCTCCTCCGTGGACGCCCGCACGGCCCACATCGCACCGCCTTCCGGCAGGGCCTGCATCAGCTGGGCCCGCGCGGCCACCAGACGGCACGCATCTTCCAGCGACAGCACGCCCGCCACATGGGCGGCAGCCAACTCGCCCACCGAATGGCCCAGCACGTAATCCGGGACCAGGCCCCACGACTCGGCCAGCCGGAAGAGAGCTACCTCGACGGCGAACAGCGCGGGCTGCGCCCAACCCGTACGCCCCAACGCCTCCCCATCCTCGAACATCACCTCACGCAACGGACGGTCGAGCAGCGAATCGAAATGCCCGCACACCTCATCGAGCGCTTGCTCGAAGACCGGGAAGGCATCGGCCAACTCCCGGCCCATTCCCATTCGTTGGCCGCCCTGCCCGGAGAAGACAAACCCGGTGAGACCAGAACCCGCGACTCCGGACACCACACCCGGCGAGGACTCACCAGCAGCCAACCCACTCAACCCGGAACGCAGCTCCGCCACATCCGAACCGAGCACCACCGCACGATGCTCCAACGCGGTACGCATCGTCGCCAACGAGAAACCGACGTCCGGACCGGACGAGCCGTCCACGCCGACGGACAGCCGCGCCGCCTGCGCGCGGACACCCTCGGAGGTCTTCGCCGATATGAGCCACGGCATCACGGGCAGGGGAACGGGGGCTGTTTCCGGCTCCCCCTGTCCGGCGGGCAGCTCGGGCGGCTCCTCGATGATCAGGTGCGCGTTGGTGCCACTGACGCCGAACGCCGAGACGCCCGCGCGGCGCGGCCGGTCCGTCCCCGGCCAGGCATGCTCGTCGGCGAGCAGCTCCACCGCACCCGCCGACCAGTCCACGTGCGACGACGGCGTACCGGCGTAGAGCGACTTGGGCAACACCTCGTGCTGCATCGCAAGAACCATCTTGATGACTCCGGCGACGCCTGCGGCGGCTTGGGTGTGGCCGATGTTCGACTTGATCGACCCCAGCCACAACGGCTCACCGTCCTGCCGGCCCTGGCCGTACGTGGCGAGCAGCGCCTGCGCCTCGATCGGGTCGCCCAGAGAGGTACCCGTGCCGTGCGCCTCCACCGCGTCCACGTCCGCCGCCGACAGACCGGCATCGGCCAGAGCCTGCCGGATCACCCGCTGCTGGGAGGGGCCGTTGGGCGCGGTGAGACCGTTGGACGCGCCGTCCTGATTGACCGCGCTGCCCCGCAGCACAGCCAGTACGGGATGCCCGTTGCGCCGCGCGTCCGACAACCGCTCCAGTACGAGAACGCCGGCACCCTCACCCCAGCCCGTACCGTCCGCATCGTCCGAGAACGCCTTGCACCGTCCGTCACCGGCCAGGCCGCCCTGCCGGGCGAACTCCACGAAAGCGCCCGGCGTCGACATCACCGTCACACCACCGGCCAACGCCAGCGAACACTCCCCCGAACGCAACGACTGCGCCGCCAGATGCATCGCCACCAGAGACGACGAACACGCCGTATCCACCGTCACCGCAGGACCCTCAAGGCCCAACGCATACGACACCCGGCCGGAGAGCACACTTCCCGAACTCCCGGTGCTCCCGTATCCGTCCGGCTCCTCACCGGACATGGCCAGCAGGGCCGGGTAGTCCTGGCCGTTCGTTCCCGCGAACACGCCAACCGGTCGTCCGCGCAGGGACATCGGGCCTATCCCCGCACGCTCCAGGGACTCCCACGCCACCTCGAGCAGAAGACGCTGCTGCGGATCCATCGCCAACGCCTCACGCGGCGAAATCCCGAACAGACCAGCATCGAAGTCCGCCGCACCCTCCACGAAACCACCCACCGGCGCAAAGTCCCCACCAGCCTCCCAACCCCGGTCCACCGGGAAACCACCCATGGCATCGACCCCACCCGACACCAACCCCCACAAACCCTCCGGAGAAACCACCCCACCAGGGAATCGGCACCCCATCCCCACCACCACGACCGGATCCTCCACACCAGCCACCACCACCGGCGGAACCAGCACACCCGACGAAGCGACGCCCTCACTCCCGAACAACTCGCCGATCAAGAAATCAGCCAGCGCCTCCACCGACGGATAGTCGAACACCACCGTCGACGCCAACTTCAATCCGGAAATTATGGCCAGCCCGTTGCGCAGCTCGACGGCCATCAACGAGTCCACGCCCAGGTCGCGGAAGGCTGTGGAGATCTCCACTGCGCCGGCGTCCGCGAAGCCCAGCACCGCCGCCAACTGCTTGCGCACCAAATCCCGTACAGCAGAACGTCGTGCGGTGGCCGACGCTCCGGCCAGGCGGTCTCGTAGCCCGTCCTTCTCCGGAGCAGCCTCGATAGCGGGGAGGGTGCGTGATGGTGCGACCTCGTCCCAGAACCGGTTCTCCCGCACCGCCGTCATCACCGGAACAAACCGACCCCAGTCAACATCCACCACCGTCACACAACCCGACACCGACTCCAACACACCCAACGCCACCCCAGGATCCAACGCCACCACACCACCACGACCCGCACGCTCCAACACACCACCACCAGCCATACCCCCCTCAGCCCACGGACCCCACGCCACCGACGCACCCACCAACCCCCGAGAACAACGCCACTCCACCAACGCATCCAACGCCGCATTCGCCGCCGCATAACCACCCTGACCCACACCACCCCACACACCAGCCGCAGACGAAAACAACACAAACGCATCCAACGACCGACCCTCCACCACCCGATGCAAATTCCACGCACCACCCGCCTTACCACCCCACACACCACCCAACCCACCACCAGACAAACCACCCACCACACCATCATCCAAAACACCCGCCACATGCACCACAGCCGACACATCAAACCGCTCAAACAAACCCTCCACCTCACCCAACACACCCACATCACACGCCACCACATCCACCACAGCCCCCAACCCCACCAACTCATCCCGCAACCCCACCGCACCCACAGCACCCAACCCACCACGACTCACCAACACCACACGACCAGCACCCCGACCCACCACCCAACGCGCCACCCGACCACCCAACACACCCGTCCCACCCGTCACCAACACCGTCCCCGAAAACCCACCAGACCCCAACCCCGGCACAGGCGAGGGACCAGACGGAACCGCAGGAACCAGACGACGACCGAACACACCACCACCACGCACCGCCAACTCACCCTCACCCACCACACCACCCGCCAACACATCCACCAAACGCCCCACCACACCACCACCAACCACACCACCATCCACAACCTCAGGAACATCAACCAACCCACCCCAACAACCCGGCTCCTCCAACGCCACCACACGACCCAAACCCCACACACCCGCCCTCACCGGACGCAACACCACATCACCACCACCCACACCCACCGCACCCGACGTCACCACCCACACACCACCAACCCCACCCACATCACCCCACGCCTGCACCAACACCGCCGACCCCACCAACCCCACCGGCACACCCGAACCACTCACATCACCCGAACCAGCCGAACCAGCCACGTCACCCGCATCACCCGCGTCACCCGCATACGCCGACTCACCCTGACCCAAAAACGACACCACCCGCCCACAACCCGCAAACCCAGCCAACAACCCCGCCAACACCCCACGATCCACATCACCCACACCCACCACCAACCGACTCACCCGCGCCCCACGAGACACCAACTCCCCAGCCAACAACCCCGGCCAAGGATCCCCACCACCCTCGAACTCCACCAACAACCACTCACCCGAAACATCCCGATCGGAACTCACACCCACCGGAGTCCACGAGACCTCGTACTTCAGCCGGTCCACCGCCGCACGCTCCTGGCGACGCTTACGCCACGCGGAAAGCGCCGGAAGCGCTTCGCTCAGCGAAGACCCTGCCCCCAGCCCGAGCTCTGCGGCAAACAGATCGGCATCACCCCGCTCGACCGCCTCCCATATCTCGGCGTCGGCACCCACACCAAGCTCCGCCAGGGCAGCGGGCTTCACACGCGGCCAGTAACGCTCACGCTGGAAGACATACGTCGGCAGATCGACGGCGACCGCACCCGTGGGCGCGTAGAACCCCTGCCAGTCCACCGGACAACCGTCCGCCCACAACCGGGCCAACCCCGTCACCGCAGTCAGCGGCTCCGAACGCTTACGGTGCAACAGCGGCACCGCAAGCACGTCATCACCACAGGTCTCACCGACCGCGCCCACCAGACTCGCGTCAGGACCAACCTCCACGAACCGGGACACACCCAGGGCCTGAAGCCGGGTCACCGCATCCGCGAACCTGACCGTCCCACGCACCTGATCCACCCAATACCGCCCCGTGAACTCCTCCACCAACTCACCCGTAAGCGTCGAGACCACAGGGATCTGCGGGCGATGCATCTCCATGCCAGAGGCCACATCCCCGAACGCCTCCAACATCGGATCCATCAGGACCGAATGGAACGCGTGACTCACCTCCAACCAGCGCCCCTCACGGCCGGACAGAGACGCAGCGACGGACTCAACAGCCGTACGCTCGCCCGACAGAACCACCTGGCCAGGAGCGTTCACCGCAGCGATGGACACACCCTCGACCAGAAGCGGCGTGACCTCCTCCGCAGACGCCCGCACCGCCCACATCACACCCCCCTCAGGCAACGCCTCCATCAACCCGGCACGCGCCGCCACCAAACGACACGCATCCCCCAGAGACAACACACCCGCCACATACGCAGCAGCCAACTCACCCACCGAATGACCCACCACATAATCCGGCCGCACACCCCACGACTCCACCAGCCGGAACAACGCCACCTCGATAGCGAACAGCGCAGGCTGCGCCCAACCCGTCCGCCCCAACGCCACCCCGTCCCCGAACATCACCTCACGCAGCGGACGGTCGAGCAGCACGTCGAAATGCCCACACACCTCACCCAACACAGCACCGAACAACGGGAACGCCTCAGCCAACTCCCGCCCCATACCGACCCGCTGCCCACCCTGACCCGAGAAGACGAACCCGGTCAGTCCCTCACGTACCGTTCCTGAGATTCCGGTCCCAGCCGATGCCGTGCCCTCGGCCAGTTCCCGGAGTCCGGAGCGCAGTTCTTCCGTGTTCGTGCCGAGTACGACGGCACGGTGTTCAAGGCCCGAGCGGGTCGTCGCCAGTGACAGGCCCACGTCCACGCCCGCAGCTCCCCGCACCGCGGAGGCCAGCCGGGCCGCCTGTGCGGGCACAGCTGCGGCGGTCTTCGCCGAGACCAGCCACGGGATCACCGGCAACGCGACACCGGGGACAGCAGCCTCCGGTGCGTCGGCAGCCGCGTCCTCGTCGTCGGGTGTCCCGATCGGAGGTGCTTCTTCGATGATCACGTGTGCGTTGGTGCCGCTGACGCCGAACGCGGACACACCGGCCCGCCGCGGCCGGTCCGTCTCCGGCCAGGCCCGACCCTCGGCGAGCAGTTCCACCGCGCCAGCCGACCAGTCCACGTGCGACGACGGCATACCCACATGCAGCGACTTGGGCATGGCCCCGTGGCGCATCGCCTGCACCATCTTGATGACCCCGGCCACACCCGCCGCAGCCTGGGTGTGACCGATGTTCGACTTCACCGAACCCAGCCACAACGGCTCACCGTCCCGGCGGTCCTGGCCGTATGTGGCGAGCAGCGCCTGCGCTTCGATCGGGTCACCCAACGACGTACCCGTACCGTGCGCCTCCACCACATCCACATCGGAGGCCGACAGCCGGGCGCTAGACAGGGCCTGGCGGATCACTCGCTGCTGCGAGGGACCGTTCGGCGCCGTCAGACCGTTGGACGCACCGTCCTGGTTGACCGCCGAGCCTCTGACGACTGCCAGCACCCGCCGGCCATGACGCCGCGCGTCGGACAGCCGCTCCAGTACGAGAACGCCCACGCCCTCGCCCCAGCCCGTACCGTCCGCATCGTCCGAGAACGCCTTGCACCGGCCGTCCGTGGACAGGCCGCCCTGCCGGGCGAATTCGACGAAGGCCGCCGGTGTCGACATCACCGTCACACCACCGGCCACGGCGAGAGAGCACTCGCCGGAGCGCAGCGACTGTACGGCCATGTGCAGCGCCACCAGGGACGAGGAACATGCGGTGTCCACGGTGACCGCCGGGCCCTCAAGGCCCAGCGCGTACGAGACCCGGCCGGACAGGACGCTGCCCGAACTGCCGGTCATCACATAGCCGTCGACGCCGTCGGCAGCCGACAGACGGGTGTCGTATCCGGACGGAGAGCCGCCCACGAAGACACCGACACGGTCGCCCTTCAGGGACAGCGGTGCGATTCCGGCGTGCTCCAGCGCCTCCCAGGAGCACTCCAGAAGCAGGCGCTGCTGGGGGTCCATGGCCAGGGCCTCGCGGGGCGCGATACCGAAGAGCCCGGCGTCGAAGTCGGCGACGTCGTGAACGAATCCGCCCCGGGTCGATGCGTCGACGCCCGGCAGTCCGGTGAGGTCCCAGCCGCGGTCCAGCGGTACCGCACCGAGGGCGTCGACGCCACCGTCGACAAGCTCCCACAGGTCGTCCGCGGAACGGACGCCGCCCGGGAAACGGCAGTTCATCGCCACGATCGCGATGGGTTCCCGGGCCGCGTCCTCCACCTCACGAAGACGCTGGCGCGTCTCGTGAAGGTCGGCCGTTGTCCACTTGAGGTAGTCGCGAAGCTTGTCCTCGTTCACTTACGGACCGTCTCCTGTAGGCGTCGCCACGGGAATCGGTAGCTTCGGCGCACCCGCCTCAAGAAGACTTACCGAACTCCCGGTGGATGAATTCGAACAGCTCGTCGTCGGAGGCTGTCTCCAGCTTTCGGGACACAGGCTGGCCGGTTTCGGCGGACTGCCTGTCGCCCAGCGTCGAGATTAGGCTTCGCAGCCTGGCCTGAACGGCGTCCAGGTCGTGGTCTGGGGAAAGAGCTGAAATTCCGGCCTCAAGCTTGTCCAAGTCGGAGAGCACTGCCTGTTCCGGCGGAAGCTCCTGCTGCTCACCGGCGAACTCGGCGCGCAGCAGGGCCGTCAGGTCGAGCGGGGTCGGGTGGTCGAAGACCAGGGTCGCGGGCAGGGTCAGGCCGGTCGCGGAGGTCAGCCTGTTACGCAGCTCGACGGAGGTCAGGGAGTCGAAGCCGAGGTCCTTGAAGGCCCGTCCGGCTTCGACCGCCTGGGGGCTCTGGTGACCCAGTACGGCGGCGACGGCGGAGCGCACCAGGTCGAGCAGCGCGGCCTCGCGCTCGGCCTGCGGCATGTTCCGCAGCCGCTCGCCCGGCCCGGTGCCGGGTGTGCCGGTTTCCCCGACGGGGGCTTGCGATTCGCGCAAGGCCCTTCGTGCCTCCGGCAGTTCGTCGAGCAGCGGGCGCGGTCTCGCGGCGGCGAAGGTCGGCGCGAACCGGGCCCAGTCCACATCGGCGACGGCCACCACGGTGTCCTGGTGCTCCAGGGCCTGGCGCAGTGCGGCGAGGGCCTGTTCCGGTGCCATCACCAGGACGCCACTGCGGCGCAGGTGTTCCTCGGCCCCGGGGTCCGCGGCCATTCCGCCGCCGCCCCAGGCACCCCAGGCGATGGAGGTCGCGGCGAGGCTACGCTCCTGGCGTGACTGCGCGAGTACGTCGAGGGAAGCGTTGGCCGCCGCGTACGCGCCCTGGCCACCACTGCCCCAGACTCCGGCGTTGGACGAGAACAGGACGAAGGCGTCCAGCGGTTCGTCGTCGAACAGTGCGTCCAGATGGGCCGCGCCCAGTGCCTTGGCGGAGAGCACCTCGGCGCACTCACCCAGACTCATCTCCCGCAGCGCGGTGGCCTGTACCACTCCGGCCGCGTGCACGACGGTACGGATCTGCTCGCCTTCGGCCCGCAGGCCGGACACCAGCGCGGTCAGTGCCTCGCGGTCGGCGACGTCGCAGGCCGCGAAGGTCACCCGGGCGCCGAGGGCGGTCAGTTGGGTGCGCAACTCGGCTGCGCCCGGGGCGGTGTCTCCCCGCCGGCTGGTCAGCACGAGGTGTTCGGTACCGGCCTCGGCCAGCCAGCGGGCCACCTGTGCGCCGATCCCGCCCGTTCCGCCGGTGATGAGTGCGGTGTCCCGCGGCTGCCAGTCGCGCCGGGGAGGCGTGTCGCCGACCGGTGCGTGTACCAGCCTCCGCACGAACAGGCCCTGTTCGCGTACGGCGATCTGATCCTCTCCCGGTCCGGCGCCGGAACCGGAGCTGGAGCTGGAGCTGGAGCCGGAGGAACCACCAGAACCACCGGAACCGCCGGTGCCGATGATGCCGCCGAGGGCCTGGCGCAGTCGGTGTGCGGCCCGTTCGTCGATTTCTGCGGGCAGGTCGATCAATCCGCCCCAACGATCGGGGTGTTCGAGTCCGATGACCCGGCCGAGGCCCCAGATCTGTCCCTGGCGGAGGCCGGAGAGCCGGTCGACCGGGGTGGCCAGGACCGCTTCCCGGGTCGCCAGCCACAGAGGTGCGTCGAGTGCCGCGTCGGCCATCGCCTGGGTCAGGAGCAGGGTCGCGGCCAGTCCGGTGGACATCGCGGGATGCGCAGGATGTGGCTGTTCATCGACTCCGAGCAGGGAGAGGACGCCGTCGATCCGGCCTGCCTCGCTCAGGTGGCGGCCCAGCTGTGCGGCGAAGTTCTCGCGGGTGAGTGTGGCCGGGTCGACCTCCACCGTCACCAGGTGTGCTCCGGAGGCGTCCAGTGCCCGGCCGATCGCCCCGCTCCACTGCGGGTCGCTCGCGTCGGAGGCCAACAGGAGCCAGTTCCCGTCGAGTTGGAACGACGGCCGATCGGAGTTCCGGCCGGACTGCTGCCCGGACTGGCGGTCGGTGAGCGGACGCCAGGTGACGCGGTAGCGCCAGGAGTCCAGGGCCGTCGCTTCGCGTCGCGTACGCCGCCAGCCGGCCAGGGCGGGCAGAACCTCGGCGAGTGCGGGGGTGCCGAGACCGAGGGTGTCGGCCAGGCCGTCCAGGTTCTCCTGCTCGACCGCCTCCCAGAACGCACTGTCCACCGGGTCGGCGTTCGTCGGGGCCTCGTCGCGTTCGGCGGGGCGGGGCCAGAAGGTCCGGTGCTGGAAGGCGTACGTGGGGAGTTCGACGTGGTCCGGCCCGGCTTCGCCGAGCACGGACGTCCAGTCGACGTCCACTCCGGTCACGTAGGCCTCGGCGAGGGAGGTGGTGAAGCGTCGCGCGCCGCCGTCGTCGCGGCGCAGCGAGCCGCCCACGAAGACCCTTCCGGCGGTGACGTCGAGGGCGTCGAGCGTTTCCTGCACGGGAACGGTCAGGACCGGGTGCGGGCTGATCTCCACGAAGGTCCGGTGGCCGGTCGCTGCCAGTTCGCGGATCGCCGGGGCCAGCATGACGGGCCGGCGCAGGTTGCGGAACCAGTAGTCGGCGTCGACCGTGCCCGCCTCGTCCGCGCCGATCCATTCCCCGGTGAGCGTCGACAGCATGGGCACGACGGGCTGCCGTGGCGCCGTCGGGCTCAGTGCGGTGAGCAGCTCTTCGCGGATCCGGTCGACGTGCGCGGAGTGCGAGGCGTAGTTCACCGGGATGCGCCTCGCCCGGGTTCCCCGGTCGGCGCAGTCGCGAAGGAGCAGGTCCAGGGCTTGTGCGTCGCCCGAGACGACGACCGACGCGGGGCCGTTGACCGCCGCGACCGAGAGGCGGCCGTCGTATCCGGCGATCAGCTCACCGACCTGCGCGGGGTCGAGCATGAGCGAGACCATCCCGCCCTCCGACGCCGGTGCCTGTTCGGTCGAAGCGGCGGTCGAAGCGCTCGGAATTGTCGGAGCTGTGGGGTCGGCACCGGGTCCGGCGGGGGCCGGCCGGTCGGGTCCGAGCGCGATCAGTGCCTGGCTCCGCAGGCAGACCACCCGGGCGGCGTCGCGCAGCGAGAGTGCTCCGGCGACGCAGGCCGCCGCGATCTCGCCCTGGGAGTGGCCGATCACCGCATGGGGGCGGACCCCGGAGGACTGCCAGAGCTCCGCCAGCGAGACCATCACCGCGAACAGTGCGGGCTGCACCACGTCCACCCGGTCGAGACCGGGCGCGGCAGGGTCGCCGCGCAGTACGCCGGTCAGTGACCAGTCCACGAACTCGGCGAGTGCCTCTTCGCAGTCGGCCAGCTTCGCGGCGAACACCGGTGAGGAATCCCGGAGTTCCGTGGCCATGCCGAGCCACTGACTGCCCTGGCCGGGGAAGACGAACACCGTCTTCCCCGGGGCGCCTGCGGTCCCGGTGACGAGGTGGTGTGCCTCCCGGCCGTCCGCGAGAGAGGTCAGGCCCGCTGCCATCTCGTCGGGTGTGGCACCGATGACGGCGGCGCGCTGTTCGAGTGCCGCGCGCGAGGTGGCGAGTGACCGGGCGATGTCACCCGGGGAAGGGGTCCGATCGCCGTCAGCACCTGTCCGGGCCATGGGAAGCAGCCGTGCGGCCTGACCGGCGAGTGCTTCTGCTGTCTTCCCGGACAGCAGCCACGGTACGACCGGGGGCCCCGACGAGGCCGGTGCGGCAGGTGCGACAGGTGCGACAGGTGCGGCGTCTTCGGTGGCCTGACCCTCAAGGTCAAGGCCGGTGGGGTCGACCAGGCCGGGCGGGGCCGGGAGCGAAGATACGGGCGGCTCGGCCGGGGCCGGTTCGGGTGCCTGTTCCAGGATGGCGTGGGCGTTGGTGCCGCTGACGCCGAAGGCGGAGACACCAGCGCGGCGCGGCCGGTCGAGGCCGGGCCAGGGGCGGGGCTCCGTCAGTAGTCGTACGCTGCCGTCGCCCCAGTTGACGTGCGAGGACGGCGCGGAGACATGCAGTGTCCTGGGCAGTGTGCCGTGGCGCAGTGCCAGCACCATCTTGATGACCCCGGCCAGACCGGCCGCCGCCTGGGTGTGGCCGAGGTTCGACTTGACGGAGCCGAGCCAGAGCGGCCGGTCGTCCGGGCGGTCCTGGCCGTAGGTGGCGAGCAGGGCCTGCGCCTCGATCGGGTCGCCCAGCGCGGTACCCGTACCGTGCGCCTCCACCACGTCCACGTCCGAAGCCGACAGCCCCGCGTTGGAGAGGGCCTGACGGATCACCCGCTGCTGGGCGGGGCCGCTGGGCGCGGTGAGACCGTTGGACGCACCGTCCTGGTTGACCGCGGTTCCCCGGATGACGGCGAGCACCGGGTGGCCGTTGCGGCGGGCGTCGGAGAGGCGCTCGACCATGACCAGGCCCACGCCCTCTCCCCAGCCCGTGCCGTCGGCGTCGTCGGAGAACGCCTTGCACCGGCCGTCCGCCGACAGGGCCCGCTGCCTGCTGAACTCCATGAACACGCCCGGGGTGCTCATCACGGTCGCACCGCCCACCAGCGCCGCGGTGCATTCGCCCGCGCGCAGGGCCTGGCAGGCCAGGTGGAGGGCGACCAGCGAGGCCGAACAGGCGGTGTCCACGGTCAGGGCGGGTCCTTCGAGGCCGAAGGCGTAGGCGACGCGGCCGGAGAACACGCTGGCCGCGCTGCCGGTGGCGACGTAGCCCGCGACGTTCTCGGCGGAGCCCTGCAGAGCGGCGGGGTAGTCCTGGCCGTTGGTCCCGGCGAACACTCCGATGCGGCTGCCGCGTACGGCCTTCGGGTCGATCCCGGCCCGCTCCAGTGCCTCCCAGGAGCACTCCAGGAGCAGCCGCTGCTGGGGGTCCATGGCGAGGGCTTCGCGCGGGTTGATGCCGAAGAGCTCGGCGTCGAAGTCCCCCGCGCCGTGCAGGAAGCCGCCCTCCTGGACGTAGCAGGTGCCTTCGTGGTCGGGGTCCGGGTGGTAGAGCGACGCGGTGTCCCAGCCGCGGTCCTCGGGGAACGCCGACATCGCGTCGGCCCCGTCGGAGAGCAGCCGCCACAGGTCTTCGGGGGTGTCGACGCCACCGGCGAACCGGCAGCTCATGCTGACGACGGCGATCGGTTCGTCGTCGGCGTGGGCCGGCCGATCCGGGGACGGGCCGTCCGTCTGCGGGTGCCGGCGGGTGCCGGTGAGTTCGTCGAGCAGGTACCGGGCGAGCGAGTCGGCGGTCGGCCGGTCGAACACGAGCGTGGCCGGAAGGGCCAGCCCGGTCAGCGAGTTGAGCCGGGAGCGGAGGTCGAGTGCGAGCAGGGAGTCGAAGCCGAGTGCCGAGAACGCGGCGCCGGGTTCGACCGGTTCGATGGACGGGTGACCGAGCACGGCGGCGGCCTGGGTGCGTACGGCTTCCAGGACCGCGTCGTGGCGTGCGGCCGGGGGCAGCGCCAGTACGTCGCGGCGCAGCGCGGTGTCGCCGTCCGGCGGCCCGTCCGTGGTGGGGGCGGGCGTACGGCCGGTGAGTTCGGCGATGAGCGGTGCGGGGTGCGCGGTGTCCCGGGCGCTCAACCGTGCCCAGTCCACGTCGGCGATCACGGTGCAGGGCACGCCGCCGGACAGGGCCCGTTCCAGGGCTGCCAGCGCGGGCGCGGAGTCCATCGGGTTCAGTCCGTGCTGCCGCATGCCTTCCGCCAGGGCTTCGGTGGCGGCCATCCCGGCGCCGGCCCACGGGCCCCAGGCGACGGACAGGGCCGGGAGCCCGGCACGGGTGCGGGTCTCCGCGAGCCCGTCCAGATAGGCGTTCGCCGCCGCGTATCCGGCCTGTCCCACGGAGCCGAGGGTGCCCGCGAGGGAGGAGAACAGCACGAACGCGGACAGCTCACGGTCGCCCAGGAGTTCGTGCAGGTGGGCGGCGGCCGTCGCCTTCGCCGCCCATACGGCTGCCAGTTGCTGCGGGGTCGTGGTGTGCAGCAGGGCGTCGTCGACGACACCGGCGGCGTGCACCACCGCGTCGATGGCCACCCCGTCGGCGTCCAGGGTCCGGACGGCCGCGGCGAGCGCGTCGCGGTCCGATGCGTCGCAGGCCACGATGGTGACCTCGGCGCCGGAAGCGGTCAGTTCCGCCCGGAGCAGGTCCGCGCCGGGGGTTTCCGCGCCGCGTCGGCCGAGCAGGACGAGCCGGGCCGCGCCGCGACCGGCCAGCCACCGGGCGACCTCGCTCCCGAGTGCGCCGGTGCCTCCGGTGATCAGCACGGTGCCGCCCAGGGGCCACTCGGCGGCAGTGCGCTGACCAGCGACAGCGTGCTGACCAGTGGAAGTGTGCTGACCAGCCGGGGACGCGCCGCGCACGAGCCGTCGTACGAAGACACCGCCGGGCCGGATCGCGAACTGGTCCTCGCCGGAACGCCCGGCGAGCAGCGCGGTCAGCCGGCCGATGTCCCGGGCTTCGGGTGCGGCCGGAAGGTCCGCCAACCCGCCCCAGCGGTCCGGGTGTTCGAGTGCGGCGACCCGGCCGAGGCCCCAGGCCGCGGCCAGTCCGGGGTGCGGCGGGACGTCCGAGCCGCCGATGGAGACGGCGCCGGAGGTGACGTACCAGAGCGGGGCGGCCACCGCTGCGTCGCCCAGCGCCTGGATCACCTCGGCAGCCAGCGCGGAGGCAGCGGCGCCGGGCCCGGTCGACGGGCTCAGCAGGAGGAGCACTCCGGAGACGTCCGGGTGGCCACGCAGCAGTTCCGTGAGGGCGGCGCGGTCCACCTCCTCGTCCACCGCCACCGGTACGGGTTCTGCGCCTGATATCCGCAGGCCCTCCGCGAGTGCGGTGCACACCGGGCCCTCGGCGTCGGGCCGGGGCGCGAGCAGCAACCAGCGTCCGGTGAGGTCACCGCCCGGCCCGGCGGTGACCGGCCGCCATTCGGTGCGGTAGCTCCACGGGTCCGTGCCCGACGGGCGGTCCGCGGCGGTTCCGTGCAGCCAGAAGCGCTGATGCTGGAAGGCGTACGTGGGCAGGTCGGTGACGGCGGCACCGGTCGGCGCGTAGAACGCCTGCCAGTCGACCGGGCAGCCGTCCGCCCACAGCCGGGCGAGCGCCGTCACGGCGGTGGCGGGCTCCGGGCGGTCCCGGCGCAGCAGCGACACCGCGAGCGGCCCGCCGCCGGTCGTCCTGGTGATCTCGGAGGCCCCAGAGGTCTCAGAGATCCGGGGGGTCCCAGCGGTCCCCGTGGTCTCAGCGGTCTCAGCGGTCTCGGTGGTCTCGGTGGTCTCAGCGGTTTCGGTGGTCTCGGTGGTCTCGGTGGTCTCGGTGGTCTCGACGATCGCGCCGATCAGCCCGGCGTCCGGGCCGAGTTCCGCGAAGCGGGTCACCCCGAGGTCCGTCAGACGGGCGATCGCGTCGGCGAACCGGACCGTGCCCCGGACCTGGTCGACCCAGTAGCGCGCGGTGAACTCCTCGATCACCTCGCCGGTCAGGCTCGACACGACCGGGATCTCCGGGCGGCGCATCCCGATGGCCGATGCGGCCCGGCCGAACTCCTCCAGCATCGGGTCCATCAGCCCGGAGTGGAAGGCGTGGCTGACGTCCAGCCGGCGGTTCTCCCGGCCGGGCAGCGCGGCGACGACCGACTCCACGGCCTCCCGGGTGCCCGAGAGGGTCAGTTGGCCGGGGGCGTTGACCGCTGCGAGGGACACCCCGTCGGTCAGCAGGGGCCGGACCTCGTCCGCCGAGGCCCGGACCGCCCACATCACACCGCCGTCGGGCAGCGCCGCCATCAGCCCGGCCCGTGCCGCGACCAGCGTGCAGGCGTCCGCGAGCGGGAGCACCCCGGCCGCGTGTGCGGCGGCCAGTTCGCCGACCGAGTGGCCCACCAGACAGTCCGGCCGCAGGCCCCAGGACTCGACCAGCCGGAACAGGGCCACCTCGAACGCGAACAGTGCGGGCTGCGCCCAGCCCGTGTTCGTCAGCAGCCCCTCGGGGTCCTCGGCCATGATCGCGCGCAGCGGCCGGTCGAGCAGCCCGTCGAAGTGGGCGCACACCTCGCTCAGCGCCGCGTCGAACACCGGGAAGGTGTGGGCCAACTCCGTTCCCATTCCTGGCCGTTGGCCGCCCTGGCCGGAGAAGACGAACGCGGTCAGGCCGGTGCCCGCCACCCCCGACACGACGCCCTCGGCCGTCGGGGTTCTGTCGGCGAGCGACCGCAACGCGGAGCGCAGCTCTTCCGTGCTTCCGCCGAGCACCACCGACCGGTGTGTCAGGGCCGTACGGGTCGTGGCCAGCGACAACGCCACGTCCGCGGGGGCCTTTCCGGCCGTCGCGGACGACAGCCGGTCCGCCTGCGCGACGAGTGCGGCGGGCGACTTCGCCGACATCACCCACGGGATCACCGGCAGGTTCACCGTGTCGGGCACCCCGTCAGGCACCGCGTGCGTCACGGCATCGGAACCGGGACGGGACCCGCCGGGTTCCACAGTCTCCGGGACCTGCGAGGCCTCCGGGACCTGCGAGGCCTCCGGGATCTGCGGGACCTGGGGGGACTGCGAGGCCTCCGGAACCCGCGGGGCCTCTTCGATGATCACGTGTGCGTTCGTCCCGCTGATACCGAAGGACGACACGCCCGCGCGGCGTGGCCCGTCCCCGCGGGTCCACTCCCGTTCCTCCGTGAGCAGTTCCACCGCGCCGGCCGACCAGTCCACCTGGGTCGAAGGGGTGCTCACGTGCAGCGTCCTGGGCATCACCCCGTGCTGGATCGCGAGCACCATCTTCATGACTCCGGCGACACCGGCCGCCGACTGGGTGTGTCCGATGTTCGACTTGATCGAGCCGAGCCGCAGCGGCCGGTCGGCGGCGCGCCCCTGGCCGTACGTCGCCAGCAGAGCGTGTGCCTCGATCGGGTCGCCCAGGGCCGTGCCGGTACCGTGCGCCTCGACCGCGTCCACGTCGGACGCCGACAGTCCGGCGTCGGCCAGGGCCTGCCGGATCACCCGCTGCTGGGCGGGGCCGCTCGGCGCGCTCAGGCCGTTGGACGCGCCGTCCTGGTTGGTGGCGCTGCCGGTGACGAGGGCGAGGACCCGGTGTCCGTTGCGGCGGGCGTCGGACAGTTTCTCCAGGACGAGGATGCCGACGCCCTCGCCCCAGCCCGTACCGTCCGCCCCGTCGGAGAACGCCTTGCAGCGGCCGTCCCCGGCGAGTCCGCCCTGGCGGCTGAACTCGGTGAAACTGTCGGGCGTCACCAGCACGGTGACCCCGCCGGCCAGCGCCAGCGTGGACTCGCCCGAGCGCAGCGACCTGCTTGCCCAGTGCAGCGCCACCAGGGACGACGAGCACGCCGTGTCCAGTGTCACGGCGGGGCCTTCGAGCCCCAGGGTGTAGGCGACCCGCCCGGAGACGACGCTCGTCGCGTTCCCGACGAGCAGATGCCCCTGGACGCCTTCGGGGATGTCGGGGCCCGTCCCGTATCCCTGGTTGTTGGCTCCCATGAACACGCCGGTCCGGGTGGCGCGCACCGAGTCGGGGGCGATGCCCGCGTGTTCGAAGGCCTCCCAGGCGGCTTCGAGGACCAGCCGCTGCTGCGGGTCCGTCGCCAGTGCCTCGCGTGGGCTCATCCCGAAGAAGGCCGGATCGAAGTCGATCGCGTCGTGGACGAATCCCCCCTCGCTCACGCCGCCTTCGACGTGGGACGGCCAGCCGCGGTCGGCGGGGAACGGGGTCAGCGCGTCGGTGCCCGCGGCCAGGAGCTGCCAGAGCTCTTCCGGCGACCGCACGTTGCCGGGGAACCGGCAGCTCATCCCGATGATCGCGATGGGTTCGTCGTCGGCCGCGCCGCCCGGTACGACCGTGTCCTGCCCGGAGTCCTCCCCGGTCAGCTCGGTACGGAGACGGGCGGCCAGCGCCTGTGGCTGGGCGTGGTCGAAGACCAGGGTGGCGGGCAGTCGCAGCCCGGTCACCGTGCTCAGCCGGTTCCGCAGTTCGATCGCGGTCAGCGAGTCGAAGCCGAGTTCCCGGAAGGCGCGTCCGGCCTCGATGGCGCTCGTGTCCTCGTGGCCGAGTACCGCGGCGGCATGCGTGCACACCAGGGTGAGCAGGTCCCTCAGCTGCTCGGCCGGGGACCGTCCGGCCAGCCGGGTGCGGAGCGCGCCGGTGGTCGAGTCGGGATCGGCCGGGGGCTCCCCCGTCTCCGACACCGCCCGTACTTCGGCCAGTTCGTCGAGCAGCGGCCTCGGCCTGGCCGCCGTGAACGCGGGGGCGAACCGTTCCCAGTCCATGTCCGCGACGACGGTGAACGTCTCGTCGCGCTCGACCGCGCCACGGAGTGCCGCGAGGGCCAGTTCCGGCTGCATCGCCCGGATGCCCCGGGCGGTCAGGTGCTGCGCCATGCCCCCGTCGGCCGCCATGCCCGCGCCGCCCCAGGCGCCCCAGGCCACCGAGGTCGCCACCCGGCCGCGGGAGCGGCGGTCGGCGGCCAGCGCGTCCAGGAACGCGTTGGCCGCGGCGTACGCGGACTGCCCGCCGCTGCCCCAGACACCGGCGTTGGACGAGAACAGGACGAACGCGTCGAGCGGTCGGTCGCCGAGCAGCTCGTCGAGGTGCCGGGCGCCGAGCACCTTCGCTCGCATGACGTCGGCGAGGTCCGCGGGGTCGCAGGCCTCCAGCTGCCGGAACTGCCCGACGCCTGCCGCGTGCACGACCGTGGTGAGCGGGTGCTCGTCCGGTACGGAGTCGAGCACCCGGGCCAGCGCCGCGCGGTCCGCCACGTCACAGGCGACGACGGTGACCCCGACGCCGAGCGCTGTCAACTCCTCCTGGAGTTCGGGTACTCCGGGGGCTTCCGCACCGCGTCGGCCGGTCAGCACCAGGTGCTGGATACCGTGGGCCGCCAGCCAGCGGGCGAGCGTGGAGCCGATACCGCCGGTACCGCCAGTGATCAGCGCGGTGCCGTGCGGCTGCCACGGGGTGCCCGGCCGGTCGGTGGGCGGGGTGTGCACGAGCCGCCGTACGTAGGAGCTGGAGGCCCGCACGGCGATCTGGTCCTCGGTGCCGTCGGCGAGAGCTGCGGCGAGCCGCTGCGCCGCACGGGCGTCCAGGGCCTGCCCCGCGTCCAGGGCCTGCCCCGGCAGGTCGATCAGCCCGCCCCAGCGGTCCGGGTGCTCCAGTCCGACGACCCGGCCGAGGCCCCAGACCGCCGCCTGTTCCACGCTGCTCAGCGGGTCGGAGCGGCCGATACCGACCGCCCCTTCGGTGGCGATCCAGACCGGCGCCCCGATCCCCGCGTCGCCGAGACTCTGCACCAGGACGGCCGTGGTCGCCAGCCCGTAGGAGACCGACGGCTCGGCGGGCAGCGGCCGTTCGTCGAGTGCGGCCAGGGACAGCACGCCGTCGGGCCGAGGGGTGATCTCCCGGAGCAGGTCGGTGAGTGACGCCCGGTCGCAGGCGTCGGCGGGCAACGGCAGTGTGCGCACGTCCGCGCCGTGCGTGACCAGGGCGTCGACGACGGCCAAGGTCCGCTCCGTGGCCGCGTCGGCCTCGGGCACGACGACCAGCCAGTTGCCCGACAGTGCGGGCCGGCTGCCGGTGGTGCCGCTCCGCGGACGCCACTTGACCTCGTAGCGCCAGCTGTCCGTGGTGTTCTGCTCGCGCTGCTCCCTGCGCCACCGGGCGAGTGCGGGCAGCAGTGGATCCAGTGCTCCGGTATCGGTGTGCAGCGTGTGGGCGAGCGCCGGCGCGTCCTCGCGCTCGACGGCCGCCCAGAACTCCCCGTCCACGGTGTCGGCCCGGGTGGCCGGGGCGGTCTCTTCGGCGAACTCCGGCCAGTAGCTGCGGCGTTGGAAGGCGTACGTCGGGAGGTCGACCACGTGGGGCCGCGCATCCCGGAACGCGGCGGTCCAGTCGACCTCCGCCCCCCGTACCCACAGCTCCGCCACGCTCGTCAGGAACCGGTCCGGGCCGCCCTCGTTCCGGCGCAGCGACCCCACCACCACGCCGGGCTCGGCACCCGCCTGCTCGACGCTCTCCTCGACCGCGGCGGTGAGCACCGGGTGCGAGGAGACCTCCACGAAGGTGCCGTAGCCCTCGCCGGCCAACCGCTCGATCGCGTCGGCGAACCGCACCGGCTCGCGTAGGTTCCGGAACCAGTACGCGCCGTCCATCGTGAGCGGATCGACGAACACCCCGGTCACCGTGGACAGCAGCGGCACCCGCCCCGCGCGCGGAGCGACTCCGCTCAGCTCCGCCGCCAGCCCGACCCGCAGGACGTCCATCGCAGCCGAGTGCGAGGCATAGTCCACCGCGATACGACGGGCCCGGACACCCTGCCGACCACACTCGGCCACCAACTCGTCGACCGCGGCCACCTCCCCCGAAACCACCACCTGAGAAGGCCCGTTCACCGCAGCCACCGACACCCGGCCCGCCCACCCACCGAGCAGCTCCCGGACACGCCCGGCCGACACCCGGACCGACGCCATCGTCCCCTCGACACCGTCCGACCCGACCCCCGCACCAGCCAACGCCGCAATGGCACGCGACCGTGCGACCACGATCCGCGCGGCATCCTCCAGGGACAGCACACCCGCTACACACGCAGCCGCGATCTCCCCCTGCGAATGCCCCACCACCACCGACGGCACCACCCCGAACGACTCCCACAACGCCGCCAACGACACCATCACCGCGAACGACACCGGCTGCACCACATCCACCCGCTCCAACGACGGCGCACCCACCACCCCCCGCAACACATCCACCAACGACCAATCCACGAAGCCGGACAGAACCGTCTCGCACTCGGCCAACCGTCCCGCGAACACCGACGACGAAGCCGCCAGCTCCACCGCCATGCCCACCCACTGCGCCCCCTGCCCCGGGAACACGAACACCGGCCGGCCCACCGGCCCTGCCACACCGCTCACCACACCCGCTGCCAACTCGCCTGCGGCCAGCGCCGACAGGCCCTCACCGGAACCACCCGGCACCACGGCCCGGTGTTCGAACGACGACCGGGTCGTCGCCAGCGACCAGCCCACGTCCACCGGATCAGCCGTTCCGGCCACGTCGGCCAGCACCGCGGCCTGACCCCGCAGAGCCCCGGCGCTGCGCCCGGACAGCACCCACGGCACTGCCACCGGGGCCGCACCGACCGGCGCCACCGGGGGCTCGGCCGTCGCCGGAGGTTCCGGCGCCTCCTCCACGATCACGTGCGCGTTCGTCCCGCTCATCCCGAACGCGGACACACCCGCCCGCCTCGGCCGGTCCCCGCGCGGCCACTCCCGTTCCTCCGCGAGCAGTTCCACCGCGCCCGCCGACCAGTCCACGTGCGACGACGGCGTACCCACGTGCAGCGACCTGGGCATGACGCCGTGCTGCATGGCGAGCACCACCTTCATCACACCGGCGACGCCTGCGGCGCCCTGCGCGTGCCCCAGGTTCGACTTGACCGAGCCGAGCCACAGCGGCCTGCCCTCGGCACGGTCCTGGCCGTACGTGGCGAGGAGCGCCTGCGCCTCGATGGGGTCGCCGAGCGTGGTGCCCGTGCCGTGCGCCTCGACCACGTCGACCTCGGCGGGCGCCACCTCGGCGTTGGCGAGTGCCTGGCGGATCACCCGCTGCTGGGACAGGCCGTTCGGCGCGGTCAGACCGTTCGACGCACCGTCCTGGTTGGTCGCGCTGCCCCGTACGACGGCGAGCACCCGGTGCCCGTTGCGCCGGGCGTCCGACAGCCGCTCCACCAGGAGCAGGCCGACACCCTCGCTCCAGCTGGTGCCGTCCGCGTCGTCCGAGAACGCCTTGCACCGGCCGTCGACCGCGAGACCGCGCTGGCGGCTGAACTCCTGGAACGTGGAAGGGCTGGCCATCAGCGTCGCACCGCCCGCGAGGGCGAGCGAGCACTCGCCGGAGCGCAGCGCCTGCACGGCGAGGTGCAGCGCGACGAGCGAGGAGGAGCACGCCGTGTCGACGGTCACGGCCGGCCCCTCCAGGCCGAGGACGTACGAGATACGGCCCGACGCGACACTCGCGGCGCTGCCCGTCGCCAGGTAACCGTCGGTGTCGATCCCCGACTGGGCCATGAGCGGGCCGTAGTCCGCGCCGGTCGCGCCGGTGAACACACCGGTCGCGGTGGACCGCAGCGAGGCCGGTGGGATGCGGGCCTGTTCCAGCGTCTCCCAGGCGACCTCCAGGAGCAGCCGCTGCTGGGGGTCCATCGCCAGGGCCTCGCGCGGTGAGATGCCGAAGAAGCCAGCGTCGAACCGGTCCGCGTCGTGCAGGAAGCCGCCCTGGCTGACGTAGGTGGTGCCGCGCCGGTCCGGGTCGGGGTCGACGAGCTTCTCCACCTCCCAGCCCGGCCGCTCCGGGAAGTCGGAGATGGCGTCCGCGCCCCGGGACAGCAACTGCCAGAACTGCTCCGGGTTTTCGATGCCGCCGGGCAGTCGGCAGCCCATGCCCACGATCGCGATCGGCTCGTGCGCGACCTGTTCCAGGCGCTGGTTGTGCTGCTTGAGCCGCTCGTTGTCACGCAGCGCCGCACGCAGCGCATCGACGATCTTGTCGGAGGATGCCGTCATCTCAGCTTTCCCGTGAATCGGTGTCGGTGCCGAGTGCCAACTCGACGAGATCGGCCACATTCATGCCTTCGAACCGGTCCACGCCGTCGTCGGCCGCGTCGTCGGCTCCGGCTTCGGTTCCGGCGTCGGCTCCGGTCCGTTCCGGGGTCGCCGCGAGTTCGAGCAGCGCGTCGAGGAGTCCCCGCTCGCGCAGCCGGTTCAGCGGGATGGACCGCAGGGTCGCCCAGGTCGCCGCTTCCTCGGCGCTCTGCGCCGGGGCCTCGGTGCCCGCGCCGAAGAGCCGTGTCACCAGGTAGCGGACCAGGGCGGGGAACGTCGGATGGTCGAAGACCAGGGTCGTCGGCAGCTTCAGTCCGGTGACCGCGGAGAGCCGGTTCCGCAGGGCCACCACAGTCAGCGAGTCGAAGCCCAGCTCCCTGAGCGGGCGGTCGATGTGCATCTCGGCGGCCGACCCGTGCCCGAGCGCCACGGCTGCCTCCCGCCGTACCCGGTCGAGCAGCAGTCGCTGCCGTTCACCGTCGGCCAGGGCGGCCAGTTCGCCGACGAGTTCCGGCTCTCCGACGTCGGCGGTGCCGACGGTGTCCACTTCGGCCAGTGCCTGTCTGGCCTCGGCGACACCGAGGATCAGTGGCCTGCTCCTGGCCGCGTGGTACGTCGGCGCGAAGGCCTTCCAGCCGATGTCGGCGACCACCAGGTTTCCGTCCCGGCGGCCGACCGCGTCGGCCAGCACGCCCACCGCGAGCTCCGGGTCCATCTGCCGGTTGCCGAGCCGGCGCAGCTGGGTGGCGGTGTCCTCGTCCACCATCCCGCCGCCGCCCCAGGCGCCCCAGGCCAGCGACACCATGGGCAGTCCCGCGGCCCGGCGTTCGGCGGCGAAGGCGTCGAGGTAGGCGTTGGCCGCCCCGTACCCGATGCGTCCGGCGTTCCCCCAGGTGCCCGCGCCGGAGGAGAACAGGACGAAGGTGTCCAGCTCCAGACCGGCCGCGTGGGCGGTGAGATGGCGGGCGCCCGCGACCTTCGGTCCGAGCACCGAGGCCAGTTCGCCGGAGGTGAGGTCGTCGACGGACATCTCCCGGCCGCTGGTCCCGGCCGCGTGCAGTACCGCGCGGACCGGTGGCCCGTCGACGGCGACCTTGGCGAACAGGGTGGCGACCGCCTCCCCGTCGGTGAGGTCGCAGGCTTCGATGACCACCTCCGTGCCGAGGTCGATCAGTTCGTCGTGGAGTTCGGCCATGCCCTCGGCGGCGGACCCGCGCCGGCTGACCAGGACGACCCGGTCGGCGCCCGAGCGGGCCGCCCACCTGGCGAGGTGGCCGCCGAGCGCCCCGGTTCCGCCGGTGATCAGTACGGTGTCCCGGGGGCGCCACGGCGCCGAAGGGCCCTTGACGGGCGCGCGGACCAGTCGGCGGGCCGACACCCCGTCGGCCCTGATCGCGAGTTGCTCCTCACCCGTCGCACCGCTGAGGACGGCGCACAACTCCTCGCCGCTCTCCCGGCCGAGAACGGCAGGAAGATCGATCAACCCGCCCCAGCGGCGCGGCAGGTCAAGCCCGAGCACCACGCCCGCGCCCCACATCAGCGCCTGGGTCGGACGCCGCGGCGGGTCGTCCTGGCCGGTACCGACCGCTCCCGAGGTCGCGACCCAGAAGGGTGCCTCGCTCTCCAGGACGGTCAGCGCGCGGACGGCGGCCAGGCAGAGCCGGAGTCCGGTGGGGAGCACGGCGTACCCATCGGCCGGGGTCTCGTCGAGGCCGGTGAGGCAGAGCACCCCGGCGAGAGGGGTGGCACCGCACGCGGTGCGGATCCGGTCGGCGAGGCGGTTCGCTTCCTCCTCCGAAGCCCCCGGTCCATCCGTCAAGTCCCCTGCATTCAGGGGGAGTTCGGTGACCTGGGCTCCTGCGGCGGCCAGCGCGCGGACCGCTTCGTCCACCAGCTCTGCCGTGGCCTGCTCGGTGCCGGTGCCGGTGCCGGTGTCGCTTTCGCTGTCGGTACCAGTCCCGGAGCGCAGTACCAGCCAGTTGCCGGACAGCGAGGCCACGTCTGCGGGCCGTACCGGCACCCACTCCGTGCGGTAGCGCCAGGTGTCCAGGGTGGAGCGGACCCGGCGCCCGACGTGCCAGCGGGACAGCGCGGGGAGCACCGTCTCCAGCTCCTGACGGCCCAGGCCGATCCGTTCGGCGACCGCGTCGACGTCCTGCTCCTGCACGGCCTGCCAGAACTCGTCCTCCTGCGGGTCCGCGGCGGTCTCCGGGGCCGGTTCGTCGAACTCCGGCCAGAACCGCTGCCGGTGGAAGGCGTACGAGGGCAGGTCCACCGGCTGCGCGTCGGTGCCGTCGAAGACGCGGCGCCAGTCGACCGCGGCACCGACCGCGTACGCCTCCCCGAGGGACTGGAGGAAACGGGGGAGCCCGCCGTCCTGGCGGCGGAGCGAGCCGACCGCGCAGCCGCCCGCACCGCGCTCACCGCTACCGCTGTCACCGTCGGCCAGAGTCTCCTCGACGGCGCTGGTGAGGACCGGGTGCGCGCTCACCTCGATCATCGGTCCGAAGCCCTGCTCGGCGAGTGCCCGGACGGATTCGGCGAAGCGCACCGGCCGGCGCAGGTTCTCGAACCAGTAACCGGCGTCGAGCGGAAGGCTGTCCGCCCAGTCGGCGGTCACCGTGGAGAAGAACGGCACCTCCGGCGCCCCGGCGGCGACCGGGCCCAGCACGTCCGCGAGGCGGTCCTCGATGGCGTCCGCGTGCGACGAGTGCGAGGCGTAGTTGATGGGCACGCGCTTGGTACGGATGCCCAGGTCGCGGCAGTCGGAGACGAAGGACTCCAGCGCGTCGTCGTCCCCGGAGACCACGACGGCGCGGGGGCTGTTGACCGCACCGAGGACCAGCCGGTCCGCGTACGGCTGCAGCAGTTCCTCCGTCCGGGCGGGGGACGCCTCGACCGACACCAGGCCGCCGCGTCCGGCGAGCGCGGTGACCTCGCGCCCGCGCAGACACACGACCCGGGCGGCGTCGCGCAGCGAGAGCGCACCGGCGAAGCAGGCCGCCGCCATCTCGCCCTGCGAGTGTCCGACGACGGCGGCGGGCCGCACTCCGTGGGCCTGCCACAGTTCGGCGAGCGAGACGGTGACCGCGAACGTCGCGGGCTGCACCACGTCGTCGCCCTCCAGGCCCGGCGCACCGGGTGCACCGCGCAGTACGTCCGTGAGCTTCCAGTCGACGAACTCCGACAGCGCCCTCTCGCAGCGGGCGACGGACGCGGCGAAGACCGGCGAGGAGTCGAGCAACTCGGCGGCCATACCGGCCCATTGGGACCCCTGTCCGGGGAAGACGAAGACCGGCTTGGTACCCGGCCCGGCGACGCCCTCGACGAGGTTGCCGATCGGCTCACCGGCCGCCAGGGCGCGCAGTCCGTCGAGCAGTTCCGCCCGGTCGGAGCCGACGATCACCGCCCGGTGGTCGAACGGGGACCGCGTGGTGACCAGCGACAGGCCGACGTCGGCCGGGGCCAGGACCTGCGCCCTCGGGAGCAGCCGGGCCGCCTGCCTGCGCAGGGCGGGCACGCTCGGCGCGGACAGCGGCCAGACGACGGGCACGGGCCGGTGCCCGCCGCCGGACCCGGCCGGGCCGGTCGCCTCGGTCGCGGTCACCTCGGTCGCGATCGGATCGGCCCCCGTCACGCCGGTCCCGGCCGTGTCGCTCAAGGCCGTGTCGCTCAAGGCCGTGTCGCTCAAGGCCGTGTCGGTCCCGGCCCGGTCGGCCCCGGTCCGGTCGGTCCCGGTCCGGTCGGTCCCGGTCCGGTCGGTCCCGGTCCGGTCGGTCCCGGTCCGGTCCTTCCGTACGTCCTCGTCGGCCGCCTGCTCCAGCACCACATGGGCGTTGGTGCCACTGATCCCGAAGGACGACACAGCGGCGCGGCGCGGGCGTCCGGTGTCCGGCCAGTCCTGGTTCCGGTCCAGCAGCCGTACCGCGCCGTCCTCCCAGTCCACCCGGGACGACGGCGCGTCCAGGTGCAGGATCTTCGGCAGTACCCCGTGCCGCATGGCCATCACGGTCTTGATGACGCCCGCGACCCCCGCCGCCGCCTGGGTGTGGCCCAGGTTCGACTTGAGCGCCCCGACCAGCAGGGGCACGTCGGCCGGCCGGTCCTGGCCGTACGTGGCGATCAGCGCCTGCGCCTCGATGGGATCGCCCAGCGGGGTCCCCGTACCGTGCGCCTCCACGGTGTCGATGTCGACGGCGTCGAGCCCGGAGTTCGCCAGTGCCTGGCGGATCACCCGCTGCTGCGAGGGGCCGTTGGGCGCGGTCAGGCCGTTGGACGCGCCGTCGGAGTTCACCGCGGACCCTCGGACGACGCCCAGCACCTGGTGTCCGTTGCGGCGGGCGTCGGAGAGCCGTTCCAGCAGGAGGAGCCCCACGCCCTCGCCCCAGCTCGTACCGTCCCCGCCCTCCGCGAAGGGCTTGCACCGGCCGTCGGTGGCGAGGCCGCGCTGCCTGCTGAACTCCAGGAAGACCGTGGGGGTCGACATGACGGTGGCGCCACCGGCCACCGCGAGCGAGCACTCGCCGGAGCGCAGCGCGTTGGCCGCCCAGTGCATCGCCACCAGGGACGAGGAGCAGGCGGTGTCGACGGTGACGGCCGGGCCTTCGAGCCCGTACGTGTAGGCGATACGGCCGGAGGCGACGCTGCCCGCGCTGCCGTTGCCCAGATGGCCCTCCAGGTCGTGCTTGCGCCCGTGCAGCAGAACCGGGTAGTCGGTGTACATCAGGCCGACGAACACTCCGGTTCTGCTGCCCTTCAGCGAGCGGGCCGGGATTCCGGCCCGCTCGAACAACTCCCAGGAGGATTCGAGCAGGAGGCGCTGCTGCGGGTCCATGGCGAGCGCCTCGCGCGGCGATATCCCGAACAGCGACGGGTCGAACAGGTCGGCCCCCGCCAGGAAGCCGCCCTCGCGCACGTAGCTGGTGCCCGCCTGTTCCGGGTCCGGGTCGAAGAGGCCGTCGATGTCCCAGCCGCGGTTGTCCGGCATCGGCACGATGGCGTCCTCGCCACGCAGCACCAGCTCCCACAGCTCTTCGGGCGACTCGACACCGCCGGGCAGTCGGCAGGCCATGCCCACGATCGCGATCGGCTCCTCGGGGTCGGCGCCGCCCGTCGCGGGCACGGCGGCGGCGCGGTCCCCGGGTACGGCCTCCCCGTCGCCCGACAGTGACTCCAGGTGCGCCGCCAGCGCGGCCGGGGTGGGCTGGTCGAAGATCACCGAGGCGGGCAGCCGGACGCCGGTCTCCTCGCTGAGCTGGTTGCGCAGTTCGACCGCCATCAGCGAGTCGAAGCCCAGCTCGGAGAAGGCCCGGTCGGAGTCGACGGCACTCGCCGATGTGTACCGCAGGACCGCGGCGACCCGGGAGCGTACGACATCGATCATCGCGACCGGACGGACACCGGAGCGGGTACGGACGCCGGAAAGGGTACCGGCGCCGGGGCGGGCGGCCGTGGCGGGTACGGACACCGGCTTCCGTACCAGCCCGCGCAGCAGTGAGGGGAGGGCCAGCCGGCCCGCCTGCGCGCGCAGCAGCGAGAAGTCGAAGGCGACGGGCACCAGTCCGGCCTCGTCGCGCCGGAGAGCCGCGTCGAACAGCGCGAGCCCGTCCGGGCCGGTCAGGCTGAGCACTCCGATGCTCCCGGCGCGCTCCAGGTCCGCGTCGGTCAGGCCGCCGACCATGCCGTCGTCGCCCTCCCACAGCCCCCAGGCCAGCGACATACCGGGCAGGCCGGTACGGCGGCGGTGGTCGGCCAGCGCATCCAAGTAGGCATTGGCGGCTGCGTAGTTGCCCTGACCGGGTCCACCGAACGTACCGGCCGCCGAGGCGAACAGGACGAACGCCGAGAGGTCCGCCTCCCGGGTCAGCTCGTGCAGGTTCAGCGCACCGGACACCTTCGGGGCCAGTACGGCGTCGATCCGTTCCGGCGTCAGCGACTGGACGATTCCGTCGTCGAGCGTGCCCGCGAGATGGATGACCGCGGTCAGCGGGTGGTCGGCCGGGACCGTGTCGAGCGCCGCGCCGAGCGCGGCCCGGTCCGCCACGTCGCAGGCCACGAGGGTGACTTCGGCGTCCAGGCCGAGGAGTTCGGCCGCACCGGCGGAATCCGCCCCGGAGCGGCTGATCAGCAGGAGGTGCCGGACACCGTGCACGGCCACCAGGTGCTGGCAGAGTGCACGGCCCAGCCTGCCGGTGGCGCCGGTGACCAGGACCGTGCCGTCCGGGTCGAAGGCGGCGGGTCCTGATCCGGCCTGATCCGGGCGGATCGCCCCGGGGAGCGCGGGAACCCGGGCCAGCCGGGGTGCGTACCAGCGGCCGTCCCTGACCATCAGCTGCGGTTCGTCGTACGCGACGGCCTGCGCGGTGATCACAGGTTCGGCCCCGGCCAACCCGTCGGCCATGTCGGTCCCGTCGGCCCCATTGGTCCCGTCAGCCCCATCGGCGCCATCGGTCCCGTCACCCACGTCGATCAGCACGAACCGGTCGGGGTTCTCGGACTGCGCGGAGCGGACCAGGCCCTGGACGGCCGCCGCGTGCGGGGCGATCCTGCCGCTCTCCCCCGGCAGTTGCACCGCACCACGCGTACGCAGCACGAGCGGCGTGGCGCCCATGGGTTCGGCGAGCCGGGCCTGGAGCACGGCGAGGGTGCGGTGCACGGCTTCCCGTACCGCCTCGTGCGGATCTCCGGGCAGTTCGGAGCCGCCGGGCAGGTCCACGATCTCCGGTGCTTCCGCGGGCTGTTCCGCGCCCTCGGGCAGTCCGGCGGGCAGCTCCTGCCACTCCAGCCGGAACAGTGCGTCGAAGTGGCCCGGCAACCCGCCCACCCCCTGTTCGGCCAGGGGGCGCAGTTGCAGCGAGTCGACGGAGAGTACGGGGACACCGTTGCCGTCGGTGGCTGTGAGGGCGAGCGACCGGTCCGAGGGGCGGCTCAGGGTGACCCGCAAGGCGGCGGCGCCGGGCGTGCGCACCGAGACTCCGGACCAGGTGAAGGGGACCGCGGCGGTCGGGGCGTCCTCGCCCAGGGCCTGTCCGGCCGCTGCCGCGTGCAGGGCGGCGTCGAGCAGCGCCGGGTGCAACTCGTACCGCTCGGCGTCCACTTGGTGGGTCTCGGGCAGTTCGACCTCGGCGTGGATCTGCTCTCCGCTGCGCCAGGCCGCGCGCAGCCCCCGGAACAGCGGGCCGTACGCCAGTCCGGCGGCGGCCAGCTCCTCGTAGAGCCGCTCGGTGTCGACGGGCTCCGCACCGGGCGGTGGCCATGCGGCCGGGCCGTACTCGGTGGGGCCGTTCTCGGCGAGGCCGTCACTGCCGGTGTCGGGGGCCAGCGAGCCGGTGAAGTGGCGGGTCCACGGGCGGTCCCTGCCGCCCGCTTCGGCTTCCGCGTCACCGCTCTTCAGGTCCTGCCGGGAGTACCCGGTGACCGTCCTGCCGCCGTTCGGGTCGGCGGCGCCGATCACGACCTGGAGGGAGATCCGGTCGGTCGCGGTGAGGGCCAGCGGTTCGGTGAGGACCAGTTCGTCGACGCGGGCGCAACCGATCTGCCCACCGGCCCGCAGCGCGAGTTCGAGGAAGGCCGTGCCGGGCACCAGGATCCGGTCGGAGACCCGGTGGTCGGCCAGCCAGGGATGGGTGCGTACGGACAGCTCGCCGCCGAACACGAACCCGTCCGCGTCGGCGCGTTCCATCCGGACGCCGAGCAGTGGGTGCCCGGCGGCGAGGTCCTGCCGGGTCAGCGGCACATCGAGCCAGAAACGGCGCCGCTGGAACGCGAAGGTGGGCAGGTCCACGGTGGCCGCTCCGGTGCCGCCGTAGAACTCCGCCCAGTCGGGCTGCACACCGCGGGCCCACAGCTGGGCGACCGCGTCCGTCAGGGCCTGGGCCTCGGGAACGTCCTTGCGCAGCAGCGGCTGTACGAGGCACTGCTCCGGCAGGTCGTCGGCGACGGCCGCGCAGAGCGGCCCGGCGGGTCCGAGTTCGACGAAGCGGGTCGTGCCGAGCGCGTGCAGCCGTCCGATGCCGTCGGCGAAGCGCACCGCCTCGCGCACATGGCGTACCCAGTGGTCGGCGGTGAACGTGTCGACGACATCACCGGTCAGATTGGACACGACCGGGATCCGGGGCCGCAGATACTCCACCGACTCGGCCACCGCGCGGAATTCGGCGAGCATCGGCTCCATGCGGTGCGAGTGGAAGGCATGGCTGACCGTCAGGCGGTGGGTGCCTCGCCCGGCGAACGGCTCGGCGGCCCGCAGGACCGCGTCCTCGTCGCCGGAGAGCACGACCGAACCGGCGGCGTTGATCGCGGCGATGGACACCCCGTCGGCCGGCAGCGGTGTCACCTCCGCCTCGGTGGCGCGTACCGCGATCATCGCGCCGCCGGAGGGCAGCGCCTGCATCAGGCGACCGCGCGCGGCGACCAGTCGGCAGGCGTCCGGCAGGGACAACACGCCCGCCACGTGGGCGGCCGACAGCTCGCCGATGGAGTGACCGATCAGCCGGTCCGGCCGCACCCCCCAGGATTCGAGCAGCCGGAAGAGAGCCACTTCCAGGGCGAACAGGGCGGGTTGTGTGTAACCGGTGCGGTCGAGCAGGCCACTCTCACCGGATCCGTCGACCGGCTCGAACATCACGGTCCGCAGCGACGGGCCGGTGCCGGTAGCGGAGTCGGCCTCCGTAGCCGTGCCGGTGTCGGGGCCGGTGTCGGGGCCGGTGTCGGTGTCGAAGTGCGCGCAGATCTCGTCGAGAGCCGCAGCGAACACCGGGAACGCCTCGTACAACTCGCGCCCCATACCGATGCGTTGGGATCCCTGACCGCTGAACATGAACGCGACGGAGCCACCGGTGGCGCGCCCGCGCACCACACCGGGGGCGCTCTCCCCCGCGGCGATCGCGGAGAGTCCGGCGAGCAGTGCGTTCCGGTCGGTGCCGACCGCGACGGCACGGTGGTCGAGCGGCGCGCGCGTCGTGGCCAGCGAGAAGCCGATGTCCAGTGGAGCGCCGTCGGTCACTGCGGCCAGCAGCCGCTGCGCCTGGGCGGCGACTCCGTCCGCCGTCTTCGCCGACACCACCCAGGGAACGGCGGGCATCGGCCGGTACGCGTGTTCCTCAGCCGCCCCAACAGCCTCGGCCGACCCAGCAGCCTCAGCCCTCTCAGTAGTCTCAGCAGTCCCAGCCGAAGCCGGTCCTGCCGTCCCGGCCGCTTCGTCCGCCCCGGCCCGGGGGGCCTCCTCGACGATCAGATGCGCGTTGGTCCCGCTGACCCCGAACGCCGACACACCGGCTCTCCGGGGCCGGTCCAGCTCGGGCCACGGCTGCGCGTCCGTCAGCAGCCGTACGCCACCCGCCGACCAGTCCACGTGCCGGGACGGCGCGTCCACATGCAGGGTCTTCGGCAGCTTCCCGTGCCGCATCGCCATGACCATCTTGATCACTCCGGTCACACCGGCGGCGGCCTGGGTGTGCCCGAGGTTCGACTTCAGCGAACCCAGCCAGAGCCGGCGGTCGTCCGGCCGGTCCCGGCCGTACGTCGCCAGCAGCGCCTGTGCCTCGATCGGATCGCCCAGCGAGGTGCCCGTGCCGTGCGCCTCGACGGCGTCCACGTCGGCGGGCGTCAGGCCCGCGTTGTCCAGCGCCTGCCGGATGACCCGCTGCTGGGACGGGCCGTTCGGGGCGGTGAGGCCACTGCTGGCGCCGTCCTGGTTCACGGCGGTGCCGCGGATCACGGCCAGGACGCGGTGGCCCTTGCGCCGCGCCTCCGACAGCCGTTCCAGCGCGAGCAGGCCGACGCCCTCGGACCAGCCCGTACCGTCGGCGCCGTCCGCGAACGACTTGCAGCGTCCGTCCGGTGCCAGCCCCCGGTGCCTGCTGAACTGTACGAAGGTGACCGGCGTGGACATCACCGTCACGCCGCCCGCCAGGGCCAGCGAACACTCCCCCGACCGCAGGGCCTGGCAGGCCAGATGGATCGACACGAGCGACGACGAGCAGGCGGTGTCCAGTGTGACGGCGGGGCCCTCCAGGCCGAGGGTGTAAGCGACCCGGCCGGAGGCGATGCTCGGCGAACTGCCGTTGCCGATGTGGCCCTCCATGCCCTTCGGCGGGCGCAGGACGCGGGTGGCGTAGTCGTTGTACATCACGCCGACGTAGACCCCGGTGCGGCTGCCCCGCAGCGAGGCCGGGCTGATCCCCGCGCGCTCCAGCGCCTCCCACGACGCCTCCAGCAGGAGCCGCTGCTGCGGGTCGGTGGCCAGTGCCTCGCGCGGGCTCAGCCCGAACAGCTCCGGGTCGAACTCCGCCGCGTCGTGGAGGAAGCCGCCCTGCGTGGTGTAGCAGGTGCCCGGCTGGTCGGGGTCCGGGTCGTACAGCGACTCCAGGTCCCAGCCGCGGTCGGTCGGGAATCCGCCCACGGCGTCGGTGCCGTCGTCCAGCAGGCTCCACAGCTGCTCGGGCGACGCGACGTCACCGGGCAGGCGGCAGCTCATGCCGACGATCGCGATCGGCTCGGAGCTCCTCGCCTCCAGCTCCGACAGCTTCTGCCGGGTCCGGTGCAGGTCGGCACTTGCCCTCTTCAGGTACTCGCGCAGCCGCTGCTCATTCATCGGTTCGCCCCTCGTCCGGACCGCGTCGCCTCTTGCACGGCGTGCTCCCCATTCGGCATTCCGCTGCTCTCACGTGTCCAGCTGGTTGTCGAGGAACTGGAAGATCTCCTCGTCGGTGGCCGATTCGAGGTCGTCGACCGCCATGGACGTGACGGTGTCCGCCGTGTCCTCCGACGCCACCTCGGACAGCAGCTCCCGGAGCCTGCTCTCCACCCGGCCGCGCAGTTCGTCGGCGGCGGTCACCTCGGGCAGGTTCGCCGCCAGTTTCGCCAGCTCGTCGAGGATCGGGCCGAGTACCCGCTCGGCCTCCGACGGGAAGATCTCGCCGAGGTACGCGACGAGGGCGGCCGGCGTCGGGTAGTCGAAGAGCAGGGTCGCCGGAAGCGTCAGGCCGGTCTCCTTGCCGAGACGGTTGCGCAGCTCGATCGCGCTGAGCGAGTCGAATCCCATCTCCAGGAAGCCCCGCTCGGCTTCGACGAGTTCGGGCCCCGCGTAGGCCAGCACCCGTGCGGCTTCGGCCCGGACCAGCTCCAGCAGCGCGCGGGCACGTTCGGCGGCGGACATGGCGCCCAGCCGGTCCGCCGAACCGGTGGGCCGCTCCGGTACGGGAGCGACCACGGCGGGCCTGGCCCGGCCGCGCACCAGGCCGCGCAGCAGCGCGGGCACCTCGTGCGGCCCGGCGAACCCGGTGACGGAGATCCGGGCGGGCACCAGTACCGCCTCGTCGCGCGCACAGGCGGTGTCGAGCAGGGCGAGTCCGTCGTCCGAGGACAGCGGGGTCACCCCGCCCCGTGCGAACCGCGCGTGGTCCGATGCGGCGAGTCCGCCGGTCATCGTGGAGAGCTCGGCCCACGGCCCCCAGCACAGGGCGACCGCGGGGAGTCCGTGCGCCCTGCGGCGTGCGGCGAGCGCGTCGAGGAAGGCGTTCCCCGCGGCGTAGCCCGCCTGTCCTGCGCCGCCGAACGTCGAGGCCAGCGAGGAGAACAGGACGAAGGCCGAGACCGGCCGGGACGCGGTGAGTTCGTGCAGGTTGAGTGCGGCGTCGACCTTCGGTGCGAGCACCCCGTCGATCCGCTCGGGGGTGAGCGCGGTGATCAGCCCGTCGTCGACGACGCCGGCCGCGTGCACCACCGCGGTCAGCGGATGCGCGTCGGGGACGGTGTCCAGCAGCGCGCTCAGCGCCGCACGGTCCGCCGCGTCGCACGCCGCTACCGTCACCTCGGCGCCGAGAGCGGTCAGCTCGGCGCGCAGCTCGGCCGCGCCGTCGGCGGCGGGTCCGCTCCGGCTGAGCAGCAACAGCCGCCGGACACCGTGGGTGGTGACCAGGTGCCTGGCGACGAGGCGGCCCAGTGTGCCGGTGGCACCGGTGACCAGCGTGGTTCCGTACGAATCCCAGACCGGTTCCGTACGGTCCGCTGCCGCCGGGACCCGGGCCAGCCGGGCGGCGCGGACCCGGCCCTCGCGCACCACGAGTTGCGGTTCGCCGGAAGCTACGGCGAGGGGCAGCGCAGCCGCGGATTCCTCGGTCGCGTCGGTGTCGACCAGGGCGAAGCGCCCCGGGTGTTCGGAGGCGGCGGCCCGGATCAGCCCGTGCACGGCGGCGCCGGGCAGATCGGTCAGGTCCGCGCCGGGGTCGGCGGCGACCGCGCCGCGGGTCACGAACACCAGCCGGGATGCGGCGAACCGGTCGTCCGCGAGCCACTCTTTGACCAGGGCGAGCGCCCGGTGACACGCGGCCCGGACGGCTCGGGCCGACTCGCCGGCGGCGGGCGTGGCGGTGGTGGGCGTGGCGGCGGGTGTGTCGGCGGCGGGCGTGGCGCTCACGACGACCCGGTCGGGTACGGTCCCGCCCGCCCTGACCGCTTCGGACAGCGCGGCGATCGTCGGATACGCGCCGGGCGTTCCCGCGCGGGCGAGCGGGCCGTCGAGCCCCGGCCACCCATCGGGTGAGCCGATCAGCGCCCAGTCCGGTCCGGTCGGCAGCGGGGCCGCCGGGATCTCGGGCCACTCCGTGCGGAACAGCGTCTCCAGGGGTGCCGCCGTACGGTGCGGCCGGGCCCCGGCGGTCGGCCGGATCGCCAGCGAGTCGACGGAGGCGACCGGACGGCCGGAGGGGTCCCAGACCTGTACGGACACGGTGTTCTCGGCGGTGTCCCGGAGCCGGACCCGCAGGCGGGTCGCCCCTGAGGTGTGCAGGACCACCCCGCGCCAGGAGAACGGCATCACCCCCTGGCCCCGGTCACCCGCCGCGCCCAGCCCGATGGTGTGCAGTGCGGCGTCGAACAGCGCCGGGTGCAGGCCGTACCCGGTGACATCGACGCCCTCGGGCAGGCTCACCTCGGCGAAGACCTCGGACCCGTGCCGCCAGGCGGCACGAAGCCCCTGGAACGCGGGGCCGTAATCGGCACTCAGCTCGGCCAACGCGGCGTAGAAATCGCCCAGTTCGACCGGGGACGCCTCGGCGGGCGGCCACTGGTCCGGGGCGGGCTCCCCGACCGGAACACCGGTCGGCACATCGGCCCGCGCGTCGGACAGCAGCGTGCCGGTGGCGTGCTGCTGCCACGGTTCACCGTCGGGGGCTCCGGCCGGGCGGGAGTGCACCGTCAGGGTGCGCGCGCCCGCCGTGTCCTCGGCTCCCATCCGGATCTGCACCTGTACGGCACCTCGCTCGGGCAGCACCAGCGGCGCCTGCAGGGTCAGTTCGCCGATCTGCCCGCAGCCCGCCCGGTCGCCCGCCCGGACGGCCAGCTCGACGAAGGCGGTGCCGGGCAGCACGGTGGCACGGTCGATGACGTGATCGGCGAGCCAGGGATGGCGCTGGACGGAGAGCAGCGAGGTGAACAACAGCCCTTCACCGGCGGCGAGTTGCAGTACGGCGTCCAGCAGCGGATGGCCGTCCCGGCCGAGGCCCGCCGAGGTGACGTCCCCGTCCGGCCCCGGGGCGTCCAGCCAGTACCGCTGCCGGTCGAACGGGTAGGTGGGCAGCTCGGTGAGGCGGCCGTCCGGGCAGAACGCTGACCAGTCGCAGGGGGCGCCGTGGACGTACAGCTGAGCCGCCGCCGCGATCACCGACCCGGCCTCGTCCCGGCCGCGGCGGACCGCGGGCACCACCACCCCGGGAGCGTCGTCCGCCCGGCAGTCCACGGCCATCGCGGCGAGGACCGCGTCGGGGCCGACCTCCAGGAAGCGGCTGACCCCCTCGCGGGTGAGGAAACCGACGGCGTCGGCGAATCTGACCGGTTCGCGCAGCTGCGACGCCCAGTACTCGGGCGTGCACAGTTGCTCGGCGGTGGCCCGCTCCCCCGTGACGCCGGAGACCACGGGAAGGGTCGGCGGTGCCATCGGAATGCCCCGGACGATCTCGGCGAAGCGCTCCAGCATGGCGTCCATCTGAGGTGAGTGGAATGCGTGACTGACCCGCAACTGCCGTGTCTTCCTGCCCAGTCGGGTGAAGTGGTCCGCCACTCGGGCCACCTCGTCCGGCTCCCCGGAGACCACGGTCGCCGCCGGTCCGTTGAGTGCGGCCAGTGCGATCCGGTCCGCACGTCCGGCCAGCAGGGGCAGTACCTCGTCCTCGGCTGCGGCCACCGCGACCATGGCGCCGGCCGAGGGCAGTTCCTGCATCAGCCGTCCCCGGGCCACCACCAGCCGGCACGCGTCGGCGAGGGTGAACACCCCCGCCAGGTGGGCGGCGCTCAGCTCACCGATGGAGTGCCCGACCAGATAGTCCGGGGTGACACCCCAGGACTCGTAGAGCCGGTACAGCGCGACCTCGACGGCGAACAGTGCGGGCTGCGTGTAGTCCGTACGGTCGAGCAGCGCGGCGTCCGGCCCGTCGGGATCGGCGAACACCACGTCCCGCAGCGGCCGTTCGAGTTCCAGGTCGACATGCGCGCAGACCTGGTCGAAGGCGTCGGCGTAGACCTTGAAGGTCCGGTACAGCTCGCCGCCCATGCCGGGGCGCTGCGCGCCCTGGCCGGAGAAGAGGAAGGCGGTACGGCCGCCGCTCACGACACCTGCGGCGGACGGCGTCGCCGGGCGGCCGTCACCGGGCAGCCAGGCGGTGAGCCGGGCGCGCAGTTCCGCCCGGTCGGCTCCCCAGAGGACCAGCCGGTGATCGAAGCGGGCGCGCCCCGCCAGGGTGTGCGCGATGTCCACGGCCTCGGCGCCGGGGCGTCCTTCGACAGCCGCGAGCAGGTTCTCGGCCTGCGCGGTCAGGGCGGTGGCGGTGCGTGCGGACAGGGTCCAGGGCAGCAGTCCGGCCGTGGGGCCCCGGACAGGTTCTGGCGCCGGAGGCCCGGCCTGCGGGGACGCGGCGTGCGGCGCGTCGGACAGTTCGGCGGGCGGGTCGGTGGACGGGCCGGCGAAGGGGGCGGCCTGGTCGGCCGCCGTTTCGGCGGGCGGGGCCTGCTCGATGATCACGTGCGCGTTCGTGCCGCTCACACCGAACGAGGACACGCCGACCCGGTGCGGAGTGTCGCCGCCGGGCCACGGACGCTCCTCGGTGAGCAGCCGCACGGTGCCCGTCGACCAGTCGATGTACGGCGACGGCTCGGCGGCGTGGAGGGTGCGCGGCATGGTGCCGCGCTGGATGGCCAGTACGGCCTTGATGACCCCGGCGACACCCGAAGCCGCCTGGGTGTGACCGATGTTGGACTTCACCGAGCCGAGCCAGAGCGGCCGGTCCGCCGGGCGGTCCTTGCCGTAGGTCGCCAGCAGCGCCTCGGCCTCGATCGGGTCGCCCAGCTTGGTGCCGGTGCCGTGCGCCTCCACCATGTCCACGTCGGACGCGGTGAGACCGCCGTTGGCGAGGGCCTGCCGGATCACCCGCTGCTGGGCGGGGCCGCTCGGCGCGGTCAGCCCGTTGGACGCGCCGTCCTGATTGACCGCGGCGCCGCGGATGATCCCGACGACCGGGTGGCCGTGGCGGCGGGCCTCGGACAGCCGCTCCACCAGGAGCATGCCCACGCCCTCGGCCCAGCCCGCGCCGTCCGCCCCGGCGGAGAACGCCTTGCACCGGCCGTCCGGCGAGAGGGCGCCCTGCCGGCTGAACTCGATGAAGGTGTCCGGGGTGGAGATCACCGTCACCCCGCCCGCCAGCGCCATGGTGCACTCGCCGGACCGCACCGCCTGGGCCGCCAGGTTCAGTGCCACCAGCGACGACGAACAGGCGGTGTCCACGGTGACCGCCGGGCCTTCCAGCCCGAAGGTGTACGCCACCCGGCCCGAGGCGACACTGGCCGCGCTGCCGGTGGCCAGCTGCCCCTCGTACTCGCCCGGTGCGCTCCTCAGCCTGGACCCGTAGTCGTTGTAGTTGGAGCCGACGAAGACTCCGACCGGGCTGCCCTTGACCGCCGCCGGGTCGATCCCGGCCCGCTCGAACGCCTCCCACGCGGTTTCCAGCAGCAGCCGCTGCTGGGGGTCGATCGCCGGGGCGACCCGCGGCGAGATGCCGAAGAACAGCGGGTCGAAGCGGCCCGCGTCGTGCAGGAACCCGCCGCCCCGGGTGTAGAAGGTGCCGGGGCGGTCCGGGTCCGGGTCGTAGAGCCGCTCGATGTCCCAGCCACGGTCCGCCGGGAGGACCGAGACGGCGTCGCGGCCCTCGGCCAGCAGGTCCCAGTACTCCTCGGGGGTGCTGATCCCGCCCGGCAGACGGCAGCTCATCGCGACGATCGCGACCGGATCGTCGGTGAGGTCCGTTGCGGTGGCGGTCAGTTGCAGGGGGCTTTCGGGGTGCGGGGCCGTGGACGCCGCACCGAAGAGCTCGGTGTCCAGGTGCCTGGCCAGCCGGGCCGCCGTCGCGTGGTCGAAGACCACGGTGACCGGGAGCCGCAGACCGGTGACCGCGTTCAGCCGGTTCCGCAGATCGACCGCCGTCAGCGAGTCGAAACCGAGGTCGCGCAGGGCCCGGTCGGGATCGACCGCGTCGGGGCCCGGCAGGCCGAGCGCCGACGCCGCCTGGGTCCGTACGAGCGCCACCAGCGCCTGTTCCCGTTCGAGTGGCGCGTGCCCGGCGAGCGTCCCGGCGAATCCCGCGTCCGACGGTTCGCCGACGGGCCGGGAGCCGGTGTCGGCGCCGGAGGGGGTCGCACCTGGGGCGGTGGCACGGGCCTCGGGCAGACTGTCGAGTACCCGCCCGGAGCGGCCTTCGGTGCAGGTCGGCCCGTACCGCTGCCAGTCGACGTCGGTGACCGCGAGACAGGTCAGGTCCTGATCGAGCGCCTGCTGGAGCACGGTGAGCGCCAGTTCCGGAGCCATCTGCCCCATGCCGGTGCTGCGCAGCCGCTCACCCAACTCCCCGCTGGCCAGCCCCACTTCTCCCCAGACACCCCAGGCAAGGGAGGTGGCGGGCAGCCCCTGGGACCGTCGTGCGACGGCCAGGGCGTCGAGGTAGGCGTTGGCCGCAGCGTAACTGGCCTGACCGGGCCCGCCGAGGGTTCCGGCCAGCGAGGAGAAGAGTACGAAGGCGTCGAGGTCGGCGTCCTGCGTCAACTCGTGCAGATGGCGTGCCGCGTCCACCTTCGGGCGCAGGACCGTCGCGGCCCGCTCGGGGGTGAGCGCGTCGAGCAGACAGTCGTCGAGGACGGCTGCGGCGTGCACGACCGCGGTCAGCGGGTGCTCGTCCGGTACGGACTCCAGGAGCAGCGCCAGAGAGTCGCGGTCCGCCACATCGCACGCGGTCACGGTCACCTCGGCGCCGAGTGCTCCCAAGCGCGCCTTCAACTCCGTTGCCCCTGGGGCCTGTTCGCCCCGGCGGCTGGTGAGCAGCAGATGGCGGGCGCCGTTCCCGGCGAGCCACGCGGCGATCTCCGCGCCGATGCCGCCGGTGCCGCCGGTGACGAGGACGGTGCCGGTGGGCCGCCAGGAGCGCACGGCCGGGGTGTCGGACAGCGGCTTGCGGATCAGGCGGCGCACGTACAACCCGTTGGGGCGGACGGCCAGTTGGTCCTCGCCCTCCCGTCCGGTCACCGCTGCGACCAGGCGCTCGACCGCGCGGTCGTCCGGGGTGGCAGGGAGATCGACCAGTCCGCCGATCCGCTGCGGATACTCCAGCGCGGCGATCCGGCCGAGGCCCCAGAGCAGGGCGTGACCAGGGTCGACGGACCGGTCCGAACGCCCGACGGACACCGCGCCCCGGGTCGCGCACCAGAGCGGCGCCGTGATCCCGGCGTCGCCGAGCGCCTGGATCACGGCGACCGCCGTGTTCACATGCGACGGCCCGTCCGAACGGTGTTCCTGTCGTACGTCACGTTCATCGAGGGCCAGGAGCGACAGCACCCCGGTGCAGCCGTCGGCTGCCGCGTCCCGCAGTCGGCCGGTCAGTTCCGTGCGGTCGGCGCCCTCCACCTCGACGAACCGCACATGTGCGCCCTGCCGTTCCAGTCCCTGCCCGGCCTCGGACGCCCACGCGGACGCCCCTTCGGCCAGGCCTGCCGGGACGAGCAGGAGCCAACGGGAGCCGTCGATGCGGGAGATACGGGAGATGCGTGAACCAGCTTCGTCGGTGTCGGGCTGCCAGGAGATGCCGTAGCGCCAGGAATCCAGTACGGATGTCTGCTTCCGCCGGTGGCGCCAGTCGGCGAGTACGGGCAGCAGCGACCCGAGCCGGTCCTGGTCGTCGTCGATGCCGAGGGTGGCGGCGAGAGCCGCAGGGTCGTCGCCCTCGACGGCCGCCCAGAACTCGGCGTCGACCGGGTCGGACGCGGGAAGGGCCGGGGCTGCCTGCTCCTCCAGCCAGTAGTGCTGACGCTGGAAGGGGTACGTGGGCAGGTCGACGACGTGCGGCCGGGTGCCGTGGAACGCAGCCGACCAGTCGACCTCCGCACCCCGTACCCACAGCTCCGCCACGCTCGTCAGGAATCGCTCCGTGCCGCCCTCACCACGGCGCAACGACCCTGCCACGACGCCTTGTCCACCACCGCGCGCCTCCAGCAGCTCCTCGACGGCGCCCGTCAGCACCGGATGCGAGGACACCTCGACGAAGACACCGAAGCCGTCCTCCGCCAGACACTCCACCGCATCCGCGAACCGCACGCGCTCCCGCAGATTCGTGAACCAGTACCCGCCGTCCATGGTCAGCGGGTCCACGTACCCGCCCGACACGGACGACACCACCGGCACCCGGCCCGCCCGCGGTGACACCCCGCTCAGTTCGGCGGCCAGCCCCTCCCGCAGCTCCTCCATCGCCGCCGAGTGCGACGCGTAGTCCACCGCGACCCGGCGCGCCCGCACCCCCAGCCCCTCGCACACGCCGACGAACTCGTCCAGGGCGGCGCGCTCGCCCGAGACCACGACCTGCGAGGGACCATTCACCGCGGCGACGGAAACCCGCCCGTCCCAGCGTTCCAGCAGCCCCTCCACCACGGCCACCGAGGCCCCGACGGACACCATCCCGCCCCGGCCGGCCACCGCACCGATCGCCGCGCTGCGCACGCACACCACCCGCGCGGCGTCCTCCAGGGACAGCACACCCGCCACACACGCAGCCGCGATCTCCCCCTGCGAATGCCCCACCACCACCGACGGCACCACCCCGAACGACTCCCACAACGCCGCCAACGACACCATCACCGCGAACGACACCGGCTGCACCACATCCACCCGCTCCAACGACGGCGCACCCACCACCCCCCGCAACACATCCACCAACGACCAATCCACGAAGCCGGACAGAACCCGCTCGCACTCCGCCAACCGTCCCGCGAACACCGACGACGACCCCAGCAACTCCACCGCCATGCCCGCCCACTGCGCCCCCTGCCCCGGGAACACGAACACCGGCCGGCCCACCGGCCCTGCCACACCACTCACCACACCCGCGCCCGGTACACCTCCGGCGACGGCGGACAGGCCCTCGCCCAACTCCCCCACCACGACGGCCCGGTGCTCGAACGAGGACCGCGTACGCACCAGCGACCAACCCACATCCGCGCGGTCAGCCTCCTCGGCCGATCCGGCCAGCGTGGACGCCTGCTCCCGCAGCGCCCCGGCGCTGCGGCCCGACATCACCCACGGCACCACCGCTTCAGGGTCCGTCGCCACCGGATCGCCGGACTCGCCGGACTCGATCGTCTCGACCGCCTCGACCGCCTCGACCGCCTCGACCGCCTCGACCGGAGGCTCCGGCGCCTCTTCCAGGATGACGTGCGCGTTCGTCCCGCTGACGCCGAACGACGACACGCCCGCCCGGCGCGGCCGGTCCGTCCGGGGCCACGCCCGCTCCTCGGTCAGCAGTTCCACCGCTCCGGCCGACCAGTCCACGTACGACGAACGGGACTCCGCATGGAGCGACTTGGGCAACAGCTCGTGCCGCATCGCCAGCACCATCTTGATCAGCCCGGCAGCTCCCGCGGCGACCTGGGTGTGGCCGATGTTGGACTTCACGGACCCGAGCCACAGCGGCTCGCCGTCCGCCCGGTCCGCACGCCCCTGTCCGTACGTCGCGAGCAGCGCCTGCGCCTCGATCGGGTCGCCCAGCGGTGTGCCCGTACCGTGTGCCTCCACCGCGTCCACATCGGCGGGCGACAGTCCCGCGTCGGCCAACGCCTGCTGGATCACCCGCTGTTGGGAGGGGCCGTTGGGCGCGGTCAGGCCGTTGGAGGCGCCATCCTGGTTGGTCGCGCTGCCGCGCACCAGCGCCAGTACCCGGTGGCCGTTGCGCCGGGCGTCCGACAGCCGCTCCAGCAGGACCATCCCGGCGCCCTCGGCGAAGCCCATGCCGTCGGCGTCCTCGGAGAACGCCTTGCACCGGCCGTCCGCCGCGAGCCCGCGCTGGCGGCTGAAGCCCAGGAAGCCGATCGGCGCGGAGATCACCGAGGCGGCCCCGGCCAGGGCCAGCGAGCACTCCCCCGAGCGCAGCGACCGCACGGCGAGGTGCAGCGCCACCAGAGCCGACGAGCAGCCCGTGTCGAGGGTGACCGCGGGGCCTTCGAGGCCGAGCGTGTACGAGATACGGCCGGAGGCGACGCTGGTGACGGTGCCCGTGACCAGATGCCCCTCGACGCCTTCCGGTAGGTGTCGCAGGCTCGCCCCGTACCCGCTGTGTGCGGCGCCGACGAAGACGCCGCACTCGCTGCCGCGGAGGCTGTGCGGGTCGATCCTGCCGTGCTCGATGGCCTCCCAGGAGGTTTCGAGCAGGAGGCGCTGCTGCGGGTCCATCGCGAGGGCCTCGCGTGGTGAGATGCCGAAGAACGAGGCGTCGAAGCGGCCCGCGTCCCGGACGAAACCCCCGGTGCGGACGTACGTCTTGCCCGCCTCGTCCGGGTCGGGGCTGTAGAGCTGATCGAGGTTCCAGCCCCGGTCGTCGGGGAAGGGGCCGATGGCGTCCTCCCCGGCGCTCATCAGCCGCCACAGGTCCTCGGGGCCCGTCACCTCGCCGGGGAACCGGCAGCCCATGCCCACGATCGCGATGGCGTCGTCGTCGGACGCGCCCGTGGTGACGGCCGGTACCGGTGCCGGGGGGCGGGCGTCACCGAAGAGGACCGTGCCCAGATGGGCGGCCAGTCGGGTCACGCTCGGGTAGTCGAAGACGAGCGTGGTGGTGAGCTTCAGGCCGGTTGCCGCGTGGAGCGCGTTGCGCAGCGTGACCGCGAGCAGGGAGTCGAACCCGAGGTCGCGGAAGGGGCGTCCGTCGTCGATCCCGTCCGGGGTCCGGTGCCCGAGTACGGCAGCGACATACGTACGCACCAGGTCGCGCAGGGCGCTGCTCCGGTCCTGCGCGGACAGCGGGCGCAGCTGCTCCCGCAGTGCCCCGGCGGCCGAGTGGGCGTCGGTCGCCGGGGCGTCGGTGCGCTTCTCACGGTCGAGTACGGCGCGGACCTCGGGGACGGTGTCGAGCAGCGGGCGCGGGCGGGCGGCGGTGAAGACCGGGACGAACTGTTCCCAGTCCACGTCGGCGACGGCGAGGAACGCCTCGTCGTCGGTCACCGCCTGCCGCAGCCCGGCGATCGCGAGCTCGGGGTCCATGAACGGGAGTCCCCGCCACTTGAGTTCGGTGCTGACGACGTCCTTCGCCATGCCGCCGCCGTCGGCCGACCAGATGCCCCAGGCGAGGGTGGTTCCGGCGAGGCCCCGGGCGCGCCGGCTGCGGGTGACGGCGTCGAGGTAGGCGTTCCCGGCGGCGTAGGCGCCGTGGTCGGCGGCGCCCCAGAGCGCGGCCACCGACGAGTACAGGACGAACGCGTCCAGGTCGGCGCGGTCGAACAGCCGGTCCAGGTTCGCGGTCCCGGCCAGCTTCACGTGCGCGCCCGCGGCGAACGCGTCCAGGTCCGTCCCGGCCAGCGGCGCCAGCTCGCCGACCCCGGCGCTGTGCACGACGGTCCTGATCCGCGGTCCGTCGCCCTGCACGTCCGCCACGAGGCGGGCCAGCGCCGCGTGGTCGGTGACATCGCAGGCCACGACGGTGACCCGGGGGCCCAGGGCGGTGAGTTCCGCCGCCAGTTCGCGGGCGCCCGGCGCGTCGGGGCCACGGCGGCTGGTCAGTACGAGGTGTTCGGCGCCCGCCTGTGCCAGCCAGCGTGCGGTGTGCGCACCCAGGCCGCCGGTGCCGCCGGTGATGAGCGCGGCCCCGCTGGTCCGCCACTGCCGGCCGTCGTCCTGCGGCGCGGGGGCCCGGCGCAGTCGGCGCAGCAGGGTGGCGCCCGCGCGGATCGCCGTCTGGTCCTCGCCGTCGTCCGCGGCCAGTACGGCGGCGAGCTGCCCCGCGTCGCCGGGGCCGACAGCCGTCGGCAGATCGATCAACCCGCCCCAGTGGTCTGGGTGTTCGAGACCCATGCCCAGACCGAGGCCCCAGGTGGGGCTCTGCCCGGGACTGCTGACCCGGTCGTCGCCACCGGCCGGGACGGCGTCCTGGGTGCACAGCCACAGCGGGACGGGCGTGTCCTGGTCGGTGAGGGCCTGGGCCAGCAGGAGGTTGAGGGCGAGGCCGGTGGTCAGCGCGGGGTGGGCGGGGTGCGGGCGCTCGTCCAGGGCCAGCAGGGAGACCGCCCCGGCGGCATCGGGGTGGCCGGAGAGCAGCGCGGCGATCCCGGCCCGGTCCAGGTCGGCGGTGAGCGTCAACTCGGTTACGGTCGCGCCCTGTTGGCGGAGGGCATGCCCGATCAGTTCAGCTGCTTCATGGCCGGACTTCTCGTAGCCGGATTCGCAGCCGGACTTCCCGTCACCGGGCGTCCCCTCACCGTACGTCCCGTCACCGGGCGCCCGGTCCGCCGAGGTCAGCAGGAGCCAGTGGCCGGTGAGCCGCGCCGGGGTGCGACCGGTGGCCGGTACCCAGTCGACGCGGTAGCGCCAGGAGTCGAGCGTGGAGCGGTCGCGCTGCTGGGCGCGCCAGTGCGTGAGGGCCGGGAGGACGGCGCTCAGCGGCGCGTCCTCGCTCACTCGGAGCGCTCGGGCGACGGCGCTCGTGTCGCCGCTGCCGAGGGTGGCCCAGAAGGCGGCGTCGGCCGGGTCGGGCTCGTGGGCGCTTCCGGTGTCCGGGTCCGTCAGCCAGTAGTGCTCGCGCTGGAAGGCGTACGTCGGCAGGGGCGTGGCCGCCGCGCCGGACGGAGCGTGGAACCGGTGCCAGTCGACGGGGCAGCCGTCCGTCCACAGCCGGGCGAGGGCCGTCACCGCGGTCCGCGGCTCGGGGGTGTCGCGGTGCAGCAGCGCCACGGCGAGCGCCTCGTCGTCGCAGGTCTCACCGATCGCGCCGAGGAGTGATCCGGCCGGTCCCAGCTCCAGGAACCGGGTGACGCCCAGCGCCCGCGCCCCGGTCACCGCGTCGGCGAACCTGACCGTGCCCCGCACCTGGTCCGCCCAGTACCGGGCGGTGAACTCCTGTACGGGCTCGCCCGTCAGGGTGGAGACGACCGGGATCTGCGGGCGGCCGGTGCCGATGCCCGCCGCCGCCTCGCCGAACCGCTTCAGCATCGGGTCCATCAGTACCGAGTGGAAGGCGTGGCTGACCTCCAGCCAACGGTTCTCCCGGCCGGGCAGTGCGGCAGCGACCGACTCCACGGCTACGCGGGAGCCGGAGAGCACGAGTTGCCCCGGCGCGTTCACCGCGGCCACCGACACGCCCTCGGTCAGCAGCGGTGCGACCTCGGCAGCCGAGGCGCGCACCGCCCACATCGCGCCGCCCTGCGGCAGTTCCTGCATCAGCTCGGCCCGTGCCGCCACCAGGCGGCAGGCGTCCGCGAGCGACAGCGCACCGGCCACGTGGGCGGCGGCCAGTTCGCCGACGGAGTGTCCCACCAGACAGTCGGGGCGCACACCCCAGGACTCCACCAGCCGGAACAGCGCCACCTCGACGGCGAACAGCGCGGGCTGCGCCCAGCCCGTGTCCCTGAGCAGGCCGTCGGGGTCGTGGAACATCACCTCGCGCAACGGCAGCTCCAGCAGCCGGTCGAAGTGGTCGCACACGTCACTCAGCGCGGCGTCGAAAACCGGGTACGCGGCGGCCAACTCCCGTCCCATTCCGGCCCGTTGGCTGCCCTGGCCGGAGAAGACGAAGGCGGTCAGCCCGTCGCCCGCCACCCCGGACACCACTCCGGGCGCGGGCAGCGCGCCGTCGGCCAGCGCCCGCAGCCCGGTGCACAGCCCGTCCGGGTCGGTGCCGAGGACCACCGCGCGGTGTTCGAGGGCGGCGCGGGTCGTCGCCAGGGACAGTCCCACATCCGCCCCGGACAGGTGGTCCACCGCGGACAGCAGCCGGGCCGCCTGGGCGGGCAGCGCGGCGGGGGTGCGCGCGGAGATCACCCACGGCACCACCGGTACGGGTACGGACCGCGGGTGGGGCTGAGTCCCCTCGTCGGCCGGGTCGGCTTCGGGGGCCTGTTCCAGGATCACGTGCGCGTTCGTCCCGCTGGCGCCGAACGACGACACACCCGCCCGCCGGGGCCGGTCCGTCCGCGGCCACTCCCGCGTCCCGGTGAGGAGCTCGACGGCTCCGGACGACCAGTCCACGTACGACGAAGGCGTCCCGACGTGCAGCGACCTGGGCAGGGTCCCGTGCCGCATCGCCGAGACCATCTTCATGACACCCGCGATGCCGGAAGCCGCCTGGGTGTGGCCGATGTTCGACTTCACCGAGCCGAGCCACAGCGGGTCGCCGTCGCCGCGCCCCTGGCCGTACGTCGCGAGGATCGCCTGCGCCTCGATCGGGTCGCCCAGCGCGGTGCCCGTGCCGTGCGCCTCCACCGCGTCCACCTCGGCCGGCTGCACCCCGGCGTTCGCCAGTGCCTGGCGGATCACCCGCTGCTGCGAGGGGCCGTGCGGTGCGGTCAGGCCGTTGGACGCGCCGTCCTGGTTGGTCGCGCTGCCGCGTACCACCGCCAGTACCTGGTGACCGTTGCGCCGGGCGTCCGAGAGCCGTTCGAGGAGCAGGACGTTGACGCCCTCGCCCCAGCCCGTGCCGTCCGCGTCGTCCGAGAAGGACTTGCAGCGGCCGTCCACCGCGAGGCCCGACTGCCTGCTGAACTCGATGAAGTTGCGCGGTGTGCCCATCACGGTGGCGCCCGCCGCGAGCGCCAGCGTGCACTCGCCGGAGCGCAGCGCCTGGACCGCCAGGTGCAGGGCCACCAGGGAGGACGAACACATGGTGTCGACGGTGACGGCGGGACCCTCGAAACCGAGGGTGTACGCGATGCGGCCGGACAGGACGGCGCCGGAACCACCGGTCAGCAGGTGGCCCTCGACGCCCTCGGGGGTGGTGCGCAGCGAGGTGCCGTAGCCCTGGTTGCTGGCGCCGACGAAGACCCCGGCGCGCTCGCCGCGCAGGCTCTCCACGTCGATGCCCGCCCGTTCGAACACCTCCCACGCCGTCTCCAGGAGGAGCCGCTGCTGCGGGTCCATCGCCAGCGCCTCGCGCGGGGAGATCCCGAAGAATCCGGCGTCGAACCCGGCCGCGTCCCGGAGGAAGGCGCCGTGCCGGGTGTAGCTGGTGCCGGGGTGGTCGGGGTCCGGGTGGTAGAGGCCCGCCAGGTCCCAGCCGCGGTCGGTGGGCAGGTCGCCGACGAGGTCGGCGCCCGCCGCGACGAGGTCCCAGTACTTCTCGGGGGTGTCCGCGCCGCCCGGGTACCGGCAGCTCATCGAGACGATCGCGACGGGTTCGAGCTGCTGGTCCTCCAGCTCCCTGACCCGGTGCCGGGTGGTCCGCAGATCCGCGGTGACCCGGTTCAGGTACTCCCGGAGCCGCTCTTCGGTCGCGCCGCTCATCAGATGCCCAACTCCCGGTCGATCAGGTCGAAGATCTCATCGTTGGTCGCCGCCGCGAGGTCGTCGTGCGACTGCGCGCCTGTGCCGGAGCCGTCGGCCGCTTCGGCCCTGCGCAGCAGCGTGCGCAGCCGCTCGACGATGTCGGCGCGGGACCGGTCGTCCTCCGGCAGGGACGCGAGGCCTGCCTCCAGCAGGTCCAGCCCGTCCTGTACGGGGTCCGTGCGGCCGGACAGCTGGTCGCGCACCTGCCGGGCGAGGAGCAGCGGAGTGGGGTGGTCGAAGACGAGCGTGGCGGGCAGCCGCAGTCCGGTCGCCGCGTTGAGGCGGTTACGGAATTCGAGCGCCGTCAGTGAGTCGAAGCCGATCTCCTTGAAGGCCCGCTTCGGCCGGATCTCGTCCGGCTGTGCCTTCAACACCCCGGCGGCCTCCCGCCGTACGACGTCCACGAGTACCGCTTCCTGCTCGTCGGCGGACAGTCCGGCGAGGCGGCGGGCGAGCGCCGGGGTCCGGTCCTGCGGATCGGGCTCCGGCCCGCTGCCCTGGTCCCGCTGGTGCGGCACCTGCTGGGCCGCGACGAGCGCTTCGACCAGCGGTCTGGGCCGCTTCATCGTGTAGAGCGGCAGGAAGCGGGAGAGGTCGAACGAGGCGACGGCGATGCTGGTGTCGCGGCTGCCGACGGCGACCGCGAGGGCCCGTACGGCCGACTCGGGGCGCATCATCCGCACCCCGCGCCAGGTGAGCAGGTCGGCCACTTCACCGTCGACCATGCCGCCGCCCGCCCAGGCGCCCCAGGCGACGGCTGTCGCCACCTCGCCGCGGGCGTGCCGCTGGTGGGCGAGTGCGTCCAGGTGGGCGTTGGCCGCGGCGTAGGCGCCCTTGCCCCGGTCGCCCCAGGTTCCGGCGCCCGAGGAGAACAGCACGAAGGCGTCCAGTTCGGTGCCCGCGGTCAGGACGTCCAGATTGCGGGCCCCCTCGGTCTTGACCCGGATGACGCGGGCGAGTTCGTCGGTGGACAGGTGCGCCACGGGGATCTCGGGCTGGGTGAGTCCGGCCGCGTGCACCACCGCGGTGAGCGGATCACCGGCCGGGATCGCGGCGAGCACCGCGGCGAGTGCGCCGGAGTCGGCGACGTCGCAGGCCGCGATCGTGACCCGCGCGCCGAGTCCGGTCAGCTCCTCGTACAGCTCCTTCGCGCCGGGCGCGTCCGCGCCGCGGCGGCTGGTGAGGACCAGGTGCGCGGCGCCGTTCGCGGCGGCCCAGCGGGCCACATGGGCGCCGAGTGCCCCGGTACCGCCGGTGATCAGGACGGTGCCCCGGGGCCGCCACGGTTCGGCGGGTCCGGCGGGGGCCGGTACGAGCCGCCGCCCGAGTACGGTGCCCGCCCGCAGCGCCACCTCGTTCTCCCCGGTGCCCCCGGCGAGTACGTCCACCAGCCGGTCGAGGCCCGCGTCGTCCAGTACGGCCGGCAGGTCGAGCTGTCCGCTCCAGCGTTCGGGTTCGTCGAGACCGAGCACCACTCCGAGGCCCCAGATCTGCGCCTGCGCGGGGCTGGTCACCGGGTCGTCGTCGGCCGTGGTCACCGCGCCCCGGGTCGCCAGCCAGAGCGGTGCGTCGGCGGCTTCCCCGGCGAGGGCCCGTACCGAGGCGACCGTGTCGGCGAGACCCGTGGTCACCGCGGGCTGCGTCGCCTCGGGCCGCTCGTCGAGGGCGGCCAGGGACAGCACCCCGTCGACGAACGGCGGCAGTTCACCGGCCGCCGTCGCCAACTGGCCCGCGGTGAGCCGGTGCACGGTGGCGCCGCGTGCGGTGAGGCCCTTGACCACGGTCTCCACCAGCTCCGGCTGCACGGCCTCGCGCGGGGTCACCACGACCCAGTCGCCGGTCAGCCGGGAGGCGGCACCGGGCGCCGGTACCGGCGTCCACTCCAGGCGGTAGCGCCAGCCGTCGATGGCGGCCGACTCGTCCCTGCGGGCCGCCGCGGCCGGGGGTTCCAGCCAGTGGCGCCTGCGGGTGAACGGGTAGGTCGGCAGGGGTACGGTCCGCGCGGCGCCGTCGGTGAAGGCCCGGCCCCAGTCGACCGGGGCGCCGCGCACCCAGGCGGCGCCCAGCGACAACAGGAAGCGTTCCAGGCCGCCTTCGTCGCGGCGCAGCGAGCCCACCGCGCAGAGGTCGTCGCGGTCCTCCAGGGTCTCCTCGATCGCCGCGAGCAGCACCGGGTGCGGGCTGCACTCGACGAAGAGCCCGAAGCCCTGGGCGGAGAGGGCGCGGACCGCGTCGGCGAAGCGCACCGGCTGCCGCAGGTTCGCGCACCAGTAGGCGGCGTCCAGTAGGGGGCCGTCGATCCAGTCGCCGGTGACGGTGGAGAAGAACGGCACCTCCGGCGTCCTCGGTGCGACCGGTTCGAGCAGGGTGGCCAGTTCGTCGAGGATCTTCTCCACGTGCACGGAGTGCGAGGCGTAGTCGACGGGGATCATGCGCAGCCGGATCTCCCGGCGTTCGCAGACCCGGCGCAGCTCCTCCAGCGCGTCGCGGTCGCCGGAGAGGACCACCGAGCGGGGGCCGTTGACCGCGGCGACCGTGATGCGCCCTCCGTAGGGCCGCAGCAGGTCGGCGGTCCGGTCCTCGGGCAGGAAGACCATGGCCATGCCGCCCGCGCCCGCCAGCGCGGTGATCGCCCGGCTGCGCAGGCAGACCACCCGCGCGGCGTCCTCCAGCGACAGGGCCCCCGCCACGCAGGCCGCGGCGATCTCGCCCTGCGAGTGGCCGACGACCGCGGCGGGCCGCACCCCCCAGGACCGCCACAGTTCCGCCAGCGACACCATGACCGCGAACGACGCGGGCTGGACCACGTCGACCCGCTCCAGCGTCGGCGCGCCGTCCACGCCGTGCAGCACCTCGGTCAGCGACCAGTCCACGTACGCGGACATCGCGGTCTCGCACTCCGCGAGCCGGGCCGCGAACTCCGGGGATTCAGCGGCCAGTTCGACCGCCATACCGGCCCACTGCGCTCCCTGGCCGGGGAACGCGAACACGGTCCTGCCCAGCGGTCCCGCCACCCCCTGCACCAGCCCGGGGGCCGTGCCGTCGGCGGCCAGTGCGGTCAGCGCGGCGCCGTGGTCGCCCGTCACGACGGCGCGGTGCTCGAAGCGGGCGCGCCTGGTGGCGAGCGACCAGCCCACGTCGTACGGATCGGCCTCCCCGGCCGAAGCGGTCAGCGCGGTCGCCGTGGCCCGCAGCGCCGTCGGTCCGGTCGCCGAGAGGGTCCACGGCACGGCGCCCGTCGCGCGGGCGGCCGGGGCCGCCGGGCGGGGAGCGGGTTCGGGTGCCTGCTCCAGGATCACGTGCGCGTTGGTGCCGCTGATACCGAAGGCGGAGACCCCTGCCCGGCGCGGGCGGCCCGTCTCCGGCCACGGGCGGGACGCGGCGAGGAGCCGTACGCCGCCCGCGTCCCAGTCGACCCGTGAGGTGGGTTCACCGGCGTGCAGGGTCATCGGCAGGATGCCGTGCCGCAGCGACTCCACCATCTTGATCACCCCGACCACCCCGGCGGCGGCCTGGGTGTGCCCCAGGTTCGACTTGACCGAGCCCAGCCAGAGCGGGCTGTCGGCGGGCCGGCCGGCGCCGTACGTCGCGAGCACCGCCTGTGCCTCGATCGGGTCGCCGAGACGGGTGCCGGTGCCGTGCGCCTCCACCGCGTCCACCTCGGTGGCCGACAGGCCCGCGTTCGCCAGGGCCTGCCGGATCACCCGCTGCTGGGACGGGCCGTTGGGCGCGGTCAGGCCGTTGGACGCGCCGTCCTGGTTCACCGCCGAGCCGCGCACCACGGCCAGCACCTCGTGCCCGTCGCGCCGCGCCACCGACAGCGGCTCGACGAGGAGTACGGCGACGCCCTCGGCCATCCCGAAGCCGTCCGCGTCCTCGGCGAACGACCGGCACCGGCCGTCCGCCGACAGGGCGCGCTGCCTGCTGAAGCTGACCATCGGCGTCGGGGTCGACATCACCGCGGCGCCCGCGACCAGCGCGCGTTCGCACTCGCCGGACCGCAGGGCCCGCATCGCCAGGTGCAGGGCCACCAGTGAGGAGGAGCAGGCCGTGTCGACGGTGAGCGCGGGCCCGGTGAGACCGAAGGTGTACGCGATCCGGCCGGACGCCACACTCGGCGCGCCGCCCGTCACGTGGTAGCCCTCCAACTCGCCGGGCATGCCGTGCGGTTGTCCGTAGTCCGGCGCGAGGATGCCCGCGAACACCCCGGTGTTGCTGCCCTTCAGCTCGTCCGGGACGAGACCCGCGTCCTCGAACGCTTCCCAGGAGGTCTCCAGCAGCAGCCGCTGCTGCGGGTCCATCGCCAGCGCCTCCCGTGCGGAGATCCCGAAGAACTCGTGGTCGAACTCGGCTGCTCCGGACAGGAATCCGCCCGCCCTGGTGTAGCTGGTGCCGTGCCGGTCCGGGTCCGGGTCGAAGAGCGCGTCCAGGTCCCAGCCGCGGTCGGCGGGCAGCCCGCCCACGCCCTCGCCGCCCTCCGTCAGCAGCCGCCAGAGGTCGGCGGGCCCGGCGATGCCGCCGGGCAGCCGGCAGGCGGTACCGACGATCGCGAGCGGTTCGCCGTCCGCCGCACCGGACGGTCCCGGCTCCTCGGTCTCCGCGATCAGCCCTTCGGCCTCCCGCCACAGCTGCTCGGCGAGCAGCGTGGGCGTCGGGTGGTCGAAGACCAGCGTCGTGGGCAGCTTGGTGCCGGTCACCGCGGCCAGCCGGTTGCGCAGCTCGACCGCGGTCAGCGAGTCGAATCCGATGTCCCTGAAGGCGCGTCGGGCGGCGACGGCGCCGGGATCGGTGTGTCCGAGGACCTTCGCCGTCTCCTCCCGCACCAGGTCGAGAACCGCTTCCCGCCGGTCCGGTTCGGAGAGACCCGCCAGCCGCGTACGGAGCGCGGACGCGGGCGGGGTCTCCTCGGCGGGCCGCGTCCCGGCCGCCGGGGCGGAGGTCAGTTCGCCCAGCAGCGGGCTCGGCCGTGCGGCGCCGAACACGGCGGTGAAGCGTTCCCAGTCGACGTCCGCGACGGCGAGCGCGGTCTCGTCGTGGTCGAGTACGAGTTGCAGCGCGTCCAGGGCCAGGTCCGCGTCGATGACCGGGAGGCCGGTGGCGGCCAGCGCGGGCCACAGGCTCGGGTCGATCATCCCGCCGCCGCCCCAGGGGCCCCAGGCGATCGAGGTGGCGGACAGGCCGCGGGCCCTGCGCTGTTCGGCCAGGGCGTCCAGGCAGGCGTTGGCGGCGCCGTAGGCGGCGTGGTCGGCGACGCCCCAGGTCGCGGAGATCGAGGAGAAGAGGACGAAGGCGTCCAGCGGGGTGTCCGCGAGGAGTTCGTCGAGGACGGCCGCCCCTTCGGTCTTGGCGTGCAGGACGCGGGCCAGTTGCCCGGGTCCCGTCCGTACCAGCGGGTCCAGTTCGCAGGCCCCGGCCGCGTGGAACACCGCGGTCAGCGGCCGGTCCTGGCCGATCCCCGCGAGGAGTTCGCCCAGCGCGGCCCGGTCGGTCACGTCGCAGGCGACGACGGAGAGTGCGGTGGCCGTGTCCGCGAGGTCCGCCGCGAGCGCGCGGGCCCCCTCGGCGTCCGCTCCCCGGCGGCTCACCAGGACGAGGCGTTCGGCGCCGCGTCCGGCCAGCCACCGGGCGAGCCGCAGTCCCAGCGCGCCGGTGCCGCCGGTGATCAGGACCGTGCCGCGCGGCCTCCAGTCCGGTCGTACGGGCGCGCCGCGCACCGACCGGACGAGCCGGCGGGCGAACAGTCCGGCCTGCCGGATGGCCAGTTGGTCCTCCGGCCCGGCGCTGCCGAGCACCGCCGCCAGCCGGGCCCTGGACCGTACGTCCCAGCGTTCCGGAAGGTCGACCAGACCGCCCCAGGTCCGGGGGTGTTCGACGGCCGCGGCCCGGCCCGCCGCCCAGACCGCCGCCGGTGCCGTGCGGGCGGCGGGGTCGGACGGCCCGGTGGACACCGCGCCACGCGTGGCACACCACAGCGGCGCCGCGCATCCCGCCTCGTCCGACGCCCGCACCAGGGCGGCCGTGCCGGCCACCGCGGCGGCGGGGCCCGACCGCTCGTCGAGCGCGAGCAGGGACAGCACCCCGGCGAACTCCCGGCCCGTCAGCGCGTCCACGAGTGCGCGGTACAGGGTCGCGGCCGACGCATCGTCAGTGGCGTCCGCACTGTCCGCGCTGTCCGCGCTGTCCGCGCTGTCCGCGCTGTCCGCGCTGTCCGCGAGGGTGCACGGGACGATGTCCGCGCCCGCGTTCCGCAGGGCGCCGAGCACCTCCTCGTACTGCTGCGTACCGGCGGTCGCCGCAGGGGCCACCACCAGCCAGTCGCCCGACAGGGACCCGCCCGCGGGGTCGGGCACCGGCCGCCAGACGATGTCGTGGCGCCAGTCCGCCACGCCCGGCCCGGCCGCCGACGCCGCGTCGTGCGGCGCCGCCGCGGTCTCCGTCGGCGGCACCCACCAGTACCGCTCCCGGCTGAACGGGTACGTCGGCAGGTCGACCTGGCGCGCACCGTGCCCGGCGAACACCGCGTCCCAGTCCGGCTCCACCCCGTGGGCGTGCGCCTGCGCGAGTGAGGTGCGGAACCGGCGGAGCCCGCCGTCGCCCCGGCGCAGCGAGCCGATGGCCACCCCGTCGTGGGCGTCCGCGTGCTCCAGGGTCTGCTGCACCGCGATCGTCAGCGTCGGATGCGGGCTCGACTCCACGAAGATCCGGTGCCCGGCCTCGGCGAGCCGCCGGGTGGTCTCCTCGAACCGCACGGTGGAGCGCAGGTTGCGGTACCAGTAGTCGGCGTCCAGCTCGGTCCCTTCGAGCACGTTCGCGGTGACCGTCGACCAGAACGGCACCTCGGCGCGGCGCGGCCGGACCGGCGCGAGCACCTCGGCCAGTTCGGCCCGGAGGGTCTCGACCTGGGCGGAGTGGGAGGCGTAGTCGACCGGGACGGCCCTGGCGTGGATGTCCGACTCCGCACAGACGGCGAGCAGTTCGGCGACCGCCTCGGTCTCGCCCGAGACCACCACGGAGCCCGGCCCGTTGACGGCGGCGACGGAGATCCGGCCCTCCCACCGGCTCAGCAGTTCGGTCACCTGCTCCACGGGCCGGAAGACGGAGGCCATCGTGCCGTGCCCGGCCAGGGTGGTCAGCAGCGCCCGGCTGCGCAGTGCGACGACCCGGGCCGCGTCCCGCAGGCTCAGCGCCCCGGCCACGCAGGCGGCGGCGATCTCCCCCTGCGAGTGGCCGATCACCGCGGCGGGCCGGACCCCGTCGGCCTGCCACAGCGCGGCGAGCGAGACCATCGTCGCGAACAGCGCGGGCTGCACCACGTCGACGCGGTCCAGTGACGGCGCCCCCTCGACGCCTCGCAGGACATCGACGAGCGACCAGTCGACGAACTCGGAGAGCGCCAGGCCGCAGTCGCTCACCCGCTGCGCGAAGACCGGTGAGGAGTCGAGCAACTCGGCGGCCATGCCCAGCCATTGACCGCCCTGGCCGGGGAAGACGAAGACGACCCGGTGGTCCTCCGCAGGCACTCCGCGCACCAGTGCGGCGGCCTCGCCGTCGTCTTCGAGCACCGCGAGTGTCCGGTCGAGTTCCGCACGGTCCGCAGCGAGGACCACGGCACGCCGGTCGAACCGCGCCCGGCCGGTGGCCAGGGTGTAGGCGACATCGGCGGGTCGCACGGCAGGGTCGTCGCGCAGCAGCCCCCGGAGCAGACGGGCCTGTTCCCGCAGGGCGGAGGTGGTGCGGGCGGAGAACACGTACGGCAGCGGCTCGCCCGGGGACAGCAGAGCGGCCGGGGAGCCGGACCGGCCCTGGACGGCGGGCGCGGAACCGGTCTCCTCCACGAACCCCGCCCCGGTCTCCTCCGCGAACCCCGCCCCGGTCTCCGGCGCGATCTCCATCCCGGGTTCCGGCGTGAGCCCCTCCCCCGTCTCCGGTGCGACCTCCGCCCCGGCATCCTCCGCGATGATCACGTGCGCGTTGGTGCCGCTCACCCCGAACGCGGAGACGCCCGCCCGGCGCGGGCGGTCCCCCGCCGGCCACGGCGCCGGCCCGGTCAGCAGCCGGACGTCCCCGGCGGACCAGTCCACCTGCGTGGACGGCGGGTCCGCGTACAGGCTCTCCGGCAGCAGTCCGTGCCGGATCGACTGCACCGTCCTGATCACCCCGGCCATGCCCGCGGCGGCCTGGGTGTGCCCGATGTTGCCCTTCACCGAGCTGAGCCAGAGCGGCTGTCCCCCGGTGCGGTCGTGTCCGTAGACCTCGATGAGCGCGCCCGCCTCGATCGGGTCGCCGAGCACCGTGCCGGTGCCGTGCGCCTCCACGGCGTCGATGTCGGACGGGCGCAGCCCGGCATCGGCCAGGGCCTGCCGGATCACCCGTTGCTGCGAGGGCCCGTTCGGCGCGGTGAGTCCGTTGCTCGCGCCGTCGGAGTTGACCGCCGAACCTTCAAGGACGGCGAGCACCCGGTGTCCGTGGCGGCGGGCGTCGGAGAGCCGCTCCAGCACCAGGGTGCCGACACCCTCCCCCCATCCGGTGCCGTCGGCACGGTCCGAGAACGCCTTGACCCGCCCGTCCGGGGAGAGCCCGCTCTGCCGGCTGAACTCGACGAAGATGCCGGGGCGGGCCATCACGGTCGCCGCACCGGCCAGCGCCAGGGAGCACTCGCCGCCGCGCAGCGACCGTACGGCCAGATGGATCGCGACCAGAGAGGCCGAGCAGGCGGTGTCCACCGTCATCGCGGGCCCTTCCAGACCCAGTACGTAGGCGATCCGGCCGGACATCGCGCTGCCGGCGGTCCCGGTCAGTACGTAGCCTTCGAGCCCGTCCGACGCCTCGTGCAGGCGCGGACCGTACTCCTGCGCCATCGCGCCGACGAAGACACCGGTCCGGGTGCCACCGAGCTGCGACGGGTCGATCCCGGCGCGTTCCAGCGCCTCCCAGGAGGTTTCGAGCAGCAGCCGCTGCTGCGGGTCCATGGCCAGTGCCTCGCGCGGGCTGATCCCGAAGAACTCCGGGTCGAAGTCGCCCGCGTCGTGCAGGAATCCGCCCTGCGCCACGGCGGAGCCGCCGGGGAGGCCGGGGCCGGTCAGCAGCCGCTGGAGGTCCCAGCCGCGGTCCGCGGGGAACGGCGAGACGGCGTCGGTGCCCGAACTCACCAGCTCCCAGAGGTCCTCGGGCGAGCGGACGCCGCCAGGGAACCGGCAGCCCATGCCGACGATCGCGATCGGCTCGTGCGGCGCGGGCGCGGAAACGGAAGCGGAAACGGGTACGGGTACGGGTGCGGACCGGACCGCCGGAGCCGGCCGGGCTTCCGAGGCGTCCCGCGTGCCGCCCGGAGCGACGGCCGGGCCGTGCGTCCGGAGATGGTCACGGACATGGTCCGCCAGCCGGGCGGGTGTCGGGTGGTCGAAGAGGACGGTGTTCGGCAGCGTGATGTCCAGGGCCTCGCAGATCCGGTGGCGCAGGCGCAACGAGGACTGCGAGTCGAGGCCGAGGTCCTTGAACGGGCTCCGGGGCGGCACGGACGCGGTGTCGCCGTGGCCGAGGATCGCGGCGGTGTGCGCGCGCACCAGGTCCAGCAGGATGCGCAGCCGCTCGTCCGCTCCGGCCTGCGCCAGCCGCCCCGCCACCGCACCGGCCAGGGTGTCGTCGTCGGGGGTCTCGGGGGCCACGGTGTCGAACCAGTGGCGCCTGCGGCGGAAGGCGTACGTGGGCAGCGCGACGGTGTTCGGCCGCGTACCACGGTAGGCCGCCGTCCAGTCGACCTCGACACCCTTGACCCACAACTCCCCTACGGAGGAGAGGAGTCGGGCGAGTCCGCCGTCGTCGCGGCGGAGCGACCCGGTGACCGCGTCGGGTGCGGCCCCGGCCTGCTCGGCGGTCTCCTCCACGGCAGCGCCCAGCACCGGGTGCGAGGACACCTCGACGTACACGCCGTGCCCGTCGGCCGCCAGCCGTCCGATCGCGTCGGCGAACCGCACCGGCTCGCGCAGGTTCCGGAACCAGTACGCGCCGTCCATGGTGAGCGGGTCGGCGTACTCACCGGTCACCGTGGACAGCATCGGCACCCGTCCCGCGCGCGGGACGATCCCGGCCAGCCGGACGGCCAGCGGTTCGCGCAGTTCCTCCATCGCGGGCGAGTGCGAGGCGTAGTCCACCGCGATCCGGCGGGCCCGGATGTCCGACCGGGCGCACTCCAGGAGGAGTTCGTCGACGGCCGTCGTGGCGCCGGAGACGATCACCTGTGAAGGGCCGTTCACCGCCGCCACCGACACCTGGTCCTGCCAGGGCGCGAGAAGAGCCCCGGCGCGGTCCGCCGGGACACCCACCGACGCCATCGCGCCCCGGTCCGTACCTGGGTCCGTGTCCTCGGCGGTGAGCCCCGCGATGAGCGCGGACCGGGCCACGACCACCGTGAGCGCGTCCTCCAGTGACAGCACCCCGGCGACGTACGCCGCGGCGATCTCGCCCTGCGAATGCCCCACCACAGCCGCGGGCTCCACCCCGTACGAACGCCACAACTCCGCCAACGCCACCATCACCACGAACGAAGCAGGCTGCACCACATCCACCCGCTCCAACGACTCACCACCAGGAACACCCCGCAACGCATCCGTCACCGACCAGCCCACCAGCCCCGCCAACACCTCCTCACAACGCGCCACCATCCCCGCGAACACGGGTGAGGACTCCAGCAACGCCCGGCCCATCCCCGGCCACTGCGCCCCCTGCCCGGGGAACACGAACACCGTCCGCCCCACCGGGCGCGCCACACCCGACACCACACCGGCCGACGGCTCACCCGCCACCAACCCGGCAAGCCCGGACCCGAACCCGCCCACCACCACCGCACGGTGCTCGAACCGCGCACGCGTCGTCGCCAACGACCAACCCACATCCACCGGATCAGCCACATCCACCAGACCGCTCAACGCAGCCGCCTGACCCCGCAGACCAGCCGCACCACGACCCGACAACAACCACGGCACCACCGCGGGTTCCTGACCGGGTGCGACGTCCGCGTCCGACTCGGTGACCGGTGCCGGTGCCTGCGCCTGTGCCTGCGTCGGTGCCTGGGACAGCACCAGGTGGCAGTTGGTCCCGCCCATCCCGAACGCGCTGACCCCCGCGACCGCCGGGCGGTCCGGTTCGGGCCAGTCGGTGAGCTCCTGCGCAACGCGCAGGTTCAGTTCGGACAGGGGTATCCGCGGGTTGCCGCGGGTGTGGTGGAGGCTCGCCGGGATCCGTCCGTGCGCCAGTGCCAGCACCGTCTTGAGCAGGCCGGTGATCCCGGCGGCGCTCTCCAGGTGCCCGAGGTTCGTCTTGGCCGAGCCGACCAGCAGGGGGTTTCCGGGTGCCCGGTCCGCCCCCAGTACCGCGCCCAGCGCGGCGGCCTCGACCGGGTCGCCGACCGGCGTCCCGGTGCCGTGCAGCTCGACGTACTGCGCGGCGCCCGGCCGGATGCCTGCCGACCGGTAGGCCTCCCGGAGTACCGCCGCCTGCGCCTGCTCGCTCGGGACGGTCAGCCCGTCCGTGGCACCGTCGTTGTTGACGGCGCCGCCGCGGATGACGCTGTACACACGGTCCCCGGCGGCGAGGGCGTCCGAGAGCAGCTTGAGTACGACGACCACGCCGCCCTCACCGCGGACGAACCCGTTCGCCCGTTCGTCGAAGACGTAGCAGCGGCCGTCCGGCGAGAGCCCGCCGAACTCCTCGGCGATCAGGCCGGTTTCGGCCGCCAGGTTGAGGTTGATGCCGCCCGCGAGGGCCAGCGTGCTCTCCCCGCGCCGCAGGCTGTGCACCGCGTGGTGCACCGCGACGAGCGAGGACGCCTGCCCGGCGTCGATCACCAGGCTGGGCCCGCGCAGTCCGAGGAAGTGCGACACCCGGTTCGCGATGACGCCCCGGCTCACACCGGGCATCGTGTAGTGGTTGGCGGCCTCGGCGCCCGCCCGGTTGAGCAGGACGGCGTAGTCGTCACGCATCGCGCCGACGAACACGCCGGTCGGGCTCTCCCGCAGGTCGTCGCCGACCGTCCGGGCGTCCTCCAGCGCCTCCCAGGCGAGTTCGAGCACGAGGCGCTGCTGGGGATCGAGTACGGCCGCCTCGCGCGGGGTGATACCGAAGAACTCGGCGTCGAACCGGTCGACGCCGTCGAGGAACGCGCCCCAGCGGCCACCGGCCGGCTCGCGCCCCGCGGGCACCTCGGTGACGGCGTTCCGCCCGTCGCGGAGCAGCTGCCAGAAGGCCTCGGGGTCCGGCGCTCCGGGCAGTCGGCAGGCCAGTCCCACGATCGCGACCGGCTCGTCGCCGGAACCGAATGAGCCGGAACCGAATGAGCCGGAGTCGAGTGAGCCGGAGTCGAATGAGCCGGAACCGGACATGTCGGAACTGGACATGTCGGAACCGGGTGCGCCGGAGCCGGATGCGAAGTCCCCTGATGCGTCCACTGGTCGCCCTACTCCCGACTGTTCGGCGATCCCGGTGGTCCCGAGCCCGGCGCGGCGCCGCCGTCCGGCCCCCCGGTGGTGGCCGGGTCCGACGGTCTGCACGGTCTGCGCTGCCTGCTCGTCACCGGATCTGTGCTGGATCCTGGACTGTTCTGCGTGGGCCGCACGGGCTGCCGTGCGCCACCGCGCGGGCGGCTCGTGCCGCCCGCGTGTCCCGCGTACCGGCGGGGTCAGCCCGTGCAGGCGCGCAGGCAGGCGATGAGGCTGCGGGCCTGCACGTTCAGATAGTGCTGGTGCTGGAGGAGCCAGGTGATCTGCGGCAGGGTCGTCCAGCGGAACCCTTCCGGCTCCTGGTCCGGGTAGTTCTCGCCGACTTCGATGATCATGTAGCGGCTGCGGGAGTGGTAGAACCGGCCGCCCTCCTCCGACATCTCCGCGTCGAACAGCACCCGGCCCTCGTCGCGGTACCGCTCGATGTCCCGCAGTTGGTCCTGGACCAGACCCGGCAGATGGGCATGGTTCTCGGGGGTGCCCTGCACGGTCGGCGCGAGCTCGATGACGTCGACATAGCCGGGTTCGATGCGGGCCCTGAGCAGCGCGTGCAGCACTCCGTCGAAGCGCTTCACCAGCAGTGCGGCGACGCCGATGCCGTGCGGTTCGATCAGCGGCTGGGTCCACCCGGACACCTCGCGGCTGTTGGCCCTGACGTCCACGGCGCCCACGTGGAAGAAGAGTCCCCGCTCGTGCGAGATCGACCGCTCGGACCGTTCCCAGCCGGGCAGTCCGGAGAGCCCGACGACGGTGGTGGTCACATCGCGGGTGGCCTGGTTGGTGGTGATCCAGTGCAGCAGTTCGGTACTGGTGTGCACCCCGCTGCCGACACCGGGACCCGGCAGGCAGGAGAGCACCGTACGGGCGTCCATGTTCACCCGGTGGTCGATGCGCAGCTGCTCCTGCACCTGTCCGAGCGTCATCCAGCAGAAGTCCCCGTCGGCCTCGACCTCGGGGCCGACCTCGATGACCATGTTGCGGTTGCGCTTGCGGTAGAACCAGGCGCCGTGCTCGGACTGGAGCACATCGGCGACCACCCGGTGCGGGCGCACGTTCCTGAAGTGCTCGATGTACGGCACGGTCCGGCCGCGGTGGACGCCCGTGTAGTTGCTCTTGGTCGCCTGGACCGTCGGGGAGAGCTGCACGCCGTTCGGGTTGCCCGGCTCCGTCTTGGCCTGCATCAGCAGGTGCAGGACCCCGTCGATCTCCCGTACCGCGATGCCGAGCAGCCCGATCTCCTGCTGCACGATGATCGGCTGCGACCACTCCCGTACCGGCCCCTGGTCCACCTCGACGCGCAGGCCGACCACCGAGAAGAACCGGCCGCTGTCGTGCACCAGGTTCCCGGTGCCCGGCGCGAACGACCAGTTGCGCATCCGGTCGAACGGGATCGGGGTGACCTCGTGCACCTGGGCGGCGCTCCGGTCGGCGAACCACTTCTCGAACTGCTCGGTACTGGTGGCCACTCCGTCGACTGCCTGCGCGGACAGCGCGAGCCGCGCGGGCAGGTGCGCGTCCTCCTGGCGGAGGACGCCGAGTCCGGTGGTGTTCGGCATGGGAGTCTCTCTCCGGTTCATGAGTCGACGGATCACTCCGATTCCGGTCGGGGCGACCGGAGTTCAGCCCGTGGCGTTGCGTCCCAGGTGAACACGGCCGTGGAGGCGGGCCCAGGTGGAACCGGGGCACTCTAGGGGTTCACTCAGACCCGCCCTTCGACCCCCTGCGTCGCCATTACTCGGCGAATTTCACTAGATTGCCGAACCCTCGCGGCCAACCGGGTCCGGGCGCCTCCATGCTGACCCTGCTCGCGACCAGAGAGGCCAGCATGAACGACAGCGATTTGTGGATTCGGCGCTTCTTCCCCAGTACCCGGGCGGACTTCCAGTTGGTGGTGCTGCCGCACGCGGGCGGCTCGGCGAGTTTCTACCGCCCGGTCGCCCAGGCGCTGAGCCCCCGTATCGAGGTGCTCGCCGTCCAGTACCCGGGCAGGCAGGACCGGCGCCACGAACCCATGGCCGGCACCATCGCCGACCTGGCCGACGGGGTGTCCGAGGCGGTCGGAGCCGCCGTGGACCGCCCGTTCGCGATCTTCGGGCACAGCATGGGCGCCACCCTCGCGTACGAGGTGGCCGTCCGGCTCGAAGCCGACGGGATCCGCCCCGAACGGGTCTTCGCCTCGGGGCGGCGGGCGCCCTCCGCGTTCCGCGACGAGCGGGTGCACCAGCGCGACGACAACGGGCTGATCGCCGAGATGCAGTCGCTCAGCGGCACCGACCAGCAGATCTTCGGCGACGAGGAGTTGCTGCGCATGGTGCTCCCGGCCATCCGCAACGACTACCGCGCGGCGGAGACGTACCGGCACACCGGCGGCCCGCGGCTGGCCTGCCCGGTCACCGCGATGATCGGCGAGAGCGACCCCAAGGCCACCCTCGAAGAAGTACGGGCCTGGCGCACACACACCGACGGGGAGTTCGAACTGAAGACGTACACCGGCGGGCACTTCTATCTCGTCGAGCATGCGGCGGATGTGATCCGGGTGATCGGTGAACGGCTGAGTGAGCCGGCGACCGCAGTGCGGTCCCAGTGAGTACCCCAGGGCCTGCCCGGACGCCGCAGCACGTCGCGATCTTCATGTTCCCGGGGTACGGGCATGTGCATCCGACGCTCGAAATGAGCCGCTGCCTGGTCACGATGGGACACCGCGTGACGTACGTCCTCGACGAACAGCACACGGCGGAGGTGACGGCGACGGGCGCCGCGATCGTCCCCTACCGTTCGCGACGCGGCCGGATCGCGCAGGCCGCGACGGGCGAGGACATCGGAGCCCTGGGGCTGGAGTTCCTGCGGGAGTCGAAGGACGTGGTCCTGCCGCTGGCACTGGACGCCTTCCGGGACGACGTACCCGACCTGGTCCTCTACGACCTGGAGAGCTTCTTCGCGGCCCGGATCGCGGCCCGGCACTGGGACCGGCCCACCGCGCAGCTCTTTCCGTACGTCGCGACCAACGAGAAGTTCTCGCTGGCCCTGGAGGTCTTCGACGGGGCGGACGGACATGTGCAGCAGTGCATCGACCTCGCCACCGAGTACCTGACCGGTCAGGGCGAGGATCCCGACGCGGTCTGGACGTTCATGTCCAACTTCGACGAGCGCAACATCGTGCTGCTGCCCCGGGAGTTCCAGCCACTGGGCGAGACGTTCGACGAGCGGTACACCTTCACCGGTCACAGCTTCCCCACGGACCCGCCGGGCACCGGAAGTTGGCCGGGTCCGCCCGGTGGCGGCCCTGCGGTGCTCATCACGCTGGGCACCGAGGTGAACGAACGTCCGGACTTCTTCCGGCTGTGCGACAGCGCCTTCGCGGACGGCGGGCTGCACGTGGTGCTGCCGGTCGGCCGGGGCAACCTGCCCGCCGAGCCGGTCGCCGCGCATGTCGAGACGCACGAGTGGATCGCCTTCCACACGCTGGTTCCGCAGGTGGAGGCAGTGGTGTGCCACGGCGGCATGAGCACCATGCTGATGGCGATCCACTACGGCAAACCCCTCGTGGTCGTCGGCTTCACACCGGAGGAGAAGCTCAACGGGCGCCGGGTCGCCGAACTGGGCATCGGTGTGTCGCTGTCCGCCGAAGGACTCACCGCGGACCGGCTCCGCGCGGCCGTCGAACAGGCCATGAACGACCCGGCGATCCAGCACCGGGTCGCGCGGATGCGCATCGACATGCTGGCCTCGGGCGGACCGTCCCGGGCGGCCGTACTGGTCGAGGGCTGGCTGCGCGAAAGCACCCGCGCCCGGCTCTCCTGCCGGCCGCACGCGGCCACGACAGGCCGTCCGACAACTTACGGAGATCCCATGAGGCAGAGCGACCGGTGGGCCGAGCCCGACAGGACGGTCACGCCATGACGTACGCGTTCGAGACCGAAGGGCTCGTCAAGCGGTACGGCAAGGTCACCGCACTGAACGGGCTCGATCTGAAGGCGCGCCCCGGCACCGTGCTCGGCGTACTCGGCCCCAACGGCGCGGGCAAGACCACGGCGGTACGTGTCCTGGCCTCGCTCATCAAGCCGGACGCGGGCACCGCCCGGGTCGCCGGGTACGACGTGCAGCAGTACCCGCACGACGTCCGGCGGCTCATCGGGCTGACCGGGCAGTACGCGGCCGTCGACCAGGAGCTCACCGGCATCCAGAACATCGTGATGGTGGCCCGGCTGCTCGGTATGTCCCGGCCCGCCTCCAAGCGCCGCGCGGCGGAACTGCTGGAGCGGTTCGGGCTCTCGGACGCCGGGAGCCGCAAGGCGAGGACGTACTCCGGAGGCATGCGCCGGCGGCTCGACCTGGCGGTCAGCCTGGTCGGCGACCCCTCGGTGCTGTTCCTGGACGAGCCGACCACCGGCCTGGACCCGGAGAGCCGCTTCGAACTGTGGGACATCGTGCGTGACCTGGTCACCGGTGGTTCGACGGTGCTGCTCACCACCCAGTACCTGGACGAGGTCGACCATCTCGCCGACGACATCGTGGTGATCGACAAGGGCGTCTCCATCGCGGCCGGTACCTCCGCGGAGCTCAAGGCGAAGATCGACCAGCAGACCCTGGAGATCCAACCCGCCGACGAGAACATGCTGGACCGCACCTCGGAGATCGTCGAGGAGCTGAGCGGGGTGAAGCCGAACCGGCAGGGGCATCAGCTGATCCTCCAGGTCAACGACGCGGGCCTGCCCGCGGCGGTGCTGCGCAGGCTGGACGAGGCGGGCATCGAGGTGACCGAACTGGCGCTGCGTCAGCCGAGCCTCGACGAGGTGTTCCTCTCGCTGACCGGCAGCCGGGGCCGCCATGTACAGGAGAACCCGGCCGAATCGACGAAGAGTGGTGTGGCATGAGCGCGATCGCCGAGGCGCCGGTGAGGCACCGGCTCGAACCGTCCATGGTCATCCGTAACTGTCTGACCCTGGCCTGGCGCAATCTGGCGCACCTCAAGGCGAACCCGGCCGAGATCCTCGGCTTCGCCATCATCCAGCCGCTGATGGTGATCGTCCTCCTGGTGTACGTCTTCGGGGGCGCGATCTCCGGGGACTCGCACACCTACCTCCAGTACGCCCTGCCGGGCCTGATCGCGCAGTCGGCGGTCTTCTCGGTCCTCAGCAGCGGCGCCGGTCTCAACCAGGACATCAACAACGGGGTGTTCGACCGGCTGCGGTCCCTGCCGATCGCCCGGTTCGCCCCGCTGATGGGGCATCTGATCGGCGACATGGTGCGCTTCGCGTCCGGCCTGGTCATGTTGCTGACCTGCGGTGCGCTCCAGGGCTTCGAGATGCGCACCGGGCTGATCAAGACCCTTGCCGCGCTCTGGCTCGCCGCTGTGTTCGGCATGGGTCTGGCCTGGGTGTCGATGCTGGTGGGGCTGCTCGCCAAGTCGGCCACCACCGTGCATCTGTTCAGCAGCGTGCTGCTCTTCCCGCTCACCTTCGGCAGCAACGTGTACGTGAAGACCGACACCATGCCCGGCTGGCTGGCGGCCTGGGCCAACGTCAATCCGATCTCCCACGAGGCGACCGCGATGCGCGCGCTCATGTCGGGCGGCCCGCTCGGCAACTCGGTGTACTGGACGCTGGGCTGGGCGGCGGGCCTCACCCTCGTCTTCGCCCCGCTGGCGATCCGCGCCTACCGGCGGAGGATCTGATCGCGTGCGCCCGCGCGCCCGCGGCCCTCCTCCGGCCGCCCGAAAGGCCTCCCCCACCACCCCCCATGTCGCGGCCCCGGCCAGGGCTCACCGCCCGGCACCTCAGGGCCGGCGCCGCCGTGAACAAGGAAATGCCGACGGGATCACGTGACACCCATGGTTTGTGAAGGACGACCTTCAGATGAGAGACAGCATTCAACAGCTCGCGCTGTTCGGCGGACGGCCCGCGTTCAGCGAAAACCGCCGGGTGGGCCGCCCCAACACCGGAGACCGTGAGCGGTTCCTGGAGCGGATGAACCAGGTCCTGGACAACGAATGGCTGTCCAACATGGGGCCGATGATGTACGAGTTCGAAGCGCGGGTGGCCGAGCTGGCCCAGGTCCGCCACTGTGTCTCCCTGTGCAATGCGACGGTCGCGCTCCAACTGCTGGTCGGCGACCTGGCGACCGGCGGCGCCCCCGGTGACGAGGTGATCGTGCCGTCGCTGACCTTCCCGGCCACCGCGCACGCGGTGAAGTGGCGCGGTCTCACCCCTGTCTTCTGCGATGTCGACCCGGTGACCGGCCTGATCGACCCGGAGCAGGTGGAAGCACTCATCACGGACCGGACGCGGGCGATCATCGGAGTCCATCTCTGGGGGCAGGTCTGCGACGTGGCCCGGCTGGAGAAGATCGCCGAGAGTTACGGACTGCGTCTGTACTTCGACGCCGCGCCAGCCCTGGGCTGTTCGTACGGTGACGTACCCGTCGGCGGCCTGGGTCATGCGGAGGTGTTCAGCTTCCACGCCACGAAGATCGTGAACAGCTTCGAGGGCGGTGCCATCGTGACGGACGACGACGCGCTGGCCGAACGGATGCGGGCCGAACGGAACTTCGGGTTCGGCAAGGACGGCACCGTGCAGGCGGTCGGCACCAACGGCAAGCTGAGCGAGGCAGCCGCCGCCATGGGCCTCACCTCGCTGGAAGGGCTCGACGCCACCATCGCGCGCAACCGCACCAACTACGAGCAGTACCGGAGCGCGCTCACCGGGATCCCCGGTGTGACGGTCCTGGAGTTCGAGGGACCCAACCGCAACAACCACCACTACATGATGGTCAATGTCGTGGCGGGGGCGGCCGGGCTGCACCGCGACGTACTGCTCGACGTGCTGCGCGCCGAGAACATCCTGGCCCAGCCCTACTTCTCCCAGGTCATGCAGCAGATGACGCCGTACATCGGCGCACCGCCCGTACGGCTTCCCCGCTCCGAGGAACTCTGCGGGCAGTTGCTCGCGCTGCCCACAGGTCCGCAGGTGGACACCGACGACATCCTGCTGATCGGTGAGGTCATCCGGACCGCGGTGGCGTACGGGCACGAAGTGACCGCGCGCCGGCGGCTCCGTCCGGCCGTCGGTCTCGCGACGTGAGGCGTCCGGCGGCGCCGCCCGCCCGCACGGTGAGATGAGAGTCCGCGCCGGTCCTGCTGCGGACCGGCGCGGCCCCGTACGGACTGCTTCCGGCTACCCGAACTGCCGGCTGTCCCGCAGGAACTCCTCGTAGTCGCGGTAGTAGTCCGCCTCCTCGTAGTGCTGGGAGGCCAGCACCAGACAGACTCCGCCGTCGGAGAACCCGCTGAGGTCCCGCCACACCATCGGCCCCACGTACAGGCCGGTCCCCGGGTCGTTCAGTTCGTACTCGGCCTGGTGGTGGCCGTCGTCGAGCCTGATGGTGAAACTCCCGTGGGCGGCTATGAAGAGCTGCTCCAGCTGGCGGTGCGCATGCCCGCCGCGGGAGGTGCCGCTCGCCAGGTCGTGGAGGAAGTAGACCCGTTCGACCGGGAATCCCGCAGTGTGGTCGGACTCGACGACGGACACACATCCGCGCTCGTCCTTGTGCTGTTCCAGTCCGATCAGCCGGGTGGGCTTCACCCTGCCGACGGACGTCCCGGTGATGGTCGCCGCCATGTAGCTTCTCCTCGCTCCTGTCCGTCGCGCCGCGGCCACGGCGACGTCAGACTACGGAGCAAATACCGGGCATCTCCCTGGTAGTTGAGGGGTGTGAAAAGCGGGAGCCCGGCCATCGGCGGCGCGACGGGTTCACGCCTCGGTGGGTTCCTCGCGCGGGCTCTCACGCGTGGCGCGCACCCAGGCCGTGAACGCCTCGACACCGTCGACGACCGACTCGAAGCGGAGCGAGGTGAACAGGTCGAACGAGTGCTGTGCACCGGGTAGTCGGGCGTAGACCACGGGGCGCGGGGAGGTGCCGCGCAGTGTCTCGACGAAGCGCCGGGCGCCGTCCGCCGACAGCACCGTGTCCCGGTCGCCGTGCGCCACGAAGAACGGGGGTGCGTCGGCGCTCGCGTACGACAGGGGCGACGAGGGGACGCGTTCCCCGGAGCCGAGGCTGCCGTAGTACCCGTACAGGCAGACGGCGCCGGTGACGGAGGTGTCCGCGCTCTCGAACCCGGGCTGGAACTGCGGGTCGCCGGACGTCAGAGCCGCCAGCGCCGCCAGCTGGGCGCCCGAGGAGCTGCCCGCCACGAACACCGTCGAGGGGTCCGCGCCGTACTCGTGCCCGTGCTCACGCACCCAGGCCAGCACCTTCTTGACGTCGACCAGGTGGTCCGGGAACGTCGCGGCCGGACTCAGCCGGTAGTTGGCGCTGACGCACAACCAGCCCTGGGCGGCGAGCCGGTGGATGAGCGGCAGCGCCTCACGGTTCTTGCTTCCGCTGACCAGGCGTCCGCCGTGCAGATGCACCAGGACCGGGCTGCCGGTGGGCCGGGAACGGTGGCGGTAGACATCGAGCTGGTTGCGCACACCGGCAGGCCCGTAACTGATGTCCGCCAGCCTCTCGACCGCCCGGCTGCGGACCGCGAAGGGCGCGAACATGATGCGGCCGTACGGGAGTCGGCGGCGTAGCGGGGACGCGGTACCGGCATCGACAGCGGTACGCCAGCCCGCGCCGAGACCGTCGTCCAGGGCCGCGTCCACCACCGGGCCCGCCCGCATCCCGCGACGGGCGAGGACGAGGAGCCCGAGCGCCGTGAGGACGGCCAGCCCGAGGACCGCCCGGCCCCCGGGCGATCCGGTGTCACCCTGACTGACGGCCAGCAGGGTGGAGGCGACGATCCAGTAAAGGACCAGGAACGGGAGCTCGTTGAGGAGGAAGCCGAAGCGGAAGCTGAGGAGGGCCAGGGTCCACGGACGGCGCAGCGGCGCCAGAGCGAACCATGTGCACGCCGCGACCAGCGTCGTCGTCACCAGATATCCGATCGGCACCCGGGAACTGTACCAACCGGCCCCGCCGCAACAGGGGAACCGTTTCGGCACCGGGTGCCAAGTCTGGAAGAGTCACTCGACTCCCGTCCCTAGCCTGGTGAGATCCCCGGACCTTCCGGGATATTTCTCCATCGAGGTGACACCGTGGCTCTCGCGTCCATCTTCGGTACGAACCTTTTCCAGTACGAACCGGACCGAGTCATCGAGTTCTACGACGAATCCCCGGAGGTACGCGAGTCGTTCGCCCAGGCGTCCGCGTGGACCGGGCTGAGTGTCGAGGCCCTGCTGCGTCAGAACGGGAACTACGACGACGACGAGCAGCGCATCCAGGCGGTCTCCATCGGCCTCGCGGCGGCGCAGCTCGGCATCCAGGACGTGCTGTCCGGGAAGGGGCTGCGGCCGACCGTGGTCGGCGGGCTCAGCCTGGGCGGGATGGTCAGCAGTTGCGTCGCCGGGGCCATCGGCCGCAGAGAGCTGATGAGCATACTGCTCCGCGGCCGGCACGGGGTCGACCCGGCCGGGGGCGAGCGCGCCGAGGGCATCGCGGCGGCCTATCTGGCGCTCGACTACGACCCGGACCACTACTACGGGGAACAGCGCGAAGGGGTCTTCCTGAGCGGTGACTTCGGTTTGGATGCCGGCGGAAGGATCCGTATCCAACTGCTCTGCGGCTACCGCGACTCGCTGGAGAAACTGGCCGCCCAGGAGCCCGAGGGCGTCATCAACGTCACCGAGGGCGTCGATGTCGCGGTGCACAGCCCGCTGCGCGAAAGTGCCCGGAGATCGAGCCGGGAGTACATCGACACGCTCCCGTTCACCGACCCGGTCCTGCCGCTCTGCTCGTGCCTGGAGCAGAAGACACTCACCCGGGCCGGTGAAGTGCGTGACATGTTCGTCGACAACGTGGTGAAGCCGGTGAGCGTGGTCCACCTCTGCGAGGAGATGAAGCGGCACGGCACCCAACTCGCCCTGGTCGTGGGGCCGTCGCCGGTCATGAACGCGCTCCACTACCCGTTCCCCGTGGTGTTCGTCGACTCGCCGCGGGCGCTGCCGCAGGCGGTCGCGGCGGTCTTCGAGCACGGTGTCCCGCTGAGCCGCGGCTGACCGGGCCGCCGCCCGGCCCGTCCGGTGCGGGCGGCGGCGATCGTGCTCCGCGCGGATGTCAGGACCCGTCGGGTCCCGGTTCCGCGCCGAGCCATTCGCGTACCGCCCGCGCTGTCGTGGCCGCGTGCGTCTCCATCATGGTGAAGTGGTCCCCCGGTACGTCCACGGTGGTCCGTGCGCCCGGCCAGTGGGCCTGCCAGTCCCCTCCGCCGGCCGACGGCAGCGGCTGCGAGGCGCGGACCAGCAGCGTGGGCACGGACAGCGGTGCCGCGCGCCATTCCGCGAACAGCTCGAAGTAACGGCTCATGGCCGTCAGCCGGGTGAAGTCCATCGCCCCGAAGGCGCCCTGCCGCTCGTACATTCCCTCTACGAGGGCGTCGCGGAAGGCGTCGAGCGAGGATTCCACGCCGGTCGGTACATAGCTGTCCAGCAGGACCACCGCGTCCGGGGGCGTGCCCGACCCGGCCAGTCCGCACGCGACTTCATGGGCGAGCAGACCGCCCGACGAGGAGCCGACGAGCACGAAGGGGCCGCCCTCCGCGCACTGCTGCACGAGTGCGGTCTGCGCCTCGACGACGGTACGCCGGGTGAGCGGGAGCGGTTCACCCTCGCCGAACCCGGGGTTCGGCAGGGCCCGGACCGCGCGCTCGCCCCGGAAGTGCGAGGCGAAGCGGGCGTACTCGTGCACACCACCGAGTGCCACGTACGAGCTGAGGCAGACGAGGGTGGGCGCACCGGTGCCCGAGCTGAGTGCGACCGGGGCGCGGTCCCGTCCGAAGTCGCCGGGCGAGGTGAACGAGGGGCGCAACTCGGCCGCGCCGCGCAGGAACGCGAAGCCCTGGGCGGACCGGCCGGAGCGGCAGGCTTCGCGGAACAGGGTGCCGAGTGTCGGGGAGGTGTCCGCTTCCCCGTCGGCCGCGTACCGGCCGGGCACGGACCGCACGGACCGCACGGACTGCACGGACTGCACGGACTGCACGGACTTCACGGACTTCACGGACTTCACGGACTTCACGGACTGAGGCTGTACGGACGCGGACCCGGGCTGCGCGGACGCGGGATCCGGCGCCCCGGCGGGCAGTTGCTCCGCCAGGTGCTCGGCGAGTGCGGTGGGCGTCGGGCGGTCGAAGACCAGGGTCGTCGGCAGCCGCAGGGCGGTCGCCGCGCCCAGCCGGTTGCGCAGTTCCACAGCGGTGAGCGAGTCGAAGCCCGCCTCGCCGAGGCTCTGCGCCGGGGCGATGGCATCCGGCCCGGTGAAGCCGAGCACGGCGGCCACCTCGCTCCGTACCAGTGCCAGCAGGATGTCCTGCCGCTCGGGCGCGGAGCGGCCCGCCAGCCGCTGCAGCAGGCTCGCCGCCGCGCCGGGGCCGCTGTCCGCGGTGCGCCGGGCGGGGCGGCGTACCAGCCCACGCAGCAGCGCGGGCACGGGTTCCGTGTCCGCGCGCCGTGCCGCGGGGTCGATACGCGCGGCCACCAGGACCGCTTCGTCGTGGCCCGCCGCCGCGTCGAACAGGGCGAGCCCCTGGGCCGGGGAGAGCGCGCGCATCCCGTCCCTGGACATCCGGCCGCGGTCCGTCGCGGAGAGCCCGGCGGCCATCCCGGTGCCGTCCTGCGGTACCCACAGCCCCCAGGCCAGCGCGGTCCCGGGCAGTCCCTGGGCGCGCCGGTGCTGCACCAGGGCGTCCAGGAAGGCGTTGGCCGCCGCGTAGTTGGCCTGGCCGGGCCCGCCGAGCACACCGGCCACCGAGGAGAACACCACGAACTCGGCGAGGTCGGTGTGCCGGGTCAGCTCGTGCAGGTGGAGTGCGGCGTCGGCCTTGGGCCGCAGCACCCGGTCGACGCGTTCGGGCGTCAGCGAAGCGAGCACCCCGTCGTCCAGTACGCCCGCGGTGTGGATCACCGCGGTCAGCGGCCGGTCCAGACCGCCGACGAGCGCTGCCAGCGCGTCCGGGTCGGCCACGTCGCAGGAGACGGTCTCGGCCCGCGCCCCCGCTTCGGCGAGCTCCGCCACCAGTTCCCGGGCGCCCTCGGCGCGCTGTCCGGTCCGGCTGACCAGCAGCAGGTGCCGGGCCCCCCTCGCCGCCACCAGATGCCGGGCGAACAGCCGGCCGAGCGTCCCGGTACCGCCGGTGATCAGCACCACGCCTTCGGGATCGAGCGGTGTCGCGGTCCGGTCGGTGTCCGGGACCGGTACGCGGACCAGCCGGGGCACGAGTACGTCGCCCGACCGCAGCGCGAACTGTTCCTCACCCGACTCGACCGCGGCGGCCAGCGCGGCCACGGCGGCCATGCCCGAGCGATCCCGGGCGGCGGGGTCGAGGTCGGCGAGCACGATCCGGCCCGGGTGTTCGGACTGCGCCGAGCGCGCCAGTCCCCATACGGCCGCGTGTGCCAGGTCACCGACCGTGTCACCGGCCGCGGTGGAGACCGCGCCACGGGTCGCCAGCACCAGCCGCGAGGAGGCCAGCCGTTCGTCCGCCAGCCACTCCCTGATCCGGTCCAGCGCGTCCAGGACCGCCGTACGCACGGCGGTCGCCGAGGGTGCCTGCGCGGCGCCGTCGGCTGCCGTGGAGTCGACGGGCTCAAGCGGCACGAGGACGAAGTCCGGCGCCGCGCCCTCCCCCTCCGAGGCCCCCGCCGAGGCCCCGACAGCGGCCAGATCGGGGTAGGTCCACACGGCGTCGGTCGGCGCCCCGACGGCGCCGACCACCGCCCACCGCCGGTCGGGGACCACGGCGGGCGCCGCGACCGGCGTCCAGTCGGTGCGGAACAACGCGTCCCGGAGCGGGGCCGCCCCGGAGACCGTCGCGGCCGGGGAGACCGGCCGGGTCCGGAACGCCCCGATGGAGATCACCGGCGTCCCGCTCCGGTCGGCGGCCTCCACGGCGCACCCGCCGTCCGCGCCGCGCCGGAGCCGCACGCGCAGCGCCGTCGCTCCGGAGGCCGACAGCCGGACGTCGTGCCAGGAGAACGGGAGCCGCAGCACCCCGTCCTCCTCCGGCTGTCCGCCGACGATGTCGGCGTGCAGTGCGGCGTCGAGCAGCGCGGGATGGATTCCGAACTCCCCGGCCGGGACCGGCAGTTCGACCTCGGCGAAGGTCTCGTCGCCGCGTCGCCACAGGGCGCGCAGCCCCTGGAAAGCGGGGCCGTAGCCGTGCCCGCTCGCGGCCAGGCCGTCGTAGACCCCGTCGACCGGCACCGCCTCGGCGCCGTTCGGCGGCCAGACCGTGAAGTCGAACGGGGTCTGGGGCGAGGGCTCTGGTACGGCGGCTCGGTCCGTGCCGGTGAGGAAGCCGGACGCGTGCCGGGTCCACTCCGTCCCGCCCTCGGGGCCCGGGGCGTCCCCGTCGCCGTCCTCGGAGCAGGAGTACACGGCCACCGGACGTCTCCCTGACGCGTCGGGCTCCCCCACCCGTACCTGGATGCGGGTGCCGCCCTGCCGGTGCAGCACCAGCGGTGCCCCGATGACGAGTTCGTCGAGTGCGTCGCAGCCGACCTCGTCGCCCGCCCGGACGGCCAGCTCGACGAAGCCCGTTCCCGGGAACAGCACGGCCCCGCCCATCGCATGGTCGGCGAGCCACGGCTGGGACCGCACCGCGAGCCGCCCGGTGAGCAGCACACCCTCTCCGTCGGCCAGCCGCACCGCGGCGCCGAGCAGGGCGTGTGCGGCCGAGCGCTGGCCCAGGGAGGCCGGGTCGTCCGGCGCGGCCCCGGCTTCGAGCCAGTACCGCTCCCGCTGGAAGGCGTAGGTGGGGAGGTCGGTCCGGCGCGCCCCGGAGCCCGCGAAGAAGGCGGGCCAGTCGAGGTCCGTGCCGGTGGTGTACAGCGCGCCGAGGGCGTCGGCCAGGGCGGGCAGCTGCGCCGACGTCCGGCGCTGGGCCGCGACGAAGCGGAGCTCCCCGGCGGGCTCCACGTCGGACAGGCAGTCCTGGGCCGCCGCGGTGAGCGGGCCGTCGGGGCCGATTTCCAGGAAGGTGCGTACGCCGTCCTCGTAGAGGCTGCGGACGCCGTCGGCGAACCGGACCTCCTGGCGGACGTGCCGGACCCAGTGGTCGGCGGAGCAGATGTCGTCGCCGTCGACGAACCGGCCGGTCACGTTCGACACGATCGGGATGCGCGGCGGACGGTAGGTCAGGCCGTCGGCGACCTTGCGGAAGTCGGCGAGCATCGGCTCCATGCGGGCGGAGTGGAAGGCGTGCGAGACGCGCAGCTCCTTGACCGCACGCCCGGCCCCGGTGAACCGGGCGGCCAGCGACAGCACGGCGTCCCGGTCACCGGCGAGGACCACGGCGCGGGGGCCGTTGACGGCGGCGATGTCCACGCCCGCGCCGAGCAACGGCCGGATCTCCGCCTCGGTGGCCCGGACCGGGACCATGACACCGCCTGCGGGCAGCGCCTGGATGAGCCGTCCGCGCGCGGCCACCAGGGTGGCGGCGTCCGCCAGGGTGAGCACGCCCGCGACATGGGCGGCCGTCAGTTCGCCGACCGAGTGCCCGCAGACCGCGTCGGGGCGCAGGCCCCACGAGGTCAGCAGCCGGAACAGCGCCACCTCGTGCGCGAACAGTGCGGGCTGGGTGTACGCGGTCAGGTCCAGGAGTCCGGACCCGTCGGCGATCACCTCGCGCAGCGGCCGGTCCAGATGGCGGTCCAGCGCGGCGCACACCTCGTCGAAAGCGGCGGCGTAGGCGGGCTGCGCACCGCACAACTCGCCCCCCATGCCGGGGTGTTGGGCGCCCTGCCCGGTGAAGAGCACGGCGAGGCGACCGGCGTGCGCCCGGCCCGTGCGTATCCGGCTGAAGTCCCCGCCGACGACGGCGGCCCGGTACTCCAGCCCGGCCCGCCCGGTGGCCAGGGAGAACGCGGCGTCCCACGGGTCGAGTCCGGCCGCTGCCTCGCGTACCCGCTCCACCTGGGCGTGCAGCGCGGGCTCGCTCCTCGCGGACAGCACCCACGGCACGGCGGTGGGACGGGTCCGGGCCGGACGCGGGGCGGACCGCGCCGGGTCGGTGCGCGGCGCCTGTTCCAGGACGAGGTGGGCGTTGGTCCCGCTGACTCCGAACGAGGACACGGCGGCCCGGCGGGGACGCCCGGTCTCCGGCCAGGGCGTCGACTCGGTCAGCAGCCGTACGGACCCGGCCGACCAGTCCACGTGCCCGGTGGGCTGCTCGACGTGCAGGGTTCTCGGCAGCATCCCGTGGCGTATCGCCATGACCGTCTTGATCACGCCTGCGACCCCGGCGGCGGCCTGGGTGTGACCGATGTTGGACTTCAGGGACCCCAGCCACAGCGGGCGGTCGGCGGGGCGGCCCTGACCGTACGTGGCCAGCAGGGCCTGCGCCTCGATGGGGTCGCCCAGGGTGGTGCCGGTGCCGTGTCCCTCGACCGCGTCCACCTCGCCCGGGGTGAGCCGGGCCGCCGCCAGGGCCTGGCGGACGACCCGCTGCTGGGAGGGGCCGTTGGGTGCGGTCAGCCCGTTGCTCGCACCGTCCTGGTTCACCGCGCTCCCCCGGATGACGGCCAGCACCGGATGTCCGTTGCGGCGGGCGTCGGACAGCCGTTCCAGCAGGATCAGGCCCACGCCTTCGCCGAAGGCGGTGCCGTCGGCGGTGGAGGAGAACGCCTTGCAGCGGCCGGTCGGCGAGAGGGCGCGCTGGCGGCTGAACTCCACGAAGGGCGACGGGGTGGACATCACCGTCACCCCGCCGGCCAGCGCGAGCGAGCACTCGCCGGAGCGCAGCGAGCGGGCCGCCAGGTGCAGCGCCACCAGCGAGGAGGAACAGGCGGTGTCCACGGTGATCGCGGGCCCCTCCAGGCCGAAACTGTAGGAGATGCGGCCCGAGGCGACGCTGCCCGCGCTGCCGTTGCCGAGGTAGCCCTCGACCCCTTCGGGGATCCGCCGGTGCAGCCGGGTGCCGTACTCGCCGAACATCACTCCGGCGAACACCCCGGTCCTGCTGCCCTTCAGCGAGGTGGGGTCGATCCCGGCGCGTTCGAAGGTCTCCCAGGAGCATTCGAGCAGCAGCCGCTGCTGCGGGTCCATGGCCAGGGCCTCGCGGGGGCTGATCCCGAAGTGCGCGGCGTCGAACCGGTCCGCGTCGTGCAGGAATCCGCCCGCCGGCGCGTAGCTGCGGCCCGCCCGGTCGGGGTCCGCGTCGAAGAGGTTCTCGGTGTCCCAGCCCCGGTCCTCGGGGAACGCGCCCATCACGTCGGACTCCGCCATCACGAGACGCCAGAGGTCCTCGGCGGACGAGACCCCGCCGGGGAAGCGGCAGCCCATCGCGACGACGGCCACCGGCTCGTCGGCCTCCGCGGCTGCCTGCCCCGACGCCCGGCTGTCGTCGGCCGGTGGCGCTTCGTGGCCGAAGAGTTCCGTCAGCAGGTGCCCGGCGACCGCGGCGGGGGTCGGGAAGTCGAAGGCGAGGGTCGCGGGCAGCCGCACACCGACCGCGGAGGCGAGCCGGTCCCGCAGCCGGACGGCGGTCAGCGAGTCGAGGCCCAGATCCTTGAAGGCGGTGTCGGTCGTGACGTCGTGCAGGTCCTGCGGGCCCCGGACCGGCCCCAGGACGGCCGTGATCTCGGACCGCACCAGCTCCAGCAGGATCCGCTCGCGCTCGGCCCGCGACGACTCGGCCAGACGTCGCGCGAGGAGTTCCGCATCGGGGCCCGCGGCGTCCTGGCGCGGAGCGACCAGGGCGCGCAACAGACCAGGAACCGGGCCGGTTTCGGTGCCAGGGCGGGTGCCGGTGCCGGTCAGGTCCAGCCGGGCGGCCACCAGCGCGGCGTCGGCGCCCGTGAGCGCCCGGTCGAACAGCGCCGCGCCCTGCTGCGTCGACAGCGACACCCGGTCGGCCCGCGCGGCCCACGGCCCCCAGGCCACCGAGACCGCGGGCAGACCACGGGCCCGCCGCTGCTGGGCCAGCGCGTCGAGGTACGCCGTGACGGGCGCGTGTTCGCTCTCCTCCGCGCTGCCCGGCTGCGCGGCGGCGGAGGCGTACACGAGGTGTGCCTCCGGCGCTTGAGTCAGCATCAGTTCGTGGAGCTGGGCCGCGGCGGCCATCCGGGAGGGCAGGGATCCTGGTCCGGTGGCCGCGTCCACCTGGACCACGGCGGTCAGCGGCCGGTCGAGGCTGCCGAACAGTGCGGCCAGGGCGTTCCGGTCGGCCGGGTCGCACTCCGCCACGGTGGCCCCGGCGCCGAGTTCGGCCAGTTCGGAGCGGAACCGCTCGACGGACAACTCCGCCCCGGATCCCGCGGGTTCGGCGGGTTCGGCCGGGCCGTGGCCGGTCAGCAGCAGGTGCCGTGCTCCGTACGCGGTGACGAGGTGCCTGGCCAGATCCGCACCCGGGGCAGTGGTCCACCCGGCGACCCACACCAGCCCCTCGGGATCGAGTACGGCGGCATCGCCGGCCTCACCCTCCCGGGCCGGGACCCGGGCCAGGCGTGGCACGAGCACCGCACCCGCGCGGAGGGCGAACTGCGGTTCCCGGGCTCCGGAGACCTCGGCCGCCTCGACCGCCTCGACCGCCCGGCGGGCGTCGAACCCGGAATCGGAACCGGAACCGGAACCCGCATCGAGGTCGGGGCCGGGTTCGGCATCGACATCCGCAGCCACATCCGTGTCCGGGTCGAGGTCGACCAGTACGATCCGGCCCGGATGTTCGGCCTGGACGGACCGCAGCAGGCCCTGGACCGGCGCATGCGCCACATCGCGCGGCTCCGCGCCCGGAGCCGCCGCCACCGCACCCCGAGTGACGACCAACAGCCGTGCGGGCAGCGGGTGTTCACCGGCCAGCCAGTCGGTCACCCGGGAGCGCACCCGCTCCGTCGCCTCGTAGGGACCGGTCGCCGGATCCGGCGGACAGGCCAGTACGTCGAAGCCGGGCAGCGCCTCACCGTCGCCCCCGCCGCCGTCCGCGCCCTCGTCCCGGGCCGTCGGCACCGGAACCCACTCGGTGCGCAGCAGCGCGTCGTGGTGGCTCACCCCGCCCAGGCGCACCCGGGCCGGGAGGTCGAGCAGCGACTGGCGCACGACCTTGCCGATCGCGGTCCGCGGGATGCGGTCGACCTCGTAGACCTCCGCGGGCACCTTGAAGTACGAGAGCCGTGCCCGGCAGGTGGCGAGCAGCCGGTCCGGGTCGACTCCGCCGGGGCCCGGCACCACGAAGGCGACCGGTACCTCACCGAGCAGTTCGTGGGGCTTGCCGACGACCGCGGCCTCGACGACGCCCGGCACCTCGGACACCACGTCCTCGACCTCGCGGGGGTGGATGTTCTCGCCGCCGCGGATGATCAGCTCCTTGATGCGGCCGGTGATGGTGAGGTAGCCGTCGTCGTCCCGGCGGGCCAGGTCCCCCGTGCGGTACCAGCCGTCGGCGAGCACCTCGGCGGTGGCCTCGGGCCTGCCGTGGTAGCCGAGCATCAGGGCCGGGCTGTCGACCCAGATCTCCCCCTCCCGGCCCTCGGCGGCCTCGGCGCCGGTCCGCGGGTCGGTGAGCCGTACGGTGAGCCCCGGTACGGGCAGCCCGCAGGAGCCCGCGATCCGCGGCCCGGTCGGCGAGTTGGTGGTAATCGGGCCGCCGGTCTCGGTGCTGCCGTAGCTGTCGAGCAGCCGTACGCCCAGCGCCTCCTCGAAGGAGTGGTGCAGCGCGGCCGAGCAGCCCGATCCGGCGACCATGCAGACCCGCAGCGCCGATGTGCCGAGGACCGTGCCGCGGGCCGATTCGAGTATGTGCTGGTAGAGGGTGGGGACACCGCAGACGAAGGTGGACTGTTCCTCGCGGAGCGCCGTCACGATCTCGTCGACCGCCAGGCCGTCCATGATGCGCGCGGTGGCACCCACGGCGACCACCCCGAGCACGCAGAGGTTGTGCGCCACGGTGTGGGAGAGCGGCAGCGGCCACAGCACCCGGTCGGACTCGTCGAGGCCGAGCACCGGCGCGTAACAGGCCGCGACGCCCCACATGGACTTGCGGTGGGTGGAGAGCACTCCCTTGGGGGTGCCGGTGGTGCCCGAGGTGTAGAGCATCCAGGCGGTGTCGTCCAACTGGGCGTCATCGCGGGGCGGTTGGGGCGCATCGGTGGCCATCAGCGTGTCGAAGCGGGCGACACCGTCGGGCAGCGGCCCGTCCCCGGTGACCACCACCCGCAGCCGCTCGTGGCGTGGCAGTACCCGGAGCACCTGGTCCAGATGGGCGGGGTCGGTGACGAGGACCACCGCCCCGCTGTCGGTGAGCAGATGCTCCAGCTCCGCGTCGGTGGCGTGCGGATTGAGCGGCACGCCGATGGCGCTCGACCGGGCGACGGCCAGGTAACTCTCCACCATTTCGAGGCAGTTGCCGAGGAGCAGGGCCGCGCACCGGCCGCGCTCCAGGCCCAGCCCGGCCAGCTGCCCGGCGAGCCGTCCGGTGCGCTGGTGGAGTTCCGCGTAGGTGACACCGCGCCGGTCGTCCCGGAAGGCCGTCTTGTCACCGAGCCGGGCGGCGTGCTCCGCGATCAGTTCGTGCAGCGGTCGGATCAGCTCGGTGCGCAACATGCCGCCATGCCTCTCGGGAGGGTTTCGAGGTGAGGCGGGTGCGTCGGCACCGCCCGACCGCTGAACTGCCCGGCGGCGGGCGCCGGCCGGTGCTGCCGTACGAGGACCGGTGGCTCAGTACAGGCCCTCGGGCTTGTCGGCGGTGACCTGGAGGGGCTGCACGTTGGCCACCCCGTCGCAGGGCCACTGGTCCGAGGTCCGGAACCGGATCGCCTGGTCGCGCTCCAGGACGTTGGGCAGGAAGAGGTCCTCGTGCAGCACCATCAGCCGCACCCGGCCCACCTCGCCGTACTCCACGACCCGGGTGGGGTCGGTCTTGTCGACGACGGTCATCGTGGTGTGCGGGAAGTTCGGCACGTAGGGCAGGGTCGCGCCGCCGTCGGGTGACGGCAGGCCGTTGCCGTTGCCGAAGGTGTTGCCGTACGTGGTCCCGATGACCCCGCCGGGCATGGCGTCGGCGAACTTCCGGTAGGCGTCCGGGGTGAACTGGGTGCCGCCCAGGTAGACGCCGGAGAGCTTGGCCATCAGGTCGGGCCTGCGGTTGATCAGGGCCTGCACGGTGGCGGGGGTGGTCCGCAGGTAGTCCACCGGGCGGGTGTCCATGATGTCGACGATCTGCTCGATGACATGGCCGATGTACTCGTCCATCTCCAGGAGGCGCCCACCCCGGATGAGGTGCTTGATCCATCGCGGGTCGAGGTCGATCGAGTACACCGTGGAGCCGTACATGTCGGCCAGGTGGTCCGCCTCCTCGCCCACCAGGTGCGGGCCGCTGGGGCAGGCGTCGACCCAGACGCCGCCGGGCCTGAACCCGGCCATCTGCCGTCCGAGGTGGCGCCAGGCGGCCCAGTGCCGGCTCATCGCCTCGGTGTAGAAGGCACGGCACGGCTTGCCCGTCGTGCCGCCCGACTCCCAGACCCGCCCGGCCAGTGGGCGGGCCACGCTCGCCGGTACGAAGTCGGCGGGGTCACCGTCGCGCAGGACCGCCAGGTCGAAGTGGTCGAACTGCGCCAGCTCCTCGTAGCGGGTGATCGCCAGGGGGTCGAAGTCGAGTTCGGTCCGCTTCTTCAGCCAGTAGGCGGACCCGTCCTCCGGGTCGAAGTGCCGCCGCAGCACGTGCCGCGTCCATGCGTCGAGGTCCTGGGCCAGCCAGCCATCGGTCAGCCCCTTCAGCTCATCCGTACTCAACTTCACCGACATGGCCGCAGTATCGGCCGGATCGTAGTGAGGAAGTCCCTAGGACCTGGTCCCCGGGACCTGTCCGGCACGGGGCGCCGGTCACGCGGGGAGGCCCCGGCGGCACACGCCGGGGCCTCCCTCGGCAGAGCGGCCACCGGGCCGCCCCGCATCGCTCAACTGCCGGACGGCCAGGGGATCTCGGGCGCGATGTAGTAGTTCACCCGGGCCTCCCGCAGCCGGGGTCCCTGGGCGGCGAGACGCGTCTTGAAGCTGTCCCAGTTGTGGCTCGACTCGGGCGACCAGCCGATCTCCGCGATGGAGAGGAGTCTCGGGAACGCGAGGTTCTCCAGCTGGTCCATACCGAAGACGGTCTCCGTCCACAACGGGGCTTCCACTCCGGCGATCGCCGACTCGGGCAGCCCCTTGAGCACCGTCTTCGGATCCCAGTTGTACGAGTCCGGCACATCGGTCGTACCGGCCCAGGTGTTGCCGACGGGGTACTCGGGCTTCTCCGCGTTGTACTTCATGTCGATGTACGCGTGGTCGGACGGGGCCATGACGACCTTCGCGCCGCCCTTGGCCGCGGCGATCACCTCGTCGTCGCCGATCCCGACGCCCCAGAGCTCGGTCGTCGTGGTCGCCGGGTCCAGGCCGACCGCCGACTCCTGCCAGCCGTACACCTTCTTGCCGTACTTCTGGACGAGGGGTCCGACCTTGTTGTAATAGGTCTTCAGCTCGGCGGCCGACCGGTTCTGCGTCTCGTCACCGCCGATGCCGATGTACGGCCCCGGGGTCATCTCCGCGACCTCCTTGATCACCTGGTCCATGAAGGTGTAGGTGATCGGCTTGTCGACGCAGAGCAGGCCCTCGTCGCTCTTGAGGAAGCCGGTGTACAACTCCCGCGCCTTGCCGTCGCAGTTCAGCTCGGCGTACGAGGCCAGCGCCGCCTGCTGGTGGTCGGAGCCCTCGATCTCGGGAATCACGGTGACGCCGCGCGACCAGGCGTACCCGACGATGTCCTTGTACTGGGCCTTGGTGTAGTAGCCCTTCGATATGCCGCCGACCCCGGTGCTGCCGCCGATCTTGGTGAGATTCGGCCAGGAGTCGATCTGGATGCGCCAGCCCTGGTCGTCGACCAGGTGCAGATGCAGGTAATTGATCTTGTAGCGCGCGAGGTCGTCGATGTACCGCTTCACCCCGGTGTCGGGCATGAAGTTCCGCGCGACGTCGAGCATCGCCCCGCGGAAGCCGTAACGCGGCTGGTCCTTGATCGTGCCGCCCTGGATCCGCCAGGGTCCGCCGACGGGCTTCGGGCTCTCCAGCTTCGCGGGCAGCAGCTGCCGCAGTGTCTCGATGCCGTTGAACAGGCCCTCGCGCTTGTTCGCCCGGATCGTCACGGCCTTGGACGTGACGTCCAGCTGGTAACCCTCGGCGCCCTTCACCGAGTCGGCACCGCCCAGCACCAGCGCGACGCCGGTCGGCGTGGTGGAGGACGGCACACTGCGCACCGGCAGGGCGTACCCGGTCGGCTTGCGCAGCAGCCCCGCGAGGAAGTCCGCGGCGTCCTTCGCGTCGGCGGAACCGGCGGTCGCCTGGATCGCGGCGCCCGGCGAGAGGGTGTACGCCACACCCGGCTTGGTCTGCACGCTGGCCGGCTGGGGTACCACCCGGGTCAGCGGCACTGCGCCGCTCGCCGCCGGAGTGGAGGACGTGCTGCCCCACGCCGCCGCGGTGGAGACACCGACCGTGACGACCATCGCCACGGCGATGACCGAGGTCTTCGTGCGTCTGCTGAGGGGCCGTCCGGGCAGCCTTCCACTTACATTCATCTCGGACCGTGTCTCTCTCGCGAAGCTGGTCGGATTAGTAATGACTCTGTCAAAGACCACCTTCGCCGCTATGGACTAGCGGGAGCCCTAGTCTTCCCAACTCCGCTGTCGCGCTGGGCAATTCGCGGGTGCATACTCGCGCCGTGAATGGACAATCAGGTCTGAATCCCGCGCCTCACCCGCCCAGACACGTCGCCGTCCTCACCTTCCCCGCGTACGCGCACATCGCGCCCACGCTGCCGATGCTGGCCGAACTGGTCCGGCGCGGGAACCGGGTGACCTGCTTCGTCACCGAGCGTTTCGCCGACATGGTCCGCGCCGTCGGGGCGGAGGCCGTCGTGTACGCCTCCCGGTTCCCGTGGGCCGACGGACCGACCGGGTCCGCCGTGGAGAACATCCTGGAGTTCTTCGAGGAGTCGCTCGCCCCCCTGCAGGCGGTGGTGGACCGGTTCGGCGAAAGACACCCCGATCTCATCGCCCACGACCTCGCGGCGTCCGAGACCGGCCGGATCCTGGCCCGCGCCTGGGACGTCCCCGTCGTACAGCTCTGCCCGACCATCGCGTCGAGCCCCGGGTTCTCCATGTCCGACCGCCAGAGCCAGGAGGTCACCGGCCCGCCGCCGGAGCCGGTCGACCCGCAGGACCCCCTGATCACCGAATTCGTCGCCCGCCGGGACAAGCTGCTCACCTCTTGCGGGCTGGACCAGGTCCCGATCGACGGCTTCGGCGCCGAGCACGGCGACAACATCGTCTTCCTGCCGAAGGAATTCCAGATCGCCCCGGAGACGTTCGACGACCGGTTCGCCTTCGTCGGGCCGTGCCTGGCCGACGAGCCGGACGAGGCGGCCTCCACCAGCTGGTCGCCGCCCGCCGACGGACGGCCGGTGCTGCTGCTCTCGCTCGGCAGCTCCTACACCCCCGACCAGGGCAGCTTCCTGCGCTCCTGCGTCGAGGCGCTGGCCGGCTCACCGTGGCACATCGTGATGACCCTCGGCCACCGCGTCACCCTCGACGAGCTGGGCCCGCTGCCCGGCAACGTGGAGGCGCACCAGTGGCTGCGCCACCCCGAAGTGCTGCGGCACGCCACGGCGTTCATCACGCACGCCGGGATGGGCAGCGTCATGGAGTCGCTCTTCTTCGGCGTGCCCATGGTGCTCGTGCCGTTCCACATCGACCAGCGGGTCATCTCCGCCCAGGTGGCGGACCTCGACCTGGGCCGCGTCCTGTACCGGGAGGCGACCGGCCCGGACGCGCTGCGTGCGGCGGTCGACGAGGTCGCCACCAGTGCGCGGATCCGTGCCGCGGTCTCCCGGATGCGCCGGGACGTGCGCGAGGCGGGTGGTGCGGTGCGCGGCGCCGACGCGGCCGAGGCTCTGATGCGCCGTCCCCGACCGGCCGACCACCCAGCCCCGCCTACGGAAGTGACTCACCCATGAAGGGCATCATCCTCGCCGGGGGCGCCGGAACGCGCCTGCACCCCGTGACGCTGGCCGTCTCCAAACAGCTGCTGCCCATCTACGACAAGCCCATGATCTACTACCCGCTGTCGGTGCTGATGCTCGCCGACATCCGGGACATCCTGATCATCTCCACGCCCGAGGACCAGCCGCTCTTCCAGCGGCTGCTCGGCGACGGCTCGGAACTCGGGCTGAATCTGAGCTACGCCGTCCAGCCGGAGCCCGGCGGGCTGCCCGAGGCGTTCATCATCGGCGCGGACCATGTCGGCGACGACTCGATCGCGCTGATCCTCGGCGACAACATCTTCTACGGGCCCGGCCTCTCCGGCTTCCTCCACGACAGCCGGCAGACCCTGGACGGCTGTGTGCTGTTCGGCTACCGCGTCTCCGACCCGGAGCGGTACGGCGTGGGCGAGGTCGACGACGACGGGCGGCTGGTCGCCATCGAGGAGAAGCCCGCCCACCCGCGTACCGACCGGGCCATCACCGGTCTGTACTTCTTCGACAACACCGCCCTGGACATCGCGAAGAACCTCACCCCGTCGGCGCGCGGCGAGCTGGAGATCACCGATGTCATCCGGCCCTACCAGCGGGAGGGCCGGGCGAAGGTGATCGACCTCGGGCGCGGCTTCGCCTGGCTGGACACCGGGACCCACGACTCGCTGCTCGACGCGGGCCAGTACGTCCAGGTGCTGGAGCGGCGGCAGGGCGTCCGTATCGCCTGCATCGAGGAGATCGCGCTGCGACGCGGCTTCATCGACGCGGAGGCCTGCTACCGGCGCGGGGCCGCGCTGCCCAAGTCGGGCTACGGGCAGTACGTCATGGAGATCGCCACGACCGAAACGGAGCGCCGATGACCACCGGCCGCCACATCGCCTTCTTCAACTATCCGGCCCACGGCCACGTCAACCCGACCCTGCCGGTCGTCGCCGAACTCGTCCGCCGCGGCCACCGGGTGTCGTACGTGGTCGCCTCGCACTTCGCCGACGTCGTCGCGGCGACCGGGGCCGACGTCATCCCCTACGAATCGCTCGTCCCCAAGTCGTGGAACACCGTGGCCATCCCGTCGGAGATCACCGGTGACGACATGGCCCAGGCGGGCCTGGTGCACCTCTCGGAGGTCTTCACGCCGCTCGCCGAGGCGGAACGCCGTCTCGGCGCCGACCGGCCGGACCTGATGGTGTACGACTCGTTCGGCTACGCCACCGGCCGTCTGCTCGCGCGCAAGTGGGACCTGCCCACCGCGCTGACCGCGACCACCTTCGTGTCCAGCAACACGTTCTCCCCGTACGCCGCACTGGCCGCGTCCATGTCCCCGCCGGATCCGGACCATCCGGCGCTGCGGCAGGCGCAGGAGAAGATGCGCGGGACGCTGGACGCCCACGGGCTCACCGGTCTGTCGAACGAGGACTTCGCCGGGGCCGCCGAGGAACAGACCCTGGTGTTCGTGCCCCCCGAGTTCCAGCCCGGCATCGAGACGTTCGACGACCGGCACGTCTTCGTCGGCCCGTGCATCGGCGACCGTGCCGGGCAGGGCACGTGGCAGCCGCCGTCGGACGGCAGGCCGGTGGTGCTGGTCGCGCTCGGCAGCTTCGGGTACGAGAACCAGGCGGCGTTCTACCGGGACGCCCTCGCGGCGCTGGCCGACCAGCCGATGCACGTCGTCATGTCGCTCGGCGGCCTGGTCACACCGGACGACCTGGGCCCGCTCCCGCCGCACGTCGAGGCGCGGCCGTGGGTGCCGCAGCTGGCCGTGCTCGCGCACGCGTCGGCGTTCGTCTCGCACGCCGGGATGGGCAGCACCATGGAGTCGCTGTACTACGGCGTACCGCCGGTCGTCGTCCCGCGCACCGGCGAACAGGACCTGGTCGCAGCCCGGTTGACCGAGCTGGGGCTCGGCCGCTCCCTCACCCCGGACGCGCTGACGGCGGACCGGCTGCGGGACGCGGTGCTCGGTCTGGCCGAGGACGCCGCGGCCCGGCAGCGGGTGAAGGACCTGTCCGCGAGCATCGCGGGCCGGGGCGGGCCGGCGCTCGCCGCCGACACCGTCGAGGCCCGGCTGGCCGCCTCATGACCGGGCCGCGCAGACATCTGGCGTTCCTGCCCTATCCGGCGTACGGGCACATGATGCCGGTGCTGCCGGTGGTGGCCGAACTCGTCGCGCGGGGGCACCGGGTGACCTGTTTCGCCACCGAGGACTTCGAGGAGCGGGTGCGCGCCACGGGCGCCGAGGTGCGCCCGTACGATCCGCCGCTCTCCTCGGACCCGCCGCCGGAGAACATCGACGCCGACGAGTGCGCCCGCGCCCCGCTCAAGCTGCTCGACGCGAGCACCGCGGTGCTGCCGACGATCGAGTCGTGCTTTTCCGGGGGGCCGCCGGACGCCGTCGTGTACGACACGACGCTCTGGCTGACCGGACGGCTGCTGGCCGCCCGCTGGCAGCGGCCGAGCATCCAGCTGTCCCCCACCTTCATCTCCAACGAGCACTTCGACCTGTCCGCGCAGCACCAGGAGTACGCCGGTCGGGTCGATCCCGCGCACCCGGCCATCGTCGAGTTCGCGGCCCGGCTGACGGAGACCGTCGGCAGCAGTGGGCTGCGGGACGAGCAGAAGGCCGAACTGTTCTACGGGCGGCGGGAGTTCACCCTGGCGTTCCTGCCCCGTGAGTTCCAGTTCGCGGGTGCGACCTTCGACGAACGGCACGCCTTCGTCGGACCGACCTGCGACGGGCGGCAGGAGGACGGCTGGCAGCCGCCCGCGAGCGGCGCTCCGGTGCTGCTGGTCTCCCTGGGCACCACGGTCAACAACCGGCCCGACTTCTTCCGCCACTGCGCGAAGGCCTTCGCCGACCTGCCCTGGCACGTCGTGCTGGCGCTCGGTGACCGGGTCGCCCCCGGGGAACTGGGTGAGCTACCGCCGAACGTGGAGGCGCACCGGTGGGTCCCGATGGGTGCGGTCCTCGCCCACGCCTCGGTCTTCCTCTGCCAGTCCGGGATGGGCAGCATCATGGAGTCGCTGTACGCCGGGGTGCCGATGGTGGTCGTCCCGCACCACCCCGAGCAGCACGTCAACGCCCGGCGGCTGACCGAACTGGGCCTGGCCGAGGTGGTGCAGCGCGACGAGGTGTCCCCGGAGGCGCTGCGGGACGCGGTCGCGCGGGTCGCGGGTGACAGCGGAATGCGGGAGCGCGTACGGGACATGCGGCAGCACGTCAGGGCGGCGGGCGGGGCGCGCAGGGCGGCCGATGTGATCGAGGAGCGGCTGCGCACCGCTTCCTTGGAGGTCCGGTGAGCGAGCCGCGTACGCACCCGGAGGGCGACCGCACGCAGGGGGCGGTGCCCGGATCGGGGCCGGTGCCACGGCAGGTATCACCGCCGGTGTCGCCGCCCGTGTCGCCGCCCGTGTCGCCGCCCGTGTCGCTGCCCGTGGAGCGGGCCTGTCCCTTCGACCCGCCGGCGGAGTACGCCGCGCTGCGGGAGCGCTGCCCGGTCGCGCCGCTGGAGCTGACGGTGGGCCCCGGCGAGGGCTCCGGCTGGCTGGTCACCCGGCTCGCCGACGCGCGGGCCGTGCTCAGCGACGCCCGGTTCAGCCATCGCAACGAGCTGATCGGCCTGCCGATCCCGCCGCCGTTCCCGATGACCGCGTACACACCGCCACCCGCGGCGCCCGGCGCCTTCATCAAGATGGACCAGCCCGACCACTCGTACTACCGGCGCTTCCTGACCCGCAGGTTCACCGTGCGCGGGATCGCCGGACTCACCCCGATGATCACCGGGATCGTCCGGGAACAGCTGGACGCGATGGCGAGGGTCGAAGGCCCGGTGGACCTCGTCGGCACGTTCGCCGAACCGGTGGCCGTCCGCGTGATGTGCGGGATGCTCGGCATACCGGATGCCGCCCGGGAGCGGTTGAGCACGCACATGGCGGTGCTGTCGCGCATGACGTACACGGTGGAGGAGCTGATCGCGTCCTGCACCGACATCGCCGAGGTGCTCCAGGAGCTCGTCGAGTCGAAACGGTCCGGATCCGGACCGGATCTGCTGAGCGAGCTGGCCCGGGACGGCAGGCTGACCGTCGAGGAACAGACCAATCTCGCCTGGGCGTTGATCGGCGGCGGATTCGACACCACCGCGAACATGCTCGCCCTCGGCACCTTCGCGCTGCTCACCCACCCGGAACAGCTCGCCGCGCTGCGGGCCCGGCCCGAGCTGATCGACAACGCGGTCGAGGAGCTGCTGCGCCACCTGACCATCTCGCACCTCGGGGCCAGCCGGGCCGCGCTGGAGGACGTGGAGCTGAACGGGGCGCGGATCAGGGCGGGCGACACGGTGGTGGTGGCACTGCCCGCGGCCAACCGGGATCCCGCGCACTTCCCCGACCCCGACCGACTCGACATCACCGGGGACCCGCAGGGGCATGTGGCCTTCGGGCACGGCGTGCACCAGTGCATCGGCCAGAACCTCGCCCGCGCCGTGCTGCGCATCGCCTATCCCGCGCTCTTCGACCGTTTCCCCTCGCTGCGCCTGGCGAAGGCGGCCGGGGACGTGCCGATGCGCGCGGACATGCTGCACTACGGCGTGCACGAGCTGCTGGTCGGCTGGGACAGGAACGACGCATAGGGGTGTGCCGAAGGGCGGCTGCCGGATGCTTCCGGCAGCCGCCCTTCGGCGTACCCCTATGACTCCGTGACGTCAGCCGGCGTCCGGCGCCCACCAGGACGGGTGGTCGCGGTACCAGCGCACGGTGGACTCAAGACCGGCGGCGAACTCGTACGCCGGAGTGAAACCGAGCTTGGTGATCTTCCCCAGGTCCAGCGCGTACCGCAGGTCGTGGCCCTTGCGGTCGGCGACGTACCGGATCAGTCCCGGGTCGGCGCCGCAGAGTTCGACGAGCCGGTCGGCGATCGAGGCGTTGGTCACCTCGACGCCGCTGCCGATGTTGTAGATCTCGCCCGGACGGCCGTCGGTGAGGACCAGTTGCAGCGCCGCGCAGTGGTCGGCGACGTGCAGCCACTCGCGTACGTTGGCCCCGTCGCCGTACAGCCCGACCGGCCGTCCGCGCAGCAGGTTGGTGATGAACAGCGGGATGAGCTTCTCGGTGTTCTGGTACGGGCCGTAGTTGTTGGAGCAGCGGGTGATCCGCACGTCCAGGCCGTGGGTGCGCCAGGCGGCCCTGGCGACCAGGTCGCTGCCCGCCTTCGACGCCGAGTAGGGCGAGTTGGGCAGCAGCGGCTCGTTCTCGTCCCAGCAGCCGGAGTCGATCGAGCCGTACACCTCGTCGGTGGAGACGCACAGCACCGTACGGACCCCGGCCGTCAGGCAGCTGTCCAGGAGCTGCTGGGTGCCCAGCACGTTGGTGGAGGCGAACGGCACCGCGCCGACCAGTGACCGGTCCACGTGGGACTCCGCCGCGAAGTGCACCACGGCGTCGTGGCCCGGCAGCACCGAGGCGAGCAGGTCCGCGTCCCGGATGTCGCCCCGGACGAACGTCAGCCGTTCCTGGTCCATCGGCAGGTTCGCCATGTTGCCCGCGTAGGTGAGCAGGTCGACGACCGTCACTTCGGCGTCCTCGTACCCGGCGTACTCGCCGGCCAGCATCGCCCGCACGTAGTGCGATCCGATGAAGCCCGCGCCGCCGGTCACACATACCTTCATGTCGACCGTGTCCCCTCAGCCGACCGGCAGGACCTTGAGATTCCGGCGGGGTGCGCCGGAGTCCGCGGTCGACGACAGGTGCGAGACGACCCGCTCGTCGACCGGGTCGTTGGCCGGGTCGTCGTGCACCCGGAGGATCTCGTACGAGGTGTTGCGCTGGGCCGGTACGCGGTCGGAGCCGCGGATGAGGTCGATCAGCTCGGGCAGGTTGGAGCGGTGCTTGGCACCGGCCGACGAGACGACGTTCTCCTCCAGCATCACCGAGCCGAGGTCGTCGGCGCCGTAGTGCAGGGTCAGCTGACCGAGTTCCTTTCCGGTGGTCAGCCAGGAGCCCTGGATGTGGGCGACGTTGTCGAAGAACAGCCGGGCGATGGCGATCATGCGCAGGTACTCCAGCGACGTCGCCTGCGTCTGACCCTTCAGGTGGTTGTTCTCCGGCTGGTAGGTGTACGGGATGAACGCGCGGAAGCCGCCCGTCCGGTCCTGCACGTCGCGGATCATCCGCAGGTGCTCGATGCGCTCGGCGTTGGTCTCGCCGGTGCCCATCAGCATCGTCGTGGTGGACTCGACGCCCAGCCCGTGCGCGGTCTCCATGATCTCCAGCCAGCGCTCGCCGGACTCCTTGAGCGGCGCGATGGCGGTGCGCGCGCGGGCCGGGAGCAGCTCCGCGCCCGCGCCCGCGAACGAGTCGAGACCGGCGTCCCGGATCCGGCCGATCGCCTCGGCGGTCGACACCCCGGAGATCTTCGACATGTGCGCGACCTCGGAGGCGCCGAGGGAGTGGATCACGAGCTGCGGGTAGGCCTTCTTGATCGCGGAGAAGGTGCGCTCGTAGTACTCGACGCCGTAGTCCGGGTGGTGGCCGCCCTGGAACATGATCTGCGTGCCGCCGAGTTCGACGGTCTCGCCGCAGCGGCGCAGGATGTCGTCGAGATCGCGCTCCCAGCCCGCGTCGGACTTCGGCGGGGCGTAGAAGGCACAGAACTTGCACGCCGTCACGCAGACGTTGGTGTAGTTGATGTTCCGCTCGATGATGTACGTCGCGAGGTGCCCGCTGTCCGCGAAGCGGCGCCGGCGTACGGCGTCCGCGGCCGAACCGAGCGCGTGCAGCGGGGCGTCGCGGTACAGCTCCAGCGCCTCGTCGGGCGTGATGCGGCCCCCGTCGGCGGCGCGGTCCAGAGCAGCGGTGAGATGACTGTTCGGCTGGGCCACTTCGGGCCGCCTTTCTTGGGGTGGGGTGGCGGTGCTTCGCACGGGTCGGGGCGGCGTCAGACCGTCCGGCCGGTGTCCATCAGCCGGAGTGCGACGTCCGGGCGGAAGCCCGCTCCGGCGCCGCCGACCCGGCGGGCGAATTCCCGGAGACCGGCCAACTGCCGTTCTCCCAGGCTGAAGTCGAGCGCGGAGAGGTAGTAGCGCTTCAGGGTCTCGGCGTCGAACTCCTCCCAGCGGGCGGCCTTGGTGCAGACCTCGTCGATCTCGGCGAGGAACAGTTCACGGGAGGCGAGGAATCCGGCGTGGACCTCGCGGACGAGGACGTCGTTGCGGGCCAGGAAGTCGCGGCGGGCCGCGAAGACCGCGAAGACGAAGGGCAGGCCGGTCCACTCCTGCCACATCTGGCCCAGGTCGTGCACTTCGAGCCCGAGGGTGCCCGCTTCGAGGAGTGAGGCGCGCAGAGCGGCGTCGCCGATCACCACCGCGGCCGGGGCGCCGGACATCATGGTCGGCAGGTCGGGCGGGCAGCTGAAGTACTCGGGCCGCACGCCCACGGATTCGGCGAGCAGCAGCTCGGCCAGGCGTACCGAGGTACGGCTGGTGGTGGTGCAGGCGACCGGGACGCCGTCGAGCTCCTTCAGCGGCACCTTGCTGACCAGCAGGCAGGACATCACGGGCCCGTCCGCGCCCACCGCGATGTCCGGCAGGACGACCAGGTCGTCGGCGTTGCGCAGATACTCCATGACGCTGATCGGGCCGATGTCCAGCTCGCCGGAGACCAGCGCGTCGCTCAGCCGCTCCGGGGAGTCCTTCCGCAGGTCCAGGTCGAGCAGGTTCCCGGTGCGGGCGAGGCCCCAGAACAGCGGGAGGCAGTTCAGGAAGTCGATGTGCCCGACGCGCGGGCGGCGCAGGGCGGCCCGCGGTCCCTGCCCGGCGGGGCGCCGGTCGGTGGTCTCCAGCATCAGGCGTCGACCGCGTTCGGTCCGTACACTTCGACGCCGTCGCTCACCCGGCGCACGTGGATGCACTCCCCCGGGCACTCGGTGACGGAGTCGGTGACGTCGCGCAGGGCGGGCACCGGGACCGGGACCGCCGAGCCCTCCTGCTGCCGCAGTTCGCCGTCGGCGCCCTTGACGTAGGCGAGCCCGTCGATGTCCAGCTCGAAGACATCGGGGGCGTACTGGCAGCAGATGCCGTCTCCCGTACACAGATCCTGGTCTATCCAGACCTCAAGGGTCTCGTCCCGCGCAGTCATCTCACACCTACCGGTCGTTGGGTGATTCCGGGCATGGTCGGATCCGTCACGGGTCAGACCCGCATGGGCTGCGGGGACTCCCGGCGGTCGGCGTCCGGGCCGTCGAACTCGTTGACGATCTCGTAACGGGTGTTGCGCTCGACGGGCTTGAAGCCGGCGTCGCGGATCAGGTCGAGCAGACCTTCGCGGGACATCTTGTCCGGTGTGCCGTAGGCGTCCGCGTCGTGCGTGATCTTGTACTCGACGACCGAACCGTCGATGTCGTCGGCGCCGTGGTTGAGGGCGAGCTGGGCGGTGCGCAGCCCGTGCATGACCCAGAAGACCTTGACGTGCGGGACGTTGTCGAAGAGCAGCCGCGAGACCGCGAAGGTCTTCAGCGCCTCGGCGGACGTCGCCATCTTCGTCCGCGCCATCAGCTTGTTGCGCACCACGCCGTCCATCGAGTCGTGGAAGTCGTGCTGGTAGCGCAGCGGGATGAAGACCTGGAACCCGCCGGTCTCGTCCTGGAGTTCACGCAGCCGCAGCACGTGGTCGACGCGGTGGCGCGGCTCCTCGACATGGCCGTACAGCATCGTGCAGGGCGTCTTGATGCCCTTCTCGTGGGCGAGGCGGTGGATGCGCGACCAGTCCTCCCAGTGGGTGGCGTGGTCGACGATGTGCTGCCGGACCTCCCAGTCGAAGATCTCGGCGCCGCCGCCGGTCAGCGACTCCAGACCGGCCTCGATCAGCTCGTCGAGGATGTCGGAGGCGGAGAGCCCGGAGATCGTCTCGAAGTGGTGGATCTCGGTGGCGGTGAACGCCTTGAGGGAGACGTTCGGGAGCGCCTTCTTGAGTTCGCTGAGCGAGCGGGGGTAGTAGCGCCACGGCAGGTTGGGGTGCAGGCCGTTGACGATGTGCAGCTCGGTGAGGTTCTCGCCCTCCATCGCCTTGGCGAGGCGCACCGCGTCCTCGATGCGCATCGTGTACGCGTCCTTCTCGCCCGGCTTGCGCTGGAACGAGCAGTAGGCGCACGAGGCGGTGCACACGTTCGTCATGTTGAGGTGACGGTTGATGTTGAAGTGGACGACGTCGCCGTTCTTGCGCGTACGCACCTCGTGGGCGAGGCCGCCGAGCCACGCCAGGTCGTCGCACGCGTACAGCGCGATGCCGTCCTCACGGCTGAGCCGTTCGCCGGCCCGGACCTTCTGCTCGACCTCGCGCTTGATCCCTGCGTCCACCCGTGCCAACTCCTCAGGTATGTGTTCTTCGGTGCCCGATGGGGAACAACGGCCTGATGTGCGCGGACGTGCGGAGGGACGCTGCGACGAACTGTCGGTACGCGTCCGCCCCTCGGGCGTGATGTGACATTCCCGCGAAGCACAACACCCCAGGCGAGTGAGGCTCAATCATGGCGGACACGCCCCTAAGGAATTCCCTACAGGCCAACGGCCGGACAGTGACCGGGACCTGCGGAACGCAGCCCTTCGCTACTGTCAACTCCCGTTAACCGCTGGATGGTTCAGAACCGGGCACACGCACCGGTGCAAGGAGGCTTGACGCATGTCGAACACGAGTACCGCGACCGGCGGCACGGCGACCCGCAGAGGTGCCGGAAGACAGCGGATCGTGACCGTGGTGGTGGCGACCCTCGCCACGGTGGTGGTCTGGCTCCTCGCCCACTCGGCCTTCGGCGTCGACATCGAGGTGAAGACGAACGGGTCCGCATCCTCGGTGCAACTGCCCGCGGTCATCTTCGCCACGCTCGTTTCCGGGCTGCTCGCCTGGGCATTGATCGCTCTGCTGGAGCGCAGGCCGTCCGGAGGACGCAAGGCCTGGGTGATCATCGCCGTGGTGGTGTTCCTGCTGTCGCTGGTGGCCGGACCGGGCAGCGGAGTCACCACGTCGGCGAAGATCGCCCTGGCCTGCCTGCACACGGTGGCAGCGCTGGTACTCGTTCCCGGCCTCGCACGAACCGTCAGGAAAGGCTGAACCCATGCCCCCCACACTCACTCTGACGAAGAGTCATGGATCGTACGTACTGGAGGGAACCGCGGGCGACGCCTCGCTGGAGACCGGAAAGTCGATGCGGCGCGGTGAGATCACCGTGAGCGGCCGGACCCTGCCGGTCGAGGTCAACAACCCCCGGCGGACCGGGATAACGGTCGGCGGCAGCTCGCCGGTCCTCCGCCTCGACCACCAGGACAGCTTCCTCCCCGGCAGCGGCAAGGCGGTGCAGTGGGAGCTGTCGAGGAGCTTCCGCGGCTACCGCGCCGCGGTCGTCAGCGGCGGCGACCGGATCGACCTGTGGCTGCCCAAGTTCCACGGCAAGTCCGTCGAGGTGAAGGTCGACGGTGACTGGGACCAGCTCGAACTGGTCGCGCTCTCGGCGTGTTTCGCGGTGCTGTCCCGGCGCCGGGGCGACGCCTTCCGGGCGATGGCCGTGGCCGGCGCGACCGGACACGGTCACTGACCCGAGGCCGCCGCTCGACGGAGCAACAGGGGGAAAGATACCCGGGCCGGACCGCTCCGGCCCGGGTGTCTTTCCCGCCGCCCCGAAGAACTAGTACAACAACTAACCACTTGCTCTCCGCCATGGCCGCCCGAATTCCGGCTGGCTAGTCTGCCGCGTACACCGACCCGCTCGAAAATCCTCCGTCCAGCCATGAGGTGGGTCACCGGCTCCTGGGGAGAGCAATGCGGAACGGTCATACACGCGTCGCCGACTACATCATTTCCTCGCTGGCGGAACTGGGCGTCGACCACGTATTCGGGGTCGGTGGCGCAAACATCGAGGACATGTACGACGCCGTCCACCACGGCGACGGGCGGGTGAAAGCCGTCGTCGCCAAACACGAATTCTCAGCCACCTGCATGGCCGAGGGAAGTCACCGGACGGTCGGCGGACTGGGTGTCGTCATGGCGACCTCGGGAGCGGGCGCGATGAATCTGGTGCCGGGCGTCGCGGAGGCGTACGCCGCCCGGGTCCCGCTGCTCGCCCTGGTCGGCCAGCCGCCCCGCGACCTGGAGGGCCGCGGCGCGTTCCAGGACACCAGCGGACGGTCCGGCGCCTTCAACGCGGTCGAACTGTTCGGCTCCATATCGCGCTTCTGCGCACGGGTCGACGATCCGGCCGACACCGGCAAGCTGCTCGCCGCGGCGGTCGACGCCGCGCGCTCACCACGTGGCGGGCCCGCCGTGCTGCTGCTGCCCAAGGACGTCCAGCAGGCTGCCGCCGGGGCGCTCCGGCCGCTCGACGAGCTGTTGACGCCCACCACCGTCCCGGCCGCCGCCCACCGGCAGGCCGCCGCCGATCTGCTGGCCGACGCCGCGCGCGGCGGCTCCGGCATCGTGCTGATCGCCGGGGACGGCGTGGGACACCAGGACGCGCGGGCCGAACTCGCCGCACTGGCCGACCGGTTGGGCGCGTCGGTGGCGGTGACACCGGACGGCAAGGACGCCTTCGACAACCGCGAACCGCGCTATGTCGGCGTGGCGGGCGCGATCGGGCACCCGACGGTGCGGCGCCAGCTGGAGGAGGCCGCGGTCTGCGTACTCGTGGGCACCCGGCTGCCGGTGATGGCGCGGGCCGGACTCGACGGGGTCCTCGCGGACACCCCGCTGATCTGCTTCGACCCGGAGCCACCCTTCATCGGCCCGCAGCCCGACGGCCCGCCGGTGGTGCACGTGGACGGCGATCTGCGGGCCGAACTGCGGGCGGTGTCCGCCCTGTTGCCCGTGCTGCCCGCCCGTCCGGCGCCCGCGCGGGGCCCGGAGTACCTGGTCACGCCGCGGCCCGACAGCCCGGGAGTGCGGCTCTCCGACGCCGTGGAGGCGATCGGGTCCGCGCTGCCCGACGACGCCCCCGTGGTGTCCGACGCGGGCAATGCCAGTTCGGCGGCCGTGCATTACCTGACCGCCCCGCACCGCGGGAAATTCATCATCGCGATGGGCATGGGCGGAATGGGCCACAGTTTCGGTACCGGAATAGGCGCCGCGTTCGCCACCGGCCGGCGTACCTATGTGCTGGCGGGCGACGGGGGTTTCTACGCGCACGGCATGGAGATTCATACCGCCGTCGAATACGACCTGCCGGTCACCTTCATCATCTTCAACAACAACGCACATGCCATGTGCGTGACGCGTGAGCAATTGTTCTACGAGGCGGACTACTCGTTCAACACATTCAAACCCTCGTCCATCGCGGCCGGTGCCGGTGCCATGTTCCCCTCACTGAACGCGGTGCGGGCGACCACGGCCGGAGAACTCCGTACCGCCCTGACCGAGACGAATTCCACCCCCGGTCCCGCACTTGTCTGCGTCGAGGCCGACCCGGCCGAGATGCCGCCGTTCGTGCCGTTCCTCCGTCAGCTCGAATCCCTTACCACTCCTTCAGGAGCGACTCATGTCGACTACGTCACCCCAGTTGGCTGACATTCCCGATCTGCTGCGCTGCGAGACCACCAGCACGGACGAGATCCTCGCGCGGGCGAGCGAGCGGACCGAGGCCGCATACCCGCACGACCTGGTGTACGGCGACTTCTGCACCATCCAGGACTACATCGACTGTCCGCCGGAGGAGGTCTTCGACTACCTCTGCAACATCAACAACCTCGACGAGTACACGGTCAGCACCCGTGGCTTCGCGCCGACCGCGACCCCCGATCTCTATGTCGGCCGGGACACCCTGGCACCCGACACCAAGATCTACATGACGCTCAAGCCCAACCGTGAGGCGCTGACGCTCGACTACCACTGCGCCTGGGACCAGGGCGAAGAGCTCTGGATGATCTATCTGTTCCGGATCGTGCCGGCCCAGCAGGTGCTCGGCAAGCCCGGTTCGGTGGTCATCTGGTCCAACTGCCACCACCCCAACTACGACAAGAACCCCTACCCGGAGCTGGCCCCGAGTCCGGACCGGATCTGGGTGGGCGACCTGTGGCCGCTGTTCTACGCCGGCCACCGCATCGAGCTGGACAACCTCAAGACGATCCTTGAGTACCGCCACAGCAACGGCCTGCCCATCTCGGTCGCCCCCGCCCCCGAGGCCACCCCGAAGACCGGCCCGGAGGCCGCCCGGTGACCCCCGTCAGCCTGGTCGACGTCGGCAGCTACCTGCCCGAACGCACCGTCGGGACCGACTTCTATGCCAACGGGGACACGGAGACCGCCGAGGGGCTCATGTTCCGGGCGCCCGCCTTCCGCCGTCACGCCGCGCCGGACGAGACCGCCACCGACATGGTGGAGAAGGCCGCCCGGCCGATGCTGGAACGGCTGCGCGCACAGGGCGATGCCCAGGTGGACATCGTGCTGACCAACGTGGCGCTGCCGGAACGTGCCTTCACCGGGGCGGGCGCCGACATCGCGGCCCGGCTCGGACTCGACCCGGTGCCCGAGTGGATCATCGACGTGCACAACAGCGGCTGCGCCTCCTTCGTCTACATGATGAAGATCGCCCGCCGGATCATCGAGGGCGGCGGCGCCCGCAGCGCACTGATCTGTTCGGTGCAGAACATGGCGGGGCAGCTCTTCGCCCGCCCGGACGTACGGACCCGCAAGCACGCTCCCGTACCGGGTGACGGCTGCGGCGTCGGGTTCCTGCGGGCGGGCGACGAGTCGCCGATCCTTGACGTGGTGAGCTACCAGGGCGTCGAGTACGCCAACGACATGAACCTCTCCGTGGAGACCCGCAAGTACTGGGAGCCCGGCGAGGGCGAGATAGACATCGGCTTCAGCGACGGGAAGGTGGCGCAGATCGTCGCGCGCGGCAACCAGCTGGTGCCTCAGGTCGCCACCGAACTGTGCGAGCGCATCGGCACGCCGACCTCCGACATCGACGTGTTCATCACCAACCAGCCGAACCAGATGTTCCTGCAGAACTGGCGGGAGGCGCTGGGCGTCAAGCCGGAACGGCACCTCGACACCTTCCACCAGTACGGCAACCTGTTCGGCGCCGGTATCCCGGTGACCCTGGCCCAGGCCCGCGACGAGGGGAAGCTCCGCAAGGGAGACCTCGTCGTGCTGTCCGGTTTCGCGCACGCGGGCGACTTCGCCGCAGCCGCCGCCGTCCGGTGGTAGCGCGTGTCCCGTGAGCAGCGCCGTCCGTCCGATCTCTCTCTGGAGTTGCGCCGATGACCGATCTCTCCGTTGCACCGTCCCCTGCCCCTGCCGCACCGGCCCTCACCGGTGACGAGCTCGCCGAGCTGGACCGCCGTCATCTGCTGCACCCGTGGACCCCGATGGGCGACCCCGAGCAGCTGTTGATCGTCTCCGGCGAGGGCTGCGACGTCACCGACTCGTACGGCCGCACCTATCTGGACGGGCGCAGCGGCCAGTTCAACGCCACTCTCGGGTACGGCCACCCCCGGGTGCTGGCCGCCCTCCAGGAGCAGGCCGGCAAGCTGATGACGTACGCACTGCTGGGCTCGTCGAACGAGCCCGCGGTGCTGCTCGCGGCCAAGCTGGCCGAACTGCTGGGTGAGCCGCTCAGCCGTACGCTCTTCTGCAACTCCGGTTCGGAGGCGTCCGAGGCGGCGGTGCGGATCGTCCGGATGTACCACACGCTCCAGGGGCAGCCGGAGCGGACGACCGTGATCTCGCTGGCCGACGGCTACCACGGGACGACCAGCGGGACGACGGCGATGTCGGCGTCACCGATCGCCTGGGCGGGCTGCGGTCCGCGGCCAGGCGGGTTCGTCCAGATCGCCACGCCCCGGTGCGCGCAGTGCGCGTCCGGTGCCGCGCACGATCCCTGCGCGGTGCCGGGACCGGAGGCGCTGGAGGAGGCCGTCCTGGCGCAGGGCGCGGAGAACGTCGCGGCGTTCTTCGTGGAACCGGTGCTCGGTGTGGGCGGTCTGCTGCCCCTGCCCGCCGGTTACCTGCGCGGTGTGCGGGACATCTGCGACCGGTACGGGGTGCTGCTGGTCGTCGACGAGGTGACCACGGGACTGGGCCGTACGGGGGCCTGGTTCGCCCACCAGCGCGAGGGCATCACGCCCGACATCGTCACCACCGCCAAGGGTCTGACGAGTGGGTACGCCCCGCTCGCCGCGGTCACCATGACGACCGCCATCGCCGATGTGTTCGCCACCGACCCGATGCTCGGCGGCCTGCGGCACGGGCACACCACCAGCGGTCACGCGATGGGCGCCGCCGCGGCGCTGGCCGTGCTGCGGGTGATCGAGGAGGACGGTCTGATCGAGCACGCGGCGGCGGTCGGTGAGCGGCTGTGCGGTCAGCTGACGGCGCGGCTCAAGGGGCTCGACGGCGTACGCGACGTCCGTGGGGTGGGGCTGCTCGCCGGGATCGAGTTCGACTCCTTCCCGCGCGCCTCCCAGGTGGTAGCCGCCTGTCGCCGGGCCGGGGTCGTCGTCCGCAGCGAGGGCCCGGTGCTCTTCGTCTCGCCGCCGCTGATCGTGACCGAGGAGCAGGTGGACCGGATCGTCGACGCGCTGTACGCGGGCGTGGTCGCCACCGGCGCGGCGTAGGCGGCAGCCGACCGGCGACGGCGGTCGGGGGCAGCGGTCGGGAGCAGGTGAGCAGCGGCAGGGCCAGGTCCTCCGGGACGCCGGGCCCTGCCACCGACTGCCGCCGACTGCCGCTGCTCAGCCGGGCGTACGGGCACCCGGCACCGCGATCGCGGTGATCACCAGCCCGTCCCGGACCAGCCACCGGCCGGGCAGGCTGTCGAACCCGGCCGGGCCCCGGACGCCGGCCGGGACCTTCCAGAGTCCCGGCCTCGTCGGCCGGGCGGTGAAGGTCCCGGCGGACCGGACGTCCGGCCCCGGCTCGATGCCCTGATGTCCGAAGCTGATGTCGGCGTCCTCGAAGTCGAGCCGCTGCCCCCCGTACATGTACCAGGCCTTGTAGACGGCTTCCTTGGCGCTGAACAGCAGCCGGTCCATGTGCAGTGCGGGCCGCTCGGCCCGCTCGGCGGACAGCCGGTCCCGCTCCTGCGGCAGGGCGACGACCTCCTCCACGCCCTCCGGCAGCGGGCCGTGCGGCTCGGCGTCGATCCCGATCATCAGCACGTCGTCCCGGTACGCGAGCGCCGCCGCCCGGTACCCCTCGCAGTGCGTGAGGCTGCCGACCACCGAATCGGGCCAGCGGGGCGCACCGTGCGCGTCCGGAAGCACCGCCATCGCGGGCAGACCCAGCTCCGCGAGCGCCGTTCGCGCGCAGTGCCGCACCGTGGTGAACTCCCGGCGGCGCACCTCGACGGCCCGCGTGATCAACCGCGCTTCCTCCGGGTACAGTTCAGCCCTCGCCGGGTCGCCGAACGCCTCGCTCACGGCAACACCGGCCGGCAGGATCCCCTTCAGCATCGTCCGGCCCCTCTACTGAAGGACGCGTCGGGGACGGAGCGTGCTGGGGTGCCCCGGCCGTTTCCACTCCCGCGGGTAGCCGACCGACACCTCCTCGAACCGCACCCCGTCGTGCCAGGTCGTGCGCGGGATGTGCAGATGCCCGTAGACCATGGCGGCGACGTTGAACCTCCGGTGCCAGTCGGCGGTCCCCTCCGTTCCGCACCAGAGCCCGAACTCGGGGTAGCGCAGGATCCGGGTCGGCTCACGCACCAGCGGATAGTGGTTGATCAGGACGGCCGGCAGGTCCGGGTCCATGGCGGCCAGCCGCACCTCGGTCTCCTTCAGCCGGGCCTCGCACCAGGCTTCCCTGCTCGGATACGGGTCGGGGTGCAGCATGAACTCGTCCGTACAGACGATGCCTTCGGCGCGCGCGGCGGCGAGGGCCTCCTCCTGGGAGAGTCCCGGGTCGGTGCGGAAGGTGTAGTCGTAGAGCAGGAACAGCGGGGCGACGGTCACCGGCCCGCCGTTCCCCTCCCACCGGGGGTACGGGTCCTCGGGGGTGACGACGCCCAGGCTCCGGCAGATCTCCACGAGGTGCTGGTAGCGCGCGACCCCGCGGAGCTGCAACGGATCCTCGCGCGGGGTCCACAGCTCGTGGTTGCCCGGCGTCCAGACGACCTTGGCGAAGGCCCTGCTGAGCGTGGTCAGCGCCCAGGTGATGTCCTCGGACATCTCCCCGACGTCCCCGGCGACGATCAGCCAGTCGTCGTCGGACGCGGGGCGCAGTTCCTCGACGATGCTGCGGTTCTCCGCGTACGCGACATGGAGATCGCTGATGGCCAAGAGCTCTCCGGGCATCGCCCTGTCCTCTCCCGCGCTGTCGATGTGGATCCAACGAGCTTACGGGTGAGGCTACTTGCCTCCGTCATGGCCGAGCGGCCGAACCGCCTCCCGTGGCCTGAACTGCCGACCAGGGCCTGTTCCGCGCAACCGCCCACTAGTTGGTCGTGTGCGTGGGGTAGACCTGAACGTCGGTGTAGGCGCCCTTGATCGCCCCCGCGTTCGCAGGCCAGTCCAGGGTCACGGTGTGGGTCTCGTTCGGGGGCGTCACCAGGATGTTGGTCGGGGACGCGAGGCTGTTCCCGGTGGTGTCGATGTCGTAGGCGAGGTCGAAGACAGCGGCGTCGCCCGGCTTCAGGGTGGTGATACGGGGCTGGGCATGGCCGCGCTCGATGGGGTTCGAGGTGTGGTCGGCGTCCTTGATGTCGACGCCCGCGAAGCCGGTCGCCGAGCAGGTGGTCGAACCCCGGTTGATCATGGTGATGTTGATCCTGCCGGAGTCCGCTTCGTCGGGCGCGGCGTCTATGGCCAGGTCCTCCGTCTTGCAGAACGTGACCTTGCCGCCGGTCTCCGCTGCGCCGTTCGCGGCGTCCGTGGCTCCGGTGCCCTCACCGGAGCCCGACTTCGCGCTGTCGGCCTGCGTGCCACCGGAACCCGAGCCGCTCTCCGGCTTCGAGCCACCGTCCGAGGACGAACCGCCCTCCGAGGACGAGGAGGACGAGGACGAGGAGCCCTTGGCGGCCGAGTCCTTCACGGTGCCGTCGCTGTCACAGGCGGTGAGCGAGAGGGTGGCGGCGAGACTGATGGCGGCGAGAGCGGTGATGCGGGTGTACTTCACGGGGTTCCCCCAGGAGTTGCGCGGTGCAGGTGGTCGAGAACATTTGTATCTCGCACCGAGTTACAGACAGTCCTCCACGACGTCTTCGTTCTGTCACAGGGGGACCGGCCTCACGGCCCGTCGAAGTGCCACCGTCCGGTCATCCGCCTAGCACTCTCACCAGTCCTCCGGACGGCCACAATTCAACTGCGCGACCGGTGGACACACTTGGGGGCATGACCACGGTTGAGCCGGCACGAGTGAAAGCAGCGGAGCTGGCCGCGTTGCGGGATCGAGTCCGCGGCGGGCCCGGAGCCGAGGCGACCGACGCACAGCACAGGAAGGGAAAACTGACCGTCCGGGAGCGGCTGTGCCTCCTCTTCGACGAGGGGAGTTTCACCGAGATCGAGGGGCTGCGCCGGCACCGGGCGACCGGGTTCGGGCTGGAGGCGCGCAGGCCCCGCACCGACGGTGTGGTGACCGGCTGGGGCCTGGTGCACGGGCGGCGGGTGTTCGCCTACGCCCATGACTTCCGGATCTTCGGAGGTGCGCTGGGCGAGGCCCACGCGGAGAAGATCCACAAGCTCCTGGACCTGGCGGGTACGGCCGGATGTCCCGTCGTGGGGCTCTGCGACGGAGCCGGGGCCCGGATCCAGGAAGGTGTCACGGCGCTCGCCGGGTACGGCGGCATCTTCCGGCGCAACGTCCGCTACTCCGGTGTCATCCCCCAGATCAGTGTGATGCTCGGCCCCTGCGCGGGCGGCGCCGCCTACTCCCCCGCACTCAGCGACTTCGTCTTCATGGTCCGCGACATCGCGCAGATGTTCATCACCGGGCCGGACGTCGTCCAGGCCGTCACCGGCGAGGCCGTCTCGCAGAACGGTCTCGGCGGCGCGCAGGTGCACGCGACGGCCTCGGGGGTCGCCGCCTTCACCTACGACGACGAGGAGAGCTGCCTGGACGAGGTGCGGTACCTGCTGTCGATGCTGCCCGCCAACAACCGCGAACTGCCGCCCCCCGCACCGTCCGACGACCCGCCGGACCGCCGCACCGGGGCCCTGCTCGACCTGGTGCCGGTCAACCCTTCGCACGCCTACGACATGCGCGCCGTCATCGAGGAGATCGTGGACGACGGCGAACTGTTCGAGGTGCATCCGTCATGGGCGACGAACGTGGTCTGCGCGCTGGTGCGGCTCGGCGGGCGGACCGCCGGTGTCGTCGCCAACCAGCCGCAGTCGCTGGCGGGCGCGCTGGACATCGCGGCGAGCGAGAAGGCGGCGCGCTTCGTGCAGTTCTGCGACTCGTTCAACATCCCGCTCGTCACCCTGGTGGACGTGCCCGGCTTCCTGCCGGGCACGTCCCAGGAGCACCAGGGCATCATCCGGCACGGGGCGAAGCTGCTGTACGCGTACTGCAACGCGACGGTCCCCCGGATCCAGCTGATCCTGCGCAAGGCGTACGGCGGCGCCTACATCGTCATGGACTCCCGTTCCATCGGCGCCGACCTCTCCTTCGCCTGGCCGACGAACGAGATAGCGGTGATGGGCGCCGAGGGCGCCACCGACGTGGTCTTCCGGCGGGAACTCGCCGCGGCCGAGGACCCGGACGCGCGGCGTGCGCAGCTGGTCAAGGAGTACACCGCGGAGCTGATGCACCCGTACCACGCCGCCGAACGCGGTCTGGTCGACGACATCATCGACCCGGCCGAGACACGTCAGGTCCTCATCGACTCCCTGGCGATGCTCGCCACCAAACACGCGGACCTGCCGTCCAGGAAGCACGGCAACCCGCCCCAGTGAACGTACCCACACCTGCGAGGGAAGGCAGAAGGCACATGACCGTGACCCACTCCCCCAACGTCCTGCTGGTCGGCGGACCTTCGGAACTCGACGGCCACCGGACCCGCTACGTCGCCGACACCGAGGAGAAGGTGAAGGTGTTCCGGGGACACCGGTACGACCACTTCGAGCCGACGCCCGAGATCTCCGTACGGGACGGCCAGGAGTTCCGGGTCTTCGTCTGGACCCAGTGCACCTACGTCGCCGAGTGAGGGTGGGGCTGCCCTGACCGCCGCCTACGTCCTGACCGATGTGGCACGCCGCTGCCCGCGCGGTATCGCTTCGCACTGCCGTAGTTGCTTGTACCGTGCGCGCATGACCGGGACGCATTCCGACGAACAGAGAGTCGGGATCTTGGGCGGATCTTCTCCCGCTGTCCTCTCCCGTACGGGCACCGGATAGCCGGTGGGGGTTGCGGCGGCCTTCACCGCCTGCCAGTTTCTTTTCGTACGGCCGGACTTGGGTCTTGGCTGGGACGAGGCGGTCCATGTCAGCCAGGTGGGTTCGCACGCACCGGCGGCGTTCTTCAGTGCGCACGCGCGCCCGTGACATCTCGTACCTGGTGGCACCCCTCGCGGCGCTGACCTCCTCGACCGTGGTGCTCCGCCGCTACCTGGCCGTACTGTCCGGCGCCGGTCTGCTGGGGGTGCTCGGGGTCCGGCGCCGGTTCCAGGTCTGGCGGCCGGCCGCACCTCGGTCTCCTTCAGCCGGGCCTCAGCTCATGGTTGCCCGGCGTCCAGACGACCTCGGCGAAGGCCCTGCTGAGCGTGGTCAGCGCCCAGATGATGTCCTCGGACATCTCCCCGACGTCCCCGGCGACGATCAGCCAGTCGTCGTCGGACGCGGGACACAGCTCCTCGACGATGCTGCGGTTCTCCGCGTACGCGACATGGAGATCGCTGATGGCCAAGAGCTCTCCGGGCATCATCCTGTCCTCTCCCGCGCTGTCGATGTGGATCCAACGAGCTTACGAATGAGGCTCCTTGTATCGAATGCGACGGAGCGCCGAACCGCCTTCCACGGTCTTCACGGGAACCCCGGACCCACCCCACCGCACGCGCGGGAAGCCGTCCGGATGAACGCCGACGGTCCGCGCGGCGTCCTTCTGGCCACACTCCGGGGATCGTCACTCCCGGGCAGAATAGTGTTGAATGCAACAAAATTTGTGACGTCGCAGGAAACGTGCAGGTGGGGGCATCGCATGGCACGAACACGACAAGCACCAAGAGCAGTGGCCGACGAAACAGCCGGACTGATCTCATCTCTTCGGAAAGAGATCCTCGCGGCGTACGAGGACAGGGTCCGGCTCACAGGAGCACAGACCGCGAACAACCCTGACGCGATGGACAGGGCACTCGCCGACGCACACGGCATTCTCACGGAACTCACCCGCGCCCTCGGCGCAGGTCCCGCAGAGACCGGCCGGACGGACGGCGCGGGCGGAGGGGAGCACACCAGGATCGCGGCGGCGCGCGCGGACCCGTACGAGATCACCGAATCCATGTCACTGCTCTTCGACGCGGTGCTGTCGGTGGTCACTCCGTACATACCGGCGGAACCGATGGCTCCGCACGCATGGCAGGCGCTCGTGACGACCCTTCAGCGGATCCTCGCCGTCCGCATGCACGCGTCGTTCGCGGAGCACACGGGGGTGGCGCCGAGTGGTGTACCGAGGGCGCTGGCCGAGGAACGCCGCCGGATCGCCAGAGAGCTGCACGACCGGATGGGCTACTGCCTGAGCATGACGCAGCGGCAGCTGGAGCTGTACGACATACGCCGGGCCAGCGATCCGCCCGTCGCGGAAGGCCACTGGGAGGAGGCCTGGGAGGCGCTCCAGGAGTCGATGCGACATCTGCGCGTGGTGACGTCCACGCTGCACGATCAGCAGCCGCCGCGCAGTCTCGACGCGGCGCTACGCGCGTATCTGGGGGCCGCCGACACCGGCGATTCACTGGTGGGAATCCAGGTCAGCGGCGACGAGACCTGGGCGCCGCCCAGAGTGCTCGACGAATGCTTCCTGGTGCTGCGGGAGGCGGCCCGTAACGCGCTGGCGCACGCGCGGCCCCGCTCGCTCCGCATCACCGTGGCCATCACCCCCCACGAACTGCGTGGCACCGTCCTGGACAACGGTCGCGGCTTCGACACCACCGGCACGGCCCGCGAGGGTTTCGGCCTGATCTCGATGGCGGAGCGGACCGAACTGCTCGGCGGGCAGCTGGCCCTGGCGAGTGTGATCGACGTGGGCACCGTGGTCCGCTTCGCCGTCCCACTGAGAGGACGCAGCGTTGAGAACATCACGTGACGCCCGGATCCGGCTGCTGCTGATCGACGACCACACCCTGGTCCGCGACGGACTGCAAGAGATCCTGGACTCCTACAACGACCTGGTGGTGGTCGGCGGCGCCGCCACCAGTGGGGACGGGGTGGAACAGGCCAGGCGGCATCGCCCGGACATCGTGCTGCTCGATGTGGAACTGCCGGGGGGCGAGGTCACAGAGACGGTACGGAGGATCCGCACCGTCTCACCGGCCTCGCGGATCATCATCTTGAGCATGTTCGACGAACCGCGGCTGCTGCACCGGCTCGTCACCGCGGGTGTACGCGGCTACCTGGTCAAGAGTGTGAGCCGGCACGAACTGGTGTCCGCGATCCGTAGCGTGCACCGCGACGCGGAACGCCTGGTGCACGCCGTGTCCCGGGAGACCCTGGCCCGGATGCGGTCCGGTGCGTACGGACCCGGTCTGTCGGACCGCGAACTCGAAGTGCTGGAACTGGTCGCGCTGGCGCTGAGCAACAGTCAGGTCGCCGACCGGCTGGCCATCACCGAAGCCACCGTCAAGCGGCATCTGCGGAACGTCTTCGCGAAGCTCGGAGCCGTCTCGCGGATCGACGCGGTGAACAAGGCCGTCGCCGCATCGCTGATCGTGTCCGGCGCCCCGAGGCGTACGGCCGGCCACGGCTGACCGACTCCGCCCCGGACCGCCTGTGCGGGCGGCCCGGGGCGGAGGGACCGCTGCTACCAGCCGGTGCCGATGAGGACGCGCGCACCGCCGGCGAAACCCGGTCCCGAGTACCGGTACAGCTCACCGGTCGCCGCCTTGGTGGCGATGATGTCGGGTGCGCCGTCACCGGTCAGGTCGCCGACCCCGGTGATGTTGCTCATCGAGTTCCAGCCCGTTCCGGTCCGTGCCTTGCTGCTGTCGGCGTAGTCAGGACCCGAGAGGCGGAACAGGTCACCGTTGGCATCGACTGCCAGCAGATCCGACACGCTGTCACCCGTCAGGTCGCCGACCCCGGCGAGCTGGTTGTAGACGTTCCAGCCGGTGCCGATACCGACCCGCGATCCGCCCGGGAAACCGGGGCCCGTGTACCGGTAGAGAGCGCCCGTCGACCGTGCGACCGCCACGATGTCGGGGACGTCGTCCCCGGTCAGGTCGCCTACCGCGCTGATACCGGCCATGCCGCTCCAGCCGGTGCCGATCTGTACCTTGCTGTCGGCGGCGTAATCGGGGCCCGAGTAGCGGAACAGGCCGCCGTCGCCGTCGACGGCGAGCAGATCGGACACACCGTCACCGGTCAGGTCACCGACCCCGACGATCCGGTCGTAGACGTTCCAGCCGCCGCCGAGCGACACCCTGGAGGCGCCGCTGTAAGCAGGGCCCGCGTACCGGTAGAGAGTTCCACTGGCGCGGGCGATCGCGACGATGTCGCCGGCCGAGTCGCCCGTCAGGTCCCCCACGCTCGCAGCACCCGACATGCCGGCCCATGACACGGCGCCGCGGTACAGCTGGTGGTCGGAGACCGTTGCGTCGCGGGGCAGGACGTCACCCTGCGCGGCTCTGAAGTACCGCTCGCCGAACATCAGGTAGTCGAGCTTGGAGACGGTGCTTCCGGTGAAGGTGGTCTCGCCCGACCGGCAGTACAGCCGTGCCGCCGGGTCGCACACCTGCTGGTTGAAGGAGTCCTTGTCGGTTTCGTCCGCCTCGATGAACCGGCCGTGTCCGCCGTCGTCGGCGCTGGGGCTGTAGAAGCTGCCCAGTGAGGTGCTGCGGGGCGTTGCGTTGAAGTCACCGCCGAGGACCACCGGGGTACCGGCGTCCTCCCAGGCCTTGGCCTGTGCCGCGAGTTTGACCGATTCGGCCTGGTTGAGGGCTGCGTCCTTCCAGTACAGATGGACCGAGCACGCCCAGGTGTCCCTGCCGTGGAGGGTGGTGCGCACACAGGGGACGAGGATCTTCTCCACTTCGTTGCCGACGGTCAGCGGCAGCACCGTCGAGGCGAGGATCGGCCCCTTGACGAACAACGCCACACCGTAGGCGTACTTCCCCTTGCAGGCGGTCGCGCTGCCGCCGGCGGCGATCGTCGCGGTGAACTTCCCGTGGTAACCGAGCGGCTGCAGACGGGTGTTGAACGTGTCGTACTGGTCCTCGCACACCTCCTGCAGGAAGATCGCATCGGTGTTCCATCCCTGCGGGGATGCCTGGGCGACCACCGCGTTCATACGGTTGGTGGCGCTGTCGGTGGCGCTCTTCGGGCATGCGCTGCCGCAGATGTTGTAGCTGACGAAGTGCAACGACTGCGGGGTGGTGACGGGCAGCGAGTCGGCCTGCGCATACGTCGGCAGCGCCATCAGCAGCAGAAGCAGCGAGCAGATCGCGGCCCACCGGCGGGTGAGGCGCGCGGTTCCTCGGGGCATCGGGACGGCGCCGTCGCGCCCGGCGCGGGTGATGCGGTGATGCGGACGCACGAAGGGTTCTCCTGTCGGACGGGAGGAGTGGTCGTTACTGGGCGGGCGCCATCGCGGCGGCGGCGCCCGGGACTACCAGCCGGTACCGATGCCGGTACGGGTCGCGCCGCTGAAATCGGGACCGGCATAGCGGTAGAGAACGCCACTGACCACGTTCACGGCCAGCAGGTCGGGGACGGCGCTGCCGGTGATGTTGCCGGGTCCGACGAGCTCGGCCATGACGTCCCAGCCGGTGCCGATCTGCACCCTTCCGCCGCCGGAGTAGTCGGGGCCGGTGTAGCGGTAGAGCTTGCCGCGGGCGTCGGCGGCCAGGATGTCGGCGACCCCGTCGCCGTTCTGGTCACCGACCGCGGTCACGTCGGTCATCGATCCCCAGCCGGTACCGATCTGCACCCGGGTGTCACCACTGAAATCAGGACCCGAGTACCGGTACAGAACACCGGTGGACCTCTTGACGGCGATGAGGTCCGGCACACCGTCACCGGTCAGGTCGCCCACCCCGGTGGCGTCGGTCATGGATGTCCAGCCGGTGCCGATCTCCACCCGGGCCGGACCGCTGTAGTCGGGACCCGAGTAGCGGTACAGCGTTCCGTCGGACGCGGTCGCCAGGATGTCCGTGACCCCGTCGCCGTTCTGGTCACCGACCGCGGTCACGTCGGTCATCGATCCCCAGCCGGTACCGATCTGCACCCGGGTGTCACCACTGAAATCAGGACCCGAATAGCGGTACAGAACACCGGTGGACCTCTTGACGGCGATGAGGTCCGGCACACCGTCACCGGTCAGGTCACCCACATTCGTCAGATTCGCCATCCGCGGCAGCGGATACGGGTCCGCGGTGTCCGTCGACAGGCCGGTACCGGGACTGCACGTCCAGGCACCGGCGCCCTGGTCGGCGAGGATCTTCTCGGCGATGAGGATCTGCTGTTTCTTGGTCGCCTGGTAGGCGTGGGGTGCATAGGCGGTGCCGCCGTAGTGCTGCCAGTTGTAGCCACTGATCTGCAGGCCGCCGGTGTAGGTGGTGCCGGTGTCGATGCTCCAGTTGCCGCCGCTCTCACAGCGGGCGACCTTGTCCCAGGTGCTGACCGAGGCAGCCGACGCGGGAGTGACGACGGCCAGGCTCAGGGCGAAGACCGCGGCGGCGGCCGACGAGCGCAGTGCGGACGGGAAACGGCGTACGCGTGTCACGAGGCTCCTTCGTCGGAGAATCGAAGTCGGGAAGTCGGGAAGTCGGAAGTCGGGGAGTCGGAGGTCGGGGAGTCGCAGAGGGGTGGACTTCGCCGTGCGGGCCGGAACGCCCGGGGCCTGCTCCCGAGCCGGCCCGCATGCCCCGGCCCGCACGGCGAAGTCGGTGGCCCGGACTACCAGCCGGTGCCGATCTCGGTGCGGCTCGCGCCGCTGAACGCCGGACCGGTGTAGCGGAAGAGCTGAGAGGTGGACAGCTTGACGCCCAGCAGGTCGGGAATGCCGTCACCGTTGAGGTCGCCCGGACTCACCAGGTTGTTCATGGAGTCCCAGCCGGTGCCGATCTCCACCCGGGCCGGACCGGTGTAGTCGGGACCCGAGTAGCGGTACAGCGTTCCGTCGCCCTTGGCCGCGATGATGTCGGTCACCCCGTCACCGTTCAGGTCACCGACCGCCGTGACGGAGTCGAAGGAGTTCCAGCCGGTCCCGATCTGCACCCGGGTGGCACCGCTGTAGTTGGGGCCGGAGTACCGGTACAGGGCCCCGCTCGACTTCTCGACGGCGAGAAGGTCCGGTATGCCGTCACCGGTCAGATCGCCCACTCCGGTGATGCTGGTCATCGCCGCCCAGCCGGTGCCGATCTCCACCCGGGCCGGACCGGTGTAGTCGGGACCCGAGTAGCGGTACAGCGTTCCGTCGCCCTTGGCCGCGACGATGTCGGTCACCCCGTCACCGTTCAGGTCACCGACCGCCGTGACGGAGTCGAAGGAGTTCCAGCCGGTCCCGATCTCCACCCGGGTGGCACCGCTGTAGTCGGGGCCGGAGTACCGGTACAGCTTTCCGTTGGAGACCTTGGTGGCGATGATGTCGGGGATGCCGTCACCGGTCTGATCGCCCACTGCGGCGAGGTTCGTCATGCCCGGGTCGGACACATCGACGATGGCCTTGTTGTGGACCGGGTGGAAGGTGCCGTGGCCCGAGAAGTACGGGTACGGGATCTTCCGGTGGTGGACACCCGATCCGCTGAACTCGTAGCCCCAGTAAGCGGACTTGGAGGAGTCGGTCCACTTCTCGAACAGGGCGATGTGGCCCTGCGCACCGGCGGCGGGGTTGTTGAGGGCGTCCCCGGCCTTGAGTTCGGCCTTGGTGATGTCCTCCGTGACGCCCGAGGAGTTGAACGTGCCGGTCACCAGCGACGTGCCGAGCTTCCAGGCCATCGACGCATAGCCCGAGCAGTCCATGCGGTAGCCCTGGTAATACGCGGTGTTGCTGTAGACCAGGCCGAGGTCGACCCAGCTCGCCGCCCGGGACATGACTTCGGTCCTGGTGAGCGCAGGCGGGGTGAGCTGGGCCGACGTGAGTGTGTTCGGATCGGTCCGGAGTGCCTGGCCCGCCTGGCCCTCGGGTCTCTGACCGGATCCGCTCTGCGTGACGGCCCCGAGGACAGAACCCCCACTGTCCGCGCTCGCGCTCACCGGCGCGGTCACACCGACGCACAGCGCCACTCCCAGCGCCGACAGGGCGAAGCGACTTCCGAGCAAACGAAAATGCACCAATACCTCCACAGAAGAAGAAGGCCGACGTGTATCCGTACGTAGAGCGGCCCGGAAAAGGACGCACTCGTTCCGCTGCACAGGACGCGTCGGATTCGAGGAACGCCACTGCCGGAGACCGCTCGTCAGCGGCCCGGCTCGGCGCACGTAACGTGGCACGGAAGACCGCCGCGAACAATTGCCGATGTCCGTTGTTGCCCAAGAAGAGCAAAAGGTCGCACCAGAAATCGCCTGTGAAGAGCAAAAGGAAACGCCACCGGTACAACCTTCGATACGCGCCGGCTCATCCGGCGGCTATCCGGCGCCACAGCGATGCGGTCGGCCGCGTACCGCACCGCGAGCGGTGCGAGGGTGGCGTCGATGTGCATCACATGAGGGTCGTCGACCTCGATCGTGGTCACTCCGAAGCCGGGCTGAAGAAGAACCGGGTGTCCTCCCGCCGGTGGAACAGGCCGTGCACAACGAAATCCCGGGCCCTCAGCGGAATGAAGAGGACATCACCGGGACGGACCCGCGCATGGAAGAATTTCGCCCCGCGCAGCCAGGGAAAACGCAGCAGGTCGGGGGTAGCGAGATCCAGCTGGCTGTTCACCAGATTTCCAGGAAAGGGGTAGGCGGCCCGGCACTCGTTCCAGGTCAGATCTCGTACTTGCTTGTACGGTGCGCGTATGACGGGGACACATTCCGAAGAACAGAGAATCGGGAACCTGGGAGAATCTTCCCCCGCGGTCCTGTCCCGCGCGGGAACCGGATGGCTGGTGGGGGTCGCTGTGGCCTTCACTGCCTGCCAGTTCCTTTTCGTACGACCGAATTTGGGTCTTGGCTGGGACGAGGCGGTCTATGTCAGCCAGGTGGGTTCGCACGCGCCTGCGGCGTTCTTCAGTGCGCCGCGCGCCCGTGGCATCTCGTACCTGGTGGCGCCCGTAGCGGTGCTGACCTCCTCGACCGTGGCGCTCCGCTGCTACCTGGCCGTACTGTCCGGCGCCGGTCTGCTGGGGGCGCTCTGGGTCTGGCGCCGGTTCCAGCCCGCGCTGCGGCTGGCGCTCGCGGGCGTGCTGTTCGCCGGGCTGTGGATCACCCAGTTCTACGGGCCGCAGGCGATGCCCAATCTGTGGGTCGCGCTCGGCGCACTGGCCTGCGCCGGTTTCTTCCTGCGGGTGGTGACCACCGCGCACTCCGGCCCGCAGGACCGCTGGGCCCTGCTGGGTACCGCGCTCTGTCTCGGCGCGGTGGTGCTGCTGCGCCCGCCGGACGGATTCTGGCTCGCCCTGCCGCTGGTCCTCGCTGCGCTCCTGGTCCGTGAGTGGCGTCGCCCGGCCGTGTTCGCCGCCCTCGCCGCCGGGCTGGTGGCGGGCGGGGCGGAATGGGTCGTGGAGTCGTACCTGCGGTACGGGGGCGTGGTGGCCCGGCTGCACACCTCGGGCCTGGTCGAGGGCGGCATCAGCTGGAACCTGGCCTTCACCGACCAGTTGAGGGCGCTGAGCGGACGCACACTGTGCCGGCCGTGCGATGTTCCGTGGACGAACAAGGGAGAGTCGCTGTGGTGGTTCGCCCTGCCGCTGCTCGCCGCGGGCGGGGTGGCCGTCGCCCGGCGGGCCCGCCGCCTGCCGGCCGTGCTGTTGCCCACGCTGTGCGGGGTGTCGATGGCGGTGCCGTACCTGCTGCTGATCAACTACGCCGCACCGCGCTTCCTGCTTCCTGCATACGCCCTGCTGTCCCTGCCGGTCGCCGAATGCCTGTGGTGGCTGGCTGCCGGGGCGGGCAGGCCGCGGCTGCGGCCGGTCACGACCGGCCTGGTGACGCTGGTACTGATGGGGCATCTGGTGGGCCAGTACGTCGTGCTGTCCCACACGGTCACCCGCAATGCCGCCGCTCACGACGGCTACGCGCGGGTCGCGACCGGCCTGCACGGGCTCGGCGTCACCCCGCCCTGCCTGGTCACCGGGGACAACGCCATCCCCATCGGCTACTACGCGGGCTGCGCCTCCGCCGCGACCGCGGGCAACAACGCCAACACCACGGTCCGGGGCATCACCGGGACCGCCGCCCAGCGGCCGACCGCGGTTCTCGTACCGGTGGGGCAGCGGCCACCGGACTACGCCCGGGGCTGGACCCCGCACCGGCTCCCGGGCGCACAGCAGCTCACCGCGTACACGGCCTATGTGGCCCCGCTTCCTCCAGGGTGAACCGTCGGCCCGCCGTAAGCGGAAGTTCACCAACGGGATTGCTCAGTTTGTCGGTTGGGAGTGATTAATCCGTTCTAACCTCGTCAAGGTGCGGGATTCCTCCTCTCCCGGACAGCCCGTCCGCGGACTCCGGGACCGGACCGTCCGCGTCGAGGGCTTCCCGGCGTTCCGCTCTTCTCTCCCTGGGGGTTTCATGCGCACGGGGTTCAGGCACACGGGCTCGATGCACACGGGCTTGCTGCACAGATCGCGAGGGTTGGCAGGCGCCCTCGCCCTGACCATCGCCACGACCGGACTCGGCGTGGTCGCCTCGGCGCCCGAGGCCTCGGCGATCACGCCCCCCGTGGCGTTCACCGCGGACAACCTGCCGACCTGGCAGACCAACGGCATCGTCTGGGCGCTCGCCCAGAGCGACGGTGTGGTCTTCGCGGGCGGCACCTTCTCCGCGCTCCGGCCGCCGCAGGGCACCACGGGCGCCTCGCGGCCCGCGGTCAACTTCGCCGCGTTCGACGCCGCCACCGGCGCGCCCACCAAGTGCGTCCTGTCCTTCACGGTCAAGACCGGCACCGCCACCGTGCGGGCCCTCGCCGTGTCACCGGACAAGAAGACCCTGTACGCGGGCGGCTACTTCGGCGCGGTGAACGGCACCCAGGTGTCGTCGCTGGCCGCGATCGACATCGCCACCTGCAAGCCCCGGGCCTCGTTCCGGGCGAGCTTCCCCGCCACCGTCCGGGCGCTGGCGGTGACGAACGACACCGTGTACGCGGGCGGCGACTTCAGCACCGTCGACGGCAAGAAGCACCAGCGCTACGCCGCGGTCAAGACCTCCGACGGTTCGGTGCTGCCCTTCAAGGCCGACGCGGACGCGCCGGGCCGGGCCGTCGCGCTCACCCCGGACGGCAAGAAGGCCGTGCTCGGCGGTGACTTCTTCACCGTCAACGGGACCGACTCGCACGCCCTCGCCGTGGTGGACGCGAAGTCGGGCGCGGTGACCAAGTCGTACCCCGGCTTCATCGAGAAGAACTCGGTGGTCAAGACCATCGACACCGATGCCACCGGGATCTACACGGGCAACGAGGGCACCGGCTCCGGGGTGTTCGACGGCCGCATCGCTCTCAACACCAGCAATTTCGCCCAGCGTTGGCGTGACACCTGCCTGGGCGCCACTCAGGCCGTGAAGTCCTACAAGGGCGTGCTCTACAGCGCCTCGCACGCGCACGACTGCTCCGGTGTCGGCGAGTTCCCCAACGGCAGGCGCCGCCACTTCCTGGCGGAGCCCACCACGGGTACCGGCAAGCTCGGCTGGCTCCCCGACACCAACGACGGCATCGGTGAGGGCATCGGCCCCCGCGCGCTGACCATCGCCACCTCGGGTGCCACCTCGTACCTGTGGTCGGGCGGCGAGTTCACCACCGTCAACGGCTCCCCGGCCCAGGGCCTGACCCGCTTCGCCTCCACCGGCGACAAGGGCGCGCCGACCGTGCCGGTCGTCTCGGCCGCCGCCCTCAAGCCGGGTGGGGTACAGGTCCGTTGGCGGGCCTCCTTCGACACGGACGACTCGAAGCTGACGTACAAGGTGTACCGCAACGGCTCCAGCACCCCGCTGAAGACCGTGCAGGCCGACTCGCTGGAGTGGTCGCGCCCCCAGGTCGGCTTCACCGACACGTCTGTCGCCACCGGCAAGACGTACACGTACCGGGTCACCGCCGCCGACGCCGCGGGGAACACCAGCGCCCTGTCCGCGACCGCGAGCGTCACCGTGCCCTCTGCCACCGAGCACTACCCGGCCGCCGTACTGTCCGACGGTGCCAAGCTGTACTGGCGCTACGACGACCGCACCGCCCCGTTCGCGGCGGACACGTCGAGCTCCAACAGCTCGGGCGTCATGGTGAACGGCCCCTCGCTGCGCAAGACGCCCTCCGCCGTGAAGGGCCCGTCCACCGGGATCGGCTTCAACGGCAGCAACCAACTGGTGTACAGCGACCACCGGTACGCCCACCCGACCACGTTCAGCCTGGAGACCTGGTTCAAGACCACCAGCACCAAGGGCGGCAAGCTGATCGGCTTCGGTGACAACACCCTGAGCACCAGCAAGCAGTACGACAAGCACGTGTACATGACGAACGCGGGCAAGCTCGTCTTCGGTGTCCGCAGCGGCACGCTCAAGACCCTGGTCAGCCCGAAGACCTACAACGACGGCAAGTGGCACCAGGTCGTCGCGGCGCAGGGCTCGTCCGGCATGACGCTCTACGTGGACGGGCACCTCCTGACGTCCAACAAGATCACCACCAACCAGGACTACAGCGGCTTCTGGCGGGTGGGCGGCGACACCCTGACCGGCTGGCCCTCCAGGCCGACCAGCGACTTCTTCAACGGCCAGCTGGACGAGACCGCCGTCTACGCGCGGGTGCTCACCAGCGCGCAGGTCGCCGCCCACTACAAGCTGGCGAGTGCCACGTAGCCGCGCAGGCACCGACCGCCACGGTCCCGGACGGCAGCTGCCCCTACGCCAGGGTCTTCCTGGTGCCGTCCGGCTTCAGATCGACGAGCTTCCCTGCGATGCCCTGGTCCTGGAACGCCTCCACGAGGGAGTTCAGGTCCTCGGAGTAGATGTTCCAGCTGTCGGTGTGCACCGGAACCACCCTGCGGGGATCGAGGTCCTTCGCCACCAGGGCCGCGTTCCTGGAGGTGAGGGTCAGCGGGGCGTTGTGCAGGATCGCTGGGGTACGGGCGGCACCGGCGAAGAGGACCGCCGTGTCGATGGGGCCGATCTCCTTCTTGATGCGGTCGCCGACCTGCTCGGCGACCTCGACCGAGGCGTTGTCCCCGGAGATGTAGGTGACGGGGACACCCTTGCCGCTCAGCACGAAGCCGGTGACCTCGCCGTCCTTGCCGCGGTCCACCCCGTCGGGACCGTGCAGGGCAGGAACGGCGGTGATCTTGACGGTGCCGTGGGCGGTCTTCAGCTCCTTGGCGGACCAGCTCTTCATGCCCGTGACGTGATCGCCGAGGCGCTGCTGCGCACCGGGCGTGGAGAACACGACCGGCACGTGCTTGAGCAGTTCACGGCCCGTGTCGTCGAGGTTGTCGTCGTGCTGGTCGTGCGAGAGCAGTACGGCGTCGATCCTGCCGATCCTGTCGGTGCCGAGCGCGGGGGCGTGCGTCTTCTGCAGGCCGCTCTTGTACTTCTTGGGTGCGTCGAAGGTCGGGTCGAGCAGCAGGCGGGTACCGGCGACCTCCAGGATCGTGGTCGGGCCGCCGATGTGCGTCACGGTGAACGCGCCGGTGCCGGCGGACGAGGGCCCAGGGCTCGATGCGGCCGATGCGGCGTCGGCGGTGCTCCTGCCGCCACAGGCGGCGAGGAGGGTCACGCTCGCGACGGCTGCGACGGTCGCCGATGCGGCGTGGCGGAACGTCGAACGGTTCATGGGGAGTACCAGCTCTCTCGTTGGGGGGAGTGGGGCCGCCCCGAGGGCAGGTCGGCCCCCGAGGCGTACGGGACGGAACGAACGGCTCCCTCGCCCGGGGACGGCCTCCTTCGACCGGGGGCGGCGATCCGCACCGCCCCCGGCCGAAGGAAGCCACGCGTCACACCTGCGCTGCCGTCCTCTTCCGGAACGGGCAGGCGTCACCGGCGGTCGTGGCAGAGGCAGTTCGCGCCCCGGCGGCCACCGCGCCGAGCTGGTCCAGGATCTCGTCGGACAGCAGGTCCTGCTTGCCCTTGAGCGCGTCGGCTATCTCCTGGTCCACCGGGAAGACCATCTCGGCCGCGATGTTGTCCTGCACGATCCGGGCGAGATTGTCCAGAGCGACGAAGATCGGGTCCTTGGGCGTCTCGACGGTCGCCAGGTCGATCAGGTGGGTATCGACCTTGGCCGGATTCATGCACGGCTTGATGATGATCGAATTCTGATTCAGGACGGACGTCGTCCACTGCGACAGCACGACGGTGTACAGGTCCTGCCAGCCCTCTTCACCGATCTTGGCCCGCCATTTCTTCATGACGTCCTGCACACCGGCGATCTGCGCGTCGGCCGCATGCTTCATATTGGTGCGGATATTGCCGTACACACGGCCGGAGAAGTCCTCGAACGACTTCATGTCCAGTGACTTGCCCGCCACTGAAGCATTGATGAACTCAATTGCCGCATCGAGCAGTTCGCTGCACGACGTCACCAATTCCTGCGGGAGGTTCGCCTGGTCGAGCTGCCGACGGGCGGTGGTGAGGGTGGCGGCGAAGTCCTGGAGCGGGGCGATCCAGCCCGTGGTACCGGTCCCCTTGAACGCGACCATCTTCAGGTCGTGCGGGTCGATGCGGTCGGCATGGGGAAGGTTGGGAACCTTGTCGCTCAGGTACGGCGCGACGGTCGAGAAGATTCCCAGCGGCACATGGCTGATCGACTTCGCCAGCTCGAAGACCTCGGAGACCGGATTCACCGATTCCTGCGTGCCGTTGTGAACGAGGGTGAACTTGCCGCCCTTGGCGTCGTTCTGAACGACGACGACGGGACTCAGGTACGCGATCAGGTCGGATTTGAGCACGGCATAGTTCGATCGCATTCCGGCGTTGACCGCCAGCATCGCGTCGCGTGCCTGTCTCTCCGCGTCCGCCACGGTCGCGGCAGCCGGAACGGCGGCGGCCGAGGGTGTGGCGGAGAAAAGGGTTGCGGCGCCGACTGCGGAAGCGCTGCTGAGAAATACTCTGCGCGTGGCCATGATCTGTCTCTCCGTACAGGTTCGAAAGGCGTGCGTGCGGTCATGGCGTGGGGGAAATGAACGGCGTGGTGCATGGGGTCATTCCTTAGTGGGGGGGTGGGGGGTGTGGGGTTGAGGGTGTGGAATTGGCGGGCGATCTCGCCCTGAATCACCAGGACTTGGCCGAGCGCGGCTCCTGCGAGAATCCTTCAGCGTGGGAACTGACAGACCGGCAGAGACCGCGCTCAGCAACCAGGTGCCCCGGCCTCGGCGCTCAGGCCAGAGACTTCTCGGACTCGACGACGACCCCGTAGAGATCGGCGATCGTCGCGAGCGCGCTGTGATGGATCTGGCAGGCGGCCAGCTCGGTGCCCGCCGACTTCAGAGGCCGCGTCGCGCAGGCGTCGGCCACCACGGTGGGCCGGTTTCCCCGCAGGAACGCGCCCTCCACGGTGAACGTCACGCACATGTGCGTCATGAACCCCACGACGATGACGTCCTTGTGACCGGCGGCGTCGACGTGCCCGCCCAGGTCGGTGTCGACGAAGGCGTTCGGGGCCTTCTTGACGACGACGGCCTCGCCCTCGATCGGGGCGACGCTCGGGTGGATCTGGCCGATCTCCGCCCGGATGTCGTACGGGGTGCCCTCGCCGCCGTCGTTGATGACGTGGATGACCGTCGCGCCGGCGGTCCGGGCCCGTACCAGCAGCGCGGCTGCGGAGTCGAGTGCGGCCTGCCAGCCCTCCAGCTCCATCACACCGTCGACGTAGGTGTTCTGGTAGTCGACCAGGATCAGGGTCGCATCGGCGAGCGACGCAGGCGTCTCGTCGAACCCGTTGAGTTCGCGCAGAGTCGTCGTAGCCATGGGAGTTACCGCCTCAGGTTTCGTGCCGGATTCATGCGGGATGTCGCAGACTCACCCGTGCGGTGAGCTACGTCCACGACGCTACGGCCGGCGGTGAGTGTCGGCAATGACGTCTAACATGCAGATCCGGACATCGCTTCTACCGACGGGCGGAGACCTCATGAGCACGGTCGAACGACTCATCGTGATCGTTCTCTTCGAGGGCGTCGACCTGCTCGACGTCACCGGGCCCCCGGAAGTGTTCGCCCTCCTGGGACGCGAGACGGACGGTACGACCGGCTACCACGTCGTCCTCGCCGCCGAGACCATGGACCCCGTCACCACCTCGGCGGGCGTGCGCATCCTCCCCGACATCACCTTCGACGAGGCGTCCACGAAGAGCATCGACACGCTCCTGGTGCCTGGCTCGGTCGAGACCGACAGCCAGGGCCGCGTCCACGCCCTCACCGACCCGACCGTGGTCAGCCGGGTCAGGACACTCGCAGCCAGGACACGAAGGGTCACGTCCGTCTGCGTCGGCGCCCACATCCTCGCCGCCGCCGGGCTGCTCGACGGCAAACGCGCCACCACCCACTGGTCGACCGCGCAACAGCTCGCCGCCGAACACCCGTTGGTCGAGGTGGACGCCGACCCCATCTTCATCCGCTCGGGCGACGTCTGGACCGGCGCGGGGATCAGCGCCTGCCTCGACCTGTCCCTCGCCCTCGTCGCCGACGACTTCGGCGAGACCGTCGCGCTGCGCGTCGCCCGGCAGCTCGTGATGTACCTGAAGAGACCGAGTGGGCAGAGCCAGTTCAGCGTTCCCCTGGAGCCCGTTTCCACGACCCGGCGCATAGAGGACCTCCGCCACCACATCATGCGCAACATCGGCGAACAGCTCACCGTCGCAGACCTCGCCGCGTACGCCCACGTCAGCGAGCGCCAGCTCACCCGGATCTTCAAGTCCGAACTCGGCATGCCCCCGAGTGCGTACATCGAGTCGGTGCGCGTCGAATTGGCGCGCCACCAACTCGAATCGACCGATGTCACCCTCGAACGCATCGTTACGGCCTGCGGGTTCGGCACGATCGACACCCTCATCCGGGCGTTCCGCCGACGGCTGGACACGACGCCTACGGAGTACCGGCTCCGTTTCCGGACCAACTCCGGCTGAGAAGTGTCGGAGGGGGCGGATACGCCAACTGCCCCCGCTGACCTGCCTGGTCAGCGGGGGCAGCCTCGTACGGTCGACGTCTCAGGCGCCCAGCGCGCCATCCTTCACGGCGGAGACGAACGACGTCCAGCCGTCAGCCGCGAACGCGAGCGCAGGTCCCTTCGGGTTCTTGCTGTCACGCACCGGGACGACGGCGGCGAAGTCGTCGGACACCTCGATGCACGCGCCACCGTCCTGGTTGCTGTAACTGCTCTTGCGCCAGAACGCGGTGCTCAGGTCGATGGATCGCACGTCACTTCCTCCAGAATGTGCAAGATGAACCTTCACGACTCGGCAACTGCCCCCGCTGGCCTGCCAGCTGGGGCAGTGTCGTGCAGCTGGCACATCAGGCGGGCAGGTTGCCGCCCTTCACGGCGGAGACGAACGACACCCAGTCGTCTGGCGCGAACGTGAGCACCGGGCCGTTCGGGCTCTTGCTGTCACGCACGGGGACGACCTCCATGAAGCCGTCACAGACCTCAACGCACTGACCGCCATCAGAGTTGCTGTAGCTGCTCTTACGCCAAGCGGCAGCGCTCAGATCGATGGATCGCACGGAACTTCCTCCAACAGGCTCAAGACGAACTCCCGCGACTCAGCAGGCGCCCAGCGCGCCATCCTTCACGGCGGAGACAAACGACACCCAGTCGTCTGTCGCAAACGCAAGCGCGGGGCCATGCGGGTTCTTACTGTCACGCACGGGAACCACAGCGGCGAAGCCGTCAGCAACCTCCAGGCACTGGCCGCCGTCCTGGTTGCTGTAGCTGCTCTTGCGCCAATTCGCTGCGGTCAGGTCGAGTGATCGCACGGTACTTCCTCCAGAATGCGCAGAATGAACTTTCGCGACTCGGCCGGTGGGAGCGCCAGGTCACGCACCGAATCGTACGCACGTTGCAGCCGATCAACTGCCACAGTTTCCTCGATGAGTTCACCTCGGTATCCGTTCTCGGCATAGGCCACGGTACGCCCATCGGACAAACGAAGAAACATCACGTCAGCATTGGTCAGGCCGTGCAACCCGACGCTGAACGGAGCCACCTGAACGGTCAGCTCATCCCGCTGCCCCGCCTCCAGCAGGTACTCCAGCTGCTCCCTCCAACGCCCCCGGTCCCGCAACGGTGTCCGTAGCACTGCTTCCGACAGGATCGTCCGAAACTGCGGTGGATCTTCACCCGCCAGCAGTTCCCGTCGCCCCATCCGGGCTTCGACCTGTTGGTCCAGAGCCTCGCCTTTGATGCCACCCGCTGCCAGAAGCTCCCGCGCATAGTCGGGCGTCTGCAACAACCCCGGCAACACGCTCACCGCGAAGTGCCACAAGCTCGTAGCTTCCGACTCCAGCGTCATGAACCGCCGGTACCGTTCCCGGAACTGCGTCTGGTCGCTCACCGCCAGCTCCCACAACGCCAGCAGCAGCCCCGGCGTGCCGTAGTGCTGGTCCAGCGCCTCGACCACCTCCGGGCCGCCGACCGTCTCGCCCTTCTCCATCTTTCCGAACAACGACCAGTCCCAGCCCAGCCGGTCGCCCAGCTGCCGCAGACTCTGGCCGCGCCCGGTACGCAGCACCCGCAGCTCCTCCGCGAACCGCGCACGCGGTTCCCTGCTGCGGCCTGTGACCGTCCGCCTCGTCGGCATCGCACCCTCCGTGGAACGTGTGGAACTTGATTCTCCCGCCGGGGCAACAGCCCCAGCCGTCGGTGAGCCGCGCCCCCGACCAGGCCATTCTCGTAATGAGCCCCTCACGCACGGTAGTTCACGACCCGTGGCCGGGGCAGCGGATCCGCGCTACGACCAACCGAAGGAAGTCACCATGACGCCCAGGCCGCCCCTCCCCCGCAGGACACCGCAGGGCAGCCTCACCCGCGCCGCCGACGTTCCCGTACCGCCGGTCGAATGGCGGGAGGAGACGGACAGGACCAAGGAGGCACTCGATGCCCGCGACACACTCGCCGCCGCCCTCAGCCAGGCCGGCATCCAGCTCCCCGCCATGGACGTGCGTACCCCCTGGAACGACGTCGTCCACGGGCACGGAGCAGCCGCCCCGCACGACGAGGAGCGCGAGGCCGAGCACAGAAGGGAGGCCCGGTACGCCCTCGTACACCTGGGGGTCTGCTCCGCACCCGTCGCGCTGGCGCTCGCCGCCGTCGTCGTGAAGGGAACCGGTCGGTGACGAACTGCCCCGGACCGGGGCCGGGGCCGGACACGCCCCGCCCGGCCCCGGCAGTGGGCCCGGCGGTGGCCCCGGCGGTGGGCGACACCGTCCACGACCCGGTTCGCGGCCGTGTCGGCGTCGTCATGGGCCGGGTGGGCCCGTACCTCCAGCTGCGTCCGCTCGGCGGCGGCCGGGAATGGGATGCCGATCCGGACCGGGTCAGGACGCTGAGCCCCGCCGAACTGCTCAGCGCCCGCGTTGCGTTGACCAACGCCCGCAGCCACACCCGCATAGGACTGTGACACCGGGCCGGAGCAGCCACAACAGCGCCTGAGGGAACGCCTACTTCGGCAAGAGCGCGACCTGGTACCAGGTCTGCCTCAGCAAGGCAGGCCTGGACCCGTGCAGCGGCAGGGTCTACCCCTGACCGCGACGAGGGCCCGGCCGAACTGAACGTCCCGGGCCCGCGCCTGACCGGCGCGGGCCCGGGACAGCCCTCAGCCGGCGGGGAGCGAGCCGACGATCTGCTCGATCCAATGCCTGTATGCGGCAACGCGGGTGTACACGTCGGGATAACCGCCGGCGCAGCCCTGCCCGTAGGAAATGAGCCCGACGAGGTGCAGCCTGCCGTTGAGATGGATCACCAGGGGGCCACCGGTGTCGTACTGACAGGTGCCCGCTCTGGCTGCGAAGGTGCACATCTGGCTTGAGGCGTCCAGCTTGTCGCCGTACGTATTCCTGCACTGCTGCACGGAGATGACGCGCAGGGCGGCCTTCTGCACCTTGGTCGGCTGCGGTCCGCCGAAGATGCGAGTGCCCCAGCCCACAGCCTCCGCGGTCTGCCCCACATGGTCGGAGGGACCGCTCGTATCGAGCAGCACGGGGCTCACCCCCTGATTCAGCTCCGCCTTGCTGCCGAGTTGGATGAGGGCGATGTCGTTACGGTCGGTGGCGGCATCGAAGGCGGGGTTGACGGTCCATCGCCCGGACGGATAGAGACGCGCGTAGGGGGTGTCGGTACCGGTCGCGGTATCGACATCGCCGAGGAGGACAGCGGTGGTGGCCGGTGTCCTGCCCCGCAGGCAGCTCGCGGATGTCAGCACGTACTGGTCGCTGATCAGCGAGCCCCCGCAGAAGACCTGACCGGAACCCTTGTCCACCAGGCCCGCCATGTGCGGGAACTCGCCACGCCGGACGTCGGCGCCTCCGACGATTGCCTGCGCCGGCGCGATACTCGGACCGACCGCCGCCAGCGCGGCGGCCGACATGACTACCGCGAGCTTCCTGAACCATTTCACGGGCCCTCCCGGGACCATCCGCACTCAGCCGCCGTGGAGGGCTGTTCTACAGCCCTCCACCAACTCCCAACTCACGAAGCACAGTTCTGTCACTCGAATGAGGACTACAGGACTACGCGGAAGGTCCTGATCGGCGCGCTGGGCCGGTCCTGCCGGTCCCGGGGTGCCCCGGGCCGGTCCGACAAGACCGGCCGGACAGGTCCTAGTGGGTTCCCGCCCTGAGGATGAACCCGCCGTCCACCGGCAGCACGGCGCCGGGTGATGAACGCGGACTCGTCCGACGCGAGGAACAGAGCCGCGTTGGCGACGTCCTCGCTGGTTCCCTGGTGGCCCATGGGGACCATGGCCGCCCGTCCGGCCGCCACGTCCGCCCGGTCCACGCCGCTGGCACGGGCGACGGCGTCGACTCCCATGGGGGTGTCCATCATGCCGGGGGCGACGGCATTGACGCGCACGCCGTGCGGTGCGTATTCGAGGGCCAGGCTGCGGGTCATGGAGTGCACCGCGGCCTTGGACGTGCTGTAGGCAATGGCGTCCCCACCGGCGAGCAGCCCGGCCATGGAGGAGATGTTGACGACGGCCCCGCTCCCCCGCTCCCGCATGTGAGGCAGGACGTGTTTGCAGGTGAGCCACATGCCGGTGAGGTTGACCTCGAAGCCGCGGCGCCACTCCTCGACCGGCAGGATCTCGGTCCGGCCGAACGGCACGACGCCGACGTTGTTGTGCAGGATGTCGACGTGCCCGAGGCTGTCGAGGGCTGCGGTGAGGATGGCGGCGCAGTCCTCCTCGACGGTGATGTCCGCCCGGTGCGCAACAGCACTGCCACCGGCCTTACGCACCAACGCGGCCGTCTCCTCGGCCGATTCGAGATCCCGGTCGACGACCAGGACGCGGGCCCCTTCGCGGGCGAAGGCCAGGGCGACCGCGCGGCCGTTCCCGGTGGTAAGGCCGGGGGTCTGGCCGCCACCGACCACCACGGCGGTCCTGTCGTACAGGCGTGGGGTCATCAACGGCCGTCCTCGGTCTGTCCGTCAGGGCCGGCCGTAGCGCGCCCGGCCGGGCCGGTTGCCAGGTCTCGCACCGCGTCGGAGGTGCCGGACCGCCCGGTGGCCTCGTCGACGGCCCAGCCGAAGGAAGTGGCCAGGGGCCAGCCCGCGTAGTACGCCATCTGCACGCTCATCTCGTGCAGTTCGGCCTCGGTGAGGTCACCGCTGGCGAGTGCCGCCTTGATGTGCAGCGATGCGTGCGGACCGCCCTGACCGAGCGCGGCCAGCAGGGTCAGGGTGACGATGCGGCGCTCGCGCCGGGACAGGCCCGGCCGGTCCCAGAGATCGCCGAAGATGTGTCTGGCGGCCAGGTCCCCGAGCGAGCCCGGCTCGCCCACGGAGTCGGGCACTTCGGCGCACATGACCTCGGCCATCACCGCCCGGCCGCGCTCGGCGAGGTCTGCCGGCGGGTCGGGGGTGTTCCCGTCGCCGGGGCCGGCCGTCCCTGTGCCCTCGCGGGTCACCACGTCACCGGCAGGCGTTCGAGGCCGTACGTGAGTGCGTCGTCGTGGAAGTGCAGTTCGCTCACGTCGACGGCGAGCCGGAGGCCGGGCAGGCGCCGGAAGAGGCGCGGCCACGCCTCTTGCATCTCCACCCGGGAGAGGTTCTGGCCCAGGCACTGGTGGACACCGAATCCGAACCCCATGTGCCGCCGGTCGGTACGGGTGATGTCGAGCTTCTCCGGCTCGGCGAAGACCTCGGGGTCCCGGTTGGCGGCCGGCAGGTTGCAGATGATGCCCTCACCGGCCCTGATCAGGACACCGCCGACCTCGGTGTCCTCCAGACACACGCGGCGGGGCTCGGTCTGGACCATGCTCCAGTAGCGCATCATCTCCTCGGTCGCGCCGCTCGCGTACTTCGCCGGGTCCGACATCAGGACGGCGCGTTGTCCGGGCTCGCGGAGGAAGGCGAGGATGCCCAGGCCGATCATGTTCGCGGTGGTCTCGTGACCGGCGCCGATCACCAGGGTGCCGAGCCGGACGGCCTGCTCGAAGGTGAGGTCGCCCCTTTCGTCGACGTGGGTGTTGACGAGAAGCGAGAGCAGTCCGCTGTCCGGGGAGGTCCGCTTGTGCTCCATGTTCCGGGCGAGGTTCTCGTGCAGCGACTGGTGGGCCGCGAGCTTCTCCTCCATGGGCAGGCTCAACTGCACGAGCTTCTTCGAGGACTCGTGTACGGCATGCCGCTCACCGTAGGGAACGCCGAGGACCTCGCAGATGACGACGGTCGGCACCGCGAGGGCGAAATCCTCGATGAGGTCGACCGGTTCGCCCTTCGCCTCCAGCTCGTCGAGGAGCTGCTCGGTCAGCTCGGCGATGCGCGGGCGCAGTGCCTCGGCGCGCTTCACGGTGAAGTCGGCGTTGAGGATGCGGCGGATCGGCAGGTGTTCGTCGCCGTCCTTGCGGAAGAAGATCTCGCCCTCGACGGTGGGCTGAGCGCTGGAGGTGTTGGGGAAGCCGGGGTCGGTGACGTCCGCACCGAACGCCCCACGAGCGCCCAGCACTTGCTGGATCTGGTCGTGCCTGGTGATCAGCCACGGCTCGCTGCCGTCCCAGATGGTCACCCGGCGCGGTGTGCCGCTCTCGCGGAACGCACTGGCGGTCTCGGGCGGGGCGAACGGGCAGCCGCGCTGCAAGGGGAAGGCGGGCACCTCGGGCGATGGACTTTCCATGCTCATGAAGTCTCCCTGTGGGGGCGGGTTGCTGTGCCTGCCGAGGCGGTGCTCGCGCGTCGCACTCCCGCTCCGCGGGAGGTCGCGAGGGACCGGCGGGGGCCCCGAAGCGTGCGGTCCGCCGACGACGCATCCGGGCGGCTGCGTCAGGCGTGGACCTCGATGGCGGCTGCCGGACAGACGGCCGCTGCCTCGCGGGTGGCCGCGTGCTGCTCGGCCGGCGGTTCGGCGTCGAGCAGGATCACGACGCCGTCCTCGTCACGCTGGTCGAAGACTTCGGGGGCGACCAGCACGCACTGACCTGCTCCGCAGCACTTCTCTTCGTCGATCGTGATGCGCATGGGGGGCTCCTGTCCGGGCGGCGTGCGGCGGTCGGCCGCCGCGCGACATTAAGTTAACGCTCGTATATTTACATGCGTTTAGCTGAGTTGGCCAGACAAGACAGGCCCCGTTCCTAGGAGTTGGCGCGTACCCCGGCCGACCGTGCCCCCTGTGCAAGGCTTGAGGCATGCCCGAAAGCCCAGACCCACCCGCACCGCACGCTCCGGCACCGGCCGAACGCAGACCCCGCAACGCCCGCGGCGAGGGCGACCGGCTCCGTACCGAGATCCTGGAGGCCATGCTCCGGCTGATCGCCGACGACGAGCGCATGCGGCCGATGCCCCTGTCGCTCCGGGAGGTGGCACGGGAAGCGGGCATCACCGCCCCGGCCATCTACCGGCACTTCGCCGACAAGGAGGCCCTCTCGGAGGCCGCGCTGAAGTGCCTCTTCGAGCAGCTGCTGGACGAGATGGACCGGGCCGAAGTGGCCTCGGCCGGCCAACCGGCCGGACGACGCCTCGCGGAGCTCGCCCATGCGTACTGCGACTTCGCCCAGCGCAAGCCGTCGAGCTTCCGCGTGATGTTCACCGACCGGGCGCTGCACGAACAGGAGACCGCACGGGTCGCGGCACGCTGGCGCAGCGCGGTGGCGCGGCTCGCCGAGACGGGGATGCGGCTGACGCAGACGCCGGAAGCGGCTGCCATGTCGGTCTGGTCCTCGGTGCACGGGCGCCTGCTGCTGGACCGGACCGGGGGCCAGGTCTGGGAGCTCGGCGACGTACACAGCTTCGTCGAGGAACTCACGCGCTCGCTGTCCACGGTCGACGGGGCGAAGTGAGGGCCGGGGAAGGCCGTCGCGGCTGAACAAGGGCGGGTGCGAAAAGGACCTACGGCGGCTGAACACCACGAGACGGCGGCCGAGTTGAACCTCGGCGGCAACCTATTGACGCCTTCACCAAGTGGCACCAGAATGCGACACGTTCGACAACGTTGTCACAATTCCCAACACGCGGGGGGTACCGCCCGGTGACGGCGGTGGTCCTCGACATGCGGACGTGGAACAGACGCAAGACCGGTTCGTCATCCCCCGTCATTCGTCATCCTCCGTCAAAGGAGTCGCACAGGCATGAGTACCACCCGACGTACCGTCCTCGCCGCCTCGGCGGCTGCCGGGATCGCCGCCGTCACGGCGGGCACGGCACACGCGCACACGCCTGCTCCGAAGACCGGGAATCCCCCGCTGCCCGGCGGGAGTTCGGCGGCGCCCGGCCGGCCGCCGGAGCTCGACTCGCTGGCCGGCGACTGGCTGTCGGCACGGGAAGTACGGCACTGCCCCGCGGTCAGCAACTTCTGGGGAGCCGTGGGCACCTCCCCCAATGTGCTGGGAATCAGTTACTTCACTCTTCCGCCCTATCTGGACGACGGTGGCGAATCCTGCGTACTGAGCGTGGACGGTGTCCCGGTCACGGCCGGTGAGTCGCGCTGGTCGGCCTACGAGATCATGCGCAGGGCGACCACCGACTCGGGGGTGACCGTCCGGACCGCGACCCGACTCGCCTTCGAGCGCAACGAGTTGCTGCTGCACATCACCGTCTCCAACCCCACCGCGGCGCCGGTCACGGTGTCGGTCGAAGCGGGTCCGCGCATCGCCAACGGGGCCCTTCCGGCCCATTGGGAGTGGGACACGCCACGGCCCGGCGACGACCACACCTTCACCGCACGCAAGATCTCCGGTTCGACCCTGCTGATCTCCGACAGCGCCTCTTCGGCCGTAACCGCATTCGCGTTCGCCCCGGCACCCGCACTCACCACCGCATCGGGCGGCGGACGCGCCCAGTGGTCGGTCACCGCCGGGAAGTCGGTGACGATCAGCATCGTCATGGCGGTGGGCCAGACCTCGACAGGGCTCCCGTTGAAGGACGCCGACGAGGCCAACGGCGTGGTGGACGCCTGCACCACCACGCTGCGCGCCTTCCGAGCGGCCTTCGACACGGCCGCCGAGAGCTGGAAGAAGCGCTGGTACGACGCCTTCACACCCGGGAACGATCACTACTCGGGCTCGCTGCCCGTCCTGCGGACCAAGACCGGGGACTCCGCCGTCGCCCGCCTGTACTACATGAGCATCCTGTCGGTGCTGGCGTGCGAGCGCACCAACCTCGGCCCCGAGTTCTCCACCGTGCTCGGCAGGCCCGGCGGACCCGGCACCTTCCAGGGGCTCGACCGCATCTACGTGACGGCGGCGCCCGAGTTCGCGGTGACGACCACCTACTACTGGGACACCTCGTACGTCTCCGCCGTCCTGGCACTGCTCGATCCGCGAATGCTCAGGGACAAGGTCAGCCACTGGCTCACCAAGGACCTCCTGGTCGGGTACGCCGTCGAATGGATCACGGGCAACACCGTCGGCCCCTGGTACAGCGCGAACGACCTCAGTGTCTTCACGACGGTCCTCAACTACGTGAACTACAGCGGCGATACGTCCTTCCTCAAGGCCACGGTCGCCGGCCGGACCGTCCTCGCGCATCTGAAGTCCATCGCCACCAACTGGGAACGCCTGGTCCCGGAGGGACAGTCGCTGGCGGACTACGGCGAGAACCACAACCTCATGGAGGTCCTGCCGAAATACGTCCACCAGGTGGCGTCGTTCAACGCGGGCAATGTGTGGATGATGCAGCAGGCCGCCGGCCTGTTCGCCCGTGCCGACGACGCGGCGACCGCCGAGGACCTCACCGCCAGGGCCGAGGCCCTGCGCACCGAGGTCCTCAAGCTGTACGTCGACGGCACGGGCGTCTGGAACTGCAGGCACGAGGACGGCACCACCGTCGCCGTACGCTTCGTCCTCGACTTCTGCATCGCCGGAAACCTGCTCGCCGCGTCGCTGCCCGAGGAGCAGAAGACCGACATGAAGCGCTTCGTCACCGACGAACTGCTGGCCGGGGACTGGATGCGCGCCCTGTCCCTCTCCGACTCCCAGGCGCCGGTCGCCCGTACCGACCACGGCACCAGCGGCGCCTACGACGCCTGGCCGTCCCTCACCGCCCAGACCTTCGCCCGGTTCGGCGATTACCCGGCGTTCCTGTCGATGCTCGAACGGTGCGCGGGCGTGACCAGGAACGGTCCCTTCAGCCAGTCCCACGAGCTACTCCAGTACGCGGGGGTGCGGGTCACCGACCGGCCCGCCCTGAACCCCGCCGGAGCGGTGACGGTCTCCGCATGGATCAACCCCTCCAGCTGGCCGGAGAACCCCTGGGAGGGCAGCATCATCGCCAAGGACTCCTGGGACGGCGGCCGGGACGCGGGCTACGCGCTCCGCGGCGGCGCCGACGGCACGATCTCGTTCGTCCTCGCCCTCGACGGCCATTTCGTCGAGACGCTGACCACCACCACGGTCCCCCCGTCGGGGTGGCACCACGTCGCGGGTGTCTACGACGGCGAACAGGTCCGGATCTACATCGACGGAACGGCCCACGCCACCCGGTCGGCCACCGGAGGCATCACGTCCTCCACCAACACCCCGGTGGTTGTGGGGAATTGCCCCGCCGACTCCTCCCGCCGTTTCAGTGGCAGCGTCGACGAGGCCCGTATCTACGCGCGGGCGCTGTCGGCCGCCGAGATCGACGCCCAGTACCGGGCCGCCACCCCCGCCACCGGCGCCGACGACAGCTCCCTGGTACTGCGCCTGCCGTTCGCCGAAGGCAACGGCACGAAGACCACCGAGTCGGCCACCTCCCGGGCGTTCGACATCGAAGGGGCGGCTTGGAGCGGCAGCCGCACCGGATTCGGCTCCGCCCTGACCCTCTCCGACGCAACGACCGACTACCGCGCCGCCATCGCCCCGGTCGACCAATGGCAGACGTTCAACTCCATGGCCAGCGGGAATTTCTCACAAACCGTCATCAGTGACCTGTTCGGCTACGCCCCCGAGGACGCCACCGCCGAGCTGCGGAGCGCGACGATGCCCCGGGGAATCACCGCGACGCTCTCCGGAGTCGTCCTCAACGGCAGGAACCACACGATCACCAGCCGTCCCGAAGGCCTGTCGCTCACCTGAGCCGTCCGGCAACGGCCCCCCGCACCGAGAGACTCCGTCCGGTTTCCGGCGGCAACGTCATAGAGGGAGATGTGCCATGCACCTTGTCAGACCCGGTCTTTCCGGGGCCTCGTCGCGCCACCGGCTCCCCCGGTCGGCGCCCCTGGCCTGGGCCGTCGTGCTCGTGATCGCGCTCGTGGCCCTGTTCACCCCTCCGTTCGCCGCCACCAGCCGGGCGGCCCGCACGGTCTCGTCCGCCACCGGCCGGGCGGCCCACACGGTGTCGAACGTCGGCCTGGTCGACCCGCTCATCGGGACGACCGGCGGCAGCAGTACGGAGTACGGGGGCATGATCCCCAGCACGGCTCCGCCGTTCGGTATGACCAGGTGGTCACCCATGACCCGCGACAATTCCGTCGGCCGTACCCCGTACCACCACGACGACACAAAGATCACGGGCTTCATCGGGACGCACCAGCCGGCGATCTGGATGGGCGACTCCGGCTACGTGGTGGGCATGCCCGGGGTCGGTGCCGTGAAGACGGCCACGGCCGAGCGCGGGCTGGCGTTCAGCCATGCCGACGAGACCACCTCACCCGCGCTCTACACGGTGAACATGCAGGCCGGAGCGGGGCAGACGCTCCGGACGGAGATGACGGGGACGTCGCGGGTCGGGTTCCTGCGGATGACCTACCCGCACGGCGCCGACCCCAACTTCGTTCTGCAGGCCACCCGTTCGGGCATCACCGGCCAGGTGCACGTCGATCCCGGCGCGCGCGAGATCACCGGCTACAACCCCGACCGGCAGGACAAGAACCTCGGTCCGTTCAAGGCGTCGAACTTCAAGGGGTACTTCGTCGCCCGGTTCGACACCCCGTTCACCGGCCACGGTACGGCCACCGGCGCGACGCAGTACGAGGGCCAGGCCGATCGCACCGACGCCGACCTGTCCGCGTACGTGCGCTTCCCGACCGGTACCCGGACGGTCCAGGTCCGGATCGCGACCTCGTTCATCTCGGTCGACCAGGCGCGGGCCAACCTCACCGCCGAAGTGCCCGACGACCAGACCTTCGAGCAGACCGTCGGCAAGACCCGCGCCCAGTGGAGCGACAAGCTCGACCGGGTCGATCTGCAGGGCTCGACGCCCGACCAGTCAGCCGTCTTCTACACCGCGATGTACCACGCCCTGCAGTACCCGTCGGAGATGTCCGAGCACGGCCGCTACTACAGCGCCTACGACGACAAGGTGCACTCCGGCGTCAGCTACACCGGGTATTCGACGTGGGACACCTACCGGGCCGAGAACGCGTTCCTGACGCTCTTCGCCCCGGAACGGATCAACGGCATGGTCACCTCCATGCTGCAGGACTACCAGCAGGGCGGCTGGCTCCCCATGTGGAAGAACATGACGGAGACCAACATCATGGTCGGCACGAACGCCGACTCGATGATCGCCGAGGACATGGCCAAGGGCTTCTCCGGATTCGACCGCGAGCTGGCCTACGAGGCGGTGCGCAAGGACGCGATGACACCGCCGGACCGGGACACCGAACTGGACTTCCACGACCGCGAGCAGGGCACACCCGTGGAGGCAAGGGCGGGCCTGACCACGTACAAACAGAACGGCTGGGTCGCAGCGGACCACACGTCGGAGGCCGGGTCCCGCACGCTGGACTACGCGTACGAGGACTGGGCGGTCGCGCAGATCGCCAAGAAACTCGGCAAGACCGACGACGCGAAGTTCTTCCTGGAACGCAGCAACAACTACAAGAAACTGTTCAACCCCGCGACGGGCTTCATGCAGGCCCGCAACCTCGACGGATCCTGGGCGAACGGGGGCTGGTCCGAGGGCGACCAGTGGGTGTACACGACCGACGTCATGCACGACATCCCCGGGCTGATCGACCTCAAGGGCGGCAAGGAGAAGTTCGCGTCCTGGCTGGACAGCTACTTCGCCGGCGGCCACAACAACCACACCAACGAGCCCAGCCACCACGCCGCCTACCTGTACGACTTCGCCGGCCAGCCGTGGAAGACGCAGGAGCAGGTACGCCGCATCGCCCATGACAACTACGCGAACAGCGCCGACGGGCTCAGCGGCAACGAGGACTGCGGGCAGATGTCCGCCTGGTACGTGCTCTCCTCGCTCGGCATCTACCCGGCCAACCCCGCCTCAGGCCAGTACACAGTCGGAAGCCCGTTCTTCGACAAGGCGGTGCTGCACCTGCCCGCCACGTCCCGTCCCCTGGTGATCAGCGCGCCGGGAGCGGCCACGAAGCCGTACGTCCAGTCGCTGTCCCTCAACGGCCGGAAGATCACCAAGCCCTTCCTGAACCACGCCGACCTGGTCCACGGCGGAAACCTGAAGTTCACCATGAACTCCGCGCCGCAGGCCTGGGCCGCCACCTCGACTCCGCCTGCCGCCGACCCCGACCTGGCCTTCGGCAAGCCGGTCACCATGATCAACGGCACGTCGGCCTTCGGCTGGGGCAAGCCGGTGGAGGACGCGGTCGACAACGACCCCTCGACCATGGCGCAGTCCAAGGACAGCGCCCCGTGGAGCCTGAAGGTCGATCTGGGTGCGGCCACGTCCGTCGGGCGGATGGTGGTCGATCCCGACTGGGAGAACTACCCGAAGACGTACAGCCTCAAGGTCTCGACGGACGGCGAGAACTGGACGACGGTGGCCGCCGAGGCGGACTCCGGGGGCACGACCGGTTGCGCCGACAAGGGGGTGACCACATGTGGTCAGACGCATGCGTACTCGTTCGCCCCGGTGAACGCTCGCTACGTGCTCCTGGACGTCACCGACTGGACGAACGCCAAGACCGGGACACGCCCCACCGAGGGATGGGGCTGGGCGCTCGACGAGTTGGAGGTGTACGACAGGTGAGGTCCGGCAGCCCGCCGGTGCCGGCTCCCTCCGCGGACGCCGGCTGAGCCCACCGCGACAACGCCGACCACGCCGACCGGCCCGGCGCCCGAGCGATCCACGGCTGAGCCATTCGCCGGACCGGTACGAATCACGCACGTGACTGGTGCGTGGCGGCAACTACCGGCGCCTCGCGCCGGATTCGAGCGCCACCCCGGAGCGTGGGGCGTCGCCCCCGGCCTGCCCCGGCCGGGGGCGACGCCCCACGTGTCTGCGGGTCAGCTGAGATCCGGCCCATCCTGCATTCGATCCCACGGGCGCAGAAATCGCGGGTCGGGTCGGCGTCAGGCCATCTGCGGAACACGGGACAGGAAGGGCTCCCCGTCGAGCGTCCAGTGCAGGTCGGGCCCGATGCCCAGGGCGGCGTAGACGTGGGCGGCGACGTCGGCGTGCCGGAGGCTGTCCGGTGGGGTCGAGGGGTCGATGCCGGGGCCGTTCGCGGCGATCCAGGCGGTGCGCTCCAGTGCGCTTCGTCCGCCGTGGCCACCTTCCTCGCGGTGACCGTGGTCGGTCACCACGATGACGGTCCACTCCTCGGAACGGGCGTCGGGCCGTTCGCGTACGGCGGTGAGGAGCTGTCCGAGCCGTCGGTCCGCGGTCTCGATCGAGCGCCGGTACTCGGGGCCGCAGCCGAGGTAGTGGGCGGTCTCGTCGACGGCGCCGAGGTAGACGAAGGACGCGTCCAGGTCTTCGCCTGAGCTGAGGATCCGTGCGGCTTCGTCGGTCACGCTCTGGTCGCACTCCTCCCAGGCCTGCGGGGTGTCCTCGCGCGGGGCGATGTAGGCGAGCCTGCTCGGGGCCGCGAAGACCGGGCCGCCCTGCCGGGCCAGGAACAGGGGTTCCCAGCCGCCGGCCGCGAAGGTCCGCCGCCCCTGCTCGGCGGCCAGCCGGGTGGTGAAGTCGGGGAACACCCCGAGCCGGTTGCCGGTGAAGTTGTTGCCCCAGACCCCGTGCTTGGCCACGCCGACACCGGTGACGATCGTGGTCCAGCAGGGACCCGACATGGTCGGAGTGTCGTCGTCGATGCCGACGGGCGCGAGGAAGCCGTCGTCCGCGAGTTCGTCGAGGTGCGGGGTGTCCAGCAGGGGCAGCAGGTCGAGGCGGACGCCGTCGATGCCGACGACCAGGACACGGGGTGTGGGCATGTTCTCGGTTCTTTCGTGGTTCGGGTGCGGAAGAGGGGGCGGAGCGTCAGACGGTGCGGCGCAGCCGGATCAGGCGGCTGGAGTAGTCCCCGGCGGGCAGCCGCAGGTCGATGCCCTGCCCGGACAGGACGGCGCCGCTGTGGACGGTGTCCTCGTCGATGTCGAGGTAGTGGGCCGCGGGGTCCAGGGCCGGAAGTGCGAGCGTGGGGGCCGGGTGGCCGTAGCGGGTCGCGGGGCGCCAGGCGAGGATGGCGTGTTCGGTGTCGTCCTGGGACGCGTAGTGCACGGCGGTCACTCCGCCGAGGCCTTCGAGGCGGTGCTGGTGGCCGCGCTGGACCAGGGGGCGGATCTCCTTGTACCGGGTGACGAGCGCGGTGGCCTCGTCGAGCTCCTCCTCGGACCAGGTGGTGAGGTCCCCGCCGATGCCGAGCGCTCCGGCCATGGCGGAGTGGAAGCGGAACTGGAGAGGGGTGCTGCGGCCGGTGGTGATGTTGGGGTTGTCGGTCACCCAGGCGGCCATGGCCTGGGCGGGGAAGAGCTGGCTGAAGCCGTGCTGGATGCCGATCCGGTCGACGGGATCGGTGTTGTCGGAGGTCCAGGCCTGGTCGGTGCGGGCAAGGACGCCGAGGTCGGCCCGTCCGCCGCCGCCCGCGCACGCCTCGATGCGGAGGCCGGGGTGGTCCGCGCGGAGACGGTCCATGATCCGGTAGACGGCGCGGGTGTGATCGATCCACAGCCGGTCGGGGTCCGGGGCACCGGCCCATCCGGCTTCGGTGACGACCCTGTTGGCATCCCACTTGAACCAGTCGATGCCGTGGTCGCGCACCAGCTGGTCCAGGGTGCGGTGGGCCCAGGCCTCGACCTCCGGGCGGGCGAAGTTCAGCATGAGCTGGTTGCGCAGTTCGGTGGCGTCCCGCGTCGGCGCGTGGACGACCCAGTCGGGATGGGCGCGGTAGAGGTCGCTGTCGGGGTTGACCATCTCCGGCTCCACCCACAGCCCGAACTCCATGCCCAGGCGGTGCACTTCGTCGGACAGCGGGCGCAGACCGTCGGGGAACGCCTCGGGCCGGGGTGTCCAGTCGCCGAGGCCCGCGTGGTCGCTGCTGCGGCTGCCGAACCATCCGTCGTCGACGACGAAGAGTTCGGCCCCCAGACGTGCGGCCAGCCGGGCCAGGCCCAGCTCGCGGGGCCCGTCCACGTCGAAGCCGGTGGCTTCCCACGAGTTGTAGAGGACGGGCCGGTCGCGGTCGGTGTCGGGCAGCACGGTGTCGCGGATGTGGGTGTGCCAGGCGCGACTTGCGGCGCCGAAGCCGTCGCGGGTGTAGAGGCCGGCGAAGACGGGTGTGTGCAGGCTCTGACCGGGCTGGATGGTCCAGCTGAGCCCTTCGTGGCCGAAGCCGCCGGTCCAGGTGGTCCGGCCGACCGGGTCGCGGTGCACGGTGATGCGCCAACTCCCGCTCCAGGCCAGAGCGGTGCTCCAGACCTCGCCGTGTTCCTCGCCGGCGGTGCCGTCGTCGAGAGCGAGCCAGGGACTGGCATGGTGGCTGGTGACACCGCGGCGGCTGGTGAGCACGGTCTCGGCGACCGGGAGGCGGTCGCGGTTCAGCTGGAACTCGCTGTTCCAGCCGCCCACCAGGTGACTGAGCCGGTAGTCGGGCAGGGCCGGCAGCGACCAGGAAGCCGAGTCCAGCCGGTCCACGGTGATCGGCCCCGAACCGTCGGCGCCGGTGTGGGTGAGTTCCACCCAGCGCTCGACGACGTCGCTTCCGGGACGGACGCGGTAGCACAGTTCGGCGGCCAGCGGATACCGGCGATCGGCCAGTTGCAGACGGAGTTCGCCGTCCTGGGCCGTGTGGCCGGTGAAGGACCACTGGGCCCCGCGGGTGCCGTCGTCGAACCGTACCTGGAGGCCGGCCGGTCCGAACCGCGCACCGGTCTGCGGGGCCAGTTCGTCCGGGGCCGCGTCCGACTCGAAGCTGCTCGCAGCAGGCGAGTTGGCCACGAGCAGCTCACCAAGGGCTTCGGCGTCGAGCTGTTCCCCCCAGTACAGATGCCGGGGGCTGCCGTCCGCGCCGATACGCACAGCGTAGACGCTGTTCGGGGTCCGGAGGACCGCCAGCTCGCGGGCGGCGTCGAAGGATACGGATGAGGGCATGGGAGGCACAGAAGTTCCAGAGGGGTGTCGAGCGTCGGCCAGGACCGGGCAACCGTCCACGGCGAACAAGGTTTGAAGTGGCCGGAGTTGGGCCAGAGCGTAGAACCGCCCGAACAAGAAAATCAATACTGGACGAAGTTATTTATTTATCGTAGGTTTCGGCCGTGTTTCCAAACCACTCTCGGCCACTGGTCACCGCACCGGCCGAAACCGCCATCCTCGCCCTGCTGTTGGCCGAGAGCCCGCTCAGCCGGGTGGAGCTGGCCCGCCGGACGGGGCTGTCCTCGACCGCTGTGACCAAAGCCGCACGACCACTCATCGACGACGGCTACCTGCACGAGCTCCCCCCGGAGCGCACCGCTCCAGGGGCCGGACGCCCCGTGAACCCGCTGGCCGTCACTCCCGACCGGGAGTTCATCGTCGGTGTGAAGATCAGTGCCGATACCCTCATCGGCGCGGTCTGTGACCTGCGGGCCCAGATGCGGACCACCGCCAGCCGGCCTCTGGGCGACCGCGACCCGGTCTCCGTGTGTGAGCTACTGGCCGAGCTCGTCTCCGAACTCCTCGACACGAAACCCGAGTACCGGGCCCGCACCCGGCACCTGGGCATCGCGGTCTCCGGCGACGTGGACCGCCCCCGCGGGCGTGTTCGCTACTCCGTGCTCCCCAGCTGGCGCGATGTACCGCTGGCCGATACCCTCGCCGCGGCGACCGGCCTGACCGTCACCGTGGAGAACGACGTCAAGGCCATCACCTCCGCCGAGCACTGGTTCGGCGAAGGCATCGGCACCGAGTACTTCGCGCTGGTCTGCATCGGAGCCGGGGTCGGTTCCGGCATCGTCATCAACGGTGAGCTGGTCGCCGGGGCGTACGGAGTCGCCGGGGAGATGGGGCACATCAGCATCGACCCGGCCGGACCGCGGTGCCACTGCGGCCAGGTCGGTTGCGTCGAGGCCATCGCATCCAGCGACGCCGTCCTCACTGCCGTACGCCGCACCACCGGCCAACCGGATCTGGACTTCGACGGCGCGGTTCAGCTCGCCCGTGGTGGAGACCCCACCGCACAGGCCGCCTTCGCAAGGGCGGGCCACGCCATCGGCGTCGGCATCGCCACACTGGTGAACCTCGTAGGTCCCGAGCGCGTCGTCGTCACCGGCGAGGGGCTCGACACCTTCGACCTCTTCGGACCGCACATCAAGGACGCCTACGCGGCGAACTGCTTCAAAGCAGCGGCGAAATGCCCGCTGACCCTGCGTCCGCTCCCCTGGGAGGAGTGGGCCCGCGGAGCCGCCGTCGTCGGCATCCAGGCCCTCTTCCCCTGACCGGGCACACCATCCTGCTCGTCGGCCCAAGTGTCCGGCACAGCCGAATGTCCTCCACCGTCTGCCAACGGTGAACTCCGGACACCGGCCACGCCGGACAACAACACGTACGCCCAACCCTCTGAATCTGAAGGACCCGAAGTGAGCGCACAGAGAGCCAAGCTTAGCCGCAGGGGATTCCTCGGCGGATCCGTCCTGTTCGTCGCAGGAGCAGCGGTCGCCTGCAGCAGCGACCCGACCGGTGGTGGCTCCTCCGGGGCGAAGACCACCCTGAACGTCTGGTCCCACGCCTACGGCGAGGCCGGTACCCAGCAGGCCCTCACCCGTTACGCCACCGCGTTCACCAAGGCCCACCCGGACATCGCGGTCAAGGTCACCTGGACGCCGGGCGACTACACCAGCAAGCTCAACGCGACCCTGCTCACCGATGCCGCCCCGGACGTCTTCGAGATCGGCGACTTCAGCGAGAGCTTCGCCCGGAGCGGCCAGATAGCCGAGCTGGACGACCTCTACGGCAGCGCCAAGTCCGACTTCAACCCGGGCGCCCTCGAGATGGTGACCGTCGCGGGCAAGCTCTACGGCGTCAAGACCCTCGACGACATCATGATGCTCTACTTCCGCAAGAGCACGCTGTCCAAGGCCGGCATCACCCCGCCCCAGAGCTTCGACGAGCTCGTCGAAGCGGCCAAGGCCCTGAGCTCCAAGAAGACCAAGGGGCTGTTCGTCGGCCAGGACGGTCTGGGCGACAGCGCCATCCTGTCCGTGTTCTCCAACGGCGGCGACCTCGTCACCCACGACGGCAAGGCGGCCTTCGGCTCCGCCCAGGCCGCCGAGGCCGTGGCCGGGCTCAAGCGCCTCCACGACGACAAGTCCCTGCTGCTCGGATTCACCACCGACTGGTGGGACCCCTCGGCCCTCACCCAGAACGTCGTCCCGATGCAGTGGGGCGGCCTCTGGTCGATGCCCGCCATCAAGACCGCACTCGGTGACGACTTCGGCGTCCTGCCCTGGCCCGCCTTCAAGTCCGGCGGCAAGCCTGCTGTGCGCGTCGGTGGCTGGAGCACCTGCGTCAACGCCAAGGGCAAGCACGTGGAAGCAGCCAAGAAGTTCGTCCAGTGGCTCTGGGTCCAGCAGACCGACCTCCAGGAGGACTGGTCGCAGAGCTACGGCCTCCACGTCCCGCCACGCAAGTCCGTCGCCGCCACCGCCAGCAAGCTCAGCCAGGGACCTGCCAAGGAGACCGTCGAACTGGGCGCCAAGTACGGCAGGAACAACCCCAGCACCTGGAACAAGACCGTGAGCGACCTCTTCGCCGCAGCCGCGGCGAAGATCGTCAGCGGGCAGGGCGACGCCGCCAAGCTCCTGGCCGACGCGGCCAAGCGGGCCCAGAGTGACATCGACAAGCAGCGCGCATCATGACGTCCGCACCTCCATCCACGCTTGACCCCGAGCGTGTCGGGTGCCCCGCGGCCGAGCCGCGGGGCACCGCCCCCCTCCGCCGTTCCCGCACGGACTGGCGTGCCTGGGGAGCGTTCGCACTGCTCGCCGGGCCCCTGCTGATCGGCCTGGGCCTCTTCAAGTACGTTGCCATCGGCTGGAGTTTCCTGCTCAGTCTCAGTGAGGCCCGCGGCACCATCGCCCTGGGGCACTGGGTCGGCCTGGACAACTACCAGACGCTGTTCTCCGATGCGGTGTTCCGTAAGTCACTCGGCCAGATCCTGCTGTTCACGGTGTTCATCGTGCCGCTGACGTTCGCCGCCTCGCTGGGGCTCGCGCTGCTGGTGCACCGCATCCGGCGCGGCCGGGCCGTCCTGCGCACCGCCTTCCTGATCCCGGCTGCCGTCTCCTACGTCGCAGCTTCCCTGCTGTGGAAGATGTCGCTGTTCAACGGGTTGCCGAGCGGCATCGCCAACACCATCGGCGGCTGGTTCGGCATGGACGTCGAACCATGGCTGCAGACCACCTCGCCGCCGCTGTACTGGGTCGCCCTCGTCACCCTCCGCCTCTGGCTCCAGGTCGGCTTCTACATGGTGCTCTTCCTGGCCGGGCTCCAGGGCATCCCGAAGGAGATGTACGAGGCCGCCGCCCTCGACGGCGCCACCGGCCTGCGACTGCTGCGCAGGATCACCCTGCCGATGCTGCGCAACACCTCGGTAGCCGTCCTGATGCTGCAGTTCATCGCCGCTTTCCAGGCGTTCGACGAGTTCTACAACCTGTTCAACAGCGGGCAGTCCGGAGGGGCAGCGGCCCCGGTCCGAACCCCGCTGGGCTATCTCTACGACACCGCGATGGGTTCCCAGAACTACGGCCTCGGGTCGGCCGGAGCCTTCGTGCTCACCGCCCTCATCGTCTGCGTGACCCTGATCCAGGGCCGGATCACCGGCTTCGGGAAGGGTGAGGAGTGAGCAACATGACAACCGCCCGACACCTGCCGCCGGTACTGCGCCGGTCCGTGCGTGGCGTGCTGGCCGGCCTGCTGACGGCAGTGTTCCTGGCGCCCTTCTATCTGATGCTGCGCAATGCCCTGATGGACACGCAGGGTCTGACGTCACCGCACTGGACCTGGTGGCCGTCGTCGATGCACTGGGAGAACTTCAGCTCGCTCTTCAGCGACCCCGCGCTGCACATGGGCCAGGCCCTCGGCAACTCGTTGCTGATCGCCGGGATCACCGCCCCGGTGTCGACGCTCCTCGCGTCGGCCGCCGGGTACGCCCTCGCGCGGATCCCGGTACCCGGACGGGGCGTTCTGCTCGCCCTGGTGGTGGCGACGCTGATGATCCCGGGCTCGGTGACGTTCGTCCCCACCTTCGTCGTCGTGGGCTCCATGGGCGGGGTCAACACCCTGTGGGGGATCATCGCGCCCGGACTGTTCAACCCCTTCGCCGTTCTGCTGTTCCGTAACTTCTACCTCCAGTTCCCCAGCGAGATCGAGGAGGCCGGACGCCTGGACGGGCTCGGCTGGCTCGGTCTCTACCGCCGGATCGCCCTGCCGTCGTCCGGAGCGATGCTCGCCTCGCTCGGCGCGCTCGCCTTCATCGACAGCTGGAACGCCTTCCTGTGGCCGCTGGTCATCGGGCAGGACCCGTCCTCGTGGACGGCCCAGATCGCCCTGTCGACGTTCCTCACCTCACAGACCGTCAACCTGCCCGGACTGTTCGCGGGGGCCGTCGTGACCATCGCGCCACTGGTGGCCATGTTCCTGGTCGCCCAGCGCTACATCGTCGAAGGCATCGCCACCAGCGGGCTCAAGGGCTGAGAGAGCCACCGAGCCGCGCCTGGCTCCGGACCACCGGTCCGGAGCCACCTGACTCCGGACCACCCGGTCCGGGCCGCACCACCTGGAGATCCAACCCCCACACCCACCCCACCCTTGGAGGGGACAAGCATGAGATCCGCTAGGTCGGCTCCCGCCGTCAGGAAATTCTTCTCCCGCGTCCTGCCCGCCACGGCAGCCGCGGCCACCCTCGTTCTCACCGGAACCTCCGCTTCCGTCGCAGCGCCGTCCCCCAGCACCAGCACCGCAACCCCCCTGACCGGACCGCAGCTGGCAGCCTCCTGGACGGGGCCGCTGAGCACCCGGGGGCGGTACATCGTCGATGCCAACGGCAACCGCTTCAAGCTGAAGGCCGGCAACTGGTCCGGCGCCCAGGGCACTTACGAGGGCAGCGGCGACGTCAACGACCCCGCGAACCACCAGGCGGACCAGGATTCCCACAACATCCCGCTGGGCCTGGACCGCGCGCCGCTGAAACAGATCACGGACGACTTCCACGAACTCGGACTGAACAGCATCCGGCTGCCGTTCGCCAACGCGATGCTGCACGACTCCACGATCGTGCCCGACTCGGCCGTCGCGGCCAACCCGCAGCTCAAGGGCAAGACCCCGCTGCAGGTGTACGACGCGGTGGTGGCGGCCCTGACCGCCGAGGGGTTCGCGGTCATCCTCAACAACCACACCACCACCTACCGCTTCTGCTGCGGCCTGGACGGCAACGAGCGCTGGAACAGCGGCCAGACCGCCCAGCAGTGGCAGGACGACTGGGTCTCCCTGGTGAACCGCTACAAGGCGAACAAGCGGGTCGTCGGCGCCGACCTGCGTAACGAGATCCGCCGCGACACCCTGGACGACCCCAACTGGGGCATGGGCGACGACCACGACGCGTACGCGGCCTTCGAGCTGGCGGGCACCCGCATCCTGGGAGCCGACCCCGACATGCTGATCATCATGGAGGGCATCAACTGGCAGGGCATCCCGCTGGACGGGCTGAACTACGGCCGGCCGATGCTGACCCCGGTCCGCAACCTCTCCAACACCCTGATCGCCTCGGGGAAGCTGGTCTACGCCGCGCACTTCTACGGCTACACCGGGCCGAACTACACGGGCGCCGCCAGTGGACCGGGCCACACCAACGACTGGCCGTACGAGGACTTCCCGCTCGACCAGCTGAAGCAACTGGTCAACGACGAGGCCCTGTTCGTCACCCAGGCCGGCCAGCACTTCACCGCCCCCGTCTGGATCAGCGAGTTCGGTGCGGCCGGCCGGGGATCGGACGACGCCAAGGAGAAGACCTGGTTCGACAACTTCACCGACATCCTGGTCCAGAACGACACCGACTTCGCCATCTGGCCGATGGTCGGATGGACCGACGCCAACGGCAAACCGCAGGACAACTGGGCCCTGATCTCCTACGACGCCACCGGCAAGCGGCAGAGCCTCAGCGACCCCGGTGACTGGCGCTCCGCCGACTGGAACAAGCTGGTCAACGCCTCCGGCGTCTCCGGTCCGGTCGCACAGGTCGACCACTGGAACATGCTCGACCTCGACTTCCGCGACCACAACGTCTCCTCCCACATGCTCGCCCAGGGCGACTGGAGCCCCGGCTACCGCAAGGGCAACTGCCCCGACAGCCAGCGTCTGATCGGCCTCGGCCGCAGCGACAAGCGCGGGCTGTGCACCGACGCGAACCAGCCCGCCAAGGGCACCGGTGACTGGGTGGCCGTCCATGACGACCGCTACGTCACGCACGGCGACTGGGCCTCGGGCTACAACAAGCTCCAGTGCCCCGACAACACCTTCGCCGTCGGCTACAGCGTCAGCGGCAACGCCATGGCCGGCCTGCTCTGCGCGCCGTCCGCCGCACCGCTGCCGCTGACCGGCCGCAACGTCTGGTTCGACAAGAGCGACAACCGTCCCGCGTCGGGCGGCTCGGTCCAGAGCGACTGGGCCCCCGGCTACTACAAGGGTCAGTGCACCGACAAGGAGTACGTCGCCGGTGTCGCCTTCACCTGGCAGTGGAACCACGGCGGCGTGCCCGACGCGCTGCTCTGCCGTCCGCTGAGCTGACCCACCGCACCCGTTCCATCAGCCCCATCATCGAGGAGACCAAGGCAATGCCACGACTCGAGGTTGCCGTAGACGGCTTCCGTCTCGACGACCGACCGCTGCGAATCATTTCCGGCGGGCTGCACTACTTCCGGATCCATCCGGAGCAGTGGGCCGACCGGCTTCGCAAGGCGCGTCTGATGGGGCTGAACACGGTCGAGACCTACGTCCCGTGGAATCTCCACTCGCCCCGTCCGGGCGAGTTCCGGCTGGACGGAGGTCTCGATCTGTGCCGGTTCCTCGAACTGGCCGCCGCCGAGGGCCTGCACGTCCTGCTCCGCCCCGGCCCGTACATCTGCGCCGAGTGGGAGGGTGGCGGCCTGCCGTCCTGGCTGCTCACCGACGAGGACATCGAACTGCGCAGCTGCGACCCCCGCTTCCTGAAGGCGGTGGACGAGTACCTCGGCGCCCTGCTGCCGCCCGTCCTTCCCTACCTCTCCACGCAGGGCGGCCCGGTCATCGCCGTACAGCTGGAGAACGAGTACGGCGCCTACAGCAACGACTCCGCATATCTGGAGGATCTGGCGGAGCTGCTGCACCGGCACGGAGTCGACGTGCCGCTGTTCACCTGCGACCAGCCCTCAGACCTGGAACGTGGCGGCCTCGACGGCGTCCTGCGCACCGTCAATCTCGGCAGCCGGGTGGACGCCGGGCTCGCCGCCCTGCGCACGCATCAGCCGTCCGGGCCGCTGATGTGCAGCGAGTTCTGGATCGGCTGGTTCGACCGCTGGGGCGGAACCCACGTCACCCGCAGCGCGGCCGACGCCGCGGCGGACCTCGACCAGATGCTCGCGGCCGGTGCCTCGGTCAACATCTACATGTTCCACGGCGGCACCAACTTCGGTTTCACCAACGGCGCCAACGACAAGGGCACCTACCGCGCCACCGTCACCTCGTACGACTACGACGCGTGCCTGGACGAGGCAGGCGACCCCGCCCCCAAGTACGCCGCCTTCCGCGAGGTCATCGCCCGGTACGCGCCCGTCCCCGAGGAGCCGGTACCGGCCCCCGCGCCCAAGCTCGCTCCGGCCACCGCCGAACTCGCCGTGTGCGCGGGCCTGCTGGACCAGCGCGAGCAGCTCGGCAGCGCGGTGCACGCCGACCGCCCGCAGATCATGGAGCAGCTCGGTCAGTCCTTCGGATTCGTCCTGTACGAGACGGAGCTCCCGGCGGCCGGGCCGACCGTCCTGCGCATCGCGGAGGTGCGCGACCGCGCCCAGGTCTTCGTCGACGGCCAGCCCGTCGGCGTACTGGAGCGCGAGAGCCACGAGCACAGCCTCGCCTTCCACTCGCCCCGCAGCGGCGCGCGGTTGGCCGTGCTGGTGGAGAACCAGGGCAGGGTCAACTACGGCCAGGGCATGCACGACCGCAAGGGGCTGCTCGGTGAGGTCACCGTCAACTCACTCGCCCCGGAGGACTGGTCCAGCAGGCCGCTGCCTCTCGATGATCTCGGCAGGCTGTCCTTCACCGCGTCCGATCCCGCCTCGCCCCCGGTCGGCCCCACGTTCCACCGCGGGCACCTGGACATCGAGCAGCCGGCCGACGGCTGGATCGCCCTGGACGGCTGGACCAAGGGCCACGTCTGGATCAACGGCTTCGCTCTCGGCCGGTACTGGTCCCGAGGACCGCAGACCACCCTCTATGTCCCCGCACCGGTCCTGAACGCCGGCCGGAACGAGATCACGGTCCTCGAACTGCACAGCGCCACCACCCGCACGGTGGAGCTGCGGGGCACCCCGGATCTGGGACCCGTCGAGGACTGACGTCCGTGCGGCCGGTCGGGCCACCCCGGCCGGTCCACCTGCCGATACCCCCCGGTCGGGCCACCTGCCGGTACGCCCCGGCCGGTGGCCCGACCGGTCGCACCGAACCGACGACGGAGGAATCCGTGCACAGCAAGCGACGCCTCACCGAGCAGCGGCTCGACCGGGTGCTGAACCAGCGCATCAGGCCAGCGGTCCACGCGCGTACCGTCCCGGTCGAGATCGCGATCTGGAACGCGCCGGGCGAACCGGTCTCCGTGTCCGACGGCCTGGCCGCGCCGTACGAGCCCGTGGCGCTCGGGCACCGGTGGGGGCCGCCCTGGTCCACGAGCTGGTTCAGGATCAGCGGCACGGTCCCGCGGGAGTGGGCCGGTCTACGGGTCGAGGCAGTCATCGACCTCGGCTTCAACGTCACCGGTGCGGGCTTCTCCACCGAGGGCCTGGTCCACCGGGCGGACGGCAGCGTGGTGAAGGCCCTCAACCCCCGCAACGCCTATATTCCGGTCGCCGACCCGGCTGTCGGCGGCGAGGAGTTCACCTACTACGTCGAGGCAGCCGCCAATCCCAACCTGAACGACGACCACATCCCCACCCGGACCGGCGACCGCCCCTCCTGGCTGACGGGAGCCGGCTCCGCGGACGCACCCCTGTACCAGCTGCTCCGGCTGGAGTTGGCGGTCTTCGACACGCAGGTGTCGGAACTCGCCCACGACCTGGACGTCCTCGGGGGGCTCATGCGCGAACTGCCCGAGGCCGACCCGCGCCGCTGGCAGCTCCTGCACAGCATCGAGCGGGCCCTGGACGTGGTCGACCTGCAGGACATCGCGGGCAACGCCACCGCCGCCCGCGAGGTGCTGCGCCCGGCGCTCGCCGCCCCCGCCGCACCCGGCGCCCACCGGATGTCCGCCGTCGGGCACGCCCACATCGACACCGCCTGGCTGTGGCCGCTGCGCGAGACCGTCCGCAAGGTCGCCAGGACGCTCTCCAACGTCACCCATCTCATGGACGACCACCCGGGCTTCCTCTTCGCCATGTCCCAGGCCCAGCAACTGGCCTGGCTCAAGGAGCAACGCCCCGAGGTCTACTCCCGGGTCCAGGAGAAGGCGCAGAAGGGGCAGTTCCTCCCCGTCGGCAGCCTGTGGGTGGAGCCCGACACCAACATCACCGGCGGCGAGTCCCTCGCCCGGCAGCTGATCCACGGAAAGCGTTTCTACCTCGACGAGTTCGGCGTAGAGACCGAGGAGATGTGGCTGCCCGACACCTTCGGCTACCACGCGGCCATGCCGCAGCTGATGAAACTGGCCGGGGTCCGGTGGTTCCTCACCCAGAAGATCTCCTGGAACACCACCAACAAGTTCCCGCACCACACCTTCTGGTGGGAGGGCATCGACGGCACCAGGATCTTCAGCCACTTCCCGCCGGTCGACACCTACAACGCCGAGATCACCGGAGCCGAACTCGCGCACGCCGTCGGCAACTTCCAGGACAAGGAGGCGGCCAACAGCTCGCTGCTCCCGTTCGGATACGGAGACGGCGGCGGCGGCCCCACCAGGGAGATGCTGGCGCGGGCGGAGCGGCTCGCCGACCTGGAGGGCTCGGCCCGGGTCGTCATCGAGAGCCCGGCGGACTTCTTCGAGCGGGCCCATGCCGAATACCCCGACGCGCCGGTGTGGCAGGGCGAGCTGTACCTGGAGTTCCACCGCGGCACGCTGACCAGCCAGCTGAGGACCAAGCAGGGCAACCGGCGCAGTGAGCACATGCTGCGGGAGGCGGAGCTGTGGTCGGCGACCGCCGCCGTGCGCACCGGATTCGCGTACCCGTACCAGGCCCTGGACCGGCTGTGGAAGACGGTCCTGCTGCACCAGTTCCACGACATCCTGCCCGGCTCCTCCATCGCCTGGGTGCACCGGGAGGCGGAGGAGACCTATGCCGCCGTCACCACCGAGCTGGGCGCGCTCACGGACGCCGCCCAGCGCGCCCTGGCAGGCGAGGGCAGCCTGCCCGTGGTCTTCAACTCCGCTCCGTTCGCCCGCGACGGTGTCCCCGCCCTCGGCGCCACGCTCCGGCCCCGGCCGCCGGTCCGGCCCGTCGCACCGGTCCCCTGCGGGGACGGTTTCGTACTGGACAACGGCCTGGTCCGTGTCCGGATCGATGCCCGGGGCCTGGTGACCTCGGCGTACGACATCGCGGCCGAGCGCGAAGCGCTGGCCCCCGGCGCCGCCGCCAACCTCCTCCAACTGCACCAGGACTTCCCCAACGAGTACGACGCCTGGGACATCGACGCCTTCTACCGCAACACCGTGCACGACCTCCTCGACGCCGACTCGGTCCGGGCGGAGGACGGCGGTGTCCGGATCGTGCGGACCTTCGGCGACTCCCGCGTCGAGCAGCTGGTCTCCCTGCCCGAGGACTCCCGGCGTCTGGACATCGACACCGAGATCGACTGGCACGAGAGGGAGAAGCTCCTCAAGGCCGCTTTCCCGCTCGACGTACGGGCCGGCCACTCCAGTGCGGAGATCCCCTTCGGACACGTCCAGCGCCCCACCCACACCAACACCAGTTGGGACGCTGCCAAGTTCGAGATCTGCGCCCACCGCTTCCTGCATCTCGGCGAGCGGGGGTGGGGTGCGGCGGTGGTCAACGACTCGACCTACGGGCACGAGGTCACCCGGGACGTCCGCGCCGACGGCGGCACCACCACCACCCTCCGGCTCTCCCTGCTCCGCGCTCCCCGCTACCCCGACCCGGACGCCGACCAGGGCCACCACCGGCTGCGCTACGGGTTCGTCATCGGCGCCGACATCGCCGACGCCGTGCGCGAGGGCTACGCGTTCAACCAGCCGGAGCGCAGCCTCCCCGGCTCGGCCGAGGTCCGGCCGCTCGTCAGCACGGACAGCGAGGCCGTCGTCGTCGAGACGGTCAAACTCGCCGACGACCGTTCCGGCGACATCGTCGTACGCCTCTACGAGGCCCACGGCGGACGCGCCCGAACCGTCCTGACCACCGGCTTCCCGCTGGCGTCGGCGGTCGCGACCGACCTGCTGGAACGCGAACCCGCCCCGGGCGAGGGCGTGGACGCCGTACAGGCGGACGGCCGGGAGATACGCCTGGCGCTCCGCCCGTTCCAGATCCTCACGCTGCGGCTGAGGCCCGGGGCGGGTAACTGACCGCGTTCGAGGGGGACATCGACTCTGGCAACAAGGCCACAGCCGGTGTCCCATTTACGATCAGTCGGCAACCCGCCGACCTGTTGTGGCGTCAGCACACCGTCTACCGGGAACACGGCGGCGCCGTCATCCGCGGCGAGCACGTCGGGAAGTGGATCAGCCTGACAGCCCGCGGAACGCGCCACGTACAGATCCGTGCGGGCCGACTGCTCGAAGGCGGCACCACCGCCCCGGCCCGCGCCGAGACCACCGCACCCTTCGACGGCAACATGACCGAACTGGCAGCTCACTGCCGCGCGTTGCTGGTCAGAACGGTCGACACCACCACGGACACCACCACAGACACCGCAACGGAGAACCCGGCCGCGCCCGCCCAAGGACAACGTCCCCGACGGTCCGGCAATCGGGGTGCGATCACACTCGCGCCGGCCTGTAGCGCTGTTGCTCTCGGACTGCTCCTCGCGGCCATGGGCGGTGCACTGGGCTGAACGCGAAGGCCGATCTGCACAGCAGACGGCAGCCGCCGTGTCAGGCTACGGCGCCGATCGCCGTGTGGATGTTGTCGACCGCAGCCACGAAGGCCCCCGGCTCGCGCGGCTCCATCTCCAGGCAGATACCCAAGGGGGTCTCCGTACCGCGCAGTTCGACGACCTGGGCCAGGAGTCGGTACTCCTCCGCCGGGATGTCGGCGAGATGCTGGTCGAGGTACACGGGCCGGCCCCCGTACTCGGCCCTCACATATCCGGCGAGATGGATCTCCGCGACCCGCTCCCACGGGAAGGAGCGGGGCAGGACGGGGCTGCGTCCGTGCACATTGCGCTCGAACTGCAGGACGTGCGAGAGGTCGAGGCAGATCTGTACGCCTTCGTGGTCCGACGCCTCGTCCAGGAACGACCACAGGCACGGGGAGTTCGGAAGCCACTCCAGTGGCGGGTTCTCGACCCGGAACGGAACCCCGCACGCCGCCGCGATCGCGGCGGCGCTCTCCCCGCACCGTGACGCCGCCAGGTTCATGTCCGGGGGACGGAACCACGTGCCTCGGCGCCGGTCGAGGTACCAGAAGCCGGCATCGCTGACGAGTGCCGTGACCTCGTGCTCCCGCACCAGGGACGCCAGCGACTCCACCCAGGGTCCGGCACCCTGTTCCGGCTGGGCCATATTCATGTCGAGAGGGTGAAGTGTCAGCCCGGAGCCCAGCGCCCGCCGGGTCTCGACCACCCAGTCCGGAACCCCGGCGGCCGTGTGGACGCCGTACTCGACGAAGTCGGTGACCCAGCCTCCCGAGGTTTCTCCGCGTGCGTACTGATCACATGCGGCCTCGACGGCGACTCCGATGCTGACGCCGCCGATCACCGCGCGCCCCCCGCGGGGACGTAGGACATGGAGACGCTGTCGTCGTGCCGACGGAAGACGACGACGCCCGGACGCGGCTCCGGCGAGGGCGTCACGTCGAGCGGCGGCACGCGCAGCAGCCACATCAACGGAGCGGACCGGACGAATGTCATGTCGCGGTAACCAGTGACGTGCTGGAGGGTCTCCAGGACATCGTGGCCCACGATCACGAACTCCTTGCCCCCTCGTTCCTGGATACCGAGGGCCTCCTTCACGGCCTTCCGCTCCGCGTCGTCCAGATTCTGCGCCATGGGGCTGGACCACATCTCGCAGCGGGCGAGGTCCTTCAACCATGCGGGGTGCTCCTGTGCGACGAAGTGGCGCACGAAGTTCACGGCGTGGGCGAGGGGCTCGGTGTACGCGTTCTCGTACTCCCCGGACTCGCAGTAGGGCCGCAGTCCGTCGAGGGATCTGTACGAGGACGCCACGGCCACCGCGAAGTTGGGCGCCCACCGGGAGAGGTCGTCGACGACCTGTGCCATGAGGCGAGCCCAGGCGAGGTACTCCGTCGTCGTCTCGTCGTGCGGGGGCCGCCGGACCAGACTCCGGAAACAGTCGGCCTCCGGCACGTCGCGACCGACTTCTTCCGACGTGGTCATGCCATTGCCCTCTCAATCGCGTCGAGACCGCGGTGCTGGACCTCTGCTGGAGCCAGTTCGGCCTCGTAGGTCACCCAACCAAGCTTCGGGGCGCGCTTCTTCACGATCCGTAACACCTCAAGACAACCCCCCAGCGGTGGGACGTTGTGGTTGTCGAGCAGCAGCCGCCGGTCGCCGTACCCGACCTCGCTCAATCCGGCGATGTGCGCCACCCGGACCGCCTCGAACGGCACCCGGTCCACCTCCCGCTCCACATCCAGGCCCTCGTTGACGCACGCGGCGTAGAAGTGCCCGATGTCGAAGCAGAGCGTCGCTCCGCGCTCGGCCAGTTCCTGCATGAACTCGCGGGGACTCAGATCGCCGCCGTGGGTGAGGCTGAAAGGGTTCTCGGCATGGACCGGGGCACCCAGCTTCGCCGACAGCCCCTGGACGTTGCGGGCGATGCGTCCGGCGACCTCGCGGTCGAGCAAAGCGGGGCGGAACCAGAGGTTTCGCTCGCCTCGCCCGCCCAGCCTCCAGAAACCGAAGTCGGTCACCATGTAGCGCGGCTCGGTTCCCGCGTGGTTCTCCGCGATCAGCCTGGCCTCGTCCTCGATGTCGAGGACGTCGGGCAATTCGACCGACACGAGGTGCCGGGTCATGTCGCTGACGATGCCCTCTTCGAAGAGGTGTCGCATGCCGGGGTCGTTCGCCGGCGGGTGGTGACCGCCGTACTCGACATAGGAGACCCGCCGGTACACGGTGTCGTCCAGGTGTCCCAGAGCGGGCACGAAGTCGGAGACGCTGATCCCGATCCTGGTCAATTCTTCCCGCCCTTCCATTCGTGCCGCAGCAGTCCGAAGATCACCTCGTCGACGCGCTGTCCGTCGCGCAGAATGTTCTCCCGCATGACGCCCTCGCGTACGAAGCCCACACGCTCGAACAGCCGCAGGGAACGTGGGTTGTCGGCGAAGACCTCCACCGTGATCCGGTCGAGACCGAGCACGTCGAAGGCGTGGTCGACCCCCTGCACGACCGCCAGATGCCCGTAGCCGCACCCCCACAGGTCCTTCTCGCCGATGACGATGCCCAGCCGGCACCGCCGGTGAGCCCGTTCGATGAGCGCCAGGTGGAGGAAGCCGATCGGCTCCGCACGGCCTGCGAGCCCGATCGCGAGGTGGACGATGTCGTCGCTGGGACGCATCCAGCGCTCCAGCGTCGCGACGACCTGCTCACGGGTGTACGTGTGCGTCCCGTCGTCGCTGAGCCGCTGGATCTCGGCGTCGTTCTTCCACCGCAGCAGCGGTTCGAGGCTCGCCGACGTGTGGGGCCGCAACTCGACGGCGGCATCGGTCACCTGGGCCGCTGGCCTCTCGTTCATCGCGTCTTTCGCTCCTTGACGAGTTCATGGATACATCGCATCGCGATCTCGGCAGTCTCACGGTGGGCGGGATCGGGCACGAGCTCCGACACGTCGGCGCTCACGACAGTGCAGTTGTCCGCGATCCAGGCCATCACGCGTCTGACCTGCTCCGGGGAGGCTCCGAAAGGCTCCTTGCTCCCCGTGTTCGGGACGTACACCGGATCGAGTACGTCGACATCCAGGCTGACGTGCACCTTCCTGCCTCTCAGCGCGGACAGCGCCCCCGGGTCGACGTCGCGGATGACCGTGACGGGGCCGCCGGGGCCGTAGGGATCGTCGTAGGTCGTCCAGGCCCTCGCGCCCACATTGACCACCTCGCGGAAGGCGCCACCGGCGGCGAGCGCCGCCACGAAGTTACCGTTGTGCACCTCGCCGGATCCGTCGAGATGTAAACCCAGGTCCAGATGGGCGTCCAGGTAGACGTAGGTCAGATCCTGGTGCCGTGCGGCCGCGGTGACGGCTACCGGATAACTGACCGTGTGGTCGCCTCCGATGACGACGGGGACATACCCGGCCGCGAAGACCGTCGAGTAGATCTCGGAGATTCCGCGGACCATGTCGCCCGCGTCGCCGGAGAGGATGCCCACATCGATGGCAGAGGGCCGGTACCGGCGGGCCCAGGGCCGCATCCGGGCGGACCAGCGCCGGACGAAGGTGGCAGCCCCGTCGGAGTTGTCGCCGAACCTCCGCGAGATGTCGAGATCGACCCCGAAGAAGCAGGCCGCCGCGGACGGGGCGCTCGGGAGCCCACCGAGGGGAGTCACCGCTGCGCCCCCGAAACCCACCAGTCCGGTGCCGTGCGGATCGTCGGACGCCTCACCCATCGGCGCCACCCTTCACGAAGTACGAGAAGGGAGCGGACTCGCCCGGGATGCTGAGGCTCAGGTCCGCGACGGTGTCCCTGACCGCACGGTCGCCGTCCCACCGGTACGGAAGACGAATGACCTTCCGCCGATCCGGAGCCTTCCGGCCACCGGCGCGCGCGATCTCCAGCTGATAGGCGGCCGTCTCGACAGCCGTCCGCAGATCCGACAGTCGCGTCTCCAGCTCGGGCGTCATATCGGTCCGCACGAACCGAAGGTGATGCTCACCGTGGTCGTTGGTGGTCCTCTGGCCGTTGAGCACGACGAGGTTGGCGCTCTCGGGGGTGAACGCGAGCGGGGCGTGGGGGGTGAGCCCAAACGAATGAATGCCGAGCGATTCGACGTACTGGAGAATCTCGTCGAGCTTCTCGAGGGTCTCCTCGACGTGACGCAGCTGCATCCTCGGGTGATCGAAGATGAGATTGGCCTTCACCTTGATGCCCTGCTCACGGGCCAGCCTCATCGACCGCAGGATGTCGGTGTACGTGTTGCCCTTCTGCATTCCTTCGAGGACTTCGTCCGCCAGCGACTCGACGCCGATCGTCACCAGGTCGACGCCGCACTCGGCCATGGCCTCGAAGTGGTGGGCCTTCGCCTTCGGTTCCGCACGGATCGAGCATTCGAGTCGTGCACCGAGCTCACGCGGACGACCCGCGCCGGCGTCGGCGAGCAGACGGAAGTATCCCATCGGCACGGCGTCCGAGATCAGGTCGATCCGCGACACCCCGCGTTTCTCGACGAGTTCACCGATGTCGTGCACCACGTCGGTGGCCTGCCGGAAGAAGGCACTGACCTTGAACGGGTCCTGGGAGGCGAGGAACGGGTAGTCGCAGAAGTCGCACTTCCCCCAGTAGCAGCCCTCCGAGACCAGGACCGGATAGATGCGCTCCTCAAGGTATTCCGAGCGTTCGACCAGGTCGTACGAGAGGGCACGGACCATCGTGCGGAAGGTGCCGCCCTTCGCCTTCGCATGGCGCAGTGCGCCCGCCGCGTCGAGGTAGGTCGCGTTCGCCACTTCGTCGGCGCGGCACTCTCCGCGCACGAATGCCGCCAGGCTGGGGAATTCCCCGTAGACGCTGTACTTGTAGGCGAGGTCGGCGGCACAGACGGTCATGAGCTGTTCGAGCGCCAAGTCGTCCGTCAGCTTGATCGCCGCTCCCCCGAGCACGATCCGCCCGTCGAATCCGGCGCCGCGAAGTCTCCCGCACAGCTCGGCCGCCGCCTCGGTCTGCGTATGGAACAGGGTCGAGAACGCGATGTGGTCCGGTTCGCGCCGCAGGATCTCCTGGCAGAGCTCGTCCATGGCCCTGCTGAGCCACAGGTCGCGGAACTCGGGGTCGGGCACCTCTGACCTGGGGTTGACGAGGAGTTCGTGGACGGCGTTCCAGTCGACTCCCGCCCTGGCACCACTGATCTTCCCTCCACGGCAGTAGTCGCTCTCCAGGAAGGACAGGTACCGGCCGATCCGGGTGAGGTCCCCCGACTCGAGCGCGTCGTGCGAGAGTTCTTCGGCGGTGAGTGCCTTGAGCCGGGATGTGACAGCAGCCCGCACGACATCGCTCTGCAGCCAGTCGAAGAAACACAGGTTGGCGTCGAAGAATTCGACGTCCACACCGTGGGGCGCCAGTGCGTACTCGAGCAGCAGGGGAGCCAGCGGCGGACCGTTGAGCATGCTCACCGCTTGCGGCGGAACGACGACAAGGAGCTTGGGCTGTGTCATGTTGTCTCCGCCGGCAGGAACATCGCCAACGCGTTCTTGATCAGGAAGTCGAGCAGGATCTGTACCTGCCGGGAGAGGCCTCCCCGCGCGTCGATCCGCAGCCATCCACCGCGGTCGAACAGGGTCGCGAAGAGCTTCGCCCGTTCGCCTTCGAGGACGACCGCGCGCCCTGTGAGTCCGCTCAAGAGCGTGGTTCCGTTGTGGTCACTGTGGGAGTGGTAGAAGGGGATGACGTCGAACGCTTCCCAGGTCTGCGCATATCCCCACTGCGGTATGGGGAACGGCGCCCGGGAACACTTCTCGAAGTACAGCAGGCTGTGCAACGTGCAGGTGGCACCCAGGAACGGGTACGGGAATCCTCTGACCAGGCGAAGCGCGTGCTCGAAGTCGTCCTCGGGGTAGGCGTCGACCGGTTCGCGGTGGCTCCAGTCCAGCTCCCACGGAATGGCCGGGTCGCCGGAGGGGTCGTAGTGGACATCGATCCCGTAATGATCGGGCCTGAGAGCGATGTCCGCCCCCGGGGTCAGCCCGAACTTCCCCAGCGCGACAGTCGCGGCGGATTCGAGCAGCGCCTCCGCGGTGTCCAGTGTCACCTGGGCCTGGCGGCGTGTCTCCCCGGGATGTCCGGTGAAGCCCATCAACTGCACGGGGATGCCGGCATCCGCGAACGAGCCGACCAGCGACTCCAGACGGAGGACCTCCGTGCCCTTGTTGATGATGTCGAGGACGTCCTGGTCGGTGCTCTCCATCCCGAACGCCGCGCCGAGGCACCCGGCACGGGCGAACACCTCGGTGTTCTCCGTCCGGTAGCTCTTCTCGAGCCTGAAGTCGGCCATCCACTTGATGTCCAGATCACTCGCGATGAGCGCCTCGGAGATCTTCAGGGCGTAGGCCGGCGACAGCACGTCGACGGCGAAGAAGAAGTGCTCGGAGTACTTGGACGCGAGTTGCAGGTCCTCGATGACGCGTTCCGGTGTACGGGTACGCCACGGCGACGTCGGCGTGTTCATCGCAAGCCCGTAGTCGCAGAACGAGCACTTGTTCCAGTAGCACCCGCGAGTCGGCGAGTAGAGCGCACCGGGCTTCGGCGAGGCGTACAGGTCGTAGTCCCACACACCGTAGTTCGGGGACGGCAGAGCATTGACGTTCTCGAAGAAGAACCTTTTCAGCGGGCGGGGGTCCCGGACGTCGACGAGATTGTCGACGTCACCCAGTTCGGCCCCCCGCTGGCAGTGGTCCGCCAGACGCTTGATGGGCGTCTCGCCCTCGCCGGTGACCAGGTAGTCGACGGCGAAGTCGAGTGCCTTCAGTTCGGTCACGTCGTCGATGTACTTGTAGAACTTCGCGGCGATCGGTCCGCCGATGACCACCGGGACACCGCGTCGCTTCAGGCGGGCCGCGAGGGCCAGGGAGTGTTCGAGCTGGGAGATGAACGGGATCGTCAGACCCACCAGGCCGGGGCGCATGGCCGCGATCCGGTCGGCGTGGTGATCGTAGAAGGCGTCCACGACATCGATGCCGAAGCCGGCCTCGATCTCGCGGCGCAGGGTCACGAGGTTGATGCGATCGTGCTCCATGCCCGGAGGCGAGGCGCTGCTGAACGTCCGGTAGACCGCGGAACGGGACAGCAGGGTCATCAGCCTGGGGAGCAGACTGAGTTCGCGCACGGCATCGAGATATGCCGGGAGTTCGTAGAAGGCCTTCTCGTCGCGGAGGGTCGCGAACGCCCGCTGGAAACGCCGACTGTCATCGAGTGTGTCGATGAAGAACGGCAGGAGCGAATCCTCCTCGGGTTCGGCTTCGAGCCGCCGGACACAGACGGCACGCAGCTGCTCGACGACCGGAGGCGACATCATGTAGTGCCAGAACTCGATGGCGAGATCCCGTACCACGTAGGAATGCCCCGAGTCGTCCAGCGTACCGGCGAGATAGGAGAGGCTGTGGTAGGGCTGAGTGATGTCGGTCGTCCCGCAGCTTGTGAGGTAGATGACCGACTCGTCGCCGGAAGCGTGCGCCGAACGTGATGTCCAGTCCTTGTCCTGCCGGTCGAGGACTTCCCGGACGGCGCGAGGCAGGAGGTCCTCGATCCGGACAGTCATACTCAGCGGTCGTACTGCACTGCGGAGATGGAACCAGGCGCGATCTCAAGGGCCTTCACGACACGCACATTGTCCGCGTTCTCGAGGTCCGCGGACGCCAGCATGTCGTCGAGCTGCTGGACCGTGAAGGTGGACCGGCCGTCCTGCGCCGGGGCGCTCGCGGACGCGGCCGTGGCACCCGTCGCCGTCACAGCGGCGGCGACAGCGACGGTCGCGGCAGCCGCGGCAGCCGTTCGGATGATCTTGTTCTTGCCCTTCTCACCGCTGGACGGCTTCTGTTCGTCACTCATGGTGCTTCCTCTCTGTCGCCTTCCGAGTCGCTCTGCTGAGCGACAGGGGACCTTGATAGCAGCACCTCAAAAGGCGCACAAGGGCATGATTGATCGTCAAGTCGCTTACTGGCTGCACCACTTGGGTTGATCGAGAAGCACGTCAGCCTAGTTTTCCGGCGGCTTCGCGGAGTTCCGCGAAGGTCGGGCAAGCGGACCGGCGGACCGGTCACGCCGGTCGCGCGTCTCCGCGTCACGAGTGGACCGTGAAGGCGTGAGCGGCGGCCGAGCCGGCGGCGAAGCCGTGCGGACCGATGCGGCCACCGGTACTCCCGCCACCGCAATCGTCCGAAAACAATCACCGTTCCTAGCGGTGGAGCCGAAGGGAACGATCGGGCCTCCGGCCGGTAGGTGATGCCGCTTCGGGGATTGTCCGCCTCAGTCGTCGCGGGAGCCCCCGGCCGGGGGCAGGTCGCCCAGAGTGAGGGCGCCTTGCCGCACGAGCTCCCGGGCGACGGACTCGAGCGCACTGCCCCGGATGACGCCCCAGTGCACGTCGCTGGAGGCTGTCGCCTGCCACAGCTTCCTCGTCAGGTCGCTGATGTCCATGTCGGCCACGTAGTCGTCCTGGGGCGCGACGAGTTGGTGAGTCTCGGGACCGCCGGGCGGCGCCGAGGACACGAGGTGAACGGCGGGGTTCGGCCGCAGGATGCCATCCGTGTGTCCGTCCAGGTCACGGTCGAGGAACCGGAAGTGGTCCACCACATGGGAGCCCGTCGGCCGCGTCACGGGGCCGGCGATGCTGACGGTCTGGACAGTCCCCGGGCGCGGACCGCCGCCGGGCTGCCTGCGAACGACGATGTACCCGGTGTGGACGGTGCTGATCCCGGCGTCACCCAGGGCGTCCACCATGCGCGCGGCGTACTCCGTCCGTTCCCTGGTCGTCGGGGCGTGTGACGCATGGGTGTCCGCGTAGGCCCAGACCCGGAACTGACGCTCGGCGAGAACCAGGACGTCGAAGCCGTCCTTGGCCCCGAGCCACTCCCCGATCCTTCGGGGCAGATCTTCGAGGTTGAACAGGTCGGTCGTGATGGACATCAGCCCGCCGGGGGCCAGGACCTGGCGGGCCCCGGACACGATCTGCGCGAGAAGCCGTTCCCCGTCCGGTCCACCGTCCCGATAGAGCAGGTGAGCGCCCTCGGGAACCTCCGGCACGAACGGGGGGTTGGAGACGATTCGGTCGAACTCCCGGTCCGAGACGGGTTCGTGCAGATCCCCGAGGACGAAGGTCGTGTTCTCGATGCCGTTGAGGGCGGCGTTGAACCGGGCGAACCGGATCGCCCGGGGGTTGATGTCGACGCCCACGACCTCGTCGCTGTACCCGCTCGCGACCAGTGACTGGATTCCACTTCCCGAGCAGAGGTCGAGTGTCCGCTTCGCCCTGCTACGAGGCGCGACGTTGGCCAGCCCTGCACTGTCGTAACCGATGTACATGACACGGTCACTGAGATCGTCGGCGCCGGTCCACCAGTCGGAGTAGCGACCCGTATCGGTCGCCAGCAGGAGGTCGTTCACGCACGTGATGTGGACCTGGGAACGGAAGCCGCCGTCGGCTTCGTCCAGAACCCCCAGCGAGAGCAGCACGTCCAGGGAAGGTTCGCTCAGGAGGGCCCTGCCGGCCTGTTCGTCCACGGCCCTGTCGAGCAGGAAGAGCCTGATCGCGGCCGCGAGAGGGTCCGCCCCGAGGACATGCTTGTCGAGGTGGTGGAACGCCGCGGGGTGGAGGTCGAGCACCGGCATCCCCAGCAACGCCCGGACACCGGCCTCGTCATAGCCCGCGGCGCGGAGGTCATCGCGCACGGTGCCGATCGCCGCCCGGTCATCGGAAGTCATCGTCGCGAAGACGGCTCGGCCGTGGTGGCGGTCGCTGAAACTGTCGAGCGTCACGGTTCCGTTTCACCTCACCTCAGTTGCTGCCGCACAGCATCCGTGACCAGTGGCCCCGATGGCCCGGTCGGCGGCGCCGCTCATGGTCGTCTCCCACTCGATCGAGGTCAAGGCGGTCGTGCCCAGGCCGTCCCTCGCATAGCCCGAGTGTGTGCCGAAGGTGCGGTAGCCATAGACCAGCGGTGCAGCCGTACGGGAGTCGGCCGAGGTGACGGTGCCGATCAGGAGCAGGTGGTCGCCGCCTTCCACCGCGCGGTCCAGGTCGCAGGCCAGCCATCCCGGAGCGGCAGGGAGTCTCGGTAGCCCCTGGTCGAGTTCCCAGGCCGCGTCGGTGATCCGGTCGATGTCGCGGCGGGCGAAGGCGCTCACCGTCATGCCGAAGGGGGTTCCCTGCTCGACGGTGGTGACGACGGTGACGGGGCCGCACGCATCCTGGAGATCATGGAGCGGATGCGGGACGAGACCACGATCCACCACCGATGGGTGGCCACGTACTACTCCGGCACGGTGGCCCGCATGGCGGCGGAGCACCACGAGCTCTCCGAGGCCGCCCTGGCCCATGACGCGGAGCGCGCCGCACGGCTGATGCGTGAGCACATCGAGGGCGCCCTGCACGAAGCGACCGGTGACCCGCTGCGTTGCGCGTCGCCCTCCGCAGCCTCGGCCTGACCTGCGGCCCGCATGGCTTCACGACGTCCGGGATACCCGGACGCCCCGAAGCCTGCGATCGAACCGGGAAGCGGGGGCAAGCTCCTCAGCTCGGCAAGCCCCCCTCAAGAACCTGCGCCCCGTTCCGGTCGAGGATCTGCGCCTTCTCCACATCGTTCAGCAGCAGCGAGGACGTGATGAAGTCGACCGCTCCGGCAACGGGCACGGGGGTTGTTGCTTCCCAGCACCAGTCGGTCGACGCCGACCGAACCCCGTACGACGTCGAAGATCCGAGGGTCTTCCTGAAGGCTGGTGTCGTACCGGAAGCGCCGCAAGCGCCGCATGGCGCAGCCGGGTTCCTCGTACAGCTCGGGTCGGGTCGCGCGCAGGGACGGCGTCCCAGTGCTGCGCCAGGAGCGGGATGGTGCCTCCGGTGACCGCGGTGACCATGCGCACCCGGGGGTAGCGCAGCGGAATCCGGGCCGCCACCAGACGGCACGGGGCCACGCCCACCTCCGTCGGACGACGAGGGCGGGCGCCGACCCGTAGTCCCCACTCCCCATGCCCATGCAGGGCGTCGTACCGGGGGTGGATGAAGACCACGGCCGAGCGCGCGTCGAGCGCCTCCCGCACCGGGCCGAACTCCGGCGAATCCAGGGGCAGTCCACCGGCCGACAGCCGAGCAGGTAGTCGCAGCCACCGCGGCCCCCCTCCGCATGTCACAGACGGTCGAACTGCCCGTGTGAGGGATTCCGCCGGTCCCGTGTGGCCTACAGGCGTTGCAGCATCGTTGGCCGATGTCAAGACTTTGCCGGGCCCTGGTGCGCGGGGTGGCAGCCGGGCAGGCTAGTTTGCTCGGATGAGTCTCCTTGATGATGTGGCCGAGCGCGACGGCTGGCGGTGCTGGGTGTGTGACGAGGCGGTCGACCCCGACGAGTCGGTGAACGACCCGCGGGGGCCCAGCGTCGACAGCCGGACCGCCGACCGAAAGGCCAAGGTCGCCGAGCGGCTCGCGCACCGCGCGTGCAACACCCGCAAGGGTGCGGTCAAGGCGGTCATCGCCTGGCCGGACCGCCTGTACGTGGTCGAACCCGCGCCGCTGATCACCGTTGCCGGGAGGCTGGAGCGCAAGGGGGGCCGCGAGATGGTGGGCCGTTGTCCGACCATGCGGGACGCCCAGGAGGCAGCGGATTGGCTGGTGGACCGGTTCTCCCGACTCGTACCGGGACTACCGGTGACCGCCGACATCGAGCCGGGCGGCGGCCAGTTCCTCGTCACCCTGGCCACCGGCCGCCGCTGACCAGGAATCACCAGCGCGCGCTTGCGCAGAGCTGAACAGCCGGCCCACACCGACCTGCCCTGACACGAGCTGACCCACACCGACCCGCCCTGACACGAGCTGACCCACATCGCTCGACCGTGCCCAGCTCGGGTCGGTGTCGCCAGTTGCCGCAGCCATGACGGGGCCGAACCGGAAACGTAGCGCGTGCTCCGCGGCCTGGAGCACGTCCCGCTGCCGCCGCCATTCCTTCACGCCGAGGCCGACGCCCTGTACGACACGGGCGTCGGCGTCGACCGTATGGCCGGCCACTTCCCGTCGGGGCGATTGTGCAGCCGGTCGCGGTCAGCCAGTCTCCTCAGCTTCCCGTGCAGCGGCTGATGCGGCCCTCACCGCGGTGCCTCAGCCGCCCAGAGCCGAAGATTTCCCCGGCGCCCCACTCCATCGCGGTCCGTACGGTCCACCCCGCTGCCGCGTACGCGTTGTCGCGGTCCCGTGCCTCAGCGCGTGCGGCTTCGTCCTCCTCGGGAGCGAGGACGACTCCGATGAGGTGGGCGGGCCAGGCCAGTTCGGCGGGCCAGGCGGCTTCGCCGAGCTCGAATCCGGCCTCGGGAGCGGGTACGGCGGAGCGCAACAGCGCCTCGACCAGCTCCCGAGCCCGGGCTCCTCCACCAGGTAGTCGACGACTTCGTCCCAGCCCGGATCGCGCACGGCTCCCGTCGCCGAAGCCGCAGGCCGCGGAGGCGCGACGGGAGAGGCCGCCGCCCCGGCTTCCTCGGTCGGCCGCTCGGACGCGGGCCGTTGCCGCCGGGACTCCAGCCAGCCCACGCCGCCCGTCACGGCCAGCTCCACCGGGTCGAAGCCCGGAAGTTGACTGCCCGCGAGCTGGACGCTGTCTCCCTCACCTTCGTTGAGGAACTGGAGCGGTGTAGGCGGTGACCGCGGGAATGAGGATGCGCAGCGCCTCGCTGCGCAGCTCGTGCGCGAGCAGCAGCTTCACAATTCCGGAACATCTGAGGGCCTTCGGGAACCAACGTCCCTCCACCCCTCCCGGCTCTCACATGAGCGAGCCAGGAGGGTCTCGCCGAGGTCTGTGGGGAGGCTCGGGTATAGGTCGGCCCTGCGTTCCCAGATCTGGCGGCCGGTCACTGCCCGGGCCAGGCTCGACTCCCGGATCCAAGCGAGGTGTTCCTCTACTTGCGGCAGGGCGTGTCCATGTGCGCCTCGATGAGGGCCCGCACATCTGCCTCGACCTCAGCAAGATGCGGCATTGCCTCGATTAGGCCACCTTTCGTGTTGAACAGCTTCAGCTCCACCACTCCCCCTTCACGACCACGATGCCAGACGGCGACGTCGCGGACCGCAGGGTTATTTCCGCGAGGGAAGTCTTTCTCGTCCCACTCCACAGCAAGCCATTGGCGCAAGGGCGCCTTCGCCTTACACACGAGCCGTGCGGATGGTGTTGTGCCCGCTGAGCGGCGCCAAGCCCTCGCTGTCCAAGATGAGGGCGCCGGTAACCTGGCTGTCCTGGTCTCGGTTGAGGGAGCATTCCAGGTGAGCTTGGTTCGATTGACAGCCACGACCTCGGGGTCGGCCGGGCCGTTGGCCTGGTCGAACTCGGCGATCAGGTCGTTCAAGCTGTCGCGCTCGACCTGGCGCTGTGCGGCCCTTTCGAGGTACGCAGATACGCCACGCTTGCCGACCCGACCACGAATAGCCTGCAGGGTTCCGACGGTGAGGGAGACGGCGATCCTGCTGGCGGGGCCGCAGCCGGGGAAGAAATCCGTGTCGCCTTCAGCCATGGGATGAGTGTGGCATTCCCAGGTTCAGGGCGAGGGCGATGCCCAAGTCCGCCCCGCGTCTCTCTGTCAGTACGCGAAAGCCGCCTCCGAGCACCAAGTCATCCGGGCGCGGAGGCGACTTTCACACACCTGACGATCAGTCAGACTTTGGGGCCGATGTGCGTCAAACGTGCGTCAGAAGGGCCTCACGTGCGTCGAATATGCGTCAAGATATCACCCGTAACGCCCACAGCGCACATAATGCACACTCGGCGAAACCGCAGGTCAGGCGCCCTTTGTGACCGGCTCAAGGATGGCAACGCACTCCACATGATGCGTCATCGCGAGACATGTGGAACAAAACATGCGCAAACAACGCCCACGTCGAGGACGAGCCGAGCGTTGTGGCACCGGCCCCCTCCGGCGAAGATCTGGACACGCCCGTTCCCCGTTCCGGTCCGACTGTGTGGCTGCCGCCGCGCCCGCTCAATGCCCTCACGCCGTACCGGGCAGCGCGCGGGTGCGGCCGATGGCGCCGAGCCAGGCGGCCGAGGGCTTGGGGGTGCGGACGAAGGTCTCGCGGTCGACGGCTATCAGGCCGAAGGTCGGCGCGTAGCGGCCCCATTCGTAGTTGTCCAGGGCGCTCCAGTGGAAGTAGCCGCGGACGTCGATGCCGTCCCGCATCGCGGCGGCCAGGGAGTCCAGAGCGCCGGTGGTGTAATTGATCCGGCGGGCGTCGTCGGCGGTCGCGATGCCGTTCTCGGTGACGATCAGCGGCGTACCGGTGGCGACGGAAGCGCTGTGCCGCAGGGCATGGCCGAGCGCCTGCGGATAGTACTCCCAGCCCATGAGGGTGCGTTCCGCGCCCTCGGGTACGGGCAGCCGACCGTTCGGGCCGATGAGTGTGCGCGTGTACGCCTGCACTCCGAGCCAGTCGTCACCGCGGGCCGCTTCGAGGAAGACGTCCACACGCGGGTGGCGGAATGCCGCGGCGACATCCTCGGCTCCGGGCAGGGGCTGACACACCAGGTTGGCGACGGACCAGCCGGTACTCACCGGTGGTGCCAGGGACTTGACCGTTTCGACGGCGCGGGCGTGCGCCCGTATCAGGGCTTCGGTGGTGGCCTCGTCGGGGGCCGGCGGGTCCTCGGCGAAGTTGACCGCCTGCCCTGAGGCGAGGGCGGCCTGGGCGGCTGCCATGACGGCGAGGATGTTGGGCTCGTTGATGGTGCACACGTGTGCCACGTCCGTGGCGTAAATGGGTGCGGCTGCGGTGAGGTAGCGGGCGAAGAGTTCGTCTGATCCGGCGGCGGCCCAGCCGCCGCGCTGGGCGAACCAGCGGGGTGCGGTGAAGTGGTGCAGGGTCACCATGGGACGCAAGCCCCGTGCGCGGGCGCCCTCGACCATGCGCCGGTAGTGGGCGATGGCGGCGTGCGAGAACTCGCCCGGGGCCGGTTCGATGCGGGCCCATTCGATGCTGAACCGGTAGTCGGTGAAGCCGAGTTCGGCCAGCAGGTCCATGTCCTCGCGCCAGCGGTGGTAGCTGTCGCAGGCGTCACCGCTGGGTTCTTTGACGTAGGGGATTCCGCTGTGCTCGAACTCCCACCAGTCGCTGTTGGTATTGCCGCCCTCGATCTGGTGGGCGGCGGTGGAGGCGCCCCACAGGAATCCCTCGGGCAGACGTCGCGCTTCTGTCATGAGCTGGTTCTCTCTTCTGTGTGGCCGTGTGTGGGAACGATCGCCGCGGGGCAGTGGCCCCCCGGCACGCGTCAGGCAGTGGGGTCGAGGGCTTGTTCGCGGCGCGCGTGCAGTTCCCGCTGGATGCGGGCCACGTCGTCGGCGTACGAGCGGTGAAGGAGCGTCAGGAACGCGCCGTTGATCAGCATCAGGACGACGAGGACCCACAGGAAGACCGTGCGCAGTCCGACGGCGTCGCCGAGGAAGCCGGCGCCGAGGCTGTAGGCGGCCCAGGCGATCGCCTCGACGATGGAGATGTAGAGGGCGAACGCGGCGCCGCGCAGTTCGGGTGGAGTGATGGCCATGATCATGGGGCGGTTGACACTCGGGTTGATGCCCTGGGTCGCGCCCATGAGTGCGAAGAAGACGCAGAACAGGGCAATGCTGTCGTAGTCGAACTGGGTGCCGAAGTAGGCGACGAGGGCGAAGACGAACTGGGCCGCCTGGAGAACCGCGACCAGTCCGTGGCGCGGGCTGCGCCGGGTAGCCCGGTCGGCGGCGACGCCGCCGAGGAGCGTTCCGAGGAAGTAGCCGACGCCGAAGGGCAGCAGCACGATGGATGCCTTCTGGGTGCTGAAGCCGTAGACGTCGACGAGGAAGACCACGCCGAAGGTGCCCACCAGGAGGTGTCCGGACAGGAGGCGCGAGACGAGGAGGATCACCAGGCTGCGGATCTCGAGGAGCGAGAGCGCCCGGGTCCAGGTGAGTTTCGCGTGGCAGTCGCGGGTGGTGTGGTCGAGGTCGGCGAGCTGCTCCTCGGCCGCGCCGCGTCCCGGGTCGTGGAACCCCAGCCAGAGGGCGAGGCCCAGCAGGATGTTGAAAATGCCGATGCCCCACAGGCCCCAGCGCCAGCCGTCGTCGGCGTCGGCCAACTGACCCTTGAGCGGGCCGATCACGGCAGTGACCAGGGAGACCGCGCCGTAGACCACGCCGACCGCGCGGCCCCGGGACGAGCCGCCGAAGAGGTCGCCGATCAGCTCGGTGACGATGGGGTTGGCGGCAGCATAGCCCGCCGCCAACACGGTGTAGAGAACGAGGAGTTGGGTGAAGTTCTGCGAGAAGCCCGCGGCCACGCCCCAGACGCCCCAGAGTCCGGTGGCCACCACGAGGACGCTCTTGCGTGACCAGCGCTGCGCCGCCCACACCCAGAAGGGGCCGGTGAAGGCACCCACGATCTTGGCTGCGGCGGTCAGTATCCCCAGCGCGCCCAGCGAAACCCCGAGGGACTGCCGGATCAGCGGGAAGAGGCTGCTGACCAGGCTCGCCTCCGTGCTGTCGACCAGCATCGTGCCGCCGAGCAGGGACAGCTGTCGCCAACGCCCCTCGACCCGGGCCTCGGCTTTGGGCGTGACGGTGCTCTGGCTAAGCTCAGGCATCGCGCCTTCTCTTTTCTCTGCGTTCTTCTTGGCGGGAGATCGGCGGGAGGGAGAGGGCAATCGCCGGTGACGGGGAGGCAACCCCGTCACCGGCTCAAGTAGCCGCAAGAGCCTCAGAGTTGAGCGAGTTCCTCGGCCACCAGGCGCAGGTTCGACGGCGGGAACAGCGCGCCCGCCATCGCGGCGACATCGATGAGCGGGGTCGCCCCGATCATCTGCAGGAGCTCGGAGTCGGCGACGCCTGGTAGGTGCCTGCGCAGCACTTCGACGGCGACCGGGTCGGAGATCAGCGCTACGAGGGGCGTACGCAGCGAGAGACGGCCCTCGGGGAAGTCCTCGGCACGGGGCAGCGGTTGGGCGGCCCGCTCGGCCTGCTCGCACTGGGCCCGTACCAGGAGGTGCTTCTCGGTGACCGGGCCGTGGGCCGGCAGACCGAGGCGTTCGTACTGGCTGGGTGGGGCGTCATTGGTGCGCATCAGCTCCACCAGCAAGGTGGCCATGCGCAGTTCGGCGGCGTCGTCGACCAGCGGGGTGTGCTGCTCGGGGTCGGTCTCCAGGTCGAAGAGGAGCGTGCCGTGGTGGTACGGGTTGACGAGGGTGCGGCCCGGGACGCGCAGAGTGCACACGTTCTTGGTGAAGTCGAACGGCTCGGCCAGCTCCAGGTCCACGAGTTCGGCGGGCGAGAAGCGGCCCCGCATATGGGTCGGCATCAACGTGTGTTCGTACAGGGGCGCGTTGTCGGATGAGGCGGGCGCCCGCATGTAGACGTAGCGGCCGTCTGTGACGTTGACGTGTCCGCCGTGGATACCGAACAGGCCCGCCTCGCGCACCGGGGTGTCCTCGGCGACCGGGAGTGGTGTGCCCTGCATGTCGCCGGGGCGGTCGACGCCGAAGAACTCGAGGAAGGTCGGCGCCACGTCCACGGTCTGCACGAGCGCCGAACGCCGTTCGCCCGCGACGCGGTTGCGCGGGTCCCAGGCGAACAGCGGCAGATGGACCAATTCGTTGAACCAGGGCTGGACGCTCTTGCCCCACCAGCCCTTCTCGCCGAGCAGCAGCCCGTGGTCGGTGTTGACGATGAGCAGGGTGTCGTCCCACAGCTCCAGCTCGTCCATGGTGTCCAGGACCCGGCCGAGCGAGTGGTCGCACATCGACAGGAGCGCACCGTACTCGAAGCGGGCGTGCTCCACCTGGCCGTCGGTCTCGACGACGCGCTTGTAGTCGGGCCAGTCGAAGTGCGGTCCTTCGTAATCGTGCGGGTAGAGGTCCTTGTACTGCTGGTGGCTGAAGAACGGCTCGTGCGGGTCGAAGGTCTCGATCTGCACGAACCACCGGTCGGCGTCCTGGTTCGTGCGGACGAAGTCGAGGCCCGCGTCGAAGGTGAGGGTCTGGGGGTGCCGGTCCTCGGTCGCCATGTGGGGGCGGTTCACCCAGTCCTGGCGGTAGGCGGCACCGAAGCGCACCCGCTTCAGGTCGTCGGGTATCTCGGGGTCGGCGACCTGTCCCTTCCACGGGTCGCCCTCCTGCCCGCGGAAGAACTCCCAGGTGTTGTAGCGGCCGTGGTAGGTGGCGCCGCCGTCCTCCCAGTAGTGCGGGTGGTCGCTGACGAGGTGGGTGTAGACGCCGTTCTGCTTGAGGAGTTCAGGCATCGAGTCGTCGAAGGGTTCGAGCGGTCCCCAGCTGCGGTGCAGGAAGTTGTGCCGCCCGGTGTGGAGTTCGCGGCGGGCCGGCATGCAGGGCATCGATCCCGCGTACGCGTTGTCGAAGGTGACGGCCTTCTCGGCGAGCCGCGCGAAGTTCGGAGCGTGGGTCCAGTCCCCTCCGTACGGTGGCAGCATGTGCCGGTTGAGGCTGTCGAACATCACCATGATCGCCCTCATTGGACGGGTTTCCCTTCTGTCAGGCTGCGCAGGGTGTGCTCCAGCCAGGCAACCCAGCGGTCCATGGCGGCCGCGCCGAGCATGTGAAGAGCGTCGTGGACCTGCCGGTCGAGGTCCTGGTCGAGGCCGGGTGCCGGGTCCTCGTAGAGGAGAGTGCGGTCGCGGTCCCGGTTCTTGGCGATCTGCGCGCGGCGGTGGTCGAGTTCGGTCCCGACAAGCTGGATCGCGGCGTCCTTGTCGAGCGGCGCCGCGACGCTGAACCGCGCGAGGAAGTCGATCTCCTGGAAGCGGCTGGGCGGCTCGTAGGGCGAGCGCACCCAGTCCAGGAGGACCTCGCGCCCGCGCTCCGTGAGTCGGTACACCTTGGCGTCCGGGCGGCCTTCGCGCGCGTCGACCTCGTGCCGCACCCAGCCGTCCACCTCCATCTGCCCGAGCTTGCGATAGATCTGGCTGTGGTGCGCCCGCGCCCACAGGAACTGCCCTTCGATCTCGAGCCACTTGCGCAGGTCGTACCCGCTGTAGGGACGACGGGCCAGCAGGCCCAGCAGGACGTACTCGAACTTCACGGACGTGGACTCCCTGAGTACGGAGGCTGTGTGCGACGCCTCATTTCTATGTGCAGTTTCACCTAGGTGAGAATTCATATACTCACGTCATGGAGACGTCAATGGGATGTTGCGTACCGGAAACCCGGATCTGCTCGACAGGATCGCTGCCCACGCCGGCCCGCGTGCCGATCGCACACGACCAAGTCACCCTCCCCGGGGACGAGTTCCTCATGGGGGACGCCTTCGACGAGGGCTATCCGGCGGACGGTGAACAGCCCGTGCACGCGGTGCGCGTCGCCCCGTTCGCCATCGACGTCACGGCGGTCACCGTGGCGATGTTCGAGACGTTCGTCGCCGACTCCGCGTACGTGACCGTCGCCGAGCGGGAGGGCAGCTCCGCCGTGTTCCACCTGGCGGCCGCCGCCGAGCGGGCGAACGTCCTCGGGGCCGACCCGGCCGCCCCCTGGTGGTTGGACGTACGGGGAGCCGACTGGCGCCACCCTCACGGCCCGCTGTCCGCCGCTGAGCCGGACCACCCCGTGGTGCACGTGGCGTGGGACGACGCCATGGCGTACTGCGCGTGGGCGGGCCACCGCCTGCCGACCGAGGCCGAGTGGGAGTACGCGGCCCGCGGCGGACTCGAAGGCCGGCGCTTCGCATGGGGAGACGAACTCACCCCTGACGGACGGTGGTTGTGCAACATCTGGCAAGGCCGCTTCCCGTATGCCAACACCGGTACGGACGGTTGGCTGGCGACCGCCCCGGTGCGCTCGTACCCGCCCAACGACCTCGGCCTGTACGAGGTCGCCGGGAACGTGTGGGAATGGTGCGCGGACTGGTTCGCCGCGGACTATTACGCGCGCTCGCCCTCGACCGACCCCAAGGGACCGGAGAGGGGCGAGCGCCGTGTCATACGTGGCGGCTCCTACCTGTGCCACCACACCTACTGCCACCGCTACCGCGTGGCCGCCCGCTCGGCCAACACGCCCGCCTCCAGCAGCGGCAACTGCGGGTTCCGGACGGTCGCCGGCTGAGAGGTGACGCCGGGGTCAGGAGGTCTCCTCCTTCCCGGTGCCTGCGGCCGACCGCACCGTCTCGACCAGTTCCCGTACGTCGCCGAAGCCAAGGGGAACCATCGGGAGCTGGGCGATCTGGCTGAGGCGCATGGTGGGCAACATGCGGTGGCGGGAGCTTCCTTCCTCGGGGTACGCGTCGCCCATGGACTTCTGGACCCGGCTCAGCAGGGCCGCGACGGCCGGGCCGCCCACGGGGTGGGCGAGCCATACCGAGACGGTCGAGTCGGCGTCCGGCTGGTCGGCGCAGGCGTCGCCGTCGACCGGGACCTTCGTGGTCAGCCGGATGTCGCGGCTGGAGGCCCCGACGTCGACACGGTGATCGGCGCCCTCGACGAGCCAGGTACCGGCCGCGGTGTCGAAGTAGGCGAGGTCCGCGCGGGCGATACGGATGGTGACGTCCCGGGTCTCGTCGGGCGTGAGCCACACGGTGGCGAAACCCTTCAACTCCCTTACGGGGCGCCGCGCCCGCTTCCCCGGCGCGCCCACGTACACCTGCACGACCTCGTGACCGGCCCGCTCCCCGGTGTTGGTGACCGCCACGGTGACGTCGAGCCCCGCGTCGTCGGAGGCCACCCGCAGGTCCGCGTAGTCGAAGGTGGTGTAGGAGAGGCCGTGGCCGAAGGGGAAGGAGACTGCCATGTCGCGGGCGTCGTAGTGGCGGTAGCCGACGAACAGGCCCTCGCTGTACGTGACATGGCCGTTCTCGCCGGGCCAGGCCAGGTACGCCGGGGTGTCGGCGAGCCGCAGGGGGATCGTCTCCGCGAGGCGGCCCGACGGATTCGCCCGCCCGAACAGCAGGTCGGCGGTGGCCGATCCGCCCGCCTGGCCGAGCAGCCAGCCCTCCAGGACGGCCGGCACGTCGTCGGCCCACCCGGACAGGCGCACGACGCCGCCGTTGGCGAGGACCACGACGGTGTTCGGGTTCGCCGCCCGTACCGCGTCGAGCAACGTGGTCTGTTCTACCGGCAGTTCGATGTGCTCACGGTCGTAGCCCTCGGACTCGGAGCTCGGCGGCAGCCCGAGGAACAGCAGGGCCACGTCTGCCGACTCCGCCGCACGGACGGCCTCCTCGTGCAGTGCGGCCACGTCGGCGTCCGGCGCGTCGACAGGGAAGCCGGGCGCGAAGGTGACGTGCGCCGCGGGCGCGGCCTCGATGACCGAGCTGAGCGCTTCGTCGAGCCGGGTCGGGGTCACGCGTGAGCTGCCGTCGCCCTGATAGCGGGGCGTGCGCGCGAACTCACCGATGACCGCGATGCGTTGGGGAGCGGCGGGGTCCAGCGGGAGGAGCGCGCCCTCGTTCTTGAGCAGCACCGCCCCACGTGTGGCGACCTCGCGGGCCAGGTCGTGGTGGGCGGCCGGGTCGAAGGCGGCGTCCGGGCGCGCGTGCGCGGCTGCCTTGCGGGCCAGTGCCACGACCCGCGCGGCGCTGCGATCCAGTGCTTCCTGCGGGAGTTCACCCGATTCCACGGCCTCGACGGCCTGGGCAGGGCCCACGCCGAACGAGGACGGCATCTCCAGGTCGAGCCCGGCGGCAAGCGCCCGCGCCCGGTCGACGACGGCGCCCCAGTCGGAGACGACCAGTCCGTCGTAGCCCCACTCGCCTCGCAGGACGTCCGTCAGAAGCCACGGATTCTGCGACGCGTGCACGCCGTTGACCCGGTTGTAGGAGCACATGACGGTCCAGGGCGCGGCCTCGGTCACCACTCGGCGGAACGCCGGGAGATAAATCTCACGCAGCGCGCGTATGTCGATGTCCGCACTGACCGACAAGCGGTCCGTCTCCTGGTTGTTCGCGGCGAAGTGCTTGACCGAGGCCCCGACGCCCTGCGCCTGCAGGCCCTTGACCCAGGCCGTACCCAACACCCCGCTGAGCAGCGGGTCTTCGGAGAAGTACTCGAAGTTGCGCCCGCACAGCGGGCTGCGCTTGATGTTGACGCCGGGGCCGAGCAGCACGTGCACGCCGTGCGCGAGACTCTCGCGGGCCAACGCGTCGCCGACCCGCCCCGCAAGGTCGCTGTCCCAGGTGCAGGCCAGGGTGACGGCCGGCGGGAAGCAGGTGGCCGGGTCGCTGTCGTCGATGCCCGGGAGGCCGGGGTACGGGTCGTTCTGCAGCCGCAGTCCGTGCGGGCCGTCCGAGAGGCGGAGCTCCGGGATGCCCGCGTCGGGGAGTGCGGTGGTGTGCCACCAGCCCGTACCCGTGGTCAGAGCGGCCTTCTCGGCGAGGGTCAGCCGGGTCACCGTCTCGCCGGGCGTCTCCGTCGGCTGATTCGGGGTGTTCATTCCTTCTCCTTGGAGCGTGGTGCGGATTGATGCGCGGTGCGGAGGTTGCGGTGGTCTGCCAGGGGTCATCGGACTTCCTTCACTCGCAGGACGGTCACCGCACCGAGCAGCGCGAAGGCCAGCGCGAGAGGGAAGAGCGTGCGGTACCCGCCGAGCCAGAGGACGACGGCTCCTGCGATGGCGGGCCCGAGGACCTGCGGCAGGGTGGCTGCGAGGTTCACGACGCCGAGGTCGCGGGCGAAGGACCGTTCGGACGGCAGCACTTGGGAGATGAGGGCGGCGTCCACACCCTGGAAGCAGCCGAAGCCGATGCCCACCAAGAAGGCCATCGCGGTCATACCCGTCATGGTGGGGACGGCGAACGGGATGAGCATGGCGCAGCCGATGAGGGACGCCGAGGCCACCACGAACACCTTGCGCCTGCCGAGCCGGTCCGAGAGGGGTCCGGTGACGACGGCGGCCGGGAGCAGGCCCGCGACAGCGGTCAGCGCGAGGGCGGGTACGTGATCGATAGCCCTGTCGTGCAGGCCGACGTAGTCCTGGAGGATGTAGAGCTTGTAGCCGAACACCAGGAAGTACGACGTATTGGTGCACAGCCTGCTGACGAACACCCAGAAGAAGTCGGGGTGCCTCCGCGGGTTCGGCAACAGCCCGCCCAGGAACTCACGGACCCGGAAGGGCTCTTGGGGCGCGTCCCGGCTCGGGCGGTCCGGGTTGAGGGTCACGAAGACGACAGCCAGAGTCGTCGCGAGCGCAGCAAGTACCACGTACGCCGTGATGATCCGGTCCTCGAAGGCGGCGGCGAAGATCTGCCCGAGAAGCGAGCCGACCATGGAGCCGAGGCCGGTGACAGTGGAGAACAGGCCACGCTTCTCGGGCGGCACCCTGTCGGGCATGACGGCCGAGAGCGGGCCCGCCGCGAAGTTGTAGCCGAGCTGCACCAGGCACCACAGGGCCAGCGTCGCCGGTACGGAGTGCGCGAACGCCATGCCGATCAGGGCCAGGCCACCGGTCGCTACGCCCGCCACGATCCAGGGCCCGCGTCTGCCGAAGCGGCTGCGGGTCCGGTCCGAGACGGCTCCCGCGACGGGCTGGGCAACCATCGCGACGAGCGCGCCCACCGTGGTGACGACCGCGAGCATGCCGACCTTCGCGTCCTCGCCCACCGTGCGCTGGACCTGGAGGGCCAGCAGGGTGCCGGGGACGGCTCCCCATACGAGGGCAATGCCGAGGTTGGCGGGGCCGATGCACGCCATCAGGCGTCGCAGGCCGTCGACCGGCGGGGCGGCCGATCCTGCCGCTCCGCCGGGATCGGCAGGGAGCGGGGAGGGAGCACGGAGCTCGCCAGGGGGTCTCGCCATCGGGACCTACTTTCGGTGGGCCGCACGGGGCCGCACCTGCGACTGGTGAGAAACAGTACGGCGTACTGTTTTTGCGGGCAAGGCTTTGCACAGGGGGAATACCCGCCGCATAGGGTGGGCGCGTGACAGCCAGAAACTCCTACCCCAAGGGGGTCGCCAAGCGGGAGGAGATCCTCAAGGTCACCCTCGAGATCTTCGGCCGCGAGGGCGAGCGGAACACCACCCTGCGGATGGTCGCCAAGGAGAGCCACATCAGCCTGACCGGTCTGATGCACTACTTCGCATCCAAGGACCACCTGCTCACCGAGGTCCTGCGCGCAAACGACCGCGCGGCCGAGGCGCGCTTCCACGACCCGGACGTCGTGCGCGATCCGGGCGAGTTCCTGGCCAAGGCCCTGACGGCGAACGCCGCCAACTCCGCCCGCGTACGCCTCTACGTCACCCTTGCCGCGGCCTCGACCGACCCGGCGCACCCGGCGCACACGTACTTCAGAGAACGCTTCACACTGCTGCGCGCCACGATCACCGAGCACCTCACGGCCGAGCAGCGGGCCGGCCGGGCGAGCCCCGATCTCGACCCGCACTTCACCGCCTCAGCCCTCGTCGCAGCAACCGACGGCATCCAACTCCAATGGCTGAGCGACCCCGACATCGACATGGCGGACCAGGTCCGCGGGGTCTGGCGGATGCTCACTTCTGCGCCCGGCTCATCGGACACCGCCGCAACACGCACGTAGCGCCTCAGGCACAGTCGGCCACGTCGTGGCCCGCCGCCCCTCTCACGTAGGCACGCAGGGCGGCGATGCAGGCACCGAGTTGGTCGCGGGCATCGGTGAAGTGGTTCTGGGAAGCCGCCATGCAGGAAGCCCGCGCCGCGTACGCCCACGCCTATCGCGTCAAACACCTCGGAGAGCAGGCAGACGCCTGGCACCGGACCAAGCTGCTGACCGAATACGTCACAGCAGTGCGCGACCAAGCCACGTCACTGACGCCCGGGCAGGAAAGGACAGATCGAGGCGTGGCTCGCCTTCGCGGATGCCCGCCTCCAGCATCTCGCCAGGTCCGCCGCAGCGCCAAAGCTACCCTCCCCTCCGAAGCCCAGCGGCGACGGCCTCAAGCCTTTCCTCGGTCACTGGAGCCCGTACAGACCTCACCCCTAATGAGCCGCAAACCAGGCATAACCGACGCCCCTTGGCTCAAGAGATAGCAACGAAGGGACCCGGCACGCCCTACCCGACGCACCGCCACCTGCAAGAACGGCCGCCCGACGCCCCATCAGAACGTGCGTCAAACGTGCGTCAGAAGGGCCTCACGCGCGTCGAATGTGCGTCAAGATATCGCCCGTAACGCCCGCACCGCACATCATGCGCACGCACAAAACCGCAGGTCAGGCGCCCTTTGTGACCGGTTCAAGGATGGCAACACACTCCACATGGTGCGTCATCACGAAACACGTGGAACAAAAACATGTGGAAGTTGCCGCAGGTCAGCGGCCCGCATGGGAAAAACCGGACCATTTGCCTTTGTGCGTTACGGGCGCTGTGGGCGCTACGGGCGCGAAACTGACGCACGCCGCTGGTGCGACCGTCCGCACGTCAGGGACAAACGCAAGGCGCTTGCGGAGGCGGCGGCAGCCAGGCTCGCAGCCGCAAGGGACGCGACGGAGAGCACGGTGGACATGTGCGGGTAGCCGCCCAAGATCTCGGCGAGGCTCGCACCCGCCCAGGGCGCGATGGCTGCGGCGACGGTCGCAGGTGCAGCCAGTAGGCCGGAGAGAGCCGTAGCGGGTGACGCCCCAGCGATCGGTGACGGCGGTGGCTTGGAGGAGCGTGAGGTTGCCGCGGACCCTGCCGGCGGCGACGACCCGAACCACGAGGAGGGGAATGGGTCCGGGAGCCAGGCCCAGGGCGAGGGTGGTCGCACCGCCCGCAGCGATGAGGAGCACTGTGCGGGTGGTGGCCGTGGTGTGCCTGGCGAGACGTGCCTACAAGGTGCGGCCCAGGGTCTGGCCTGCACCGCCACGTCCCAAGGCCCATGCGGCCGTTGTGGAGCTTGCGCCGCGTTCGGTCAGGAGTGGGACGAGCCCGATGACGACCGCGTAGACCGCGAATCCGGAGAGGGCGAAGGCAGCGGCGAGTAGAAGAAAGGAGCGTGACAGGGCGACCGTGTCCTGCTTGTTCGAGGAGGTGGCGTGGGTGGGTGGTTCTGGTGGCGGTGGCCATGGGGCGCGTAGGGCGAGTGCGTGGGCGGGGACGGTGTTCAGAGCGAGGATCGCGGCCAGGATCGCGTATGTCGTGCGCCAGCTGAAGTGGTCGGCGAGGGCGGCCGTGATGGGTGCGAAGACGGTGGAGGCCAGTCCTCCGGCGGTTGGCTCGCGCCACCACGAGCCCACGCCCCGGCCCACGACATCGGCCACCGCACCGACTCCCACCCTCACCCCCACTGCGACGCCCGCAGAGTCCTCGCCCATCCCGTCGGCGAAGCCCGCGTCTCCCGGGCACCCGCCCCACCCGAAGGGCGGACCGGGGAAGGACGGCAAGGGGGCCGGGAAGAAGCCCAAGCACCCCTGACAACGCCTCGCCGCGAGTCCCGTGTGTACCGCTGTGCAGGGCTCAGGGGCCCGGTGCGAGCCCGTGGCGCGCTGAAGCGCTGGGTGCGTAGGTTTCCTGCGCTCGGTCCCGAGCAGGACACATGATTCGGACATCACCGGCAGACTGCCCTACTGCTGGCCTGGGTGAGAGGGGTCCCAGGCCAGCTGACCGTTCGGTGTTCTCGCGCTGCGATTCACTCATTCGGACATCTCAGTCAGCAGAGGATCCGGGCAGCAGCCTGGTGCTCAGGGCCGTACGATGCAGGCGCAGGGGCCCGCTGATTTGGGTATACCTCTTCTTACAGGCAGTCCACATCGGAGGGTGACAGGCGTATGGCGGCGAACGCCGAGCACCTGAAAGCTCTTGTGCGGGCGCACTCCGAAGCCAATGACGACCTCTTCTACAGCGTCGCCCTGCAAGTCGCGGCGAAGTCAGCCCGCCAGGGGCAGGGAAAGTTCGCGGTAGAACTGCGTGAGCTGGTCGAGGCCGCCCAGCAGAGGCAGGGGAAGCAGGACACCCAGCGTGGCGCTACCCCGGTGGTGCAGCCCCGCGGAGAGCTGACCAGTCTCCTGACGGCAGGCTATCCGGACACCCAGCTCGACGACATGACTCTGGACGCCGGACTGCGTGCGTCGCTGGACCGCGTGCTGCACGAACAGCGACAGCGTGCACGTCTGGAGCGTTTCGGCTTTACCCCGGTGCACCGCATTCTGCTGTCCGGGCCTCCTGGGACAGGCAAGAGCATGACGGCAGCGGCCCTGGCCGGAGAGCTGAAACTGCCCCTGTTCACCATTCGCCTGGACGGTCTGATCAGCCGGTTCATGGGCGAGACCGCCGCCAAGCTGCGTCTGGTCTTCGACGCCGTGGCTCAGACCCGAGCGGTCTACCTGTTCGATGAGTTCGACGCTCTGGGAGCCGAACGGGCGGCAGGCAACGACGTCGGCGAAGCCCGCAGGATCCTGAACTCATTCCTGCTGTTTCTTGACGAGGCGCCCTCCGAGAGTCTCGTGGTGGCCGGCACCAACCACCACCAGCTTCTGGACCAGGCTCTGTTCCGCCGCTTCGACATGATCGCCACCTACGGCCCTCCCACCGGGGAGGAAGCTGTACAGGTGGTGCAGCGACGTCTAGCCGGAATGGACACAAGCACACTACGGTGGGGCCTCGTGACAGAACGTGCATCGGGCCTGAGTCACGCCGAGCTGGTCAAAGCGGCGGAAGCAGCGGCCAAACGAGCCATCCTGGCTGACCGGGACGTGGTCGACGAACAGCTGCTGCTGGAAGCCCTGAGCGAACGGCACGCCTCCCACCATGCCTGAGCCCGACACTTCCGCACGGCTCAGTCCGCACCTGATCGTGCCCTGGGAGGCCGCCACCCTCACGCCGCGCTCCGAGCCTGCCGGCGGAAGCGGCCCGGACCTGGTCCAGCACACGGACCGGCAGGGGCACGCCGACGCCTTGGTGGACGGGCTGGAGACGGCCCGCCGTGAGGCGACCCAGCTCATGCAGCAGACGCCCGAGGACCGCCAGCCTGACGGTTTCGCGGTGCGTATCGAGGCGGCTCGCGACCACCCTCTGAGCCTTGAGCGCCTAGACGCATCCGGCCTGACACTCATGAGCAGCCACCCGCAGACCGAGAACAGTCAGCAGGACGCGCTGGTCTGGATCCCCTTCGACAAAGTCGCCTCGTTCACCCAGCGGATCGCCGACTTCACGGACAACACCCCTAGCGGCAACCCTAAACAGGCCCTGCTGGTGGCCAACATGGAACAGGTCCAGCGGGCTCTGCTGGAGCACCTCTGGCAGGAGCGGCAGGATCTGCCGCCGCTGGACGAGGAGCGGTGGTGGGAGCTGTGGTTCGATCCGCGGATCTCGCCGACGGCGGTTGCCACCTTGCGTTCCCTGGCCGAAGAGCGTCGCTGGCGGGTCAGTGAACGGGCGATCCATGTCGGGGAACGCCTGGTGGCGCACGTCGCGACGACCGGTAACGAGCTGGCGTTCCTGTTGGCCACGAACGCCTGCCCTGCTGAGATCCGCAGCCCTACCTTCGCCGAGGGCCTCTACGCCGTCGACCGCGAGTTCCGCGTGGACCTCGTCAAGGACCTCGCCGCGCGCATCGAGCCGGCCGCACCGGAGTCCCCGGCGGTATGCATCCTGGACACAGGGATAGCCCAGGAGCACGCCCTGCTGAAGCCCGCGTTGCACGAGCGCGCCTACAGCGTGCTCCCTGGCAGCACGCCGGCCGACCGGATCGGGCACGGCACGCAGATGGCCGGGCTCGCCCTCTTCGGGGACTTCGCCGCAGCCCTTGAATCACAAGGTCCCGTCGTCCTCGGTCACGGCCTCGAGTCCGTGAAGATACTCAGCGACGCTCACACACCCGCCGCGTCCCCGCGCACCTGTGCGGAGACGACCGCGAACGCGGTCGCGACCGCTGAGATCGGCAACGGAGGCCCCGCACCGTCCGGACGTGTCTTCTCCATGGCCGTCACCCGGCAGTCCGGGGAAGGCGAGAACGGCGTAGACGGCACCGCGACCCTGTGGTCAGCCACACTGGACGCCCTGGCAGCGGGCACGGACGTCACCGTGCGGGACGACCGCATCGAACTGATCGGAGCACCCGATCCCGAAGCGTCACGCCTGATCATCGTCAGTGCCGGCAACATCCGCGGTGCCGTGCCCCACCAGATGCGCGGCGACGACGGCACGCTGGATCCGCTGCTTCTGTCCGACCTGTCGCGCATCGAGGAACCCGCCCAGGCACACAACGTACTCACCGTCGGGGCGTGCACGCACATGGACGCCGTCCCCGATTCGGCCCTGTTCCGGGGATACCGTGCGCTGGCGGCACCAGGCGCCCTGTCCCCCTTCAGCAGAACCTCGGTGGCGCTGACCAACGCAGCCATCACCAAGCCCGACATCGTTCTGGAGGGCGGCAACATGCTCGTCGCCCCTGACGACAGCATCCTGGACGCACACGAGCTGGTGAGCGTGGCGACCACCCACCACGACCCTGCGCGTCAGCTGACCTGGACGAACGCCACAAGCGCTGCCACGGCCCAGGCAGCTGCGCTCGCCGCCACGGCGATGAGCGCCTACCCCGGACTGCGACCGGAGACGGTTCGCGCACTCCTCGTCCACGAAGCCCAGTGGACCCCGGCCATGGTCGAGCAGGGCCTGTTCAAGAAGACCGGCGCCCCCAAACTCGCCAAGGGCGACGTGATGCGACAGGTGATCCGCCGGTACGGATGGGGCATGCCCACCGCCGAACGTATCCGCAGCAGCGCCTCGAACGCCGTCACAATGATCGTCCAGAACACCCTGGTGCCGTACAAGGTCAAGGGCGGACAGGTCCGCCTGGCCGAACTCAAGCTGCACGAGCTTCCGTGGCCGCTGGAACAACTGCGCGATCTGGCCGAGACCACCGTCGACCTGCGCGTGACGCTCGCTTACATGATCGAGCCCAATCCGGGCCGGCGCGGCATGCTCGGCCGCTACAGCTACGCATCGCACGGCCTGCGCTTCGCCATCAAAGGCTCCACCGAATCCAGCGACTCCTTCCAGAGACGACTGGCCGAACAGGCTGAGCACGAGAGCGACGGCCTTGACAACCCCAGGGCATTCGAGTCCAACAGCAGGTGGCTGGTCGGCCCCCGGGCCCGCAATCTCGGCTCCCTGCACGCGGACATCTGGCGCGGATCGGCGGCCGAACTCGCCGACTGCGGCACGCTCGCCGTCTACCCTGTCGGAGGCTGGTGGAAGGCGAACAGGCGCAACGACCGCATCGGCCTGCCCGTCAGCTACGCCCTCCTGGTCTCCCTGCGCACCCCAGAGGTCTCCACCGACCTGTATACGCCCATCGCCACCCAGCTCGGCGTGTCGATCGGAGTGACTCCACACGCCCAGACCGAAATCGTGGACGGCATCCCCATTCAGATGGAATTCGGCTGGTAGCTTCCCGGGCGGGTTCGGTCGAGGCCGAGCTTGATCCGGCCGCGCCCACGTGTCCATCTTCGGGACGCGTGTCCCGGCGAGGTGGGGGCTCAAGACGCGCGCGGTGGTGCCGACTTCGCGGGAGATTTGGGCGACCGAGACACCGGCGTAGGTCACTGAGGTGCGATGATAGGTGGAGTTGCCCGGGCGCTGGCGCGCCGGCGGCATATTGGTTGATCATGGTTGCCGTGGCGGGGAACCAGGCGCGCGCAGCGAATATCCGAAGCCCTGCTGAGTGCACAGGTTTCGTCACCGGGCAGATCCGGTAGGGCGACGTCGCTCGCGTAATTCCTCCACCAGCGGCGCCACTTGCCGCGCCCATCCTTCGAGGGCTTCGCGCATTCCGTCCGGTTCTTCAGACCAGTACAACATCATTGGTCTATGACCGTACCCAGCCTTGCCCAGCGGCTCGTCGACCACGTTCAGCACCTCCTGGGCGGTGGTCCGTTTCTCCATCCCGGCGGATGGACCCACATGGGTGCTGTCATCTGCGATGTCAGCTTCCAGCCCAGATGTAACTACGAAGCGACCCTTCGGCCGCGGCTTCTCCAACTGCAAACGAGCTGGCCGGACGCGAGGACAGTCCGCGGGTTCCAGGGCCGGCTCGCCGCAGAGGACCTTGCCATCGCCATGAAGTTCAACCACGCCCAGAAGGTCGCGACGGCCCATGCCATCACCGACCTCCTAGCTGCCAATGGGGTAGATACCCGCGACGATCTCCACACTTGGCTCGACCAGCAGGCCAATCGCGCCGCTCTACGCACTGTGAAGGGGGTAGGGCCGAAGAGCGTCGACTACATCGGCAACCTTATCGGCCGTTCACAGGTCGCGATCGACGTACATCTGCGCTCCTTCGCTGCAGATGCTGGCGTTCCGGATCTCCGCTACGAACAGCTGCGCACACTATACGAGGAAGCCGCCGCAATGCTCGGGCACGACAGAGGCGGGTTGGAGCATGCCGTCTGGCGGCACAAGTCAGGGGCCGCGTAACCACCGCTTCCGTCTCCCACTGCCCGCAGACCCGCAGCCGCGCCTACCCCGCCCAGCTGCTCGACGAGCGAACAGTTTTGGGGAGTGACGAGAAGCTTCACAGCCAGGTAGCAGGTTCAAGACGACTCCTGAACAGCGCCACCGTAAGCGGCTGTTGTCGTACCGAACCTGAGGGCGGCGTTGTAGCTGGGCAGGCATAGGGTCGACGAACCCGTGGGAGTGGTGACCTGTCCTGTCATCGTTCCTGGGGAGGCCGTGGATGCCGTCGGTCGTGGGATTGCTGGAACAGCTCGAGCTCGCTGCCCGCCGTCGGGTGGACGAACTGCGGGAGGAAGCCGACCGCGTCCAGGCCGAACTGGCCGTGGCCGAGTGGGATTGGAAAGAGTGGGTCATCGCCCGGTCCGGGGTCGGCGAGGTGCTGGACCCGGTCAACGAGCCCGAAGATCACGACCAGACTGAGCGGACTGAGGAGACACCGTCGGTGACGACGGCCGCGAAGCCGACGTCGCAGGTGCCCATGTGGCGTGAGGGACTGGGCTGGTCGGTGCTGTCGGTGGACTGCCAGCGCATCGGGCAGGCACTCGCGGACTGCCATCGTCTCCATCAAGGGCCTCTGACCCGCCAGGAGATGGCCGTCTTGTTCGAGATGGATGCGGTGCCGGCGAGGTGGAGGCACTGCGGTCGAAGGCGAAGCGCCTGGTGCTGCGCGGCTGGCTGGCCGAGCGGCAGCCGGGCCGGTTCACGCTCGCCGCGGGCGTGTCCGGGCCAGGCGGCGGGTCATGAGCATCGCCATCGATCAGTAGACCATCGCCTCGGCTCTGGTGGTGGGCCCCACACCCCGGCGCGCGACCAGATCAGGAACCGGCGATGGGCCGTGGACTTCGATATGCCGAAACAGGGCGGCAAGGCCCGCCAGGCGCAGCCACTGACCAAGACATAGATGATCGCGGCGAACAGGGTCTCATCGGGTGTGTCCTGCGTCCCTCCGCCCTGCGGCCGCACCCGAGAGGGCGGGATCAGCGGCTTCGCGATCTCCCACAGCCCTTCCGGAACAATCCAACTCCACGTACCCCACCCCATGACGACCTCAATGTCCGCCTCACCACATAGGACACGATCTTATGAACTTCAGTCCGTCGTGCTCATCTCTTCGTGGGCCGCTTCGCAGTCGCAGTCTCCGTCGTGGCCCGGTTTAAGTCGGCAGTAGAACCAGTAGGGCAGGCCCGTCAGGTGTGGAGGGTGGAAGCGTCGATCACAGTAGGTTTCACTCCAGTGGTCGGTGCCCCGCTTCGCCATCAGACTCACTCCTCGCAGAGATTTCGAGCGTGCAAGAGTCGCAGCGCCCGCGTATGAAGAATGCCAGATCGAAACGCTCTCTCCCCGCGGTGGGCACCCGGGCAGCGGCTGTGACCATGGGCCTGGTCAGCTGGCACCCAACTGGCCAAGCGAAGCGTTCAGTCACGGCTCCCGAGCACACCAGGGGGCGAGGGAGCGCCTTGACCAGTGACCGGCCGTGTGGTGCCGTTCGGTCACTCGCAGAAAATCAGGAGTTGAGGCGAGCTTTCTTCTCGGCTTGAGCCCTCACGGGGTCAACGGGAATGACGCCAGGTGGAAAGCTGCCGCCATACGGCAGGCCCTCGTGGTCGATATGTACCACGGCATTGTAAATACGCTGATCAGGAACGGTAGGGGACTGCTCGGTGAAGCCGATCAGTTCACGGCCATGGAATACCTTCACCTGTTGATCGGCCATGTACCGGAGGATGCCGCCGCGCCACACTGTCAGCCCCAGTGCCGGCCATCCGGCCGCCACCGGGCCGAGCAGGTCGTCCAGCTCTTCCGACGTCAGCGGCTCCTTCCGGTGTGCCACGGCAAGCCGAGACGGACTCTTTGGAGTCTCTGCTCCTTCCAGCGCAACCACAGCAGCTTGGCCAACGAGCTGCAGGACGCCACCGCGAGTTTCGATCTCCTGCCACGCCCAGCCCGAGGCGGAAGATGCGGAGTCAGCTGGACGGTAACCGAGTGAAGCAAGAACAGCTGTGCGATCAGCAGAGGATGGCAGCACGCCGGGAGCTGTGGCTTCGAGTTCCTTAATCAACGCGCCTGCCGAACCCTTTGGCACCCACAACTGCCATGCTCCACCCGGCATTTGCCGCAAACTGGCTTTAGTCACGTCGCTCATACCTAGACCATCGTCCTTCCGGGCCTCAACAGCCCCGTCATCCGTATCTTCTTGACTGGGCAATGTATCTGCGCATAGCAGCGTCCAAGCCCGGATTGACAATGCCCAGGCGGGATTCGGCCCGTTCTCCCCACGCAGGCGTCGAGCCAACAGAGCTATCCGCCCTCCCTGGTACTACCTGGGCAGCAAATAGCTGGCCCAGGCTCCTACCGATGGCGCCAGAGCTCATACAGAGCCTGCGCATCGGCTTCGAGAACGTCGCGGAGATCGTGCGGATCCTCGGGCAGATCAATCCCGAAGCGAGAAGCCGCGCGCCGGAATGCTGGTATGAGGGCAGGATCTCCGAGGGCGAGCAGAGTCGACAGCAGGGGCTCGTTTGACGGAGTGTTCCGGTCGACCTCGTACAGGACGTTGGCCTGGTCCTCGGCTTTCAGACTGGCGAGGGGAACGGGCCCGATCTGGTCGCGCAGCTTCGCCCACGAGCTCGTGGTTCCTTCGCGAGCTTTCTTCCGCAGAGCCCCGCGTACGGCGGCAACGCCGTCCCTGATCTTCGCCGCCCGCTCCTGTTCCAGGATCGTGGCCCGTGCGGTGGTCTCCTTCGCCGCCCTGTCTGCTGCGGCCCTTCTCGCCTCCTGGTCCGCAGCGGTGGGCTCCACACGCCGTGGCATGGGCGAGGTGAAGCGCCCCGGGGGGAGGGCCCGGCCGGGGGATGAGGAACGGGCCGCCCGCGTCTTGGTGGCCGACCGCTGGGAGACGGGGCTGGGACGAACGCCGACGCCGCGCTCCATGCGCAGCAGTGCGTCACCTGCGGCCCGGATGAGCCCGTTCTCCCGCAAGTTCGCGCCCGAGCGAGTGGCCGTCTCCGCGCGTTCGAGACACAAGCGGAGCTTTGTCACGTTACGCCCGTCGGCGAGGGCATCTTCCAGGGCTTGGATGACTTCCGTGCGGTCGTAGCCCTGGGGGTCGTTGACCGCCCCGCCGACCACTGCGGGGGTGGTCGGCGGGGGTGTGGCAGGGGTGCGCCGGCCAAGAAGATGGGAAGTGGTGCGCTGGCGGCGTACCGCTTCCACGGACGGGGTCGACGTGCCGTCGGGAGTCAGGGCGCATTCGTTCAGCTCATGCCAGGTCTGGCCGCTGCGCGTCTTCGTGCCGATCTGGGTACGCCGGCGGGTGCCGTCAGGAACGCACCGGACAAGGTTGACGTATCCGTGTCGGGCCAGCACGGCCTCCACGATGGCGGCCAGGTCCTCGGCGAGCAGGATGTGGGAGGGGCTGCGGTCGGCGATCTGGGCACTGTCCGCGGCGAGGAGCACGCGTAGTCCCGCACCTTGCTGGGGAGTGAAGCGCACCGCTCCGGCCATATTCCCGTCCGCGGCCGCCTCAATCTCGGCGGTGGCATCGTTGTTCTGGTCAGCCAGCCAGCGCAGCAGGTCCTGCTTGATGTAGAGATGGTCAGCGCTGGACACTCCGAGCGCTGATCGTCGGCAGTTGTCGGCGTGGGACAGGTGCGCGAAGTGGCAGACGCATTCGCTACACCGGCGGGCAGTGAGCCGCTGGCCGCACCCGCCCAGCCACACCCCGCACCAATAGGTGTCCTCAGGGTGCCGACGACGGAACGCATCGAGTTCAACGGCGTCCAGCGGCAGAACCACCGGCAACTCCGAGTCGGGGCCGCCGATCACCGCCGTCTGCACCCGTCGCTTGTCGCGGGCCATGCGACCTCCAGCTCACCAGAAAAGGAATCCAACTCCGCATACAGGTCGAGCTCCTGGCACCGGTGCCCGACCCATTCCTCGAGGCTAGTGCCCGCCTCTGACAGTCAAGGCTCCTCCAAGCAGCCGCGACGGCGACAGGTCGATCATCTCCACCCAGGGCAAGCCCGCTCGTCGTCCGAAGGCGCTGTACAACGCGCCCTGTCTCCGTGTTGCCTTGATGCATAGGCGCGACCTGCGCCACGAGAAGGGACGGACCCCTTGAACGACCTGACTGCCAAGCTGTCCCAGGAGCAGACGGTGCTCCTGAACACCATGGCGCAGCAGTACCTCATGGAGGGTGTGTGGCCCGTCTGGTCCTTCACCGTCGCCACCTTGGACAATTACGACCTGGAGGCGGAGAAGCTGATCCGCTCCCTGCCCCGCGTCGGCTCCCAGGGCAACATCGGCATCTCCTACGGCCTCACCTCGCAAAGCAGCCCTTACCTCGCCGACGACGACCGCCCCTCACTCACGATCGCGGCCTGCCTGCACCTCCCCGAACTCCAGCCGTACATGAGCGAGCCCTTCCTGCGAGTCCTCCACGTGCTGATCGGTATGCATCGCAGCGCGCACATTTCGACGCAGGAAGCTGCCAGGCCGCGGTTCACCATCGACGACATCAAACAGGAGCTCCCGGGGCTCCCTGAGAGCTTCGCGGCCAGGCTTCCGGGCGTCCTGGCGCTGGAACCGGCGACATGGGGCGGCTCCAGCGGCGGCACGGCAGCGGCAGGCACCTGGTGGCGTGAGCTGCGCCGGGAAATCCGCCGGTACAAGAACGCCAAGACCCTTCACGACTACGTCCAGACAACAGCCCGTCTGGTCGCCGCTCAGGCGAACGAGATCCCGGGCGCTGCCACCATCGTGCCGGTCCCGGTGTCGAACGCCGTACCGGGCCCGGGCCCCTATGTGGACGAAGCTCTGATCGCCGATCTGAAGGCCAAGAACACCGTTTTGCAGCTCGACAAGCTGCTCGCCCTGGTGGGCGAGCTCAACACCAACCACGCCGATCGGCATCCCTACGCCTGCCAGATGCTGTTGCGCGCCATCCTTGACCATGTTCCGCCCGCCTTCGGGCTGCGCACGTTCGAGCAGGTGGTAGCCAACGTGGCGTTCGGTAAGACTGACAAGGCGTACATCAGGAAGCTCACCGATTTCCGCAACAGCGCCGATGACGCCCTGCACCGCCCGATGAGCACCAGACCCTCCCGCCTCAGCATGGACGACCTGCCGCCGCGCACATACATCAACGCACTGCTCCAGAATGTGTTGGACAGCCTCCGCACAGTCCCGCAGCCCACGGCTCCCGTCACTGCCCCGTGACCGCAGGCCGTCAACCCACACCACCTGATCCGCACCCAAGGGCATGCCCCGGCGGTTATCTTGGCTCGAAGCACTTCACACCGGTCAGCCAAGGTGATCCTGTGTCAGGCAAGTTGGCAAGTAGGACTCGGCCCGGTACTTCCGAAGCTACGGGCCCCCGGGCTGACCCGAGTGTTCACGAGCAGTCCAGATTCTCGCCCCTCTCGATGGCCCGGTTGATTTCGCGCAGGTAGGAGTCCTCCTTGACCTCGACGTCGATCAGGTTGTGGCGGAAGGACAGCTTCGGTTGTCCCTCGACGAGGACCGTGTAGGTGACCGATACACCCTTGCCCAGGCGACCGTCTGGAAGGCGTCACGCCGCCACGGGATCTCGACCAGAGCGTCCAAGACCTCGGGCACGGGCACCTTGGCGATCCGCGCCGCTGCGATGCAGTTGGCGATGACGTGCAGACCGGCCGCCGCCGAGTGGAGATACTGCTGACGGAACTCGGTGACGCTGATCGTCCCCTCAGCGATCTCGCGCCAGCCGGGCATCCGCTCGTGCGCGAGGTCCAGGATCTCCACGACCTCGTCGCCGATCAAGGCCAGCGCCTCGTCACCCGAGGACCCCACAGCGGTCCGGGCCTGAACGATCGCGTCCAGGTGCGTGTCGCGAATCTCGGAGGAGCGGTCACGGACGCCGACGCCCGCGACGGCCGAGGCAGCCGAACGGGCCGCCGCAGCCGGGTAGAGGGCCTCGAAGGCATCGCCGGTCTCTTTGGCCAGCTCCTTGTGTGCGGCGCTGGCAAGGTAGGTGGCCCGGCCCTCGAACAGCGTGGCCCGGCGGATGACGTGTTGGCCGAGGCGGTTCGGCGTGGAGCTCTTGTCCATCACGGCGATCAGCGAGGGAGAGATCGGCTTGGTGGACGCCATCGTGATGGAACAAGTCGGCCAGGATGTCGTGGTCGCCCTCCAGGAGTAGCGTCAGCTCTACCGCGGACTCCTCGATGACGCGGCGGGCCGACAGCGCGTCGTTCTCCACGGCGTCCTTGACCGAGCTCCAGCACCGCGTGACGGCCATCACGCGGTATTGGCCGTCCACGGACCAGATGATCGGGGCACCCTCGTAGATCATGATTTTGACCAGGAAAACGCCGGGCATCACCTCGACGCCCTTCTCGATCTTCACGAACTCGATGTCGTACTCCATGCCGACCACTAGCGTCCCGATGTACGGGCGCTCGGAGGTGCGGATGCCGTCGGTGATCTTCTTGATTTGGGACTCGGAGATGTCCCGCTGGCCGGGGCGGCCGTGGTCGTTGAGGTTGTAGTTGCTGCGGTCGATCAGGGACTCGAAGTTCCACAGCTCAGCCATGGACCTCATGGGCTCCGTCCAGCTGATCTTGTGCAGCTTGCCGGAGCGGGACATGAACCCGATGCGCTCGACCCGGATCGGCCGCTGACCGAGAGCCACCGGAGAACACGCAAAGTCACCAGCAGACTGGGTCCCACGAGGACTGGCGACAGTTGAATACGAGCCCCTACCAGTAGGCCGGCGTACGAGTCGATGACCTGCACGCCCGCCGCCTCACCCCTGAGCTGGAGGCGGCGCTTGACCCCGGTGTACGAGCCGAGCGCGGAGGCCAGGTTGTGCGCCGGGATGCCGAGGGCGACCCCGGCGGCGAGCGCGGCGACCGCGTTGTGCGCGTAGTGGGCGCCCGGGACGGAGGGCGCGGACACCTCGCCGAGCAGATCGCGCACCGCGTCACGCACCGAGGCCGCCTCGTCGGACCGCGGGCCGGACTGGCCGCCCGCCTCTCACTCCTCCCGCGCGCCACGGGCCACTTCGGCCATGACCTCCGTAGCGATGCCGAAAAGGGGGCGGAAGTCCCCGTAGGCGGCTTTCCACCACGCCGAGGTGCGCGGGTCGAGGATCTGGCACGTGATGAGCGCGTCCCAGTCGGCCGCCACCCGACACCGTTGCATGTGGTGGTCCTCATGCGGGAAGTGCCCCGTGCGTCGTGCCTGCCCTACCCGCAACACGCCGCCCCGTAAGACAACGTCGCTGCTTTCATCGAGCAGCCGCAACGCGCGGTCCGTGTCGGTGAGGTTGGCCGTGCTGACCATGTCGATCAGGCTGACCATGCCGTCGCCGCGCGTGGGTCCCGGCTTGTAACCCTGCTCCTCCATCAGCTCGCGCAGGCGTCTCGCCCGCGGGTTGGCGGAGAGGAATGCCTCTTCCAGGGCCTTCTGGCTCAGCGGGCTGAGGGGCTGTCCCATCTCGGCACACATGACCTCGAACGCCTCGCGCAGACCGGTTCTCCAGGCGCGCTTCCCCCCGGTGGCTTCCTGCACATCCTTCAGAAAGGCGACGATCTGGTCCTGGCTGAGCCCGCGAATCTGGGCGAGGTGGGCGAACATCCCCAGCACCGGCTCGGGTGAAAGCGGAAGCAGCGCCTCGATGGCCCTCTGGGAGTAGACGTTGATTCTAGGAGTCGGTGGTCCGGTCTCAGGTCGCTTCAGGAGGTTCTCGACTCCCTTCCGCAGTACGGTGCGGAGGTTGCGGGTGGCGCCGGGATCCGGGTTCATCGCCAGCAGCCTCCCTTTCACCCCCGGGCACAGCTGGCCGGCAGTACGGGCCCCAGCGCAGAGTTCGGCGGCCAGCACTGCGTTATCGATCTCTTCAGGCGTGGCGTCCGCGGTCAGCTTCGGAATGAAGCCGACGTCGTAGTCCCGAAGAAACGTCTTGTCCTTGTAGACGTCCGGACCGTAGCCAGCAGCGTCCAGGGCTTGCCGTACGGGCCGGAACGCGAGGGGTGGTTTGTTGTCACGGCTCACGCCCCGAGGCTAGGCGTCCTCACGGGGCGGGGGTCCACTTTTCCGCCTGCCCGCCATCCGGCGCTTGCGGTCCGATGGGCTCTCCACGAGGACGAGGACTTGCGGGGCTAACCCCCGCTCCCTCCATCGTCACGATCCCAACTCACCGGAGGTCCCTCATGTTCGGCATCGACGGCGTCACCTCGGCGGCCGCCTCCCAGGACACGGCGCCCATGCCCGCTGTGACGTTCGACCTGTTCACCGCATTCGTCGTCGCCGTCGCGTTGGTGCTCGCCTGGCTCGTCTACCGGTGGACGGCCCCGGCTCCGGGGTCCCCCGTCCAGGCGTCCAAGGGCGAACGGCTCGCGTACGCCATCGGCGCTGCGGCGTCGGTCATCGTGATCGGCGGCTACCTCGGCGGCGGGTTCAGGGGGTTCGGGTACCCGGAGACAGACGCCCGTCCGGTGTCCCGTGACAGCCGTTCGGCGGCGCTCGTGGCCGACGGCAGTCCTGCCGGCCACGGGCCGTAGACCCGTGGCCGGACCAGGTCCCTCGCGGTCAGGTCGCGGGAACGCGGCACGGACGCCTGCCGACCGCGGATGGTCACCAGCTGCACCGTGCCGTCGTCGGTGATGCCACGCCGCCGGTCGGCACGGACCATGACCGGCTTGTCGCTTCTCCTCGGCGACGTCGACCACCGCCTTGCCCACCCGCTCCTGGGTGATCAGGTCCCAGCACGCGACGACCGCGCGGGCTGCGAATTCGGCGTTAGCGCCGGTTTCCGTTCCGATGCCGCCGCTGGGTGTTCGCTCACTGCAGGAGTCGGTCCGTACGGGAGCTATCGGCAGGTTGCCCGCTCCGGGTGTCGCCAGCGGCCGGAGTTTCCGTTGTAGCGTCGGACGTCGTTTCGGCAGCAGCAGCGGTGCGGCGTTTGCTCCACTTGTCGTAGGCGACGGTCCCCGCGATGGAGGCGCTGGTGATGGCGCCGCCGATGATGATGCCCCGCCCGGTGTAGAAGGCGCGCAGCGCGGTGGGACCGCCGCGCTTAGCTGCTTCCTTGGCCAGTTCCGCGTAGGCCCACGCCATGGTGCTCCTCAATTCGTGTCGCTCACTCAAAGATGGATCAATGATCGCAGGGCGACACGTCGTGGGTGGGGCGTTCACGGACGTACGTCACCGGGTGCGGGAGCCTCCGCCGCCGATGGTGCGGCCGTAGGGTGAGGCGCTGCGGGCACCCTGTCCGTTGCTCGACGGTCCTGGCAGTGTCGGTGAAGGAGACCGACCGGCCCTGAAACCGGACGCCGTTCGCGATCACGCATGGTCACGAGCCGGTTGGAGTACCCGGCGAACTCGCGACAGTTGAATACGAGAGCCCACCAGTACAAGGCCGTTGAAAGAATGGGACGGCTGAGGCAAGGGGAAGGGAAATCTTCACCCTCGCATTCGAGGCCCTCGTCAAGGACCGCGGGGACACCTGATGGGGCCGGGACGAACTCGTCCCGGCCCCATCAGGCACTTGTACTTTCGAACTGAACTCCACCATGTCAGGCACGTGGTGGAGTTCACAAACTGAACCGGAATTCGACCACGACACGACGCGCTGACGTCGGCCGGTGGCGACCGACTCCACCGTAGCCCTCTCACCCGAGGCCAACCCGCTGTACCGAATCCGCCGCGAAAGACACGGCAAAGACCGAGCTCCCACTAACCCGTACCTGACGTTCCATCAGGGACGTCCACGATCTCCTGACACCCCATCAGGACGTGCGTCAACCGTGCGTCAAACGTGCGTCACGTGCGTCGCTCATGCGTCAAGATATCGCCCGTAACGCCCACAGCGCACATAACGCACACTCGGTGAAACCGCAGGTCAGACACCCTTTGCGGCGGGCTCAAGGATCGCGACGCACTCGACATGGTGGGTCATCGGAAACAGATCGAACGCCCGCAGCACCCGCACCTTGTACCCGCCCTCCCGGAAGTAAGCCAGGTCCCGCGCCAGCGCCGCCGGGTCGCATGCGACGTACGCGATGCGACGCGCGCCGAGGCCCGCGAGGTGCTTGACCGTCTGCTTGCCCGCTCCCGCGCGCGGCGGGTCCAGGACGATCAGGTCGGTCTCCGTGATGCCGGTGCGCGGGAGGGCCGCCTCGACCTTGCCGTGTTCGATGCGGACCCGCGGCAGGTCCTTGAGGTTGTGGCGGGCGTCCTCGCAGGCGCGCTTGGAGGACTCGATGCCGAGTACCGCGCCCTGTTCGCCGACGCGTTCGGCGATGGCTCCGGCGAAGAGGCCCACGCCGCAGTACAGGTCGATGGCCGAGTCGCCCTTGCGGGGCATGAGTCCCTGCATCACGGCCTTCAGCAGGGTGTCGGCGGCCTGCGGGTGGACCTGCCAGAAGCCGCCCATGCCGACGCGGTACGTGCGCTCGTCGGCCCGTTCGCGGACGAAGGGGCGGCCGTGGACGCGGTGCACTCCCCCGTCGTGCTCCTCGACCCGCAGGACCGAGACCGCCTTGTCGAGTTCGACCAGGGGCAGTCGGCCGCCGGGCTTCGGGGTGAGTACGACCTGGCGGTCGCCGGAGCCGGTGGCGGCGATGGCCTCGACCGATGCCAGCTGCGGCCATTCCCGCTTCTCGATGCCCAGTTCGGTGACGCCCGGCGCCGCGATGAGGCAGCGGTCGATGGCCTCGACCTCGTGCGAACGGTGCTTGCGCAGGCCCGCGCGGCCCGCTTCGTCCACGGTGTACTGGACGCGGGTGCGCCATGCGGGCACCTCGCCCGGCGGCAGTTTGTCACCGGCCGCGGGCATCACGGTGCCGTCCCAGCCCGCTTCCTCGGGGGTGAGTCCGGCGAGACGCTGGAGCTGCTCGGCGATGACCTCGCCCTTGAGCCTGCGCTGCGCGCCCGGCTTGGCGTGCTGCCAGTCGCAGCCGCCGCACTTCCCGGGGCCCGCGTAGGGGCAGGGGGCCTCGACGCGGTCCTTGGACGCCTCGATGATCCGGACGGCGTCGGCACGCAGGAAGCGCGAGCTCTCCTCGCCCTCGGTCACCCGGGCGACGACCTTCTCGCCGGGCAGGGTGTGACGTACGAAGAGGACACGGCCCTCGGCGTTGCGGGCGATGCAGTGGCCGCCGTGCGCGACGGGGCCGACCTCGACCTCGTACTCCTCCCCGACCAGCGATGACGTGGGTTCTGTCTGCATGGCGGGGGGACTCCAGAAGATCAAAAGGGAACAGCCGGACAACGACCCACCAGTCTACGTGGGTGTTCTCCGGCTGCTCACCAGTCGGACCGGATGCGGCTGTGCGTCTGCTCTCAGCGCGGGTGCCCGTACCCGTCCCAGCGCCGGTGCCGGTGCCGGTGCCCGTACCCGTCCGAGCACCGGTGCCTGTAGCCGTCCCGGTCGCTGTACCGGTCCCGGTCGCTGTACGCCGGGGCCGGCACGGGTCCCGGCGTACCGCTCAGCTCTTGCTCTTCGGGGTCTTGGCCGCGCCCGACCCCTTGCCGCTGCCGGGGCCCATGGGTTCCCTGGGCCGGGCCACCGGACCGCGGCGGACCGCGCCCGGCGCGTTCCATTCGGCCCGCTTCCTCGCGCGCTTCTTCGCGACTTCGGAGGACTCCAGCTGGTACGGCACCGAGGTGACCATCACGCCGGGGGTGAAGAGCAGCCTGCCCTTGAGGCGCAGGGCGCTCTGGTTGTGCAGGACGTGCTCGTACCAGTGCCCCACCACGTACTCGGGGATGTACACGGACACGACGTCCCGCGGGCTCTCGCGCCGCAGCCCCCGCACGTATTCGACGATCGGCCGGGTGATCTCGCGGTACGGCGAGTCCAGGATCTTCAGCGGCACGTTGATGCCCCGCCGCTCCCACTCCTCCTTCAGCGCCTTCGTCTCCGCCGGGTCGACACCGATGGAGAGCGCCTCCAGCTGGTCGGAGCGCATCAGCTTGGCGTACCCGAGGGCGCGCAGCGTCGGCTTGTGGACCTTGGAGACCAGGACGATCGAGTGGACGCGGGAGGGGCGCAGGCTGTCGTCGGACGGTTCGTCCGGCGCCGCGATCTCCTCGGAGACCCGGTCGTAGTGCTTCCGGATCGCGGTCATCGTCCCGAAGAAGATCACCATGCCGAGCAGGGCGACCCAGGCGCCGTGGGTGAACTTGGTCGCCAGGACGACGACCAGCACCAGTCCGGTGAAGAAGGCACCGAAGGTGTTGATCGCGCGCGAGCGGATCATGCGGCGGCGCTTCTCCGCGTCCTTCTCGGTCGCCAGGTGGCGGTTCCAGTGCCGGACCATGCCGGTCTGGCTGAGGGTGAAGGAGACGAACACGCCGACGATGTACAGCTGGATCAGCCGTGTCGAGTCGGCTCCGTAGATCACCACGAGCAGTACGGCGGCCCCGGCCAGCAGCACGATGCCGTTGGAGAAGGCGAGCCGGTCGCCCCGGGTGTGCAGCTGACGGGGCAGGTAGCGGTCCTGGGCGAGGATCGAGCCGAGCAGCGGGAAGCCGTTGTACGCGGTGTTGGCGGCCAGGAAGAGGACCAGCGCGGTGGCCGCGGAGAGCACGATGAAGAGGAAGGTGCCGTTGCCGAACACGGCGGCGGCCACCTGGGAGATCACCGGGTCCTGGTTGTAGCCGGAACCGACGGCGACACCGTGGTCGAGCAGGTCGGTGGCGGGGTTGGACGCCATCCGCACGTTGGTGGCCATGGCGAGCCCGATGATCCCGCAGAACATCGTGACGGCCAGGATGCCCATCAGGGCCAGCGTGGACGCCGCGTTCTTGCTCTTGGGCTTGCGGAAGGCCGGGACGCCGTTGCTGATCGCCTCGACACCGGTGAGCGCCGCACAGCCGGACGAGAAGGCCCGCAGCAGCAGGAAGACCATGGCGAAGCCGCCCAGTCCGCTCCGTTCCGCGTGGATGGTGAAGTCCGCGGTCGGCGCCTTCATGGTGTCGCCGAGTACGAGCCCGCGGAACGCGCCCCAGCCGATCATGATGAAGACACCGGCGACGAAGACGTACGTCGGGATGGCGAAGAGCTTCCCGGACTCCTTCACCCCCCGCAGGTTCATCAGCGTCAGCAGCACGATGGTGCCGACGGCGCAGAGCACCTTGTGTTCGACGACGAACGGGACGGCCGAGCCGAGGTTCTCGACGCCGGAGGAGATCGACACGGCGACGGTGAGGACGTAGTCGACCAGCAGGGCGCTGGCGACCGTCAGCCCGGCCTTCGGCCCGAGGTTGGTGGTGGCGACCTCGTAGTCACCACCGCCGCTCGGGTAGGCGTGCACGTTCTGCCGGTACGACGCCACCACGGTGAACATCAGCACCACGACCGCGACGGCGATCCACGGGCTGAAGTGGTAGGCCGACACACCCGCGACGGAGAGGACGAGCAGCACTTCTCCCGGGGCGTACGCCACCGAGGACAGGGGGTCGGAGGCGAAGACGGGAAGCGCGATGCGCTTGGGGAGGAGCGTCTCCCCCAGCTTGTCGCTGCGCAGCGCCCGGCCGATCAGGATGCGTTTGGGCACGTCGGTCAGTTTGGACACGGTGAGGATCGTAAGCGTTCGATATGGAGCCCGCGCACCCCCCACCCCCCGATCAGCACGGAATCTCCCGCTCCCCTCGCGGAGGGGTCCGTACCCCTACCGTGCGTGTGTAGCTTGGCCGCACGTCTGAGACTCTTTATTCCTCTGCCGGACGTTTTCCGGTGGAACAGCGCCGAACAGTTATGACCGAAAATTTACGGACGTGTGGAAGGACGGTCGTGCACATCGTCATCATGGGCTGCGGGCGAGTGGGAGCCGCTCTCGCGCAGACCCTGGAACAGCAGGGGCACACGGTCGCAGTCGTCGACCAGGACCCCACGGCCTTCCGCCGCCTGGGTGCCGGGTTCGGCGGGCGCCGGGTCACCGGAGTCGGGTTCGACCAGGACACCCTCCGCGAGGCCGGGATCGAAGAGGCCGGTGCGTTCGCCGCGGTGAGCAGCGGGGACAACTCCAACATCATCGCCGCGCGGGTCGCCCGTGAGATGTTCGGGATCGAGAACGTCGCCGCCAGGATCTACGACCCCCGTCGTGCCGAGGTCTACCAGCGCCTGGGGATTCCGACCGTCGCCACGGTCCGCTGGACCGCCGACCAGATGCTGCGGCGGCTGCTGCCGTCCGGCGCCGAACCCCTGTGGCGCGACCCGAGCGGTGGTGTGCAGCTCGCCGAGGTGCACACGTCCGCCGCCTGGATCGGCCGCAAGATCAGCCAGCTCCAGGAGGAGACGGGCGTCCGTGTCGCGTTTCTCACGCGTCTGGGTGAAGCCATGCTGCCCACCTCGCAGACGGTGCTCCAGGAGGGCGATCTGGTGCACGTGATGATGCACACGGACGACGGCGACATCCAGCGGGTCGAGGCGGCCTTCGCCCAGGGTCCAGAGGAAGGCGGTCACTGATGCGCGTGGCTATTGCCGGGGCCGGTGCGGTGGGACGTTCCATCGCGGGCGAGCTGCTGGAGAACGGGCACGAGGTCCTGCTGGTCGACAAGGCGCCCACCGCCATCTCGGTGGAGCGGGTGCCGCTGGCCGAATGGCTGCTGGCCGACGCCTGCGAGATCACCTCGCTGGACGAGGCGGCGCTGCAGCGGTGCAACGTGGTGATCGCGGCGACCGGTGACGACAAGGTCAACCTGGTCGTCTCGTTGCTGGCGAAGACGGAGTACGGGGTGCCTCGGGTGGTGGCCCGGGTGAACAACCCCAAGAACGAGTGGCTGTTCAACGAGTCCTGGGGCGTCGACGTCGCGGTGTCCACCCCGCGCCTGATGTCGGCGCTGGTCGAGGAGGCGGTGAGCGTCGGCGATCTGGTACGGCTGCTGCGCTTCAGCCACGGTGACGCCAACCTCGTCGAGCTGACGCTGCCGCCCGAGTCGGCGCTGGCCGGCACCCAGGTCGGTGATGTGGCGTGGCCGGAGGACACCTCGCTGGTCACGATCATCCGCGGCACGCGCGTCCTGACGCCGAGCCCGGAGGAGACGCTGGAGCCGGGCGACGAGCTGCTGTTCGTCGCCGCGCAGGCGCGCGAGGAGCAGCTGGAGGACCTGCTGTCGGTACGGAGCGAGGGCGCCGCCGGTTAGGGACGTACGCCCGAAGGGCGGGGCCGCAACCGGCCCCGCCCTTCGGTGTGTGTCCGCGCGGTTGTTATGCCTCGCCGCGCTGTGCCTCGGCTGCGGCGGCCTTGCGGGCCTTCTCGGCCTGCTCCTCCGCCTCCATCTCCGCGAACACGTCGATCGGCGGCGGCGCCTTCGCCAGGAAGACCCAGGTCAGATAGACGGCGAGCAGGAACGGCGGGATCTTCAGCGCGATCAGCACCCAGCCGAACTTCGTGGTGTCGGCCCACCAGTACATCGGGAAGAGGATCGCGCACTTGGCCAGCAGGATCAGGCCCCAGGCCCAGCTGGACTTGGCGTACGCCGTCTTGCGGCCGGGGTTGCGGGTGCGCCAGGAGAGGTTCTCCTTGAACACCGGGCCGAGGATCACCCCGATCAGCGGGAAGCCCACCGCGGCGGTGACGATGTACGCGAGGGCCAGCCCCAGCGTGTAGATCATCCCCGGCAGATAGAAGTCCTTGGCGTTGCCGGTCATCATCGCGAAGACGACACCGAAGGCCACGCCGAAGACGCCGCTGAAGGCGTGCTTGACGGTGTCCTTGCGGACCAGCCGTACGGCGACGAGCACCAGGGAGACCGCGACGGCGGCGATCGCGGAGGACTTCAGGTCCTTGTTGACCGTGAAGATCGTCACGAACAGCAGGCCGGGGAGCACGGTCTCCACCATGCCCCGCACCCCGCCGAAGGCCTCGAAGAGAGCTGCCTCGGTGACAGCTCTCGCATCGGTGTCCTGGTCGGTTGCGGTCGGCTTGTCGAGAGACGTCACCGGCTACTCCTGTCCGAGCGGTCGCAGTTCGTATTTGGGGTTGAACAGCACCCGCCGGCCGTGGCTCATCGAGATCCGGCCGGAGGCGATCAGCCTGCGTCCCGGTTCTATGCCCACGATCGAGCGCCGTCCCAGCCACACCACGTCCAGCGGGGCCGTGCCGTCGAACAGCTCGGCCTCCAGGGCGGGCACACCGGCCCGGGGACGCAGGGTGACCGTGCGCAAGGTACCAGTCACCTTGACGATCTGGCGGTCGGTGCACTCGGAGATACGGGTGCACCCGGCGGCCTGTGCGTCCTCCTGCAGCTCCGCGGAGTGCAGGTCCTCCAGGGAGGTCGACAGCCGGTCGATCATCCGGCGGAAGCGGCCGGTCGGCTTAACACTCATACCCGAAGGGTACCGGGGAGCCGGGCCGTGGGATCAATGCTCGAACCGGTAGCCCATGCCCGGCTCGGTGACGAAGTGCCGGGGGTGCGAGGGGTCCGCCTCCAGCTTGCGGCGCAGTTGGGCCATGTAGACCCGCAGGTAGTTGGTCTCCGTGCCGTAGGAGGGGCCCCAGACCTCCTGGAGCAGCTGCTTCTGGCTGACGAGCCGACCGGTGTTCCGTACGAGCACCTCCAGGAGGTGCCACTCGGTGGGGGTGAGCCGTACGTCACGGCCCGCGCGCTGGACCTTCTTGGCCGCCAGGTCGACCGTGAAGTCCTCGGTCTCCACGAGCGAGACGTCCTCGCCGCCGCCGGATTCGGATCCGAGGGGTTCGGCCCTGCGGACCGCCGCGCGCAGCCGGGCCAGCAGTTCGTCCATGCCGAAGGGCTTGGTGACGTAGTCGTCGGCGCCCGCGTCCAGGGCCTCGACCTTCTCGTCCGAGGTGTGCCGGGCGGAGAGCACCAGGATCGGCACCCGGGTCCAGCCGCGCAGGCCCTTGATGACCTCCACGCCGTCCATGTCGGGCAGCCCGAGGTCCAGCAGGACCACGTCGGGGTGGCGGGCGGCGGCGAGCTGGAGGGCGGTGGCCCCGTCGGGGGCCGCGTCCACCTCGTACTTGCGTGCCTTCAGGTTGATCACAAGGGCGCGCACGATCTGCGGATCGTCCTCGACCACGAGCACCCGCGTCATAGCGAGATCTGCCTTTCTGCTGACGGTGTGGGGCATGCGGCGGCCCGTCCTCCGGCCGCCGCGAGTGTGAGGACCATGGTCATGCCACCGCCGGGGGTGTCCTCGGCGCCCAGCGTGCCGCCCATGGCCTCGACGAAGCCGCGGGCCACGGCGAGGCCGAGGCCGACCCCTACGCCGCGCGGGGCGTCGCCGAGGCGCTGGAAGGGCTCGAAGATGCGTTCCTTGGCCTCGTCGGGGACTCCGGGTCCCCGGTCGGCGACGCGGAGCTCCACCCGGTCGCCCAGGGCACTGGCCGCCACGGTGACGGGCACGTCGCCCGGGTTGTACTTGACCGCGTTCTCGACGATGTTGGCGACGGCCCGCTCCAGCAGGCCGGGGTCGACGGCCACCATGGGCAGCGTCTCGGGGATGTCGAGTTCGGCGCTGCCCTCGGGGACCCCGCCGAGGGCCATCGGGACCACTTCGTCGAGGTCGATCTCGCGGATCAGCGGGGTGACGGTGCCGGTCTGCAGCCGGGAGACGTCCAGGAGGTTCCCGACGAGGTGGTCGAGCCGGTCGGCGCCGTCCTCGATGCCTGCGAGCAGTTCCGCCTCGTCCTCGTCGGACCAGGAGACGTCGTCGGAGCGCAGGGAGCTGACGGCCGCCTTGATGGCGGCGAGCGGGGTGCGCAGATCGTGGCTGACGGCGGCGAGCAGAGCCGTACGGATGCGGTTGCCCTCGGCCAGCCTGCGGGCCTCCTCGGCCTCGCCGACGAGCCGCTGGCGGTCCAGTACGACGGCGGCCTGGGCGGCGAAGGCGCCGAGCACCCTGCGGTCCTCCGCGGGCAGGACCCGTCCGGAGAGCGCCATCGCCATGTGGTCGCCGATCGGCATGTCCACGTCCGCCTCCTCGGGGCGGGCGAGCGTACGGGGTCCGACGCTGCCCGCACAGACCCACGGGTCGACATCGCTCTTGCGTTCGAGGAGTGCCACGGAGTCCATGGCGAAGGTCTCCCTCACTCTTTCGAGAAGCGCGTCCAGGGTGGTCTCCCCGCGCAGCACGCTGCCCGCCAGGAAGGAAAGGATCTCCGACTCGGCCCGCAGCCTGGCCGCCTGGTGGGTACGGCGGGCCGCCTGGTCCACCACGGAGGCCACCGCCACGGCCACCGAAACGAAGATCACGATGGCGACGATGTTCTTCGAGTTCGAGATGGTCAGCAGGTGCAGCGGCGGGGCGAAGAAGTAGTTCAGCAGCAGCGAGCCGAAGGCCGCGGAGGCGAGCGCGGGCAGCAGACCGCCCAGCAGGGCCGCCGCCACGGTCAGCGACAGGAAGAGCAGCATGTCGTTGGCGAGGCCGAGGTCGGCGTCGATGTTGGTCAGCAGCACGGTGAGGATCGCCGGGCCGACCACGCCGGCCAGCCAGCCCCAGATGATCCGCACCTTCCCCAGCCGGGCGCCGCGGGCGACCGGCAGACCGCGCCCCTTGGCGACCTCCTCGTGGGTGACGATGTGGACGTCCAGGTCGGGCCCGGAATCGCGGGCCACGGTCTGTCCGACACCCGGGCCGAAGATGTACTGCCAGGTCTTGCGGCGGCTGGAGCCGAGCACGATCTGGGTGGCGTTCACACCCCGGGCGAATTCGAGCAGCGCGGAGGGGATGTCCTCCCCTATGACGTGGTGGAAGGTGCCGCCCAGGTCCTCGACCAGGGTCCGCTGGACCGCGAGCTCCTTCGGTGACGCCGAGGTCAGCCCGTCGCTGCGGGCGATGTAGACGGCGAGGATCTCGCTGCCGGAGCCCTTGGCGGCCATCCGGGCGGCCCGGCGGATGAGCGTGCGGCCCTCGGGGCCGCCCGTCAGCCCCACGACGATGCGTTCGCGGGCCTGCCAGGTGGAGCGGATGTTGTGCTCGCCGCGGTACTGCTGGAGGTATTCGTCGACCCGGTCGGCGACCCACAGCAGGGCGAGCTCGCGCAGCGCGGTGAGGTTTCCCGGGCGGAAGTAGTTGGACAGGGCCGCGTCGACCTTGTCCGGTTTGTAGATGTTGCCGTGCGCCATCCGGCGGCGCAGCGACTGGGGCGACATGTCGACGAGTTCGAGCTGGTCGGCACGGCGGACCACCTCGTCGGGGACGGTCTCCCGCTGGGCGACACCCGTTATCGACTCGACGACGTCACCGAGCGACTCCAGGTGCTGAATGTTGACGGCGGAGACGACGTCGATACCGGCCTGGAGGAGTTCCTCGACGTCCTGCCAGCGCTTGGTGTTGCGCGAGCCGGGGACATTGGTGTGGGCGAGTTCGTCGACCAGCGCGACGGCGGGCGCCCGCTCCAGGACCGCGTCCACGTCCATCTCGGTGAAGACGCTGCCCCGGTAGGTGATCTCACGGCGCCGGATCTGCTCCAGGCCGTGCATCATCACCTCGGTCCGCGGCCTGTCGTGGTGCTCGACGAAGGCCACGACGCAGTCCGTCCCCCGCTCCACCCTGCGGTGGGCCTCGGCGAGCATCGTGTACGTCTTGCCGACGCCCGGTGCCGCGCCGAGGAATATTCGAAGCTTGCCTCGTGCCATGGCCCCATTGTCTTTCAGAGAACAGGTGAGTACTCTCCGTCGACCATACGGCCAGGGATTCCGGCATAACGGACGGGGGGCCGTCCCGAGGGGGGTCTTGACACGATCCTGATGGGCCCGGCCGGCGCCCGCCTGGCCCGGATCCACGCTGGTCAGCCGCGACCGGACGGCTCTGGGCCGTCGGCAGCGCTCCCGCGGCAGGACGGTCAGCAGGGCTCAGCCGTGGTCGATGATCTGCCCGTCGCTGAGTTCCAGCACCCGGTCCGCGAGGTCGAGCAGCTGGGCGTCGTGCGTGGCCACCAGCGCCGTCACCCCCTCGCTCCGTACGACCGCGCGCAGCAGCTCCATCACCGCGAGCCCGGTCTCCGCGTCCAGCTGGCCGGTCGGCTCGTCCGCGATGAGCAGCGCGGGCCGGTTGGCGAGCGCACGGGCGATGGCCACCCGCTGCTGCTGCCCGCCGGACATCTCGCCGGGGCGCTGCGCCATGTGGTCGGCGAGGCCGACGAGGCCCAGCAGCAGAGCGACGCGCTCCTCCCGCTCGCGCGGGTCGGCCTTGCGCAGCCGCATCGGTACGCCGACGTTCTCGGCGGCCGAGAGGATCGGGATCAGTCCGAACGACTGGAAGATGAAGCCGATGCGGTCACGGCGCAGATCGAGCAGCCCGTTCTCACCGAGCCCGACCAGCTCCGTGCCGTCCACGGTGATCCGCCCCTCGCCGGGGGTGTCCAGACCGCCGACCAGATTGAGCAGGGTGGTCTTGCCGGAGCCCGAGCGGCCCTTGAGGGCGACGAGTTCACCGCGCGGCACGTCGAAGGAGACCCCGCGCAGCGCGTGCACGGCGGCGGCGCCCGTGCCGTACGAACGGTGCAGGTTCTCCACCCGCACCATCGGCTCGTCGGGCCGGTCGTCCGCCACGGCCGTGCCGGCCTGTCCGCTGGTGCCCTCGGTCATGCTCGCTCCCCCGTACGGTCCGGTCGATCGGCGTCAGTATGGTCACCGGACGCGCCGTCGGGCAATGGCGGGGCGCCGGTGCGTCCGCTGACAGCGGTGCGGCGGACCCGGTACGCGGGCGCGCGGAAGCGGCCCGCGGCGCTCTGGACACACCAGAACCACCGCGGGCCGCTGGGCAGTCGGCCGGGGATCAGCCCTTGACCAGCTGCTTCAGTGCCACGTTGAGTTCGAGGACGTTCACCCGGGGCTCGCCGATGAATCCCAGCCCCCGGCCGGTGGTGTGGTCGGCGACCAGCCTGTCCACCTGGGCCACGGTGAGGTGGTTGCGCTCCGCTACCCGGTGCACCTGGATCTCGGCGTACGCCGGGGAGATGTCCGGGTCGAGCCCGGAGGCCGACGAGGTGACGGCGTCGGCAGGCACCTCGGAGGGCTTCACCGTGTAGCCGGCCGCCGCGTTGTCCTCGATGACGGCGGCCTTGGCCTCCTTGACCGACTTGATCAGCCCGGCGTTGTCGCCGGACAGGTTGGTCGCGCCGGACACCAGCAACTTGTACTGGGTGTTGATGCTGTTGGTGCCGAGCCCGTTGGACGGCCGGGGCTGGAACCACTTGAGGTCGGGCGCCGGGGTCTCCTGCCCCTTCTTCAGCGGCAGGGTGTAGCTCTGCCCGATGAGGGAGGAACCGACGACCTTGCCCCCGGACTTGATCTCCGAGCCGTTGGCCTTGTCGTGGAACAGGGCCTGGGCGACGCCGGTGACGGCGAGCGGGTAGATCACCCCGCACACCACGGTCAGGACCAGAAGGGCACGCAGGGCGGCCCAGAGCAGCCGTCCCGTTCCGCTCACGGAGTTGTTCATGATGGTCACCCGATGCCAGGAATGAGGGAGAGGAGCAGGTCGATGATCTTGATGCCGACGAACGGCGCGACCAGGCCGCCGAGTCCGTAGATCCCGAGGTTGCGACGGAGCATCCGGTCCGCTCCCGTCGGCTTGTACTGCACGCCCTTCAGGGCGAGCGGCACCAGCGCGACGATGACCAGCGCGTTGAAGACGACCGCCGACAGGATCGCGGACTCCGGCGACGCGAGGTGCATGACGTTGAGCTTGTCCAGGCTCGGGTACGCCACCGCGAACATCGCCGGGATGATCGCGAAGTACTTCGCGACGTCGTTGGCGATCGAGAACGTCGTCAACGCGCCCCGCGTGATCAGCAGTTGCTTGCCGATCTCGACGATCTCGATCAGCTTGGTCGGGTTGGAGTCCAGGTCCACCATGTTCCCGGCCTCCTTGGCGGCCGAGGTCCCGGTGTTCATGGCCACCCCGACGTCCGCCTGGGCCAGCGCGGGGGCGTCGTTCGTACCGTCGCCGGTCATCGCCACGAGCTTGCCGCCGGCCTGCTCGCGCTTGATGAGCGCCATCTTGTCCTCGGGGGTGGCCTCGGCGAGGAAGTCGTCGACACCTGCCTCCTCGGCGATGGCCTTGGCGGTCAGCGGGTTGTCGCCGGTGATCATGACGGTCCTGATGCCCATCCGGCGCAGTTCGTCGAACCGCTCGCGCATGCCCTCCTTGACGACGTCCTTGAGGTGGATGACGCCCAGCACCCGGGCGCCCTCACCGTCCTCGACGGCGACGAGCAGCGGGGTGCCACCGGCCTGCGAGATCGCGTCGGTGAGCGTCCGGGCGTCCTCGGACACCTGACCGCCGCACTCCTCGACCCAGGCCACCACCGAGCCGCTCGCGCCCTTGCGGATCCGGCGCCCGCCGGTGTCCACCCCCGACATCCGGGTCTGGGCGGTGAAGGTGACCCAGTCGGCCCCGGTCAGCTCGCCCCGGCTCCGCTCGCGGAGCCCGTACTTCTCCTTGGCGAGTACGACGACCGAGCGTCCCTCGGGGGTCTCGTCGGCCAGCGAGGAGAGCTGCGCCGCGTCGGCGAGCACCGCCTCGGTGACTCCCCTGACCGGCACGAACGCGGCGGCCTGCCGGTTGCCCAGCGTGATGGTGCCGGTCTTGTCGAGCAGCAGTGTCGACACATCGCCCGCGGCCTCGACCGCGCGCCCCGACATGGCGAGGACATTGCGCTGCACCAGGCGGTCCATGCCCGCGATGCCGATCGCGGAGAGCAGGGCTCCGATGGTCGTCGGGATCAGGCAGACCAGCAGGGCGGTCAGCACGATCATGGACTGCTTGGCGCCCGCGTACGTGGCGAACGGCTGGAGGGTGACGACCGCCAGCAGGAAGACGATGGTGAGCGAGGCGAGCAGGATGTTCAGCGCGATCTCGTTCGGCGTCTTCTGCCGGGCCGCACCCTCCACCAGCTTGATCATCCGGTCGATGAAGGTCTCGCCCGGCTTCGTCATGATCTTGACGACGATCCGGTCGGAGAGCACCTTCGTACCGCCGGTGACGGCCGAGCGGTCACCGCCCGACTCCCGGATGACGGGGGCCGATTCACCGGTGATCGCGGACTCGTCGACCGACGCGACCCCTTCGACGACGTCGCCGTCGCCGGGGATGATGTCGCCGGCCTCGCAGACCACCAGGTCACCGATGCGCAGGCCGGTGCCGGGCACCTGCTCCTCCACCGAGCCGTCGAGCCGCCGTGCGACGGTGTCGCTCTTGGCCTTGCGGAGCGTGTCGGCCTGGGCCTTGCCCCGGCCCTCGGCGACCGCCTCGGCCAGGTTGGCGAAGATCGTCGTCAGCCAGAGCCAGCCGGTGATGGCCCAGCCGAACCAGTCGCCCGGATCCTTCAGGGCGAACACCGTGGTCACCACGGAACCGACCTCGACCACGAACATCACGGGCGACTTGACCATGAGCCGCGGGTCGAGCTTGCGTACCGCGTCGGGGAAGGACTTGATCAGCTGCTTGGGGTCGAACAGCCCACCGCCGACGCGCCCTTCGGGCTTCTGGTCGGGTGCGTCCGGGTGGGGCGCACGGGCCGGGGTGAGGGTACTCATGACGCCAGCCCTTCAGCGAGCGGACCCAGCGCGAGCGCCGGGAAATAGGTCAGTCCGGCGACGATCATGATCGTGCCGACGAGGAGCCCGGTGAAGAGCGGCTTGTCGGTACGGAGCGTGCCGGCGGTCGCGGGCACCGGCCGTTGTTCTGCGAGCGAACCGGCCAGCGCCAGCACGAACACCATGGGGACGAAACGGCCGAGCAGCATCGCCAGTCCGATGGTGGTGTTGAACCACTGGGTGTCCGCGCCGAGCCCGGCGAAGGCCGAGCCGTTGTTGTTGGCGCCCGAGGTGTAGGCGTAGAGGATCTCCGAGAAGCCGTGTGCACCGGAGTTGGTCATCGAGTGGCCCGGTGTCGGGAGTGCCAGCGCCGCAGCGGTGAAGCAGAGCACCAGCGCCGGGGTGATCAGGATGTAGCAGGCCGCGAACTTGATCTCGCGGACGCCGATCTTCTTGCCCAGGTACTCGGGCGTACGGCCCACCATCAGTCCCGCGATGAACACCGCGATGACCGCCATGATCAGCATCCCGTAGAGGCCGGAGCCGACACCGCCGGGGGCGATCTCGCCGAGCTGCATGCCGAGCATGGTGATGCCGCCGCCGAAGCCGGTGAAGGAGGAGTGGAAGGAGTTGACCGCGCCGGTCGAGGTGAGCGTGGTCGCCACCGAGAAGATCGACGAGCCGCCGATCCCGAAGCGCGTCTCCTTGCCCTCCATCGCGCCGCCCGCGAGGTCGAAGGCCGGGCCGCCGTGGTGGAACTCGGTCCACATCATCAGCGCGGTGAAGCCGATCCAGATCGTCACCATCGCGGCGAGGATCGCGTATCCCTGCTTGAGGGAGCCCACCATCCGGCCGAAGGTCCGGGTCATCGCGAAGGGGATGACCAGGATCAGGAAGATCTCCAGGAGGTTGGAGGTGCCGTTCGGGTTCTCGAAGGGGTGGGCGGAGTTGGCGTTGAAGTAGCCGCCGCCGTTGGTGCCCAGCTCCTTGATGGCCTCCTGGGAGGCGACGGCGCCGCCGTTCCACTGCTGCGAACCACCGCCGAACTGGCCGACCTCGTGGATCCCGGCGAAGTTCTGGATGGCACCGCAGGCCACCAGGATCAGCGCGCCGACGACGGCGATGGGGATCAGGATGCGGACGGTACCGCGCACCAGGTCGGCCCAGAAGTTGCCGAGTTCACCGGTGCGGGAGCGGGCGAAGCCGCGTACGAGGGCGACCGCGACGGCCATGCCGACGGCTGCCGAGACGAAGTTCTGCACCGCCAGGCCGCCGGTCTGCACGACGTGGCCCATGGCCTGCTCACCCGAGTACGACTGCCAGTTGGTGTTGGCGACGAACGAGGCGGCGGTGTTGAACGCCTGGTCCGGGTCGATCGACGCGAAGCCGAGTGAACCGGGCAGGCTGCCCTGCACCCGCTGGAGCAGGTACAGGAAGAGGATGCTCACCAGCGAGAAGGCGAGGACGCCCCGGAGATAGGACGGCCAGCGCATCTCGGATGCGGGGTTGGCGCCGATGGCCTTGTAGATCCACTTCTCGACCCGCAGATGCTTGTCGGAGGAGTAGACACGGGCCATGAAGTCGCCGAGCGGTCGGTAGGCCAGACCCAGCGCCACGATCAGCGCGAGCATCTGGAGCACACCGGCGAGGACGGGGCTCATCAGGGCTCAGAACCTCTCCGGGTGAACAAGGGCGAGGACGAGGTAGCCCAGCAGGGCGACAGCCACCACGAGGCCGACGACGGCCTCCACGGAAGAACCGCTCACAGCTTCGCCACCCCCTTGGCAATGAGCGCCACCAGTGCGAAGACCGCGATCATGGTGACGACGAAGGCCACATCGGCCATCGTGAGCTCCTGAAAGAGTTCGAAAATTCGGACTCCCTGAGCAAACCCTCTCGAACGGCCACAGAGCCTTCCGTTGACGGCACCCATACGGCGAGCGGCCCGCCCTTGATGCGATCCCTACGCGCAAGGCCGTGACCAGCAGAAAAGCCGGTGGCCCGCACCCCCGTGGGGGTGCGGGCCACCGGCTCTGCCGGATCGGGCCGATGGACGCGCGCCGACCTGGCCGATGTCCTGCCTGATGCCCTGGCCGATGTCCTGGCGGACGGCCGGTCAGCGCACCTCGGTGATCTCGGGACCGCGCTGAAGCTGTCCCATGCCGCCGGAGAAGCGCGAGCCCTCCTGCTCCTCCTGCTGGACGCCGTCGGGCATCATCTGCGCGTCGTCGGGCAGCTTGAGGACGATCGGGTCGCGGGGGGCCATCGGCCCTTCACCCCGGACGACGACGGTGTCCCGGAAGATCTGCTCAAGGAGGCCGGCGGCCTCGGGCTGGACCGCGCCCTGCCCGGAGATCACACCGCGCAGGAACCAGCGCGGCCCGTCGACCCCGACGAAGCGCACCAGCTGCACGCCGTTCGTACCGTCCGGGAGCTGTACGGGCACCTGGGCCCGCAGCTCCCAGCCGAGCGGACCCTCGACCTCGTCGATGATGCCGCCCTGCTGGGTGATGCCCGAGGCGATCTCCTCGCGCACCTCGCCCCAGATGCCTTCCTTCTTGGGCGCGGCGAAGCCCTGGAGCTGGACGGCACTGTCGCGCAGGACCACCGTGGCGGCGACGATCGCGTCACCCGCGACCTCGACGCGCAGCTCCATGCCCTCGACTCCGGGCACGAAGAGACCGCCGAGGTCCACCCGGCCCTCGCCCGGGGCGCCGACCTCGGAGATGTCCCACGGGCCGTCGGGCCGCGGGGCGGGCGGCAGGCCGGACCTGCGCGGCTCGCTCACCTCTGTCGCCTCGTTGCTCTCGGCGCCGTCGACGACCTGCTCGGCCTCGCCCGTCGCGTCCTCGTCGGAACCGCTGTTCTTGCGACGTCCGAACACGTCACTGTCCTTCCCGGTCGGATACGACCGATGCGTATCGATTCCCACCCTGTGAGCCGTCCACAGACGCGTGACCGCCGGTGGACCCGAAGCCCCCGCCGGCCCGCGCGGAGCCCGGAAGCTCCGCCACCTCATGGAAGCGCACCTTCTCGACCTGCTGTACTACCAGCTGGGCGATCCGGTCGAAACGCTCGAACCGCACCGTCTCGCGCGGATCGAGATTGACCACGATCACCTTGATCTCTCCACGGTACCCGGCATCCACCGTCCCCGGGGCATTCACCAGAGCGACTCCGCAGCGGGCGGCGAGACCGGATCGGGGGTGCACGAAGGCGGCATACCCATCGGGCAGGGCCACTGACACTCCGGTGGGCAGCACGATCCGCTCCCCGGGAGCGAGCTCGGCCGCCTCGGTGGTGACCAGATCGGCGCCGGCGTCGCCGGGATGCCCGTACGCCGGGATCGGCACCTCGGGATCGACACGGTGGATCAGTACGTCCACGGGGGCGCGGCTCACGGGTTCACCTCGAAGGCGCGGACGCGCTTGATCTGGTCGGGGTCGGCCATCGCGGCCCGGATCTCCTCCGGGCGTCCGTTCTCGGTGAAGTGGTCGACCTTGACCTCGACGAAAAGCGCGTCGGCACGGACCGCGACGGGCCCTTCGGGGCCGCCGATCCGGCCGGTGGCCGTGGAGTAGATCTTCCGGCCGTGCACCGCGGTGACCTCGGCCTCCAGGTGGAGCACGGTGTCCACCGGGACGGGCCGTACGAAGTCCGTCTCCAGCCGTCCGGTCACCGCGATGACCCGCAGCAGCCAGTTCAGCGAACCGAGCGTCTCGTCGAGCGCCGAGGCCAGCACGCCGCCGTGGGCGAGGCCGGGCGCACCCTGGTGGGCGGACTGCACGGTGAATTCGGCGGTGATCGTCACACCTTCGCCGGCCCTGGTCTGGAGGTGCAGCCCGTGCGGCTGTCCCTCGCCGCAGCCGAAGCAGTGCGCGTAGTGCGCTCCGAGCAGCTCTCCGGGGGCCGGGGCATCGGGATGGCGCACGGGCGCCATGGCATCGGCCGGGGGCGTCAGCGCTGAAGATGTTCGTGTCACAGCCGCAGACATTACCCGCGCGGTCACGCCGGTACCGCACCATGCCAAGCTTGGTTTCATGCAGCCTTACGAAGAACGTCTCACCGCGCCCCGTTCCTGGTGGCTGATCGCCCTGCTCGTCGGGATCGCGGGCGGGCTGATCGCGCTGCCGCTGGGCACGCTGCCGATGCTCGGCGGTCTGGTCGGCGGTGCGGCGGTGGCGGGCGTGATCGTGAGCTCGTACGGTTCGGTCCGCATCCGCGTCGTCGCGGGCTCACTCGTCGCGGGGGACGCGAAGATCCCGCTGACCGCGCTGGGCGAGGCCACGGTGCTGGACGCGGAGGAGACCGTCGCCTGGCGCTCGTACAAGTCCGATCCGCGTGCCTTCATGCTGATGCGCAGCTATGTGCACACGGCGCTGCGGGTGGAGATCACCGACCCGGCCGACCCGACGCCGTACGCCTATCTCTCGACGCGGGACCCCGAGGCGCTCAAGGCGGCACTCACGGCCGTGCCCGCCACCTAGGACTGTCCGGCCGGTTTCTGCCGGGCGGGAAAGGAGCGGGGCGCTCAGCACCCTTCGGGTCCTCGGGCGGTACGAGCTTCCCGGGCCGTGACAGCGGGGGCAGCTCGGGGAGGGCGTCCCAAGGGACCTGGCGCTTGCGCATGTCCTTGCGGATCTTCTCCGCGACTCTCCTGGTGTCCCGGCGGTTCATGGCCGCGCCGACGGCGGCGCCCACCATGAACGGCATCAGGTTCGGCAGGTCGCGGAAGGTGCGCTTCATGATCTGCTGCCGCAGTTCGCGCTTCATCTGACCGCCGAGGGCCGCGTTCACCGTGGCCGGCTTGGTGATGTCGAAGCCGCGCTCGCCCGACCACGCGTTCAGATACGCGGTGGAGCGGTCCTTGAGATTGCCCGGCGGGCGCATGCCGTAGACCTCGTGGAGCTCGGCGATGAGCTTCAGCTCGATCGCCGCGACTCCGGTGATCTCGGCTGCGATCTCAGCCGGTATCGCGGGCGGTACGGGCAGCATCGCGGCTGCTCCGATGCCCGCGCCGACGGTGGATGTCGCATTGGCCGCACCCGCGACCAGCTTGTCGGCGATCTCCTCCGGGCCCAGGCCCGGGAAGTGTCTGCGCAGAGTCGCGAGATCGCGGACCGGGATCCGCGGCGCGATGTCGATGACGCGGTCGACGACGTACGCCAGCCCGGCCCTCGCCCCCCGACCGCTCTTCTGCACGCCGTTCTGTATGCCGTGTTTCAGGGCGCCCAGGCGGCGGGCCCCGGTCTTGGGTCCGTCCTGCACGCCCTGTACCACCGCACCCGTCACCGCATCTGCCACTGCGTCGAAAGGTGCCGCTTCGTCGAGCGAGGCCGACCGGCCCCGCTCGTCGTCACGTGCGCTGCTGACGAGCGCGCTCGCCCCGTGGTCGTTCTCCTCCGGGAGCCGGAGGGCATAGGGCTCGGCAGACGCTTCCGCGCCTTCAGCCGGGCCCGTGCCGTCCTGCTGGCCCTCGGGGGAACCCTTCCGCCGGAAGCTTCGCTTCCGGGACGGTTTCGCGCCTGCCACGGCCGACTGCCTAGTCGCAGTCGCGGCAGATGGGCTGGCCGTTCTTCTCGCGCGCCAGCTGGCTGCGGTGGTGCACGAGGAAGCAGCTCATGCAGGTGAACTCGTCGGCCTGCCGGGGCAGGACCCGGACCGACAGCTCTTCGTTGGACAGGTCTGCGCCGGGCAGCTCCAGTCCCTCGGCCTGCTCGAACTCGTCGACGTCGACAGCAGCCGTCGACTTGTCGTTCCGACGTGCCTTGAGCTCTTCCAGACTGTCCTGGTCGCTGTCGTCGTCGGTCTTGCGTGGAGTGTCGTAATCCGTAGCCATGTCGCGCTCTCCCCCTCTGGGTATTTGCGGTGTCTCCAGCGCACGTAACGCGTGAGAGGCCGGACTTGTGCCCGACCTGAGGCGGAGATTTTGCCTCACATCAAGGTCTGTTACTCAATCGACACCCAACCGGATCCCCCGGGAGAGATCGATTTGGATGGCGATCGGGACCGTACACGGTCCGGGCGTGGCGCTTTGCGGGTACCACCCCGTGTACTTCCCGTGATCGCACCCCCTGGAAACCCCGGATTTTCCCGGTTTTTCGGGGATTTGGGGTTCACGGAGAGTAGGTGGGCGGAAATCCGGACCTGTGACCGATCGCACATATGTTTCTCGGGAACGCGTCCCGGAAATTCCGCGCAAAGCGAACATCTGGACTGCCCCCGGAAACGTCTCAAACAGGCAACGTGACACGCATCACGAGGCCGCCGCCCTCGCGAGGCTCCGCGATGATACGGCCTCCGTGGGCGCGCGCGACGGAGCGGGCGATGGAGAGCCCGAGCCCCACCCCCTTGTCGCTCCCGGTCCGCTCGGTACGCAGGCGCCTGAACGGCTCGAAGAGGTTGTCGATCTCGTACGCGGGGACCACGGGTCCCGTGTTCGACACCACCAGCACCGCCTGTCCGGGCTGGAGCTCGGTGGTGACCTCCACCCAGCCGCCCTCCGGGATGTTGTAACGCACCGCGTTCTGCACCAGGTTCAGGGCGATCCGCTCCAGCAGGACGCCGTTGCCCTGGACCACCGCGGGCGCCTGCTCCCCGCGCAGTTCCACGCCCTTCGCCTCGGCCTCCGCGTGGGTCTGGTCGAGGGCGCGGGTGGCGACTTCGGCCAGGTCGACCGGTTTCCGCTCGACGATCTGGTTGTCGCTGCGGGCGAGCAGCAGCAGCCCCTCCACCAGTTGCTCGCTGCGTTCGTTGGTGGCCAGCAGCGTCTTGCCCAGCTGGGTCAGCTCCACCGGCGCGCCCGGGTCGGAGAGGTGGACCTCCAGAAGCGTGCGGTTGATCGCGAGCGGGGTGCGCAGCTCGTGCGAGGCGTTCGCCACGAAGCGCTGCTGCGCGGTGAAGGCCCGCTCCAGTCGGTCGAGCATCTCGTCGAAGGTGTCGGCCAGCTCCTTGAGCTCGTCGTCCGGGCCGTCCAGCTCGATCCGCCTGGTCAGGTCCGTTCCGGCCACCCGGCGGGCGGTACGCGTCATCCGACCGAGCGGCGACAGCACCCGCCCGGCCACGGCGTAGCCGAAGGCGAAGGCGATGATGCTCAGGCCCACGAGGGCGTACAGCGAGCGGGTCAGCAGATTGTCGAGGGCGTGCTGACGCTGCTCGCTCATGCATGCCTTCAGCACGCTGTTCAGCTGGTCGCTGTTCTGTGTCTGCCCGAGGTTCGGACAGGTCGGGCTGGCGATGGACACGTTCTGGCCGGACACCTGGAAGGCAGGGGTGCTGCTGCCGCTGTGCAGCGCCTGCGCCGCCAGCATGTAGATGATCGTGAGCAGCAGGATCCCGGCGATCAGGAACATCCCGCCGTACAGCAGGGTCAGGCGTATCCGGATGGTCGGACGCAGCAAGGGCGACAGGGACTCGGCTGATTTCGGGTCCCAGGTCGGCTTGGGAGGCGCCGTCGGCGGCGCGGGGGTGGAGGCCACCGGGCGGTCAGATCCGGTATCCGGAGCCGGGCACGGTCACGATGACCGGGGGCTCACCGAGCTTGCGGCGCAGCGTCATGACGGTCACCCGCACGACGTTGGTGAACGGGTCGGTGTTCTCGTCCCAGGCCTTCTCCAGGAGCTGCTCGGCGGAGACCACCGCACCCTCGCTGCGCATCAGCACTTCGAGGACGGCGAACTCCTTGGGCGCGAGCTGGATCTCGTTGCCCTCCCGGAAGACCTCGCGGCGGTTGGGGTCCAGCTTGATGCCGGCCCGCTCCAGGACGGGGGGCAGGGCGACCGTCGTACGGCGCCCCAGCGCCCGTACCCGCGCCGTCAGCTCACTGAAGGCGAAGGGCTTGGGCAGGTAGTCGTCCGCGCCGAGCTCCAGGCCCTCGACCCGGTCGCTGACGTCACCCGACGCGGTCAGCATGAGGACCCGGGTCGGCATGCCGAGTTCGACGATCTTGCGGCAGACGTCGTCCCCATGGATCAGCGGCAGGTCGCGGTCGAGGACGACGACGTCGTAGTCGTTGACCCCGATCCGCTCCAGGGCGGCGGCGCCGTCGTACACGACGTCGACGGCCATGGCCTCCCGGCGAAGTCCGGTGGCCACCGCATCGGCGAGCAGCTGCTCGTCCTCGACGACGAGTACGCGCACGGCGCTGTCCTTCCTCTGAGCCCTGTTCAGGGCAGCTCTGGCACGGAGTGTGTGTACGTCCATCCTGCCCCGTACGGCCATAAACCGGCTGTAAGACAATGCCGGGCCCCGGAACGGTGGGAATTCCGTGATTCCCGGGCCGGTTGAGGTTTCTCTGAGGTGGAGCGAGGGGAGGACGATTGCACACCCGCCGATCACGCCCTGTATGTGGCGCGCCACAGGCCGCTCCGCCGCCCCGGGGAGCCCGTGATCAGTTGATGACCCTCGGCACACCCCCGTGCCACCGACCCACGACGAGGGGGCGCACCATGGACGCATTCACCGCAGGTCTGCTGCAGCGCATAAAGGCAGCTCAGACCGACCTGACCCTTGCTCGCGAGACCGGCGACGACTTCCTGGCGGAGGTCGAGCAGGGCGAGTTGGACGATCTGCACCGCCTCGCCGCCGAACACGGCGTGGAAGTCCGCACCGCGAGCGTCTGACGTACGGCGTGCGGGGCCCCGGCACCACAGGACGACGGTGCCGGGGCCTTCGCATGCGCTCCCCGTGCCCTGTCCCGGCCGCCGGGGCCTGTCAGCGTGCTCGGAGCCGGGGCGTCAGTCGTGCCAGGCGCCGTACTCCTCCAGGAGGGCCTGGAGGGGCTCGAAGACGCCCGGCGACCCGGCGACCGTCAGATCGTCCGTAGGGCGCTCCCCGGGCCGCCCACCGGTCTTCGCACCGGCCTCGCGGGCGATGAGGTCCCCGGCCGCGCGGTCCCAGGGGTGCAGTCCGCGTTCGTAGTACCCGTCGAGCCGGCCCGCGGCGACGTCGCACAGGTCGACCGCGGCCGAGCCGCCCCGCCGGATGTCCCGCAGCTGCGGGATCAACTGCTGGGCCACGGACGCCTGGTGGACGCGCACCGTCGTGACGTAGTTGAAGCCGGTCGACACCAGCGCCTGGTCGAGGGGCGGTGCGGGCCTGCACCGCAGTCGCCGGTCGCCGAGGTACGCCCCGCCGCCGCGGACCGCGTGGAACGTCTCGCCGCGCATCGGCGCGGCCACCACACCCACGACGGTCTCGCCGTCCTGCTCGGCCGCGATCGACACGGACCAGGTGGGCAGGCCGTAGAGGTAGTTGACGGTGCCGTCCAGCGGATCGATGACCCAGCGGATGCCACTGGTGCCCTCGGAGCTCGCGCCCTCCTCGCCGAGGAACCCGTCGTCGGGACGGAGACCGGCGAGGTAGCCCGTGATCAGCTTTTCGGCCGCGATGTCCATCTCGGTGACGACGTCGATGGGGCTGGACTTGGTGGCCGCCACTTCCAGGTCGGCGGGGCGCCCGTCCCGCAGCAGGGTGCCGGCGCGCCGGGCTGCCTCCTGGGCCAGTTCGAGCAGTTCGGTGTGGAGCGGATCGGTCACGGTTCTCCCTCTAGGCGTACGGGCTGTCGGCGCCCGCGGCTGCGGGCCTGGCACTGCGGGCCGGGCAGCAGCCGACCGGGCACACGTCGTGCGAGGCGCCGAGCGTTCCCAGCGCGCAGCGCGCCACCGGGAGCCCCCGCTCCGCGGCTGCCCGCTCCAGCAGCAGCTCGCGCACCGCTGCCGCGAAGCGCGGGTCGGCGCCGACCGTCGCGGACCGCGCGGCGGGGAGCCCCAGCTCCGCGGCCTTGGCGACGGCTTCGGTGTCCAGGTCGTAGAGGACTTCCATGTGGTCCGAGACGAAGCCGATGGGCACCATGACGACCGCGGGCGCGCCCGCGCCGTGCAGCTCCGCCAGGTGGTCGCAGATGTCGGGTTCCAGCCACGGGATGTGCGGGGCGCCGCTGCGCGACTGGTAGACGAGCTGCCAGGGGTGCTCGATCCCCGTCTCCGCGCGGACCGCGTCGACGATCACCCGCGCCACGTCCAGGTGTTCGGCGACGTACGCCCCGCCGTCGGGCCCCGAACTGTCGGCCGCGGCGGTGGGGATGGAGTGGGTGGTGAAGGCCAGGTGCGCCCCGTCGCGTACCTCGTCGGGCAGCCCGGCCAGCGACTTCAGGACACCGTCGGTCATGGGCCGTACGAAACCCGGGTGGTTGAAGTAGTGCCGCAGCTTGTCGACGCGCGGCAGCTCAAGGCCTTCCGCCTCCAGCGTCGCCAGCGCCTCGGCGAGGTCCTCGCGGTACTGCCGGCAGCCGGAGTACGAGGCGTACGCGCTGGTGGCCAGCACGGCGATACGCCGGTGGCCGTCCCGGACCATCTCCCGCAGGGTGTCGGTCAGGTACGGCGCCCAGTTGCGGTTGCCCCAGTACACCGGCAGTTCCACGCCGTGCTCGGCGAAGTCCTTGCGCAGCGCGTCCAGCAGGGCGCGGTTGTGGCCGTTGATGGGGCTGACCCCGCCGAACAGGAAGTAGTGCTGCCCCACCTCCTTGAGCCGCTCCTTGGGGATACCGCGGCCGCGGGTCACGTTCTCCAGGAACGGGACCACGTCGTCCGGGCCCTCGGGGCCGCCGAAGGAGAGCAGCAGGAGGGCGTCGTAGGGATCTGGATCACGCTGATCGGACATGGCTCCGATCCTGCCACCCGCCTCCGGCAGGCCGGGGGACCCCCCACGCAACGGGTGCCCGTTCCTGACCCCCGGTGCAGGACCCGTCACTGCGACCGTAAGCTGCGCAAACGACACTTACGCCTTACCGGAGCCCTTCTTGACCAGTCCCTACCGTGCGATTTTCGCCGCCCCCGGCACCAAGGGGTTCTCGGCGGCCGGACTCTTCGGCCGGATGCCGCTCTCCATGCTGGGGATCGGTGTGGTGACGATGATCTCCCAGCTCACCGGGCGCTACGGGCTGGCCGGTGCGCTCTCCGCGACACTGGCACTGTCCGCGGCGGCGATCGGTCCGCAGATCTCCCGGCTCGTCGACCGGCACGGGCAGCGCCGGGTGCTGCGCCCCGCCACCCTGGTCTCGGCCGCCGCCGTCGCGGGCCTGCTGATCTGTGCGCAGCAGGAGCTGCCGGAGTGGACGCTCTTCCTCTTCTCGGCGGGCGCGGGCTGCGTACCGAGCATCGGCTCGATGGTCAGGGCCCGCTGGGCGGCGATCTACCGGGGCACCCCGCGCAGCCTGCACGCGGCGTACTCCTGGGAGTCGATCGTCGACGAGGTCTGCTTCATCTTCGGCCCGATCCTCTCCATCGGGCTGTCCACGGCCTGGTTCCCGGAGGCGGGCCCGCTGATGGCCGGGGGCTTCCTGGTCGTCGGCGTCTTCTGGCTGACCTCGCAGCGCGCGACCGAACCGGCGCCGCATCCGCGCGGCCAGGGACCGGCCGGTTCGGCGCTGGCCTCGCGCGGGCTGCAGATGCTGGTCCTGACCTTCGTGGCGACCGGGGCGATCTTCGGGGCGATCGACGTCGTGACGGTCGCCTTCGCCGAGGAGCGCGGGCACAAGGCGCTGGCCAGTGTCGTTCTCGCCGTGTACGCCCTCGGCTCCTGTCTGGCCGGCGCTGTCTTCGGACTGCTGCACCCTCGCGGCCCGGCCTCACGCAGGTGGCTGGTGGGTGTGTGCGCGATGGCGCTGAGTATGATCCCCCTCCAACTGGCCGGGAACCTGCCGTTTCTGGCCGGGGCGCTCTTTGTCGCGGGCCTTGCCGTAGCACCGACGATGGTGACCACGATGGCCCTCGTCGAGCAGCACGTACCGCGCAGCAAACTGACCGAGGGCATGACCTGGACCAGTACCGGGCTCGCGGTCGGGGTGGCACTCGGCTCTTCGGCCGCCGGCTGGGCGGTCGACGCGGGCGGGGCCGGCCAGGGGTATCTGGTGCCGCTCGTGGCGGGAGCGCTCGCGGCCGTGGTGGCGTTGCTCGGGTATCGCCGGCTCCATGTGCCGGCGCCACTACACGAGGGGAGCGGGGCAGATGACGGGTACGGCACGGACATCGGTGACAGCGCGAACGGCGGGCACGTGGCGTAACTGGGCGGGGAACGTCACCGCGCGCCCGGTGCGGGAGGTGACCCCCGCGTCGGCCGAGGAGCTCGCGGGCGCAGTCCGGCGGGCGGCGGACGAGGGCCTGAAGGTGAAGGCCGTCGGCACCGGCCACTCCTTCACGGCGACGGCCGCGACCGACGGGGTACTGATACGCCCCGATCTCCTCACCGGCATCCGGGAGATCGACCGCACGGCCGGCACCGTGACCGTCGAGTCGGGTACTCCGCTGAAGCGGCTGAATCTGGCACTCGCCCGTGAGGGGCTCTCCCTCACGAACATGGGCGACATCATGGAGCAGACGGTGGCGGGCGCCACCAGTACCGGCACGCATGGCACCGGCCGTGATTCGGCGTCGATCTCCGCGCAGATCCGCGCGCTGGAGCTGGTGACGGCCGACGGCACGGTACTGAAGTGTTCGGAGCAGGAGAACCCCGAGGTCTTCGCCGCCGCCCGGATCGGCCTGGGCGCGCTGGGGGTCGTCACCGCGATCACCTTCGCGGTGGAGCCGGTCTTCCTGCTGACGGCCCGCGAGGAGCCGATGGCCTTCGACCGGGTGACCGCCGACTTCGACCAGCTCGTCGCCGAGAACGAGCACTTCGAGTTCTACTGGTTCCCGCACACCGGCAACTGCAACACCAAGCGCAACAACCGCAGCGCGGGCCCCGCCGCACCTCCCGGCAAGGTAGCCGGGTGGATCGAGGACGAGCTCCTCTCCAACGGCCTCTTCCAGGCGGCCTGTTCGCTGGGCCGGGCCGTCCCCGCGACGATCCCCGCCGTCGCGAAGATCTCCAGCCGCGCGCTCTCCGCCCGCACCTACACCGACGTCCCCTACAAGGTCTTCACAAGTCCGCGCCGGGTGCGCTTCGTCGAGATGGAGTACGCCCTGCCGCGCGAGGCCGCGGTGGCGGCGCTGCGCGAGGTGAAGGCGATGGTGGAGCGTTCACCGCTGCGGGTGAGTTTCCCGGTGGAGGTGCGGACGGCGCCCGCCGACGACATCGCGCTCTCCACGGCTTCGGGACGGGAGAGCGCGTACATCGCGGTGCACCTGTACCGGGGCACACCGCACCGGGCGTACTTCACCGCCGTCGAGCGGATCATGACCGCGCACGGCGGCCGGCCGCACTGGGGCAAGGTGCACAGCCGTGACGCCGAATATCTGGCCGGGGTGTATCCGCGGTTCGGCGAGTTCACGGCGTTGCGCGACCGGCTGGACCCGCAGCGGCTGTTCGCCAACGACTACCTGCGCCGGGTCCTGGGCGACTGACCGCCCGAGGGGGGGCTCCGCGCCGCACAGGTTGAAGATCACGTCAGGGAGTCGTCGCCCCGGGAGCCCGCCCCCTTGTCCTGCTGGACGGTGCCGTCGTGGCCCGTGGTGCCGCCCGTCCCGCTGTCGGCCGGGCCGGACGGTGCCGGGTCGGGTGCCGTGGAGGCGTCACCCGACGAGGGCGGTGAAGGGCTCGGGGCCGGGTCGGCCGGAGCGTCGCTCTTCCCGGGGCCCGGCCCGGTCTGCCCGCCGTCGCCGGAACTGCGGCTCGGCGACGGGTCCGGGCTCCGGCTCGGGTCCGGGTTCCCGCCCTGCTGCCGGTCCTGCTCCGTCGAGTGCGAAGGGGCGGGCGAGGGCTTCGACGCCTTCGTACCGCCGCCCTGCACGGCCGATCCCACCGTCGTTCCGCTGCCGCCGCTGAGGCCGTGCCCCGAGAGCAGCTCGAACCCGGTGATCCCGGACATCGCCACGAGGAACGCGACGCCGGCCGCGAGCGACGAGCGCTTCCAGCCGCGCACCCGTGTGCCGTGGGTCGTGGCTTCGGTGAACTCCCCGTCGAGGGGCAGCAGCCGAGTCGCGTCCGGACCGGGACCCGGGGCCGCCCGGTCCCCGGCCCGACGGCCGCCCGTGGTGGTGCTGCTCAGCTCGTCGGGCCACGGCGCGGCGACCGTGGGCGGCATCTCCCCCGGCTCCGCGGTCCCGGGCACCTGGCTGACGGAAACCCGGCTGACCGGCACCTGCCGGGTCGGGAACCTCGGGCCCTTCGGCTTCACCTGCACCGTGACTTCGCGGATCTGCTCCCCGGTACGCCGGAAGAGATGCTGGAAGATCGTGCCGCCACAGGTCGCGATCACACTGACCACACCTGCGCCGATGATCGTTCCGTACACCCCGAGCTTCGAGGCCAGCACCGCCGCCACGACAGCCGCGAAGGCGCTGCCCGCGACCTGCGGCACGCTCAGGTCGAGCTTCTTCTTCGTCGCGTTCTCGGACTCTGTCCCGCTGTCCGGCTTCTGCTCCATCTCCAGCCTCTGTTTGCCCATCTGATGACACTCTGCACCAGAAAGGGACATGTGAGCGAAGTGGATAGTTCCGATTCGGGAGATTGTGTGAAGCACAACACCCGAGGGCATACACCGGAGGCAATTATCGGGATTCCGCTCCCCCGGGCCGCCAGAACTCGAGCGGCGAGCCGTCCACCCACTTGGCCCGAATGGAGTACTGTGTCGAGCCCTGGGCCCGGCCTCCCACAAGGGTGTCCGGACCAACGGGAGGGGGCCGAAGGCGGCACTCGAACCGGCGGAGCCGTGGCACCGCACGGGCGCCCGCTGCACAGAGTGATCGCCAGTCGCTCTGCGTTGCGAACAGGTAACCGTGCCATAACGGCGTTCCAGGACTGAGACCCGACACGCCGGGTAACTCGGCAAGGTTGTGGCGTGCCGAACCCGGGCAGGCCACACTCGACTAGCGGAAGCAGCGACGCACGTGACGTCGGCAGGCACCACCCGGGAGGTTCCCATGCCCGAACTGCGTGTCGTGGCCGTCTCGAATGACGGCACACGACTGGTGCTCAAAGCTGCGGACAGTACGGAGTACACGCTTCCGATCGACGAGCGGCTGCGTGCGGCGGTCCGTAATGACCGCGCGCGCCTCGGCCAGATCGAGATCGAGGTGGAGAGCCACCTCCGTCCCCGCGACATTCAGGCACGTATAAGAGCCGGTGCCTCCGCCGAGGAGGTCGCCCAGATGGCCGGGATCCCGGTCGACCGGGTCCGCCGCTTCGAGGGTCCCGTGCTCGCGGAGCGCGCCTTCATGGCCGAACGGGCCCGTAAGACGCCCGTGCGCCGTGCCGGTGAGAACACCGGCACGGGTCCGCAGCTCGGCGAGGCGGTGCAGGAGCGGCTGCTGCTGCGCGGCGCCGACCGGGACACCGTGCTGTGGGACTCCTGGCGCCGTGACGACGGCACCTGGGAAGTCCTGCTGGTGTACCGGGTCGCGACCGAGACCCACTCGGCGAGCTGGACGTACGACCCGCCGCGCCGTCTGGTGCAGGCCATGGACGACGAGGCACGGTCGCTGATCGGCGAGTCCGACAACTCGCTGGTGGCGCCCGAGCCGAGCTTTCCGTTCGTACCGCGGATCGCCAGGCTGCCGCGCGACCGGCCGCTCGACCGTGCCCTGGACCGGCAGATGGAGCGGCCCACGGCGCCCGTGCCCGCGCCTCCCGAGCCGGACGACAGCATCAGCGAGCGCGATTCGCTGACCAGCCTGCTGGAGGCCGTCCCGAGCTTCCGCGGCGACATGGTCGTACCGGACCGGCCCGCTCCGCCGGAGCTTCCGCCGGCCGAGCCGGTGCGCGAGTCGGAGGCCGAGGAGCCGCCCGCGGCGTCGGTCGGCGCCGGTTCGGCGTACGCGGACGTACTGATGCCCCGCGCGGTGACCGGTCACCGCGACCGGCTCACCGGGACGACGGACCGGCAGGCCGAGGCCGACGGCGTGCGGCCGGGGCGGCGTGCGGCCGTACCGAGCTGGGACGAGATCGTCTTCGGGACGCGGCGCAAGAAGCAGGATTAGGGACTGCCCGCCCCCCGGTCCGCCGGGCGGCCTTTGGGCGGGAGAGACAGAGGAGTGGGGCCCGTACGCGCCGCGTGCGGGCCCCACTGCTGTCCGGCGGCGGCTACCGGGGATCGGGACCGGTCGCCACCGGGCGGGATTCGTCGGACGACCATTCCGACCAGGATCCCGCGTAGAGAGCGGCCGGGAAGCCCGCGACCTCCAGGGCGAGCACCTCGTGGGCCCCGGAGACACCGGACCCGCAGTACACACCGATCTCGGTGTCCTCGCCCGCGGCCCCCAGCCCGGCGAACCGGGCCCTGAGCTCGTCGGCCGGCAGGAACCGGCCGTCCGGGCGGACGTTCTCCGTGGTCGGCGCGGACACCGCGCCGGGGATGTGCCCGCCGACCCGGTCGATGGGCTCCACGTCGCCGCGGTAGCGCTCGGCGGCGCGGGCGTCCAGCAGCAGCCCCTTCCCGGCCAGCCCGGCCGCGCCGTCCGCGTCGAGGAGCGGCAGGGAGCCGGGTACGGGGGTGAAATCGCCCCGGGCGGGCGCCGGAGTCTGCGCCGAGAGGGGGCCCGTCCAGGCCGCGAGACCGCCGTCCAGGACCCGGACATCGAGGTGGCCGGTCCAGCGCAGCAGCCACCAGGCGCGCGCGGCGGCCCAGCCCTGGCCGCCGTCGTACACGACGACCGGGGTGTCCCGCGAGACACCCGCCCGGCGCAGCACCTCGCCGAACTCCGCCGGATCGGGCAGCGGATGACGGCCGCCGGTGCCGGGCGGACCGGCCAGTTCCGCGTCCAGGTCGACGAAGACCGCGCCGGGGATGTGCCCGGCCTCGTACTCGGGGCGCAGATTCGGGCCGCCGAGCTTCCAGCGGATGTCGAGGAGCACCGGTGGCCGCGTTCCGGCCGACTCGCTGGCGAGTTCGGCTGCGGTGATGATGGGAGTCATGGATCACATCCTCGCCCAGGGACCGGCTCGCACGTAACGCCGTAGAAACGGACGAGGAGTATCAAAACAGGCATCCTCCTGCTGGAACGTGCAAAATACGGCGCGGCCGGGGCCCGGCGCGCGGCAGGTGGTGGAAGCATCTGGGTGAGGGCCGCCCACCGACCCCCGCACGGCCACCACCGATGGTCCGAGGAGAGAGCGAAGATGACCGAGGCAGCCACTCGGCGTACGCCCGGAACCCCCTGCTGGGTAAGTCTGATGGTGCACGGCCTGGCAGCGACCCAGGAGTTCTACGGGGACCTGTTCGGCTGGGAGTTCCAGCCTGGCCCCCTCCAACTGGGGCCGTACGTACGCGCGCTGCTCAACGGCAAGGAGGTCGCCGGCATCGGGCAGATGCCGCCCGACCGGCATCTGCCGATCGCCTGGACGACCTATCTGGCGTCCGACGACGCCGACGCGACCGCGGAGACCATCCGGCACTGCGGCGGGACGGTCGGAGTGGGGCCGCTGGACGCGGGCGAGGCGGGGCGGCTGGCCATAGGGTCCGACCCCGCGGGCGCGGTCTTCGGCGTCTGGCAGGCGACCGCCCACGCCGGGGTCGCGGAGGCGGGCGTCCCCGGGACGCCGGTGTGGAACGAACTGGTGACCCGGGAGACCGGGACGGTCGGCAAGTTCTACCAAGCGGTGTTCGGATACGAGACGGAGGCCGTGGTCTCGGCCGACTTCGACTATCTGACCCTGTACCTGGAGGGCCACGCGGTGGCCTCCCTGCACGGGGTCGGTCAGGCGCTGCCCAGGGACAGGGGTGCGCACTGGATGACGTACTTCGAGGTGGCGGACACCGACGAGGCCGCACACCGGGTGGTCGAGCTGGGCGGGCACGTGCTGCAGCAGCCGCGCGAGGGCGAGACCGGGCGGCTGGCCACGGTCGCCGACCCGGAGGGCGCGGCCTTCACGATCGTCCGGACGGCCCGCTGAACGCGGCGGCACACTGAACCCGGCGCCACACCGACCCCGGGCAGGCACGGCGCCCCCCGGGGCGGGCGTCGCACCCCCTGGGCAGGCACGGACATCACCACCGGCCGGACGGAGCAGCAGGCTGCCGTCCGGCCGGTTCGCCGTCTCCCCGGCCGGTTCGCGATACCCCCGGCGGACCACCCCATCCGAGGGGCCATTCCCTTACTTCTACATCATGTAGTAGTTTCAGACGGCAGCCCTCCGCGCCGTCCTGATCCCTCAGGCCCCGCCGGACGGCGTCGTTTTCGCGCGCCCGGCACTTCCGTCAGCCCGGCGAGAGCGAACCCCTGTCCCGCTCTTGCCAGTTCGGAGGCTGATCGGCCGTGTCGTACCACCAGGACCCCGAATTCCCCGTGGGCGGCGGGGTGTTCCCGCGCCGGACCCACCGGCGGGAACACGCGCTGCCGCTGATCGTGATCATCTCGGCGAGCGTCGGCGCGGGACACGACGGCGCGGCCCACGAGTTGGCGCGCCGTCTGGAGGCCGAGGGCTTCACGGTCGACCGGCACGACTTCCTCGATCTGCTCCCCGCCCGGCTCGGGAAACTGCTGTCGGGCAGCTACCACCGCCTGCTGACCTGGGCGCCCTCCGGCTACCAGCGGATCTACGCCGCCACCGAGCACACCGGGGGGCCCGGCCCGGTCCTGCGCGCCCTGTTCCGCGTTGCCCAGCGGCGCACCCTGCGGGCCGTCCCCGCCGACGCCTCCGCGGTCGTCTCGACCTATCCGTGCGCGAGCCAGGTACTCGGCGGTCTGCGGCTGCGCGGGCGGCTGTCCGTACCGGCCATCACCTACCTCACCGACTTCTCGGTCCATTCGCTGTGGGTGGCGCCCGGGATAGACACGCATCTCGCCGCCCATGCGATACCCGCCGGACAGGCCACCGCCCAGGGCGCCGCCGGGGTGACCGTCAGCGGACCCGTCACCGCTGACCGTTTCGCCCCCGCCACGCCCCGGCGCCGCAGCGCCGCGCGTGCCCGCTTCGGCCTGCCCGACGAGGCCCCGGTGGCGCTGCTGGTGGCCGGATCGTGGGGGGTCGGGCCGGTGGAGCAGGTGGCCGCCGAGATACGGGCGAGCGGCACAGCCGTACCGGTCGTCGTGTGCGGGCACAACGAGGCGCTGGCCGGGCGGCTCCGCAGAGCCGGGATCGAGCATGTGCACGGCTGGGTGGCGGACATGCCCGCACTGATGTCCGCGGCGGACGTCCTGGTGCAGAACGCGGGCGGCCTCACCTCGCTCGAAGCCTTCGCCAGCGGCCTGCCGGTGGCCAGTTACCGCTGCATTCCCGGCCATGGACAGACCAATGCCGCCGCGTTGCACGAGGCCGGGCTCGCCACCTGGATACGGGAACCGGCCGACCTCGCACAGACGCTCACCGAACTGCTCGACGGCCCCCTCGGCCGGTCCCAGCGCGCCGCGGGACTGGCCCTGTACGACAAGGGGCCCGGCCCCGCCGCGGCCATCGCCGCCGCCGCCCGCCACCGCCCCGCCGCCTGGGGCACACCGCCCGGCCGCCGGGCCCGTCGCCGGGCCGCCGTCGTGACCGTCGCCATGGCGGCCACCCTGCTGCTGGGGATCGGCGCCCCGCTCGCCGAGGCGTACGGTGACTCACCGGCCCGCTTCGGCTCGTTCACGCATTTCCTGGACGGCGACGTGCGCCGATGACCCTGCACCGAACGGCCCGTACCGTCCTGCTCGCCGGCGCCGCGGTGCTGCCCGCGCTCGCCGCCGTGCACGCCGCACCGGTCGTCTCCACCTTCGGGCCGCTGCGCAACAGGTTCATGCCCCGGCTGTCCGGGCAGGGCCGGGCCGGTCACGCCGCGCTCACCTTCGACGACGGCCCCGACCATCTCTCCACCCCGCACTTCCTGCGCCTGCTGGACGCCCGCCGGGTGCACGCGACCTTCTTCCTGCTCGGCTCGATGGCGGTGCGCTCCCCCGCCCTGGTACGGGAGATGACCGCCGCCGGGCACGAGATCGCCCTGCACGGCTGGGCCCACCGGCCGCTGCTGGTGCGCGGCCCCGCCGCCACCTACGACGACCTCGCCCGTGCGCACGACACCGTCACCGGCATCACCGGCGTCCCGCCCCGGCTGTTCCGGCCCCCGTACGGGGTGATGACCGCCGGGACGTACCTGGCCTGCCGCCGCCTCGGCCTCACCCCCGCCCTGTGGACCACCTGGGGCGAGGACTGGCGCAAGCGCGCGACCCCCGCGTCCGTACACGACACCGTCGCGCGCGACCTGCGCGGCGGCGGCACCATCCTGCTGCACGACTCCGACTGCACGTCCGCCACCGGCTCCTGGCGCAACACCCTCGGCGCGCTTCCCCGGATCCTGGACACCTGCCACGAGCGCGGGCTGGAGGTCGGACCGCTCGGGGAACACGGGTGGCCGGACCCCGCTCACCGCGGATCCGGGCGGACGCCCGCGCTCCGTATGCCGTAGTAGCTTGGAGGACCGGCGCGGTTCATGGACACGGAGCGGCGCGGACGGAGCTGCGGCGCAGCCGGGCGGAGTACAGAGGGGTGCGGAGCGTGAGCAAGCAGGGGCCATCGGGACGGCGTGCGCCGGGCGAGCTGGAGAGCGAGGTCCTGGCCGCTCTGTGGGCGGCCGGTGAGCCCGCGGGCGCCGGTACGGTGCGCGAACAGGTCACCGGCGACCCCGCCTACACCACCGTTCTGACGATCCTGTCCCGGCTGCACGCCAAGGGCCTGGTGACCCGTACCCGGGCCGGACGCGGGTATCTCTACTCCCCGGTGCGCGACGAGGCCGGACACGCGGCGGCCGGGATGCGCGATCTGCTGGAGCACGGCGGGAACCGGGCCGCGGTGCTCGCCCGTTTCGTCTCCGAGCTGCCCGCCGACGACGAGAAGCTGCTGGAACAACTCCTGCGCGACGCGAAGGAGTAGGACCGTGTGGATCAGCCTGTGCGTGGCGCTGTCGGCCGGTGTGGTCCTGACGCTGAGCGCGCCCCGGACCGCCCGCAGGCTGCCCCCGCGCGCCGCCGCCTGGATGCTGACCTCGGCCGCCGTGATCGCGGCGGGCGCCTGGGTCGCGGTCCTGGCCATGCTCGGTGTCACCTTCATCGGACAGATTCCTCAAGTGGCCGCCGAGGGCCGGTGGTCACCCCGGGTGCTGGCCGCCGACAACCCGCTCGACTGGCCGGTGGCCGCGGCGTGCGCCGTCGGTGCTCTCGGCTGTCTGGCGGCCCTCGTCGTGTCCGCGTACCGCTGGGTGCGGGTGTTCGTCCGGGCCCGGCACGACTTCCGGCCCCTGCCCACCTCGGGTGATCTGGCGGTTCTGGACGACCCCGCTCCGGTGGCCTTCGCGCTGCCCGGGGCGCCCGGCCGGATCGTGGTCTCCACCGGCATGCTCCGCGCCCTGAACGCCGACGAGCGCCGCGCCCTGCTGGCGCACGAGCGCGCTCATCTGCGCCACCGTCACCATGTCTTCCTGCTGGTGCTGCAACTCGCCGCGGCGGCCAACCCGTTGCTCAGGCCGCTCACCCGGGCCGGGGCCCACGCGCTGGAGTGCTGGGCCGACGAGTCGGCCGGAGCCGTCGTGGCCGACCGCCATCTGGTCGCCCGCGCGGTCGCCCGCGCGGCACTCGCCACCGGTCGTGCCCCGCAGCCCGCACTGGCCGCCACCGGCGGCCCGGTGCCCCAGCGGGTCCAGGCCCTGCTCGCCCCGCCCACGCCGTTGCGCCGCCGTCTGGTCGTGGCCGTGGCGGCCTTGATGGTGATCTGCTGCGCCGGTCCGGCGCTGACCGCCCACGACGTGGACCAGCTGTTCGATGCCGCCGCGCCTGCCCGTACCGAGGCACCGCAGCACTGACGCGGGTGTCGGGAATACCGGGTGATCAGCGCGTCGCGACCGGCAGGACATCGGGCGAGAGCGCCCCCGCGCGGGCCGACCGGGCGGTCATCCTGCGCCGGTGGTGGCGTCGGCACAACACCTCGTAACCGACCTCGCCCTGCTGCCGGTTGACGTCCCCGATCACCACCTGCGCGCCTTCGACGACCATCTCCCCGCCCACCGTGCGCGCGTTGTGCGTGGCCCGTGCGCCGCACCAGCACAGCGCCTCGACCTGAAGCGCCTCGATCCGGTCGGCCAGTTCGATCAGCCGCTGCGAGCCGGGGAACAGTTTGGTCCGGAAGTCGGTGGTGATCCCGAAGGCGAAGACGTCCCGGTCGAGGTCGTCCACCACCCGGGCCAGCTGGTCGATCTGGTCCGGCGCGAGGAACTGCGCCTCGTCCACGATCACGTAGTCCACCCTGTCGCCGTGGGTGATGCGGCCCACCAGGTACGCGTAGAGGTCCATGCCCTCGTCCGCCTCGACCGCGTCGGTGACCAGGCCGAGCCTGGACGAGAGCTTGCCCTCCCCCGCACGGTCGTCGCGGGTGAAGATCACGCCTTGGAGGCCACGGGCCGAACGGTTGTGTCCGATCTGCAGCGCCAGAGTGCTCTTTCCGCAGTCCATCGTTCCGGAGAAGAACACCAGCTCGGGCATGGGAAGTCGAGGACCTTTCGGATCCGGGGGAAACGGGTGGGGAACGCGTGGGTGGGGTACGCGGGTCAAGAGCGTACTTCGAGGAGCGGCACCAGCTGCTCCACGGGGGTCATCGAGCCGTGCATGCCGACCATGACGGACTCGTGGGGCTCGCGGCGGGACGCGGTGATCACCACGTCGGCGTGGGCGGCGGCGACCACGTCGCCGATCCGCCCGTGCACCCGCTCGTCGACCTGCGGGCCGAACCAGCCCGCCGCGACGGCCTCCTCGCGGCTCGCCACCCAGAACTGCTCACCGAGCACCTCGCGCCAGACGGTCAGCACATCGGCCTCGGCGCCGGGCACCGCGTAGACGTGGCGGGCACGGCCCTCGCCACCCAGCAGCGCGACGCCCGCGCCCAGTTCCCAGTCCTCGTCGAAGTCGATGCGGGACTCCTCGTCGAACGGGATGTCGATCATCCCGTGGTCGGCGGTGACGTAGAGCGCGGAGCGCGGCGGGAGTTGTTCGGCGAGGCGCTGGACGAGCCGGTCGACGTACATCAGCTGGCCGCGCCAGGCGTCCGAGTCCGTCCCGAAGCGATGGCCCTTGCCGTCGACCTCGCTGTAGTACGTATAGATCAGCGAACGGTCCGCCGCGCCCAGTTGGGCCGCGGCCAGGTCCATCCGGTCCTCGCCGGTGAGCTTGCCCCGGAAGGTGCCGCCGCTCAGCGCGATCTTGGTGAGCGGGGTGTGCTGGAAGTCCGGTGAGGAGACCTGGGCGGTGTGGACGCCTGCCGCGTCGGCGAGTTGGAAGACCGTGGGGTACGGCTGCCAGACGTGCGGGTCCGTCCAGGGCCGCCAGCGGAGCTGGTTCATCAGCTCACCGGTGGCGGGATTCCGGGTGGTGTAGCCGGTGAGACCGTGCGCGCCGGGCGGCAGACCGGTGCCGACCGAGGCCAGCGAGGTGGCCGTGGTGGCGGGGAAACCGGCCGTGATCGGACGGCCGGTGCCGCCGCGCGAGGTGCCGAGGAGCGAGTGGAGGTACGGGGCCTCGTCCGGGTGGGCGCGGATCTGCTCCCAGCCGAGGCCGTCGATCAGGAAGACGCAGTTCCGGTCGGCCGGGGTGAGCTCCGGGATCGCCGCGGTGAAACCCGGGACGCCGAGGCCCGCGGCGAGCGTCGGCAGCAGATCGGCGAGCGAGCCCGAGCCGTACTCCGGGACGGGGGCGGTGGAGAGCGCGAGCGGGGCGACGTCGTCCTCGTACCGCCAGTCGGGCTGGACCATCAGCGGCCGGCCGCCGCGGTCGCCTCGGAGAGCGCCTGGGAGAAGGCGAGGGTCTGGCGGACGGTGTCGGGGCCGTCACCGGCCTCGCTGACGCGCAGGCTCAGGTCGTCGGCCGTGGAGCTGCCGGTGTACCCGTGGTCCGCCTCGCAGTTGGGGTCGCCGCAGGCGGCGGGCTCCAGGTCGAGACGGGCGACCGCGCCCCAGCCGATGGTCAGGACGACCTCACGGGGCAGGGTGCCCGGGACGTACTTCTCCGGGTTGGCCACCACCCGGCTCAGGACCACCGAGGAGATCCGGCCCAGCTTCACCGACTCGGTGGAGGTGGTGGCGAACGGCGTCGGAGAGCCGCCGTCGGCGGCCTGCTCGTCGGTGTGGCTGACGATGAAGCGGTTGCCGGTCAGGACGAGGACCGTGACATGGCGGCGCACCTCGTTGGAGTCGAACGTCGTCTCCTGGTGCACCAGGTACGAAGAAACCGGCTCGCCGCCGACAGCGGCCTCCACCGCCTCGGCCACGAGGGCCGGGTAATAGCCGCTGCGCTCGATCGCCGCGCGCAGCCCCTGGGTCGTTGTACCGGTCTTCGCCATGGGCTCCATCTTAGACCGACGGGCACATGGGAGGTGGGCGCGGTACGGGCCCCGCCACAGGGCGGAGAAGGCACGTCCGGCCCTCATGACAGCTGCCTCCTCAGTAGCTGGGCATCCGGCGCGGCCCGAGGTCGCCGAGGGCGTTCGCGGGCGCCAGCCGTACGGACGCGCCGAGCACCGACAGACCGCTCGGCCCGACCACCACCGGCTCCAGGGCGACGGACACCACCTCGGGGTGGTCGTCGACCAGCCGGGACACCCGGAGCAGCAGCTCTTCGAGGGCGTGGGTGTCCACGGGCGCCGAGCCCCGCCAGCCGAAGAGGAGGGGGGCCGTCCGGATGCTCCTGATGAGTTCGGCGACGTCCCGGTCGGTGGCCGGGACCAGCCGGTGTGCGGTGTCGCCGAGCAGTTCGGACGGCGCCCCGGCGAGCCCGAAGGAGAGGACGGCGCCGACTGCGGGGTCGATCGCGGACCGGACGACCGTGTCCACACCGCGGGGAACCATCGCCTGGACCACCGGCTGGACCACCGCCGGTGCGCCGAGCGCCCGGGTCAGTTCGGTGTAGGCGCGGCGCAGCCCGGTCTCGGACCCGAGGTCCAGACGTACACCGCCGAGGTCCGGGCGGTGGCGGAGGTGCGGTGCGGTGGCCTTGAGCGCCACGGGGTAGCCCAGGTGCGCGGCTGCCGCGACGGCGGTGTCCGCGTCCGGCGCCGGGCGGGCCGGGAGGACGCGGATGCCGTAGAGGCCGAGCAGTTCGCAGGCGTCGTCGAGGGACAGGGTCAGGCCGCGGGCGACGTCGACGTGGGCGGTTTCGAGCAGCGCCCCGATCCGCTCGGCGGCGCCCGGCTCGTCGATGTCGTCGTACGCGGGGACCCGGCCGGGGTCGGCGGCCTGGCGGCGCCACTGTCCGTACCGGACGGCCTGGGCGAGGGCGCGGACGGCCCGCTCGGCGGCGGGGTAGGCGGGCATCCCGCCGGGGCGGTCCCAGGCGAGCGGCGCATCGGTCCCGCCGTCGGAGTCGGACGTCGCCGCTTCCCCGCCGCCCGCCGTCCTCGGACCGGCGGGCGGCGGCGTCCCCTTGGGGTGGCGCACCGAGTTCGTGGCGGCGGCCAGCGCCTCCGCCAGTCCGCCGATCTCCAGGTGGACCACGGCGACCGGCTTGGCCGGGGAGTGGGCGGCGGCCTCGCGGAGCGCGGCGGCGAGCACTTCGCCGTCGCCCGATTCGGTGACGCCGTTCTCCCCCACCCAGGGGATCGCCGTGATCAGGACCGCGTCGCAGCCCTCGTCGGCCAGCGCCCCGGCGAGCGCGTCGCGGAAGTCCTGCGGGGTCGCGTCCGTCGTCAGGTCGACGGGCAGCAGCGGACGCAGCCGTTCCGTCAGACAGGCGTCGTACGTCAGCAGGCCCAGGGATTCGGAGTTGCCCAGGATCGCCACGCGCGGCCCCTCGGGCAGCGGCTGGTCGGCGAGCAGCAGCCCCGCGTCGACGAGCTCGGTGACGGTGTCGACGAGGATGACGCCGGCCTGCCGCAGCAGCGCCGAGACCGTGGCGTCGGGGAGGCGGGTGACCGGGACCGCGTGGCCGGGCGGGGCGCTGCCGCTGTGCCGGGCGCCCTTGACCACGACGACCGGTTTCACCGCTGCCGTGCGCCTGGCGAGCCGGGTGAACTTCCTGGGGTTGCCGATCGATTCGAGGTAGAGCAGGGCGACATCGGTGTCCGGGTCTTCGTGCCAGTACTGCAGGAAGTCGTTGCCGGAGAGATCCGCGCGGTTGCCCGAGGAGATGAAGGAGGAGAGTCCGGCTCCGCGCCGGTGCAGCCCGGAGAGCAGGGCGATGCCGATCGCGCCGGACTGGGTGAAGAGACCGATCCGGCCGCGGACCGGGGACTCGGGGGCCAGTGAGGCGTTCAGCCGGACGGCCTCGGCGGTGTTGATGAGGCCGAAGGCGTTCGGGCCGATGATGCGCATGCCGTACGAGCGGGCCTGGCGGAGCAGTTCGCGCTGGCGGCGCAGCCCCTCGGCGCCGCTCTCGGCGTACCCGGCGGAGAGGACGACCAGCCCCTGCACGCCGCTCTCGCCGCAGTCGGCGACCGCTTCGGGGACGCGTCCGGCCGGTACGGCGATGACCGCCAGGTCCACGGTGTCGTCGATCGAGGCGACGGTACGGTGCGCGGGGACCCCGTCCAGCTCGGTGACGCCGTCGGGGAAGGCGCGGTTCACCGCGTACGTACGGCCGGTGAAGCCCGAGCCGAGCAGATTGCGCAGGACCGTGCGCCCCACCCCGCCGGGTGTGCGGCCCGCGCCGACCACGGCGACGGCGCGCGGGGCGAGCAACCGCTGTACCGAGCGCGCTTCGGCGCGCTGTTCGCGGGCGCGCTGGACCGCGAGCGAGGCCGCGGTGGGTTCGAGGTCGAGGGTGAGGTGGACGGAGCCGTCCTCGAAGCTGCGTTTCTGCTCGTACCCGGCGTCCGTGAACACCTTGATCATCTTGTTGTTGGCGGGGAGCACCTCGGCGACGAAGCGGCTGACCTCGCGTTCACGGGCGACGGCCGCGATGTGTTCGAGGAGGGCGGAGGCCACACCGCGCCCCTGGTGCGCGTCCTGGACGAGGAAGGCGACCTCCGCCTCGTCCTCGCCGATCCTGTCGTAGCGGACGGTCGCGATGAACTCCCCGCCGACGGTGGCCGCCAGACCTACCCGGTCGACGTAGTCGTGATGGGTGAAGCGGTGGACGTCCTTGGCGGACAGCCTGGGGTAGGGGGCGAAGAAGCGGTAGTACTTCGACTCGGGCGAGACCTGTTCGTAGAAGCTGACCAGCCGCTCGGCGTCCTCGGTGGTGATGGGCCTGATCCGGGCCGTACCGCCGTCGCGCAGCACCACGTCCGCTTCCCAGTGGGCCGGGTACTCCTGGTGCGGGCTCTGCTCCAGCGGGGGCTGCATGGGGAAAGCGTACGGGTCGCGGCGGTACCGCGAGCGGTGCAGTCTGGGATCCGGCACGGCCCCCGGCACGCCGCGCACCCCGTGCAAGAATGGTCTAGACAACCGTCAGAGAACTCGAAGGGCAACACCATGGCTGAGCGCCGCGTCAAGGTCGGTTGGGCCGAGGGTCTGCACGCCCGTCCGGCCTCCATCTTCGTCCGTGCCACGACGGCTTCCGGAGTCCCGGTGACGATCGCCAGGCCCGACACCAGCCCCGTCAACGCCGCGTCGATGCTCGCGGTTCTCGGCCTGGGCGCCGAAGGTGGCGAGGAGATCGTGCTGTCCTCGGACGTCGACGGTGCCGAGGCGGCACTCGACCGGCTGGCCAAACTGGTCGCCGAAGGACTCGACGAACTGCCCGAGACCGTCTGAGACGTGTGCCGCTCCGCCCGGCCGGTTCGTTCCGGACACCGGAGTCGGGCGTTCCGAGAAACCGCAGTGTCCCGAATTCGGGCGCTGCGGTTCTGCTTTTCCTGCCCTTCGCGCTTTCCCTGGGCTTCGTACTCTTCCTGCGCTTCGCGCTCTCCTGCTCTTCGCACTCTCCCTGTCATTCCGTCTTTCCGGCGCGGTCAATTGCCGGGGACCGGTCGAGGGCACGCAGAAGACCGGCTGCGGGAATACAACTATTTCCGTATGCCGCTCTTTTTCTACGGCACGCTCGTTAATCCGGGATGCCCGAAACGTTTACGGCATGTTGCGAAGTCCTCACACGCCCCCGCTTGCGGAGCCGGTGCGCCGCCGTCGCCCGGTCCGCGTGCGCCGTGGTCAGTGACCGGGCCCGCTCGGCGTCACCACGGGCCACCGCGTCCACGATCGCGCCGTGCTCGGCCCAGGAATCGACGGGCCGGACCGGCTGATCGACGGTGTACATCCAGGCGGTCTTCTGCCTCAGCTGAGTCAGCAGGGTGGTCAGCGCCGCACTCCCGGACGCCTGCGCGAGCGTTTCGTGGAACCAGCCGCCGAGTGAGCGCAGATCCTCACCCTGCCCCCGACGGGCCCGTTCCTGCCCCAGGCCGACCAAGCCCCGCAGGACTTTCAGATGGGCCTCGGTCCGGTGCCGGGCGGCGCGTGCCGCGCCCATCGACTCCAGCAGCATCCGCATCTCCAGCAGGTCGGCGGCCTCCTGCTCGCTCGGCTCGGCGACCCAGGCGCCGGCGTGGCGGCGGGTGACCACGAAGCCCTCGGACTCCAGGGTGCGCAGGGCTTCGCGCACCGGGACGCGCGAGACCCCGTAGCGGCGCGCGAGCACCTCCTCGGTCAGCCGGGTGCCGCGTTCCAGGACCCCCGAGATGATGTCGTCGCGAATTGCCGTGCATACCGAATGCGCGGGAATGCGCATGGCCGAACCTCCGCCTGATCCCCCGCGAAATCGCGGTCGATCCATACCTGTGCGGCGACTCTATGACAGTGCACGTGAATTTCCGAAGGCCACCGGTAAATGATGACTGTCTTTTGGCCATAAAAAGCGGTGGCCCCGGCGCGCATCTGCGCCGGGGCCACCGGGGGACGGGGGTGTGCGTGGGTCAGACGTTGACGCCGTGTGAACGCAGGTACGCGACCGGGTCGATGTCGGAACCGTAGTCGGGGCTCGTACGCGCCTCGAAGTGGAGGTGCGGGCCGGTGACGTTGCCGGTGGCGCCGGAGAGCGCGATCTGCTGGTCCGAGGTGACGGACTGGCCGACCGAGACGCCGATGGACGAGAGGTGGCCGTACTGGGTGTACGTACCGTCGTTCATCTTGATGACGACGTTGTTGCCGTACGCGCCGCCCCAGCCCGCCTCGACGACGGTGCCCGCGCCCACGGCGTGCACCGGGGTGCCGCTCGCCGCGTGGAAGTCGATGCCGGTGTGACTGCCGGAGGACCAGAGATTGCCGCCGGTCCGGTAACCGGTGGAGACGTACGAGCCGGTCACGGGGGCCACATAGGCATTGAGGCGCTTGCGCTCCGCGTCGCGGGCCGCACGCTCCCGGCCGGCCTTCGCCTTCGCGGCTGCCTCGGCCCGCGCCTTGGCCTTCGCTTCCGCCTTCGCCTTGGCGACCGCCTTGGCCCTGGCCTCCGCCTTCGCCGCGGCCTGCTCGGCCTCGTACTGCTGCGCGACGGCCTGGGCGGCGATCCGGTCGGCGACGGAATCGCCGACAAGGATGGTCCGTTCCAGGCTGACTTCCTGCGCGGAGGGAGCCTTGACGTCGTCGGCCATCGCCGGGGACGCGAGAGTGCCGATGACACCCGCGGTGGCGAGGGTGGCCACACCGGCCACGGTCGCAGTCCTGCGGGTCAGACGGTTCGGGGCACGGTGCTTACCGGCAGGGCGGGTGAACGCCATGAAGTGGCTGGTCCTTTCCTTCCTTCTCGCCTACCGGGTTAGCTGACGGGTTCGGAGCAGGAAGGTCTCCTACGGGCCGGCTCCACGCGGAGCGGCCCGATTCACCCCAGGGACTGCGTGGGTCCCCGGCTCCCCAGGCTCGCGCCTGACGGGGACTCGGCGATCGCTGTTCGGCGCCGCGATCGCGGCTTACGTCCGACGAACAGCGAGTGAGACGCTAAACGGTGGTTGTCGGTTGAACCAAACAGATGGGCAGTTTTGTCGGTCATGCCACAGGAAATACAGGCAACCTTGCGAATAAACCGGACATCGCGTGCGCACATCGGACACAGAAGTGGGTGCGTAAGAGACACCGGAAACCGGTGCGCAGCGGACACCGGAAGCGGGTGCCCGGCGGACACGGAACAGGACTCCGGCGGCAGCCGAGCCGCCGGAGTCCTGTCCGTCCTTCACTCCCCCGCGCCCGCGGGGCAGCCGGGGGTCAGCCCGCGACCACCGTCACCTCGCCGATGCCCAGCGCCCTGACCGGCTCCGCGATCTGCGCGGCGTCACCCACCAGCACCGTCACCAGGCGGTCGTCGGGGAAGGCGCTGACGACCGCCGCGGTCGCCTCGACCGTGCCCGTCGCCGCGAGACGCGCGTACAGCTGCGCCTGGAAGTCGTCCGGCAGGTGCTGCTCGACCTGGTCCGCGAGGGTGCCCGCGACCGCGTCGGCCGTCTCGTACTTCAGCGGGGCGACGCCCACCAGGTTCTGCACGGCCACGTCCCGCTCGGCGTCGGTGAGACCACCGGCGGCCAGGGTCCGCAGCACCTTCCAGAGGTCGTCGAGCGCGGGCCCGGTCGACTCCGTGTCCACCGAACCGCTGATGGCGAGCATCGCCGCGCCGGTCCCGTCCGGCGCGGAGCGGAGCACCTGGCTGAAGGCGCGCACCCCGTAGGTGTAGCCCTTCTCCTCACGCAGCACCCGGTCCAGCCGGGACGTGAGGGTGCCGCCCAGGCAGTACGTACCGAGAACCTGCGCGGGCCAGACGCGGTCGTGCCGGTCGGCGCCGATGCGGCCGATGAGCAGCTGCGTCTGGACGGCCCCGGGACGGTCCACGATGACCACCCGGCCCGTGTCGTCCGCGGTGATGGGCGCCACCGGCCGGGGCGTGCCCGCGCTGCCCTTCCAGTCGCCGAGGGTGTCGGCGAGCAGGCCGTCCAGGTCGGTGCCGGTGAGGTCACCGACGATCACCGCGGTGGCCGTCGCGGGCCGGACGTACGCCTCGTAGAAGGAGCGGACGCCCGCCGCGTCGATGCGCGCCACCGTCTCCTCGGTGCCCTGCCGCGGGCGTGACATGCGCGCGGTGGCGGGGAACAGCTCCTTGGAGAGCTGCTTGGCCGCGCGGCGGGCCGGGTTGGCCAGCTCGTGCGGGATCTCGTCGAGGCGGTTGCCCACGAGCCGTTCGATCTCGCTCTCCGCGAAGGCGGGCGCGCGCAGCGCGTCGGCGAGCAGGCCGACCGCCTTGGGCAGCCGGGAGACCGGGACCTCCAGGGAGATCCGGACACCGGGGTGGTCGGCGTGCGCGTCGAGGGTGGCACCGCAGCGCTCCAGCTCCGCGGCGAACTCCTCGGCGGTGTGCTTGTCGGTGCCCTCGGAGAAGGCCCGCGCCATGATCGTGGCGATGCCGTCGAGCCCTTCCGGCTCGGCGTCCAGCGGGGCGTCGAGGCTGATCTCGACGGCCACCACCTGCTGTCCGGGGCGGTGGCAGCGCAGCACGGTCAGGCCGTTGGGGAGCGTGGACCGCTCGGGGGCCGGGAAGGCCCAGGGCCTGGCGGTACCCGCCTGCGGCTGCGGGTGGAAGGTCATGCTCACGGTTGCGGCGTCGGTCACAGGTCCGCCTCGTCAGTCCGGGTGTTGTCGTCGGTCTCGTCCGCCGTGACGGGCTCGTACACGAGCACGGCGCGGTTGTCGGGGCGCAGCCGCGCCTTCGCGACCTCCTGCACCTCTTCTGCCGTGATGTCCAGCACCCGCTGCACGGCGCTCAGCGCGAGCTGCGGGTCGCCGAACAGCACGGCGTACCTGCACAGTTCGTCGGCGCGGCCGGCGACCGTACCCAGCCGGTCCAGCCATTCGCGCTCCAGCTGGGCCTGCGCGCGCTCCATCTCCTCGGCCGTGGGGCCGTCGGCGGCGAAGCGGGCCAGCTCCTCGTCCACCGCGGACTCGATCTGCGGGACCTCGACCCCGCCCGACGTCTTGACGTCCAGCCAGCCGAGCGAGGGCGCACCGGCCAGCCGCAGCAGGCCGAAGCCCGCGGCGACCGCTGTCCGGTCCCGCCGGACCAGGCGGTTGTGCAGCAGCGACGACTCGCCGCCGCCCAGGATGGTCAGCGCGATGTCGGCCGCGTCGCACGCGCGCGTGCCGTCCTCCGGGAGCCGGTAGGCGGCCATCAGCGCACGCGAGGGGACCTCCTCGTGGACCTCTTCGCGCACCTCGGCGCCGAGGGTGTCGGGGAGGCCGCCGTCGCGCGGCGGCTGCTTGCCGTCGTGGGACGGGATGGTGCCGAAGTACTTCTCGACCCAGGCCAGCGTCTGCTCGGGGTCGATGTCACCGACGACCGACAGGACCGCGTTGTTGGGCGCGTAGTTCTTACGGAAGAAGTCCCGTGCGTCCTCCAGCGTCGCGGCGTCCAGGTCGGCCATCGACCCGATCGGCGTGTGGTGGTACGGGTGACCCTCGGGGTACGAGAGGGCGGTCAGCTTCTCGAACGCCGTGCCGTACGGCACGTTGTCGTAGCGCTGGCGCCGCTCGTTCTTGACGACGTCCCGCTGGTTCTCCATGGACTCCTCGTCGAGCGCGGCGAGCAGCGAGCCCATCCGGTCCGCCTCCAGCCAGAGAGCGAGCTCCAGTTGGTGCGTGGGCATCGTCTCGAAGTAGTTGGTGCGCTCGAAGCTGGTGGTGCCGTTGAGCGATCCTCCGGCCCCCTGTACCAGCTCGAAGTGACCGTTGCCCTCGACCTGTCCGGAGCCCTGGAACATCAGGTGCTCGAAGAGGTGGGCGAGTCCGGTACGCCCCTTGACCTCGTGCCGTGAACCGACGTCGTACCAGAGGCAGACCGCCGCCACCGGGGTCAGGTGGTCCTCGGAGAGCACCACCCGCAGGCCGTTGGCCAGCCGGTGCTCGGTCGCTGTCAGGCCGCCGGAAGCGGCCTCGGCTGTGGCCGTGTGACCCATGGGCATGTACGTCCCTTCGCTCGCGTGTGTTGACCGCGTTGAATGCTGTCCTGCCACTGTATGCAAGCGCGCTGACACCTGGCAGCCACCCGGGCGTCCCCGGGTCGCGGTCGGTGTTGTCGGTGGGACAGTCCACAATGGTCGGCATCAGTACCGGACCAGGCACGTGAAGGAGCCGCAGCAGCGATGGCCCGCCGCAGCACGAAGACCCCGCCGCCGGAGGACTTCGAGGAGAAGATTCTCGACATCGACGTCGTCGATGAAATGGAGAACTCCTACCTGGAGTACGCGTACTCGGTGATCTACTCACGGGCCCTGCCGGACGCCCGTGACGGCATGAAGCCCGTCCACCGCCGCATCGTCTACCAGATGAGCGAGATGGGGCTGCGCCCCGACCGCAGCTATGTGAAGTGCGCCCGTGTCGTCGGCGAGGTCATGGGCAAGCTGCACCCGCACGGCGACGCCTCCATCTACGACGCCCTGGTGCGGATGTCGCAGCCCTTCTCGATGCGGCTCCCGCTGGTCGACGGTCACGGCAACTTCGGCTCCCTCGGCAACGACGACCCGCCCGCCGCCATGCGGTACACCGAGTGCCGGATGGCTGACGCCACGTCACTGATGACGGAGTCGACCGACGAGAACACCGTCGATTTCCAGCCGAACTACGACGGCCAGGAGCGCGAGCCCGTCGTACTCCCCGCCGCCTATCCGAACCTGCTGGTCAACGGCGCGTCCGGGATCGCGGTCGGGATGGCGACGAACATGCCGCCGCACAATCTGGGCGAGGTCATCGCCGCGGCCCGGCATCTGATCAAGCACCCCGGTGCGGATCTCGACTCGCTGATGCGTTTCGTGCCCGGACCCGACCTGCCGACCGGCGGCCGGATCGTGGGGCTCGACGGCATCAAGGACGCCTACGCGTCGGGCCGCGGCACCTTCAAGATCCGCGCCACGACGACGATCCAGGACGTCACCCCGCGCCGCAAGGGCATCGTCGTCACCGAACTGCCCTTCGCGGTCGGCCCGGAGAAGGTCCGCGCCAAGATCAAGGACCTGGTGGCTTCGAAGAAGCTCCAGGGCATCGCCGACCTGAAGGACCTCACCGACCGTGCGCACGGTCTGCGGCTGGTCATCGAGGTGAAGAACGGCTTCGTACCGGAAGCCGTTCTGGAACAGCTCTACAAGCTCACCCCGATGGAGGAGTCCTTCGGGATCAACAACGTCGCGCTGGTGGACGGGCAGCCGCTGACGCTGGGGCTCAAGGAGCTGCTGGAGGTCTATCTCGACCACCGCTTCTCGGTCGTCAGGCGCCGCAGCGAGTTCCGCAGGGGCAAGCGGCAGGACCGGCTGCATCTGGTCCTGGGCCTGCTCGTGGCGCTGCTCGACATCGACGAGGTCATCCGGCTCATCCGCTCCAGCGACAACTCGGCACAGGCCAAGGAGCGGCTGATCTCGCACTTCTCGCTGAGCGAGATCCAGACCCAGTACATCCTGGACACACCGCTGCGCCGGCTCACCCGGTTCGACCGGATCGAGCTGGAGAGCGAGCGCGACCGGCTGAACAGCGAGATCGAGGAACTGACCAAGATCCTTGAGTCGGACGCGGAGCTGCGCAAGCTGGTCTCGGGCGAACTGGCCGCGGTGGCGAAGAAGTTCTCCACCGACCGGCGCACGGTCCTGCTGGAGTCCGCGGGCACCCCGCTCGCCGCGACCTCGCTGGAGGTCGCCGACGACCCGTGCCGGGTGCTCCTGTCGTCGACGGGCCTGCTGGCCCGTACGGCCACCGCCGAGCCGCTGAGCACCGAGGGGCAGAAGCGCACCAAGCACGACGTGGTGGTCTCGGCCGTCCCGGCGACCGCGCGCGGTGACATCGGGGTGGTCACCTCGGCCGGCCGGCTGCTGCGGGTCGCGGTGATCGATCTGCCACAGCTGCCGGACACCGCCTCCGCGCCCAATCTGGCGGGCGGCGCGCAGATCTCGGAGTTCGTCTCGCTCGCGGACGACGAGCAGGTCGTCTGTCTCAGCACGGTGGACGAGGCCTCACCCGGGCTGGCGATCGGCACCGAGCAGGGCATCGTGAAGCGGGTGGTGCCCGACTACCCGCCCAACAAGGACGAGTTGGAGGTCATCGGCCTGCGGGACGGTGACCGGATCGTCGGCGCGGTCGAACTGCGGACCGGCGAGGAGGACCTGGTCTTCATCACCGACGACGCGCAGTTGCTGCGCTATCCGGCCGGGCAGGTACGGCCGCAGGGCCGCCCGGCGGGCGGGATGGCGGGCATCAAGCTGGCCGAGGGCGCCAAGGTGATCTCGTTCACCGCGGTGGACCCGGCGGCGGACGCGGTGGTCTTCACGATCGCGGGCTCGCACGGCACGCTGGACGACTCGGTGCGTACGGCGAAGCTGACGCCGTTCGACCAGTACCCGCGCAAGGGGCGGGCGACCGGAGGGGTGCGCTGCCAGCGCTTCCTGAAGGGGGAGGACCTGCTGGTGCTGGCCTGGGCGGGCGAGGCCCCCGCCAGGGCCGCCGCGGCGAACGGCACCCCGGCGGAGCTGCCCGAACCGGACCCGCGCCGTGACGGCTCGGGCGTCCCGTTCGCCCCGGCGGTGGCGACGCTCGCGGGGCCCGTGTAGCCGGTACGGCTCACTCGCCGAAGCGGACGGGACCGGCCCGGCCGGGTCAGTCCGCTTCGGCGAAGGCGTCCGCTCCGGCGAAGGCGTCCGTTCCGGCCTGCCCGGGGTCGGCCTCGTCTGTTCCGGCCGGATCCGGTACGTACCGCAGCACGCCCCACATGGATTCCGGGCGGACGTCCTGCGGTGCCGGCTCCCGGCAGCCGTCGAGCTGTTCCCGCACCGCGTCCGCGTCGATGCCCGACCCGATGAGGACCAGCTGCGTCAGGGGTTCCCCGTCCCCGGCCCGCGCCATCGGATAGAAGCGCAGGAAGTTCCCCACCGCGTGCAGGCTGTACCGCTCACGGTGGCCCGGGACGTCGAAGTGGACGAACCCCTTGATGCGGTACAGGCCGTCTGGCCTGCCGTCGAGGAAGTCCATCAGCCGTCGCGGATTCACCGGCTCCGGTGCGACGAACTCGACGCTCTCGTACCGCGCGTGCAGATGACGGCGGTGATCGCCGTCCTCCTCCGCCGCCGCGTCTTCCCCGTCGGCGCGCAGGTCGTCGAAGGAGAGCTGACCGATGCGTTCGCCGCCGGGCCTGCGGTCGATGAGCAGCTCCGGGTCGACCTGCCCGTACGACGCGCGGACCACCGGGGTGCCCGCGGCCTGCTCGCCGATCACCGCGACGATCCGCTCCTGCTCCGGTCCGTCCACCCGGTCGGCCTTGTTGACGACGACCAGATCGGCGAGGGTCAGATGGCGGTCGGTCTCCGGGTGGCGGGCGCGGGTGGCATCGAACTCGGCGGCGTCGACGATCTGGACGAGCCCCCCGTACACGATGTGCGGGTTCTCGCTCGCCAGGATCATCCTGATGAGCTCCTGCGGCTCGGCGAGACCGCTCGCCTCGATGACGATGACGTCGATCCGCAGGTCGGGGCGGGCCAGCCGGGCCAGATAGTCGTCGAGCTCGCTGGTGTCGACGGCGCAGCACAGACAGCCGTTGCCGAGCGAGACCATCGAGTCGACCTGACCCGCCACGGTCATCGCGTCGATCTCGATGGCGCCGAAGTCATTGACGACGGCGCCGATACGCGTGCCCCTGCTCTGCCGGAGCAGATGGTTGAGCACGGTGGTCTTACCGGAGCCGAGGTATCCCGCGAGAACGACGACGGGCACGGGTTTCCTGGACATGGGCCCCGATTTTAGTCAGCCCCGCACCGCACCTGCGATCAGCCCCGGCCCGCGTCCGGCACCGGCTGTGGCGCAGGGGGTCCCACATAGCGGGCGGCAGGGCGGATGATCTTGGAGTCCGCCGCCTGTTCCAGGATGTTGGCGCTCCAGCCGACCACCCGCGCCGCGCAGAAGGTGGGCGTGAACATCTCCCGCGGCAGTCCGCACAGCTCCATGACGACCCCGGCGTAGAACTCGACGTTGGTGTGCAGCTCACGGCCCGGCTTGAGTTCGGCCAGGATGGCCTCCACCCTCTCCTCGACCTGCACGGCGAAGTCGACCAGGGGGCCGCCGAACTGCTGGGCGATGCCGCGCAGCATCCGGGAGCGCGGATCCTCGGTGCGGTAGACCGGGTGGCCGAAGCCCATGATCCGCTCCCCCGCCAGGACCTTCTCCCGTATCCAGGGGTCGATGCGGTCCGGTACGGCGATGGCGTCGAGGGTGTCCAGGGCGCGGCTCGGCGCCCCGCCGTGCAGCGGTCCGGACAGTGCGCCGACCGCGCCGACCAGGCAGGCCGCCACATCGGCGCCGGTGGACGCGATGACCCGGGCGGTGAACGTCGAGGCGTTGAAGCCGTGGTCGACGGTGGAGACGAGGTACTGCTCCACGGCCCGCGCCTTCACCGGATCGGGCTCCGAACCGGTGAGCATGTACAGGTAGTTGGCCGCACAGGACAGGTCGTCGCGCGGCTCGACCGGGTCGAGACCGCGGCCGAGCCGGTGCAGTGCGGTGAGCAGGGTCGGTACGGCCGCGCAGGCGGCGAGGGCGTCGGCGGTGCGCCGGTCCGCGTCGATGTCGTAGACGGGCCGGAACCCGCCCGCCGCGCCGAGCAGCGAGAGCGCGGTACGCAGCCCGGCCAGCGGGCCCGATCCCGCTCGGGCCAGCGCGGGCAGCACCTCGCGCACCTCGGCCGGAAGCCGGCGCAGTTCGGCGGTCCTGGCGGTGAAGGCCGCGCTCTGCGCCGCGTCCGGGAGCGCGCCGTGGACCATCAGGTACCAGACGTCCTCGAAGCTGCGGGTCTGCGCGAGGTCCACCGCCGAGTACTGGCGGTAGTGGTAGAAGCCTTCGCGACCCCGGACGTCACCGAGTGCGGTGTCCGTGACGACGACGCCCGCGAGCCCTCGTGGGGCGGTGATGGTGGACATGGTCTCCTCCTGCTTCCTGCCTCTGTCATCAGCGTCTGCGTCGATAGCGGCTGCATCGATAGCGGCTGCATCGATTCGCTTTATTGATTCGACTGTCCATGCTTGACTGTAATCCTGTCAATGTTGATTGAATCAATATACGGATGGTTCTGGATACGGTGAACGGCATGAGCGATCAATCAGCGGCGCCCGAGGACCCCCGGCTGACCACCAGGGAGGCAGCCGCCAGACTCGGTGTGAAGCCGGAGACGGTGTACGCGTACGTCAGCCGCGGGCAGCTCAGCAGCCGTCGCGCGCCCGGCGGACGCGGCAGCACCTTCGACGCGGCCGAGATCGACGCGCTGGCCCGGCGCGGCGCCCGGCGGGAGCCCCCGTCCGGCGGCGCCGAGCTCGTCTTCCGTACCGGCGTCACGCTGATCGACACCGAGACCGACCGGTACTACTACCGCGGGGTGGACGCGACCGCGCTCGCCCGTCGCCACAGCTACGAGGAAGTCGCCGAGTGGCTGTGGACCGGAGAGCTGCGGGCCGGGACCCGGTTCACCGCACCGCCGGAGGCCCTGGAGGCGGGCCGTCGCGCGGTCGGCGCGCTGCCCGCGCACAGCACGCCGATGGACCGGCTCAGGGCGTCCGCCGTCGCGGCCTCGGCCGCCGACCCCCTGCGATTCGATCTCTCACCGGAGGCGGTGCTCGGGGCGGCGCGCAGTCTCGTCCCCACCCTGGTGGGTTCGCTGCCCGCATCGGGCGCCCCGGACCGGGAGGGCGACGGACTGGCGCGGCGGCTCTGGTCGCGGCTGACCGCCCGCGCACCTGACGCAGCCTCACTTCGGGTGCTGGAAACGGCTCTTGTCCTGCTCATCGATCACGATCTGGCGGCGTCGACGCTGGCGGCCCGGATCGCCGCGTCGGCCCGCGCCCATCCGTACGCCGTCGTGTCCGCCGGGCTCGGCGCGCTGGAGGGGCCCCTGCACGGCGCCGCCAGCGGCCTCGCCCACCGGATGCTGGCCGAGGCCCTGGAGCGGGGCGGCGCCGCCCCGGTCGTCGCGGACCATCTGCGAGCGGGACGCCGGGTACCCGGGTTGGGCCACCGGCTGTACCGGGGCGAGGACCCGCGCGCCCAGGCGCTGTTCGCGCTGCTGGCCGACGTACCCGCGGCTGCGCCCGCACTGGCCGCGGCCCGCGACGTGGTGACGACCGCGGCCCGCCGCACCGGGCTGCACGCCAATGTCGATCTCGCGCTGGCCGTGCTCTCGGTGTCGGCGGGGATGCCCGCCGAGGCCGGGGAGACCCTGTTCGCCGTGGCCAGGACGGCGGGCTGGATCGCCCATGCACTGGAGGAGTACGCGGAGCGGCCCCTGCGGATGCGCCCCAGCGGCCAGTACACCGGCCCGCGCCCGCCGCAGCCGCTCCCCTGAACCAGCGCGCGACGGTCACGGTCAGGCCCGCAGCCACACCGCGGTGTCCTGCGGGAGGCGTCCTCCGCCGTCCATGGGACCGCTGCTGAGCAGCACGTGCGCGTGGCCGGGGAGTTCGGCGGGCTCCGCGGCGAGGTTGACGACGCAGATCAGGCCATCGGGCCGGGCGAAGGCGAGTACGTCGTCGGCGGCGGGCAGCCAGTGCAGCGGCCCGTCCCCGAAGCCCGCCTCGTACCTGCGCAGCCGGAGCGCCGTGCGGTACAGGGACAGCATCGACTCCGGTTCATCCGCCTGGAGTTCGGCCGCGTACCGGGTCCAGCCCGCGGGCTGCGGAAGCCACGGCTCGGCGGCGGGTGCTTCCGCGGTCCAGGGCAGCGGCACCCGGCAGCCGTCCCGCCCCGGGTCGCTGCCGCCCGAGCGGAAGTGCATCGGGTCCTGGATCCGGTCCAGCGGGATCTCCACCTCGGGAAGGCCCAGCTCCTCCCCCTGGTAGAGATAGACGGATCCCGGCAGGGCGAGCGAGAGCAGCGCCGCCGCACGGGCCCTGCGGGTGCCGAGTTCCAGGTCGGTGGCGGTGCCGAAGGTCTTCGCGGCGAATTCGAAGCCGGTGTCGTCGCGCCCGTAGCGGGTGACCGTGCGGGTCACGTCGTGGTTGCAGAGCACCCAGGTCGCCGGCGCTCCGACCGGTGCGTGCTCCGCGAGGGTGTCCTCGACCGCCCGGCGCAGCCGGGTGGCGTCCCAGGGGCAGGTCAGAAAATTGAAGTTGAAGGCGGTGTGCAGCTCGTCGGGGCGCAGGTACCGGGCGAAGCGCTCCGCGTCCGGCAGCCAGACCTCGCCGACGAAGATGCCGTGGTACGCGTCGGCGACGGCCCGCCAGGAGCGGTAGATCTCGTGGATCTCGTCCTGGTCGATGTACGGATGCGGGTCGCGCCCCGCCACGAAGTCGGGCAGCCCTGCCGCCTTCGTGAGCAGCGCGGCGGAGTCGATGCGTACGCCCGCGACGCCCCGCTCGAACCAGAAGCGCAGCACGTCCTCGTGCTCCCCGCGCACCAGCGGGTGCGACCAGTTGAGGTCGGGCTGCTCGGGGGCGAAGAGGTGCAGGTACCACTCGCCGTCGGCGACACGGGTCCAGGTGGATCCGGCGAACTGGGACGGCCAGTCGTTGGGGGCCAGTTCACCCCTCTCGCCGCGCCCGGGGCGGAAGTGGAAGAGCTCCCGTTCCGGGCTGCCGGGCCCGGCAGCCAGCGCGGCCCTGAACCAGTCGTGCTGGTCGGAGACATGGTTGGGCACGATGTCGACGATGGTGCGCATGCCCAGTTCCCGGGCTTCGGCGATGAGCTTCTCGGCCTCACCGAGAGTGCCGAACGCGGGGTCGATGACGCGGTAGTCGGCCACGTCGTAACCGCCGTCGGCGAGCGGCGAGAGGTACCAGGGCGTGAACCAGAGTGCGTCGACGCCGAGTTCGGCGAGGTACGGCAGCCTGGCGCGCACACCCGCCAGATCGCCGGTGCCGTCACCGTCCGCGTCGGCGAAGCTGCGTACGTACACCTGGTAGATGACTGCGGAACGCCACCAGTCACCGGTGGCCTCGAAGGGAGGGAGGGCTGCCACGTGACGGTCCTTTCGGGCAGGTGGGACTCCGCCGTCGCCCCGGACAGCCGGCCCCGGACAGCGGGCGCCAGGAGGAGGACCGGCGGCGGAGTACTCGGAGGGAGGGGGTGCGAGGGCGTGGTCAGCCCTTCAGGCTGCCCGCGGTCAGACCGCTCATGATGTTGCGCTGGAAGATCAGAAAGATGATCAGGGTCGGCGCCGATGCCATGGCGAGTGCGGCGACGAGCCAGTTCTCGGGCACCCCCTGGGCGAGGGAGTAGATACCGACGTTGAGGGTCTGTTTGTCCGGGTCCGGCAGGGTGAGCATCGGCCAGAGGAAGTCCTTCCAGACGCCGACGACCGCGAAGATCGAGACGACGCCCAGGATGGGACGGGAGATCGGCAGCACCACGGAACGGAGCGTGCGCAGGGGGGAGGCGCCGTCGATGGAGGCCGCGTCGAGGAGTTCACGCGGGATCGAGTCGAAGAACCGCTTCAGCAGGAAGATGTTGAAGGCATTCGTGACGGACGGAAGCCAGATCACCCAGGGCGAGTTGAGCAGATTGCGCTGGAAGACCGGCACGTCCAGCACGGTCAGGTACTGCGGTACGACGAGGACGGTCGCCGGGATCATCAGCGTGGCCAGCATCATCCCGAGGATGACTTTGCCGAGTACGGGCCTGAGCTTGGAGAGCGAGTAGGCGGCGGCCACATCGAGGACCAGCTGGAAGGCGAGCGCCCCGAAGGCGTAGTAGAGCGTGTTGAGGAGCAGCTTGGACAGCTGCATCACGTTCCACGCCTTGGAGTAGTTCTCCGGGTGGAGGCTCCTGGGGAAAGGGGTGGGCGGCGACTGGGCGAATTCCTGGGCCGTCTTCAGACCGCCGGTGACCATCCAGTACAGCGGACCGAGGAAGACCAGGGTGAAGAGCAGGACGACCAGGGTGAGGACGCCCCAGTAGACGGTCTTCCCACGGGCACGGCCCAGTTGGGCGGGTGAGATCAGAGTGCGCTCTGCCATCGTCCCTCGCTCCTAGCTCTCGCTGTCGCTGTCGCTGTCGCGGCTGAGTCGGACGTACAGCGCCGAGAATCCGGCGAGGAGTACGAGCAGGACCAGGCCGAGCGCTGCCGCGCCGCCGTAGTTGTTGAAGTTGAACGCGTACTGGTAGATGAGGTAGACGACGGTGGTCGTCGACCCTTCCGGGCCTGCGCCGTTGGTCAGCAGGAACGGTTCGGTGAAGACCTGCATCGTCGAGATGATCTGCATCAGCAGAAGCAGCGAGAGGATCAGCCGGGTCTGCGGGATCGTCACGTGCCAGATCTTCCGGAAGAGCCCGGCCCCGTCGAGTTCGGCCGCCTCGTACAGCTCGCCCGGGATGCCCTGCAGGGCCGCGAGGTAGATCAGCGTCGCACCGCCCATGTTCATCCAGGTCGCGGCGACGACCACGGAGAGCATCGCCGTGCCGGTGGACTGGAGCCACTGCTGTTCCGGCAGGTGCAGGAAGTGCAGGATGCCGTTGAAGAGGCCGTACCCCGGGTCGTAGAAGTACTTGAAGAGCAGCACGGACGCGACCGGCGGCAGCATCACCGGGAGGTAGACCAGCAGCCTCAAGTACCCCTGGGCATGCCGGAATTCGTTGATCACGAGCGCGATGACGAAGGGCACGGCGAAGCCGAGGACCAGCGCCAGGGCGGAGAAGAGCAGGGTGTTCCGCCAGGCCTGCCAGAACGCCGGGTCGTGGAAGACGTACTCCAGGTTGTCCAGGCCGACCCAGGTGGTCCTGCCCGCCTCGGTCTTCTGGAAGGCCAGGAAGAATTCCCTGACCATCGGGTACCACGAGAAGAACGCGAAGCAGAGCACCGCGCCGATCAGGAAGCCGTGGGCGGAGAGGTTGCGCCGCAGACCGCGTACGAACACCGCACGGCGGGCCTGCGGTGGCGGGCCGTCGCCGTGCGGCGACCGCACCGGCTTGCCGCTCGTGGACAGGGTGGGGGCCGACATCGTCTGTCTCCTTGGCGCCGGGTCTCGGGCGGGGCGGGGGCTGGACCTCGGAGTCCGGCCCCCCGGAGTGCGGTTACCGGTTCGCCAGGACCTGGTTGACCTGCCGCTCGGCAGTGGAGAGCAACGCGTCGACATTCGCGTTCCTGTTGGTCAGGACACCCGACATCGCGTTGTCGAGCACCTTGTAGATCTCCTGCGCCTTGGCCGGCTCCGCCTTGCCCTTGACCGGGTCGACCATGAAGGGCTTGAAGTTCTCCACCGGCATGGTCGCGTTGTCCGTCCGGGACCGCAGGTCCGTCGCCTTGACGTCACCCGTCCAGAAGTTCGGCTGCGGCAGCCCGACGGGCAGTGCGTCGGACTTCGAACGCGCCCAGTCGAACTGGCCCTTGCCCGGAGTGAGCGTCTTGAAGTTCACCCAGGCGATGGCGGCCTTGATCTTGTCCGGGGAACTTCCCCGCTTGATCATGTAGTCGTTGCCGCCGAAGAGCGTGGCCCGGCCGCCGGGGATCGGCCCCATTCCGTAGTCCGCGTAGGTGGCACCGAGCTGCTGGACCATGTACGTGAGATCGTCCGGCGCCGCGAGGAACATCCCGAGCTTGTCGGTGGAGATCTGCTTCTGCAGGTCGCCCCACTTGAGCAACTGGGTCCTGCCCATGCTGTCGTCGTCCCAGCGCATGGCCTTGAGGTTGGTCAGGACCTCCTTGCCGGTGGCGTCGTTGAAGGCTGCCTTCTTGCCGTCCGGGGTGACGACGTCACCGCCCAGGCCGTACATCTCCGCCGTGAAGTGCCAGCCGCCCTGGTTGGTCGCGCTGTAGTCGCCGTAACCCGCGATGCCGTTGCCCAGGGCCGCGATGGCCTTCGCGTCCGTACGGACCTCGGCCCAGGTCTTCGGCGGCTTGTCCGGGTCCAGCCCCGCCCGCTTGAAGAGCTTGCGGTTGATCATCAGGCCCATGGTGTAGTTGCTGGTGGGCAACCCGTAGAGCTTGCCGTCCTTCTTGAGGACGTTCATCACGCCGGGGTCGACGCTGCCGATCGCCGGAACCGTCTTCTCGTTCACATACGCCGAGATGTCCGCGGCGCCGCCGTTGTCCAGCACCTGCTGGAGGTCGGTGAAGTACGTGTAGAAGACGTCGGGCTGTGACCTGCCCTTGAGCGCGGCGGTGAAGCGGGTGGGTTCCTCGCACTGGCCCGGGGTGGACTTCCCTTCGATCGTGACGTTCGGGTACTTCTGGTTGAACGTCCTGATGTCCTCCTTCCACTCGCGCAGCTCCGCCGCCTTCGCAGCCGGCGGCATGCAGTCCATGGTCAGCGTGACCCTGGTCTTCGGATCGAGCGGAGCGGACGGGTCTGAACCGCCGCTGCCGGAAGCGTTGTTGCCGTCACCGCTGCTGCTCGTGCCGCATGCGGCGAGTGCGGTCAGGGCGAGCGCGGAGACAAGGGCAGCCGCCGTCGTGCGGCGGTGGGTCGGGCGGAACCAGGTGCTTCTCATCGGTGGTCCCCTTGGGGGCAGGAGCGCGGGAGGCCCACAGCCGCGTCGCTGTGTGGCGGCGCTCACTCAACCACCGCCCCTACCGCTCCGCAAGATGTCGCGCATATTCCGCAAATTCTCGACAGCTAGCGGGTCCTGTCGCGCGAGACCTGTGCGGTCGAGCCCCGCACCACCAGTTCGGGCTCGAAGAGCAGCTCGTCCGAGGGCACCGCACGGCCTCCGATCTGCACGGACAGCAGCTCCACGGCGGCCCGCCCCATCGCCTCGATGGGCTGGCGGACGGTGGTCAGCGGGGGGTCCGTGCAGTTCATGAAGGCGGAGTCGTCATAGCCGACGATCGAGATGTCACCGGGCACCGACAGGCCGCGACGACGGGCGGCGCGCACCGCTCCGAGCGCGAGCGGGTCACTCGCGCAGATGACTCCGGTGACCCCCCGGTCCAGCAGCCGGGTGGCCGCGGCCTGGCCGCCCTCCAGCGAGAACATCGCCCGTACGACCCGCTCGTCGGGCAGTTCCGCGCCGAGTCCGGCCGCGATCACGCGCGCGGCGTCCAGCTTCCGCATCGAGGGGACGTGATCCGTGGGCCCGAGCACCAGACCGATCCGCTCGTGACCGAGCGAGGCGAGGTGGCGCCAGGCCTGGTCGAGCGCGACCGCGTCGTCGCAGGAGACGCTGGGGAAACCGAGGTGCTCGATCGCCGCATTGATCAGCACGACCGGGATCCTGCGGTCCGCGAGCACCTTGTAGTGATCGTGCGGAGCGTCGAGCTGATGGTAGAGACCACCGGCGAACACCACCCCGGAGACCTGCTGCTCCAGGAGCAGCTCCACGTAGTCGGACTCGGAGACTCCGCCCTTGGTCTGGGTGCAGAGCACGGGTGTCAGCCCCTGCTGGGCGAGGGCGCCGCCGACCACTTCGGCGAAGGCCGGGAAGATCGGGTTCTGGAGTTCGGGGAGGACGAGACCGACCAGCCGGGCCCGCTCGCCGCGCAGCTGGGTCGGGCGCTCGTACCCGAGTACGTCGAGGGCCGAGAGGACGGCCTGCCGAGTGGCCTCGGAAACACCCGGGCGGCCGTTGAGCACACGGCTGACCGTGGCCTCACTGACCCCGACCTTCTGTGCCACTTGTGCAAGTCGTCGCGTCATGCGCGCAAGATTAGCGCAGGCACCGCAAACGGCTTGCGTGATCCTGGAACTTCCGGTTGGGCCCTCCAGCCCTCTACCGTTCGTGCCCATGACCACCGGACAGCCCTGGAGACTCCGCATCGGGCTGCCCCGACGTGTCTTCTCGCAAGTACTGCTGATGCAACTGGCCGTCGCGGGCGGGGTGCTCGTCCTGGCCATCGGCCTCTTCCTGCGCCCCCTCAGTGCACAGCTCGACGCCCAGGCCATGCGTCGCGCTCTCGCGATCGCCGAGACCACCGCCTCCCCCCGGCTGGCCGAGGAACTTCTCCACACCCCACCGACGGTCGGCGGACCGGTGCAGGCCGACGCCGAACGGATCCGGAGAGCGACCCACGCCGAGTACATCGTGGTCGTGGACCGGCACTCGATCCGCTGGTCGCACACCAACCGCGCCGAGATCGGCAAACCGGTCTCCACCAGCGCCAAGGAGCCGCTCTCCGGTCACGAGGTCATGGAGATCGACAGCGGCACACTCGGCCGCTCCGCCCGGGGCAAGGTCCCGCTGCGCGACACGCACGGCACGATCGTCGGCGCGGTGTCGGTCGGTATCAGGTACGACAGCGTGCGCGCCTCGCTGCTCGCGTTGATCCCCGGCCTTCTCGCCTACGCGGGCGGGGCGCTGGCCACCGGGGCGCTGGCCGCGTACCTGATCTCCCGGCGGCTCCAGCGCCGGACGCACGATCTCGCGTTCTCCGACATCGCCGCCCTGCTCGCCGAGCGCGAGGCGATGCTCCACGGCATCCGCGAAGGCGTCGTCGCCCTGGACCGCGGGGGCAGGATACGGCTGATGAACGACGAGGCGCAGCGACTGCTGAGCCTCGGCCCGGAAGTCATCGGCCTTCCGCTCGGCGAGGCGCTGGGTGAGGGCCGAACCACCGATGTACTGGCGGGCCGCGTCACGGGCGAGGACCTGCTGGCGGTACGCGGTCAGCGCGTCCTGATCGCCAACCGTATGCCCACGGACGACGGGGGCGCCGTCGCCACCCTCCGCGACCGGACGGAGCTGGAGCAACTGGGACGTGAACTCGACTCCACCCGCGGGCTGATAGACGCCCTGCGCGCGCAGGACCACGAGCACGCCAACCGGATGCACACCCTGCTCGGTCTCCTCGAACTGGACATGCACGACGCGGCCACCGAGTTCATCACCGAGGTGGTCGGCGTGCACCGCACCACCGCCGAGAAGGTCACCGAGAAGATCCACGACCCGCTGCTGGCCGCCCTGCTCGTCGGCAAGGCGACGGTCGCCGCGGAGCGCGGGGTCTCGCTGACGCTCACACCCGGCACGCTGCTGCCCGGCCGGCTGGTGGACCCGCAGGGTCTGGTGACGATCACGGGCAATCTGGTGGACAACGCCTTGGACGCGGCGTCCGGTTCGCCCGGTGCGCAGGTGGAACTCGAACTGCGCGCCGAGGGGCACACAGCGGTCCTGCGGGTCCAGGACAACGGTCCGGGAATCCCCGATGAGCAGCGCGAGCTGATCTTCACGGAGGGCTGGTCGACCAAGAAGCCGCCCGCGCACGGCAAACGCGGCCTGGGGCTGCCGATGGTGCGCAGGCTCGCCGAGCGGCAGGGCGGGACCGCACGGGTCGGCGGGGGTGCGGACGGCGGGGCGGAGTTCACCGTCGTACTCCCGGAAGCGCTGTCCGAGCGGGATCCCGAGGAGCTGGAAGGGGCCCGCTGACCGGGCCGTCCGGGGACGGAACGACGGGGACCGGCCTCCCCGCGCGTCCGCACGCGCGGGGAGGCCGCTCCCCGTTCCGGGTGGGGTACTGCTACTGCGCCTTCTTCGCGAACTCCGTGGTGTACGTCTTGGACAGGTCCACCGTGGCGTTCTTGAGGTTGGGGTTGAAGGCCTTGAGGACCTTCTCGACCGTCTCCGGCCCGTTGGCGGGCATCACGCCGTCCGTCGTGAACATCGGCAGGGTCGACTTGATGGACCGGGCGTAGAGCTCCTTGCCGCCCTGCGCGTAGTCGGCCGGCATCTTCGCCGCGATCTCCTCGGGCGAGTGCGACGACATCCACTTCAGCGTCTTCACGAAGGCGTTGGCCAGCTTCTGGACCGTCGCCTTGTGTCCGTCGACCCAGTCGGCGTTCATGTACAGGCTGGACGAGGGGTAGGGGCCGCCGAGTGCGGCCTGTGAACCCTCCGGCGTACGCATGTCGATCAGGACCTTGCCGAGCTTCTGGTCCAGGATGTTCGTCACCGTCGGGTCGGTCGTCATACCGCCCTGGACCGAGCCCTGCTTCAGCGCGGCGATGAACGTCTGGCCCGCACCCACGGCGACCGGCGTGAACTCGCTGGTCTTCACACCGTTCTTGACCGCCAGGTACTTCGTGAGGAAGTCGGTGGACGAACCGAGACCGGTGACGCCCAGCTTCTTGCCCTTGAAGTCCGCGGGCCCGTTGACGTCCCCTGCGGCCCTGTTGGAGACCAGCTCGACCTCGCCGGGTGCGTGCGAGAACTGCACCACGGATTCGACGTGCTTGCCCTTGACCTGAAGATCGAGGGTGTGGTCGTAGAAACCGACCGCGCCCTGGACGTCTCCGGAGACCAGCGCGGTCTCGGCCTGTACGCCCGCGGGCTCGCTCAGCAGCGAGACGTCGAGGCCCTCGTCCTTGAAGTAGCCGAGTCGCTGGGTGAGCATGGCCGGCATGTAGATGACCTTGTCCAGGCCACCCACCATGATCTTGACCTTGCCGGCGTTCTTGCCCTCGCCGGCCGGATCACCGCCGCAGCCGGTGAGCGCGGTCAGCGCGAGCGCGCCCGCCACTGCGACTGCCGACACCCTGCTGATGCTGCGCATGTTCATCACGTCCCTGTGATTTGTGCCGAATTGCCAAGAAATTACGGAGAGAAAGCCGGAAGCGCAGCCGTCAGCGCTCGGCGCCGGCCTCGACGGGCCGCCACTTGAACAACCGCCGTTCGGCGAAGGTGAGCAGCCCTTCGGTGATCAGCGCCACGACCGCGAGGATCGCCATCGCCGCGTACACACCGGCCGCGTTGAAGGTGTTCTGGGAGACGGAGACCAGGAGCCCGAGGCCCTTGGTGGCGCCGATGTACTCGCCGACGATCGCGCCGATGAGGGCGAAGCCGAAGCTGACATGGAGGCTCGTGAAGATCCAGGAGGTGGCCGAGGGGATGACGACCTGGAAGGTGACACGCCGGTTGCTGGCGCCCAGGATCCGGGCGTTGGCGACCAGGTTCCGGTTGACTTCCTTGGATCCCTGGAAGGCGTTGAAGAAGACCGGGAAGAAGACCAGCACGACCGCCGAGGCGACCTTCGACGCCGGGCCGAGCCCGAACCAGATGAGGAAGATCGGCGCGAGCACGATGCGCGGAATGGCGTTGAGAACCTTGATGTACGGGCCGAGCACATCGGAGAGGAAACGGATCCGGCCGAGGGTGATACCGAGGACCACACCGGCGATCACACCGATGACCCAGCCCAGCAGCGCCTCGTACATCGTGTACCAGATCTGCTCCCAGAGGGATCCCTGGGCGGTGCCGTGCAGCGACCACTGGCGGATCTGGTCCCAGATCTTCGACGGCATCGAGAAGTTGAACGGGTCGATGATCTTGGCGCGGGCCAGGACCTCCCACAGTCCGACGATCGCGACGAGCAACAGCATCCGGCTCGCGTACACGAGGACCCGACGGTTGCGCGCGGCGCGCTGACGCTCCTGGGTCCGTCCCGTCCGCTTGTCGAGCGCGACGGCGGTTCCGGTGGCGTCGGCAGGCGTGTCCGGGGTGGTGGTACGGGCGGCGGCGTCCGTCGCCGGCTCTGTCTCAGGCGGCATCGACGGCACCTCGCTCACGGGTGATGCGGACTTCCTCGCCGAGCGAGGACCAGATCTCCCGGTAGATCTCGACGAACCGGGGCTCCAGCCGGACCGCTTCGACCTTGCGCGGCCGGGGCAGGTCGATCTCGAAGACCTGCTTGACGGTCGCCGGGCCGGCCGTCATCACGACCACCCGGTCGGCGAGCGCGATGGACTCCTCCAGGTCGTGGGTGACGAAGACGACCGAGGCGCCGGTGCCCGCCCACAGTTCGAGCAGTTCGTCGGACATCAGCGCCCGGGTCTGCACGTCGAGCGCCGAGAACGGCTCGTCCATCAGCAGGATCTCGGGGTCGTTGACGAAGGTCGCGGCCAGCGCGACCCGCTTGCGCTGGCCGCCGGAGAGCTGGTCCGGGTAACGGTCCTCGAAGGAGGCCAGCCCCACCCGGGCCAGCCACTCCCGGGCCTTCTCCTTCGCCTCGGCCTTCGGTACGCCGCGGAAGCGCGGGCCCGCCATGACGTTGGACAGGACGGTCCGCCAGGGGAAGACCGCGTCCTGCTGGAAGACGAATCCGACCTTGTCACCGATGCCGCGGACCGGCTCGCCGCCGACCAGCACCTCGCCCTCGGTGGGCTCCTCCAGACCGCTGACCAGGGTCAGCGTGGTGGACTTGCCGCAGCCCGTGGGGCCGACGACGGCGACGAACTCGCCCCGGCCGACGGTGAGATCCAGCTCCCGCACGGCGGTGTGCGGCACCCCCGACGGGGTGCGGAACACCTTGCTGGCGCCCCGCAGCTCAATGGCGGGGCTCTTGTCTGTGCTCATGAAGCGGGACCGTAGATGTGGCACACACCACAGCGGCAGTCTTGTGCGCACAAGGCAGTCTTCTGCCTGCAAGAGACTGTTGTGCTCGTTTTGCGCGCGCTACAACTACGTGGTTGCAACAACGCCTTGGACCGACCGCCCTATTGCCGGTCGGTCTTGCACCGACCGGCACACGTGGGGTGCCGACCGGTTTCAACAGAGAGCGGCCCGATGATTGATGTACTGGTGGTCGATGACGACTTCCGTGTCGCTGAGATCAACGCGGCGTACGTGGGGAAGGTTCCCGGATTCCACGTCGCCGCCCGTGCGCACAGCGCCGCCCAGGCGATGGCCACGCTGGAGCGCGAGCGGATCGACCTGGTGCTGCTCGACCACTACCTGCCGGACGAGACAGGGCTCTCGCTGGTCCGCCGTATGCGGCAGCTCGGCCACCACACCGACGTGATCATGGTGACCGCGGCCGGCGACGTGACGACCGTGCAGGCCGCCATGCGGCACGGTGCCCTGCACTACCTGGTCAAGCCGTTCACTTTTTCCGTGCTGCGCTCCCGGCTGGACAGCTACGCGGCGCTGCGCCGCACGGTGAGCCGGGTCGGCGGCAGCGGCCGGTCCGCGGGCCAGGAGCAGGTCGACCGGATCTTCAGCGCGCTGCGCACCACCGGCCCCGCCGCCTCCTCCGGGCTGCCCAGCGGGCACTCCGTGCCGACGTCCGATCTGATCCGCGAGGTCCTGACGGGCGCGCACGAACCGCTGTCGGCCCATCAGGTGGCCGCCAGAACCGGACTGAGCCGCTCCACCGCGCAGCGCTATCTGCGCCAGCTGGAACGGACCGGCCGGCTCCGGCTGACGCTCAAGTACGGCGACACGGGGCGGCCCGAGCACCGCTATGCCTGGGCCGTACCCGGATCAGACGGCCCCGGCGCCGGTCAGTGACCGCACCTCCGTCTCCGCGTGCCGGGCCGCGTCCGGCGGTTCGGACGAGGTGACCGTACCGATCCAGCCCGCGAGGAAGCCGAGCGGGATGGACACCAGACCCGGGTTCTCCAGCGGGAAGAACTGGAAGTCCGCATCCGGGAAGAGCGATGTGGGGCTGCCGGAGACAACGGGCGACAGCAGCACCAGGATCACCGCGGGGATCAGCCCGCCGTACACCGACCAGACCGCGCCGCGCGTGGTGAAGTTCCGCCAGAACAGCGAGTAGAGCAGGACGGGAAGATTGGCCGATGCGGCGACGGCGAAGGCCAGACCGACCAGGAAGGCGACGTTCAGGTCCTTCGCCAGCAGACTGAGGCCGATCGCGACGGCGCCGATACCCGCCGCCGCCACGCGTGCGACAGCGACCTCACTGCGCTGGCGGGTGCTCCGGCGCTTGAGCGTCGCGTAGAGGTCGTGGGCGACGGAGGCCGACGAGGCGAGCGTGATCCCGGCGACGACGGCGAGGATGGTGGCGAAGGCGACGGCCGCGACCACGGCGAAGAGCACGGCCCCGCCGGTGGAGCCGGATCCACCGCCGACCTCCAGCGCGAGCAGGGGTACGGCGGTGTTCCCTGCCGGATTCGACGCCCGCACCTCGTCGGAACCGACCAGTGCCGCGGCGCCGAAGCCGAGCACGATCGTCATCAGGTAGAAGCTGCCGATGAGTCCGATGGACCAGACGACCGAGCGGCGGGCGGCGCGTGCGGTGGGCACGGTGTAGAAGCGCGACAGGATGTGCGGCAGGCCGGCCGTGCCGAGGACGAGCGCGAGCCCGAGGCTGATGAAGTCGATGCGCGAGGTCCAGTCCCCGCCGTATTTCAGGCCCGGCCCCAGGAACCGCATACCGTGACCGCTGCGGTGGGCGGCGGAGTTGAGCAGCGAATTGACGTCGCCGTGGAAGCGCACCAGGACCAGCACCGTGAGCAGGATCGAACCCGCCATCAGCAGAACGGCCTTCACGATCTGGATCCAGGTGGTCGCCCGCATGCCGCCGAGGGTCACATAGACGACCATCAGCGCCCCGACGCCGATCACCGTCCAGGCCTGGGCCGCTCCGCTGTTCCCGCCGAGCAGGAGCGAGACCAGGCTTCCGGCGCCGACCATCTGCGCGACCAGATAGAGCACGGACACGGTGACGGACGAGGATCCCACCGCGATGCGGACGGGATGCTCACTCATCCGGGCCGCGACGACATCGGCAAGGGTGAATCTCCCGCAGTTCCGGACCAGTTCGGCCACCAGGAGCAGAACGACCAGCCAGGCGACCAGGAAGCCGACGGAGTAGAGCATGCCGTCGTAGCCGAAGAGCGCGATCAGTCCGGAGATGCCGAGGAAGGAGGCCGCCGACATGTAGTCACCCGCGATGGCGAAGCCGTTCTCCATGGGGGAGAACAGCCGTCCGCCGACATAGAACTCCTCGGCGGAACCGTGCCGGTTGCGGCTCACCCAGGTGGTGATCGCGAGCGTGACGGCGATGAAGGCGCTGAACAGCAGCAGCGCCAGAGTCTGGTGCTGTGTGGTGATCGAATGGCTGCTCAACGGTTGATCCCTCGCGTCAATTCCTGTGTGTCCCAACGGAGATGGAGCGCCGCCCGGTCTCTGCGAAGCCGAGCGTGACGGGCGTAGGCCCAGGTCAGTACGAACGTGGAGAGGAACTGTCCGAGTCCCGCCACCATCGCCACGTTCACCGCTCCGGCGACCGGACGCGCCATGAACCCGGGTGCGGTCGTGGCCAGGACGACATACGCCACGTACCAGACGAAGAAGCCGCACACCGCGGGAACGACGAACCTCCGGTAGCGGCTGCGTACTTCCTGGAAGGCGGCGCTGCTCTGCACGTCCAGATAGATGTCGGCCGCACTGCGGCTGCATCCGGGGGCTGCCTGCGCGGGTACGGGCGCAGGAGCGCCCGTACCGTCCAACTCGCCCCAGCCTGCGGCCAACGCGTCCTGCCAGGGGTCGTCCAACCGCACCTCAGCGGCGTCGAGCCCGTCGTCCTTCTCCACCGAACACCCTCTCCCTGTGCGCGACCGCTGCAGCCGCGTGCCCAAGGATGGGTACGTGAAGGAGTCTCCGAACCCTTATCGCCCCCTCTTCACCCCATTAGGTGATGGATGTGCCCGGTGGCAGTGCGAGTCCCTGCTGATAGGCGTACCGCATCGCCTGCGCACGGTCGCGCACCCCGGTCTTGGCGAAGAGGTTGTTGATGTGCGTCTTCACCGTGGCCGTGGAGATGTGCAGTGCACGGGAGATCTCCGGGTTGGAGAGTCCCTCCGCGATGAGCGCCAGGATCTCGGCCTCGCGCCGGGTGAGCCCGTCGGGCAGATCCACCACGGCCGGTGCGGGGGCCTGGGAGGTGACCCTCTCGACGAGCAGCCGCTGCACGCTGGGCGAGAGCCCGGCCTGGCCCGCCATCACGTCCTCGATGGCCCGCACGATCTCGTCCCCGCCGGCGTCCTTGGTCAGGAATCCACGGGCTCCGGCCTGCAGCGCGAGGAAGAGCGAGTCGTCGTCCGCGAACGTCGTGAGCACCACGACCTGGGTGGACGGGTGTTCCGCACGGATACGACGGGTCGCCTCCACTCCGTCGCAACGAGGCATCCGCAGGTCCATCAGCACCACGTCGGGGGCGAGTTCGGCCACCAGCGCGACCGCTTCCACACCGTCCTTCGCCGCACCGATCACCTCGATCCCCGGCAACAGCCCCAGCAGCATCACGATGCCCTCGCGCACAACGGACTGGTCGTCGGCGACCACCACCCGAGCCGTCATGCCGGCACCTTCAGCCGTACCAAGAAGCCCTCCTCGTCGGGTCCGGCCTCAAGAGTCCCGCCGAGCAGTTCGGCGCGCTCCCGCATTCCCACCAGACCGTAACCCGAGCCACTGACAGCGAGCTCGCCACCCAGCCCCCGGGCCCCCGAGTCCCTTATTTCCAGGGTGATTTCGTCGGCCAGATACTCCAGCCGTACGGAAACCTCGGCGCCCGGCGCATGCTTGCGCACATTCGTCATCGCCTCCTGCGCCACCCGCCGAACGGCCTGGGACGCTTCAGCGGGCAGAGGCCTGCGTCTCCCCGCAACCGCCAGCCGGGCGCCGCCTACCACCTCCTGCAGAAACTCCTCCACCGGCGTCATCTCCCCACGCAGCGCCGAGAGCGCCTGCCGGGTCTCGGCCAGCCCCTCACGCGCCATTCCGCGCGCGGCGACCACGCGCTCCAGGATCTGCTCCCGTCCGGCGTCCCGTTCGATCAGCAGTCGGGCGGCCTCCAGGTGCACCATCTGCGCGGAGAGGCTGTGGGCGAGCACGTCATGGATCTCGCGGGCGATCCGGGACCGCTCGGCCAGCGCGGCGGTCTCCGCCTCGGCGGCCAGGGCCGCCCGTTCCTGCGTGAGCAGCCGCTGGGCACTGCCCCGGGCCTCGGCGTCGAGCCGCAGGACGTATCCGGCGAGCGCCAGGCCCACCGTGGTGATCGTGATCGTCAGCCGCTGGTCGTCGCTCACCAGCGCGTAGGCGGCCAGCGCGGTCGCGGTGCAGGGCAGCGCCGCCGCGAGCGGCAGCCGCTCCAGAGCGGTGACGGCGCACCCGCACCAGAGCACCGCGGCCGGGATCGGGAACCCGGCCGCATGCCCCAGGACGGCCGCGCCCATCAGCACCACGAGGAGCCCCACAGAGGGCCACAGCCGGTGTTCCAGACTGGTCCGGAAGAAACCCCGGGCGACGACGGCGCAGCCCGCGATGGAGGCCACAGCGGCAGCCAGGACCCACCCATGGGTGCCGATCCGCGCGAAGGGGCTCCACATCAGTGCCCCCAGAACGACGAGCCGCACACCCCAGCCGAACGCACGGCGTGCGCGGGTCCGGTCGGCCCGGGTGAGCGCCTCCCGGGAGGGCCAGGTCGTCCAGACAGCGAGCGTCATACGCGGTCCTTCCATCCCTGTCCGGGCGATCCTGCGGCAGAAACACGGTACGTCGGGTGTATCTGCCCGGCCCGCCACGCCAGCACTCCGGACCGTACGAGCAGGGAGGACGCCAGCGCGAGAAGCATCGCTCCGGTGCCCAGTCGCACCCCGGCCATCGCACCGATACCCGCGACCCCGAACCGCACCAGCAGTCCCACCACCCAGACGGCGGCCGTGGCCTTGGTGCCCCTGGCCCAGACGGTGCCGTCGGCCTCGCTCCAGACCTTGGTGGTCCAGGCCCAGCCGGCCCCCATCACCAGACCTGCCAGCAGCTCTCCGGCTATCAGCGCGACGGACGCGGTGCGGTGATGCACGTCGAGCAGCCCGTGCTGGCGCAGAGAGACAAAAACCAGTACCGCGGGCAGAAGCCACCACCGCCTGTCGCGGCCGATCCTCTGCGGCCGGAACTGTCGCGCGAGCACCAGTGCGACGACCGCGACGATCACCACGACGTCGGTGAGCGTGGACGCTGACATGAATGCCTCCGGTGAGCGGGGAAGGAGTAGGCCTTCGACGCTACGGAGAAGCACGGGTCAGCAGATCGGAGCAGGGGTGGAGCGAGGGTGGATCTTGCGGCTCCACCCGTGGGTGGAGCCGCAGGAATGGAGCCGCGAGATCCCCGGCTCAGGCGTCGATGCGCGAGCGGTCCAGCGTCGCCGCGGAGCTGGTGATGAACTCCTTGCGGGGGGCCACCTCGTTGCCCATCAGCAGATCGAAGACCTGCTCCGACGAGTCGAGGTCACCGATGTTGATCCTCCGCAGCGTCCGGAACCGGGGATCCATCGTGGTCTCCGCCAGCTGGTCGGCGTCCATCTCGCCCAGCCCCTTGTACCGCTGGATGGAGTCCTTGATCCGGACGTTCTTGCGCTGGAACTCCAGGAGCTTCTGCCGGAGCTCGTTGTCCGAGTACGTGTAGACGTACTTGTCCTGCCCCTTCTTGGGCTGGACCAGCTCGATGCGGTGCAGGGGCGGCACGGCCGCGAAGACCCGTCCCGCCTCCACCATCGGCCGCATGTAGCGCTGGAAGAGCGTGAGGAGCAGACATCGGATGTGCGCGCCGTCCACGTCCGCGTCGACGAGCAGGACGATCTTTCCGTAGCGCGCCGCATCGATGTCGAAGGTCCGTCCCGACCCGGCTCCTATGACCTGGATGATGGCCCCGCACTCGGCGTTCTTCAGCATGTCCGAGACGGACGACTTCTGAACGTTGAGGATCTTGCCCCGAATCGGCAGCAGCGCCTGGAATTCGGAGTTCCGGGCGAGCTTGGCCGTACCGAGCGCGGAGTCCCCCTCCACGATGAAGAGCTCGCTCCGCCCGACGTCGTCGCTGCGGCAGTCGGCGAGCTTGGCCGGCAGCGAGGAGGACTCCAACGCGGTCTTGCGGCGCTGCGCATCCTTGTGCTGACGGGCCGCGATCCGCGTACGGGCGGCTGCGACGGCCTTCTCCAGCACCGCACGGGCCTGGGCCTTGGCGTCACGCTTGGTGGAGGTCAGGAACGCCTTGAGCTCCTTGGCCACCACGTTCGCGACGATCCGGTTGGCCGCGGAGGTGCCGAGTACCTCCTTGGTCTGCCCCTCGAACTGGGGCTCCGCGAGCCGCACGGTCACCACCGCGGTCAGCCCTTCCAGCGCGTCGTCCTTGACGACATCGTCCTCGGCGACGCGCAGGAGCTTGGCCGAGCGCAGCACCTCGTTGACGGTCTTGGTGAGGGAGCGCTCGAAGCCGGACACATGGGTGCCGCCCTTGGGCGTCGCGATGATGTTGACGAACGACTTGACGGTCGTTTCGTAGCCGGTGCCCCAGCGCAGCGCGATGTCCACGCCGAGATCGCGGGTGACCTCGGTGGGCGTCATGTGGCCCCGGTCGTCGAGGACCGGGACGGTCTCCTTGAACGTGCCATGGCCGGTCAGCCGCTGGACGTCGCAGACGGCCTTGTCCTGTGCGAGGTACTCACAGAATTCGCTGATCCCGCCGTCGAAGCGGAAGGTTTCCTCCGTCTTCCCCGCACCGTCCAGACCGCGCTCGTCCCGCACCACGAGGGTCAGCCCCGGAACGAGGAAGGCCGTCTGGCGGGCCCGCTGGTACAGGTGGTCCAGAGAGAGCTTGGCGTCCTTGAGGAAGATCTGGCGGTCGGCCCAGTAGCGGACGCGGGTGCCGGTCCTCGTCTTGGGTACCCGCTTGGCCTTGCGCAGGCCGTTGGCCGGGTCGAAGGGGCTGTCGGGGCCCGCCTCGGTGAACATGCCGGGGACGCCCCGGCGGAAGCTGATGGAGTGCGTGGCACTGTTCCGGTCGACCTCGACGTCCAGCCGGGCCGAGAGCGCGTTGACGACGGAGGCGCCGACACCGTGCAGGCCTCCGGAGGCGGCGTACGAGCCACCCCCGAACTTGCCGCCCGCATGCAGCTTGGTCATCACGACCTCGACGCCGGACAGTCCGGTCTTGGGCTCGACGTCGACCGGAATGCCGCGCCCGTTGTCCCGGACCTCGACGGAGCCGTCCTCGTGGAGAATCACATCGATGTGGTCGCAGTAGCCGCCGAGAGCTTCGTCGACCGAGTTGTCGATGATCTCCCAGAGGCAGTGCATCAGGCCGCGGCTGTCGGTGGACCCGATGTACATACCGGGCCGCTTACGGACCGCTTCGAGCCCTTCGAGTACGAGCAGGTGCCGCGCGGTGTAGTTGGAGCCATCACGGTCTGCTCCACTCAGCAGCGCAGTGGACGGCACGGACGTATCGGCGGTCACGCGGTTCGCTCCTCGCTGAATTTATTTTGGGGCCCAGTGGGTACAGGCCAGGCGTCGGTCGCCCGTCAGAGGGTACCGAGCCCTGGTAGAGGCGTTGTTACGCCACCCTAGAAGACGTCCGGACTCAAACCGGCACCGTACACCTGTTCGATCGCTCGTTGGAGTGAAGCACACATCACGTTCCCTTCCACGCATGAACCATTTAGGCTCCGGGCACGTCCTCATCAACAACCGGCAGCCAGCCGGGAGGATCAAAACGAAGACAAGCAACGCGAAACCGTAAAGCCACCGCAATACGGCCTATTCGCCGCCAACCGGCGACAGACAGCCACCTTGACAAAAATTTTCAAGGAAAAGCCACGAGCGGGAACGTTTTCGGCCTGGTTGGATGTTGACCCTGGTACGACAGCTCGTCGAGCTAGAGAAGAGGCGACGTGACTACTGTTCTGACCCCCGCGAGCCCGCTGACGGCCGCTGACCGCTGCGACCGATGCGGCGCCCAGGCATACCTGCGCGTTGTCCTCACCAGCGGCGGCGAACTGCTCTTCTGCGCCCACCACGGTCGCAAGTTCGAGCCAGAACTCAAGAAGATCGCCGCGGACATACAGGATGAGACGGACCGCCTCACGGCTGTGCCGGCACATTCCGAAGAAGAGGACCGCTGACACCTCGCAACCACGACGAGCCAGGGACCGGTCGCAGTCCGGTCGACGGGCGGCCCGGCCTGTATCCACAGGAGAGGCCGCCCGTTCTCATGCCCCGAACCGGGCTCGTTCCGGGACTTTCCCGGGTCAGCCGTGGTCGGCGACAGCTGCAGCCATGGCCGACAGCCGGGTGTAGACCCCGGGGCTCTTCGCGCGGCCACAGCCCGCCCCCCACGAGACCAGGCCGATGAGTCGCCCGCGGGCAACCAGCGGACCCCCGCTGTCGCCCTGGCAGGCGTCGTGCCCACCCCGAGTCTCCCCGGCGCACAGCATGGTCGCCGCCTGAAACGTCCCGCTCGACGACCCGGGGTACGCCGATGCGCACCGCGCGTCAGGCAGAACCGAGACCTGGGTCGCACGCAGCACCGCGGGGTAGCTCCCCGTGCCCGCCACGTCACCCCATCCGTAAACGGTGGCGTCGGTGCCCGGCCGCTCCGCGGGATCGCCCGGGTCGGCCATCCTGATCGCATCCGATCCGGGCAGCGCCCTCGACAGGGTCAGCACCGCCAGGTCACCGGCATTGCTGACCGGGTCGTGGCGGGGGTCGATCCATGTGGAGCTCACCCCGATCTCACGGCCGGCAGATGTCCGCAGATCGCTGCGGCCTGCAATGACCTTCAGATCATGCACCTGGCTCAACCGAGTGCCGAGCACTTCGCTGCTCAGACAGTGGGCGGCCGTGACCACCTCGCGCGGGGCCACCACCACTCCCCCGCAGAACTGGCCCGCCCTGTCTCCCCCGAACCGTTGACGGCTGGACACAGCCACCGCCCAGGGGCTCTCGACGACGGACACGGCGTGACCGCCGATCACAGCAGTGGCGGCAGACGCCGGCGCGGCCGACGGCACCGCTGCCGCGGCCAGCGTCACCACCCCGACCAGCGCTCGGACGATAGGACGACGCATACAGCTTCCTGACTCTCCGGTGAATTCTCCTCACCCGGAGTCAACCAGCCTGTCGCCGCCCGCATCCACTCGTGCATACACAACGGGCCCGGATCTCTCGTACCGGAGAGATCCGGGCCCGCTGCAGAACTCAGCCGTGACGGCTCAGTCGAGGTAGTCGCGCAGGACCTGCGAACGCGACGGGTGACGCAGCTTCGACATGGTCTTCGACTCGATCTGGCGGATGCGCTCACGCGTCACGCCGTAGACCTTGCCGATCTCGTCGAGCGTCTTCGGCTGACCGTCGGTGAGGCCGAACCGCATGGAGACCACGCCGGCCTCCCGCTCGGACAGCGTGTCCAGGACCGAGTGCAGCTGCTCCTGGAGGAGCGTGAAGCTGACCGCGTCGGCCGGAACGACCGCCTCGGAGTCCTCGATGAGGTCACCGAACTCGCTGTCGCCGTCCTCACCCAGAGGAGTGTGGAGCGAGATCGGCTCACGGCCGTACTTCTGGACCTCGATGACCTTCTCGGGGGTCATGTCGAGCTCCTTGGCCAGCTCCTCCGGGGTGGGCTCACGGCCCAGGTCCTGGAGCATCTGGCGCTGGACGCGCGCGAGCTTGTTGATGACCTCGACCATGTGCACCGGGATACGGATGGTGCGGGCCTGGTCAGCCATGGCGCGGGTGATCGCCTGACGGATCCACCAGGTGGCGTACGTGGAGAACTTGTAGCCCTTGGTGTAGTCGAACTTCTCGACTGCGCGGATGAGACCGAGGTTGCCCTCCTGGATCAGGTCCAGGAAGAGCATGCCGCGGCCCGTGTAGCGCTTGGCGAGCGAGACGACCAGGCGGAGGTTGGCCTCCAGGAGGTGGTTCTTGGCCCGGCGGCCGTCCTCGGCGATGATCTCCAGCTCGCGCTTCAGCTTCGGCGCGAGCTTGTCGGAGTTGGCCAGCTTGTCCTCGGCGAAGAGCCCCGCCTCGATGCGCTTGGCGAGCTCCACCTCCTGCTCCGCGTTGAGGAGCGGGACCTTGCCGATCTGCTTCAGATAGTCCTTGACCGGGTCTGCGGTGGCACCGGCGACGGCGACCTGCTGCGCGGGCGCGTCGTCCTCGTCGTCGTCGGAGAGGACGAAGCCCTTGGCCTCGCCGCCCTCTTCCTCCTCTTCGCCGGCCTTGGCCGCCGGGGTCTCCTCGGCGGCCTCGTCACCGTCGTGGAGGTCGTCGGCATCCTTCTTGGAGGCGGTCTTCTTGGCCGTCTTCTTGGCCGCCGTCTTCTTCGTGGCGGTCTTCTTGGCCGCTACCTTCTTGGCGGCAGCCTTCTTCGCGGGCTCGGCGTCGTCAGCCACGGCGTCCACGCTGTCGGCCGAAGGGGCCGCAGTGGCCGCCACGGTCTTCGCCGCGGTCGTCTTGACCGCGACGGTCCTGGTCGCGGTGCGCTTCACCGGGCTCTTCGCTGCGACGCTCTTGCGGGGGCGCTTGGGCGACTCCGCGGCACTGACCATCAGAGTCACACCCTCTTCCTCGAGGATCTGGTTGAGGCTGCGCAGAACGTTCTTCCACTGGGTGGCCGGAATCTGGTCAGCCTCGAAGGCCCGGCGCACGTCGTCGCCGGCGATCTGCCCATCAGCCTTTCCCCGCTCGATGAGCGCCATGACAGACTCGGACTCGGCGATCTCCGGCGGGAGAGTACGGGATGTGCTGGCCGACACGAACAACCTCTCGAAACGATGGAAACGGCTTCCGACTCCGCCCTTGACGGGCCTGGAGCCGACGACCGCCGGCTGGGGATGTACCGACGGCGCGGGCTGAGCCTCGGAGCTGTACAGCGCCGTCAACGACGCTCGCATTCCCTCTTCGGCTACCACCTCTTAGGTCATCGCGTGGCTTCGAGGAGTGTTACGCCCAATTCGCGTGGCCCGAGTCACACCCCATTTGCGATGCGATCCGCCATAAGGGACGTTTACCCACAATCACGTCGCCGGACTCCCCGGGATTCCGGCGGCCCGAAGCGGCGGACGCGTACCCCGGCCGACACCGCGCGGTCAGTGCACGCGCGGCGCGGGAACGACGCGCTCCACCTCCGGGTGGACGGTGAGCAGTTGACGCATGGCCGCCTCGGCGGCCTGGGGGTCGTCCGCGGCGAGCGCGTCCACGATGCGCGCGTGATGCACGAGGGAGATCTCGGTGGGACGGTCACAGCCGGTGACCGGTCCGCCGGAGACCTGAAGCGCCCCCGAGACGATGCCGGAGAGGTGCTCCAGCATGCGGTTGCCCGCGAGCTGGATGAGCAGGGCGTGAAACTCGGCGTCGGCGCGGGAGAAGGTGATCGAGTCCCCCTGGGCGAGAGCATGGCTCATGATCTCGACCATGTCCGCGAGACGCTGCTGCACGTCCTCACGTCCGTGCCCGGCGGCAAGACGGGCGGCCAGCGGCTCGATCGTCCAGCGCAGCTCACTCAGCTCACGGCGCTGGTCCTCGCGCTGCGGGCCGAAGGCCCGCCACTCGATGATGTCCGGGTCCAGCAGGTTCCAGTCACTGACCGGACGGACCCGAGTACCGACATTGGGACGGGCACTGACCAGCCCCTTGGCCTCAAGGACGCGCAGGGACTCCCGCACGACCGTGCGTGAGACCTCGAAGCGCTGCCCGATCTCCTCGGGAACCAGCGGGCGGTCGGCGCCGAGATCGCCGGAGACAATCATCTGACCGAGCTGCTGAACGAGTTGCCCGTGCAGGCCGCGGCCACGGCTGCCCGTCGTGCGCCGCCCCACCCGGCCCAGCTCGGCGTCACCGCCGCCCCAGGCCGGGGCTCCGGCACGGCCTGCGCCGGGCGTCTCTGCGTACGGAAAGCGGTCGAGTTCACCAGGGCCCGCGAGGCCGGACTCGGGGGTGCGGGAGGTGGTCATCATGGAGTGCGCAAGGGTAGTCACGCATCCTTTGTCGGCGTGCCCCAGGTCCCCCTTGAGGTCTTTGGTGAAAAGCACACGAAAGGGTGATCACCGACCTCCTCGTAATTGACGCCTTATCGGAAAGAAGCGGGCATTCTGCGAGGAGTTGCGCGCAGGTCGGCCAAGACAGGGTCCGAGATGCTCACCAACGGGCCCTGCCACGAAGGCCGGTGAACAGATACGCGCAGAGCAGGGCCGAGAGCGACAGCGTGAGGGCAGCCCCGACGGGCTGCGCCAGCAGTCGCAGAATCGCCATCAGCCAGCGGTCGACCTCGTGCGGCCACTCCAGCCATGCCAGTTCGCGCAGCCTGGCGGGGAATCCGGCGACCGAACGTGCGGCCGGTCCCGACACCGCCGCCCGCAGCAACGGCACGACGGCGACCGGGACCGACAGCACGGCGGCAAGGCCTGCGGTCGTGCTCCTGAAGACGCCGGCGCCGAGCAGCCCCGCCCAGGCGCATCCCGCGGTCAATCCGGCCCAACTCGCAGCCAGGTGAGGCCAGCCGGACGGAACATGGCTCAATTCCCCGCCGTAGACGAGGCGGAGTACTCCGGCATCGGCCACGACCGTGAGCAGAGCGAGCAGCAGAGCGGTCACCGCCGACACGGTGAGTTTGGCGACGAGCAGGCCGATACGGCGGGGCACTCCGCCCCGGCCTGCGGCGAGCGCGGGGTAGCGGTATTCGTCGCCGAAGGCGAGCGCGCCGAGCAGTCCGGCGCCGAAGGCGGTGGGGGGAAGGGGCAACTGATCGGGCCAGGCCACCAGCAGATGAGGAAGCGAGGTCTCGGTGGCGCGGGCGAGCAGCACCGCCACAGCCACCGACAGGGCAAGGGCCGCGCCCGTCACCAGCAGAGCGGTCCGCACGCCGAAGAGCCGGCGCAGTTCGTAGCGCAGGGGTCTCGACGGGCCCCGGGCGGGCCGGGGAGCGATCAGCGGCTGCGGTTCCGGTTCCACGAGCGGAGGGAGCGCTGCGAGCAGAGAGACCTCAGGGGCGGGCGTTTCGGGCAAGGAGGTCTCTGGCAGCGCTGGTTCAGGGGCAGTTGTCGCGGAACTCGGAGGCTCGGGCCGCGGCGCCGGCCCCATGTCGCCGGTCTCGTCGGCGAGCTGGTGGATCAGGACGCCGTGCCGGAATGCGGTCTCGCCGATTTCCGCACAGCTGCTGCCGTAGACGGAGAGCCGACTGCCGCTCTCGGCGACGACCTCCACGGAACGCTGCCTCTCGCGGGCTTCACGGCCCAGCAGCCCGGCCAGGCGGGCCGTGTGGGGCGTACGCACGGCGACGCGTGGGCGGAGCCGGGTACGGGCGAACTCCGCGCCGTCCTGATCCGCCACGAGTCGCCCGTCCTCGATGGTGACGACGTGATCAGCCGTCCGGGCCGCCGTTCTGGGGTCGCTGGTGGTGTACAGGACAGTTCCGCCCTGGGCGGCGTGGGCGCGGAGCAGCCCGTACATCCAGGTGCTGTCACCCGGCGAGAGCCCTTCGGCGGGTTCGTCGAGGAGAAGGGTGTGCGGATCGGCCAGCAGGGCCGCGGCGAGACCGAGCCTGCGGTCCATCCCCAGGGAGAGCGCGCCGATCCGCTGTTTGCCCAGATCGCCGAGGTCCACGATCTCCAGCAGTTCGTCGGCACGGGACGCGGGCACCCCGGCGACGGCGCAGAGCATTCGGAGCTGGCCACGGACGGTACGGGCGGGATGGCCCGGCACATCACCGAGGAGCGCCCCCACCTCGCGCGCGGGGTGGGCGATGCAGTGCAGAGGCAGACCGCGGAAGTACGTGATGCCACGCCCCTGGTCCAGTTCGAGCATGAGCCGCAGGGCCGTGGTCTTGCCGGAACCCGGGGCACCAAGGAGTGCTGTGACGTGTCCGGATCCGGCTTCGAAGGTCAGATCATCCACGGCGGGAGGCAGATCCCGACGGGGGGTGCTGGTGAGTCCGGTGGCCTGGAGCATCGCTTCTCTCGCGGGTAGCGGGACCGCCTGGCGGCAGAGGCGGCTACCGCAGCAAGATAACGCGACATTTACGACTTTTCGTGCAGGATCGCAGAGGTTCTCAGACCTCCGGACGAAGCATCGGAGGGTTGAGCAGCGTTGCGGCCCCGGCCCGGAACAGCTGCGCGGGGCGCCCGCCCTGTCGGGTCGTGGTGCCGCCGGAAGGCACCAGGAAACCGGGAGTTCCGGTCACTTTGCGATGAAAATTGCGGGGGTCGAGGACTACACCCCACACCGCCTCGTACACCCGGCGCAGCTCACCGACCGTGAATTCCTGCGGGCAGAAGGCCGTGGCCAGCGAGGAGTACTCGATCTTGGAGCGGGCCCGCTCCACCCCGTCCGCCAGGATCCGCGCATGGTCGAACGCGAGCGGGGCCGGCGGTTCGCCTGCCCCCACGATGCCGCTCTCCTGACCGAGGAGCACCTCGACCGGTGCCCACCGTGCGCTATGAGCGTCACCGCCGGCCCTGGGCGCGGGCAGATCGGGGGCGAGCGCCAGGTGAGCCACGCTGACGACCCGCATCCGGGGGTCACGGTCGGGGTCGCCGTAGGTGCCGAGCTGTTCGAGGTGGGCGCCGCTGCCAGGAACCGGGGCCGGAGTCGACGGACCAAGGGCGGACAGCCCCGTCTCCTCCGCCAGTTCACGCGCCGCCGCGGCGCCGAGATCCTCGTCCGTCTTGACGAAGCCACCGGGCAGTGCCCACCGGCCCTGGAAGGGTGCTTCTCCACGGCGTACGGCCAGCGCGCACAGCGCATGACGGCGCACCGTGAGCACGACCAGATCGACGGTGACAGCGAAGGGCGGAAAGGCCGACGGGTCGTAGGGCGACATGGCGTGATCATAGTCGTCTCCCTGACGATAAACACGCCCTTCGGTATCCGAAGTGTTCTTCGATTCCTGCCTCGTCCGCCCTGCCCGACGACCCCGACGGGAGGCGTCGGGCAGCCTTCTTCACCGTCCCCGCCGTCATTGCCTGTTCCTCGTGCCGCCGCGCTGCCCGCTACGACGCCGTGCGTCCGTGCGCGCCACGGCGGCCCCGGGGCGGTCCGTTCCGCACGGTGTGTCCTGGCGGCTGCCGGGCGGCTTCGGAGGTTTGCGCCTGCTGCCCGCAGCGGAGGGCTTCCGGGGCGCCACCCGGCTGCTCCGTTCCTGACGCAGGCAGTGCCGCAGCGCCTCCGGGTCGAGGCCTTCGTTGCACGCCTGGTGAAGCAGCCGGGCAAAGGTGTAATCCGGGTCGAGCCGCAGGGCGTGCCCGAGGGCCACCCGCGCACCGGGCTCGTCCCCTGTCGACCAGGCCACCCATCCCGCGAGGGTGAGTGGCGCCGCACCGTACTCGGCGTACGGGCCGACACAGCGCCGCGACAGAGCACGCCACAGCCGCAGCACAGATCCGGCCGCAGGTCCCTCCATCCACTCGGCGGCCCGGTCCCGGGTCGTGCGGTCCTGCAGCCCCAGAAGGATCACGGCGGCCTCCTCGTCCGTGATGAGCGCGTCGTCCGCCGCGTCGGCCTGTGGCCAGTCCGGGGCCTGTGGCGTCTGTTCGATGCGCCGGACGAGCCGCCGGGCCGCATCCAGCGTCTCGTCGCCGACCTGTTCACGATCGGCTCCGGCGAGAATCCGCGGCACGAGAGCGCCGGCCGCTTCGTCCAGGGCCTTCTCCTGCGCCCCGGTGCGCGGCGGCTGCCACGGGGACAGCCTGGCTTCCATTTCGCGCAGTGAGCCGCGCACCTGGATGCCCGCGTACGCGGCAGCCGCGGCCATCACCGAGGTCCCGGGCAGGACCAGCGGTGTCCCGTCCGGTGGGCAGCAGCGCGCGTCCGGGCAGCAGTACGAGAAGAACCTGCCGCCGGAGATGCACAGCGCTTCCGGAACGGGAACGTCCCGGGAACCGCAGGCCGTACGCAGGTGCTGGGCGAAGGGGCGCAGCCGCTCCATGACGTCCGCGGGCGTCTCCCCGGGCTCCGGGTCCTGGCACAGGAAGACGATGATGCCCTCGGGCCGGGGCCCTCGCTGCTCGCTGCCGGTGACGAGGCCGTCGGCGAGCTGCTCGGCAACGGGCTGCCACTCCTGCGGCGCGTGCGGAATACCGAGCCTGAGCCGTCCTCCGAAGCGGCCCCGGCGCCCCTGCAGCGCGACCATCACGACCGAGTCGGTCGGATGGAAACCCAGCAAGTAGGGGAGGGCGTCGGCGAGTTCGGCGGGACCACGCAGGGTGATCTGTTCCTGGGCGGCAGAGGGACCTGTGGGTTCGTGGTGCTTGTTCATGGCTCGAAGATCCCGCGATCTCCAAGGATCCGCGAGCCCTGTGGATAACTTTGTCCACAGGCTCGCGAACCTCGTGCGCGCACTGCCGGTACGGCCGTTCCCTGTGCACAGGACATAGCCCTGACGCGAGTCGGACGACATGTCACCAACCGCGAAGCCAGGCCGCCACGCCCAGGATTTTCAGATCAACACCCGTAAATCGACGGGCAGTTAGGATCCGGCACAGGTAGTGCGGCGGAGGCTGCGGAGACCCGGCCGAGGACCACGCGCCCCGTGCGGACACCCGGTACCGTCTGCTCTCCGGTGCGCCCGCAGAACACGCGGGCGACCCGACGGACCATCCGGACGGAGAACAACCGCGGTGACAACTCCTCGCCTTCTGCTGCTCGAAGCTTCCTCTGCTCACCGGGCCGCGCCAGGACGCGCCGGGGCCGCCGCGGTCTGGCTGGTGGACGCGGTCCGGCAGGGCCCGGTCGCGTTCCGGCTGGCGCCGGATGTGCTGGACGCGGAGGAGAAGGAGCGCGCGGCGGCGTTCCGCCGGGAGCAGGACCGGCGGTGCTACGTGGCGGCGCACGTGGCGCTGCGCGTGGTGCTCGGCGAGCACCTGGGAACGGAGCCGGGCGGGATTCCGCTCGTCCGGGAACCCTGCGCCGGGTGCGGGGGCCCGCACGGACGGCCCGTGATCGCGGACGTGCCCGTGCATTTCTCCCTCTCGCACAGCGGTGACCTCGCCCTGCTGGCCGTCGCCGCCGTCCCGGTCGGTGTCGACGTCGAGGCCGTGCCGTCCCCGGTGGTCGTGCGGGAGGTCGGTGAGCGTCTGCATCCCCGCGAGAGGGCGGAGCTGGCGCGGCTGCCGGAGGAACGGCGCCCGGAAGCCTTCGCCCGGGTCTGGGCGCGCAAGGAGGCCTATCTGAAGGGGCTGGGGGTCGGCCTCGTCCGCGGTATCGGGCTCGACTACGTGGGAACGGACGCGTCCGCTGTGAACCCCCGGCCGGGCTGGTCGGTGGGTGATGTGGAGGTGCCCGAGGGGTTCGCCGGAGCGGTGGCCGTGGCGAGCTCGGAGTACGCCGGTCTCTGACCTCACCGGGGTACTGCGGGCAGGGGCGCAAGCCTGCCCGTCACGTCGACGGGCAGGTGTCACGCACAGGACATACTCAGGCCGCCGTGGCGAGGACCAGCGGAAGGACCCCGTCGGCGCCCGCGCGACGCAGCAGGCGGGCGACGACCGCGAGGGTCCAGCCGGAGTCCGTGCTGTCGTCCACGAGCAGCACCGGACCGGAAGCACCGGCCAGCGTGCCGGCGAGATCCTCGGGGACGGCGAAGGCGGCGGACAGGGCCTGGAGGCGCTGGGCGGAGTTGCTGCGGTGCGCCGAGTGCGCGCCGTCGGGCCCGGTGTACGCGAGGGTGCCGAGGAAGGGGAGGCGCCCGATGGTGGCGACCTGCTCGGCGAGGGAGGCGACGAGCCGGGGACGGGTCAGGGAGGGTACGGCGACGACGCCCACCGGCCGGGCGGACGCTTCCGGGCCGTCGGACGCCCAGCCGCCGGGAGAGCGGGCCCAGTCCGCGAGGACGGTCACCGCGGCCCGCAGGACGTCATCCGGGACCGGCCCGTCGGACGCCTGCGCGGCCAGCAGCGGGCGCAGCCGGTTGCCCCAGCCGATGTCCGAGAGCCGCCCCAGGGCCCGCCCGGGGGCACACTGTTCCCTGGCCGGGATTCGACCCTTGAGATCGATGCCCAGGGCGGGCATCCCCGTCGGCCACATCCGGCGCGGCTCGACCTCCACCCCCGGACGGTCCAGTTCGCTCGTCGCGCCTGCCAGCGCCTCGGTCGACACCGCGGGGTCGAGCCACACTCCCGCGCAGTTGTCGCAGCGTCCGCAGGCGGTCGCCTTCTCGTCGTCGAGCTGGCGGCGCAGGAACTCCATCCGGCAGTCGGACATGCTGACGTAGTCGCGCATGGCCTGCTGCTCGGCCGCACGCTGCCGCGCCACCCAGGCGTAACGCTCCGAGTCGTGCGTCCAGTCGGCACCGGTGGTCGTCCAGCCGCCCTTCACCCGCCGGACCGCGCCGTCCACGTCCAGCACCTTGAGCATCATCTCCAGCCGGCTGCGCCGCAGGTCCACCAGGGCTTCCAGAGCGGGCACGGACAGCGGCCGGCCGGCGTCGGCGAGGGCCGCGAGGGTCTGGCGGACCTGCCCCTCGGGCGGGAAGGCGACCTCGGCGAAGTAACGCCAGATCGCTTCGTCCTCCTTGCCCGGCAGCAGCAGCACATCGGCGTGGGCCACCCCGCGACCGGCGCGGCCCACCTGCTGGTAGTAGGAGATGGGCGAGGACGGCGATCCGAGATGGACGACGAAGCCGAGGTCCGGCTTGTCGAATCCCATGCCCAGCGCGGAGGTCGCGACCAGCGCCTTGACCCGGTTCGCGAGCAGATCGGCCTCGGCCTGCTGGCGGTCGGCGTTCTCGGTGCGCCCGGTGTAGGAGGCCACGGCGAAGCCACGGCTCCGCAGAAAAGCGGTGACCTCCTCGGCGGCCGACACGGTCAGGGTGTAGATGATCCCGGAGCCCGGCAACTCGTCCAGGTGCTCGGCGAGCCAGGCCAGCCGGTGCGCGGCGTCCGGCAGCCGGACCACGCCCAGCCGCAGGCTCTCCCTCTCCAGGGTGCCGCGCAGCACCAGCGCCTCTCCCGCGCCCGTGCCCAGCTGATCGGCCACATCCGCGGTGACCCGGGCGTTCGCGGTCGCGGTGGTCGCCAGCACGGGCACACCCGGGGACAACTCGGCCAGCATCGTGCGCAGCCTGCGGTAGTCGGGCCGGAAGTCGTGGCCCCAGTCGGAGATGCAGTGCGCCTCGTCGACCACCAGCAGGCCGGTCGTGGCCGCCAGTTCGGGGAGCATCCGCTCGCGGAAATCAACCGAATTGAGGCGTTCCGGGCTCACCAGGAGAACATCGACCTCGCCCTGCTCGACCTCCCGGTGGATGGCATCCCACTCCTCCGGATTGGCCGAGTTGATCGTGCGTGCCTGGATACCGGCCCGCGCGGCCGACTCGACCTGGTTCCGCATCAGCGCGAGCAGCGGCGAAATGATCACGGTAGGACCCGAGCCGCGCCGCCGGAGCAGAGCGGTGGCCACGAAGTACACCGCCGACTTGCCCCAGCCGGTGCGCTGCACCACCAGAGCGCGGCGCCGGTCCACCACCAGGGCGGCCACCGCCTGCCACTGGTCCTCCCGCAGCCGCGCCGATCCGCCCGGGTCGCCGACCAGCTCAGCGAGGATGGCGTCGGCTTCGGCACGCAGCTCCTGGTTACTCATGCCCCCATGCAACCTCACGGCACTGACAAGGACCCAATCCGCCGCCGTGACAAAGAGCACGCGCCCGCTCCGTCCCGGCTGCCGGTGCGTGAGCCCCGGCCGTCGGCGACCATCGGCGTGCATGACAGGGTGGACGAATGGCGACGAATCATACACACCCACCCGATCTCCACCCCACCGGACGCGCACCGTGGTCGGACACCACCCCGGCCCACGACGATCTCCTCGCGGCGAAGGCGCGCGTCTACGACCCGTGCGGGTTCACCTGCTCGCAGCCGGTCCCCGAAGCCGAGAGCGCCGCGTACGCCGCCCACACGTTCACCCTCGACGGCCTCTCCGTCCGGTTCCGCGCGGCCAGAACGACCCCCACCAAGGCCGGTCAGTTCGTCACCGTGTGGAAGAGGTCCCCCGGCGGGCCCATCCAGCCCTTCGACGCGGCGGACGCCGTCGACCTCTTCGTCATCAGTACCCGCGACCGCCATCACTTCGGCCAGTTCGTCCTTCCCCTGGACACGCTCCGCCGGCACGGGGTCGTATCGGCGAACGGTTCGGGCGGGAAGCGGGCCTTCCGCGTCTACCCGCCCTGGGTGACCACCGCCAACCGCCAGGCCGGCAAGGCGCAGGAGTGGCAGCTGGGCCACTTCCTGCACCTGCCGCAGGACGGACCCGTCGGCTCCGCCCGCGCCCGGGAGCTGTACCACCCGTAGGACGGTGCCGCAGTGCTGGAAGGAGTCACGCCCGCTCTTCCTGGGCAGGGATAGGCGCACCGCCCCCGGAGATTTCCGACAGTCGTGCGAACCGGCCGTTGCCGCCCGTTCGTACGACGGGAAGAATTGGAGACGCTCCCCGCACGGCCCGCCCGCGGTTCGGAAGGGCCGTGATCCGGTGTGCCTCATCCGCCCGTGCCCGCATCGTGGGCGCGTATGCGAAGGGAGGACCGTGACCTTCGGATTCGCTCCGTCCGCCGCCCTGACCGCCTCGTCGACATCCAGGTCCACCGACTCCGGCAACCGGCTCGGCAGACTCCTCGAACCTGCCGAATGGGCCGCCGCGGAAATACCGCTGCTCCGCAGTCCGCGTGACGTGGTCACCGGCCTGTACTCCCGGCACCGTCCCGTTCCCTCGACCGCTGTGGTCGCGGTGCTCGAACACGACGAACGCCTCGCCGCGAGCGCCTCGTTCGCCCGGCGCACCGGCCCCGCGGACGGCTGGGACTTCCGTAACGCCCTGCTCGCGCACCTGCGCCGCGTCATCCCGCACGATCTGCGCCGCCGCACACCGGTGCGTACCGCCGTCCTGCTCTACTGCCGCGAGGGTGACGAGCGCTGGACGGAGGAGGACGGGGCCTGGATGTGGGGACTGCGCGACGCCTGCACACTGCACGGGCTGCGCTGCGGCTCGTACATCACACTCACCCGCGGCGGGTGGCAGGTCCTGGGCGAAGGCCGCGGCGGCCGTCGACCCAACTCCCTTGCCCGTCCTGCCGACAGCTCCGGGACCGGGACGGATCCGGCCCCCGTACCGCTGCGTTCGGGCACGACCGCCGCACTGCGCCGCGCCGCCGCTCGCTGAACGCAGCGGCTGCCCGACGGCCCCGGTACGCCACCGCCCGGCGCACCCCTGTCGAGGGGCGGCCGGGCGGTGGGGACGTACGGTTCAGACACCTGCTCCCAGCACGGCATTGACCCGCTGCGGGTCACCGCAGACGATCAGCAGCGCTTCGGCACGCTCCCTGGCCACGGGCAGCACCCGGGCGACGGACTCGTCGGAACCGCCGTTGAGCGCGACGACCACCACGGGCCTGGCCTTCGCACGGCCCACCGCGGCGGCGTCCGCGTAGAAGACGTCCTCACGGGCGTCGTGCTGGGCCCAGTAGGCCGCTTCACCGAAGGACAGCTCGTGCGCCGCCCACGGGTGCTGCTCGCCGGTGGTGAGCAGCAGCACGTCACCCGGCAGCCGCCCGGCGTCGAGCAGCAGGTCGACGGCCTCCTCCGCGGCATCGAGCGAACCGTCCGCCGTAGCGGGGATCAGCTGGAGCTGCGGAGTGGAGGAGTCTCCCGAAGGGGTCTCCGGGCGGGCCGCCGGACGGTTGTCCGAACGGGCCTGCGTCGGCAGGGAAGAGGATGTCCGCTGGACGGGAGGCGCGGAGGGCGCAGGCCGGGCAGCAGGACGGGGCCCCGGACGAGCGGGGCGTGGCACGGCCGCGGGACGCGGGCCGGGTACAGGACGAGGGGTCGACGCGGTGCGGCCGGCGGCCGGAGCGCTGCGGGGACCCTGGGCACTCTCGTGAATCTGAGACTCCTCGGGGATGAGAGGCGAGAAATGGATGTCTATCAAACGGCGGTGCGCCACCCACCATCGGGTTGGCACGTCAGTGCGACTCGAACGGAGAGGATCTCCGCCGGTCCACTGAAAGTTCAGAAGTCGAAGCCGAGTTGGCCCCCGCTTTCCAGTGCGACAGCCTCCGCGGAGGAACGGGTCTTCTTCAGATGCCGCCACTGGGGCAGTCCGTCCAGATAGGACCAGGAGAGCCGGTGGTACGGGGTGGGCCCCCGCTCCTCCAGCGCGGCTTTGTGCACAGGCGAGGGGTAGCCCGCGTTGGCATCGAAGGCGAAGCCCGCACACACATCGGAGTGCGTGGCCAGCTCCGCCATCATCGCGTCCCTGCGCACCTTGGCGATCACCGAGGCGGCTGCTACGGCGATACAGGACTGGTCGCCCTTGATCACCGTACGGACCCGCCAGGGCAGTCCCAGGTAGTCGTGCTTGCCGTCGAGAATCACCGCGTCCGGGCGGACCGGAAGCGCGTCGAGCGCGCGCACGGCGGCGAGCCGCAGCGCGGCTGTCATCCCGAGAGCGTCGATCTCTTCCGGGGAGGCGTCTCCGAGTCCGTAGGCGGTGACCCACGACTCCAGCAGCCCGGCCAGCGCGGTGCGGCGCTTGGGGCTGATCAACTTGGAGTCGGTGAGACCCGTCGGCGGTCGACGCAGTCCGGTGACGGCGGCGCAGACGGTGACGGGACCGGCCCAGGCCCCGCGTCCGACCTCATCGACACCGGCGACGATCTTGGCACCCGTGGTGGCGCGCAGTGAGCGCTCGACGGTGTGCGTGGGTGGTTCGTACGGCATGGCGCCAGCCAGGTTACGCCGCCGGACACCCGGTGCGACACCCCGGTGCCGCACCGGGCTTCAGCGACCGTACGGACGCAGTAGCGGCACCATCACTTCGTCGATCATCCGGGCGAGGTCACCATCCGGAAATTCACTTCCGCACACTTTTGATCGGTACATCATCAACCCCGGAATAACGTCACGAACCAGATCGCTCACCGCATCCGGACGGACGTCGCCACGCTCGATTCCGCGAGACACCACGTCATCGAAGAGCCGCGCCGAAGGTTCGATCACCTTCTGAAAGATCAGCCCGTGGAACCGCTCGGCCGCGGCGCTGTCACATTCGTGAAGCACCGAGCGCAATGCAAATCCCGGCTTGGAGAACATCGCGTCCCGGATCCTGCGGCAGAGCTGGTAGAGATCCTCGCGCACACTGCCGTGATCGACGGCCGCCCGCAGGTCGGGCAGCGCGGCCTGCAGGGCGTCGACGACCAGATCCTCCTTGGACGGCCAGCGGCGGTAGACGGCCGCCTTCCCCGTCTGCGCCCCGGCAGCGACCCGCTCCATGGTGAGGCCGTTCCAGCCGACCGTACTCAACTGCTCCAGTGCGGATCCGAGGATCGCCCGCTCCAGCACCGCCCCCCGGCGGCGTGGAGAAACGGACGGCTCCCCCGACTCCTCCGACTCCCCGGCCCAGCGCGAAGCATCCATCTGTCCCACTCCGTCGAGACCGACCCCGGCGCGGTCGGTTGATCAAGGGTTCCAGTGTCACCGACGGACGGACCCTGGTCGACTCCCCTGCCGCCGCCCGTTCTTCCACACAGCTCTTAGTGAACGCTTGCGTTCCCTAAGCCGACCTCGCTACTGTCACCGACGGGGGACGACTCGGTACACCAACTCGTCGCAGGGGGAAGCTTCATGACTGCTGATCAGATAGGCGCGCCGCCGCGCGAGGCGTCCGCGCCACCCGGTGCCGGGCGCCCGGCACACGCAGGTCTCGCGCTCATAGTGATCGCCGCCTGCCAGCTCATGGTGGTGCTCGACGCGACCATCGTGAACATCGCTCTGCCGCACATCCAGACCGCGCTCGGCTTCTCCACCAGCAACCTCACCTGGGTGATCAACGCCTATGCGCTCACCTTCGGCGGACTGCTCCTGCTCGGCGGCCGGGCCGGTGATCTGCTGGGCCGACGCCGGATGTTCATCACCGGCATCCTGCTCTTCACGCTCGCCTCGCTGCTCGGCGGATTCGCCCAGGAACCCTGGCAACTGCTCGCGGCGCGCGCTCTGCAGGGCGTCGGCGGCGCCATCGCCTCACCCACCGCCCTGGCACTGGTCGCCACCACATTCCCCGAGGGTCCCGAACGCAATCGGGCCTTCGGGGTCTTCGCCGGTGTCTCCGCGGGCGGCGGCGCGCTCGGCCTGCTGGCCGGCGGCATGCTCACCGACTGGCTCGACTGGCGCTGGGTGCTCTTCGTGAACGTGCCGATCGGCCTGTTCATCGCCTTCCTCGCCCCGCGCTACATCAACGAATCCGCACGCCACCCGGGCCGCTTCGACATCACCGGCGCCGTCACCTCCACGGCGGGCATGGCCACGCTCGTCTACGGATTCATCCGGGCCGCCAACAACGGCTGGAGCGACGCCCTCACCCTGACCTCCTTCGCCGCCGCAGTCGTGCTCCTCCTCGCGTTCGTCGCGGTGGAGCGCGGTTCGGCGCAGCCCATCACCCCGCTGCGGATGTTCGCGGACCGCAATCGCGCGGGCACGTACCTGATCATGCTCAGTCTGGCCGCCGCGATGATGGGGATGTTCTTCTTCATCGTGCTGTTCGTGCAGGACGTACTGCGCTACAGCGCCGTCAGGGCCGGCCTGGCCTTCCTGCCGGTGACCGTCGCCATCGTCACCGCCGCCGGGCTCTCCAGCCGGCTTCTGCCGAAGGTCGGCCCCAAACCCTTCATGGTGACCGGAAGCATCCTCGCCACGATCGGCACCGGCTGGCTGACGCAGATCGACCCCGGCAGCTCGTACGCGGGCGGCATCCTCGGCCCCATGGTGCTCTTCGGTCTCGGGATGGGACTGAACTTCGTCACGCTGACCCTGACAGCGGTCTCCGGCGTCGCCGACAGCGAGTCCGGCGCCGCATCCGGACTGCTCAACACCACCCAGCAGGTCGGCGGCGCTCTCGGCCTCTCCATCCTGACGACCGTCTTCGGCACGGCCAGCCGGCACGAAGGCACCGAGCAGGTCGCGAAGTTCCTCGCCGACGGAACCGCTCAGCAGAAGATGGCATTCGCGAAGTCACACACCCTGCCCGCCCCCTGGAGCGACGCGATCCTCGCGCACGGCATCGGCACGGCCTTCATCGCAGCGGGCGGTCTCGCCGCCCTGGCGGCGCTCACCGCGCTGTTCGTCATCCAGGTGCGCAAGAGCGACCTGGAGGCGCTCAGCGGCACGGCGGGCCCCGGCGCCGTCTGATTCAGGGCCTCACACGTCCGGACAGCCGCAGAGCCGCTCCAGCGGCGAGGCACACGCTCGCCGGCGATCCCGGGACTCCGCAGCGCCCGTCGTCACCTCACCGCGTCACGACGGGCGCGACGGAGTCCACGCCGGAAGATCCTCGGTCCGCGCCAGCCACTCGGCAGGAGGCGCCCCGCCCTGTCCCGCCGCGACCACTCCCCCGGCAATGGCGCAGGTCGTGTCGATGTCGCCGCCCACCTGGGCCGTCGTCCAGAACGTCCGCTCGAAGTCGCCGAGCCCGCGCGCCGCGGACCAGAGCGCGAACGGCACGGTGTCGTGCGCACTCGTACGCCGGCCGCACCCCAGGACCGCGGCGACGGTACCGGTGTCGTCGTAGTCCAGCATGTCCCTGGCCCTGCGCAGCCCGGCGCCCACGGCGCTGCGAGGGACGAGCGCGATCACGCCGTCCAGCAGCCCGGCGGGGGACGGCGGCCCCGCGGGATTCGCCGCGAGAGCGGCGGCAGCCGCGACGGCCATGCTCCCGACCACCGCTTCACGGTGCTGATGTGTGGTGTACGCGGAGATCTCCGCCTGGTGCGTGGCCTGTTCCGGGTCGTGCGCGTACCACGCGCCGAGCGGCGCGATCCGCATCGCGGCGCCGTTGCCCCACGAGCCCTGGCCGTCGAAGAGGCCGCTGGCCAGCTCACGCCAGTCGCCGCCCTCCCTGATCAGCCGCAGCATCCGGTTGACCGCGGGGCCGTAGCCGCGGTCGAAGTCGTGGTGCTCGGCGAAGGAGGCGGCGAGCACGTCCTGGTCGATCCGGCCGTGGGAGGCCAGCACGGCCAGTACCGAACAGGCCATCTCGGTGTCGTCGGTCCACTGCCAGGGAGCGGACGGCAGCTCACGGCGGGCGAGGAGCGGGTAATTGTCGGGAACGAAGAACTGGGAACCCAGGGCATCTCCCACGGAGAGCCCACGCAGGCTGGCCCAGGCACGTCCGAAAGCATCGGGAAGAGACCCGGAAACGGAGTCAGAAGCGGATTCGGCGGTCATCTCGACCCCACTCTAACCGGTGACGCCGTACGGCTCAGGAACGCGCCAGTGCTCGAACGGCTGGTCAAGCGTGTACCTGCCGTCCGCCCCCAGCAGAAGTGTCCGCGTCTCGGCGTTCCCAGGATTCGCCAGCGCCTCGAACTCTGCGACCGACCAGTGGAACCAGCGCATGCAGAAGAGCCGCATGGTCAGACCGTGCGTGACCAGCAGGACGTTCGGCGGATGATCCGGCGCCTCGAAACTGCGGTGCAGACTCTCCAGGAAGGACCCGACCCGGTCGTAGACATCGGCGCCGGACTCCCCCTGCGCGAACCGGTAGAAGAAATGGCCGTACGCGTCCCGGTACGCCTTCTGGAGGCGCACGTCGTCGCGGTCCTGCCAGTTCCCCCAGTCCTGCTCACGCAGCCGGGGCTCCTCCCTGACCCGCACCCGTTCCGGATCGAGGCCGAAGGCGCGGAATGTCTCGTGGGTGCGGCGGTACGGCGAGACATAGGTACTGACCCGTTCCTGCCCGAACAGCTCGCGCAGCCGGACGCCCGTCTCCTCCGCCTGGCTCACACCGGACGGGGTCAGCCTCAGGGCGTGGTCGGGTTCGCGTTCGTACACCGTGTCATCGGCGTTGCCCTCCGACTCGCCGTGCCGGACAAGGACGATGCGTTGTGGTCGTGCCATGCCAAGACCCTAGATCGAATCCCTGTCCGATGCGTCGGCCGCCCGTTCAGACCGTCCAGGACGGTTCCAGCTGCACGACATCGCCCGCCAGCGCCGTCACATCGGCGTCGAGCTGGGCACGCAGGGAGAGCCGCTCGATCCGCTCCGGCCGGTACTTCCCGCGCTCGGCCGCCGACTGCCACATGGACAGCACCAGGAACTCGTCCCCCGGCGCCTCCCCGAACAGCCCTCTCAGCATTCCCGGCGAGCCCGCCATCGCGGGGTTCCAGACCTTCTCCTGCATCAGCGCGAAGTGCTCGACCCGGTCCGTACGCACCCGGCTGTGAGCGACCCGGACGACGTCCGCGTCCTCGAAGCGGGGTTCGAATCCCGTCTTCACGTCGAAGCGGTGGTCGAACAGCTTGGCCTGCATGTCCTGGTACGTGCCCGCCTGAGCGGCAGCGATCCGGTCGTGCGAGCGCGCCATGAACGAGTCGTAGAAGGGACGGCTCTCCCAGAAGGCGAACACATGGGCCACACCCTGCCGACCGCGGCTCCAGCCACCCCCCTGTCCCCGGAATCCCGGCTCACCCAGCAGCCCCGCCCACCTCCGCTGCCCCTGCTCGAACCCACGAGGATCTGTCACCGTGCAGCGAATCCACTTGACCAGCACGGCGCCATCGTACGGCCAGGAGAGTGACACCGGTCATGGTCCGGCAGAGTGCGTCAGGGCGGTGACCGAATTCCGGTCACCGCCCTGTCTCACTTCACCGGCCGCTCAGCCGGAAATCAGCTGCATCCGCTGGTCGAGCCGCAGCCCTCGCACAGGTAGCAGCTGCCCGCACGGCGCATCTTCGTACCGCAGGAGAAGCACAGGGGCGCGTCGGCGTTCAGGCCGAGCGTGATCTCCATCAGCTCCGTCGAGTTGTGCGCCTGCTTGGGAGCGGGCGCCTCCGCGACGGCCTCCGGCTTCGCGGGGACAGCCTTCGGGGGCTCCACCTGGCGGGGCGCCGACTGGGACAGTCCCTCGACATCCACGTCGTCGTCACCCGGCTCGTAGGAACCGGTGTCCAGGTGCCGCTGACGCTCCGCAGCCGAGTGGATACCCAGCGCCGAACGCGTTTCGAACGGCAGGAAGTCCAGGGCCAGGCGACGGAAGATGTAGTCGACGATCGACTGCGCCATCCGTACGTCCGGGTCGTCGGTCATCCCGGCCGGCTCGAAGCGCATGTTCGTGAACTTGGAGACGTAGGTCTCCAGCGGGACGCCGTACTGCATGCCGACCGAGACGGCGATCGAGAAGGCGTCCATCATGCCCGCGAGGGTCGAGCCCTGCTTGGACATCTTCAGGAAGACCTCACCGAGACCGTCGTCCGGGTAGGAGTTGGCGGTCATGTACCCCTCGGCGCCGCCCACCGTGAACGAGGTGGTGATGCCGGGACGGCCCTTGGGCAGGCGCTTGCGGACCGGACGGTACTCGATGACCTTCTCGGTCTTCGGCTCCTCCTTGGCCTCGACATCCTTCGTCTTGGCGGAGAGGGGCTGGCCGACCTTGGAGTTCTCGACGTACACGGCGAGTGCCTTGGTGCCGAGCTTCCAGCCCTGGAGGTAGATCTCCTCGACGTCCTCGACCGTGCTGGACGCGGGCATGTTGACCGTCTTGGAGATGGCACCGGAGAGGAACGGCTGGGCCGCCGCCATCATCCGTACGTGACCCATGGGCGCGATCGAACGCTCACCCATGGCGCAGTCGAAGACCTCGTAGTGCTCCTGCTTGAGGCCCGGGGCATCGACGACATTGCCGTGGTCGGCGATGTGGGCGACGATCGCCTCGACCTGCTCGGGCTGGTAGCCGAGACGCTTGAGGGCCTTGGGGACCGTGTTGTTCACGATCTGCATCGAGCCGCCGCCGACGAGCTTCTTGAACTTGACCAGGGCCAGGTCCGGCTCGACGCCCGTGGTGTCGCAGTCCATCATCAGGCCGATGGTGCCGGTCGGCGCGAGCACGGAGGCCTGCGCGTTGCGGAATCCGTTCTGCTCACCGAGCCGCAGGACGTCCTGCCATGCCTCGGTCGCCGCGGCCCAGACCGGGTTGTCCAGGTCGTCGGTGCGGGTGGCAGCCGTGTTGGCGTCGGCGTGCTGCTTCATGACGCGCTTGTGGGCGTCCGCGTTACGGGCGTAGCCGTCGTACGGGCCGACGACCGCGGCCAGCTCGGCGGAGCGCTTGTACGAGGTGCCGGTCATCAGCGAGGTGATGGCGCCGGCGAGCGCCCGCCCGCCGTCGCTGTCGTACGCGTGGCCGGTCGCCATGAGCAGCGCGCCGAGGTTGGCGTAGCCGATGCCCAGCTGACGGAAGGCGCGAGTGGTCTCGCCGATCTTCTGGGTGGGGAAGTCCGCGAAGCAGATCGAGATGTCCATCGCGGTGATGACCAGCTCGACGACCTTCGCGAAGCGCTCGGCGTCGAACGACTGGTTGCCCTGGTCGTCGTCGCGCAGGAACTTCATGAGGTTCAGCGAGGCGAGATTGCACGACGAGTTGTCCAGGTGCATGTACTCGCTGCACGGGTTCGACGCGGTGATCCGGCCGGACTCGGGCGAGGTGTGCCACCGGTTGATGATGTCGTCGTACTGGATCCCCGGGTCGGCACAGACGTGCGCCGCCTCGGCCATCTTGCGGAAGAGCGCCTTGGCGTCGACCTCTTCGATGACCTCGCCGGTCATGCGCGAACGCAGACCGAACGTGGTCCCGGCCTCGACGGCGTTCATGAACTCGTCGTTCACCCGGACCGAGTTGTTGGCGTTCTGGTACTGGACCGACGTGATGTCGTCGCCGCCCAGGTCCATGTCGAAGCCCGCGTCACGCAGCGCGCGGATCTTCTCCTCCTCCTTCACCTTGGTCTCGATGAAGGCCTCGACGTCCGGGTGGTCGACGTCCAGGACGACCATCTTGGCCGCGCGGCGCGTCGCGCCACCGGACTTGATGGTGCCCGCGGAGGCGTCGGCGCCCCGCATGAAGGAGACCGGGCCGGAGGCGTTGCCACCGGAGGAGAGGAGCTCCTTCGAGGAGCGGATACGGGAGAGGTTCAGGCCGGCGCCGGAGCCGCCCTTGAAGATCATCCCCTCTTCCTTGTACCAGTCGAGGATGGACTCCATGGAGTCGTCGACGGAGAGGATGAAACAGGCGCTGACCTGCTGCGGCTGCGCCGTGCCCACGTTGAACCAGACCGGCGAGTTGAAGCTGAAGACCTGGTGCAGCAGCGCGTAGGTGAGCTCGTGGTCGAAGAGCTCGGCGTCCTCCGGGGAGGCGAAGTACCCGTTCTCCTCGCCGGCCTTGCGGTACGTCTTGACCACACGGTCGATGAGCTGCTTGAGGCTGTTCTCACGGTTGTCCGCGCCGACCGCACCGCGGAAGTACTTGCTGGTGACGATGTTGACCGCGTTCACCGACCAGAAGTCGGGGAACTCGACGCCACGCTGCTCGAAGTTGACCGAGCCGTCGCGCCAGTTGGTCATGACGACGTCACGGCGTTCCCAGGCAACCTCGTCGTACGGATGCACGCCGGGGGTGGTGTGGATGCGCTCGCTGCGCAGCCCCTGCCGAGTAGCAGCCGCCTTGGATCCCTTTGCGCGGGATCCACGTGCCGGGCCGCTCGCCGTCTCTGTCATGCCGCCTCCCATATGCGGGCTAAAACGCCCAAAAGTGCCCAGTTCTTCCCACGGCACTGTGTCTGTCTGACACCTGCGGCACAGGAAGCGCCGCAGGCAGGTATGTGTGGCCGCCGACCCTGACGGGTCAGTCAGCGGCAGTGGTGGGCACGGGGACCACAGGGGTCCCACCGCACTCGCATTCCACTGCGGGGGGCTGCGCGTCGCGGAGTTCCGCGATGGCCGCCTCGAAGTCTTCGAGTGAATTGAACGCCCGGTAGACGGACGCGAAGCGCAGGTACGCGACAAGGTCGAGTTCCTGCAACGGGCCGAGTATGGCCAGACCCACGTCGTGGGTGGTCAGTTCGGCACTCCCGGTGGCACGCACCGCCTCCTCGACCTGCTGGCCGAGCTTGGCGAGGGCGTCCTCAGTGACCGGCCGCCCCTGGCACGCCTTGCGCACACCCGAGATGACCTTGGTACGGCTGAAGGGTTCGGTGACCCCGCTGCGCTTGACCACCATGAGCGAGGCGCTCTCCACCGTGGTGAAACGGCGGGAGCAGTCGGGGCACTGGCGGCGCCTGCGGATCGACGTGCCGTCGTCCGTGGTGCGGCTGTCGACCACGCGACTGTCAGGGTGCCTGCAGAAGGGGCAGTGCATGATTCCGAGCCTCCTTCGCAGCGTGACTGAATGGCCTCGCCAGGCCCGGAACGAGCCCCTCGAAGCAGCCCCAAGCATAGGCGATGGCCGAGGCCGCGAGGACCACGAACCACAACCTCTGGGTGGCTGCCGCAATCCAACCACTAGATCTGGGGGTTTGGTGCCACTTCCGCCCCGGCGCGTTTCGCGCTTCCACCGACAGCGCGCGGCTCGCCCGAGGGTACGTGAACCGCGTCGGGACCCGGATTCCGGGCCCCTCGATGACAGACTGAGAATGCACTGCGACGCTCCGCAGGGAACACCCCCGCAGCGTGCGGCACCAGCAGCGAACGGTACCGTAATCGACCGAATTGCCTTTCAGCCCCCAGGTCCGCTCATACACCCGAGTGCACGCTCAGGTGAAGGATTTTTCATTTTTTCACTCGAACGTGTGTTTGGCGCAACCTTTCGAAAGCCACTACCGTTGTCCAACTAGGGAGAGAACTTCTCGAGAGGGGCCGACGTGACCACGACCGCAGACAGTGCCACCATCACTGCCCAGGACCGCTCCCAGAACCGACTACAGCCGGTGCATGCCATGAATGACGCAGCTACGGATCCCGAGGGCACGGTGCCTCCGCGACCCGCGCGCTCGCTGCCCGGTCGACCTCCCGGAATCCGGGCGGACAGTTCCGGGCTGACCGACCGGCAGCGACGGGTCATCGAGGTGATCAGGGACTCCGTGCAACGACGTGGCTATCCGCCCTCGATGCGGGAGATCGGTCAGGCGGTCGGGCTGTCGAGCACCTCGTCCGTCGCCCACCAGCTGATGGCGCTGGAGCGCAAGGGTTTCCTGCGCCGTGACCCGCACCGCCCCCGGGCGTACGAGGTCCGCGGCTCCGACCAGCCGAGCACACAGACGACCGACACCACGGGCAAGCCCGCCGCGTCGTACGTCCCCCTGGTCGGCCGGATCGCCGCCGGTGGACCGATCCTGGCCGAGGAGTCGGTGGAGGACGTCTTCCCGCTCCCCCGCCAGCTGGTCGGTGACGGCGAACTCTTCGTACTGAAGGTCGTCGGCGACTCGATGATCGAAGCCGCGATCTGCGACGGCGACTGGGTCACCGTGCGCCGCCAGCCCGTCGCGGAGAACGGCGACATCGTGGCGGCCATGCTGGAGGGCGAGGCCACGGTCAAGCGCTTCAAGCGCGAGGACGGGCATGTCTGGCTTCTCCCGCACAACGCCGCCTATCAGCCGATCGCCGGTGACGAAGCCACGATCCTCGGCAAGGTGGTGGCAGTACTCCGGCGGATGTGACTGCGCCGCCGGCCATGGACCGGGCCCCGGAACCTACTGCGCCGGTTCCGGGGCCCTGCTCTGTCCGCCTCTGTTCTGTCTGCGCTGTCTGCGCTGTCTGCGCAACATCCTGGCGCATCAGGGCACGCCGGAACCCGCTCGGCCGCGCCCGCCGCTCCGGCGCACCCGCCTCTTCCACTGACCGGCTCTACCGACCGGCTTCCTTGGCTGCGGCGTCGATGGCACTCAGTGACCTGCGGATCTGGTTACGGTCCGTCGTGAACCAGAAATCCGGCAGCGACGCCCGCAGATAGCTGCCGTAGCGCGCGGTCGCCAGCCGGGGGTCGAGCACCGCGACGACGCCCCGGTCCCCCATGGCCCGCACCAGCCGCCCGGCACCCTGCGCCATCAGGAGCGCGGCATGCGTCGCGGCGACAGCCATGAAGCCGTTTCCGCCACCCTCCTCCACAGCCTTCTGGCGTGCGCTCATCAGCGGATCGTCGGGCCGGGGGAACGGAATCCGGTCCATCACCACGAGCTGACAGCTCGGTCCTGGCACATCGACGCCCTGCCAGAGCGACAGCGTGCCGAAGAGGCAGGTCTCCGGGTCGGCGGCGAAATTCTTGATCAGCTCGCCCAGCGTCTCCTCGCCCTGGAGCAGAACCGGCTTGTCCTGCCTGCTCCGCAGCTCCTCGGCCGCGGCCTGCGCAGCGCGCATGGACGAGAAGAGCCCGAGCGTACGTCCGCCGGACGCCTCCACCAGCTCGGCGAGTTCGTCGAGCATGTCGGTGCGTGATCCCTCCCTGCCCGGAGCCGAGAGGTGCTTGGCGACATAGAGAATGCCTTGCCTGGCGTAATCGAAGGGCGAGCCGACGTCCAGGCCCTTCCACTGCGGCACGTCCTCCCCCTCGGTGCCTTCGGGCGACAGACCCAGCGAGGCACCGACGCCGTTGAAGTCGCCGCCGAACTTGAGGGTCGCGGAGGTGAGCACGACCGAGCGGTCCGTGAAGAGCTTCTCGCGGAGCAGGCCCGAAACGGAGAGCGGGGCAACTCGCAGCGACGCCCCGAACCGGTCATGGCGTTCGTACCAGACGACGTCGTACTCGGACCCCAGCGTGATCCGCTCGGCGACGTCATGGATGGACTCGACGGACGCCAGCGCCTGTTTCCGTACGACGTCCTCGTCCTGGACCGATTTGTCGCGGGTGGAGCCGAGGGCCGAGATGACGGTCCGGGCCGCGTCACGGAGCGACATCAGCGCGTACCCGAGGTCTTCGGGGATCTCTTCGAGCCGACCGGGGAGCGCCAGCTCCATGACCCGCTCGAAGGTCTCGGAGGCCGTCTGGAGGGCGTCGGCCGCCTTCTCGTTGACAAGCTTCGCGGCTCGGCGCACGGCCCGGCCGACCTGGCCGGGCGTGAGCTCACCGGTGGCCACACCGGTGACGCGGGACACCAGCTCATGTGCCTCGTCGACGATCAGCACCTCGTGCTGCGGGAGCACCGGGGCGCCTTCGATCGCGTCGATGGCGAGCAGCGCGTGGTTGGTCACCACCACGTCCGCGAGCTTGGCCCGCTCACGGGCGGCCTCGGCGAAGCACTCCGCCCCGTACGCGCACTTGCTCGCGCCCAGGCACTCCCGCGACGAGACGGAGATCTGGCCCCAGGCACGGTCGGAGACGCCAGGGGTGAGGTCGTCGCGGTCGCCGGTCTCCGTCTCGTCCGCCCAGTCCCGCATCCGGATCAGGTCCTGACCGAGTTTGCTGGTGGGAGCTGCCGCCTCGAACGGGTCGAACAGTCCGTCTTCCTCCTCCTGCGGTACCCCCTCGTGGAGGCGGTGCAGACAGAGGTAATTGGAGCGGCCCTTGAGCATGGCGAACTGGGGCTTCCGGCGCAGCAACGGGTGCAGCGCGTCGACCGTACGCGGAAGGTCGCGCTCCACCAGCTGCCGCTGGAGTGCGAGCGTCGCGGTGGCCACCACGACACGCTCCCCATGAGCAAGGGCGGGCACCAGGTAGCCCAGGGACTTTCCGGTGCCGGTGCCTGCCTGGACCAGCAGATGGGCGTTGTCGTCCACCGCGTCGGCGACAGCTTCGGCCATGGTGACCTGACCGGGGCGCTCCGTGCCGCCGACGGCGGAGACGGCAGCGTGCAGGAGCTCGGGGAGGGAGGGCTTCGTCATAGCGGGACCAGCCTACGGGGCAGCACTGACAATCGGGATCACACCTCGTGCAGAGGGTTGGGGACAGTGCCGTGCACGGCCGCGTGCGGGCGGTTCGGGCGGTCGCGGTAGCCGTCGAGGTGGAGACGGTTGCGGTTCAGACAGAGCCGCTCGATCCGAGGAGTGAGCAGGTCGAAGATCTCGTACCGCTCCTTCAGCTCCGGGAACCGGGCCTGGTGGCGCAGGATCTCGGCCCGCACCAGGAGCCAGAAATCGGCTTCGGGGACACCCAGTTGATCTTCGCAGAGCGGCGCCAGATACCGGAAGACGCCGACGAAGAGCCCGGAGTGGATGAATTGTGTGAGGAAGGCAGGCTCCTCGGTCAACAGCACCTGCCGCACGTCGTCGGGCATCGAGTCGTGCTCGGGCAGCGGCTCGGCGCTGATGTTGACGTCGTCGACGAAGTCCTTGATCGCAAGACGTACCGGCACGTCGTGGTCGTCGAAGACAACGATGGCGTTCTCCCCGTGCGGGGAGAAGACGGTTCCGTAGCAGTAGAGGAAGCGCAGCAGCGGCGGAATGAGCGCGGCGAACAACCGGCGCAGCCAGGTGGTGGGAGCCAGCCCCGACCGGGCGACGAGCTCTGCCGTGAAGGAGCGTCCCTGGAGGTCGGTGTGGAGAAGTGAGGCAAGGGTGCGGGCACCCTCCCCGGGGGCCAGCTGCGCGTCGAGCGGCTCGCGCCAGATCGCGCCGAGGAGTTCCCGGTACTGGTACGGAACTTCGGGGAGTTGGTCGTACAGGGGATGCTCGACGGAGACCGAGGCGACTTCGCCCAGCAGGATGACACCGCACTCGTCGCGCAGGAAGGCGTCACCGTCACGCAGTCCCTGGATCCAGGCGGTGACGGCGGGGGCCGCAAGAGTGCGTTCCGTGGGGAGCCCCCGCCAGACCAGTGTGTTGAGGATTGACAGCGGTAGCTTCACCGTGTGCCGGTCGGTACGGTCCAGGTTGAGGAAGGTGCGGATGGACTGCTGCGGCAGCCGTGGATCGGCGTCCGTGTGGAGCGGGACGATCTCCTGGTGGGCGATGGCCGGCGCGAAGAGCGGCAGGATCGCTTCGTCCCACTGCCAGGGATGCACGGGGAGATAGAGGTAGGCGTCCGGGTCCAGACCCCGGGCCCGTAACTCAGCGGCGAAGGACTCCCGGGTGGGGGCGTCGAGTTCACGGCGGTAGAGCCGGTCGGGGGTGGCGAGCCCGGTGACGCCGCGGTAGCGGGCGAGCTTCGTACTGACCGCGATCCAGGGCAGCCGGACCGGCCTGCGGGACTCCGGGGTCCAGCGGGCGGCGTCGGTCGCGGAGAAGCCGATGCGGCCCTTGTTGAGTACGAGCCAGGGATGGCCGGTCTGGTGGCCTTCGAGCTGCGCGTAGTCGAGGTCGGCGAGATCGGCCGCGGGGAGCGCCGTGTGGTCGAGCCGGGCGTCGGCGGCGAGCGTGGTGGTGAGTTCCCGGACCAGATGGCCGAGCGTGGCACCGTCCAGGGCGAGAAGACGGCGGGCGAGGACGAGGAAGCGGAGCGGGTCGCTGAACGGTTCGCCCTGGAGCTCGATGGTCTCCGGGTCCACGTGCCAGTTCCCGTAGGCACCGCGCCGGGCCCGGAAGGTGAGAGGCAGGTCGTCGTCGAGGGCGAGGAGGTGGCTGTCGCCGTGAACGACGGGTTCGATGATCTCTTCGTAGGCGAAGGCGCTGAGCATCTTGGCGAGGAGACGGCGCGCCGCACGGTCCCAGTCCTTCGGATTCAGCTCGGGAGGAGCGAGCAGCGTCGGTTCTGCTTCGGAGTCAGGGGTGGCAAGTGGCTTCAGCACAGGGACTCCTCGGGGTGGAACCGATACGGCACAAGCGGTGTATCAAAGGCAGCAAGTGATTCACAGCCGGTCGTTCACAAGAGATCACAACAGGTCGTTCTCGGTAGTTCTTTCGCGGAAATGGACTGGCCGAAGGCCATTCACAGGAGGTCATTGACCATGCGTGTGTGCAGGGGCTACTCAGAGGTGTCGGGGCACAGCAGCTCGCGGAGGGACCGGTCACGGACCATGAGGGCTGCCCGCTTGTCCGGAAGGTCGATCTCCGCGGAGAAGCGGAAGCCCGCGCCGAGAAACGCCGCCACGGACGGGGTGTTGCGCAGATCGGGTTCGGCGACGACCCGGGCGCACCGGGGCCGGTTGTCCAGCACGAGATCGGAGACCGTTCGTAACAGCGTGGTGCCGATACCGCGTCCGCGGTCGCGGACTCCGCCGACGAGAAGGTGAATGCCGGTGTCGTGAGGGCGAGCCGGATAGTGCCGGGCAAGGGGGTCGAGATCGGCGCGGTAGATCTCCCAGTAGCTCATCGGGGTGCCTTCGAGCACGCCCAGGCAGGGGGCGCTCCTTCCGTCACCGGCGAGCTGGGCCCGAAGATGAACGGCGGTGACGGACTCGGGTCCCTGCAGCTCCCAGAAAGCGGCGACGGCAGGGTCGTTCATCCAGCTGCTGACGACCGCCAGGTCACGCCCGACGTCCACAGGAACGAGCTGGAACTGCCCGGCAGGGGTCGGGACCGGGCCCCATGCGCCCGGGTCGTCGAGCAGATCGTCACCGGTGCAGGGGCGGGTGAGGGGCAGAGGCCCGGTCGCCGGGCCCGCATCGTGGAGGAGCGACATCAGTTCATCGGGCAGCCGCAGATCAAGGGTGTCCTCGGCTCCCCGGTCGGCCCGACAGGCAGGGCCGGTCCCGGTCACGGTGTCGGTACTCGCATCGATGGAGGGCACGACGACGCTCCTCTTCTCATGTGGGTCGGGTCATGTACCGCTGGAATAGAGCGGGTTGGTGAAGCTGACGTAGACGGACTGGGTTTCGACCGGTCCGACGAGTTCGTCGAGGCCGTGCAGTCGGGTCAGCAGATTTGCCTTGGTGCGCAGGACAGGGGTGTCCAGAAGTTTGGCGGTCAATGGGGAGCCGAGGGGGACGGTGGTGGTGAGGAATTTCCGGAGGGCAGCGATCAGCAGGCGTTCATCGCCGAGTTGCTCGGCACCGAAGGCGCCGATGAGTCCGAAGATGTTGTTGATACCGAGGTAATAGGCGAAGCGTTCATCGGTGACAGCGTCGGCGACAAAGGTGTCGCTGGTCGCTCCGATACCGGGGAGGCGCCGCTCCAGTGCGTCGCGATGGGATTCGCGGAAGTAGTAGCCCTGGTTGTCGCGGTAGTGCCCGCCGACAGGCCACCCTGCGGGGTCGAGGATGACGAGGGTGTTCTGCTGATGGGCTTCGAGGGCGATACCGGCGGTGCCGTCCAGCCAGAGCACCGGGCGTACGACATGGTCCAGATAGCGCAGGAACCACTCGGCCGCGACGGCTCCGGTGGTCCGGCCGGTGCGGTGGGCGAGCCCGGTCACGATGTCGGCGAGGCGCGAGCGCGCACCTCGCCCGTCGGCGCGGGGATGAACGGAGGTGAGACCGGCGATGCATACGGCGTCGTCACCGGGGCCGAAGGGGTTGTGGCGCAGGACGACGTCGAGCCCGGTGAGTGGTTCGCCGTCCGTCGTGTTCACCGCGAGCCAGGCCGGATCGCGCACGATGTCGAAGCCGGGGTGGACGGCCCGCCACTGCTCACCGAGCCCGCCTCTCAGTACGCGGTGGACCTCGACGCCCCGGTGGAGTTCCTTACGGAGGTTCTCCCGGCGGGAGTTGGTGATGCGAACGCCCAGGGAGAGCTTGAGCATCGCCTCTGCGCCGGGCCGGTGAACGGTGCGGACGGACGAGGTGGGATGCCAGGGGGCGCCGTACGGGCCGAGGTCACGCAGGAGCCCGGCGTCGAGGAGGGAGGCCACAGCCGGGCGATGCGCGAGGTCGCGGGCCTGCCAGGGGTGCAGCGGGAGGAGGGCGGTGTCATCGGGACGCTGGAGAACTCCGGCCAGGCGGGCGGTGAGCTGGTCCGCGGCGACAGTGCGCCCACGCTCGGTCCACGCCGAGTCCTGTGCCAGGACCGAACGGTCGACAGCCAACCAGTGCAACGGGAAGGAGCCTCGCAACTCAGGCGAGTACAGGCCGACTTCTGCGTCGGAGAGGCCTTCGCGGCTCTTCGGGGTGGGATGAAGCGGGTGCCCCAGAAGAAGGGACTGCTCCGCGGTGAGGAAGAGGTCCGCCTCGGGCGACGGCCCCGGATTGATGCGACGGTCAGCGATGAAGGAGGCGGTGCGACGTACCGAGTCGGCCACCCTGCCGACCAGTTCGGCGCCTCCGTGCCCCCCTGCTTCCCGACCGAGCAGCGCAGCGACGGTGACCGCGTCGGCGAGCGGTGCGCGCAGGGACCCGCCTTCGAGCGACGGCCTGCCGAACCGGTGCCAGCCCGTGGCGGACCAGTAGTGCACGGGGACGAGCAGTGCGGTACCGCTGGCGTACAGAGGGATACGCAGGAGAGGCCCGGCCGGCCGGGCCAGGTTGTTCTCCCGGACCCAGCAGCGGAGCAGGTTCTCGACGGTGGCACCGTCAGCCGCGGTGTTCGCGTCCGGATCGTCGAGGAAGCCGGGTGTCAGATGTCGCTCGGGGACAGTGCTCCCCGTACTCGTGCCCCCGGTCTTCTGGCGCGGAACGGTCTCCGAACCGACCGACCCGGAATCGACCGGCAGAACGCCGGACGCTCCCGAACAAACCATGAGCGGGTCGACCGCGAAAAGGCCGGGGACCGCGGGTGGGGCTGGGGCCTCGGACACATCAGATTCGGGGGTGGTGTTCACGGAGTGCTTCCTTGTGGGGGGGCCGGGATCAGAGGGGAGGGCGGGTCTCATGACGGCGGTACACGGTGCGCTCAGCGGCGGCCAGGGCATCGGCCAGCCGGTCGAGCACCGCTTCCGCCTGCTCATCGGTGAGAGTGAGTGGGGGCAGCAGGCGGACGACGCTGGAGTGGCGGCCACCGAGTTCGACGATGAGTCCTCGGGCCAGGCATTCACGCTGTACGGCGGAGGCGAGCACGGGTGCGGCGGGCGCCGGGCCCGGGACGCCGGCATCCCCGGCCTCCGGGTCGACGATCTCCACGCCGATCATGAGGCCCCGGCCACGTACGTCCCCGATGCCGGGGTGTTGACCGGCCAGTTGCCGCAGTCGGCCGATGATGCGCGTACCCAGGTCGGCCGCGCGCTCGGCGAGCCGGTTCTCGCGGACGTACGCGAGGGTCGCCGCACCTGCCGCCATGGCGAGCTGATTGCCCCGGAAGGTACCGGCGTGCGCACCGGGCTCCCAGACGTCCAGTTCCGGCCGGTAGACGATGACCGCCAGGGGGAGGGAGCCGCCGATGGCTTTGGACAGCACCATCACATCGGGCACGATCCCGCTGTGCTCGACCGCCCAGAAGGCGCCGGTGCGCCCGACGCCGGTCTGAACCTCGTCGGCGATCAACGGAATGGAGCGGTCCGCGGTGATCTCGCGCATGCGGCGGACCCAGTCGTCAGGGCCCGGGATCACACCACCCTCGCCCTGCACCGGTTCCAGGATCATCCCGGCCGGTGGGACCACGCCCCCCTTGGGATCGTCGAGCAGGTTCTCGGTCCAGCGGGCGGCGAGTTCACCGCCGCGTTCCCCTCCCACGCCGAACGGGCAGCGGTAGTCCTGGGGATACGGCAGCCGGGTCACCCGGACGTCGGTGGCGCCGCCCGACACGGCCAGGGCTCCGGCCGTCATGCCGTGGTACGCGCCCGTGAACGCGAGGATCCCGCTGCGCCCCGTAGCGGTGCGCACAAGTTTCAGGGCTGCCTCGACCGCGTCCGTACCGGCGGGTCCGCAGAACTGGATGCGGGCCTGATCGCCGAACTGGCGCGGCAGGGTCTCGAAGAGTTCCGTGGTGAAGGCGTCCTTGACCGGTGTGGCGAGATCCAGCACATGCAGGGGGGCGCCCGAATCGATGACCTTCTTGATCGCTTCGAGCACCACCGGGTGGTTGTGGCCGAGAGCCAGCGTCCCCGCTCCCGACAGACAGTCGAGATACCGCCGCCCGTCCGCGCCCTCGATGGTCAGGCCCCGCGCCCTGACCGGCACGATCGGCAGCGACCGCGCGTAGGTACGGGCGGCGGACTCACGCATCGACTGCCGGCGCAGGATCCCTTCGTGCGCCGTGGTCGGCGCCGCCGGAGCAGATTTGGTCACAGCCACAGCTGTTGGTCCTCCCGCTGTAACGGTTCGGTCGTCGCGCGTTCTTGTCGCGCCTTCTCGTGCACGTCGCGTCGTACGCCCGTCGACGCCGGGGCCGGGCGCAGCGTAAAACCCCCATACGTAACAACGACGGCAGCGGCCCGGGATCACGGGTGAGTCGCAAGATCATTGAGGCTGCGGAACCGCAGCCCTGCCGGATACCGTCCCCATCGGCACCGGCATAGTGGGGCCCGCACTTCAGTTCCACCGTGCCGAAATCACGTGCCGAATTCAGTTGTTCCGGAGTCCCAGGGGGATCACCACATGCGACCGCTCCGCCCAACCCGCACACCACGTCGCGGGAACGCCCGCCGCCGAACCCTCCCTGTCATAGCCGCAGTTGGCCTCTCAGGGATACTCGCTCTCTCCGCCACCGCCTGTGGGCCCGGCGACGACAACGCCAGTGACAAGCCGGACACCAGCGCCTCCACGCCGTCGGACGGCAAGATCACCATCCCGGACGACCTCAAGGACAAGCTGAAGAAGCACGGCGTCGATCTGAGCAAGTGGAAGAGCGGCGAATGGAAGAACTGGGACAAGGACAAGTGGCTGCGTGAGGCCCAGGACTTCTTCAACCCGATCATCTCCGGGCTCTGGGACCCGGACCGGATGCGCGGCGCGGCCAAGCCCCCGGAGAACCCTGTCGACAACGACATCTCCGGCGACAAGGGAGTCACCGACCCGACCCCGGCGCCGGTGACCGCGCAGAACGTGAAGTCGCCGTACCACGCGACTCTCCCCGAAGCAGGCAAGATCTTCTTCGACGGCCCCGAAGGATCGATGGTCTGCTCGGCGACGGTCGTGCAGGATCCGGCGCATCCCGGAAAGTCCAACATGGTCTGGACCGCGGGCCACTGCGTGCACGCGGGGAAGAAGGGCGGCTGGTACCGCAACATCGCCTTCGTCCCCTCGTACAACAACAGCGCCAAGTCCGCGGCACAGTTGCAGAACGCCAATAAGGAAGAGGTCGCACCGTACGGCGTCTTCTGGGCCGACTGGGCGCAGACCTCGGACCAGTGGATCAGCGGCGGCGGGCCCACCGGCGGTCAGGGAGCTCCGTACGACTTCGCGGTGCTGCACGTCGTGCCCGAGAAGGGCAGCACCAAGTCCCTTGAGGAGACGGTCGGCGGCGCGCTCCCGGTGAACTTCAACGCACCGGCCGTGCCGAAGATCGCGAGCCTGACGGCCACCGGTTACCCGGCTGCCCCGCCCTACGACGGCCAGAAGCTGTTCCAGTGCGCAGACCAGCCGGGCCGCCTCTCGATCGCCGCGGCCGATCCGACGATGTACCGCATCGGCTGCACGATGACCGGGGGCTCCTCCGGCGGCGGCTGGATCGCCAACGGTGCGGACGGCAAGCCCGCCCTGGTGTCCAACACCTCCATCGGCCCGGTGACAGCCGGCTGGCTGGCCGGCCCGCGCCTGGGCAAGGAAGCCAAGGGCGTCTACGACTCGGTCAGCAAGAAGTACGCGGACCGGTAAGCAGGGCGGCCGGCGCCGGCAGCAACGACCAGACACCCCCAGGGGGAACAACTCCATGCGATCCATCCGTCCGATCCTCACTGCCACCGGTATCGCCGCGGCCCTGGCGCTGACGGCGACCGCCTGTGGCGGGGGCGACGACAAGGCATCCGGCTCGGCGGCCGACAAACCCGTCGCTTCCGCGCCCGCCGGTGCCAAGGCCGGTACCGCAGCAGATCTGGCCGACACCCTGAAGAAGCACGGCCTCGACCCGGAAAAATGGCAGAACGGCGAGTGGAAGAACTGGGACAAGGACAAGTGGCTGCGTAGTGCCAAGGACTTCGTCAATCCTGTGGTCAAAGACCTGTGGAAGCCCGACCGCATGAAGCAGGCCAAGGATCCGCAGAAGACGATGGACGCTCGCGACATCTCCGGCGACCAGAACGTCACCGACCCGGAACCCGCGCCGGTGAAAGCGCAGGAGGAGAAGCACCCGTACCACCGGTACGCGGCGCCCGTGGGCAAGGTCTTCTTCGACTCCCCCGAAGGTTCCATGGTCTGCTCGGGAACCGTCGTCAAGGACCCGAAGAACCCGGGCAGGTCCAACCTCGTGTGGACCGCCGGTCACTGTGTCCACGCGGGCGGCAAGGGCGGCTGGTACCGGAACATCATGTTCGTTCCGTCGTACAACGACCAGGGCAGGTCGGTCGCCCAGCTGCGCACCGCACGACAGCAGGAGATAGCCCCGTACGGCACCTACTGGGCCGACTGGGCCATGACCTCCAATGCGTGGATCAACGACGGCGGCCCGACCGGCGGCCGGGGGGCGCCGTACGACTACGCGCTTCTGCACGTGAAGCCGGAGAACGGCGGCAAGTCGCTCGAAGAGACCGTCGGCAATGCGCTGGCAGTCGACTTCAACGCCCCGGAGGCCAAGGACATCTCGGCGATGGGCGCCTGGGGCTACCCGGCGGCTCCGCCGTTCGACGGGCAGCTGATGAACAAGTGCGTCGACCGGCCGGGACGACTGTCCATCAGCCCCGGCACACCGACGATGTGGCGCATCGGATGCACCATGACCGGCGGCTCGTCCGGCGGCGGCTGGTTCATCACCGGGAAGAACGGGAAGTCGGAGCTGGTCTCCAACACCTCGATCGGACCGGTCACTTCGGGCTGGCTCGCGGGGCCGCGTCTCGGCCAGGGCGCGGAACAGCTCTACAAGGCCATGAGCACCAGGTTCGCCGGCCGGTAGAGCGCAGCAGAGGACCACTGAACGGCTGCTGAACGGACCGAAGGCCCGCCCCCGGGAAATCGCCGGGGACGGGCCTTCGGTCCGGTGCGGTGAACCGCGATGTCAGTGCGCGACCGGAAGGTACGGCGCCAGATCGGCGGCCAGCTCCTCGTGCACCCGCGCCTTCAGCAACGTGCCCTCCGGGGTGTGCTCCTCGGAGATCACCTCGCCGTCGGTGTGCGCACGGGCGACGAGCTGTCCCTGCGTGTACGGCACGAGCACCTCCACCTCGACCTGGGGCCGGGGCAGTTGCTCGTCGATCAACGCGAGCAGCTCCGCGATGCCCTGGCCCGAACGGGCCGAGACAGCAATGGCGTGCCGCTCGATACGCAGCAGCCGCTGCAGCACCAGCGGATCGGCCGCGTCCGCCTTGTTGACCACCACGATCTCCGGCACGTCGGTCGCGCCGACGTCCCTGATCACCTCACGCACGGCGGCGAGCTGCTCCTCCGGCGCCGGGTGCGAGCCGTCCACGACATGGAGGATCAGGTCGGATTCGCCGACCTCTTCCATGGTGGAGCGGAACGCCTCGACGAGGTGGTGCGGCAGGTGCCGGACGAATCCGACCGTGTCCGCCAGGGTGTAGAGCCTGCCGCTGGGCGTCTCGGCCTTGCGGACCGTCGGGTCCAGGGTGGCGAACAGGGAGTTCTCCACCAGTACGCCCGCACCCGTGAGGCGGTTGAGCAGCGAGGACTTCCCGGCGTTCGTGTACCCGGCGATGGCGACCGACGGCACCTTGTGGCGCTTGCGCTCCTGCCGCTTGATGTCGCGGCCGGTCTTCATCTCCGCGATCTCCCGGCGCATCTTCGCCATCTTCTCGCGGATCCGTCGCCGGTCCGTCTCGATCTTGGTCTCACCGGGACCACGGGTCGCCATTCCGCCGCCCGCCGACCCCGAACCGCCACCACCCATCTGCCGGGAGAGCGACTGACCCCAGCCACGCAGACGCGGCAGCATGTACTGCATCTGTGCGAGCGCGACCTGGGCCTTGCCCTCACGGGACTTGGCGTGCTGGGCGAAGATGTCGAGGATCAGTGCCGTACGGTCGACGACCTTGACCTTGACGACATCTTCCAGATGGATCAGCTGGCCAGGGCTGAGTTCACCGTCGCACACGACGGTGTCGGCACCTGTTTCGAGCACGATGTCCCGCAGCTCCTGGGCCTTGCCCGAGCCGATGTAGGTGGCCGGGTCGGGCTTGTCGCGGCGCTGGACGACTCCGTCGAGGACCAGCGCACCGGCCGTCTCGGCGAGAGCGGCGAGCTCCGCGAGGGAGTTGTCCGCGTCCTGGGCGGTCCCTGAGGTCCAGACGCCCACCAGCACCACACGCTCCAGGCGCAGCTGCCGGTACTCGACCTCGGTGACGTCCTCCAGCTCGGTGGAGAGACCGGCCACGCGCCGCAGGGCAGCACGCTCCGAGCGGTCGTACTGATCGCCGTCCCGCTCCCCGTCGATCTTGTGGCTCCAGGCGACGTCCTCTTCCATCAGGGCATCGGCCCGAAGGCTTTCGTTGAAGCTCTGCGCGTCCTGCTCGTGCGCGTCCTGGGAAGTGGAGGAAGAGGAGGTCATTGGATCCCTACGTCGAAGCCGATGGAAGTTTCGTTCAACAGTCACAACGCGTGACCGGCGCCGATGATTCCCGAAGGTCCCACCGGGCCCGGCAGCGCCGCCGACCCGTCGATAGTGGCACGGTCCGGCACCGCCGTCACCAGGATTTCATCGCTTGCCCACCGGCTTCGGCGGCGCGCTCCGCCAGTCCGGGTGGCCGGGCATCGGCGGGGTCTTCTTCGCGTACAGCCAGCTCCGGAAGAAGCCGGACAGGTCCCGTCCGGCGATCCGCGACGCCAGCGCGGCGAAGTCGGCGCTGGTGGCCGACCTGTCGCGGTACGTACTCGCCCAGGTGCGCTCCAGCGTCCCGAAGGCTGCGGTGCCGATCTCCTTGCGCAGTGCGTAGAGCACGAGAGCACTGCCGTCGTAGACGACGGGGCGGAAGATGCTGATCTTCTGCCCCGGTACGGGCGGCTCGGGTGCGGCGGGCGGGCCGTCGGAGGCACGCCAGCCGTCGGAATCGCGGTAGGCGTCGCGCATCCGTTCATCCAGCGACTTGCCGTCGTGCTCGTCCGCGTAGAGCGCCTCGTACCAGGTGGCATGGCCCTCGTTGAGCCACAGGTCGGACCAGCGGTGCGGCGAGACGCTGTCGCCGAACCACTGGTGGGCGAGCTCATGGACCATGACCGAGTCGACGTACCACTCCGGGTAGGAGGAGCGCGTGAACAGCGACCGCTCGAAGAGCGACAGTGTCTGGGTCTCCAGCTCGAAGCCGGTGTCCGTGTCTGCGATGAGGACGCCGTACGTCTCGAAGGGGTAGGGCCCTGCCTTCGACTCCAGCCACGCCAGTTGGCCCGGCGTCTTCTTCAGCCAGGGTTCCAGCTTCTGCCGGTCCGCCGCCGGTACGACGTCGCGCACCGGCAGCCCGTGCGGCCCCGCCCGGTGGATCACGGCCGAGTCGCCGATCGAGACCTGGGCCAGCTCGGTGGCCATGGGGTGGCGCGTCCGATAGGTCCAGGTGGTGTCGGCCCCGTGGGTGGTCCGGGGTCCGGGCAGGCCGTTGGCGACGACGGTCAGCTTCTTGGGCGCGGTCACCCGGAAGGTGAAGAACGCCTTGTCGGAGGGGTGGTCGTTGCAGGGGAAGACCCGGTGGGCCGCGTCCGCCTGGTTGGCCATGGCCAGTCCGTCGGCCGTCCGCACCCAGCCGCTGTCCGACGCACCGCGCGGATCGCTGGTGTGCCGCACGGTGATCCGCAGCCGCCCGCCCGCCGGTACCGCCTCGGCCGGTGTCACGACCAGGTCCTCGCCCGCCGTGGCGAACCGGGCACGCGCACCGTTCACCTCGACGGAGCGCACGGTGCCGCGGGCGAAGTCGAGGTTGACGCGGTCCAGCGGCGCGGTGGCCCGCGCGTCGATACGGGTGACCGCCTCCAGCGGTTTGTTGTTGCTGCCCGGGTAGGTGAGACCGATGTCGTACGAGAGGACGTCGTACCCGGGGTTGCCCAGATACGGAAAGAGCGGGTCGCCGATACCGAGGGGTACGGGCGCGGGCAGGGCGGCGGCGACGAGGGCTGCCGAGGCGGCCGCCAGCATGACGGCTCGCGGGCGCCGGGAGTTGAACAGCATGAATTACGGCTACCAGCGCAGGGACCACGCACCCCGTCAGACCGTGCCGGGCCACCCGAACGGGTGGTCAGGCGGTGGCCGGATGCTGGGCCCGGCTCACGTCGTACACGCCGGGCACGTCGCGCATGGAACGCATCAGGGCGGGAAGTCCGGCGGCGTCCGGAAGTTGCAGGGTGTAGGTGTGCCGCACGCGCTGCTCGGTGGGGGGCTCCACGGTGGCCGAGACCACCGCGACACCGGCGGTGGCGATGGCCTCGGTGAGATCGGCGAAGAGCCGGGGCCGTCCGAACGCCTCGGCGATCAGGGTGACCCTGCAGTCGCCGGTTGCACCCCAGTTCACCGCGACGGGGGACCGTCCCAGGGCCAGCATCCGGGTGACCGAGGGGCATCCGTCGCGGTGCACGGTGACGACGCCGCCACGCACCGTGAAGCCGGTGACGGCGTCCGGCGGCACCGGCGTGCAGCAACCGGCCAGCCGCACCGTCGTGTTCGGCACGTCCACGACGGCACCCGCTGCCGCCCGGCGCACCGCGCCGCCGGTCACGGAGGCGGTCGGCCTGGGCGCCGTCGCCGGTACGGCGGCGCCCTCCGGATGTTCGGCGAGCCAGCTGGTGATCGCGATACGCGCGCCGGGTGTACGCACATGGCCGAGCCAGTCCGGCGAGGGACCGGAAGCGGCGTCACCGGCGAGCAGCAACTGGACGGTGTCACCGTCGCCGAGCACCGTACTGAGCGTGGCAAGGCGCCCGTTGACCCGTGCGCCGATACAGGAGTGCGCCCCCTCGCCGTACCGGGCGTACGCCGCGTCCACGCAACTGGCGCCGGCCGGCAGCCCCAGCGTCCCGCCCTCGGCGTGGAACACGGTGATCTCCCGGTCCTGCGCCAGATCCGCCCGCAGTGTGGTCCAGAACGTGTCCGGATCGGGGGCGGACTCCTGCCATTCGAGGAGCCGGGAGAGCCAGCCGGGACGTGTGGGGTCGGCGCGTACGCCGTCCGCGGTGTCGTCGGCGGGCTGGGCGCCGTCGGCCGGCGCATAAGGATTGCCCAGGGCGACGACCCCGGCCTCCGCGACCTTGTGCATCTGGTGCGTACGGATGAGGACTTCGGCGACGGCCCCGTCGGAGCCGGCGACCGCCGTGTGCAACGACTGGTAGAGGTTGAACTTGGGGGCGGCGATGAAGTCCTTGAACTCCGAGATCACCGGGGTGAAACAGGTGTGCAGTTCCCCCAGTACCGCATAGCAGTCGGCATCCTCGCCGACGAGCACCAGGATCCTGCCGAAGTCGGTGGGGCGCAGCTCCCCGCGCTTGATCCTGATCCGGTGAACGGAGACGAAGTGCCGTGGTCTGATGAGGACTTCGGCCGCGATGCCGGCTTCCCGCAGGACCTGTCTGACCTCGTCCGCCATCGCACCGAGGGGATCCCCCGCGGTGGACTGCGCGGCGATGAGGGCGCGGGTGAGTTCGTACTCCTCGGGACGCAGGATCGCGAAGGCCAGGTCCTCCAGCTCGGTCTTGAGCGCCTGCACACCGAGCCGTTCCGCGAGCGGGATCAGCACGTCGCGGGTGACCTTGGCGATCCTCGCCTGTTTCTCGGGGCGCATCACACCCAGGGTGCGCATGTTGTGCAGCCGGTCGGCGAGCTTGATCGACATGACCCGGACGTCATCGCCGGTGGCGACGAGCATCTTCCGGAAGGTTTCGGGTTCGGCGGCGGCCCCGTAGTCGACCTTCTCCAGTTTGGTCACGCCGTCGACGAGATAGCAGACCTCGTCGCCGAATCCCGTACGTACCTGGTCGAGCGTCACCTCGGTGTCCTCGACGGTGTCGTGGAGCAGGGAAGCGGTCAAGGTCGTGGTCTCCGCGCCCAGTTCGGCGAGGATCAGGGTCACGGCGAGCGGGTGCGTGATGTACGGCTCGCCGCTCTTGCGCATCTGGCCGCGGTGCGACGACTCGGCGAGTACGTACGCCCGGCGCAGTACGGCGAGATCGGCGTCGGGGTGGTGCGCCCGGTGGGCTTCGGCGACATGTCCGATGGCGTCGGGCAGACCGCCTCGCGAGGCGGGCCCGAACAGCGCGGCGCGGCCCAGCCTGCGCAGATCGATCCTGGCCCGCCCGCGCCGACGGCCCGGGGTGTCGGCCGGACGGAAGTCCGGGGACGCACCGTTGGGGCTGGCGGCCTCTGCACTCATGGGCACCTCCGGCAGTGTCGACCGGCGGTGGACTGGCTGCGATTGCGCGTTCCGGGCCGGTGCTTGATGCTATCGAGCCCACCACGCGGTGCCCGCCCGCTCTCGCCCAGCGTGAAACTGATCACCCATTCGAGCGAAGTCCGGGGCGTGTTTCGAAAGTTCAGCCCGCCCGGCCGCTTCTGGTGTGTTGGGCCGCGGCGTTGCGAACGTGTTCCGGTCCGGTCGGCCTTGACCGGAACAGGTCCTAGGAGAGAGCCGTTTCCTGGAACGCGGGGTCGAGTGTGCCTTCGGCGACGATCACGGCCGGACCCGTCATCTCGATCTCACCGTCCGGCAGCTCGGTGATCACCAGGCGCCCGCCGGGGAGGTCGACCGTGTACGTCACGGGGGCCCCGGTGACCGCCGGATCGACGCCGTCCCTACGGGCCGCGGCGACGGCCACGGCGCAGGCGCCCGTACCGCAGGAGCGCGTCTCGCCCGAGCCGCGCTCGTGCACCCGCATGGCCACGTGACGCGCGCCGCGGTCCACGACGAACTCGACGTTGACGCCGTCCGGATAGACGGACTCCGGGCTGACCGGCGGCGCGGAGAGCAGGTCTCCGGCGTGCACCAGATCGTCGACGAAGGCGACGGCGTGCGGATTGCCCATGTTGACGTTGCGCGCGGGCCAGCTCCGGCCGCCGACCGTGACGGTGGCGCTGTCGGCGGGGAGTACGGCACGTCCCATGGAGACCGTGATGTCGCCGTTCTTCGCGAGGTGGACCTTCTTCACGCCGCCCCGGGTCGCCACGGCCAGGTCTCCGTCGGCCACCAGTCCGGCCCGCTGGAGGTAGTGGGCGAAGACGCGGGTCCCGTTGCCGCACATCTCGGCGATCGAGCCGTCGCTGTTGCGGTAGTCCATGAACCACTCGGCCTCGTCCGCCATCGCTCGCGCCTCGGGATGCGCGGCGGACCGTACGACATGCAGCAGACCGTCGCCGCCGATGCCGGCCCTGCGGTCGCACAGGACGGCGACCGTGGATGCGGGCAGGGCGACGGCGTTGTCCGGGTCGGGGATGATCACGAAGTCGTTCTCGGTCCCGTGGCCCTTGAGGAAGGCGATCTGCGAGGTGCTCACAGGGTCCATCGTACGAGGTGAGGACGGACCGGGGTGACGGCGCCGGTTCAGCGCAGCCGGGCCACCCGGCCGACGGCGAGCGCCACGACCACGCAGAAGGTGACCACGTAGAGCCCCACCACGCGCCAGTCCGGCCGCACCCCGGAGCCTCTGGCCGGCAGACCCGGCCAGGCGTAGCCGACGCGCCGGGCGGCCATCATGCCCCAGCCCGCGGCGCAGCAGCTGATCAGCAGCCCCAGCATCGCGACCACGGGTCCGCCGTCACCGAATTCGAAGGCGAGGGGGAACGCGAACATCAGCGATCCGACGGCGGCGAGCACCACGATCGGCGCGATCTGCCAGATCCGGAGCCGCCGCTGGGGGCGCAGCTCGACCTCGACCTCGGGGGCCACTTCGGTGATGTCCAGCGCATCGGGCCCGTCGGGGCTCAGCTGCGCCGCCTCGTCCGGGGTTCCGTGTTCTCTGTCGCGAGGGCCGGCCTCCATCGCCACGCGCCCTCCCCACTCGGACTCCACTTGTCGATCGCAGATCGATGATGGCACGCCGTCAGAGCCCGAATTGACGGGCGGAGCGTCCCGATGCCATCACGTGATCAGGCTGTTATAGCCCCGCTTTAGGGTTTACGCAGGTCAGGCGCGTGCTGCTGGTAAGCGAGTCAGCAATAGCCCCAGGTCAGCGCCCGATTGACCGGTCGCGACCGGCCCGAAGAAAGGCCCTCTCCATCATGTCGAACAAGCTTGCGCGGGGTAGGGGGAGCTTCTTCGAGCCCTGCGAGTGCCGCCGGCCGTCGAGCTGCCCGCACCTCTACGCGATCCGGTTCCGCAACACCTGGGGCAAACAGACCGACGAGTCCGGCTTCCCCACCCAGGACGCCGCCATCGAGCGCGCCTGACCGAGCTCCACACGGCCGTCGAGGCCCGCCTGCGGCAGACCGGAGTCGAGGAAGGCCCGGCGGGACGGACTCCCCCGGCGTGAACAGGCCCACCGGACAACCGTCCGGCAGCCCCGGGCGATACTGTCGAGCATCATGGATACCGACCCCGCCATACAGATCCCACCCGGGTCGTTGTCCGGCGTCGGCCTTACGGATGCCCCGGAATCTGTGTATCGGGCGATCGTCGCGCAGCTGGCGATCCAACCGGATGAACTCGTCGAGGCCACCGGGCTGACCGTCGAATCCGTCACCGCGTCCATCGGGACACTCATCTCGCGTGGCTTGGTCGACGCCAGCGGCGGCACGCTCACCGCGGTTTCCCCTTTGCTGACTCTTGGCGACCTGGTCGCCAAGAGCGAGAGGGACGCCAGAATGGCCCGCGCGGCGCTGGACGAACTCGCCGATCATCATCGGTCGATCCGTCAACAGGAAGAGTTCCGCGGCCTCGAGGTGATCCACGGACGCGCGAACATCGGTGGCTGGATCAATCATCTGATGCGCGCCACCGAACGAGAGCTGCGATTGTTCGCCAAACCGCCGTTCGAAGTGGTCGGTGTCGCGGAAACCGACTCGGAGAAGGAGTTGGCCGTCCGCGGGTTGGCCGAGCGGGTGATCATCGAGCGGTCGCTGCTCGATGAACCGGAGACCGAGCAGGATCTACTGGCGTCCCTGGACCGCGGCCAGCAGATCCGACTGGCCGAGACGCTGCCGAGCAAGTTGCTGATCGCCGACGATTCGATGGCCCTGGTGCAACTCGACGAAGGCGGTCCGTCCCACGATGTCGTGGTGGTGGTGCGGCCCGGCGGCCTGCTCACGTCCCTGACGACGCTGTTCGAGTCGTTGTGGGAGCGTTCGATCCAGCTGCGGGAGGCTCCGGGACGGCGGATCGAGCCGTATCCGGCGTCCGAGGACGCCCTGAGCGATCCCATGGACCGGAAGGTGTTGGCCTTGTTGCTCGCCGGGCACACTGACGGGGTGGTGGCGACCCGGCTCGGCGTCGGGCTGCGGACAGTTCAGCGTCGGGTCCGGCATCTGATGGACATGGCCGGCACCGACTCCCGGATCCTTCTCGGCTGGTACGCACGCGACCGTGGCTGGCTCTGAGTCGCCTCGGGCCGGCCACGGTCGCGGTTGGTGCAGAAGAGCTGTTCGGATCTATTTGGCGATCAGATCCGGAATGTGCAGCAGAACGGTGCTCGACGACGAGCCCTTGGGCCCGCCCTCGCCGTAGATCATCAGATCGTGCTGGTCGTTGATGCCAAAGGAATAGGTCGGCAGGAACCAGTCATTGCCGGGAATCATCGACGACAGATCCCACAGCCGACCCTGCGGATCCCACAGTGCCGCGACCTCGAAATCGGGCTGCAGCTCCACCGTACCGAGGATCCAGCCGTCGCTGGTGATCTTCTCCGCCGTGGCGTTGAATCCGTAGTCCGGCAGGCGTTTCATGCCGGCCGACGGCGTCCAGACGAACGCGTCGTCCCCGCTGGCGCCGACCACCGAGCCGGCCGCGTTGACCCCGAGGGCCACCGAATTGGACTGCCCCGAAAGGGTACCGAGATTCGTGACCCTGCCGGTCGAGGTATTCCAGCTGACGGCCCGTTGCGCACCTTCGGTGGTGAGCGACGACCCGACCGCAACCCCTTGGGCGTTGATCGCCCTCGGCTGGGTTTCCGTGGTGTTGGCCGACAGCTGAGCCAGTTTGGTGAATCCGCCGGTCTTGGTCCAGCTGAACGGGTCGACGTAGGTGTGTCCCTGACTGTTCTCATCCTGATACTCAAGGCTCGCGAACCCGACGACGGTGCCTCCGTCGCTGATGCCGGTGGCATATCCGCTGCTGTACGCCTTCTCCCGCCACTCCGGCAGCCCGAGATCAGTCACATTGCCGTCGGCTGCCCACGTTGCTGGACGGTCGCTCCCATCCTTGTAGTGGAGCATCCCGGCCGCTTCCTGCCGCTCGTTCATGTCCAGCGCTGAGCCGTACGCCCCCGTGCCGAGGTTCAAGTCGGTGAAACCCGCGTCCTTGGTCCAGGTGGTTGGCGTCATCTTCGCGTTGACCTGCCGATCGCCGGCGACCGTGCCGTTGTTGGTGAGTTTCGCGCCGACGAAAGGCTTTTCCCACTTCAGCGCCTCCATCTTCGGCGCGACAACGCTGTTGATCCGGACCGTCGCAGCACCCACGATCGTGCCGTCGGCGTTCGCAACTCGGACCCGGCCGATGACGGGCTCGGTCGTCTGGGTGACCGCGCTCAGGTCGATGCCGGCGGCCACCGGCATCGACTGCCCCGGCCTCAGCAGGGACGCCTTGTCGGACGTGGCAGCTATGGTGCCGATACCGCGGGAGAACATCTCCTCGTGATAGTCGAAGGTCGCCGGCCCTGATGGGACGTCGGCGCCGGTCACCACCACGAAGTAGGTGCCGGGCGCCGGATCGTCCAGGACGATCCGCTCGACACCGGGCCCGATGTTCATGCTGGTGCCCACGATGCCGCGGGCACCGACGATGTACATGTCGAGATCGGCATCGTCGGCGCGGGACGTCAGCGCCACGTCCAGTCGCGTCGACTGCCGCGGCACGTCGACACGATTCGACGTGAGCTGTCCGTTGGCGACGGTGGAGAACAGGTTCCTGACGAACCCGAGCTCACCGTCAGTGGCGTGGAGCTTCGCCGTGCCCCAAGTGTTCGTCCCGGTGAACTGGACCGACTCCTTCTGGTGCACGGTGGCCGACTGCAGGGTCGTCACGTCAGGCGCGAACGACATTCCCTGCAGGGCGACCGTTGCCGTAAAGGGATTGTGAGCAACGCTCGAGGTCCGTCGCGCTTCGACCACGAACTCCCAGATGCCCGCCTTCGGTCGCAGCACGGCCCTGGACTTCGGATCGCATCCGGCCGGGTCGGGGTAGCCGGTGTAGCAGTGATCGCTGGCGTTGGAGTCGGCCGGGATCCCGTCGGGATCGACGGGCAGGACTCGCATCTGGCTGCCCTCGGCCTGTCCCGCCAGGTTCAGTTGCAGGGCCTCGACACCTTCCGGCACCGCAACCAGGAACGAGGTCGTTCCGGTGCGGCCCAAGGTTCCGGCCTTCCTGACCTGGTACGTCGGGCCGCTCAGCGGTTTCGCCGCCAAGACCGTCACCGCTACGAACCGGTCGATGCCGGTCGTGGTCGGATCATCGATGGTCATGATCGCGCTGTGCACGCCGGTCGTCTTCGGAGTGGCGGTCACCGTCACCGTGTTCGAGGCGCCGAGAGTCGACGACAGGGTCTTCGGTGCCCGGAACGTGCCGTCGTTGCCGACCCAGCCGATCCGGCTCGTGGTGTGCCCTGCCTTCCCGTTGGTCCTCGTCACCGTCACCCGGTACGACTTGTCGGTCCCGACCGGCTGGCCACCCGACCCGGGCAGGCACCGGTTGTAGATCCCGGCGCCCCTGTTCGGCGTGGCCAGATTGCCTGACAGCGCCGTGCACACCGGGGCGGAGACGTCGAAGTTGTTGGTCCGCACGCCCTTCGAAAGCATCTTCCAGGCTGCCGGAATGTTGACCAGTCCGGCACCCTGGGCAGTGGTCGGCACACCGTCGATCGGCGTCGCCGTTCCGGTGAGCACGGAGCGGAGCGCCGTCGGACCGGCTTCGACGTTCCGGGACTTCGCCGCCGACAACAGCAGGGCCGCGGCCCCCGTCACCTGAGGTGCTGCCATCGAGGTGCCGTTCATCATGCTGTAGCCGACCGGCAGGGAGTAGCCCGCCTCCGGCACGGCCTGCCCTTCCAGCCAGCCGGGGATCGAGGAGACCGCCGCTCCCGGGGCGCTGACCGCGGGTGCGAGCGCGCCGTCCTCGGACGGGCCGTGCGAGGAGAACCCGAACAGACCTTGCGGTGCATCGACCGCGGAACCGTAGTCGGCCCACCAGGTCTTCTTGCTCACCGACGCCGCAACAGCCAGCACCGAGGAGGAGACGGACGGGGAGCCAACGGTATTGGTGCCCGCGCCCTCGTTACCGGCCGCCACCACGATCTGCACGCCGAAGCGGCTGGTCAGCTTGTTGTACAGCTGGGATATCACGTCGGATCCGTCGTTGAGCGCCGGCAACCCGCCGACCGAGAGGTTCACCACGTCGACGCCGCGATTGACGACCAGGTCGATCATCCCTTCGGTGAGGGCCGCCTCGGTGCAGCCGCCGCCCCAGGTGCAGGCCCGGGACGAGACGATCTGCGCGCCGGGAGCCACACCGTGCATCGCGCCGCCGAGCAGAGATGTACCGGCGATGATCCCGGCGACGTGCGAACCGTGCGCCCCCGACGGCAACCCGATGTTCACATAGTTCATCACCTTGCCGACGTTGCTGCCGCCCAGTGGCGACAGGTCGACGTTGTCGCGGTATTCCACGACGAACGGAATCCGTTCGGTGACGGCGGTCTGCGGATCCTCGGTGCCGAAATGGCCGATCTGCCGTTGCCGGCCGTAGGGCGACATCGCCGGCGTATCGGTGAAGTCGTGGTCGCCGTCGGAGTCCACCCACACCTGGTGGGTCTGCGGGTCGTACAGCACGCCGAACCGGTCGTTGGTACTGCCGTTGTTGTTGAGGTCGCCACCGAAATCACTCTGGGTGGTGGCCATCTCGTAGAACAGGCCGAGTTGGAACTTTCCTTCCGGGGCCGTCCAGGTGGCCCCGGCGTAGTCGAACCGGGGGCCCGTCACCGCCTTGCTCATCTGCACCCAGGTTCCGTCGCCATCCGTCACCGGATCGGTGGCCGTCACCCAGTCGACCACCTTCGGCCGACCGTCGCTGGTCTTCTGAAGGGCTGCGTGATCGAGGTCGACGCCGGTGTCGAGCACCCCGACGGTGATGCCGCGTCCATCCGACTTATGGTTTGCCGCGACAAAATCGGTGGCCCCGATGTCGTTGACCGGCAGGTACGGATTGTCGGCAGGGGTGGTCGCGTTCGGCGCCGCCGGGTGAGCGGCGCCGGCCTTGGCATCGACCGGGCTTACGGCGTTGCCCAATTGCGGGCTCGGCACGCGGTAGGTCTTGTCGAGATCGATGGCCTTCACCACCGGGAGCGCAGCCAAACTCTGTACCTTGCCGGTCGGAACGGTGGCCCGGACGTAGCCGATCTCCGGCTGGACCTTGCCGACTGTCCCGCCGGCTTTGGCGACGGCGGCGGACACCTCCTTGGTGTTGCCGGAGTCCGCGAGCAGCATCACCGTCACGGTCTTGGCCTTGGTGGCCTGCGCCTGCTGCAGCACCTGGGTGTCGTGGGCGCCGAGCTTCTCCGAACTCCGGCCGGCGGGCGCCGTGGCATCCAGCGGCTTGAAACCCTTGTCGTCCGTGGGTGGCTGATACAGATCGCTGTCAGCGGGCGACGCCGCGGAGAAGGGCACCCGAGGGCCGCTGGTCGCCGGACCGTCGGCACCTGGACCGTGCGGTGCCGCGGCGGCGATGGTCGGCTGCCCGATGCCGAGGGCCGCAGCGGCCATCACCGCGGTGCCGATGATGATGAGTGAGCGGGGTCGCCGTCGTCTCATATCGCTCCTTCGGGTTCCGTTACCGGGCTCGGTCGCGGGCCCGTCCTGGAAACCTCGCAGCAGGAACAGACACGCAGCAATGACCAGTGCCCGGCGGACGTGCGACATGGCGGCCTTCCGCCACGACCCCGGAATGCAAGACGAGCAGGACGGCGGCGAAGACGGCCCAGGACAGGAGGAACCCGAACGATCAGAACGCTCGAGATGCTTGATCGGCGGCTATTGCGCCCAGGTCGCGAAGCTCGTCAGGGACACCGACGCGGACGCAGTCCTGAAGCTCTACCCGTTCTGCACGTTCACCCGCGGCGCCACGCCCCCGGCATTGATAGCGCAGGCGAACGTCCCCAACGGCACGAAGATTTCCGAAGGAATCAGCAGGCTGGCCCGCTGCCCTACCCGCAGGCATCACAGCAGCTCTCCCGTCAGAAACACTCTCTGGCCTGCTTCGATAAAGCCCAGGGAGTGCTTCCCGCTACGCAATCGATCTCTCGTCACGTGATCAGGCTGTGACCGCCCGTTCGACCAACGCCAGGGCGCGCCGCGGAAGTTCCGAGCGGTCCGCGGCGGCCCCGCTGAGCCACTGCACCCGTGGATCACGGCGGAACCATGAATCCTGACGGCGCGCGAAGCGCTTGGTGGCGCGTACGGTCTCGGTGCGCGCTTCCTCCTCGGTGCACTCCCCCGCGAGGGCCGCGAGCACCTGCTGGTACCCGAGCGCGCGCGACGCCGTACGCCCCGTACGGAGGCCCTGAGCCTCCAGCGTGCGCACCTCGTCCACCAGCCCGGCCTCCCACATCCGGTCGACGCGCAGGGCGATGCGCTCGTCCAGCTCCGGACGGGCGACATCGACGCCGATCTGCACGGTGTCGTAGACCGGATCGGGTCCGGGAAGGTTGGCGGTGAAGGGCTTGCCGGTGATCTCGATCACTTCCAGCGCCCGGACGATACGGCGGCCGTTGCTCGGCAGGATCGCCACGGCGGCCTCCGGGTCGGCGGCGGCCAGCCGGACGTGCAGCGCGCCAGGTCCGTGCTGCTCCAGTTCCGCCTCCAGCCGCGCCCGTACGTCCGGGTCGGTGCCGGGGAACTCCAGGGCGTCGATGGCCCCTCGGACATACAGCCCGGAGCCACCCACCAGAACCGGGGTGCGGCCCGCGGCGAGGAGCCGGTCGATCTCCGCGCGGGCCAGCCGCTGGTACTCGGCGACGCTGGCCGCCTCGGTCACGCTCCAGATGTCGAGGAGGTGGTGCGGGACGCCGCCGCGCTCTTCCAGCGTCAGTTTGGCTGTCCCGATATCCATCCCCCGGTAGAGCTGCATGGAGTCGGCGTTGACGACCTCGCCGTCGAAATGCCGGGCGAGAAAGACGCCCAGGTCGGACTTTCCGGCCGCGGTGGGACCGACGACGGCGATGACCCGCGCTGCGGGAGCTGCACTTCTCACCCCCTCAGTCTCGCAAACCCCCGGCCCTGTCCCCGAATGAGTTACGTGACAGACGGCTGGCCGGGTTCGTTTCCTGTTGCGAGGTTCCGGTTCCGGTTCCGAGGTTCCGACTGCCGGTTCGCGGACCGGCGCCCCGGGCGGCGCACTCAGGCGCTCCGGACGGCGCGGAATACCGCTCAGACGAGTACGTTATGGAGTGAATATGGGTATTTTTTCAGTGTTTCGCCGAAAGTCGAAAGTCGCTGCCGAGGAGCTTGCCGGGGAGACTGAGGCCATTGCCCCGACGGCGGAGCCCACGCCGGAGGGCGAGACCGGGGAGCCTCAGGTGGGTGAACCGGCGGAGGGCGCCGCGGTCCGCTCTGCCGGGGAGGTCGAGATTCCCCGGCAGCAGTCTGCCGCTGCGGCAGCCGACAACGAAGCCGGTGAGGGCGTTCGCAAGTAGGTCGCCCACAAGAGGGAAGTAGGCCCACCATGGGATTCCTGGACAACCTGAAAGCCAAACTCGCGCCCGCCAAGGACAAGGTCTCGGACCTCGCGCAGCAGCACGGGGACAAGATCGGGCAGGGGCTGGACAAGGCCGCTCAGACGGTCGACTCCAAGACCAAGGGCAAGTACAGCGACAAGATCGAGTCGGGCACGGGCAAGGCCAAGGAGGCCCTGGACCGCCTCTCGCACAAGGACGACGGCGGCCCCACGCCGCCTCCTGCCTCCTGAACGGAGATGCGGCGGGCGGCCGTGGAGCACAGCGCTCCACGGCCGCCCGCCGCATGTGTCCGCCCGCCGCATGTGTCCGCCCGCCGCTGTGTCCGTCCGCCGCGTGTGTCCGTCCGCCCGGACCGGGGGCTAGGCCCAGGCGGCGACGGAGTACCCGACGCCGTAGGGGGCGTCGTCGTACAGCAGTTGTCCACCCGGTTCCGTGCCCTCGGCGGCGCCTGCCAGTACCTGCCAGGGGGCGCGGCCCGCGGCCTTCAGCTCGTACGCGAGAGTGGCGTCCAGCGTCTTCAGCGCGGCCGTGTCCGCCGCGCCCAGCGCCCGCGCGGTGTCCGCGTCGAACCCGGTGGCGCGGTCGTCGAGGTAGCCGGGGGCCTTCAGTGTGCGGCAGGCACTGCCGTCACCCATCACCAGGAGCGCGACCCGTTCGGCGCGAGCGGCGAGCTGCCGGCCGGCGGCCAGACAACGGTCGGTCGCGAGTGTTTCGGTCACGCCCAGCGCCTCCACCGGCGCCGCCGTCCACTCGGCACGGGCGAGCAGCCACGCGGCCACGGACAACGACGGCGGAAGCTCCTGTCCGGGCTCGGTGTCCGAGGCCCCCAGCCGTACTCCCAGGTCCACGCCGAAGCCTCTGAAGGAGCCGGTGGCCCCCTGCGGATAGGGCCCCTGACCGGGGTCGTCGGTGGGGCCCACGGCGATCAGCAGGTCGGGCCGGGCCGCGGCGAGCCTCCGGACCGCGTCGAGGCAGGCGGCCCGCGCGCCGTCGAGCTCGGGCGCCGCACCGGCGGCCACCTCGGGCACGAGCAGCGGTGGGCAGGGACAGACAGCGGCGGCTACGAGCATGCCCCGCAGCCTAGCGACCCGCGGCAACCCGCCCACAGGGGCTGTACCGGGCGCGTGCCCGGCCGGATGGCACCCCGGGAGACGGCGGAGTCACGGTGCGCACACCGGACGACGCGAGGCCGCGCGGCTCACGCCGCGAGGACCGCCGCCCGTCCGCGACCGGGCCTCAGTCGCAGCCACAGCCCCCGGTCGCGGCCGGCTGCGGTGCCGGTGCGCCGATGCCGGGCAGCCCGAGCATCACACCCGCGGGCTTCGCCGACGCGGCGGCGGTCCGCTTCTCCCAGGCGTCCCCGGAGCGGGTGCGCCGCACCGTCGTGGTCGGCCCTTCGGCCAGCAGATGGTGCGGGGCCGCGTACGTGATCTCCACCGTCACCACGTCACCGGGCCGCACCTCGGCGTCCGGCTTGGTGAAGTGGACCAGTCGGCTGTCGGGCGCCCGTCCGGACAGCCGGTGCGTCGCGCCGTCCTTGCGCCCTTCGCCCTCGGCGACCATGACGTCCAGCGTGCGGCCGACCTGCTTCTTGTTCTCCGCCCAGGAGATCTCCTCCTGGAGGGCCGACAGCCGCATGTAGCGCTCCTGCACGACCTCCTTGGGGACCTGGCCGTCCATGGTGGCGGCCGGGGTGCCCGGACGCTTGGAGTACTGGAAGGTGAAGGCCTGCGCGAAGCGCGCCTCGCGGACCGCGTGCAGGGTCTGCTGGAAGTCCTCCTCGGTCTCGCCGGGGAAGCCCACGATGATGTCGGTGGAGATCGCGGCGTGCGGAATCGAGGCACGCACCTTGTCGATGATCCCGAGGAAGCGCTCCTGCCGGTAGGAACGGCGCATCGCCTTCAGGACCGTGTCCGAGCCGGACTGCATCGGCATGTGGAGCTGCGGCATCACGTTCGGCGTCTCGGCCATGGCCGCGATCACGTCGTCCGTGAAGTCACGCGGGTGCGGCGAGGTGAAGCGGACCCGTTCGAGGCCCTCGATCTTCCCGCAGGCGCGCAGCAGCTTGGAGAACGCCTCGCGGTCACCGATGTCCGAGCCGTAGGCGTTGACGTTCTGTCCGAGCAGCGTCACCTCGGAGACGCCCTCGTCGACCAGTGCCTCGATCTCGGCGAGGATGTCGCCGGGCCTGCGGTCCTTCTCCTTGCCGCGCAGGGCGGGGACGATGCAGAAGGTGCAGGTGTTGTTGCACCCGACGGAGATCGACACCCACGCGGCGTACGCGCTCTCGCGACGGGTGGGCAGCGTGGACGGGAAGGCCTCCAGGGATTCGGCGATCTCGACCTGGGCCTCGCCCTGGATCCGGGCCCGCTCCAGCAGTACCGGCAGCTTGCCGATGTTGTGCGTACCGAAGACGACGTCGACCCAGGGTGCCCGCCGGACGATGGTGTCCCGGTCCTTCTGGGCCAGGCAGCCACCGACCGCGATCTGCATGCCGGGCCGCTGGGTCTTCATCGGGGCGAGCCGGCCGAGGTTGCCGTACAGCTTGTTGTCTGCGTTCTCCCGCACCGCGCACGTGTTGAAGACGACGACATCGGCGTCCCCGTCCGCGTCCTTCGGCGCGCGGACGTACCCGGCGTCCTCCAGAAGTCCTGACAGCCGTTCGCTGTCGTGGACATTCATCTGGCAGCCGTAGGTGCGGATCTCGTAACTTCGGTTCAGGGCGTCCTGCGCGGTCATGTCACCAGGGTAGGCGGTACCGGGGAAAGCTCCTGCCCCGGCCGTGAACGCGGCAGGCGCGGCCACGGCAGGGCCGCGACACGGCGGCCCGGTGGAACAGCGCGGCTACGGGCGTTCGTGCGGGGTCCGGCTGTCGTCGGTCGCGCGGCTGTCGTCGACGTCGTACGTCAGCCGCTCGGAGACATCCACCACGCCGTCGACACCGCGGCAGAGGCGGACCGCCGTCGGGATCACGCTCCGGCGGTCGACGACGCCGCTGAGCGTGACATGGCCGTCGGCGACATCGACCGTGATCGCCGACGGGGACAGTCCCAGGGTCCGGGTCAGCACGCCTTCGAGTACTTCCTCCTGTATCGCGCGGTCGCGACGGAGGAAGACGTGCAGCAGATCGCTGCGGCTGATCACTCCGACCAGCCGCCCGCCACCGTCGACCACCGGCAGCCGCTTGACCCTCCGGGCCTGCATCAGCCAGCCCGCCTCGACGATCGTCCAGTCCGGGTGCGCGACCACCGCCGGGCTGGTCATCAGCCCCTCGGCCGTGGTCGCCTCGGTCTTCTGGTGGTGATCGTCCTCCTGCCGGAACGCGGGCAGCAGTGCGGTCAGCCCCAGCTGCTTGCGGAGCAGATCGGCCTCCGACACGACTCCGACCGGACGGTCCTCGTCGTCCACGACCGGGACGGCCGAGATGTGGTGCTCCGCGAGCAGTCGGGCGATCTCCTTGAGGAACGTCCCACGCTGCACCCGCACGACATCCGTCGACATCATCTGTCCGACACTTCGACCCGACGTCACTCTGTCCTCCGTGGCACATTCCGGCAGCAATCGTCTGCTGTCCGGTTACTCCATAGTGACAGCCGCAATCCGGACCTGATAATTCCGGCGGCATACGCACCGACCGGGCCCCGGGTCCGAAGCCGCCCCGCCTCATCCCTGTTCCTCGGTGGGCGTGAACTGGCAGGATCGCGCGCATGTTCAAGGCACTCTCCCGCATCAGCCGCCGCCGCGCCCTCCAGGGAGCAGCTGCCGTGCTGGTGGTCTCCGGACTGCTGATGTGGTGGCTGCTGCCCATCGGGCCGTCGTCCCCGCGGGGTTCCGTGACCTTCAGCACCGGGGTGCGGACCGGCGTCTACCAGCTCTACGGACAACTGCTCAAGCCCACGCTGGCGCACGATCTGCCCGGTGTCCGTATCGAACTGCAGCCGAGCGAGGGCTCGCAGCAGAACCTCGCCCGCGTGGCGACCGGGAAGGCGGACTTCACCATCGCCACTGCCGACGCGATCGCAAAGTACGTCGAGGACGGCAAGCCGGGTGCCGATCGACTGCGGGGCTGCGCGCGGCTCTACGACGACTACGCGCAACTCGTCGTGGACGACGGTTCCACCGTGCAGCGCACGCGCGACCTGCGCCACAAGCGGGTGGCCGTGGGGCAGCCCGGATCGGGCGTACGGCTGATAGCGGAGCGCACGCTACGGGCCGCCGGACTCGATCCGCAGAAGGACATCACACCGGTGCCCGCCGGCATCGACACCAGTCCCGGCCTGCTGGAATCCGGCAAGATCGACGCCTTCTTCTGGTCGGGCGGCCTGCCGACCGACGCGGTGCGCGACCTTGCCGCACGCCACCCGATCCGACTGGTTCCGCTCGACGACCTGGTGACGAAGCTGCACGCGGCCGGTGGCACCACGCGTTACTACCGCTCGGCCGTCATGCCCGCCGACGCCTACCGCCAGGCCCGCAACGGCGGTCCGGTTTCCACCATCGCGGTCGCGAACGTACTGGTCACCACGGACCGGGAGGACGCCAAGCTCACCGAGGGCTTCACCCGCAGCGTGATCCTCAGCCGCGACCGCATCGGACGCCAGGTGCACGCGGCCCAACTGGTGGACGTCCGGACCGCGATCTACACGGACCCGCTGAAACTGCACGAGGGTGCGCGCCGCTACTACCGGTCCGTCAAGCCTTGATCACCGGCCCGACTCCGCACCGGGCCGCGACCGGGAACGGCCTCAGGGGTGCGGGGACATCCGCGGGACCGTCACGGTCACCCGCAGTCCGTGCGGCTCGTTCTGTTCGTACGAGATCGTGCCCCCGCCCGCGGTGAGCAACGCCCGTGAGATGGACAGGCCCAGGCCCGAGCCCTTGACGTTCTGGTGCCGGTTGCTGCGCCAGAACCGGTCGCCGATCCGGGCGAGTTCGTCCGGGCCGAGTCCGGGTCCGCCGTCCGCGACGGTGATCCGGGAGGAGGAGCCGTGAGAGGCGACCGTGACCTTCACTTCCTCCCCCTCGGGCGTGAACTTGAGCGCGTTGTCGATCACGGCGTCGAGGGCGCTGGAGAGCGCGACGGGATCGGCCCAGGCGGTCACGGCGGGGGCGCCCTGTTCAGCGATCCGGACGCCCTTGCTCTCGGCGACCGGACGCCAGGAGGCGACCCGCTCGGCTGCCAGCCCGGCGATGTCGGTGACCCGCAACTCGGCAGCGGTGTGCTCGGCGAGGGCGAGGTCGAGCAGGTCGTCGAGCACCTGACCGAGGCGCTTGCCCTCCGTACGCACGGAGGCGATCTCCTCGTTGCCCTCGGGAAGTTCGAAGGCGAGCAGTTCGATCCGCAGCAGCAGCGCGGCAAGGGGGTTGCGCAGTTGGTGGGAGGCGTCGGCGACGAAGGCGCGCTGTTGCTCCAGCACGTCCTCGACGTTGTCCGCCATCTCGTTGAACGAGCGTGCCAGGCGGCGGAGTTCCGGCGGGCCGCCACCGGGTGCCACTCGCGATTTCATCAGCCCGGTCGCGATGCCGTGCGTGGCGGCGTCCAGGGTCCGCACCGGGAGCAGCACCCACCCGGTGAGCCGGATGGCGGCCCCCACCGCGAGCAGCATCGCGGCTGCCTCACCGGCCGCGATCACGAGCCAGCCGCGCACGATACGTGAACGCATCTGGCCGGTCGGCGAGTCGGTGACCACCACGGCGATCACATCGCCGTTCCGCACGACGGGCGAAGCGACCAGGAGCCGTCCGCGCTCCCAGGGCCAGACCTGGCCGGGGTCGCGGCTGCGCCGCCCGGCGAGCGCCTCCTCGAAGGCGGTTCGGCCGTCGCCGACGGACGGTACGGACCAGGACTGCGGGGCCGACGCCATGGCGAGGCGGTCGCGGTAGAAGACGCCGGCCTGGATCCCGTACACCGCCCGGTACCGGTCGAGTTCCTCCTGGAGGGTGTCGTGCCGCTCCTGCTCGCTGGCCGGTATCTCGGTGACGAACTGGGCTTCCTCCGCTATGCGTGCGGTGTCGTCGATCCGGTCGACGACCACTTTCTGCTGCTCGGCGGCGGCCACGCTCACCGCGAGCGGGAATCCGAGCGCGAGCAGCACACCGGCCATGAGGACGATGAGCAGCGGAAGCAGCCGGGCGCGCACGGTCCGTTACGCGCCTCAGGCCGAGGCCGGGACGACGAGGCGGTAGCCGACGCCGCGCACGGTCTCGATCAGCGCGGGCAGATGCAGTTTGGAACGCAGGGAGGCCACGTGCACCTCAAGGGTGCGGCCGGTCCCTTCCCAACTGGTCTGCCACACCTCGCTGATGATCTGTTCCCGGCGGAAGACCACACCGGGCCGCTGGGCGAGCAGCGCGAGCAGATCGAACTCCTTGCGGGTCAGCTGGATCTCGCTGCCCTCGACGCTGACCCGGCGGTTGGGCAGCTGGATCTCGACGGGCCCGACGCGCAGGGCTGCCGCCGGAATCGGCCCGGTGTCCTCACCTGCGGTCTTGCGCCTGCTGACGGCGTGGATACGGGCGAGCAGTTCTCCCGTGTCGTACGGCTTGACGACGTAGTCGTCGGCGCCGAGGTTCAGCCCGTGGATCCGGGAGCGCACGTCGGCGCGGGCCGTCACCATGATCACCGGGGTCGCGGTGCGCTTGCGGATCTTGCCGCAGACCTCGTACCCGTCCAGGTCGGGCAACCCGAGGTCGAGCAGGATGACACCGAAGGGCTCCTGCTCCGCGGGCAGCAGGGCCCGTAGCGCCTCTTCGCCGTTACGGGCGTGCACGACCTTGAAGCCGTGCCTGGCCAGTACGGCGGACAGGGCGGCGGCCACGTGGTTGTCGTCCTCGACGAGCAGCAGTCTCATGAGCCCCCTACCGGTTTGCGGTCCGCTGGCGTACCTACCCATCTTCCACAGGTACTCAGGCATCCACGCCGATGGCCGCCGCACCAGTCAAGACCCTTTCCCCCGCCGAGGGGGTTCCGTTACGCACCCGGTATTCCGATCGTGAACTCGTTCACGTGGAGTGGCCGGTCCGTGCCCACGTGCAACCAGATCGTGATGCTCAATTTCCGCTCAGATGTAATGACGCTGGTAGTGACGTCTCATTACTGTCCTTCCAACCACGACCGCCCTTGCGGTCGAGGAGGACGGAGCGAACAGCCGATGAGCGGAGTGCCAGTGACCAAGTCCGCCGAAGACTCTGTACCGGTGTCGGACGACCTGGTCGTACTGAGCAACGTCAATAAGCACTTCGGCGCGCTGCATGTGCTCCAGGACATCGACCTGACCATCGCCGGTGGCGAGGTCGTGGTCGTCATCGGACCCTCGGGGTCCGGCAAGTCCACACTGTGCCGCACCATCAACCGCCTGGAGACAGTGGACTCCGGCACGATCACCATTGACGGGAAGCCGCTGCCCCAGGAGGGCCGCGAGCTGGCCAGGCTCCGCGCCGACGTCGGCATGGTCTTCCAGTCGTTCAACCTCTTCGCACACAAGACGGTTCTGCAGAACGTGATGCTGGGCCAGGTCAAGGTGCGCAAGACCGACAAGAAAGCCGCCGAGGACAAGGCGCGTGCGCTGCTCGACCGGGTGGGTGTCGGCACACAGGCCGACAAGTACCCCTCGCAGCTCTCCGGCGGCCAGCAGCAACGCGTCGCGATCGCACGGGCGTTGGCGATGGACCCCAAGGTCATGCTCTTCGACGAGCCCACTTCGGCGCTCGACCCCGAGATGATCAACGAGGTCCTGGAGGTCATGCAGCAGCTGGCGCGTGACGGCATGACGATGGTGGTCGTCACGCACGAGATGGGCTTCGCGCGCTCCGCTGCCAACCGGGTCGTCTTCATGGCCGACGGAAAGATCGTCGAAGAGGCCGTCCCGGACCAGTTCTTCAGCAACCCCCGCAGTGACCGCGCCAAGGACTTCCTGTCGAAGATCCTGCACCACTGACGCTCCAGAGCCTGACGAAAAAAGGGATGTTCACCATGAAGTTCCGCAAGTCCGCTGCCTTCGCGACGATCGCCGTCCTCGCCCTCACCGGAACCGCCTGTGGCGGGAAGTCGGGCTCCGCCGGCGACCAGGCCGCCAACCCGGCCGGTGGCAAGGACGCTCCCAAGCTCCCGGCCTACACGGTCGCGAAGAACGTCACTCTGGACTCTCCGACGCTCAAGGCGGCCCAGAAGCGCGGCAAGCTGGTCATCGGCGCCAAGGCCGACCAGCCGTACCTCGGCTTCGAGGACCAGTCGACGAAGGAGCGCTCCGGCTTCGACGTCGAGCTCGCCAGGATGGTCGCTGCCGACCTCGGCTTCAGCAAGGACCAGATCGAGTGGAAGACGGTGGACTCCGGCATCCGCGAGACCGCGATCTCCAAGGGTCAGGTCGACTACTTCGTCGGTACGTACACCATCAACGACGAGCGCAAGAAGCTCGTCGGGTTCGCGGGCCCGTACTACAAGGCCGGCGCGGACCTGCTCGTCCGCAAGGACGAGACGGGTATCACCGGACCCACCGCGCTGAAGGGCAAGAAGGTCTGCTCGATCAAGGGCTCGACGCCTCTTGAGGAGATCAAGAAGCCCAAGTACGGAGCCAAGACCACCGAGCTCGCCAAGTACTCCGACTGCGTCCAGGAACTGCTGACCAAGCAGGTCGACGCGGTCACCACCGACGACGCGATCCTCAAGGGGTACGCGGCGCAGAACCCGAAGAAGCTCAAGGTGATCGGCCAGCCGTTCACCCAGGAGCCCTACGGCGTCGGCCTGAGCAAGGGCGACAAGGCCCTCCGTGACTTCATCGACACGTCGATCGAGAACCACGTCAAGGACGGCACGTACAAGAAGATCTACGAGGCGACGCTCGGCCTGTCCGGCTCCGCCTACGTCGCACCGCCGGCCGTCGAGCGCTACTGATCAGCGTCCGACCCGCCGCCTCCCTTCGCGCTGAAGCGCCCCGTACCCGGGTACGGGGCGCCGCGCCCCTTGTCTTCCAGCCGCTGCCCGCCGACGCGGAGACCTCATGAACGTACTGCTCGACAACTTTCCGGCGTTCCGCGACGGCTTCATAGGAACCGTGTCGATCACCGCCGTCAGTTCGGTTATCGCCCTGGTGCTCGGCATCGTCATCGCCGGGTTCCGGGTATCGCCTGTGCCCCCGCTGCGGTTCTTCGGAACGGCCTGGGTCACACTTCTGCGCAACACCCCGTTGACTCTGCTGTTCCTCGTCGCCACCTTCGTGGTCCCCGAGATCCTCTTCCCGGGCATGAGCCCCTTCGTGCTCGCCTCGCTCGCGCTCGGTTTCTACACCTCGTCCTTCGTCTGCGAAGCCGTCAGGTCCGGCATCGGTACGGTCCCGCTCGGTCAGGCCGAGGCAGCCCGTTCGCTCGGGATGAGCTTCTTCCAGACCTTGCAGATGATCGTTCTGCCGCAGGCGACCCGAACCGTCATCGCACCGCTGAGCAGCATCATCATCGCGCTCACCAAGAACTCGGCGATCGCCGGTGCCTTCAGCGTCACCGAACTCTTCGGCTGGCAGAAGACCTTGAGTGACCGGGGCTACGGCATCGCGCCCATCTTCCTCTGGGTCGCCCTCGGCTACCTGGTCATCACCTTCGCCATCAGCGGTGTCTTCCGCCTGGTAGAGCGCCGTATGGAGGTCGCACGATGAGTGCCAGCGTGCTGTACGACGCGCCGGGCCCCAAGGCCGTCGTCCGCAACCGTATCTACGCCGTCATCGGCAGCGTGGCCATCCTCGCGCTGCTCGTCGTCAGCATCATGCGGCTCGCCGACAAGGGCGACCTCGCCGGCGGCATGTGGGACATCTTCAACTACGCGGGCATCCGGCAGAACATCGCCGACGCCCTGGTGGCAACGCTGAAGGCCTTCGGTCTGGCCGCGGTCGGATCGATCGTGCTGGGTCTGGTCCTGGTCGTCGGCCGGCTCTCCGACCACCGCCCGATCCGCTGGCTGGCCACCGCGTTCATCGAGCTGTTCCGCTCCATCCCGCTGCTGATCACCATCTACGCGATCTGGGTCGGCTTCCTCACCGACTACTCGATGTGGGCGCTGGCGCTGGGGCTGTCGATCTACAACGGCTGTGTCCAGGCCGAGGTCCTCAGGGCGGGCATCAACTCCGTACCGAAGGGGCAGCGCGAGGCCGCCTACGCGCTGGGTCTGAACAAGACGCAGGTCATGGTGAGCGTGCTGCTGCCGCAGGCGATCCGTGCGATGCTGCCGACGATCATCAGCCAGCTGGTGGTCACGCTCAAGGACACGTCGCTCGGCTACATCATCCTGTACCCCGAACTGCTCGCGACCGCACGGCTGATCGCGGCCAACACCCCGGTCGACGGCCAGTATCCGTACGTCTCGACGATCGTCGTGATCGGTGTCATCTACATCGCGATGTGTCTGCTGCTCTCGGCGCTCGCCACCTGGATCGAGAAGCGTGGACGCCGGGCCAGGACGAGCATCACGGTGGCCCCGGCCGCCCAGCCGGTCACGCCGTCGGAGATCACGGCTCCTCCTGCGGCCGACTAGGCCTGTAGGCACCTCGGCCGGTGGTCAGCCGGTCGTCGTACGAAATGTGGCGCTCGGTCAGCCGACGGACCGAGCGCCACGTTCTCGTGCCCGGGACCACCCGTTGGGCCGGACCGACCCCGTTCAGCAGGGCATACGGCCCCACCTGCCCTCCTCGTCACTTGACGCAAGCACGCGCAGTGGGTTGCATACGTTCTGTGATCGTGCACCGGGCTCAACCTGCCATCATTCACTTCTCCGTACGGGCGCGAGGAGCCGCATCGTGGACCCGGTGATCGTCGTCGGCGCGGGTCCCGTCGGGCTCGCGCTGGCCCTGGCACTCGCCGCGCAGGACGTCCCGTCCGTCGTACTCGACGAGGGTGCGGGCGAAGGCGAACCGCGCCCGGCCCGCACCGTCGTGCTGCGGCCCGACACCGTCGCGTTCATCGAGCGGGTCGGGGGTGCCGTCGCTCCCGACGAGGCTGCCCGTTGGGCCGCCTGGCGGTCCATCAGGCGCAATCAGCAGATGCAGCACGTCGACTTCGACGAGTTCGGGGCGGGCGAGCCCTCGCCGCTGCACCTTCCGCAGCACGCCCTCACCCGTGGGCTGCGGGCCGCGGTCGCCGAGCAGAAGCTCGTGGAGCTGGTTCACCGCAGCCGGGTCGACACGGTCGAACAGGACCGCAGCGGCATCACCGTGCACACCGACGACCCGCAGACCACGTGGTGGCGGGGCAGCTATCTGGTCGGGTGCGACGGCGCCCGGTCCACCGTCCGCAAGCTGCTCGACATCCGTTTCCCCGGCCGCACGGCGGTGGAGCGGCACGCGGTCGCCGCACTGCGCGCCGAACTGCCGTGGCCCGGCGAGGCACTTCTGCACCGGATGCCGCCGTGGCGCACCGGCGGCGAGGAAGTGACGGCCCGTCCGCTGCCGGACGATGTCTGGCGGATCGACTGGCTGCTGCCCCCACGCGCCGAACTGGTCACCCCCGAGGCACTGGTGGCCCGCGTACGGGCCGCCCTGGCGGGCTGGTGCGGTGAGACACCTCCGTACGAGCTGATCGACACCGGTGTGTACACGCTGCACCACCGGCTGGCCCGGTCCTGGCGGGTGGGCAGGGCGTTCCTCGCGGGGGACGCCGCGCATCTGCTCGGGGCGCTCGGCACCCAGGAGCTCGACGAGGGGCTGCGGGACGCCGACAACCTCGCCTGGAAACTTGCGCTGGCCTGGCATCACGGCGCTTCGGAGCTGCTGCTCGACAGCTACCAGGCCGAGCGCCGCACCCAGGTGGCCGCACGGCTGCGCGCCGCCGACCAGTCGCTGCCGATACTGCGTGGTGGCGGTGGGCTGCGAGCGTATCTGCCCGGTAGCGCCCGAGGCCACGACGCGCTTCTCGCGGACGGCCATCTGGGAAGTGGCGCGCTGGGCGCACCCCCGGTGTACGACCGCTCCCCCCTCGCACCCGCGCCCACCCCCTCCCGAACGGCCGTCGGCACCGAGGCCGGTGGGCCCGTCGCCGATGTACGGGTGACCGCGCCGGACGGCAACACCGTACGGCTGCGTGAGCGCCTCGGACACGGCCTGTTGGTGGTGCTGGTCGCCCCCGGTACGGGGGTGTGGGACCGTCGGCACTGGCTGACCGCAGGCGTGATGCCGCGCCTGGCCGCCGCGGTGACCGCGCTGCCGGTGAAGGGTGAACTCCTGGTGGCCGAGACGTACCCGGGGGCGTCGGCACACACCGTGCTGCTGGTACGTCCCGACGGCCATCTGGTGGCCGCCTTCAACGGGGTACGCCCCGCTGAACTCTACGCAGCCGCCGACGCGGTGCGCGGGGGCGGCGCCACAGCGGTACGGGAGGAGAGCACCGCAGACGTCAATTGACCGTCACTGGCGCACATGGTGTACTGCGGAGCGTGACCGACACCGATGTGCGCCTGTGGCGGAGGGTCCATATGGACCTCGTCCGCTATGCGGGCTGCATGTGTCGCCCGTCCTGCTGATTCGCCTCTCTCCCTCGTGCCCGCACCGCGCTGCAGCGCTGCCGCACGCCCTCGCGAACCATTCCGGACGGTCACCATGTCTCCCTCCGCGCCTCTTCCTGTCCCCACGCCCGCACGCCCCTCGGCACCCACTGCGGCACCCACTGCGGCCGAACTGCTCGACTTCGTACGCCGGACCGCCGCCGACTCCGGTCTCATCGCCTCGCTCCCCCTCGATCCGGAGGGCCGCAGCTGGATCCGGCTGGACGGACCCGGTGGGAGCGAGGCCTGGCTGATCGGCTGGCCGCCCGGTACCGGCACCGGCTGGCACGACCACGGCGGCTCGCAGGGTGCTTTTGCCACAGCTGCCGGCACGCTCACGGAGGACTCGCTGGCCGTACGACTGCCCACCGAAGGCTGGAAGACCCTGGAGCTGGCCGAAGGGGTCGACCGCACCCGGCAGTTGACGCCCGGCGACGGCCGGGCCTTCGGGGCACACCATGTGCACCAGGTGCTCAACGAGTCCACGGCCGAGCACGCGGTCTCGGTGCACGCCTACTATCCGCCGCTGCCGCTGATGCGTCGGTACAGCCGCAACGGTCCGCTGCTCCGTCTTGAGCAGGTGGAGCTGCCCGGGGAGTGGGAATGAGCGGGCCGGTCTCCATCGACGAGCTGCTGGAGAAGGTCCGGTCCGGTCTCGACCGGCTCGGACCGCAGGAGGCGCTGGACGCCGCGCGGGACGGGGCCCTGCTGGTGGACATCCGGTACGCGGAACTGCGCGAGCGGGACGGGCTGATCCCCGGGGCCCTGGTCGTCGAGCGCAACGAGCTGGAATGGCGGCTCGATCCGCAGGGCAGCCATCGGGCGGCGGAAGCCACCGGCCACGATCTGCGGGCCGTGGTGATCTGCAACGAGGGATACGCATCGTCCCTCGCCGCGGCATCCCTGCGACAGCTGGGACTGCACCGGGCGACGGATCTGATCGGCGGGTTCCAGGCCTGGCACGCGGCGGGACTCCCGGTCGACAACTGACCTCCCCGTGCACCGGCCGGTTACGTCGGCAGGTCGGCTACGGCTACGTCGGTCGGCCGGTTACGTCGGCAGGTCTGCTGCGTCGGTAGGTCGGGCCGGTCAGTGGTGTCGATCGGTCAGGCCCACCGGTCTTGGGACTCCCCCTTGTCCAGACCCCTTGTCCAGAACTCCCCTGTTCAGAACTTCCCTGCTCAGAACTCCCCGTGTTCCAGGTCCTCCACGTCCTCGCCCTCCTCCTCCAGCGCCCGCCGGACCACCCGCAGGGCCATTCCTTCCGGGTATCCCTTGCGGGCGAGCATGCCCGCGAGCCGACGCATCCGTTTGTCGCGGTCGAGGCCACGCGTCGAGCGGAGTCTGCGTCCGACCAGCTCGCGGGCCGTCTCCTCTTCCCGCTCGGAGTCGAGCTGTCCGACGGCCTCGTCGATGAGTGCCGAGTCCACCCCTTTGGTACGGAGCTCCCGCGCGAGCGCCCGTCGGGCCAGCCCTCGTCCATGGTGCCGCGACTCCACCCAGGCGTCGGCGAAAGCCGCGTCATTGATGAGTCCGACCTCCTCGAAGCGGGACAGCACCTCGTCGGAGACCTCGTCAGGGATGTCCCGCTTGTGCAGCGCATCGGCCAGCTGCTTACGGGTACGCGCGGTCCCGGTGAGCAGGCGCAGGCAGATCGCCCGCGCCTGCTCAGCCGGATCCTGGGGCTTCGACGCCTGCGGCTCCCGCTGCTGCCGCTGCCCCGTCGGTGGCCCTTGCGCGTCCCTGACCTCGGAGTCCGTGGCCCCCGGCCATTCGGTTCTCCGGACCATGAGCTAGCTCTTGGCCGCGGCGGTCTTGGCCGTCTTGGCCTTGCCGCCGGCCGGAGCCGGAACCGTCTTCCCGGTCTCGTCGCCCGCCGGGGCACCCGCGGCGTCCGCAGAAGCCGACTCGGCCGCCACGTCCTCCGGCCTGACACCGACGCCCAGCTTCTCCAGGATCTTCTTCTCGATCTCATTGGCGAGATCGGGGTTGTCCTTCAGGAAGTTACGGGCGTTCTCCTTGCCCTGGCCGAGCTGATCGCCCTCGTACGTGTACCAGGCGCCCGCCTTGCGGACGAAGCCGTTCTCCACGCCCATGTCGATCAGGCCGCCCTCGCGGCTGATGCCCTGGCCGTAGAGGATGTCGAACTCGGCCTGCTTGAAGGGCGGCGCGACCTTGTTCTTGACGACCTTCACACGGGTGCGGTTACCGACCGCGTCGGTGCCGTCCTTCAGCGTCTCGATCCGACGGATGTCGAGACGCACCGAGGCGTAGAACTTCAGCGCCCGGCCACCGGTCGTGGTCTCCGGGGAGCCGAACATCACACCGATCTTCTCGCGGAGCTGGTTGATGAAGATCGCGGTGGTCTTGGACTGGTTCAGCGCACTGGTGATCTTACGGAGCGCCTGGCTCATCAGCCGGGCCTGCAGACCCACGTGCGAGTCGCCCATCTCACCCTCGATCTCCGCACGGGGCACCAGGGCCGCGACGGAGTCGATGACGATCAGGTCCAGCGCACCGGAGCGGATCAGCATGTCCACGATCTCCAGCGCCTGCTCGCCGTTGTCCGGCTGGGACAGGATGAGGTTGTCGATGTCGACGCCGAGCTTCTTCGCGTACTCGGGGTCGAGGGCGTGTTCGGCGTCGATGAAGGCCACCTGACCGCCGAGCCGCTGCGCATTGGCCACCGCGTGCAGCGTCAGGGTCGTCTTGCCGGAGGACTCCGGGCCGTACACCTCGACCACACGGCCGCGCGGCAGTCCGCCGACGCCGAGAGCGACATCGAGGGCGGTCGATCCGGTGGGGATGACCTCGATGGGTTCGTTCGGCCGCTCGCCGAGGCGCATCACCGCGCCCTTGCCGAATTGCCGTTCAATCTGTGCGAGAGCGGCGTCCAACGCCTTCTCGCGGTCGTTACCTGCCATGGGTTCCACCCGATTTGCTTGTGTCGATCGCTTCACGTCACAGACGCTAACCCCTGCCACTGACAATGGGCCCCGACGCCCGTCCGGCCTGTGGACAACTCATCCGAGCACCCGGGCCGAAATCCCATGAGAATGGATGTTCGATTTCGGTGTCAAGCGCACCACACGGCCGCTCAGACGCTGTCGTCGCCGCTGTTCCCCGGGGGTGGCACCCGTCCCGCGAAGACCGAATCACGCACCCGCGCGGGCATCGGGACAGCGTCCCTGAGCCGACGCCTGCCGTGGACGCGCGGGTCGTCCGTCACGTCGTACCGCCGCACATAGGCACCCAGGAACGCCTGGAGCGTCGCCACCGCCGGAATCGCGATCAGTGCTCCGACCGCGCCCAGCAGCGCGGTCCCCGCGATGACCGAGCCGAAGGCCACGGCCGGATGGATGTCGACGGCCTTCGCCGTGAGCTTCGGCTGGAGCAGATAATTCTCGAACTGCTGGTAGACCACCACGAAGACCAGCACCCACAGCGCGTACCAGGGGTTGACCGTAAAGGCGAGCAGCATGGGCAGAGCGCCCGCCAGATACGTGCCGATGGTCGGGATGAACTGGGAGATCAGTCCGACCCACAGCGCCAGCGCGGGGGCGTACGGCACGCCCAGCGCGACCAGCAGGACGTAGTGGGCGACCCCGGAGACCAGGGCCATCACGCCGCGCGAGTAGAGGTAGCCGCCGGTCTTGTCGACAGCGATCTCCCAGGCCCGCAACACCTCGGCCTGCTTCGACGGCGGCAGCACGGAGCACAGCGCGCGCCGCAGCCGCGGTCCGTCGGCCGCGAGGTAGAAGGCGAACAGGAAGATCGTCAGCAGCCGGAAGAGGCCGCCCAGCACGGTGGTCGAGACATCGAGCACACCGCTCGCACTGTTCTGGACGTACTTCTGCAGCCAGTCCGAGTGGAGCAGGCTGTCCTGGACCTGGACCCGTGACAGTTCGGTGTGGAAGCTGTGGTTGATCCAGTTGATCACCGAGTCGAGGTACTTGGGGAACTCCTCGACCATGTCCACGATCTGTCCGGCCAGCATCGAGCCGAGCAGGAAGATGAACCCGGCCGAGGCGAGCGCCACTCCGAAGAAGACCAGAAAGGTGGCGAGGCCGCGCCGCATACCGCGCGCCGCCATCCGCCCCACGGCCGGTTCGACCGCGAGCGCCAGGAAGAACGCGATGAGGATATTGGTGAGCAGCCCGATGAGCTGGTAGAAGGCCCAGCTGCCCAGTTGGAAGCAGGCGACGAGCGCGAGCGCGAGCACCATCGCCTTGGGCAGCCAGCGGGGCATCTGCGCCGCACGCGCCGGACCCGCCGCTGTCGTGCGGCCTGCGGACGGCGAAGTCCCGGGCGGAGTCGCTTCCCCGGTCGTCCGGTCCTCGGCGGTCTCGTCCGCGGTCATCTGGTCCTCGGCAGTCTCATCGGTCGGTGCCACGGGCCCAGTCTCGCCTACCCGCGCGGCACCCGGCCGCCCGCCCTCCTGGTCGGCGGCCCTCAGCGTTTGTCCTCGGGAATCCCGGCCGCCGTGCAGACACCCCGCCAGACGTCCTTCGTCTCCCAGCCCGCGGCCAGTGCCTCGTGCACCGTACGTCCGCCGAGCTCTGCCATCACATGGTCCCGGGCGAACGAATCGGCGTACCCCTCGCCGAAGTGTTCCGCCATCCGTTCCCAGAAAATCGTCAACCGCATGAGTTCAGTATCCAGCCCCTGGGAGTGCAGCCCTGCCCGTCGCCCTTGTCCTGGGCGCTTCGCGCTCTACCGTCGGAACATGGCTGGAACCGGAGCATCTTCTCTCGCACGCGCCGAGCACTTCATCTGGCTGACGGCCCGGGTGCTCGAACAGCGGCGGTTCGCGTACCACTTCCTCGACGGGCGGGCCGACGCCGTCGACGCCGCTCTCGCCGCCTATCTCAACGAGGACGGCGGCTTCGGCCACGCCCTCGAACCCGATCTCCGCGGCCCGGTCAGCCAGCCGCTGCACACCGCGCACGCGCTGCACGTGCTCGACTCCGTGGGGCGCTGCGGGGGTATGCGCGTGGAGCGGGTCTGCCGTTATCTGACCGAGGTGTCCACCAGGGACGGTGCGCTGCCCGCGGTCCACCCTTCCCAGCGCGGTTATCCGTGCGCGCCCTTCATCCCGGTCGTCGACGACCCGCCGAGCGAGCTCCTCGCGACCGGCCCCGTGGTGGGGCTGCTGCACCGCAACGAGGTGTGGCACGCCTGGCTCTTCCGGGCGACCGACTTCTGCTGGACGGCGGTCGACGCCCTGGAGAGTTCCCATCCATACGAGATCCAGGCCGCGGTCGCCTTCCTGGACGGTGTCCCCGACCGGTCACGGGCCGAGGCCGCCGCCGACCGGCTGGGCAGGCAGGTACGGGAGCAGCGGCTGGCCGTGCTGGACCCGCAGGACCGTGCGTCGTACCCGGTAGCCCCGGGGTACGCACCCGGCGAGCAGCACTTCCCGCACGACTACGCGCGCGTGCCGGGCTCGCTCGCGCGTGGCTGGTTCACGGACGACGAGATGAGCCGCTCCCTGGACCACCTCGCGGACGAACAGCGGCAGGACGGCGGCTGGCCGGTCAACTGGCGCTCCTGGGCGCCGGGGACGCAGTTCGAAGCGCGGCCGATGGTGACGATCCAGGCGCTGCTGACGCTACGGGCCCACGGACGCGCCGTCGTCTGACACATCACGCGGCGGGAGGGTGCCCGCCGGTCACGGGCCGATCAGCCGCTTCGCCGCTGCGGCTCAGCCGAGGGCCCGGACACCTCCGGCCACCACCACGGCCGCCGTGACGACCACCAGGAAAGGGGCTCGCAGCACCAGAGCGAGCGCCGCTGCCGCGACCCCGGCCGCCCGCGCGTCGAGAACGATCTGCTGCCCGTCACCGAAGGTCTGCTGAGCGGTGAGCGCGGCCAGCAACGCGACCGGCAGCAGCGCCGACAGCTTCTTGACGAGCGGACGTTCAAGGGCCCCCGCAGGGACCATCAGTCCGAGCAGCTTGACGAGGTAGCAGCCGACGGCTGTCGCCCCGATGGCGATCCAGACGTTCACCGGTCCTCCTTCTCGGCCGTACGGTTCTCGGCCGTACGGTTCTCGGTCACAGCGCGTTCCGTCGCAGGGTTCTCCGTCGCACGGCTCTGTGCCGCCGGGCTCTGTGCCACAGGGCTCTCTGCCAGGGGGTTCTCTGCCAGGGGGTTCTCTGCCACGGGGTCGCCGACCGTGGAGTTCCTGGCGGCGCCACGGCCTGCGCGCCCCTTGAGGAACAGCACGAGCGGCGCCGAGAGCGCCGCGACCAGCACGGGCACCCCGCCGGGCAGCAGCGGCAGCAGTCCCAGCCCCAGGACGACGGCGAGCCCGGCGACCGCGCGCTCCGTCGTGGTCCGCAGCATCGGCGCGAGCAGCGCCAGGAAGACCGCGGGCCCCGCGGCGTCGAGCCCCCACGCGTCGGTGTCGCCGAGCGCCTCCGCGCCCAGCGCGCCGAGCAGCGTGGTGATGTTCCACAGCACGTAAAGCGTCAGGCCCGTGGCGGTGAACCCGATGCGGGCGGCCCGCCGGGTGGGCTGGATAAGGGTGACAGCCGTCGTCTCGTCGATCACCCAGTGAGCGGCGAAGGGACGTACGGCTCGCGGCAGGGCGAGCAGCTGGGACAGCCGCAGTCCGTAGAACGTGTTGCGGACGCCGAGGAAGAAGGCGCCGGCCGCGGCGGTGAACGGGCTGCCGCCCGCCGCCAGCGCGCCGACCAGTGCGAACTGCGAGGCCCCGGTGAACACCAGCAGGCTGAGTACACAGGTCTGCAGCATGCTGAGCCCGGAGCCCGCCGAGGTCACGCCGAAGGCGAAGCCGGAGAGTCCGACGGCGACGCCGACGCCGAGCGCGTCCCTGATGACGGCCGAGTCCGGTTTGGGTTCCGGAACTGCGCCGGTTTCGGTGAGTGCTGTCTGTTCTGCTGCCACATCGGTGACGCTACGAGAGCCATGCCTGACCGGTCTTGTACGTTCTTGCACGACCTCGCTGGTACGAACCCGGCGGGACCCCCACGATCCGGGTGAAGTGCCGGTTCAGATGCGGCTGGTCGGTGAAGCCGACGGCGACAGCCACCTCCGCGGGTGGCGTACCCGCCTCCAGCAGGTGCCGGGCGCGCCGTACCCGCGCGTCGGTGAGCCAGGTGTGCGGTGGCATGCCGTACGCGTCCCTGAAGGCGCGCAGCAGGGCGAACGGACTGGTGCCGAGGTCGCCGGCGAGCCGCTCCAGGGACGGCGGGCGCACCATCCGCTCCTCCAGCACGGCACGCGCGCGGGCCGCGTCGACCGCTCCGGCCGTGAGCGGCGGACGCTCCGGGAGGCGGCCTCCGTGCGTACGCAGCAGTCGCGCCACGGCGAGCCTCAGCAGGCTGTCGGCGGCCAGCGCGTTGCCCTGTTCGGCGGCCCGGTGCACCCCGACGACGAGCCGTGCGGCATCCGGGACGTCCACGACCGGCGAGGTGAAGCCGACCGGGCCGCTCAGTGTGCTGATGTCCACCGCGACCTCGGCGACGAGCCCGGACGCCGGGTAGAGCGTGCGATACGTCCACCCTTCGGGCACCCCCGCATAGCCGGTGTGCGGGGTGTCGGGATTCACCAGTGCGAGCTGACCGGCGCCCGCCCTGACGAGCTCGTTCCCGTGGTGGAACGCCTCGACGCCGTGGGTGATCGCGGCGATGACGAACGTCTCGTGCGTGTGCCGGGCGAAGCTCTTCCGGATGTAGCGGGCATGCAGCAGATCGACACCGGGCAGCTCGTCGAGCTGCCAGTGCCGTGCCCGCTCCTCGGCGCCCGGACCCATGCATCCATTGTTTCCGCTGGTCCGGGCAGTTGTCAGTGGCGGGGTGCACGATGGGGACATGGTGAGGTCAGCGCTCGACTCCTTCTCCCCCGCGACCCGCGGCTGGTTCACGGGGGCTTTCTCGGCGCCCACAGCCGCCCAGGACGGTGCGTGGCGGGCCATCGGAGCGGGCTCCGACGTGCTGGTGGTGGCCCCGACCGGGTCCGGCAAGACCCTCGCGGCGTTCCTCGCCGCCCTCGACCAGCTGGCTTCCGCACCGCCGCCCGCCGACGCCAGGAAGCGCTGCCGGGTGTTGTACGTGTCACCGCTCAAGGCACTCGCCGTCGACGTCGAGCGCAATCTCCGCAGCCCGCTCACCGGCATCCGCCAGGAATCCGTCCGGCTGGGACTGCCGGAGCCTGATCTGCGGGTCGCCATCCGCTCGGGCGACACCCCGGCCGCCGAGCGGCGTTCCCTCGCGACGCGGCCCCCGGACATCCTGATCACCACACCCGAGTCCCTGTTCCTGATGCTCACCTCCTCGGCGCGCGAGGCCCTGACCGGCATCGAGACGGTGATCCTCGACGAGGTGCACGCCGTGGCCGGCACCAAGCGGGGTGCGCACCTCGCGGTGTCGCTGGAGCGCCTCGACGAACTGCTGCCCCGCCCGGCCCGCCGCATCGGCCTTTCCGCGACGGTCCGGCCGGTGGACGAAATCGCGCGCTATCTGTCACCGCAGCGCAAGGCGGAGATCGTACAGCCGCCCTCGGGCAAGGAGTTCGACCTCTCGGTGGTCGTCCCCGTCGAGGATCTGGGCGAGCTGGGCGGCTCCCCGGCATCGGACAGCGACCCGGACCGAGCGGAGAAGCCCTCGATCTGGCCCCATGTCGAGGAGCGCATCGCCGATCTGGTGCAGTCCCACCGGTCGACGATCGTGTTCGCCAACTCCCGCCGTCTCGCCGAGCGCCTCTGCAACCGGCTGAACGAGATCGCCTACGAGCGAGCCACCGGAGAGGTCCTGCCGGAGGCCCACTCCCCCGCCGAGATCATGGCCGAGTCGGGCGCGGCCAAAGGGGCCCCACCGCTGCTCGCCCGTGCCCACCACGGCTCGGTGTCGAAGGAACAGCGCGCCCAGGTCGAGGAGGACCTGAAGGCGGGGCGGCTGCCCGCTGTCGTGGCCACCTCCAGCCTTGAGCTGGGCATCGACATGGGCGCGGTCGATCTGGTCGTCCAGGTCGAGTCACCGCCGTCGGTGGCCTCCGGACTCCAGCGTGTCGGCCGTGCCGGGCACCAGGTGGGTGCCGTGTCCACCGGTGTCGTCTTCCCCAAGTACCGGGGCGACCTGGTACAGGCAGCCGTGGTGACCGAGCGGATGCGGACCGGCTCGATCGAATCGCTGCGGATCCCGTCCAACCCCTTGGACGTACTGGCGCAGCAACTGGTCGCCATGGTGGCCCTCGACAGCTGGCAGGCCGACGACCTGCTGGCGGTGGTGCGCCGTGCGGCGCCGTTCGCCGCGCTCCCCGAGTCCGCCTTCACCGCGGTCCTCGACATGCTCGCCGGGCGCTATCCGTCCGACGCGTTCGCGGAGCTGCGCCCCCGCGTGGTCTGGGACCGTATCGCCGGCACGGTCACCGGCCGCCCCGGGGCGCAGCGCCTCGCGGTCACCTCCGGCGGCACCATCCCCGACCGTGGTCTCTTCGGGGTCTTCCTCGCCGGAGCCGACCCCAAGAAGGGCGGCGGGCGGGTCGGCGAGCTGGACGAGGAGATGGTCTACGAATCCCGGATCGGCGATGTCTTCACCCTCGGCACCACCTCCTGGCGCATCGAGGACATCACGCGCGACCGGGTCCTGGTCACACCCGCGCCCGGAGTGCCCGGCCGGCTGCCGTTCTGGAAGGGCGACCAGCTGGGCCGCCCGCTGGAACTGGGCCGCGCGGTCGGTGCGTTCCTCCGTGAGGTCGGCAGCCTCGCCCCGGACGATGCCCGGCAGCGGCTCCACGCAGCGGGGCTCGACGCCTGGGCCGCCGACAACGTCGTGTCCTACCTCGACGAGCAGCGCCGTGCCTGCGGCCATGTCCCCGACGACCGCACGATCGTCGTCGAGCGTTTCCGCGACGAACTGGGCGACTGGCGGGTCGTCGTCCACTCCCCCTTCGGCGCCCAGGTGCACGCCCCGTGGGCGCTGGCACTCGGCGCCAGACTCTCCGAGCGGTACGGCATGGACGCCCAGGTCATGCACGCCGACGACGGTATCGTGCTGCGGCTGCCCGACGCGGAGCTGATGGGTCTCGACCTGCTGGACAGCGACCCCGCCGCACAGGGCACCGAGTACGACACCGAACAGGCCCCCCTCGGTGCGGCCGATGTCGCGTTCGACAAGGGCGAGATCCAGCAGATCGTCACCGATCAGGTCGGCAGTTCCGCCCTCTTCGCCTCCCGGTTCCGCGAATGCGCCGCGCGGGCCCTGTTGCTCCCGCGCCGCAGTCCGGGCAAGCGGACCCCGCTGTGGCAGCAGCGTCAGCGCGCCTCCCAGCTTCTTCAAGTGGCAAGCGAATTCGGTTCGTTCCCGATCGTTCTCGAAGCCGTCCGCGAATGCCTCCAGGACGTCTTCGACGTTCCGGGGCTCGTGGAGCTGATGGGCGACATCGAGTCCCGCCGCGTGCGGCTCGTCGAGGTCACCACCACCGAGGCGTCACCGTTCGCCCGGTCGCTGCTCTTCGGCTACGTCGCCCAGTTCCTCTACGAGGGCGACTCGCCTCTCGCCGAACGCCGTGCCGCGGCCCTCTCGCTCGACTCCCGTCTCCTCGCCGAGCTGCTGGGCCAGGCCGAGCTGCGCGAGCTGCTGGACGCCGACGTGCTGGACGAGTTGGAGAGCGAACTCCAATGGCTGACGGAGGACCGGCGCATCAAGGACGCCGAAGGTGTCGCCGACCGACTGCGGCTGCTCGGCCCGCTGACCGATGCCGAACTGGCCGCGCGCGGGGCGGAGTCCGGATGGGCGCCCTACCTCGCCGCCTCCCGCCGCGCCATCCGGGTCCGCATCGCGGGCACCGACCACTGGGCGGCGATCGAGGACGCGGGCCGGCTGCGGGACGCCCTCGGTACCGCGCTCCCGGTGGGTGTGCCCGAAGCATTCACCGAGCCCGTCAAGGATCCCCTCGGGGATCTGCTCTCCCGGTACGCCCGTACGCACGGTCCGTTCACGTCTTCCCGGGCCGCCTCACGTTTCGGCCTGGGCACGGCGGTCACCGACGGCGCTCTGCAGCGCCTCGCCGCGGCGGGCCGGGTCGTGCAGGGCGAGTTCCACCCGTCCGGAATCGGTCAGGAGTGGTGCGACGCCACCGTGCTGCGCAGGCTCCGCCGCCGCTCCCTGGCCGCCCTGCGGCAGGAGCTCGAACCGGTTCCGCCCGCGGCTCTCGCCTCCTTCCTCCCCCAGTGGCAGCACCTCGACGGCAGCAGCCTGCGCGGGATCGACGGTCTGGCGCGTGCCGTCGAGCAACTGCAAGGGGCCCCGGTCCCGGCCTCTGCCCTGGAGCGACTGATCCTCCCCTCGCGGGTCTCCGGGTACACCCCGACTCTCCTCGACGAACTCACCACCACCGGCGAGGTCGTCTGGGCCGGGGCCGGTGCGCTGCCCGGCAAGGACGGCTGGATCTCGCTCTTCCTCTCGGACAGCGCGCCCTTGCTCCTCCCGCCACCGCACCCCCTCGAACTGAGCGCGCTCCACGAATCCGTCCTCAAGGCGCTCGCCCCGGGCTACGGACTCTTCTTCCGCCAGATCGCCGACCAGATACGTGCCACCACCCACCCCGATGCCACCGACCCCCAACTCGCCGACGCCCTCTGGGACCTGGCCTGGTCAGGGCGGCTGACCAACGACACCCTGGCCCCCCTGCGCTCCCTGCTCGGCTCGGGCCGCACGGCGGGCTCCACGGCCCACCGCGCACGGCGCACGGTCCCCCGCGGGAGGTACGGCTCGCTCACCGCGGCTGCCCGCCCCGCCTCACGTACGGGTCCGCCCACCGTCGCGGGCCGCTGGTCCGTGCTGCCGGCAGCCGAACCCGACCCGACACTCCGCGCGCACGCCCTAGCCCGGACGCTCCTGGACCGGCATGGTGTCGTCACCCGCGGCGCGGTCGCCGCCGAGGGCGTCACGGGCGGGTTCTCCGCCGTCTACCGCGTCCTCTCCGCCTTCGAGGACAGCGGCCAGGCCCGCCGGGGGTACGTCGTCGAAGGCCTGGGCGCAGCCCAGTTCGCGATGGACGGTGCGGTCGACCGGCTGCGAGCGGCGTCGGCCGCGAGCGAGCGTACGGAACCAGGGCCCACGGGCCGGGCGCTGGTCCTCGCCGCCGCCGATCCGGCCAACGCGTACGGTGCGGCCCTGCCCTGGCCGGAATCACCGGGCGGTGCAGGCCACAAGCCCGGCCGTAAGGCGGGTGCGCTGGTCGTCCTGGTGGACGGCGAGCTGATCCTGTACATGGAGCGCGGTGGCAAGAGCCTCCTGGCCTGGGCCGCCGAGCCCGACGACCCCCGGCTGTCGGCCGCCGGTCAGGCACTGGCCGCGGCAGCCGGTTCCGGCACGCTCGGCACGGTGACGGTGGAGCGCACCAACGGCGCTTCCGCGCTCACCTCCGATCTGGGCCGGACCCTGGAGGCGGCCGGGTTCGTGGCCACCCCGAGGGGGCTGCGCCTGCGCGCCTGAAAGCGCTGAGCACCGCACGTCACGACAGCCCGTTCCGCAGAGGGAGGGACATGCCCGAGGGAGACAGCGTCGTCCAGGCCGCCCGGCGACTGCACACCGCTCTGTCCGGCCACCCCCTCACCCGTTTCGACCTGCGCGTACCACGGTTCGCCACCGCCGATCTCACCGGGCGCACCGTCCTCGACGTCACCCCGCGCGGCAAGCATCTGCTCATGCGGATCGAAGGCGGCCTCACCCTCCACAGCCATCTGCGGATGGACGGTGCCTGGAAGGTCTTCGCCCCCGGCGAGCGCTGGCGGGGCGGGCCGTCCCACGAGATTCGCGCCGTCCTCGCCACCGCCGACCGCACCGCCGTCGGCTACCGCCTTCCGGTTCTCGACCTGCTGCGCACCACCGACGAGGACAGCGTGGTGGGCCATCTCGGTCCCGACCTGCTGGGACCCGGCTGGGACCCCGACCGGGCCCTGGCCAATCTGCTGACCGACGCCGCCCGCCCGCTCGGCGAAGCCCTCCTCGACCAGCGCAACCTCGCCGGGATCGGCAACATTTTCACATCCGAGATCTGCTTCGTGCTGCGCGCCACCCCCTGGCTCCCGGTCGGTGAACTCCCGCGGCCCGAGCGGGCCGTGGCGGTCTCCAAGAAGCTCCTGGAGGCCAACCGCGAGCGGCCCGTCCGTACGACGACGGGTCTGTGGAACCACCGCCTGTACGTCTACGGCCGCGCACCCCGACCGTGCCTGCGCTGCTCCACCCCCGTACGCACGGCGGACCAGGGCGACGGCAGCAGCAGGCGTCCTGCGTACTGGTGCCCCCGGTGCCAGTCGGGCCCCGCCCCGCAGACCGCCCCGCTCAGCTGACGGTCCAAATCCGGCACCGGCACATCAGTTGACGGGGTGTCAGATGCGGTCGTACGGTCCCGTCATGCCCGTCAAGGCGTACGACCTCACCGGCCGCACCGCGTTCGTCACCGGCGCCGCGAGCGGCATCGGCCGCGCCACTGCCGTGCTCCTCGCGGAAGCAGGCGCCACCGTCCACTGCGCGGACCGCGACGAAGCGGGCCTGCACGAGACCCGGGCCCTGATCGGGAACACCGGCGGCGCCGCACACCTCCACCCGCTCGACGTCTCCGATCGCACCGCGGTGGAGACGGCGGTGGAAGCGGCCACGGCCACCTCGGGCCGACTGGACATCCTGGCGGCCATCGCCGGCATCATGCACAGCAGCCCCGTCCTGGAGACACGCGACGAGGACCTCGACCGCGTTCTCGCCATCAATTTCAAGGGTGTGCTGTACGCGTGCCAGGCCGCCGCCCGCGCCATGATCGCAGCGGGCACCCGGGGCAGCATCGTCACGATGGCCTCGGGCGCGGTGGACACCGGTGGCCCCGGGCTGCTCTGTTACGGCGTCACCAAGGCCGCCGTGGTGCAGCTGACCAAGACACTCGCCACCGAGGTGGGCCCGCACGGCATCCGGGTCAACGCGGTCGCGCCCGGCTGGATCCGCACACCGATGACCGAGCGGCACAACAACTCGGAGGCGCAGGCGCACACCGCCACGCTCATGTCCCGGCTGTCCCCGTTGGGCAAGGTCGGTGAGCCTGCGGACATCGCACACGCCGTACTGCATCTGGCATCCGACGCCGCCGGATTCACGACGGGTCAGATCCTGCGGCCGAACGGCGGCGTCGCCATGCCCTGGTAGAGCGCCGCGCCCTGCCGAACCACACCCTGCCGGAACGCGGCGCCCCGGGGGCCTGCGGTTCACCGGGCCGCGATGCCCCGCCGGAGCGCGCCACCCCGGCGGGGAGAGCGACCACATGCACCGGCAGCAGACTCAGCCCCCAGCCCCCCAGCGCGACCGCGCTCTCCAACGGCCCGGTGCCACCGGGTATCAGCAGCAGCCTCAGCACAGCCCACCACCAAGCCCCGCCCAGCACCGCGGCCAGCGCCAGCGCCGGCATCCACCGCTTCACCATGGCTGCCTCCTCCGGCCGACGCTAGCGCCGTTCCCGGCAAGCTCTGCCCCGTCGCGGCACTAGACGGGCCCGAGCGCCTGGCAGGAGGGCGCACCCAGCGTGCACCCGGCGGGTATGCGCATCGCTACGCGCTCTCTGCCTGATACATCCAGGCGTGCTTTTCGAGATCCGCAGTGACCCCGATCAGCAGATCCTGGGTCACCGGGTCCGGGACGTCGGTCGCGGCGATCCGCTCCCGCATCCGGGTGATGACAGCACCGAGCGCGTCCACCAGGATCCGCACCGCGTCGGTGTCCTTGATCCAGCCCTCCGGCACCTCGCGGATCGCACTGGTCCTGGAGACCGTCGCGGCGCGGCCGTCCGGCGTCACCCCGACCGCCGAGGCCCGCTCGGCCACGGTGTCCGTGTACTGGCGAGCGGTGTCGACCACCTCGTCGAGCTGGAGGTGCACGGACCGGAAGCGCGGCCCGACCACATTCCAGTGCACCTGCTTGGCCACCAGCGAGAGATCGACGAGATCGGCGAGTGCGCCCTGGAGCGCGTCTCCGACCACCTTGAGATCAGCTCCGGACAGCGAACTCTTCACGCCAGACATGCGAGGCCTCCCATGCATTCATACGTTCCGACCACCATGGCACAAATATCCACATCTCGGACATTCGGGGCAGAAAAAAGCTCCGACCGGTCCGTGAGGACCAGCCGGAGCCGGAAAGCACGTGCTAGGCAGCGACGACATCCACCGCTTCGGCGGGCGCCTTGATCGTCACTCGCTCGGTCGGAACACCCGTCACCGATGTCACGGAGACGGAATTGAGCATCGAACGTACCGGCGCGGGCACAGGTTCACTGGCAGCTGCCGACTCGGCCAGCTCGGCGAGCGACAGTTCGTCGCTCACTTCGCGCATGAGCTCGGACATCCGTACGTCAAGCGCGTCGCAGATAGCGGAGAGCAGCTCGGAGGATGCCTCCTTCTGCCCCCGCTCCACCTCGGACAGATAACCGAGAGAGACTCGGGCGGACGAGGAGACTTCGCGCAGAGTACGGCCCTGACGCTGGCGCTGCCGACGCAGCACGTCACCCAGCAGGCGACGGAGCAGAATCATCGGTGGCTCCCTCCTCGGACCGCGTAGCCGCATCCTTCACGCCCCACCGTACCGCCTTGCGCCGCGGCCGTGCGGGGAGTGATGTCGTGTTCACTCAGGGCTGCAAACATCAAATCCCCCCGTTCTCTTCCGTATCCTGTGCCCCTGCATTCCCGCAGAGTTCGCCGGAGAGCAGCTCAAGAACGCCTCGAACAGTCTCTTCACGGATTTCCCCCCGGCTTCCGTTCAATCGCAGTGCGGCCACATTCCCCGCACCGTCCGGGCCACAAACTGCTACGTACACCGTCCCGACGGGCTGTCCGTCCTGCGGATCGGGCCCGGCGACCCCCGTGGTCGCCGTTCCCCAGTCCGCACCGAGCACCTGCCGCACTCCGGCGGCCATCTGCCGGGCGACCTCGGGGTCCACCGCCCCTCGCTCGGCCAGCAGAGCTCCGTCGACGCCGAGGATCTCGCGCTTGAGACCCGTTGCGTACGCCGTCACGGACCCACGGAAGACCCGCGAGGCGCCGGGGACGGAAGTCAGTTCGGCGGCGACCAGGCCGCCTGTCAGCGACTCGGCAGCGGCCAGGGTCTCCCCGCGCTCCGCCAGCAACTCCAGCACCCGGGCCGCGGACGTCACCGTGCGGCCCGCTCCGCTGCGAGGCCCTTGCGCCGCGCGGTCACCGCCTGCTGGACGTAATCGAGCCCCGTCACCACCGTCAGCACCACCGCGACGGCCATGACCCAGAACCGCATGGTCGCCAGCGGCCCGGTCAGCGCCAGCACGTACATGCCGACGGCTGTGCCCTGGGCCAGCGTCTTCAGCTTGCCGCCGCGGCTGGCGGGAATGACCGCGTGTCTGATCACCCAGAACCGCATCAGCGTGATCCCGAGCTCCCGGAAGAGGATCACTCCCGTCACCCACCAGGGCAGATCACCCAGGTACGACAGACAGATCAGCGCCGCCCCCATGATCGCCTTGTCGGCGATGGGGTCGGCGATCTTCCCGAAATCGGTGACCAGGTTGTAGGTCCGTGCCAGATGGCCGTCGAAGACATCGGTGATCATCGCGATGGCGAAGGCGGCCCAGGCGTACGCCCGCCAGACCGGGTCGTACCCGCCGTCATGGAGCAGCAGCAGCACGAATCCGGGGACGAGCACCAGCCGCAGCATCGTCAGCAGATTGGCGACGTTCCACAGGCTGACCTCGTTGACGACCGCAGCGCCCAGCTTGCCTCCGGACGCCGGCGTGGCACCGGTACCGCCCGTGGCGGATGCCGGGGCTCCGGTCATCTGCCCGCCTCCTCACCGAGACACTCGGCCACCAGATCGACGCCTTCGGTGGCGACCACCTTTGCGACGACCATACGGCCGGGCACCAGCCCCTCGCTCGCCGTGAACATCACCTGTCCGTCCGTCTCCGGCGCCTGGTGTTCCGCCCGGCCCACCGCGCCGTCCTCGTCGTCCACCGACTCCACGAGCACGGAGAGCGTCTCACCGAGCCGCTCCTCGGCCCGCTGGGCGGTCAGCTCCTCCGCGAGCCGGGAGATACGTTCCAGCCGCTCGGCGATGACCTCGGCGTCCAGCTTGTTCTCGTAGCCGACCGCTTCGGTGCCGTCCTCGTCGGAGTAGCCGAAGACCCCGATGGCATCGAGCCGCGCACCGGTGAGGAAGCGCTCCAGCTCGTCGACATCGGCTTCGCTCTCGCCGGGGAAGCCCACGATGAAGTTGGACCGCACACCGGCCTGCGGCGCCTTGCCGCGGATCGTGTCCAGCAGTTCGAGGAAGCGGTCGGTGTCCCCGAAGCGCCGCATCGCGCGCAGCACGCCGGGCGCCGAGTGCTGGAAGGAGAGGTCGAAGTACGGCGCGATCTTCGGCGTCGAGGTCAGCACGTCGATGAGACCGGGCCGCATCTCGGCGGGCTGCAGATAGCTGACCCGGATCCGCTCGATGCCTTCGACCTCGGCGAGCTCGGGGAGCAGCGTCTCCAGAAGGCGGATGTCGCCAAGGTCCTTGCCGTACGAGGTGTTGTTCTCGGAGACCAGCATGACCTCCTTCACACCCTGCTCGGCCAGCCAGCGCGTCTCGCCCAGGACGTCGGAGGGGCGCCGCGAGATGAAGGAGCCGCGGAAGGACGGGATGGCGCAGAACGAGCACCGCCGGTCGCACCCGGAGGCCAGCTTCACGGAGGCCACCGGACTGTTGCCGAGTCTGCGGCGCAGCGGCGCACGCGGACCGGAGACCGGGGCGACGCCTTCCGGCAGGTCCTCGGGGGCCGTGTCCTGCGCGTGGCCGGGAAGGGCCACACCGGGCGCCTCCTGGCGCTGCGCCGGGCTGATCGGGAGGAGCTTGCGGCGGTCCCGCGGGGTGTGCGACGCGTGGATTCCACCGTTGAGGATGGTCTGGAGCCGGTCGGAGATATCGGCGTAGTCGTCGAATCCGAGGATCCCGTCCGCCTCGGGGAGCGCTTCGGCAAGATCCTTGCCGTACCGTTCGGCCATGCAGCCGACGGCCACGACGGCCTGGGTCTTGCCGTGATCCTTCAGATCATTGGCTTCCAGCAGGGCGTCGACGGAGTCCTTCTTGGCGGCTTCGACGAATCCACAGGTGTTGACGACGGCGACGTCCGCTTCGGCGGCATCCTCGACGAGCTCCCAGCCGTCCGCTGCCAAGCGGCCTGCGAGCTCCTCCGAGTCCACCTCGTTACGGGCGCAGCCAAGAGTGACAAGGGCGACGGTGCGGCGTTCGGGCATGGGCTCAAGACTACTTTGTCCCGGCCCACGCCCGGTCCGCGAGGGTGATCAGCCTGCTTCGGGGTCGCCCTTGGTGTAGGAAAGACGCTCGACCTGGCCGGACTGGAAGTCGTTCTGGATGCTCTTGCCGTTCACGAACAGCTGGATCGCCCCGGCGTTCCCGAGGATCAGATCGACCTGCTGTCCGTCCGTGAAGGTCTTGGAATCCCCCTTGGCGAGGACGCCGTCGAACAGCAGCTTGCCGTTGTGCGTCTTGGCCGAGATCCAGCTCTTGTCGTCGACCGCCGACACCTTCACCGTCACCTTGTCCTTCGGCACGGCCGCAATGGCGCTGTCCGAGGGGGCGGGCTTGGGATCGGCGGGCTTGCTGGGGGCCGGATCGGCCGCCTTGGCGGCTGTCGTGGGCCCCTCGGCCACCTGATCCTTGTTCTTGTCGGTGCTGCCGCTGCCGGAGAACATGGTGAATCCGACGAAGCCGATCACCGCGACGATCGCCGTGACCATGGCCGCCGTCCAGTTCGGACGGCGCCGTTCGGGCCTGATCCGTTCCGCCTCGAAGAGCGGCGCGGCAGGGGTGGGAGCGGGACGGCCGCCGTGTTCGGCGTCGTACTGCTCGACGAGGGGTGCCGGGTCGACGCCCACGGCGCGCGCGAGTGTGCGGATGTGCCCGCGGGCGTACACGTCGCCGCCGCAGCGGGAGAAATCGTCCAGCTCGATCGCGTGCACGATGGGGATGCGCACCCGTGTCGCCGAGCTGACTTCTTCAACCGTCAGGCCTGCGGAGATCCTGGCCTGCTGGAGGGTACGACCGATCGAAGGCCGGTCGTCTTCGGGGGAGTTGCCGATGGACACGGGGGCGCCTTTCGAGCGTGAGCCACCTGCTGGATGTTCAGTCTAGGGGGGCGGGGAAAGGGTGGGGCAACCGGAGGGAGAGCTTTCTACGCCATCAGGTCGGCAGATCGCGGTAGCGACTCGCCGGACGGCCGAGGACAACCCGGGAGAAGGACAACCCACCGCCTTCTCCCTCCAACTTGACGTACAGCCAAGGGAAACGGTTGCCCCCCTTTCTGTTACGGAAGAGACTCCCCGCGGATCACTGCGAGGACTCCATCCATTTCGTCCGGTTTCACCAACACGTCGCGTGCCTTCGATCCCTCGCTGGGTCCGACGATGTTCCTCGACTCCATGAGGTCCATCAGCCGGCCCGCCTTGGCGAATCCGACCCGCAGTTTGCGCTGGAGCATCGACGTGGAGCCGAACTGGGTGGACACGACCAGCTCGGCCGCCTGGCACAGCAGGTCCAGGTCGTCCCCGATGTCCCCGTCGATCTCCTTCTTCTTCGCCGTCCCGACCACCACGTCCTCGCGGAAGACGGGCGCCATCTGGTCCTTGCAGTGCTGGACGATCGCCCCGACCTCGTCCTCGGTGACGAAGGCGCCCTGCATACGGGTCGGCTTGTTCGCCCCCATCGGCAGGAAGAGCCCGTCGCCCTTGCCGATCAGCTTCTCGGCGCCCGGCTGGTCGAGGATGACCCGGCTGTCGGCGAGCGAGGAGGTGGCGAAGGCGAGGCGCGAGGGCACATTCGCCTTGATCAGGCCGGTGACGACGTCGACCGACGGGCGCTGGGTGGCGAGCACCAGGTGGATGCCCGCCGCGCGGGCCAGCTGGGTGATCCGGACGATGGAGTCCTCCACATCACGCGGAGCGACCATCATCAGGTCGGCCAGCTCGTCGACGATGACCAGCAGATACGGATACGGGGAGAGCTCCCGCTCGCTTCCCTCCGGGGCCTTCGCCTTACCGTTCCGCACGGCCTGGTTGAAGTCGTCGATGTGCCGGTAGCCGTACGCCGCGAGGTCGTCGTACCGCAGATCCATCTCCCGGACGACCCACTGAAGGGCTTCCGCGGCGCGTTTCGGGTTGGTGATGATGGGCGTGATCAGGTGCGGAATGCCCTCGTACGCGGTGAGCTCGACCCGCTTGGGGTCCACCAGCACCATCCGTACGTCGTCGGGGGTGGCCCGCACCATCACCGAGGTGATCAGGCAGTTGATGCAGGACGACTTGCCGGAGCCGGTCGCGCCCGCGACCAGGACGTGCGGCATCTTCGCGAGGTTGGCCATCACATAGCCGCCCTCGACGTCCTTCCCGAGAGCCACCAGCATCGGGTGGTCGTCCTCGGCGGCGTCCGCGAGCCGCAGGACGTCGCCGAGGTTGACCATCTCGCGGTCGGTGTTGGGGATTTCGATGCCGACCGCGGACTTGCCCGGGATCGGGGAGATGATCCGGACGTCGGGGCTGGCGACGGCGTACGCGATGTTCTTGGTGAGGGCGGTGATCCGTTCGACCTTGACGGCCGGGCCCAGCTCCACCTCGTAGCGCGTGACCGTCGGACCGCGGGTGAAGCCGGTGACGGCCGCGTCGACCTTGAATTCCATGAAGACGTTCGACAGCGAGGCGACCACCACGTCGTTGGCGGCGCTGCGCGTCTTGCCGGGGCCGCCCCGCTCCAGCAGGTCCAGCGAGGGGAGCGAGTACGTGATGTCGCCCGAGAGCTGCAGTTGCTCGGCGCGGGAGGGCAGGGGCTGCGACTCGGCCGGCTTGGGGGACGCTTTCGTCAGATCGGGTACCGCGGACGGGACCCCCGGCCGGTCGGGCTGCCCGGTGGCCGCGGACTCGCGGGCGGACGGCACGGGCGCCGAGAGCGACTTCGAGGTGGCCTCCGGGCGTTCCACGGACACGCCCTGGGTCAGATCCGCGACCAGCGGCGAGGGCGGCAGCCCGTTCAGCACCGCGCCGTCCAGCGCCGCGGCGGCGGCTGCCGCGACATCCACGGCGTCCATGGTCCGGCCGGGCGCGGGCTGCACGGATGGCCTGCGCGGCCTGCGGCGCTTGGTGAGGGCCTCCTCCTCGGCCTGCTCCGCGTCGTACAGCTCGGGCGTCTCGCTCCGCTGTACGGACGCGCGCCTGCGGCCGGCGGGCAGCGCTTCGCGCCACTGCTCCTCGTAGCGCTCGTCGTCCTCCGCCTCGGCGTCCCGGCCGGGCTCCGGATCGACGACTCCCAGCCGGGCTCCGAGCGCCCTGAGCCGGTGCGGGATGGCCGTGACCGGGGTGGCCGTGACGACCAGCAGCCCGAAGACGGTGAGCAGCAACAGCAGCGGTACGGCGAGCACATCGCCCATCAGGAAGATCAGCGGCTTGGAAGCGGCCCAGCCGATGAGCCCGCCCGCGTCCTGCAGTGCGGAGGTGCCGTCACCGCGCCCCGGTGCGCCGCAGGCGATGTGGACCTGTCCGAGCACCCCGAGAACCAGCGCGGAGAGCCCGATGACGATCCGCCCGTTGGCCTCCGGCCTCTCCGGGTGAAGGATCAACCGCACAGCGATGGCGCCCAGCAGTATCGGCACCAGCAGATCGAGCCGCCCGAAGGCTCCGGTGATCAGCATCTCGACGAGATCACCGACCGGACCGCGGAGGTTCGACCAGGTGCCCGCCGCGATGACGAGCGCCAGGCCGAGCAGGAGCAGCGCGACCCCGTCCTTGCGGTGCGCCGGGTCGAGGCCCTTGGCGCCCCGCCCTATGCCGCGGAACATCGCCCCGACGCCGTGGGCGGTGCCGAGCCAGAGCGCCCGTACGAGCCGGTACACGCCCCCGGTGGGGGACGGTGCCGGCTTCGGTACGGGCTTCGCAGCCGCCTTCTTGGCGGGTGCCTTCTTCGCGGGAGCGGTCTTCTTCGCAGCGGTCTTCTTCGCGGGCGCCGCCTTCTTGGCTGCGCCCGCGGTACGGCCGGCGCGCGGCTTCGCGGTGCCCGCCGTGCCCTGGGAACCCTTGCCGGACGTACGTGAGGCCATGGTGCCGAGGTTACCGGTGTCCACGGCAACGGACACCTGTGGTTACCGCTTCACCCGTTCGTGTCGCCCCTGTGAACACGCCTCTTGACGCGTGTTCAGCCGGACCGGCTGCCAGCCCCACATCGGGCAGGCCGTCAATTCTGCGACGGAAGCGCGGCAGTCGGGCCGCTCGTGCCCGGCTCCAGCGCGTCCAGGGCCCGGCGGAGGCCGGTGAGTTTGCGCTCCAGATGGGCCGCGGTCGCCACTGCGGCAGCGTCCGCCGACTCGTCGTCGAGCTGCTTGGAGAGCGCCTCGGCCTGCTCCTCAACTGCCGCGAGCCGCGCGGACAGTTCGGCGAGCAGCCCGGCCGGCTCCTTGGCGTCGCCGACCGGAGCGCTGCCGTCCAACTGGAGGCGGAGCAGCGCGGCCTGCTCACGCAGCTGACAGTTCTTCATGTAGAGCTCGACGAACACCGACACCTTCGCCCGCAGCACCCACGGGTCGAACGGCTTCGAGATGTAGTCCACCGCTCCCGCGGCATAACCGCGGAACGTGTGGTGCGGCCCGTGGTTGATGGCCGTGAGGAAGATGATCGGAATATCGCGGGTCCGCTCCCGGCGCTTGATGTGCGCGGCGGTCTCGAACCCGTCCATGCCTGGCATCTGGACGTCCAGCAGAATCACTGCGAAATCGTCCGTCAGCAGCGCTTTCAGCGCTTCCTCCCCTGACGATGCCCGCACCAGTGTCTGATCGAGCGCGGAGAGAATGGCCTCCAGCGCCAGCAGATTCTCCGGCCGGTCATCGACCAGGAGGATCTTGGCCTTCTGCACCATGGCCCGTCCTCCTCGTCCCGGCAGTGCACCGGGCGCCGCCCCAGGGGACGGCTCCGTAACGCCGTCCGTCCTTGTGCCGGTCATGGTAACCGCACCCCGCCTGTCACCACACCCAGTCACCACGATGTCACTGCACACATACCGGAAACGTGGCGGGAGACCAGAAGGTTCCCCGAATACTGCCGCCTCACACGCCTTCGGCCACACTCAGTCAGCAACTCGCAAGTACTGGGCGTGAAATCGATCACTCACCGCGCATCCAATGCTCCATTACTGTGAGCAAATGATCAGGGTCGACCGGCTTGGTCACATAGTCGGAGGCACCGGATTCGATGGCCTTCTCCCTGTCGCCCTTCATCGCCTTCGCGGTCAGCGCGATGATCGGCAGCCCGGCGAACTGCGGCATCCTGCGGATCGCCGTCGTCGTCGCGTAACCGTCCATCTCCGGCATCATGATGTCCATCAGAACGAGCGTCACGTCGTCGTGCTGCTCAAGGACCTCGATGCCCTCCCGGCCGTTCTCCGCGTACAGCACCGCGAGGCCGTGCTGCTCCAGGACGCTGGTGAGCGCGAAGACGTTGCGGATGTCGTCGTCGACGATCAGCACCTTCTCGCCGTTGAACTGGAAGACCCGGCGCGGCTCGGCCGCCTCCTTCTCCTCCACCGCCCACGGCTCCCGTTCCACGGACGTGGTCCCGCCCGTGACGCCCGAACTGGCCGGCAGCGCCGACGGACGGCCCGCGGAACCCAGCGCCTTGCGGCGGCGCCGGAACAGGCCCGCAGGCCCGCCCTGGACGTCCGTGGGCGCCATGCCGGACCTCGAACCCGCCTCGTCGGGCATCCTGCTCTCTCCGGCACCGGGCGCCCGCTCCAGCCCACCCGGGCTCAGCTGCGGATAGCCCTGCGGCGGCAGTTCGCTGGCGTGCAGCGGCAGATACAGCGTGAAGGTGGAGCCACGCCCCGGCTCGCTCGCCGCATGGATCTCACCGCCGAGCAGCCGTGCGATCTCCCGGCTGATGGACAGACCGAGCCCGGTACCGCCGTACTTGCGGCTCGTCGTACCGTCCGCCTGCTTGAAGGCCTCGAAGATCACCCGCATCTTGCTCGACGCGATGCCGATCCCGGTGTCGGTGACCGAGAAGGCGATCAGATCCCCGTCGGCGTCGCGCAGCGAACCCGCCTCCAGCAACTGCTCGCGAATGGCGTCCGGCACGCCGGCGTTGGCCGGCCTGATCACCAGCTCCACCGCCCCGGTGTCGGTGAACTTCACCGCGTTGGAGAGGAGATTGCGCAGCACCTGCAGCAACCGCTGCTCGTCCGTGTGCAGGGTCGCGGGCAGCTCCGGCGACACCCGTACGGAGAAGTCCAGGCCCTTCTCGGCGGTCAGCGGCCGGAAAGTGGCCTCGACGTAGTCGACGAGCTGGACCAGCGCGATCCTGGTCGGGCTGACATCCATCTTGCCCGCCTCGACCTTGGACAGATCCAGAATGTCGTTGATCAGCTGGAGCAGATCCGAACCGGCCCCGTGAATCGTCTCGGCGAATTCCACCTGCTTCGGGGAGAGATTTCCCTCGGCATTGTCAGCGAGCAACTTGGCGAGGATCAGCAGGGAATTGAGCGGTGTACGCAGCTCGTGCGACATGTTCGCCAGGAACTCGGACTTGTAGCGCATCGAGACCGCGAGCTGTTCGGCCCGCTCCTCCAGCACCTGCCTGGCCTCTTCGATCTCGGTGTTCTTCACCTCGATGTCGCGGTTCTGCCGGGCCAGCAGCTCGGCCTTCTCCTCCAGTTCCGCATTGGATACCTGAAGCGCCTTCTGCCGGTTCTCCAGTTCCGCCGAACGCTCCCGCAGCTGCTCGGTGAGCTCCTGCGACTGCTTCAGCAGAACCTCGGTCTTGGAGTTCACGCTGATCGTGTTGACGCTCGTCGCGATCATTTCCGCGATCTGGTTGAGGAAGTCCTTCTGGATATGGGTGAACGGCTGGAACGAAGCCAGTTCGATCACTCCCAGGACCTGTCCCTCGAAAAGCACCGGCAGCACGATCACATGGGCGGGCGGCGCCTCACCCAGACCGGAGGAGATCTTGAGATAGCCCGGCGGCACGTTCTCCACCAGGATCGTGCGCTTCTCTTCGGCCGCCGTACCGATGAGCGTCTCACCGGGCCGGAAGGTCGTCGGCATGGAACCCGCCGAGTAGCCGTAACTGCCGTGCATCCGCAGCTCGTACGCGCTCTCGTCGCCCTGACCGACCTCCGTCGCCGACCCGGTGGGCATGGCCAGGAAGAACGCGCCGTGCTGGGCCGAGACGACCGGGGTGAGTTCGCTCATGATCAGCGAAGCCACGTCCACCAGCTCCCGGCGGCCCTGCATCAGACCGGAGATACGGGCCAGGTTGCCCTTGAGCCAGTCCTGTTCCTTGTTGGCGACCGTGGTGTCACGCAGGTTGGCGATCATCGTGTTGATGTTGTCCTGGAGGGCCTGGATCTCGCCCGCGGCATCCACATCGATCTTGAGATTCAGATCTCCCCGGGTCACCGCGGTGGCGACCGCCGCGATCGCGCGCACCTGGCGGGTCAGGTTCCCGGCCATCTCGTTCACCGATTCGGTGAGATCGCGCCAGGTGCCGTCCACATCACGCACCCGCGCCTGACCGCCCAACTGGCCCTCGGTGCCCACCTCGCGGGCGACCCTGGTCACCTGCTCGGCGAAGCTCGACAGCTGGTCGACCATCGTGTTGATGGTGGTCTTCAGTTCCAGGATCTCGCCCTGGGCGTCGATGTCGATCTTCTTGGTCAGATCGCCCTTGGCGATCGCCGTGGTGACCGTGGCGATCTGCCGCACCTGTCCGGTCAGGTTGGACGCCATGGAGTTCACGGACTCGGTGAGGTCCTTCCACGTACCGGACACCCCCGGCACCCGCGCCTGGCCGCCCAGCGAACCGTCCGTGCCCACCTCACGCGCTACCCGCGTCACTTCGTCGGCGAACGAGGACAGGGTCGTCACCATGGTGTTGACGGTGTCGGCGAGCTGCGCGACCTCGCCACGCGCTTCCACCGTCACCTTCTTGGTCAGATCGCCGTTGGCGACCGCCGTGGCGACCTGCGAGATGTTACGGACCTGGCTGGTCAGGTTGTTGGCCATCAGGTTCACGTTGTCGCTGAGGTCCTCCCAGATGCCGGTGACCCCGCGCACCCGGGCCTGCCCGCCGAGAATTCCCTCGGTGCCCACCTCTCGGGCCACCCGCGTCACCTGCTCCGCGAACGAGGACAGCTGATCGACCATCGTGTTGACGGTCGTGACCAGCGCGAGGATCTCGCCCTTGGCGTCAACGGTGATCTTCTTCGACAGGTCGCCCTTGGCCACCGCGGTGGTGACCTCCGCGATGTTGCGCACCTGCGACGTCAGGTTGTTCGCCATGAAGTTGACGGACTGGGTGAGGTCCTTCCACGTACCGGACACCCCCTGGACCTCGGCCTGACCACCCAGCATCCCCTCGGTGCCCACCTCTCGGGCCACCCGCGTCACCTGCTCCGCGAACGACGAGAGCTGATCGACCATCGTGTTCAGGGTGTTCTTCAGTTCGAGGATCTCGCCACGGGCGTCCACATCGATCTTCTGGGACAGATCACCCCGCGCCACCGCGGTCGCGACCTGCGCGATGTTGCGGACCTGCGCGGTGAGGTTGCCCGCCATGCCGTTCACCGAGTCGGTCAGGTCACGCCATACGCCGGCCACGCCCGGCACCTGCGCCTGACCGCCGAGGCGACCGTCCGTACCCACCTCACGGGCGACCCGGGTCACCTGCTCGGCGAAGGCGGAGAGCTGGTCGACCATCGTGTTGATCGTCGTCTTCAGTTCGAGGATCTCGCCGCGCGCGTCCACGTCGATCTTCTGGGACAGATCACCACGCGCCACCGCAGTGGTCACCTGGGCGATCTGACGTACCTGCGAAGTCAGGTTCCCCGCCATGAAGTTGACGGAGTCGGTGAGTTCCTTCCAGGTACCGCTGACCCCGTCCACCCGGGCCTGGCCACCGAGCCGGCCCTCGGTGCCCACCTCACGCGCCATCCGCGTGACCTGGTCGGCGAACGACGAGAGTTGCGCCACCATCGTGTTGACGGTGTTCTTCAGTTCCAGCATCTCGCCGGCCACGTCCACCGTGACCTTCTGCGACAGATCGCCGTTGGCGACCGCCGTCGTCACCTGCGCGATGTCCCGCACCTGCCCGGTGAGGTTACGGAAGGCCGTGTTCACCGAGTCGGTCAGGTCCTTCCACGTCCCGGCGGCGCCCGGCACCTCGGCCTGACCGCCCAGACGCCCCTCGACGCCGACCTCGCGCGCCACCCGGGTGACCTCGGAACCGAAGGACTGGAGCTGGTCGACCATCGTGTTGACGGTGTTCTTCAGCTCCAGCATCTCGCCGGCCACGTCCACCGTGACCTTCTGCGACATGTCACCGTTGGCGACCGCCGTCGTCACCTGCGCGATGTCCCGCACCTGGGTCGTGAGGTTGCGGAAGACGGTGTTGACCGAGTCGGTCAGGTCCTTCCAGGTCCCCGCGGCGCCCGGCACCTGCGCCTGGCCACCGAGCAGCCCCTCGGCGCCCACCTCGCTCGCCACCCGGGTCACTTCGTCCGCGAACGTACGCAGCGTCTCGGTCATCTGATTGATCGTCTCGGCGAGCTGCGCGACCTCGCCGCGCGCGCTCACCGTGACCTTCTGCGAGAGATCGCCGTTGGCGACGGCTGTGGTGACCTCCGCGATACCGCGCACCTGGGACGTCAGGTTCCCGGCCATCGTGTTCACCGAGTCGGTGAGGTCCTTCCACACCCCTGCCACACCGGGCACGGCCGCCTGGCCGCCCAGCTCGCCCTCGGTCCCCACCTCGCGGGCGACCCGCGTCACCTCGGACGAGAACGAGGACAGCTGGTCGACCATCGTGTTGACGGTGTTCTTCAGCTGGAGCATCTCGCCGGCCACATGGACCGTGACCTTGCGTGACAGATCTCCCTTGGCGACAGCCGTCGTGACGAGAGCAATGTCACGCACCTGTGCGGTCAGCCGGTACGCCATCGTGTTGACGGAATCCGTGAGATCCTTCCACGAACCGGACATACCGCGCACTTGAGCCTGACCGCCCAACTTGCCCTCGGTACCGACCTCCAGTGCGACCCGCGTCACCTCGTCGGTGAACGCCGACAGCTGATCGACCAGGTTGTTGACGGTACGGGCGACCTTCAGGAACTCACCGCGCAGCGGTCGCTCCACCCCGTCCGTCGCCTGCGAACGGAGGTCCATCCGCTGTTCCAGATCGCCCTCGGCCACCGCCGACAGCACCCTGCCGACCTCGGAGACCGGCCGCGCCAGATCGTCCACCAGCTCGTTCGACGCGTCGATCGCTACGGCCCAGGAGCCCTCCAGGGCCCCCGTCTCCAGCCTTTCGGTGAGTTTCCCCTCACGTCCGACCATCCTGCGCACCCGGGCGATCTCACCGGTCAGGTGGAGATTGCGGTCGGCGACCTCGTTGAACACGGCCGCGATCTCGGCCATCACCCCGTCGCCGGACACCGTGAGACGGCGGCGGAAATTCCCGTCGCGCATCGCGGCCAGAGCCGTCAGCAGTCTGCCCAGGGCGGCGGCATCCACTTCGGTTGTCCCGTGGTGTCGCTTTTTCGGCGACTGTCCGCTTTTTGCGCGCGTGTTCTTGTCACGCGCCGCCGTGCCAGACTCCACCGTGTCCCTCCCGCAGGGGTTGGCCGTAGTACCGGGCTGTCTCTAGAAGCTTGCCCAGTGTTTCACCATGGCGGAACCAGGCCATAACAGTTCGGCAGCTTTGGATACCGTCCCCGCCCTCCGAGGACGGAAACCCTGTAACCGGCATCCGCACGGACCGCGAAGGTAAGTAACCTGGCATCCGGCTGTCCAACCGTCCCCGTCCGCCCGGCGGAGGCGGAGGCACCAGTACTACCACCGGGCAGCGAGGGGCGGGCCGACATGGCAGAGCCGGGCGTCGAGACGCGTACGAGGAGTTCTGTGATCACCGCGCGGGCGGCTGCCAGCTTCGAACCGGTCGGGCGGTCGGTAGCGACCGCCCGTGCCTTTGTCCGTGACACCCTCCAGGGCTGGGGGTACGCCGACGTCGTGGACGACGCCGTCGTCCTCACCAGTGAGCTCGTCACCAACGCGGTGGTCCACGCGGGCACCAACGCCGACGTGCTGTGCCTGCGCACCGACGACGGCATCCGCGTCGAGGTCGCCGACCACTACCCGGAGCGTGAGGTCCCGCTCCAGGGCAGCGGCCAGTCGTTCGGCAGCCCCGACCGCGAGGGCGGCCGAGGACTGCTGCTCTGCGCCGCACTCGCGTCCCGCTGGGGCGTCGAGTACACCCCCACCAAGAAGCAGGTGTGGTTCCAACTCGACCTGCCGCAGCGCCCGGTGGGCGCCCGCTCGGCAGGCCCCCTCCTCCCCCCGGAACTGCTGCCCGTCGCGGACCAGCACATCCGGGTGGCAGTGATCCAGATCGACCGCACGGGCGCGGTCTCCTCCTGGAACGAGGACGCCACCGAGCTCTTCGGGCACACCGCCGAGCAGGCCATCGGCCGACAGCTCACCGACTTCGCCGCCTGGCCGCACACCCCCGGTACCGGTACCGGCATCGCCGAAGCGCTGCAACTGTCCCGCTGGGAAGGCAGTTACGGCATCCGCGGAGCCGACGGCCGGGTCGTGCCCGTGTACGCCTCACACCTTCGGGTACGCGACGCGGAGGGCGAGCCGTCGACCGTCTGCCTGCTCGTCCGCGACTACGAGCGCGCGGTGCTGCAGACCCCGCCGCGCACTCCGCAGAACGACACCGGTTCCTTCACCGACCACCGGGCCGCCGACCCGTTCGAGGTCTTCATCGGCTCCCCCGCCCCCGACGACCTCGACGGTCTCCTGCAGCGCACGGTGGAGCGCGCGCGTGACATGCTCGACGCCGACGCCGCGTTCCTGCTGCTGGCCACCGACGACGAGACCGAGCTGGAGGTGCGGGCCACCACCGGCCTGCCGTCCGCCCGCCAGCGCTTCGCCCGGGTGCCTGTCGAGGCGGGCACCGGACGGTACGGATCGGCCCGGATGCCCGCCGTCCACGAGGACCTGGCCGCCGTCCCCGGAGCTGTTCCGCTCCTCAACGGCACGGGCATGCGATCCGTCGTCACCGTCCCGCTCAAGGTCGAGGGCCGCCTCACCGGTTCCCTCGGCGTCTCCGCCGAAGCCCCCGGCCGGTACTCCAACGAGCAGGCGCTGCGCCTGCAGTTCGCCGCCGACCGTATCGCCCTGGCCGTGGAATCGGCCCGGCTCGGCGAGCTGGAGAAGCTGCGCCGGGGGTCGCTCTCGTTCCTCGTCGAAGCATCCGACCTGCTGGCAGGCACGCTCGACCGGGACCAGACGCTGGCCCTGATGGCCCAGATGACCGTGCCGACGCTGGCCGCCTGGTGCGCCGTGTACACGATCGCCGACCAGTCGTCGGAGCCGTACCTCTCCTACGTCCTGCACGAGGACGAGGAACGCATCGACGGCCTCAAGGCCCTGCTCTCCAAGATCAACCCGCCCGAGCCGGTACCCACTCCGGGAGCCCGGATCTGGGCCGCCCCCGGCGAGGCCGCCCACCAGGCCGCACTGACCTCGTCGAGGCGCAGCCTCGGTCTCGGATCCAGCCCCGCGCTCGGCTCCGGCATCGGCACGACGCTCGCCACGGCCGCCGCGGTCGGCGGCGAGACGGTCGTACTGCCGCTGGTCGCCCGTAACCGCGTCATCGGCATGCTCACGCTCGGCAAACCGTCCGACGACCACTTCCGCCAGGAGATCCTGGAACTGGCCGAGGACCTCTCCCGCCGTGCGGCGCTGGCCCTCGACAACGCCCGCCTCTACTCCGAACGCACCGCCATCAGCCAGGCACTTCAGCGCAGCCTGCTGCCGCCCGGCCTGCCCGAGGTGCCCAACGTCGAGGTGGAGGTCATCTACCGGGCCGCGGGCGAGGGCAACGAGGTCGGCGGCGACTTCTACGACCTCTTCCCGATCCGCGACGGCGCGTACGGCTTCGCCATCGGGGACGTCTGCGGTACAGGCCCGGAAGCCGCAGCCGTCACCGGCCTGGCCCGGCACGCCCTGCGCCTGCTCGCCCGCGAGGGCTTCGGCGGCCCCGCCGTCCTGGAGCGGCTCAACGCGGCCATCCTCGACGAGGGCTCCCGCAGCCGCTTCCTGACGCTCCTGTACGGAGAGCTGTGGCCGCAGGAGGACGGCAGCGCCCTGCTCAAGGTCGTCTGCGCCGGCCACCCGCTCCCACTGCGCCTGCGTCAGGACGGCACCGTGGAGCCCGCGGCCGAACCTCAGCCGCTGCTCGGCGTCATGGAGGACCTGGAGCTGTACGAGCAGACGGTCACCCTCGACCCGGGCGACGTACTCCTGTGCGTCACGGACGGTGTCACCGAACGCCGCGAGGGCACGCGCATGCTCGGCGACGACGGCCTGGCGGACGTACTGAGTACCTGTACGGGCCTGACAGCGGGCGCGGTCGCCGGACGCATCCTGCGCGCGGTGGAGCGCTTCGCCGCAGAACCGGCCTCCGACGACATGGCGATCCTGGCCATGCGCGTGCCCGAACCGCCCAAGTAGCCGGTACGCGAAAGGCCCCCGCCAACCGGCGGGGGCCTTTCGGTGTGAGAGCCCCAATACGGAATCGAACCGTAGACCTTCTCCTTACCATGGAGACGCTCTACCGACTGAGCTATTGGGGCGCAGCAACAAGAGAAATCATACCCGAACTCGGCCGTGCTTCCAGCCATCACGCGCCACACGGAGAACCTGTCGAAGGACCGCGTCTAGAAGGCAGGTTGAAGCAGCCCGCCGAGGGCGTTGCAGGACGAGACCATGCGCTGGAGTTCACGGCGCCGCAGCACACCGTGCAAGGGCAGAGCCAGCGTTTCGTCTGCGGCCCGCTCGGCCTCGGGCAACCGCACGTCCGCACGGAACTCCGGCATCCGGTGAACGGGCGTCGGCACGGGCACCTCACATCCCACTCCCCTGCGACGGAGCGCCTGGGCGAAGGCATCACGGTCGGGGCGGCCGTTGCCCGGCACGCGTACGACGTAGCGCTGGTACGTGTGTGCCGCGTCCGGAGCCGGTGTACGCACGCCGGTCAGCCGCTCGTCCAAGTACGCGGCGTGGGAGCGTCGTTGACCCACTTCGTCCTCGGTGACGACGGCCTCCTGCGGACCGACGACCAAGAGCCCCTTGGCACGGCCGAGTTCACCGATCCGCACCAGGTCCGGCGGGTGCCCGAAGGCAGCGACCACCACCACGGCGGCGGTGCAAGGGGTGAGTGCGGCGGCGACCGCGCCGGGGTCCAGACAGTAACTCGACGGATCTATGTCGGCGAAGACGGGCCTGGCCCCGACCATCGTCACGGCCAGGGCGGCCTCGATGCCGCCGTAGGCCGGCACGACGACCTCGTCACCGGCTCCAACGCCTGCGGACTTCAGGAACCTCGCGGTGCTCATGGCTGCATCGTGGCTGCCCTATGTGAACACCAAGTGACAGGGCATAAAAAAACTCCAGCCCCTGAACCGAAGTTCAGGGGCTGGAGTTGAAAAATTGTTCGGCGGCGTCCTACTCTCCCACAGGGTCCCCCCTGCAGTACCATCGGCGCTGAAAGGCTTAGCTTCCGGGTTCGGAATGTAACCGGGCGTTTCCCTAACGCTATGACCACCGAAACACTATGAAATTAACCAACACCGACTGCGTCTAATTAAAGACAGCAAACACGGCCGTTCATTATTTCAGAACTAACACAGTGGACGCGAGCAACTGAGGACAAGCCCTCGGCCTATTAGTACCAGTCAGCTCCACCCGTTACCGGGCTTCCACATCTGGCCTATCAACCCAGTCGTCTACTGGGAGCCTTAACCCCTCAAAGGGGGTGGGAATACTCATCTCGAAGCAGGCTTCCCGCTTAGATGCTTTCAGCGGTTATCCTTTCCGAACGTAGCCAACCAGCCATGCCCTTGGCAGGACAACTGGCACACCAGAGGTTCGTCCGTCCCGGTCCTCTCGTACTAGGGACAGCCCTTCTCAATATTCCTACGCGCACAGAGGATAGGGACCGAACTGTCTCACGACGTTCTAAACCCAGCTCGCGTACCGCTTTAATGGGCGAACAGCCCAACCCTTGGGACCGACTCCAGCCCCAGGATGCGACGAGCCGACATCGAGGTGCCAAACCATCCCGTCGATATGGACTCTTGGGGAAGATCAGCCTGTTATCCCCGGGGTACCTTTTATCCGTTGAGCGACAGCGCTTCCACAAGCCACTGCCGGATCACTAGTCCCGACTTTCGTCCCTGCTCGACCCGTCGGTCTCACAGTCAAGCTCCCTTGTGCACTTACACTCAACACCTGATTGCCAACCAGGCTGAGGGAACCTTTGGGCGCCTCCGTTACTCTTTAGGAGGCAACCGCCCCAGTTAAACTACCCATCAGACACTGTCCCTGATCCGGATCACGGACCGAGGTTAGACATCCAGCACGACCAGAGTGGTATTTCAACGACGACTCCACAATCACTGGCGTGACCGCTTCAAAGTCTCCCACCTATCCTACACAAGCCGAACCGAACACCAATATCAAACTATAGTAAAGGTCCCGGGGTCTTTCCGTCCTTCTGCGCGAAACGAGCATCTTTACTCGTAGTGCAATTTCACCGGGCCTATGGTTGAGACAGTCGAGAAGTCGTTACGCCATTCGTGCAGGTCGGAACTTACCCGACAAGGAATTTCGCTACCTTAGGATGGTTATAGTTACCACCGCCGTTTACTGGCGCTTAAGTTCTCAGCTTCGCCACACCGAAATGTGACTAACCGGTCCCCTTAACGTTCCAGCACCGGGCAGGCGTCAGTCCGTATACATCGCCTTACGGCTTCGCACGGACCTGTGTTTTTAGTAAACAGTCGCTTCTCGCTGGTCTCTGCGGCCACCCCCAGCTCACCGAGTAAATCGGATCACCAAGAATGGCCCCCCTTCTCCCGAAGTTACGGGGGCATTTTGCCGAGTTCCTTAACCATAGTTCACCCGAACGCCTCGGTATTCTCTACCTGACCACCTGAGTCGGTTTAGGGTACGGGCCGCCATGAAACTCGCTAGAGGCTTTTCTCGACAGCATAGGATCATCCACTTCACCACAATCGGCTCGGCATCAGGTCTCAGACTACGTGTTACGCGGATTTGCCTACGTAACGTCCTACACCCTTACCCCGGGACAACCACCGCCCGGGCTGGACTACCTTCCTGCGTCACCCCATCGCTTACCTAGTACAGATCTGGTCCGACGGCTCCACCACTCCCCTTCACCCGAAGGATCCAGGACGGCTTCACGGCCTTAGCATCGTCTGATTCAGTATTGGGCGTTTCAAAGCGGGTACCGGAATATCAACCGGTTGTCCATCGACTACGCCTGTCGGCCTCGCCTTAGGTCCCGACTTACCCTGGGCAGATCAGCTTGACCCAGGAACCCTTAGTCAATCGGCGCACACGTTTCTCACGTGTGTATCGCTACTCATGCCTGCATTCTCACTCGTGAACCGTCCACAACTCGCTTCCGCGGCTGCTTCACCCGGCACACGACGCTCCCCTACCCATCCCAGCCCCCGTTGGGGGTATGTGCTGGAATGACACGACTTCGGCGGTACGCTTGAGCCCCGCTACATTGTCGGCGCGGAATCACTTGACCAGTGAGCTATTACGCACTCTTTCAAGGGTGGCTGCTTCTAAGCCAACCTCCTGGTTGTCTCTGCGACTCCACATCCTTTTCCACTTAGCGTACGCTTAGGGGCCTTAGTCGATGCTCTGGGCTGTTTCCCTCTCGACCATGGAGCTTATCCCCCACAGTCTCACTGCCGCGCTCTCACTTACCGGCATTCGGAGTTTGGCTAAGGTCAGTAACCCGGTAGGGCCCATCGCCTATCCAGTGCTCTACCTCCGGCAAGAAACACACGACGCTGCACCTAAATGCATTTCGGGGAGAACCAGCTATCACGGAGTTTGATTGGCCTTTCACCCCTAACCACAGGTCATCCCCCAGGTTTTCAACCCTGGTGGGTTCGGTCCTCCACGACCTCTTACAGCCGCTTCAACCTGCCCATGGCTAGATCACTCCGCTTCGGGTCTAGAGCGTGCAACTCAAACGCCCTATTAGGACTCGCTTTCGCTACGGCTTCCCCACACGGGTTAACCTCGCTACACACCGCTAACTCGCAGGCTCATTCTTCAAAAGGCACGCAGTCACGACTAACAGTACAAGTACTGTCAGCGACGCTCCCACGGCTTGTAGGCACACGGTTTCAGGTACTATTTCACTCCGCTCCCGCGGTACTTTTCACCATTCCCTCACGGTACTATCCGCTATCGGTCACCAGGGAATATTTAGGCTTAGCGGGTGGTCCCGCCAGATTCACACGGGATTTCTCGGGCCCCGTGCTAC